>NZ_KB893244.1 GCF_000374025.1 Spirosoma panaciterrae DSM 21099 | reverse complement strand
TGTTTGAGTCGGGCAGTTCGGTGAAAGGTAAGGGGCATATCTGTAAGTTGGGCAACAGCCGAATTCGTCAGTTGTTGTACATGGCCAGTATGCAGGCCAAGAAAACCAATCCGGCCTGTGCTGCTTTGTATGATCGGTTGGTGGGGGCAGGTAAGCCCAAGCTGGTGGCTTTGATAGCGGTGGCGCATAAGTTAGTTCGTCAGTGTTTTGCCGTAGCCCGAAGTGGGGTAAACTTTGATCAAAAACTAGCCTTACCTCTTGTTTCGTAACACAGTTCATTCCGACGATAGGAGGAATCTTCAGGAAACGGGTATTTAGGGCCTCTACCGAAGATCCCCGCAACGGCGGCCCGGTCCTGCCGTCGGGATGACAAAAAGAATGTATACGTTGTCATTAATTAACTTATAGTCAACAACTTAAATAACCTAACAAGCCTTATTTAGCCTATCTCTCAACAACTTGATCGGTGATTCGGAAATAGTCGAAATCGGCAAAACCACCCGGTTGTTGAGTCGCGTAATTGAACAGACCGAACCGATAGCCCATAAAATGCGGGATGGTATAGGGCATTTTCAGCGGCTCACCAATCGGTGTCCAGGACTTACCATCCAGGCTATAAAAGAAATGAGCCGTGTCTTTTCGATCCCGGAAATTGCATTCGGCTTTCAGATAGATCGTTTTCTGATTCAACGCCACCCGCTGTACCTCAACGGGCTTGCCAGTAGCCGCACTGACCATTACGATAGCGTTCTGCCCGATCTCTCGTTTTACACCTACCAGACCGTAATTTTTCTGCAACAGGCTTAATCCCGCAAAATCGCCGTCTTTCAGGTTCGACACATCAAGCGCGGTAGAACCCGAACATTCGGGGCCGATGGTTCGCTGGGTGAGCGTATTTCGAGCCAGTACAAATGAGGTATCGACCCGCCCCGTTTTCAGCCGTAAGAAACCGTTTCGCTCCCTCACCGACCAAAGACTGTTATCGGGATTATGGTTCCATTGCCAAACCAGGGGCAGGGCCGCTTCACCTTTTTTGCGGGTAAATTCGTCGGAATGCACAATGCCGGGGATTAAGCCCTTGCTGGCCGGAAGGTCAAGCGTTTCGGGTACTTTGCCATCAACGCCCAGCACTGGCCAGCCATCTTCCCATTTGACCGGAACCAGATACGGAATACGACCAACACCACCAAAATCCCGAAATAGATAGGCAAACCAACGACCGTCGGGCGTATCGATCAGTCCACCCTGCGCCACTCCCAAATCCTGCAAAGCTACCCGTCCTTCCCACGGCCCCGTCAATTTGTCGGCCCGGTGAATAATTACGGTTCGCATACCGCCTTTGGGCCAGCTAATGTTGAACAGGTAATACTTGCCGTTGACTTTAAAAAGCTGCGACCCCTCGGCAGGCAGGCCACCGCCCGTACCGGACGGTGTGCTGGCGTTTTCGATCAGCACCTGCTCGGTGGTGCCGGGTTTCACGCCCGACGCATCGGCATTGAGTTCGAGAATTTTGAGTTTGCCCGCACCATAGATCAGGTACGTTCGGCCATCATCATCAAAAAACAGGCTGTGGTCGTGGTAGGATGGTTTGAAGGAAACTTCTTTCCAGGGGCCTTTTTCAATGTTTTTGCTCGTATAGATATAGGTCTTTCCGGTGGTTTGAGCGAAGGTGGTTACGTAATACAGGCCGTTGTGGTAGCGCAGGCTACTCGCCCACGAACCCCGTCCATAGGTGCTTTTGCCGTTGGTCAGATTCAGCGCATCGACACTGCCCAGCGTATCGTAGGCGTAACCCACCATCTGCCAGTTGACCAGGTCTTTCGATTTCATGATCGGCAATCCCGGACTCAGGTGCATGGTTGTGCTACTCATGTAGTAGGTGTTGCCCACCCGAATCATGGCCATATCCGGCACATCGGCAAAGATGATCGGGTTATGCGCCGTTTGTGCTTTTGCCAAGAACTGCACCAGCAGAAGCCAAACGACCAGTAAACCGGACTGAAGAAGGTTACTTTTCATACAAGTACTTTATTATGAACTACTTATGCATTTTTGTCATCCCGACGATAGGAGGGATCTTCGGGCAATACAAAAAATTCTCCTACCGAAGATCCCTCCTATCGTCGGGATGACAAAAAATAGCGATGACAAAAAACGCTTACTCCAGCGGGCCAATCAGTTCTATGAAATTACCATCGGGGTCCTGCACGAACACAAAGTGCGCTTTGGCATTCAATGGCGTCGGAGTGCTTCCCAGAAACGGCACTTTCATTTGGGTCAATCGGTCAATGATGGGCTTCAGCGATTTCACCTGAATCGTGATGTATTGCATTCCCGTATCGTCCTGAATGTGTTTGGGTTTCGGATGCGAAGGTTTACTGCCAAAACTCATCAGTTTCCAGTCGGTAGCTTCAGGACTATTTTCGAGTTTCAGAATCGTAACGTTCGTGGCGACACCATTGGTTAGACCGGAGCGTTTGCCAAAATCTTCATTGATGGTGAAACTGCCCGTTTTGACCATGCCGATGCCATTGACGTAAAAGTCCAGCGAACGGTCGAGATCGGCCACGACGACGCCTATTCCAATGACTTTGCTGGTGAAATTAGATTGAGCATAAGAAGCCCAACCTATCAGGAGTCCGAAAGTGAGCAGACAGAACCTGATAATTGATTGAGCAAAAGGGTTTACTATCAATAGTGTTAGTTTGACACATTTAAAATTAGCGACAATTCTTCCGGGTCTAACTGGGCTGAAATCCATCAATATTTAGGGTTTTAAGAGTCTGATTTGATAAAACCGGGGAGTGGGGGTTCCGTTTTTAGCTACTATTTTTAGCTTAATGACTTCGTTATCAATCGCTTTCAATCGAATAATTTTACCATCCCTGGAAATTACCTCCGCCGGTCCACCATTAATTAGGAAGCTAACCGCATCTGTCTTTAGACTATCTAAAGCACTGATCTCAAGAAATTTACCTGCCTGATTTTTATTTTGGAACTGATAGGCCATGAAAGACCGTGTACTGCGCCAGAAACGTTCATCATCGTAGCCTGATTGCGTTTTTTCGCCCTCGAAAGCGTGATCGACTTCGGGCTGCTGTTCGCCACAATTTACCTTATCGACCGTTTGGGCTTCAAGTGCCAGAGCCTCGGCTTCCTGCTGTTTCAGACGGGCCTGCTGCACCTGAAAAGCGGTTGGGCTAAACGTCTGAAAATACATCTGATACCGCGCTTCGTGTAGGTCGTAGAAGGGTTGCAGTGTCAGCGAGTCCAGTTGGAAAGTCAGGGGAGCAATGGGCTTTAGCTTGGCGGTGTAGGTCGTCGAATCACCCACCAGCGCATACGCCTGATCGAGCGGGTACAACTTGCCTTTGGTTTCGTGCCCCATGCGGCTATCGTCGGCAAAAAGACCATCCAGATTATCGGTCGATGTTTTGGCCGCCAGCACAATTGGGCCATGCACAAAAGCGGCCCAGTTGGAACCGTCGGGCAGGTATTCCAGATGGGTTGCGGTTTTGAACCGAACCGTTACCCGATCGCCCGTTTTCCAGCTTCTGCGAATAGCCATATAACTCGATGGCTTGCTATCAACCGACTGCGGCTTGCCATTGACCAGAATCTCAACGGCTTCGGCCCAGTTGGGATACCGAATATTGAGCGCGAACGTCTGCGGCTTCGCTAGTTTCAGCACCAGTTCCGATTGGTCTTTGTAGGGGAACTCGGTTGCCTGCGTAAGCTGTATTTTCTTAGCTTCCCAGTTGAGCGTCGATGGGATAAACAGATTGACAAACAGATCGTTGACCGAATGACTGTAAATCAGTTCACCGTATTTGGTATGATTCTCCAAACCTGACCCCACGCAACACCACATGCTGGTTTCGGGCTGCGAATACACCCGGTAGTGGTTGGGCCGAATGGGCGTGAAATACACAAACCCACCTTTCTGCGGGTGCTGGCTCGACAGAATATGGTTATACAGCGTCCGTTCGTAAAAATCGAGATAGCTCGGATCGGCCTTGTCCAGAAACAGGGCTTTACTTAGCCGCAGCATATTGAACGAATTACAGGTTTCCGGCCCCTGATTCGACCGCAGCATCCGGCTGAAATCGGTTGTGGGGTTGAAATGCTCGCGGACGCTATTGCCCCCAAAGGCGACACTCCGCGTCTGCGACACATTCTGCCAAAAATATTGAGCCGCATCCGACCAGTCCGTTTTACCCGTCAGCATGGCTATTTTTTCGTACCCAATCACTTTCGGAATCTGCGTATTGGCATGAAGGCCCGTCAGTTTATCCTGCTTCGCCAGCAACGGGTTCAACAGCGAACGGTGCGACAGGCGCTGTGCGGTTTCGAGGTATTTTTTGTCTTTCGTCAGGATATACAAATCCGCAAAGGTTTCGTTGATGCCGCCATGTTCGGTACGAAGAATCTGCTGAACCTGCTCGTCAGACAAGGGCTTGATGAGGTCGATAAACCAGTCGCCTAGCCCAATCAACACCTGTTTTGCCTGTTGATTGCCCGCGTATTCATAGGCATCACGTAACCCCGCAAACAGCTTGTGGATGTTGTAAAGTGGCACCCATGTGTTGTTTAGCCCGAAACCACTGCCGTCAATATCCCCTTTGTGAATCCGCGCCCAAAATACTTTCCCCTGCGGAATGCCGCCCACGTAGCCATTACCGTTTTTAGCCTGGCACTGAGCCAGTTCCGCAATCATGTAATCTAGTCGTTTTCTCAGTTCAGCATCCCCGGTCGATGCATACATCATGGCCAGGGCCGACAGGTAGTGGCCGCCGATATGCCCATCAAGCCCGGAGCTTTCCCAGTTTCCGTAACGCTGGGCTTTCAGGGGTAAGCCCGCATCGATCCGATACGGAGCCAGCAGTTTATCGGGGTTGAGTGCCAGAATGTACTTCAGGTCAACATCCTGTGCATTTCGGAACGCTCCGCCCGTCAGCTTCACCTCCTGCAAGGTAAACGGCTGCATCTGCGCCAAAGCCGGGAGACTGACTAACAGGAGGAGGGCTATAGTACGTAATGCATTCATTTTCAGAAAAAAAACTTTGTTTTTAGCCATTGTTTTTTTGTCATCCCGAGGAACGAGGGATCTTCGGTAGATGGATAGTATTGGCTCTACCGAAGATCCCTCGTTCCTCGGGATGACAAAAAAACAATGATTTACTTCCACTTCCCTGGTCTGTGTCCTCACAGACCACCGTAAACTAGCTATGACTGGCCTGTGAGGACACAGGCCAGGGGCTCGAAAATATCACTTTTTATACATCGGATCATCGCCCGCGTATTTGAGGTACTGGAACGAAGCCGAATTCGTACTGGCTTCCCCCGACGACGTAGCGTACAGGCCGTATACACAACCGATAAATCCACCCGACACTTTGGTACTCAGAAATTTACCATCAACCTTATCTTTCAGCAGTTGCCAGTTTTTGGCGTCGGTGGCGTAGTAGAAACTATAACTATCCCCCTGTGATGCGATGCGTAGACCCACTTTGGCTGCTTTAGCATCCAGTGGCACTTCGGTCATCAACTCCATCTCCTTTGACCTCGGAACTCCTTTGTAGAGTTGCAGCACATCTTTACCCTGCGCTTTCGATTGACACAGGAAATAGAAATGCCCTTCGTCCTGTAAGATCACAAAACCAGCTTTTTCCTTGTCCGATTTTGGGGTAAATGTCAGTTCGGTTTCGGCGGTGCTGTACAAATGTTGCTGCCGTTTGCCGATGAATGATGGATTCCCAAACTCCATGATCGTTTCGGGCTTTAGTTTGAGCGTCAGCCCTTCTTTCTTCGACAGTGCGTACGAACTTTTGTCGATGGTGCGCATGAACAGCCAGGAAGGGTCAAGCTCCTTGTCGAAGTTGATCGTATAAGCGAAATTACCTGATTGCGGCAACGCTCCTTTCTGTTTAACTTCTTTAAAATTAACAGGATAGCTGTACGAAATGGCTTTCTCGCCATGCTCAATCATGGGCCAGTCGTTTTCCCAGGTCAAGGGCGCAATGAACGTTTCACGACCCGTATTGTAATAATCGCCTTCGTAAGGACGTACCGCCAGAAAAATTGAATACCATTTCCCGTCGGGGCCTTCTATAAATTGGGCATGACCCGCCGACGTAATGGCGTCTTTCCGGTCGGCGGGCAACTCGCGCTGCGTCAGGATCGGATTGCCTTCAAAGGGCACGTATGGCCCCCAGACATCTTTGCTCCGCAAGACGACTTCGGAGTGATTGACCGATGTACCGCCCTCGGCTGCGTAGAGGTAATACCAGCCATTACGTTTCAGGATGTGCGGCCCCTCAATCCAGACCGGTTTTTTCGACAAATCCACCCCGCCGTTGACCAATTGTTTTTCTTCCCCCACCACTTTCAGATTCACTGGATCGAACTCATACATACGGATCGTCCGATGACCCGAATACAGCGGCTTACGGTCGGGAGCATCGCTGTTGTAGATGATGTAGGCTTTGTCGGTACTTTCATCAAAATAAATAGATGGATCGATACCCCGTACCTGCGGAATTTTAACGGGATTGCTCCAGGGGCCAGCGGGATTTTTGGCCGTAACGACAAAATTACCGTCGTGGTCGATGTCTGTGCAGGTAACGTAGAATGTGCCTTTATTATAGCTAATGCCCGGTGCGAATAGCCCACGCGTCAGGCGTTCGCCCATGAAATCCATTTGTTCGGGCCGATCGATCACATTGCCGATTTGCTTCCAGTTTTTCAGGTCTTTGCTGTGCATGATCGGAAGCCCTGGAAAATAGGAAAACGTCGAGTTAACCAGGTAATAGTCCGGCCCAACCTTCACAATACTAGGGTCAGGGTAAAACCCAGTCAGAATTGGGTTGACCAGGGTAGTTTGGGCGGACGTTGTTTGGCTTTGGCCAGCAAGAACCGCGATTAAAGCTGTCGTAATAAGTATTTTTTTCATTCTGTATTTGACTGTTTTTTTGTCATCCCGTTTTTGTCATCCCGAGGAACGAGGGATCTTCGGTAATAGGCTATCAGAGTGTCTATTCCGAAGATCCCTCGTTCCTCGGGATGACAAAAAAAACGGGATGACAGAAAAGCGGATTTCTAGTCTTAGTTATGATTGAATGTCATCATTTAGAAAGCGCCATTCAGGATTTATCGAATTGATTAATGCTACTTTCTTTTCTCGTCGCCCACCTTTGATCTCTTTTTCACGACTGATTGCGTTGTAAACGTACTGGTGATGCTCCCAATATATCAGTCGGTGGCAGTAATACTTGCCCGCAAATTTATCCGGTTGCCCACGCGACTCATAATGCTCCTCTAGCCGCCTGACCAGGTCGTTTGTCATACCCGTGTACAGCACCGTTTTTTCAGAATTAGTAACGATATAGACATAGAAAGCATACCCATTCATAGCGCTACATTTTTACGCATTTCAAGCCACTTTTTTCTCTTCGCTTTTTTATCATTCCGTTTTTGCCATCTCGACGCTTTTGTCATCCCGAGGAACGAGGGATCTTCGGTAATTGGCTCTTTAATGGGGTCACCCGAAGATCCCTCGTTCCTCGGGATGACAAAAAGGTTACTGCCCCACCAGGGTGTAAACCTTACCCGGCTGGGTGGGCAAGTCATAAAGCTGGGTTGGTTTTAAGGTCGGGTTCGTACGGTTGGCCTTCTCCGATACAATGGGGGCGGGTGTCTCTTCGATCTGGTAGAACGGGTTCAGGTTTTGGCCAGATGCTGGTTTCAAGGCCGTTCCACTACTGACTCTCATTGCGTTCGGCGTCCGCAAACGAAGGTTGCCGCCCAGATTCGACTTAACGGTCAGCTTCGTGAGTTTTCCGTCTTTCCACGCCATGTCTACCACCTCAAAACCACCACGCGCCCGTAGGCCGGTAATGCTGCCCGTCGGCCAAACATCAGGAAGGGCAGGCAGCAGATGAATGGCTCCATCACTGCTTTGCATCAGCATTTCGGTGATGCCCGACGTACAGCCGAAATTGCCATCGATCTGGAACGGAGGGTGAGCGTCGAACAGGTTGTTGTATGTACCACCGCCTTCTTTCGTGACGCCCAATGGGGTCAGTTGATTCTGAATCAGTGCATAGGCGTGGTTACCGTCCTGAAGTTTAGCCCACCAGTTCACTTTCCAGCCCATGCTCCAGCCTGTCGATACATCGCCCCGGTGGGTTAGTGTCGTGCGTGAGGCATTAAATAAGCCCGGTGTCCGATAGGCCGAGATTTGATTCGACGGAAAGAGGCCGTACAAATGCGAAACGTGCCGATGCTTGTCGTTCGGGTCATCGACATCATCGAGCCATTCCTGCAACTGACCATACTGCCCAATGTGCATGGGCGGCAGTTTGCTCCGCTTTTGTTTCAGCAGGGCTACAAAATCGGCGTCTTTTTTCAGCAGTTCAGCCGCACGAATTGCGGTGCTAAACACATCGAACACAATCTGGTTGTCCATCGTCGTACCCGCATCCAGCGAGGAGCCTTCATGCGCCTGAGGGGCATTTTCGGGCGATGTTCCCGGATTGACAACCAGCCAGTGGTACTTCGGATGCTCGACCAGAAAATCGGCGTAGAACTGAGCCGCCCCTTTTAAAACCGGGTAAATCGAGGCCAGATACGCCTGATCGCCATTGTACAGATAATGCTCCCACAGATGCTGGCTCGTCCAGCCGCCCCCGGCTGTCCACATCCCCCAGAAAGCTCCATCGACCGGGCCATTGATTCGCCAGATGTCGGTGTTATGATGGGCCATCCAGCCACCAGCGCCGTACATGACTTTGGCGGTTTCCTGCCCCGTTTCCGATAACTCCCGGACCATCCGCAAAAACGGCTCATGCAATTCGGCCAGGTTCGTCTTCTCGGCTGGCCAGTAGTTCATCTGGGCGTTGATGTTGATGGTATATTTACTGTCCCAGGGTGGACGCATTTTGTTATTCCAGATCCCCTGTAAGTTGGCGGGTTGCCCCAGTTCGCCGTCGCGGGCGGCTTGCGAGGATGAAATCAGCAGGTATCGTCCGTATTGATAGTAAATCGTCACTAACTGCGGGTCGTTGACCGAGCGGAAATTTTTTAGTCGTTCGTCGGTTGGGAGTTTGGCCGCTTCGGTTGTGCCTAAGTCGAGTTTAACCCGGTTGAAATAGTGTTGATAAGCAGCCACGTGTGGCGCCAGGACAGCCGCGTAGCTTTTGGAGTAGGCTTTATCCAGGTAGGTTTTGGCACGGGCATTTTCATCCCCGCTGAGATCTTTGTAATTATTGAAATTGGTGGCAATGGATATATAAATCGTGGCCGTATTGGCTCCTTGTACAGTTAGTGTGGAGTCGTTGGCCGCGAGTGTGCCGCCCTGCGTTTTGAGCCGGGTAATGCCCTTGTAGCGGACCAGCCCTTTTACCCCTTCATGGTCCGATGTGGTTCCGGAAAGGGTTAGTTCGTTGCCCGATGCGATAATGACGGGCTTGAGTTGGGGAGTAGAATAAGAAGCGGAAAACGACAGCTTGCCCGGCTTACTGGCTGTCAGTTGCATCACAATAACCCGGTCGGGGAAAGAGGCCAGTATCTCGCGGGTGTAGGTTACCCCATCGACGGTATACGACGTTTTGGCAACGGCCCGCTCAATGTCCAGCTCCCGGTAATAATTGCTGTAATTCTCATGTCCATCGAAGATCAAATGCAGACTACCAACGGGCTGAAACATCTGCCCATGCGATTTTTTGGTAATGATCGACTTGTTGGCCAGTTTCTCAGCTTCTTTCTGTTTGCCATCAAAAATCAACTGCCGTATTTCGGGCAGAGCGGCCAACGCATCGGGATTATCGTTCCGATTCGGACTACCGCTCCAGACCGTATGCTCATTGAGCTGAATGGTTTCTTTGCCTACATTGCCATAGACCATTGCCCCCAGTCGGCCATTCCCAATGGGTAAAGCATTCTCCCAGGTTTGGCCCGAAGGTTTATCGTACCAGAGCTTTAACGGCGGTTTAGTTTGCGAAAAGCAAAGCGTTGTGGTGGTCAGAAAAAAAAGGCAAAGAACCAGTCTCATTAGATTCGGCGAATTAGTATACGCTAAAAAGAAGCAAGAGGCTAAAATCTTTAGTCCTCTCGCTTCTGCGTCAGTTTAAACTTTTGCCTCGATAGCTTTTTTTGTCATCCCGAGGAACGAGGGATCTTCGGGTGAGCCCATCAAAGAGTCAATTACCGAAGATCCCTCGTTCCTCGGGATGACAAAAAAATTCTCTGATTTTCAGCACTTTACTTAATAACCCGGATTTTGCGGGAACTTAGGACCATCCACTACCCGGTCTATCTGCGACTGCGGAATTGGCCGTAGCATATGGAAATCCTGAATATACGGAGCAGCTTCCGGGTTCCAGGCTTTTACCCGACGTACCAGCGACCGGGTGCGAACCAGGTCATGCCAGCGTTGCCATTCACCAAACAGTTCGCGGGTACGCTCATCCAGGATAAAGTCGACGGTTACATCGGCGGCTGTAATGGTCATGGCCGTTGCAGCCGCAGCATTCTGAGCCGCTGTGTTGGTTTTCCGGTAAGCTGCCCGCTGGCGTACTACGTTGAGCAGTGAGGCTGCTTTAGCGGCATCGCCCGCTTTCAGATACGCTTCGGCTCCTGTCAGATATACGTCCGAAAAACGGTACAACACACAGGGGCGGGTCGATGGGTCGTTGAAGTTAGCGCCCCGGCTCGGGTCCATGAATTTCTTCAGCGCCGGAAAAATACCATTATCCCACATGCTTGGCGGTACAACAAGGCCTTTGAACGGACGTGTACCAATGAATTGTGGGGCTCCTTCTACTTCGAAGTCGGGGATCCAAACGGCCGTATCGGCACCTGCAACAGTTGTATAACTAATACCTCGTTTGTTATTAGCCGCCGTAGCACTGTTTGTAACCGAGATGTTGGCAATATAAACTGTATAAAACGAGTTCATAAACCGTGAATCGACAGTACGATTCGTAAAGGCCTGATCCAGAAAGTAATTCTTTCCAACGTTTGCGCCTGTGGTCCATTTGTAGCTGTTCGGGCGCATCCGAACGTAAGGCCGTCCATACTGTGAATCCCGAGTCATCAGCGACGTACCGCTGTTTACGTATCCGCCCGTAGCACTTTTGTAGGAGTTGACGCCACTGTTGTTCGGATAATTCCAGTTGGTAAACCAGGGGGTCAGATTTTGGGCAGCTCCGCCACTAGCCGCTCCACCAACGGTATAATAGCCATATTTTGGATCAAGTACGTGGTCGCTGACAAACATGGTTTCTTTGCCATAATCGTTGGCGGGTACGAACGCATCGCCAAAGTCCTGCCATAAATCCAGTCCGTACGATGATTTGTTGGCGATAATATCAGCACAAATAGACGCGGCCTGGGTAAAATCGGCGGCTGTATTGTTGAGCCAACCGCGCGTTAGATACGCCTTCGCCAGCAGTAACTGGGCTACAGGTTTGGTAGCCGCTTTCCCCAGAAATGGAGCCGTTGGCGTATTGGGCAGATCAGCAGCCGCTTCCGTCAGATCCTTAATAATTTGCTCATATACCTGAGCCGCTGGCTGGCGGGATGCCGCCTGAGAAGCTACTGTAATAAAGGTGGTATTGAGTGGCACATCGCCCCAGGTTTGTACCAGATAAAAATACCAGAAACCCCGTAGAAACTTGGCCTGAGCCAGATATTGCTTCCGGGTTGCATCCGGCAAATCAACCGTCTGGCCGTATTGCAGTACCCCATTCAGCGTATTGATGTCCTGGAAAGCGACGCCCCAGGCAGAACCGAAGTTACTACCGTTCAGGCCGTTATAGGTATAGGCAGAGCCACCGCCTGAGCTGGCTCCCTGCAAAAACTCGTCGGTACCCGCCTGCATTTCAACGGTGAACCCTTCCGTACCCCACTGAGAACGTATATCATTATAGACCCCGGCGATCCCCCCAAGCACCCCGGCTGCGCTATTGAAATAAGACGGAACAATTTGTGACTGTGGATTCTCCTCCAATATTTTTTCGCAGCCTGTGCTCATCAGAGCGGTCAGGCCAACGATAAATCCAATTTTTATTGCTTTCATGGGAATGTCGACAGTTAGAATTTAAGATTGACACCGAACGTAAATTGGCGAACGGGCGGGTTGTTGAGGTTTATGGCAATCTGACGCTGCTGCGTGGCTGTTTCCGCTCCCTGGGCACTTACCGTAGAGCTGGCATAGCCATTCCCTTCTGGGTCAACGGCCAGTTTATCACGAACCAACGGCGAATACAGAATCAGCGGATTGGTAACGTTCAGATACAGCCGGGCCGAGTTCATGCCCACTTTTTTAAGGAACTGCCCCGAAACCGTGTAGCCCAGATTAATACTTCTGACTTTAATGAACGAACCGTCATAGTAACCTAATGTTGATCCAAAAAAGGCTACCGCCTGACCAGCATCAGGAGCCGGGAAGGCATTGGTCGGGTTGGTTTCAGTCCAGTAATCAACCTTAACCTGATTAGAACGAGCCTGGTTGAAGAAGGCAAATCCACCGCCACCGCCCGCGTTACCTGTGAGGTAGGGCACAACGACTTTCATACCCATACGGGCAAACGTAACAATCGACAGATCAAAGTTTTTGTAGTTGAACCGATTGGTCAGACCTGCTTCAAACTTAGGCTGGAAATTGCCCAGAATCTGCCGGTCGGAGGGGTCAATCTTACCATCGCCATTGACATCCTCCACCCGAATCTGGCCCGGAAACTGTACCGGAGAGGTCTGTTTAGCCAGTGTACCATTCTCTTTATCAGATGTTTGCCAGATGCCTATCTTTTTGTAGTCGTAGATGACCGACAGGGGCTGCCCAACAAACCAGCCAGCGCCAACGTTAGACATTTCGGAGGGCGTAGTGAGCTGGGTGATTTTCTCCCGGTTGAAATAGTAAACGGCATCCACGCTCCAGTTAAAGCCTCCCTGCTTTCTGAAAATGTCGACCGTCAGCGAAGTTTCTAACCCCTGCCCTTCGGTTCTCCCCAGGTTTTTCAGCGTCGAACTAGCACCGTTACTCGCCGGGAGCGGCACCGACAACAGAATGTCCTTTGTTTTCTGGTGGTAGTAATCAATCGAACCCGTAATGCGGTTATTCAGCACCCCAAAATCAAGACCAAGGTCAATCTGTTCTGTAGACTGCCAGCCTAGATTGGTAGCCGGAAGGCTGGTCACCGTATACGCCAATTGCTGACCAGCCGTGCCCGTTCCGAAATTGTAATAGCCCGCTGATAGAGCACCCAGGGTTGAATAAGCCCCTACGTTTCGGTTACCCGACAAACCCCAGCTACCTCGTAGTTTCAGGTTCGAAATCGTTGGAACACTTTTCATAAAAGGCTCCTCGATGATATTCCAGCCCGCTCCAATGGCCGGGTAGTTAAAGTAGCGATTGGCGGGTGAGAGCGTCGACGAACCATCCCGGCGCAGCGTTAAGGTCAACAGGTAGCGGTCGTTGTAACTATAGTTCACCCGACCCATGTATGACAGCAACCCGGTTTCTGAAAACGAATTACCAAAGTCTGAAGCGGCAACAGGCGTTCCGGAAGCCAGCGAGAAATTACCCGTTTTGATGTAGTCGGCCGGAACCCCTGTGATCGTAAACCGGCTACCCAGTGAGTGGTTCTTGGTGTATTCGTAGAGTGCCGTAGCGTTCAGTTTGTGTTTGCCAAACGTTTTATCGAAATACAATAAATGCTGGAGGTTTACATCCCAATATTCCGTATTGCTGATTTCGGCGTTGGACGACGACTGCACCGTGGCGGTGTTAAAATAGGTCAGCGGACCGTTGTACCCATTGAAATTCGACTGGCTGAAATTCAACCCGGCATTGAACCGATAGCGCAAACCGGGCAGGATGTTCACCTCGGCATACAGGCTGTTGAACGTCCGTAACGAACGCGTGGTGTTCAAATACGAATCTTTCTTGGTGATGATGGTCAGGGGGCTGATCCGGGCGGCATCGATAGAGCCTTCAGCCGGGAACAGGTTTACTGAGCCGTCCGCATTATAAGGCGAGGCTAGTGGGGTTAAGCTCACCAGACCGCCCGGAATACCACCTCCTCCTGGTGTATTGGTATAGGTCAGTGTATTGAGTGTATTCAAGCCAACCTTGATTCGCTTACCAATGCGCTGGTCGATGGTAGCGCGAATATTGACCCGGGTAAAATTCTGGCTGGGGATAATGCCGGTCTCATTAAAATAACCCAGGCCCAGCGAATACTGCGTATTTTCGACGCCCCCCGTCATACCCAGCTGATGGTTGGTCATGAAGCCCGGTTTATAAATAAGTCCCTGCCAGTCGGTCGAAACACCAGCGGCCAGTGCGTCCTGTTCTTTCTGGGTAAGCGGATAGGCTGTAGTACCGGGAGACGCCCGATTATATTTCGTGGCATCGGCTTTAAACTGAGCGTACTCGGTGCCGTTGAAGACGTTGTATTTGCCCATGATGGTGGTTACACCATGATAGCCATCGTATGAGAATACAGGCTTACCCACTTTTCCCCGTTTGGTAGTTACCAGAATAACCCCCCCGGAGCCGCGCGATCCATAAATGGCTGTAGCCGATGCATCTTTCAGAATCTCCAGGTTAACAATGTCGTCGGGGTTGATGTCATTCAACCCGCCATACGGTATCCCATCAACTACCACCAGTGGCCCATCCAGGTTATCGCCCGTTCCTGGATTTGTGCTGCTGGTCAACGTCCGGTTGCCCCGAATACGGATTTGTGGCTGCGCACCGGGTGTCGTGCCGTTACTCACAATCGAAACCCCGGCGGCCCGGCCTTTTAACTGATTGAGCAGGTTTGGAGCGGGTACTTCCTTTAAGGTTGTCTCATTTACCGACGCGACAGCACCAGTAATGTCGCGTTTGCGCTGTGTACCATACCCGACTACCACCACCTCATTCAGCGTTTTATCGTCGGCAGCCAGCGTAATATTGACCACAGACCGGGTGCCTACGGCTGCTTCCTGAGTGGCATAACCGATAAACGAAAAAACCAGTACGGTACCCGCTTCTTCAGGAACTGAAAGTCGGTAATTGCCATTACCGTCGGTAGTTGTCCCCCGCGTCGTATTCTTGATCTGAATATTTACGCCAGGCAACGCTTCCCCATTTTCAGCCGTGACCCAGCCCGTAATCTGCCGGTCCTGAGGCTGTTCTAAGGGAACCTCACCGGATGTTTTATCCTGCGGAAACGCCGTGGGGGCCATATCCCGCTTGATAACGATCTGCTGCCCAACTACCTCGTAGCTCAGATTGAGCGGAGCCAGAATATGATCTAATACCAGCGAAAGCTGTTCGTTTTTAGCCCGGTAGTTGATCTTTCGTTTCGATTGAATGATTTCCCGACTAAACAGAAATTGAACATTCGCCAGTTTTTCAATTCGTTTGATCGTTGTCTCAACATCCTCATTTTGAGCGGAGATGCTTACACGACGGGTTAAGAGTTCCTGGGCTTTTCCGTCCAGAGCAAGGCTTGCATTGGCTAAAGCAAGCACGAATAAGAGTTGCAGGCTTGAAAATTTCATAATCCTGAGCCATACATTACGGTTCAATAAGCAAGAATGCATAGGTTTGTAATCGTTGTTGGTTTCTGGGAAGAACTGACAAAAATTCGCTGTCCCTTTGGTAGAGGGAGAATGTGTAAGTAAGACACATTTAGGGCGATCCGAGCGATAGTGTTGGTAGCACTATCGCTTTTTCATGTAGTAAGCGAGAAGTACTAGTGCATAAGCATACGATAGGTTATGGTTAATAATTAATTACAGCCAGCGCTATGAATAACAACCTGATTGTCAATGACTTCATAAGAAGACTCCGTCGTGAGACAGATGAGCCGGATTTTTTCAAGAAAAGGCACATCGTTGAGTTGGCCGGTAAAGGTGCAGTTGTGTAGTAACTGCTGGTCGTAGTGGATCGGCATATGATAGCTGGCTGCCAACTGATCGAATACGGCCGGAATAGGTGTATAGTTGAATGTAAACTGCTGACTGACAATAGCGTCGGGGCCATCTTCCGCTACAAAATGGTTGTGTTTGATCAACTGTTTTGTAGCGGCTCCGAGCTTAAGTTCCTGATTTACCGTAAGCAAAATCGGTTTGTCGGGCGAACTGACCGGCGTAACGGTCACTTTACCCGTTTTTACTTTTACATAGGACGTAGCCTCTTTTGCAAACGAATGCACCTGAAAACTGGTACCTAACACCTTAGTGGTCAAGTTGTTTGTATAGACAATAAACGGTTTAGCCGGATTTTTGGCCACCTCAAAAAAACCTTCACCCTGCAGGTACACCTCACGAAGGGCATGGCTGGTTTGCCGACGAAAGCGCAGCTCACTGCCCGTCGATAAAAGCACGGATGAATTGTCGGGCAAGAGCACCACTAAAGATTGGCCTGTTACGTTTTTTACAATCTTCCACTCCTTGCTCGCTACAGCCTGTTTAGTCTGCCCACTGGGTTTCGACGATGGGCTAAATACGGGGCTACCCACCTGAAACCAGATCATCAGACCAATTGCGGCAGCCGCACTCATCCAACGCCCCCAGTACCAACTCAGCAGCGGCTTGTGCACCGTACGTGCGTCGGGCATCTGATCGACAATCTCCGAGGCTCTGTCTTTTACGTGTTGATCCGAGAGTTCGATCTGTTTGCCCTGTAGCGCCAATAAGGTGACTACGGCCTGCTCATACATCTCTCTTTTTTCGGGATGTTGAACCAGCCAGGCCTGCCAGTACAGTCGGTCCTGCGGCTGCCTTTCCAGCACCCACGCCCGAAACGCGTCGTTCTCTAAAAAATCTTCAACCGTTGACAGATTTTCGGGTAGGTGGCCCATTGGTACTTTTCGACTATTTTTATTGATAGTATGAAGAAGCCTACCAACGATACCCTACTTAAAGCGAAATTTTTTGAAAAAAAATGCAAATCGCTGTCTGGCAGTCGATTTGCATTTTTTTTGACATTCCGTTTAAAGAGGAATTCTCAGCCAGATCAAGAGGCTAAAAAACGAGCTTGTTCAGCAGAATACCGATGGCCAGAAATGCGGGTGAAAGCCAACGGCTTCGAAGCTTATGGATAGCTTTCTGTAAAAAATTAGAAACCGATTGCCGGTTTACGTTCATAACCTCCGCAATTTCAGGTATAGATAGATTTTCGTAGTACCGCAGGTAAAGTGCCTCCCGTTCGCGATTGGGCAACGAAGCCAGCAGGTCCTGAATCGTGTTGGTCAGACTGGTTAAGGACTCCCGCTGAATGAGCAGGGTCTCTGAATCGCTTTCTTCCGCCACTGAGCTGTCCCAGTCCAACTCCTCCACCAACGCCCGTTTTTGCGACCGCAAATGCAGCAGCACATGATGCCTTAGGGCTTTGAAAAGATAATGTTTTACGGATTCGGTCGGATTGATCTGGGTTCGATTTTGCCAAAGCTGTAAAAACAGATCCTGAATACAGTCTTCTACAACCCGCTCATCGACCATAAATTTTAGTCCATAGTGTTTCAGCGCACGATAGTAGCGTTCGGCCAACTGGCCCAATGCCTGTTTATCGCCCTCCCGATATAACTGCCATAACGCCTGGTCCTGTAGAGTCATAAAATAGCCAAAATCGATGGGTTAGTTGTCGATGAAAGAGTTGTCATTAAAAATTAACCACGCTCCAGAAAGCCTTCTTGGGCTGGTAGTTCTGGTCGAACAACAAGGGATAATCCTTTCGCCCGGCCACGGGAAAGTTGTCCAGCCAGGTCGATTTGTCCGATACATTCCAGAACGTAACCCCCGTTACGTTCTTTTTATGCTTTCGAAATATATCGAACAGGAGTTTATATTGGGCAGTCTGCTTATCAGCCATTTCCTGGGTGAATTCAGCAACATCGGTATCCTTTCGCTGACGACGTACATGCTCTTTCGGGTATACCGAAAGGTCCAGCTCAGTGATCTGAACGGCCAGTCCGAGGCTGGCAAACCGAGTTATTGAGGTTTCTAACTCCTGAGCCGATGGCTCATAAATGGACCAGTGCCCCTGTAAACCGACCCCATTTATCGGAATATGCCTGTCTTTAAGCCGCTTAACCAGTTGATAGATCCGATCCCGTTTAGAAGCATTTTCGGTGTTGTAGTCATTATAAAACAGGACCGCTTTCGGATCGGCTTCGTGCGCGTATTGAAAGGCTTTTTCGATGTACTCTTCCCCTACGATCGTATAGAAGTTAGATCGGCGATAGATATCTGTACCTGTATCGGGGACGGCTTCATTGACAACATCCCAGGCGTAAATCCTGCCTTTATACCGACTCACGACATCCGTAATATGCCGCTTCATACGCGCTAGGAGCACGTCTTTTGTTACCTGTTTTCCAGAGGAATCAGTAAAGAACCACCGGGGTGTCTGATTATGCCAGCAGAGTGTGTGGCCTCTCACCCGGATACCTTTTTGAGTGGCAAAGTCAACAATGGCATCGGCATCATCCCAGAAATAGCGATTCTCCTGCGGATGAATAGGGCCCATCTTCATCGCATTTTCGGGGGTGATGCTATTAAATTGCTGCGTGATCAAATCGGCTTCGGGGCCTTTGAGGTTGCGGGGAGCCACAGCCACCCCTATGGGGAAGTAGTTTTTATAAGCTCCCTTCAACGTCCGATCTTCATACGGATTTATGGGTTTAAACTGAACGCTGATCAGGCCAATGCCAACCAGTATCGCCCAATAAATAATTGACTCTTTAACTGAAAGCATAGTGTTTTTAACTGGCTCTGGATTTAACTGCATTACCTATTGATGTCAAACCTGATTTTTATGTATCGCCCGATAGCACCGTCGTAAGCTTAGCCTTTTCCGACTCCCATTCGATGGCGTATTGAATTTTAGTATAAAGTCTTTTTTGCACACATAAGTGTCAAAAAGACACTTTTTCGGTTAAAAAAATTAGCTATTAAACCATAGCTACCTGTTACGACCACTCATTTTCGCCCTCTTTATGGCCCAATAAGCTCTGTTTTATCTTAGCCTATTCTGCTCCTCCTAATCAATAATACAATTTTACAGGAATATAGTTATAAATACCAAATAATTTTTGATTAAAAACGACTTTATTATAACCTCCTCCTGGTCGATTGGATCAATCAAGGGCAAGCAACGCTTTCTTACTCAAGCAAGGTTAAGGCTAATGCTTTCATGGGTTGTGCACAAAACAGAGGATGATCAGCCTGGCTAGCCAGTGCTTCAGCTGCACGTCTTTTATGCATACTCATACTAAACTAGCTAGCCCCTTGTCGAATGCCATTTATAGTATTATTAGCCCGTCAGGGGTTGACTGGGTACGAAACCCTTTATTTTGTCAGTTGTTCTATTAATTTTGCATTGTAAAATTCATTACAAATGATCCAAGTTATTAATCGGGCGTTAGATCTGCTGGAGTTAATTGCCAATGACCCCGAGCAACCTAAATCGCTGGGCGAACTGGCCGATGGACTCAGCTTAAACCATGGCACCTGCGCCAACATTCTAAAAACACTGGTGGCTCGTGGTTATGTCGAACAGGTGGGCACAAAGAAAGGCTACATCCTGGGAGCAAAATCCTATACCCTGACGGGTAATGAAGCCTATCAGAAAGATTTGCTCGAAGCGGCCCGTGAACCAATGAACGCCCTGACTCAATCCATTAACGAAAACTGTTTATTGGCTGTACTTAAAGATAATCAGCGAGTTGTTATACACAGAACCTTTGCAGAACAGGACTTACAGGTTCGTACGGCCGATCTGAAACCTGTGTACGATTCAGCTTCTGGGCGTCTGCTGCTGGCCATGCTGCCTAAAGAAAAAACGCATCGTTTTGTCAGTAAATACGGCCTCCCTTCAGGTGATTCCTGGCCGGAGATTCAGTCCGAAACGGAATTGTATGAAGCCTTGTCATTGATCCATCAGGAAAAGTTAGCGCTGCAAACGATTCCCAATCGGCATGTGATCGGGCTTGCCGTACCCATCTATAAAAACGGCCTCGTTGTTTCGAGTTTGAGTATCTACCTACCCGAATACCGCTATATGGCTATGGATAAGCGAAAACTGATCCTTTCGCTTCGAAATTGCGCTGAAACTATTAATAACAAACTGATTTAGAAAGACATAGACAATAATAACAGAAAGGCTTTGGCCTTTTTTTTATATCCGTTCAACAAACCTGTATCCGTTCACACCGGATTTTTTTATGAAAAATCAAGAAAGAATTTGGAGTTAATCGATAAACAGCCGTACTATTGTAACAGAATAAAATTAATTTTTATAATATAAAAATTAACCTTAAACCTTACTCCTAATGAAACAATTTATATGCAGATGGATTCCTGTCTGCTTAACCACTCTGCTTAGTTGCTCGGTTGGGTGGGCCCAGTCGGTCATAACAGGGAAGGTAACCGGAGCGGGCGATCATGCGGTTTTGCCCGGTACTACCGTATCGCTGAAAGGAACGACGACAGGAACGACGACAGATGCTGAAGGGAATTACCGAATCTCGGTTGGCAATCAGCCTAACGGAACACTGGTCTTTTCTTCGGTTGGGTATTTACCGAAAGAAGTATCGATAGGCAATCAGTCGACGATTTCTGTTGAATTGGCTGTCGATAATCGGCAATTGGACGAAGTCGTGGTGGTCGGCTATGGCACGGTGCGTAAATCAGACCTGACCGGTTCATTGGCCCAGGTAAAAGGTAAAGAAGTGGATGCATTTCCGGCGACAAACGTCTTACAGGCCTTATCGGGTCGGGCACCAGGTGTTCAGGTAACCCAGAATACAGGGGCGCCGGGAGCATCAATCAGCGTTCGTATACGTGGTACAAACTCCATTCAGGGAAGCAACGAGCCCTTGTATGTGGTCGATGGTTTCCCAACATCAGGCAGCAATCCAACCATTGTGAACAACTCCGATATCGAAAGCATCGAGATACTGAAAGATGCGTCGGCAACGGCTATATATGGGTCGCGGGGTGCCAATGGCGTCGTCATTATTACAACGAAGCAGGGTAAAGCCGGGAAAATGACCGTCGATTACGAAGGCAGCTACAGCATCCAGTCGCTCCGTAAAAAGCTCGATCTGATGAATGCCAAGGAATACGCTACCTTTTATAATGAACAGGCTACCAACGATAAAGTGACGCCTTATTTCACCCAGGATCAGATCAACAGTTTTGGGGATGGGTACGATTGGCAGAATCTGGTTTTTCAGAAAGCTCCTATGCAAACGCATAACCTGACGGTGAGTGGCGGCAACGAAAAAACACGGTTTTCGGTAGGCGGAAGCATCTTCAATCAGGATGGCATTATCCGGGGCAGCAATTACAAGCGCTACTCGCTCCGGGCCAACATTTCGACGGATGTGAGCAAAAAATTCAATCTGACTTATGGCGCCACATTGACTAAAATCCTTACCGGACGCCAGAATTCAGGTGGTGGTAACCGGGGAGGCACTCTGATTTCGGCCGCCATTTCGGCTCCTCCCACCCTGACGCCATATAATACGGATGGCTCGTACAGGGTCCTGGCAACGGCCTATCCCTTCATTTCCAACGTGTTAATCAACCCATTAAATTACCTAGAACAGTTTACCGACAATGTGGATGCGAACCGGGTGTTGGCCAATGCCGCGCTGACATTCAAGCCATTCGACGGATTAGCGATCAAGATTTCGGGAGGGATTGAAAACAGCGACGATCGCACCGACACCTACACAACAACCAAATTTATCAACTCGCAGGGGAGCGCCAGCGTATCCACTACGAGAGGGATGAGCCTGTTGAGCGAAAATACCATCAGCTACATTAAAACGATCGCCCAGAAACACAGTATTTCGGCAGTGGCAGGCTTTACGTATCAGAATTTCATGAACAAGTCCCTGAGTGCGTCGGGGGTTGGCTTCCTGAGCGATATTACCGAAACGGCCAATCTGGGGTCGGCTGCTACGCCCGGTATTCCCGGCACGAGTTATTCGTATAGCACCCTCCTCTCCTACCTGGGCCGGATCAATTACAGTTACAACAACAAGTACCTGCTTACGGCCAGCATCCGGGCCGATGGCTCGTCGAAATACAGCGAAGGCAATAAATGGGGCTACTTTCCATCGGGTGCGCTGGCCTGGCGCGTATCGGAGGAAGATTTCATGAAAAACGTAACGTTCATGACCGACCTGAAAGCCCGGGCAAGCTGGGGCTTGACCGGAAGTCAGGCCATTGACGCTTATGCTACCCAGAACAACCTCTCGGTCGGAAAGACAGTCTTTGACGACGCGCTTTACAATACATTTGCCCCAGGAACCCAATTGCCCGGCAACCTGAAATGGGAAACCACCGAGCAGCTCGATTTTGGTATCGATGCCGGATTTTTGAATAATCGTTTCCAGTTGACCCTCGACTATTACATCAAGAATACCCGTGATCTGCTCAACACGGTTCAATTGCCAAGTGGCTTCGGCTTTACCAGCACCATCCGAAACGTGGGTCAAATCCAGAACAAAGGGCTTGAAATCTCCCTGTCGGCCCGAGCCATCGACAGAGCCTTCAAATGGGATTTGAATGGCAATATTTCCTTCAATCGCTCGAAGGTTGTGAAGCTCAATGGGGGTCAGGACATTCTGGGGGGAAGCGTTGGGGTTACCCTGATTAGCGATGCCGCGAACCTGCTCCGCGAAGGCCAGCCGTTGAGTGTATTTTATGGCTACGTAGAGGATGGGTACACCGATCAAGGGCGGGTAAAATACAAAGATCTGAACGGTGATAACGTCATCAACCAGCTCGATAAGACCATCATCGGCAACCCAAATCCCGACTTTATCTACGGCTTAAACTCGGTCATGTCGTTTAAAGGCTTTGACCTGACGCTATTCATTCAGGGAACGCAGGGCAACAATCTGGTCAACGTCAGTTCGATCAACAATACGCTCGACTACGGGTTCGGTCTGAATATGCCCCGGGAGGTGTACCTCAATCACTGGACTCCCACGAATACCAACGCCAAGTACCCGGTTATTTCCCGCGCCAACAGCTACAACTATTCGAACCGATTTGTTGAAGACGGCTCCTACCTGCGCCTGCGCACCATCCAGTTGGCCTATAATCTACCCTTACAGACTTTGAAGGTAAACTGGATGCGGTCGGCTCAGATCTACGCCAGCGGCCAAAACCTACTGACCCTCACGAAATACTCCTGGTGGGACCCCGAAGTAAACTCGCAGGGCGGGGCCAATTCCATCGGCCAGGGTATCGATCACTACAGCTACCCAACATCGAAGGCCGTCACATTTGGCATTCGGGTTGGGTTTTAAAGCCAAAGAGCGGAAGAGTGAATGAGTGAATGAGTGAATGAGCGGTATCCTGGTACTCCAGCTAGCGCTCTTTCAAAAGCTTCACCCTCCCTCACTCTTTCGCTCATTCACTCTTTCGCTCTTTAAACACATGAAAAAGATACTATTTTTCCTCCCGGTGCTTTGTCTGCTTCAGTCCTGTCAGGAGGAGCTGATCGAAAAGCCCAAAGCCGTGGCTGTAGAAACCTTTTATAATACAGCCAGCGAAGTAGAGTCGGCGGTAAACGCGGCTTATGCCCAACTCCGGGCCACCAATGGCATTACAGGCCAGTTAGGGGCTCAGCTTGAAGCCTATACCGACTATAGTTATGGCCGGGGCAGCTATCAGGTACTGAGCGATTTTCAGGGACTGAACAGTACCAACATCCCACGTACCGACGAAGGCTGGCGGTTGTTTTACCTGACCATTCGCAATGCCAACCTGGTGATTCAGAATGCCCCTAAGGGGAAAAGCATCAGTCAGGTCGACATCACCAAGTACGTGGCCGAAGCTAAATATCTGCGGGCGTTTGCCTACTTCTGGCTCGTCCGAAACTGGGGTGGCGTTCCCATTCGTACCGAAACCCAATTGTCCGAACCGAACGTAAAACGGAATACCGTTGACGAAGTATACACGCTGATTCTGAACGACCTGAAAGAAGCCGAAACTAACCTGCCCGATAAAGGTGCGCAGGTAGGCCGGGCCACCAAATGGGCCGCTAAAGCAGCGCTGGCCGAGGTGTATTTTACCCGAAATCAATATGCCGAAGCCCGCGACAAAGCCGATGAAATCATAAAATCAAACGCGTTTTCGCTGGTTCCGGTCACAACACCAACCGAATTCGACACAAAGATTTTTGGTCCTGGCGTGGTTACGTCAACTGAAGAAGTCTGGTATCTGAAAGAAACCCGACAGGCGGGTCAGGGTATGTATCTGGCCATGTTCGCGCATCATCCCGGTTCAAAACTGCATGGAGCCGGGGGCTTCTACGCGCACTATAGCGATACGCAAACCAATCCGGTTATCAAAAACTGGGACGACAAAGACCTGCGAAAAACGGCGTTCTGGTATAGCTGGGATATTGGTCTGGGAAAAAACACTATTCTCTGCAAGAAATTCTCCGATCCCTTAGCGGCTACGCAGGATGGCGCGGGCAATGATTTCCCGGTTTACCGATACGCTGATATTCTCTTGCTGTATGCCGAAGCAGCCAGTCGGGCCGCCAACGGCCCTACGGCGGCAGCGATGGAAGCGTTGAATCAGGTACATCGGCGAGCTTATGGCAAAAACCCAACTACCGCATCGGACGTCGACTTTAAACTGACCGATTACAATGCCACGACCTTCAACGATCTGGTCCTGAAAGAACGGGGCTACGAAACGCAGTACGAAGCCAAACGCTGGCTCGACCTCAAACGGCTGGGCGCACCCAAACTGAAAGAAATCATCAAGGCCGCAACGGGCAAGGATGTAGCCGACAAGCACCTTTTCTGGCCCATTCCCGTATCAGAGCTAAATTACAATACAGCACTGGCTCCCACCGATCAGAATCCGGGGTATTAAGAATCGTAAAGTACTTTTCACAGATAGGTTGGTTGGTCAGGTAGCCGACTCCTGTTGGCTACCTGATTGGAATACTTTCGCTACTTCCTGCGATTGATAAACTTTGACTAAAACGAACTCATGAAGCGACTGCTCTTTTCGTTGATCGTGCTGAGCTGGGCCATAACCGCGCTGGGACAAACCTTCGTGCAGGTCAGTAAAACGAATCCGCATTATTTCGCCACATCGGGCGGGAAGACCTACCTACCGATTGGACTGAACCTGTGCTGGCCCCGCTTCATCGACAATGAAGCCGAAGGACTGGCGAAGATGGATTTTTACTTTCGTCGACTTTCAGAAAATGGCGGCAATTACGCCCGAATCTGGCTCAGCGCCCCTTTCTGGGAAATCGAAACGCAAAAAGCCGGGCAGTTTGACGAACAGAAACGTAAGCGATTCGATCAACTGCTTTCTCTGGCCCAACGCTATGGTATCCGCCTGAAAATCTGCCTGGAAAACTTTCGAAAGCTGACCAATGCGCCCGCAATGTTTCCCGGTTCCGTACCGTTTGACCGACCGATCTATGCCTCAGCAAACGGCGGGCCGCTGGCCGACATGAACCAGTACCTGACGAGTGAAGCCGGGCGGCAACTGTATCTGAAACGAGCGAAGAAACTGGCCGAACGCTACGCAAATCACCCCGCTATTTTTGGGTGGGAGCTTTGGAACGAAATGAATGCCGTCAGTGGCAAAGGCTGGGAAGACTGGACCAAAATCATGCTGGGCGAATTGCAGGCGCTGTTTCCCAATCATTTGATCATGCAGAGCCTTGGCAGTTACGACCGGGAGTCGCAACGGGCGATGTACCAGCAAATAACCGCCCTACCCAACAACGACGTCGCCCAGGTTCACCGCTATCTGGATACGGGCGCATCCTGGAAAATCGGTCAGGCTCCCATGGATACCCTGGCGAGTCAGGCCACGGAGGAATTACTGCGTTTTCGGACCGGGAAACCTGTTTTGCTAGCCGAGGTGGGGGCTGTCGAAGCCAACCATGCCGGTCCCTGGGCGTTGTACCCCCGCGATACCCTGGGCACGCTACTGCACGATATTCTATTCGCTCCTTTTTTTACTGGCGCTGCCGGACCAGGCCACTGCTGGCACTGGGATTCGTACGTCGAAAAAAATGACCTCTGGTGGCATTTTGGCCGATTCACCGAAGCCATCCGCGACTTCGATCCGGTTCGGGAGGAGGCTGTACCGTTCACGACCTCACTACCGGATGGACTGAGGCTCTATGGACTTCGGGGAAAGAAGCAGACGATTCTCTGGATTCGGGATGGGCAAAGCAACTGGCAGACCGAACTGGTACAGGGCAAACAGGCTCGAACGGTAACGAACGTAGCCTTGCCCGCCCGACAATTTCCGGCCAACCGCATCGACATCTACAATCCCTGGAACAATCGACATGTAGCGACTAAGGTGTCGGGAAAACAGATCAAACTGCCCAATTTCACCCGCTCTATCATTGTTAAACTGTATACCGATTAGATGAAACGACTTGTTCTTTTAACCGCTTTGGCTTTACCAGGAATGCAGGTTTCGGCCCAGCTTTCCGACGAGTATAAAAATCAATGGAATGATCCGGCGGTGCAGCAACGCATTACCGACGGTATCCGCGAAAATCGGATGGGCGCCTTTACGATTCAATTTGCCGACAAAGATGGCAACCCCGTTTCGCCGGGAGAGGTTGCCCTCACACAGACCCGTCATGATTTTTATTTCGGAGCCAACGGCTTTATGGTGAAAGGGTTCAAGAACCCGAAAGAAGACGCACTCTACGAAGAGCACTTTACGAAGCTGTTCAACTTCGTGACGATCCCGTTCTACTGGCCCGAACTGGAGCCGGAACCAGGTAAACTCCGCTTTGGCAAAGATAGTCCGTATAGTTACCGTCGCCCGGCTCCCGATGTGGTGCTGGAGTTTGCCCGGAAGAACAATATTACCCCTAAAGGGCATACACTCGTGTGGGACAATCCGCGCTGGTCGATCCCAACCTGGCTACCCAAAGACGAAAAAATCATGGAGCAGAAAATCAGCAAGCGAATTGGCGAAATCGCGGAACGATATGGCCACGACATTCAAATCTGGGACGTGGTGAACGAGGTAACCGACCGCCATCCCGACGTGCTGATGCCCAAAGATTTTGCATTCAAGGCATTTAAAGAAAGCGAGCGGGTGTTTCCGAACAGCAATGTGTTTACCCTCAATTTCACCACCGGCATCTGGGGGCGCAGCAACAGGCGGGAATACAATGCCGATTACCTGCTGCTCGAAAATCTACGGCTGCGTAACGCCAAAATCAACGCCATCGGCCTCCAGTTTCATAACTTCAGCGAGCCAGAATACGAGCAGATCCTGAAGGGGAAAGCCATGACGCCCACCACCCTGTTCAACACACTTGATCTGTATTCCGACTTCGATTTGCCCCTGCACATTACCGAAATTACCGTATCGGCACTCACTGACAAAGGCCCGGAATACCAGGCCGTGATGACCGAGAATTATTATAAACTCTGGTTCAGCCATCAAAAAGTCGAAGGCATTATCTGGTGGAATCTGGTCGATGGAACGGCGGCTCCGGCACGAATCAAATCAGATGGGACCGTAGTGCCCGGAGAAGACAAATGGAAAGGGGGGCTTCTGAATCGCGATTTCACCAAAAAACCAGCTTACGACGTACTAGACCGACTTATCAATAAGGAATGGCGCACCAACCTGACGGCATCACCCCAGAATAATTCGGTAAGTTACCGGGGTTTTTACGGCACCTATAAACTCATTACCCAACGGAATGGCAAAAAATACGAGAAAGAAGTTCAGTTCCCGAAAAGCGGTGCCCGCACACAGGTGGTAGTCCTGGACTAACTCTCTTCATTTCGTACTACTTCTGAACGAATTACCTGTTTACGCTATGCGACGTTTATTTCTATTTTTCCTGTTGGCATCGGCTCAGTGTCTGGCTCAATCGAACCGCTACGATTCATTATGGAGCGACCCAGCCATCGACGCCCGTATTCAGCAGGGAATTGAAACCCATCGGAAAGGTCATTGCACCCTGACCCTGACCGATAAGCAGGGAAAACCCATTCGGAAAGCAACCGTCGACATCCGCCAGACCAAACACGCGTTTCTGTTCGGGGCCAATATTTTTATGCTCAACGGGTTTCCGACAGCGCAGGAGAACGAAAAATACGAATCGTTTTTTAAGTCGATGTTCAACCTCGCCACGATTCCTTTCTATTGGAAAACGCTGGAGCCTGAGCAGGGAAAACCGCGCTACACCGCCGATAGCAAACCCATTTACCGCCGACCACCCACCGATGTAGCGCTCGACTTTTGCCGTCGAAACGGCATTACGCCACGCGGGCATACGCTGGTTTGGGACGAAGCCCTATTTGCCATTCCTGACTGGATGCCGAAAGACAGCTCGAAAATGCAACCGATTATCGACCGGCATATTCAGGAGCTGGCCCAACGCTACGGGGAAACCATCCAAACCTGGGACGTAACCAACGAACTGCTCATTTCACGCTATAAAGTGCCCATGCCCCCCGACTACGCCAGCAAAGCTTTTCGGGCCGCTCAAACCTATTTCCCCAAAAGTACGCGCTTATTTATCAACGAAAATACACCCAGTTCATGGCAAGGGTACCGACGGGAATTTACACCCTACTACCTGCTGATCGAGAATCTGAAACTGAAAGGTGCCCGCATCGACGGCATTGGTATGCAGTTCCATTTGTTCGAACAGCCCATGTTCGACAATACCGTGAAGGGCCTGGCCCACACCCCTACAGACCTGTTTCGGGCTATGGATTTACTCGGTTCGTTCGGAGTACCCCTGCACATATCGGAAATTACGTTTCCAACGCTGCCTAACAACGAAGCGGGTTTGCAGCAACAGGCCAAAATGGCCCGAAATTTCTACCGAATCTGGTTTAGTCATCCGGCCGTCGAAGCGATTGTTTACTGGAACACGGTCGACGGTACGGCTGTAGCGGGTGAAGACAAATGGAACGGCGGGCTGCTCAACCGCGATTTTTCACCCAAACCGGCCTTTACGGTTCTTGACAACCTGATTAATACAGAATGGAAAACCACGCTCACGACCTCTGTAACTGACGGGAAACCGATCACCTTCAGAGGCTTCTACGGCGACTATACCGTAAAAGTGACCATCGGCAAGAAGACCACCGAAAAGACATTTACCCTGGCTAAGGGCCCGTCAACGACAATACAACTTGAACTATAAATAGTAACGGATCGAATGAAAGGAATCATTTGTGGGAACACCAGCCGAATTGCCAGACCACCGCTCTTTCATTCTTTCGCTCTTTCACTCTTTAAATTATGAAAATCATTGACATCCGTACCCGTTGCGTTGCCATTCCGCTCAACGCTCAACTGCGCCATAACACAGGCGTACATCCCGGCTATTTCCTCCGAACCATTCTCGAAATCGTTACGGATGAGGGTATCATTGGACTGGGCGAAGTAGGTGGGGGCGATCAGCGGGGAGCGTTGCAAAAACTAAAACCCCGTATCGTTGGTGAAGACCCGTTTCATCTCGAAAAAATCAAGCTGAAAGTACTTCGCAGCATTTATTACATGTCCAATGCACGCCTGTATGCCGCTATCGAAATGGCCTGCCTCGACATTCAGGGCAAGGTCCTGAATCGGCCACTGAGCGACCTGTTAGGCGGGCGCGTTCGGGATGAGGTGCCGTTTATTGCCTATTTGTTCTGGCGTTACGACCGTCCGGGCGATGGTAAACATGACGAAACCGCTGAAGACATGGCCGATTTCTGCGTCGAACTGCATGAAACGCTGGGCGTAAAATCGATGAAGCTGAAAGCGGGCGTAAAATCGCCGAAAGAAGAAGCGCGCGTGCTGGAGCTTTGCCGGGAAAAACTGGGGGATGACTTTGGCCTTCGTATCGACCCAAACGGACTTTGGTCGGTGCAAACCGCCGTGCAGATTGGCCGTCGGCTGGAAGACCTCAACATCGAGTATTTTGAAGACCCCTCGTGGGGCTTAGAGGGCAATGCGGCCGTTCGTAAACAGATTCGAATTCCCATTGCCACGAATATGTACCCGGCCAAATTCGATGATCTGGCCCCTGCCATTCGGATGGGTTCGGTCGATATTGTCCTGACCGACATTCACTATTGGGAAGGCCCTCGGGGTGTAAAAGATCTGGCGGCCGTTTGCAACACGTTCAACCTGGGCGTAGCGATGCACTCGGGGGCTGAATTTGGCATTGAGCTGGCGGCTATGATTCACACAGCATCGACCATTCCGCAGATGAACTTCGCGGGCGACGCACACTACCACTACCTTACCGACGACATCATTGAAGGGGGCCTGATGCCGTACGAAAATGGCTGTATCAAAGTCCCGACCGGCCCCGGTTTAGGCGTGTCGCTGGACGAAGACAAGATGAAGCATTACGAAAAATACTACGAAGAAAAAGGCGACTACTATGCCCGTTTCCACCAGGACCCTTACCGTCCCGACTGGTATCCGACAGTAGGCGGCATGTAATCCATAGAACACCGACTGCTATGTTTTTTATGCTGAATAAGGACCATAATCATCCTAAAAATCTGCCGGTCTGCCGGTGGGGTTCCATCCATGCGCGTAAACACTAAACAAGCACTAATCACCGGGGCATCACAAGGCATCGGGAAAGCCATTGCGATACAGTTGGCCAAAGCAGGTTGCGATGTAGTAGTGCATTACCACGAACACCGTGACGATGCCGAAGCTGTTGCAGAAGCCATTCGGCAGATGGGAAGGAATGCTTATGTGCTACAGGCCGATTTACAGGAAACAGCGCAGGCAATTCAACTGGCAGAACAGGCCTGGGCCGTAGCGGGCGGGTTGGATATTCTGGTGAACAATGCCGGGGTTTCGTACAAAAAACACTTTCTGGACGTAACCGAGGCCGATTTCGAGGAATTCAGCAGCGTCAATCTTCGGAGCACTACATTCCTGACCCAAGCAGTTGCCCGAAATATGGTGAAGCATAACGTAGCGGGCAGCATCTGGACTGTTACCTCGGTAAATGGCATTCGGCCGGGTTTGGGTCTTTCCCTTTACGGGGCGACCAAAGGCGCGCTGGAAATACTGATGAAAGGCGTGGCGATGGAGCTAGGGCCGCATAACATCCGGGTCAATACGCTGGCGGTTGGTGCCATTCAAACCGACATCAATCGGGCAGTTTGGGAAAACCCGGATTTGCTTCAGGAAGTAGTCGACGGCATACCGGCAGGGCGACTGGGGCAACCGGACGAAATCGCTAATGTATTGGTCGATTTAATCACATCGGGCACGTATATGACCGGCTCGACCATCACCATCGATGGCGGTTTACTGCTGATGCGGGGCTACGGGAAGCCGAAACCTTATGAGACAGGGAAATGAATATTCAGAGCCTCCACGCTGTCGATGAGGCTAATACCTTCTTTACGACACAGTGGTCTAAAATCGGAATCGTAAGAAGCCAGATACTGAATTCCAGATGATTGACAATGCGAAAAAATAATGGCGTCGTTCGGCAACAGATTGTATTCACGCATCAGCCGGGGAACATCCCGTACCACCGATTCGTCGGTGTCTTTTAAAAAATGAAGAGGCTCTAATAAGGATTCAACGTCATGCTTATCCAGCAATTCAGGAATATAATAGGACATTTTCAACGTCCGAAGCGATTTTTGTCCATAATGGGCGAGTGTTACAAACAGGTATTCACTGAGAACAATTTGGTTGTAACACAGGAGATACTCGCGCTGAATCAACTCGTCCAGCAAGTCAGTCTTAGTGCCCTTTTTATATTCCGCAAGAATCGATGTGTCGAGAAAAAATCTTATTGGAGATACCATTCTTCATCAAGATCAATTTGTGGATCCAGTTTGGCGGGCATTGATCCCTTGTGCTTCCGTAAAATCGCCAGTTTCTCTTCGAGTGTTAATTCGGGTTTGGGTGACGGTTCTTTTTTCAAAACAATAATTTCTACCTCCTGCTCCCGGTATGAGGGGGGCATGGGCAATACCAACGTATCGTTGGTAACACGCTGGACAAATCGGAGCGGTTCCATCAGCTTAGTCTTTTAATGATGAAAAGTAGACACATTTTCTTACTATTCCTAATAACGTTGCCGGGCACCACCTGGGTTTCAGCACAAGGAACAACAGCGGCATCAACGCCCGATAATCCGTTCGCCGAAGAGGAAAATAAGCTCTGGCAACCGTATCGCATTACACCACGAACAGGGGCGCAACACGTTACCCTGTCGGGCGATGGCTGGGAATTGTCCCATACCGATGTCCCCATAATCGACCCGAAGGCCCCGCGTAAGGATGCCTTCCAGACCAGCATTCCCAATTCGGTACACTGGTCGTATTTCAAGGCGGGAAAGTTGCCGCATCCGTATTACCACAAGAATTCCGACCAGTATAAGTTCATGGACGAGAAAGCGTGGTATTACCGTAAAACGTTCCCGACGCCCACGACTGCCACACCCGGCAACTACGTATTTCTGTGCTTCGACGGGGTTGACTACTTCTCGAAAGTCTGGCTGAACGGCGCACTGGTAGGGGTTCACGAAGGGATGTTTGGCGGACCAATGGTGGAAATCGGCAAGTTGCTTAAACCGGGTAGCCAAAACGAACTATTGGTAGAGGTACGGGCAGGTAACTGGGGCAACAAAGCAGCCGATTACGAAAGCCTGCCCCGGCTGGCCTCGGGCGAATTCGACTATTCACACCGAACCGGCTATAATCCACGGGCCAGTGGCAGAATCATCAAGCCCTGGGTGATTTCGGGCGGATCAGGGGGCGAACCGTTCTTTTCAGTCGGTATGTGGCAGGATGTCCGGCTCGAAATTGTGCAACCCTACCACCTCGAACGCCCATATCTGACCACCACATCGATTCAGAACGGGAAAGCGATGCTCCATTTCGCGAGTGAGGTGTTAGTGGATACAAATTCGCTGGGCTACCAGTTGCACCCCTGGAAGAACACCCAGATACACCACTACGACGGGCGGGTTCCGGGGACTACACCTTCCGGCGCGAACCTGTCGGTACAGGTGGAACTGCTCGATAAGACCGGAAACGTAGCCTTTACTCAGGAAAAACCGTTCAAAGCGTTCAAAGGCCGCACCTGGTTTGAAGATGATCTAATCCTGCTGAACCCGAAGCTCTGGCATCCGAACGGACTAGGTGAGGCTAACCTGTATACGGTGCGGGTGGCCCTCAAAAAAGACCGGCAGGTTATCGATCAGATTCAGTTTCCGTTTGGCATACGAACCATCGAGCGGGTGGCTTCGGCTGGTCCGCGCTATGCCGACCGCTGGGAGAACTGGCAGTTTGTGGTCAATGGCCGAAAGTTTTTTGTAAAAGGCATGAACTTCACCCCACAGGACATCCTGCTCGAAACCTCCAAAGAACGCTATCGCTGGACACTCGAAGCGGCTAAGAAAATGGGCGTTCAACTGATCCGCATCTGGGGTGGTGGGCTGCTGGAATCCGAGCATCTGTACACCATTTGCAACGAACTGGGTATCATGGTCTGGCAGGATTTCCCGATTGGCAATCAGGATACACCCCTCTATCCGCAGGACATCTGGGAAGCTCAGGTAGTACAGAATATTGTTCGGTTGCGCAACCACCCGTCGCTGGCGGTCTGGTGCGGAGGCAACGAATTCAATCCCTACTCGTACGGCAACGCGGCTACGATGGGCATTCTGGAACGCAACCTCGACATTTTCGACAAATCAAGGCTCTACGTCCGCACCACGCCCGACGACGGCAGTATCCATACCTACCCCGACATGGACCCTACCTGGTATGGCGTAGGCTACCGTTACGAACCCTGGATTTCGGAAACGGGTATGCACTCAATGCCTGAAGCAAATCTTTTCTACGAAACCGTTGACAACAAAGAGTTTACAGGGCTGGGGCGTATGTGGGATAAATCGTTTTATAAAGATCACCCGCAGTTTATTCATCACTTTACCGAATATGGTCCCGGCCGGGTTCCCCGTATGCTAAGCCGGGCATCGCATATTACCGACATGGCCGATCCAACCCTTGAAGCCATAACGGAAGCATCGCAGGTAGGAGCCGGGGAATTTTATCAGGTATTTTCGGAAAAAGTACAGGGCAATTATCCTGTTACGTCGGGCCTGATGCCGTGGGTGTTCAAGCGTCACTGGCCGGTTGTGGCGATTCAGATGATGGACTGGTTTGGCCATGCGGGAGCCCCCTATTATTTCCTCAAACGTACCTACGAGCCCACGCACGTAGCGATCGACATTCCACGGCTGCTCTGGAAACCCGGCGAACAAATCAAGTTAACAGCCAGAGTAACGCACTCATTGCCACAGGCCATTCCGGCCGCAACGATTTCGGTACAGGTACTCGACGATGCCTTCCGGCCACTCTGGAAGCAGACGAAGAAAATAGCTGTGGCGGCCGGTACGTCGGTGAGTTCGGCAAATCTGGGAGAATACGCCATTCCGACCGAGTACCGTGACCGCTATATACTGCTGGTTGCGGAACTGCATGATGGGTCCGGCAAGTTATTGTCGCGCTCGTTCTATTACCCACGTAGTCTGTCGATGCTGGAAGACGACGGGTTTTACCAGAAATACGTCAGCAATCCCATTCCCTGGCCAACACTGGAAAAAGGACCGTTTCTGAAACCGACCGTTGCCAAAACGGCTACTTCCCTGACGGCTTCGGTAGTGGGGCAAAAACAGATTGGTACCGACCAAAGTCAGCTTCGGGTGAAGGTAACCAATACAGGTAAAGCCCCGGCTTTTATGGCGAAAGTTGATATTACAGGTACCAAACGGGCCATTGTTGCTTCGGACAATTTCACCTGGATCGCCCCGGGCGAAACGCAGGAAATCGATATGGATGTGATCTGGCGCGACCCCACGACCCGGTCCAAAGCGATCCTAACGGTCAGCGCCTGGAATGCCCCAGCCACAACCGCTAAACTCCCTTAACCATGGTTGAATCACCGCCTTCGATCACCCAAAAACCGACGGGCTTCCGCTGGGAGTTACTGGCTTTGCTCTGGCTGGCTTTCTTCCTGAATCAGGCCGACCGGCAGATTTTCAGCGTCGTATTGCCCCTTATCCGGAAAGACCTCGGCCTGACGGATGCCGAACTGGGCCTGATTGCGTCGGCACTGGTCTGGACCTATGGCCTCCTGGTGCCGATAGCCGGATTTATCGGTGACCGCTTTTCGCGCCGGAACATTCTGGGTTTCTGTCTGCTGTTCTGGTCCTGCGCAACCCTGATGACGGGCCTTTGCTCCAGTGTGTTGCAGTTCATTTTGTTACGGGGAGTGGCAACGGGTGGCGGAGAGGCCTTTTATGCTCCTTCGGCCAATGCGCTGTTAGGCGATCAGTACAAAGAAAGCCGTTCATTTGCGCTGTCGATCCACCAGACGGCGGTGTACTTTGGTATTATTCTGAGCGGCATCATTGCCGGCTACATTGGCGAACATTATGGCTGGCAGAACGCCTTTTATCTTTTTGGCAGTCTGGGGGTTGTACTGGCTTTGGTATTCTTCAGCCGTATCCCGAAGGACCTGGTAAAAACTACGGTCGAAGCCCGTCAACCGATGCTGGCCGAAATAAGCGAAACGGCTGGTATCATCATTCGCAAGCCAACGGTGATCATGCTCACACTGGGCTTTGGCTGCATGGTGTTCGTCAACGTCGGTTACCTGACCTGGATGCCCTCGTTTCTGGTCGATAAGTTTGGCATGAGCCTGACCGATGCCGGATTTTCGTCGCTGTTTTACCATCACCTTGGTGCCTTTCTGGGCGTATTGTCGGGTGCCAAAATCGCGGATTACTATGCCAAAGCCAACCCTCGAAGCCGACTCGTTGTACAGGCGCTGGGGTTGTTGCTTGGGGCACCATTTATCTACGGCATCAGCATGAGCCAAACGCAGGTACTCACCTACGTGGCGTTGTTTCTGTTCGGTATTTTCCGGGGCTGGTACGACTCCAACATTGTTGCCTCACTTTACGAAGTAGTGTCACCCAAAATTCGGTCGTCGGCCTACGGCCTCATGCTGGCCTGCGCTTTCCTGATTGGTTCCATGGCCCCCTATCTGCTGGGCGTATTGAAACCGACTCTGGGCCTAACCATTGGTCTGGCAAGTCTGTCGGGCGTTTATGTGCTGGGAAGCCTGTTTCTCTGGGCCGGAGCCTTTCTGTTTTTTGACCGGGACAAAGAAACTCTCCTATGAACCGACGCCATTTTATTGCTCAGTCAACCTTACTCAGCAGCCTGATGATAACCAACGCTACACACGCTTCGTCCACCCACCTGGATTTACTCGCTATCCCTAATCTGTTGTGTCTTTGGGATTTTGCCGGAAAGCAGCCGTTGCGTTCGAAAGGTAAATATCAGTATCTGTTGCATGAACCAACTGGCCCGGTAGCGATCCGCAACGAAGGGGTTTTGTCGAATCATTCGCTCGACATTCGGGAGCACGAATACCTGACCATTCCCCGTACCGACTGCCCCGGTCTGAACATCCGAGGCAGGAACGCGCAGGTAACTGTACTGGCCTGGGTGAAACGACAGGTCAAAAGCCGGGACAATGCTGAGTGCGAAGCCATTGCCGGTATGTGGAACGAAACCCAGAAAAAACGACAATACTGCCTGTTTCTGAACATTCGGCTGCGCGACAGCAAGAGTCAGGTATGCGGTCACATTTCGGGAGTTGGTGGCCCGACCCCAGGCGAAAAGTGGTGCGTCGACGTGTCCATTGGCCAGACTCCGGTTCGATACGATGAATGGACGTTTGTGGCCATGACCTACGACGGTCATCTCATTAAATCGTACCGAAATGGCTTGTTCGATGCCCGTACCGACCGAAACCCCTATCCCTACGAAGCAGGATTTTTTGATGGCGGAGAAGATGGGGCTGATTTTACGGTTGGGGCCGTTCATCGATTAGGAGCAATCGGCAACGATTTTGTCGGGCAACTTGGCGGACTGGCGGTGTTCGACCGGGCACTGTCGGCCGAAGAAATTGCCCGGATTCACGAACAGCATCCACTCCCCAAATCGTCGGTAGCTACATTGGCCACTGGGCTCAACTTCCCCGAAGGCCCCGCCTTTGCGCCCGATGGTAGCCTGTGGGCAGTTGAGTTGAAAGGGGAAAGCCTGATTCAGTACAAACATGGAAACCTGAAACGCTTTCCTGTAGGGGGAGGCCCGAATGGGATTGCCATTGATAAGCAGGGTAAAATATGTTTCTGCGATTCAATTCAACGAGCCATCCGACGGTTTGACCCCGTTACAGAAAAAACTGAAACCCTACTCGATACATTAGAGGGTCAGCCGCTCAACAAGCCCAACGATCTGGCCTTCGATTCGGCTGGCAATCTGCTGTTTACCTGTCCTGGCGAATCCCGGCAGGAACCGACAGGCTATGTTGCGGTTCGGATGGCCGATGGTACGGCAAAGACATTCACGACGGGCAAATATTTCCCGAACGGACTGGCTTTCAGCGCAGACGGCAAAAATCTTATCGTAGCCGAGACGTACAAACACCGACTTTGGAAAGGCTCCTGGAATGCAGAAACGGGCGAATGGACCGATGCGGCTGTATGGGCTTCCGTCGAAGGCCCCCAGGGACCGGGAGGCCCCGACGGCATGGCGTTTGGCGACGATGGTAATCTGTATGTTGCGGTATATGGCACCGGCTACATCCACGTTGTTTCGCCCGAAGGGAAGGTTATTCAAAAATTGAACACAATCGGTCAAAACCCGACCAACTGCGCTTTCGACCTAACAGGAAAACTTGGCCTCATAGTCACCGAAGCCGAAAAAGGTCAGTTGCAAAGTAGGGCCACACACGTCAAAGGAATCACATTATTCAATTGATTATACACTAGCTAAACGAAAAATCATGAGTATCGATCAGTATAAGAAAGAAGTCGGCTTGATGAATCTGGAGAAGTTGATCGAAAAGCGTGAAGGCGTTTCCGACACCCCATTTCCTATCCCAGAAAAGGAATTGCTAACCCGTTTTGAACAGCTTTATACTGGGGCTGTCAACGACGTCATGCGGGAGTTTTGTCTCCTCAATCAGGCATTGCCAGGCCATATTCTTCCCCTGCGCGAATATCGAACGATCGCCGGATTTGCTTTCACCGTCAAAAGTGCCCCCAATGCCATGATCCGGGGTGAGATGGAGTTCCGCACACAAATGCTCGAAGAGATGCACGAAGATGCTTTTGTCGTCTGGGATACAACCAGCGACAGTAAAGCGACGCTCTGGGGAGGGGTAATGACCGCCACGGCCAAAGGAAAAAAAGTAAAAGCAGCCTGTATCGATGGCGGTATTCGCGATACCCATCAGATTCTGGATGCTGACTTCCCGGTTTTCTACAAATACCGGATTTCAAATGGTAGTTTGGGTCGTTGCCTGATTACCCACTACCAGGTCACGATCCAGATCGGTGATGTAACGATTAAGCCGGGCGACATCGTGCTGGGTGATATTGATGGTGTATTGGTGGTGCCGCGCGACATCGCGTATGAGGTATTGATGCGGGCGGAAGAGATCATCGCCAATGAGAAGATGATTTTCAGTTGGGTTCATGAAGGGCAATCCATCCAGGAAATAACCGAAAAAGGGGGTTATTTCTGACCCTCCGACGCCCAGTCCAGCCTTACCATCGGGCTATTCATCCGTTGCCCCGTCCGCTTCCCTCCTCCGTTTTCGATAGTACATATACTTTTCAATCGAGTCAAGACAAATGGTATTTAGGATGGATAAATGCCATTTGTCAATTGGCCTGGAAGGATTTCTTTACTTGTTGCTTCACCTACCAAAGCCATGAGTCACATCGCTATTCAGGAAGATGTAAATGGTGAAGTTGTTACGTGGCTGGAAAAGGTAAGCGATCAGGAATAGGCCCCATAAGCATCACAACAATTAACCCGTACCAACAGGTTTAATCCTGGCGACGGCTGTACTTAACGGCGCCACTGTAGCAGTGGTATAACTTGCGCTCAAAACCCAAAGCGATCCGGTTATACCCGTAAAATGCTCTTTGGTTTGCAATAGTAAAACTAGCCATATCATGTGTTTTGTATACTTAACACTCAACACACGATATGGGGAACCCTACTTTTCCAACCTTCTGCCTCCGACGACGGTGCCCGAAATGCCGATCTACAAAATCATTTCGCCTGCATCGGGTCGGATGGCTTCGACGCATCCCGTTTGCTAAACTCTATTCCTGCCAGCGCTGCCGCAAACACTTTTTTACCATTTCCCTTACCGCATCAGACGACGAGTAACTTCCTGCAAATTCCTAGTTGTACCCTATGAAACGCCAGGCCGTTCGCTCAGGCGGGTACAACGATCCGGCTGCAAGCTCCATGGCCCGACGAGCTTTCCAGCGTAAACGTACCCTTCAGGGTTTCTACGCGGGCTGTGATGTTTCGCATACCAATGCCATTGGTCTGGGATGCGGGCGAAAACCCTACCCCATTATCGCGTACGGTTAAACTGATTTTTTTCGGCTGATGCTCCAGATCAATCGTGACCCGGTTGGCCTGCGAATGCTTGATGCTGTTATTGACCAGTTCGAGCGCAATGTAATACAACTCCGATTCGATTTTTGCGGTTGGCCGTTTCTCCTCCCCCCTGACAGTCAACAGGAATTGCATGCTGGGGTTGAAGTTGAGTTTATCGGTCAACTTCTGCAAGGCAGAAGCCAGTCCATGCGTCTGCAATTCGGTGGGTAACAGATTATGTGAAATCAGCCGCACATCGGAGTAAACATCTTCGAGCATCTGCACCATACCCTCGTGCATAACCCGATCCTCTTCGCTATAGTCCGCCACATCCCAGGCTTCCATCCGCCAGCGCAAAGCCGCCAGTTTGGTATTGAGATTGTCGTGCAACTCAGAGGCTACCCGCTTTCGTTCCAGACTTTGTCCTTTAAACAAGGCATCCTCAATTTCCTGATTTTTGACCATCAACTCCTGATTTTTTGTCTTCAGTTTCTGGTTCGACCAAAAGATCAATCCGGCCAACAGTGTAGCCAGCCCAGCAATTACGATCAGAAAATTACGAGCCTGGGTAAGTTTGTCATTGGTCAGCGTTTGCAGATGAAACTGTGCCTGCTGCCGCTGTTTGTCAAATGTATAGTTCATAGCCAAAGCGGTGGCTTTCTGAACCGATTCCCGGTTAAGCAGCGAATCCGAATCCGCTTTGTAGTTTTTATAGTGAGCTAACGCTTTATCCGACTGCCCGATTCCTTCGTAGGCCTGGGCCAGAATTGAATGATAGTCCGCCGTTTCGACCAGCAACGGCGGGTCGGATTCATCAGCCCATTTCAACCCTTCGGTGGCATACGTAATAGCCCGGCGATATTGATGCTGAGCCAAGTAAATCCTGGCGTAATTGATCTGTACCAGATGATCCAGAAAATCCTCCGACTCGGTCGCATCCTGAAACAGTTTGTCGCCCAACTGGGTATAGGTTAATGCTTTATCAAATTTCTTCTGCCTGATATACACCCTGCCCATTCGCAGATAGGTTTTGGGCAACCAGTAAGCCGCCTTCGTTGCTTTATGAATGGCTACAGCTTTTGCCAAAACAGCCAGAGCAGCCTCGTAATGCCCCTGTTTTTCCAGTATGTCGGCCCGTTGATTCAACAGGAAGGCTTCCAGTACCTTATCATTCCGCTTTCGCGCTACCCGTTCGGCTTCATCGAATGTTTGGAGCGCTTCCTGATACAATCCCAACGCAGCGTACGCTACACCCAAATTCGGTAAGGTTGAGCGCAGGGCCGACAGATCATTGGCTTCTTCCTGAAGTTGTCGGGCTTTCAGAAAAAATGCAATGGCCTGACTGAAGTTTCCGCTTCGAGCGAAAAACTGTGCTTTTTCGCTGTACACCGTTCCTTGCCACGATTTCTCTCCTAATCCCTTAAAGATTCCCTGCGCTTTATCGAAGAGGGGCATAATTTCCCGTTGCCGGGTCAGGTTGGTTTCCAGCAACTGCGCTTTGCGGATATAGGCTACCGCTTCCATATGTCGGTCCTTCAACCGGGCGGCTATCTGCAAAATGGTATCTACCTGCGCAAATCCCCCATCGAAATCGACCATGCGGTCGGCTTCAATACGAACCAGTTGCAATCGGGCTTTGCCTTCTCCAGGCAAAAACGCAAGTTGTCTGGCAAGCTTTGCCGATTGACTACAGTACAAAACCGCCAGCGAATCATTTCCGCTAAGCCAGTAGGCGTATCCTAGCTCATACAATACCCGAACCCGAACCGTATCGGGTCGGGTAGTTCGTAGCTGCTTTTGCAAAGAATCGGTGGGTTGCGCCTTGAGGGTCAGGGCAAATCCCAGAAAGAACAGAAGTAAACGGCTCGTCACAATGGTCTGAATAGTCAGGTTAGCGGAAAGGTTGGCGGATGCTTCGTTTGCCATGAGCCTGGGCGCAGGGCTGGCAACAAGTTACTCATATTGAATCAATAAATGACGGAAGTTTCGACTACGAATCTTCTCAATAATCCACATCCTGTTTTGACAACCACACAACGAAAGCGGTTACGCCAGGGAGAGGGATTTCTAATCGAAATGACTATTGAAAAGCAGTATCAACCCGCTTATCCTTTCTTTATGAACAGGCAAATGCCGATGTTTACCTCCTATGCCAGATACTCCCCCTTATACCTATGACTGAATGTAAAGCTGCCATTGCTGACGGAAACGGCAGCTACGCCATCGAAACCATTTCAATTGCCGACCCACAGGGCGACGAAGTCCTCATACAGATCAAAGCAGCCGGGATCTGCCATACTGACTGGGATTCACAATCGTGGGCCAAACCACTGGTTATGGGTCACGAAGGAGCCGGTATAGTGGTCAAAACCGGCAGTCGGGTCCGCCATTTACATCCCGGCGATCCAGTCATGTTGAATTGGGCCATACCTTGTTACGAATGCTTTCAGTGCCAGGAAGGAAACCAGCATATCTGCGAACGAAATTCAGCCGTTACGGCGGGCAATAAAGTGAGCGGAGGCCATGCGACACTGGCTTCGACGCTGTACAAAGGCGTACCTATCGAACGCGCCTTTGGCCTGGGCACTATGGCCGAGTATGCGCTGGTTCGCGAAGCAGCCTGTGTAAAAATTCAGGTCGAAATACCTTTTTCATCGGCGGCTATTGTAGGCTGTGGGGTTATGACGGGCTATGGATCGGTTATTAATGCCGCTCAGGTGAAGCCGGGTCGGTCGGTTGTGGTGCTGGGTACTGGGGGCGTTGGCCTCAACGTGATACAGGGAGCCCGTATTGCCGGTGCCAATCCGATCATTGCGGTCGATATCAACCCGTTGCGGCTGGAAATGGCTCGGCGTTATGGCGCCACCGACACGGTCCTGGCCGACAAAGCTGACGAAGGCTTGATGCAGGCAGCCGCACAGGTCAAATCCATGACCCATGGCCGGGGGGCCGATTATGCCTTCGAGTGTACAGCCATTCCAGCCTTAGGAGCTGCCCCATTGGCCATGGTTCGTAATGCGGGCGTAGCCGTTCAGGTCAGCGGCATCGAACAGGAAATCAAGATCGACATGAACCTGTTTGAATGGGACAAGCTGTATATCAACCCCTTGTATGGAAAATGTCGCCCTCAAATCGACTTTCCCATTCTTCAGAATTTGTACGCCAAAGGCGAATTACTGCTCGACCAGATGGTGACCCGAACCTATTCCCTGACCGATTTGCAGCAGGCATTTGCCGATATGCACGCGGGTAAAAATGCGAAAGGTGTTATTGTGTTTAACGAATGAGCCGTTTTTTTACTACCGAACTGGCCAACCTGGACGGATTGCAGTTGATTACGGTCAAAAGCAACGCGCTCAAACGACGAGCCGACCTGACCGTATTTCAGCCGAAAGGGTCTGAAGCATGTAACAACCTCCCGGTTGTGATTCTGCTGCATGGCGTATATGGCAGTCATTGGGCCTGGGCAGCCAAAGCAGCTGTCCATCAAACCGCCCAGACGCTAATCGATCAGGGAATCATTCAACCTATGCTGCTGGTGATGCCCTCAGACGGGCTTTTTGGTGATGGGTCAGGGTATGTACCGCACCGGCAGGAAAATTACGAAGCCTGGATTATCGACGATGTGGTTGGTGTTGTTCGGGAGCAGTTTACCTGTGTAAGTGCCACATCGCCACTATTCATTACGGGACTGTCGATGGGCGGTTTCGGGGCGCTCCGGCTGGGAGCTAAATATCCGCATCTGTTCAGGGCTTTCAGTGGTCTGTCGTCCATTACGCATTTCACACAGCTGAGCCAGTTTGTACAGGATTTTGCCGCTTTAGAGTCGGAAGCGATTGAACAGGATGGGGTTCTGGACTGGCTACTGAACCATAAAACCAGCCTCCCTCCTTTTCGATTCGACTGTGGTGTTGACGATAATTTGTTAGCTGCTAATCGAGAATTACACCAACAACTACTCATCCACCAGATTCCGCATAGCTACGAAGAGTTTACGGGCGGTCACTCCTGGGACTATTGGCGGGCGCATATTGGCCGAACCCTACGCTTTTTTAATCAGCACACTAATAATTGAGTGATTGAATGATTGAGTTATTGAGTGAATGGCTGACGCAGGCTAATTTTTTATTCAATAACTCAATCACTCAATCATTCAATCACTCAATCAAATATTCTCCTCACGAATAGTCAGAAACAACGTTTATGGCGTATTATGACCGAAGTAGTCTGCCCAATACGCTATGAATCAATCCGGAATAGCCGCCAAACTAGCCATAAACAATGGCGAAAAGCGCATCACCCAAACCTTTCCCTGGCCTATATACGATGATCAGGACGTACAGGCCGTGGCCAATATAGTCCGGTCTGGTCAATGGGGGAATCCCGACTGCACTGGTGCTGTAGCCGAATTTGAACAGCAATTTGCAGCCTATTGCGGCACGAAATACGCCATTAGTTGCGTCAATGGGTCCGTATCGCTGCGATTGGCGTTGATGGCCTGCGGAGTTCGTCCGGGCGATGAGGTGATTGTTCCCCCCTACACATTCATTGCGACCGCATCGGTGGTGCTGGAGGTCAATTGTGTACCCGTGTTTGTGGATATACATCCCGACACGTATAATCTCGACCCTACCGCCATCGAAGCCGCCATTACCGAACGTACGAAAGCCATCATTCCGGTTCATTTCGCGGGCCTACCCTGCGATATGGACGCTATCCTGGACATTGCTCGTCGGCATAAGCTGCGGGTCATTGAAGATGCAGCCCACGGCCACGGGGCCGAATACAAAGGTAAAAAACTGGGGTCTATTGGGGACGCAGGCAGCTTTAGTTTTCAGTCGTCCAAAAATCTGACATCGGGCGAAGGAGGCATGGTGGTCACAAACGACGATGCACTTTACGAAACCATGAACTCCCTGCGTAACGTAGGACGGCTTCCATCAGGACAGTGGTACGATCATTTTAATCCGGGCTGTAATTACCGAATTACCCAATTACAGGCGGTTTTACTAAGTGAACAGCTCAAACGACTGGACGAGCAAACCCGTCTCCGCAACGCAAACGGCTTATATCTTGACAGCCTGCTGGCCAATATCGATGGAATTACACCACTGAGTCGCGGTTCGGTCGACATCCTGCATGCTTACCATCTTTATATGTTCCGGTACGACAAATCCAGGTTCAACCAGAACTCCAAACAGGAATTCGTTAAGATGCTAGTGGCAGAAGGGCTTCCCTGCTCACCAGGATACCCCCACCCATTATACAAACAGCCTGTTTTTCAGAACAGAAACTGGATGTGCTATGCCATCCCCGATTCAGTCGATTATTCGCAAACTGACTGCCCCGTTGCTGAACGGGCCTGCGCCGATGAAGCGGTCTGGATCTTTCAACAGGCTATGCTCGGCACCCGAACCGATATGGAATCCTTTGCCGAGGCCATCCAGAAAGTTCAGTATGCCGTCAATCAATAAGCTATTCCTCATTTTTACCCTTACTCACGTATGAACCCGGCTGGTATTCATAGTTGGTTACGTTCTGTTCTCTTACTAGTACTCTGTGGATTGGGCTCACTCTATGCCCAATCCCTTTCCTTACAGCGAGCGGTTGTACTGGTATCGCCTTCGGTGCCAATGCCGATGCGCGAAACTGCCCCGCAAATGCTACGGGAAGAAATTGCGAAACGAACCGGAATTACCCTGGCCACTCGTTCGGACTGGCCTGCCCATACGGTACGTATCGCCTTTGCGCTCGCTGGCGACAAGACACTCTATGGAAATCCTGTTCCAGCCAATACAGACCCAAAACGGCCGGAGACCCAGCCGGAAGGTTTTCGTATTGTCAGTGAAACTGGGGCAACCAACACAACCGTGTGGGTGATCGGGGCCGATAGCCGGGGCATTCTCTTTGGGGCTGGCTGGCTATTACGAAACCTGCAGATGCACTCGAAACAGGTTGCCTTATCCCTCCCGGTCAACATCGCTACGGCACCCGCCTACCCAATTCGGGGGCATCAACTGGGCTATCGCACAACCGCCAATTCCTACGATGCCTGGACGGTAGCTCAATTTGACCAATACATCCGGGAACTGGCTATTTTCGGCACCAACGCCGTTGAAGGGATTCCGTTTCACGAGGACGAAAGCCCTAGCCCCCATTTTAAAGTCCCAGCCCCGGAGATGCGGATACGGATGAGCGAAATCTGCCAGAAATACGATCTGGACTATTGGGTCTGGACACCTGCTACCTTCCCACTAACCGACGCGGCCAAACGCAGCGCCGAGCTTGATCTGCACGAAGCCTTCTACCGGGCCTGCCCTCGGCTCGATCATATTTTCGTACCCGGTGGCGACCCCGGCGACAACCATCCTAAAGAGGTTATGCCGTTCTTAAAAGACTTGCACACGCGGCTGATCAAATACCATCCGAAAGCCAAAATCTGGTTGTCGTTGCAAGGTTTTAGTGTTGAGCAGGTCGATTATTTTTATACCTATCTGGCTCAGTATAAACCCGATTGGCTCGCAGGAGTCGTATATGGCCCCAGCAGCCCTTCCTTATCAGAAACCCGCTATCGGCTTCCCCGGCAATACCAGATTCGGCAATACCCCGACATTACGCATAATGTTCGCTGTGAATTTCCCGTTGCTCGTTGGGATCAGGCGTATGCATTGACGCTGGGTCGTGAAGCTTCCAATCCCCGGCCCTATTTTTTTGCCAGCGTACAGGCCGCCATGGCTCCCTTTACCAACGGATTTGTGTCGTATTCCGATGGGTGTCACGACGACGTCAACAAGGTTATTTGGAGTATGCGTGGCTGGGAGCCCGACCGATCTGTTTACGAGGTTCTGGAGGAATACGGGCGTTTCTTTTTCAAACCTGAACTGGCCGCTCCCGTTGCGGATGGCATTGGTGCGCTTGAACATAACTGGCAGGGCCCTTTAGCCGAAAATGGGGGTGTCGAAGCTACGTATACTTTCTGGAAACAACTGGAAACGGCAAATCCTCAATTGGCTACCAACTGGCGCTGGCAGCTTCTGCTCCTCCGTGCCTATTACGACACCTATACCCGTCGACGGTTGCTTTATGAACAATCGCTCGAACAGAAAGCCAATACCCAACTCGTTCTGGTCGATAAATCAGGAACAGAAGCAGCCATGAATGAGGCCCTTGCGCTGGTAAATCAGGCTGATACCAAACCGATTGCGCCAGCATTACGCCAGAAGATAGAGACGTTATGTGCTGACCTGTTTACATCCATCGGTCTTCAAACCAGCGTCCCTAAATACAAAGCCAAAGGGTACGAACGAGGCTGCCTGCTCGACTTTGTCGATTACCCCCTGAATAACCGCTGGTGGATGGCCGATGAGTTCACTAAAGTAAAGGCGATGAAAACCCCTGATGAGCAACTGGCTCGCCTGAAGTTCATCGGCACCTGGGAATCGCCCGGTAAAGGGAGTTTTTATGATGATATATCCAGTGTCAGCAAAGGGCCACGCGTTAAGACCATTTCGGATGACGCGACGGACATTGCCTGGTGGCAAAATGGGTCCAGCCGGGCCCGGCTCTCCTCACAAACCTTTCAACGCTGCCCCGCTCTCGACTACAACAATCTGGACCCAGGTTCGCGCTACATTATTCGGGTCGTTGGATTTGGTGAAGCCCTGCTTCGGGTCGATGGCCAGCGTCTGGAACCTACCGTTTACAACCGGGAAGCCGATACAGTAAAAGAATGGATTGTGCCTTTATGGGCTACGCAGGATGGCCGCATCAATGTCACGTTCGACCAACCCGAAGAATCGCATCTGAACTGGCGCCAGAACTCTCGCATTTCCGACATCTGGCTCCTGAAAGAAAGCCCGAAAGAATGATTTCTTTCGACTTTCTAAATCGTATGTTTGAACGAGCGATTGAAGCCATTACACAAAGCAATAGTTGAACCAACACCCTGCACGTTTACTGTTCAATGGGCAGGGCAGTAGCTCACTTTTTCGGCAAAAAAACCTTTACATCGGGATGCATGGTATAGAGCCGATACGATGCCCCATCTGGCACCAGGATGCCGCTGGAACAGTTGTTACCTAGGATCGGATTGTGTGGGTACTTTGTCCAATGAATCAGATCGGTTGACACGGCCACGTTCATCGACCATTCGTGCCAGTCTTTGTAGGCCGAGGCATGGTAATACCCATAGTACCGACCTTTGTACTTAATAATCTGATTCATGGCTACGGCATATTGGTCGTACGTTTCAGGACCTTTCTTCAGAACAGGCTCATCCTGCACATTTGTCCAGACAGTCAGGTCTTTTGAGGTCGCCAGCCAAACCGCTTCATCGCTTCGCTCGTAGAACAGATACCAGGTATCGGCCTCTTTCCAGATCGTGGGCGTTCCAAACGGTCCTTTACTCAACGGCCTGCCATCGGTGTACCGAATAGCGAGCGGGCCTCGCTCCTGCCAGTGAATCCGGTCGGTGGATGTCAGCAAATGAGCGATATCGTCCTTCCCCTCGGCAAACATATAGTACGTATCCGCCGATTTAACGACCGACATATCCTCTACCCAAGTGTCTGTATGAATTGGATTTCCAGCATATCGGGTCCAGTGAAAACCATCGGCCGAAGTCGCATAGCCTAGAAATTTCGTCTGGTTTTTACCATCCCGATACCCCGTATACCACAGATGATAGGTTTTACCTTCGCGCAGTATATACCCCCGTTCACGAATGTGCTTATCCCAGGTATCCTGCTCCGTACCACTGAATACAGGGTTGTTTGCATAGGGCGTAAATTGTACAAGCCGGGCAGGAAACGGAGGCTCGTCAACAGGCGACACCACTCGTTCAGGAAGCCGATACCCAGCAAACAAAACCAGACAAAAGAGCAAACAGCCGTTTTTCATGTTATTTACCTGCCAGATATTTATGGCGATATTCAAGGGGCGTAACGCCTTTGACCTGTTTAAATTGCCGGGCAATGTTCTTCGAATCGTTGAGTCCCAGATCCATGGCTATTTCGAAAACAGCCTGATCGGTTTCCAGCAGTTTTTTCGAGAATTTCTCGATACGCAGATTCTGGATGTATTTGTAAATCGGATAGCCAACCACCTGAAGGAAGCGCATTTCCAGCGATCGCCGGGACAAGGGCACTTGCTTCACCACCTCATCGACCTGTAAGTTTTTGTCGATATTCTGGTGAATGTATTTGAGCGACAAGGCAATGTATTCATCGGCCGTTGAATATATATCTGTCGACTGACGGGTAATAATCTGCGTGGGTTCTACGATGATGTCATAAAAAGTGCTGATTTCCTTCCGGATCAGTTTATCGAGTAAATGGGCGGCATCGTACCCTCCTTTCTCGGCATCCTGCATAACACTTGACAGAGGTGGATCGGATAGTTCACAAAGTGTTTCATCATTATCGACGCCCAGCACGGCCACCTCTTCGGGAATACGAATGCGCGAATGCCGACAGGTTTCCGTAATGTGCTGCCCCATCCGGTCGTCGCAGCAGAGGATGGCAATGGGTTTGGGAAGCGATTTGAGCCACTTACTCAACGAACTGGGCTTGTAATACCACAGATCGCTTGCGCTATACTCTTCGTGCTCGAAATACTGCACCGAGCACCCAGCCCGAGATACCCGCTCATCGAACCCCTCGGCCCGCTCGCGAGACCAGACAATGTGCTTAAACCCATAGTAAGCAAAGTTCCGAAACCCTTTGCGCAGAAAATAATCGGCGGCCATAGCCCCCGTAGCCCGATGCGCTCCGGTAATGTTCGGAATTTCCGTAAATCGCTCTTTAAAATCCTGCGCAATAACCGGAATACCGGCCTGAACGATCTTTTCGACACTACTTTCGTTGTAGAGCTGGCCAATGATTCCATCGGCGCCCCACTCCTGCGCCCAGTTCAGAATCCCATCAACGCCCAGAGTTTCGCGGTGAAAAAGTGGCATCTGGCAAAACACCCAGGGCCCATGCTCCCGCGCATATTTAGATATGCCTTTCAACAGGCTTCGGCTATAATCCTCGGCAAAGTCGATGAGTAGAATGATCTTGTGCATAGGTACAGAGTGAAAGGGGTAAAGAGCGAAAGAGTGAAAAGGGCTTACGACAGCATTTCACTCTTTCGCTCTTTCACTCTTTCGCTTTATGGTTGCGTTATTGATCAGCGGTTTGGCCCAAACACCGATGCTGAAAATGTAGCCCAGGGTGAGTAGCATGACCAGCATCGCCAGACGCAGTCCAAACCATTCGGCCAGCCCACCGATAATGAGCGGCACCAGGGCTCCACCAACAATTCCCGTACACAAGATACCAGAAAAAGTGCCATGATGCTCCGGTACAGAATTAAGCGCCAGCGAAAAAATAATGGACCACATTACCGACGCAAAAAAGCCTGTTCCCGGCAAGGCAATCAAGGCCCACTCCTTAGGGCCAAACAGGCCAATCAATAGCGAGAGTATAGCCCCTAGCGTAAATAACCGCAGCACATTTCGGCTGTCGGCCACTTTGAGTAAAATCAGCCCCAGGATACAACCAATCGTCATTAACCCCCAGAAATAAGCGACCGCCTTTGCCCCTACGGTAGCCGGATCAACCCCATGATAGAGTTGAAGAAATTTGGAAATCCAGTTGGAAATGCCCTGCTCGGTACCCACATACGCGAAAATTCCGGCGAAGTAGAGCAGTACGGTTCGTTCCCGAAGCAACATCGTCAGGGTGCCACCTACTTCCACTTTTTCGTCGGCTTTCAGTTCAACGTTCGGAAATCGAATCAGCGCCACAACCCCAATCATGAGTAGTGTGGTCAGGGCAAACACCCAGTAAAGCGATACCCATTCCACACCCGTCGGTACGAGTTTATCCAGCCACTGAATCCAGAAAGCGTGATCGCCTTTATGAATCGTCTGCACAAAATAGCTGTACAACAAGGGGCTTAAGAACGATGCCGCCCCCGAAAATAGCTGGGCCAGTACCGAATTGAAGGCAAAGTGTTCTTCGCCACCCGCCACACGAAGCAGTGGATTGATAGCGACCTGAAGCACTGCCATCCCTACGCCAATGGCAAACAGCGACCCCAGGGCTACCGAAAACTGTGGGACCAGGGCAAACAGCAATGACCCCAGAAAAGCCAGCAAAAAGGCGCTAATCAGCATCGTTTTTTCACGGTACTTCTCAACCAGTATACCTGCCGGAATCGAGACACCATAGGCAACGAAAAACGCAAAGGGCAGGAACCCGGCCAACCCAATGCTTAGGTGGAAACTATCGACCAGATCCGGTATGATCGGCCCAAGGATATTGGTAAGGAAAGAAATGACGAAGAAGATGACCAGCACCAGGATCACCAACAGGGTATTGCGTTTCATGTGGGGGTCGACCAAGTAAATATCTAAACTATTTCAAAGCCTCCTGCACAGGATTACCAACCGTACCACTAGGGGGTAAAATATGCAGCAGGGAAGCAATTGTGGGGGCGATATCGGCAATCGTTGTATAGCGTAGTGTTTCGCCTTTGGCTATACCCCAGCCATACAACACAAACGGAACATGCGTATCGTAGTGATAAGGCGAGCCATGATTGGTTCCTGTGCCTCCATTTTCGATCCAGCCTGGTTCTGGAATCAATTGAATATCCCCACTACGCTTGGCATGGGTCATATTTTTATAGAGCTCCAGCAAATGGGTATTCAAATTTGCGGTACTCAAACTGCGCAGATTAATGACATCGGCAATACCGGGCAGGGGCAATAAAGCCTCCCGGACCGTTGCAGAGACCGCATCGACGGTAATTTTTTTCTCACGGAGAAGCGAATGGTTCAAATACAGTTGCGCATTCTCACTGGCTACAATGTAATTGCCACTTCCGAAGGCATCGGTTAATGCGGTTTTGATTATCCCGTTCAACTTCCCCCCATCAATCAATCCGGCGGGCAAATGATGTTGCTGCCAAAAGCCCGGAACATCCATTACGCCATGGTCGGCGGTCAAAAACACCGTATAATTTCCTGGACCTGTCCAGCTATCCAGAAACGTGAACAACTCAGCCAGATCCAGATCGAGCCGTAAGTAAATATCCTCTTCCTCTACCGAATGGGGACCAAACGCATGGCCGATTCGGTCGGGGGTCGAAAAGCTAACTGCCAGAAAATCCGTCACCGATCCCTTCCCCATATTCTCCCCTTTCAGAGCCGCTATGGCCAGGTCTTTGGTCATGGTGTTGCCACCGGGCATCGACAAAACCGTACCAAATGCATCGCCAGCCCGGCCAGCCAGCTCATAAGGGAATACGGCTTTAGTAGCTCCGGGCAGTTTAGCTTCATAGGGTTCATCGTCGGGCGTACTCTCGATGTATTCACGAATGGGCAGTAAGGTCTTCCAGCCTTGCCGGACGTACTCGGCAGGTAGTTTTCGGTCATTGAATGCCGTTACCCAGTTTGGCAACGCTGCCATATAAAACGTACTGGTCACCCAATTACCCGTTTTGGAATCGTACCAGTAAGCAGCCGAGGCTGTATGACCAGCCGGTAAAATAGCGCCCCGATCCTTAACAGCAATACCGATGGTTTTAGACCGAAACTGGGTAGCTATCCGCAATTGATCGGTAACGGTACTGGTCAGTAGGTTCCGGGGCGACATCCGCCCAACGCTACTGTTGCTGCTACCGACGGTTTTGGCACTGCTATCTTCCACGCAGTAGACACCTTTCTGAGTAAACGGATCGTACCACTCATTCCCGATCATCCCATTAATAGCCGGAATCGAGCCGGTATACACAGCCGCATGACCAGCCGCAGTTACGGTATGTGCATACTGGTAATGGTTGTTCCGACAGTTAAAACCCTGATTCAATAACCGCTTAAATCCTCCTTCACTATACTTATTGTAAAACCGATAGAGGTAATCGTACCGCATCTGATCGACAACGATCCCTACTACGAGCCGGGGTTGAGGCAATACTGCTTTGGAAACGGTCTGTGCGAACAGACAGGAAGGGAATAGTATACTTAAAAAGAAAAATCTACGCATAACCGCTTTGCTACCAATTGACCTGATAAGTTGCCTGTTGTGTACCTCCTCCATGGAACGACACGATATTACCCTATTTTATTCGCTGGGCGGATTAGACCAACTGCCGAACCAGCGCAGCGGCTCCCAGGAGGGCAATATTTTCGTTTTGCGACTGAAACAGCTTGAGCCGCCGAAGTGTGACCGGATAGGCGAAATTGGCCATGCTGGCCAACATTGTCGTTTTGAAAAAAGGGTACGCTTTGGCAATAGAGCCGCCCAGGACAATAACTTCAGGATCGAAGGTATAGAGGATCACTTTTACGGCATTGCCGAAATGCGTACCAAAATCATCCCAGAGTTTAAGCGCCGTTTGACCACCTAACAGGGCGGCCTGATTGGCCTCTAAAGCCGTGGTACCGTGAATGGATTCGAAAAAGTCACCAGCCGCATACGACTCGATATTCTTATCCAGATAAGGCAGCAAGCCAATCTCACCCGCCCCACAGTTGCTACCCGTATAAAGCTGGTTGTCAATAATAACCCCCGAACCAAGCCCTGTCCCGATAGCCATCCCCACTGCCGATCGGTACCCCTGGGCCAGTCCAAACTGATGCTCGCCCAAAATAAAACAGTTCACATCGTTATTGACAAATACGGGCATATCGAACTCTTTTTCGAGAATATCCCGCAGGGCTACTTCTTTCCACGATGGGATATTGGCTACATCGTACACGATGCCCTGTTCGATATCAACCACAGATGGAACCCCGATGCCAATGCTGGTAACGGCTGGACTAACCAGTGGACGGATGAGTTCAATCAGTTGGGATAGTGTAGCCGAAAGAGACTCTTTTTGCTGTAGGGCTTTGCTATGCTGCCGGATAATAATCCCGTCATCAACTAACCCTGCCCGTATGTTCGTCCCTCCTAAGTCAACCCCAATAGTCATAGTGGATATAAATTTTATGTTAGTTCAGATTAGTCTGGAAGCCAAAATAGTAGCCTGACAAATACCGGAATAAATCCCTTCATCATACTACGTTGTCATTCTATTTTTATTGGGTCATCTATTTATTGCTAACCATCACGGATCGACTGGACCGCCCGGCCGCATCGAAGCTTTTCAGTTTTACCGGACCTGTTACGGCCACTGTGCGGGTATACGCTGGCGATTGCGCAGTCGGTTCAGCCCCATCGGTTGCGTACCGAATCGTTAGACCTGGCAATTCGACATTGGCTTTCAACATACCCTTTTCGATCAAGGCTCCTGGTGGCGGTACCCGGTAGTTGTAGCCCCCATTCAACCGCGCCAGTCGCGGGAGTTCTTTCTGCGCCAATGTATTGGCAAAAATCGTCCAGCCCGCAGCCATTGACCGTTCACGGGCCTGCTGGTTGTCGATGGTTTCCCAAATGCGCTCAGGCGCCCAGGCACTTTCCGCAAATCCGAGCAATTTAGGCAGTATATCGTATTCGGCCATATCGCGGCCTTTCACGGTTTCGCTCCAAAGCTGCGATTCTATACCCCGTATATTTTTTCGGGCTTCCGGTTTCATCCGTTCAAGCCCGGCAAAATTGAGCGGTTTCCCCATAGATGTTTTGTAGGTCGTCTTAAACATATCGTAGGGAGCAAAGGCCCAGTTGGCTTTCGTATCAACATAACCTGCCCAGTACAGGCCGGGCTCCTGTGGGTCGTTGTTGTACGACATGTCGAAGTAGAAGTTCGATACATTGCACAGCACGACCGGATACCCGGCATTGGCCAGCCGATTGCCCAGATCCAAATCGAACAGGTTGTTCCATACATAAGGTACCACACCTTTCCCAACAAACTCAGGATTGACCTCCAGTTTACCACTGGCCGATTTGGTTAGTACAACTTCCTCCCAGCCGTGCACTTCCAGTTTTCGTTTGGCGAGTCGTTCGCGAAGTTTGCGGAAGAAATACGCCTGTAAGTTCTTCGGATCTTTAATGGTCGGGTTCTCACGCAGAAGTTTAGCCGCCATTGGCGACTTCGTCCAGACGCCTTCAGGCACTTCGTCGCCCCCGGCGTGCATCACATCCATCGGCAAGCCCGCTTCTTTATACATTTTGGTTATCTCCTCTACCACCTTTTCGTAAAAATGATAGGTCGACTCCCGTCCGACACTCACCACATTATCGGTATAGCCCTGTGCCGACAGATAGACCGATTTGTCGTCGGGATCAACTAAGCGGTATTCATTCGCTTCTTTTTCCTTCCCTTCTTTCATGAATCGCTGGTAGCGGGCCTCCATCGCTTTAATGGCTGCCCGGGCATGACCCGGCAAATTCACTTCGGGGATTACCTTGATATGACGTTCGTGGGCGTATTTCAGAATTTCGACAAAGTCGGCTTTGGTATAGTAGCCACTTCCATATTTATCCTTGTCGTATGCTTTAGGGCCCGATCCATAAGCCGGATGCAGCACCGGCGTTTCTTTCCCTGATGTATGCTCTCGCTGGGCACCCACCTGTGTCAGTTCGGGCAAACCCTCTATTTCGAGTCGCCAACCTTCGTCTTCAGTCGTGTAGAACAGGAACTGATTGATTTTGTAAAAGGCCAGCAAATCCAGGATTCGAAGGATAGTCTCTTTGGTCTGAAAATTTCGGCTAACATCCAGATGCATACCCCGGAACGCAAACCGTGGCGCATCGTCGATCTGGGTGTATGTTAAGGGAATATCAGCCGAAGGGTTTTGGTAAGCCGCATTCGGCATAAGCGCCAGTAAGCTTTGGGTTCCGTAAAAGACACCGGCCGCGTCGCTCCCGGTTATCGAAATTCCTTTTTCGTCGATGCGCAACTGGTACGCTTCTTTGGTAATACCATTCACCTGAACGGGTCCAATTTTCAGGAAGATGCCTTTAGCGGCTGGTGTCTGACTACTTACGGCAACTTCTTTATCAACTAATGCCTTCACTTGTTTACTCAACATTCGGGCTTCGTTTTCCAGCCCTTTATCCGCATAAATCGCCAGTGACGAATTGAAGGCCAATGTACCTGGAGACGTGGTTAACTTGACGGGCGATGGAATGATGGGCTGCAGTTTCTCGGCCGGGAGCAAAGAAACCTCCAGATTGTTCTGATAGGTTGTTGCCGGACCAGCCTGCGGATACAGATCGTTTGCCCCCCGTAGCCTCTGTTCTTTCCGGACAAACGGCTTAATGGTATAATTGGCTACCTGTACGATCGACTCTTCTTTACCTTCTTTAGTATAGAAAACCACGTAAAGCCCTAAGGGGACATCCGTCACTTTGGTAACCGCTTCCGTACCTTCATACTTAATTTCGGTTGAGGCACCGGGCTTCAGACTAAATCCTTTGGTGGGCACCAGCTTATACCAATCGCCGTTGATATGCTGAACGGTTCCTGGCTGCGGGGTTCTGGATGGCAGAATCGGCCGGGGCGACATATTGAAAAATAAAGCCCAGTTGGCATCCGTCAAGTCAGCATCACTATTGTTTGTCAGGGTAAAACGAGCCAGAAACCCATCTTTAATGTCGGTAAAATTACTGACAAGCTCCCAGGAAACAGCAAGTTGTTTTCCGTATTCCCCACCATCGGTTTTAGCTCGCTGACAGCTATTTACGCCTATAAAAAGTAGGCAAATGAGGATAGCGTAGAAACTCTTTCGCATAAATTTTCCGGTTTAGTAGCCTTTATAGTACGTCAATCCGTATTAAAGATACCATTGTAAAAATTGGGCTTTTTAACATTTTGATGAAACAGCCGCCAAATCGACTCCTTTCACTGGATGCTTTACGTGGGTTTACCATTGCGGCCATGATTGTCGCCAATTTTCCAGGCTCTGAGGAGTTCGTGTATTTCACCCTGCGGCACACCCGATGGAATGGCCTGTCGTTCACCGATTTAATTGCACCTACGTTTCTTTTTATTGTGGGGGTTTCCATTACATTGGCGTATACCCGGCACCTGACAGACGGGGGCCCGAAAGGAGGTCTTTACCAGAAAATTGTTGTTCGCTCACTGAAAATTTTCGCTGTGGGCATGTTTCTTAATCTGTTACCCGACTTCGATTTTTCGAATGTACGCTGGACCGGCACCCTCCACCGGATTGCCATCGTCTTTCTGATTTGCACAACGTTATTTCTGAACACAACCTGGAAACAACAGGTCTGGATTGGCCTACTCACGCTGGTTGCCTATTGGCTGGCTATGACGCTTATTCCTACGCCAGATGTCGGCCATGTTGTGTTGGAGCCGGGCCAGAATCTGGCGGCCTGGCTGGATCGCCAATACCTTCCGGGACGCATGTGGCAGGGCACCTGGGACCCGGAAGGTATTCTTAGTACCTTTCCATCCATTGTGACCACTATAACGGGTATGCTGGCTGGCCGGGTCATGCTTATGGCAATAAGTCCTACCGAAAAAGTGGCCTATCTGATGACAGTGGGCCTGTTCACCGCAGCAGCCGGGTATTTCTGGGGTTTAACCTTCCCGGTCAACGAAAATCTATGGACGAGTTCGTTTGTGCTGGTGACGTCAGGTTTTGCTGCGCTGCTTCTGGGGGCGGTTTATTTTCTGGTTGATGTACTAGGGCATACGAAAGGCACCCGGCCCGGTATCATTTTCGGAGCTAATGCCATTACAGTATATGTACTAGCCGACCTGTTTGCCCTCGTTTTTTACCGAATGAAATTCGGCCCGTATTCGCTGAACGAACATATAGTTAACGGACTGATTGGGTTTGGTTTTCAACCGGAGCTGGCTAGTCTTTTGTATGCTCTGTTTTTCATTGGCGTCAACTTCATTCCAGCCTATGTCCTGTACCAGCGCAGGATTTTCATCAAACTGTAGAGACGCGATAGATCGCGTCTCCTGACCAGACGGTATTGCTGACGTATAAAGAGACACAGGGTATTGCGTCTCTACATAATCTGCCCTTCCTATGTCGAAACGAATCCTTTTCTCCGTTTACTTTTGTTTTGCACTGACCACAGGTCTGGCCAATTCAATCGATCTGTCGAAAGCCCGAATTGTCAATACCGTTGCAGACAAGAAAACCCTCCGTCGAACAGTTGAGATTCTTCAGCAGGAAATCCAGAAGCGTTCAGGGATTCAATTACCTGTAAGCGACCGCTTCCCAACCCCCGCTACGACGCAACCCCTGATTGGGATCGCACTGGAAAACGACCTGACCAAACTTTCCAAACCCTTCCAGACCCTAGTCCGCGATATGCCAGCGACGCAGCCGGAAGGGTTTAAACTGGTTACGGTCGAATCAGCGAATGCTATACTCATTGTGGGGCATGATGCCCGTGGACTGCTCTATGGCGTAGGGCGATTGCTGCGTAAACTGAACATGCGTCCGGGAAAGGTTGACTTGCCGGAAGCAGTTACCATAGCCACGAGTCCACGCTATCCGATCCGGGGTCATCAGTTAGGGTATCGGCCTAAAACCAATGCCTATGACGCTTTTTCGGTCGCGCAGTTTGACCAGTATATCCGTGAACTTGCCTTGTTCGGGGCCAATAGCATCGAGATTATGCCACCCCGTACAGACGACGATTTCACCAGTCGGCATATGAAACTTCCGGCCATACAGATGATTCGGGAGCAATCGCGGATTTGTGCCGACTACGGGCTGGATGTCTGGATGTGGTATCCGAATATGGGCCAGAATTACACCCATCCCGACTCTGTCCAAAAAGAATTGGCGGAGCGGGAAGTGACTTTTGCCACCGTCCCCAAACTCGATGCGGTGTTTGTACCCGGTGGCGATCCGGGCGAACTGGAGCCGGATGTGCTTTTTGCCTGGCTCGAAAAAGAAGCCCAGGTTCTGCATAAGTACCATCCAAACGCAAAAATCTGGGTTTCACCACAGGTCTTCCGCCCTACGCAGCAATGGTTCGACTCGTTTTTCAGCCACGTTAATCGACGACACGACTGGTTTGGTGGCGTGGTTTTCGGGCCCTGGGTCAAACTACCCGTACAGGAAATCCGCCAGCGACTGCATCCGTCCATTCCCATTCGCCATTATCCCGATATTACCCACAATTACAGTTGCCAGTACCCCGTACCCCAATGGGACCTGGCCTGGGCCATGACGCTCGGCCGCGAAAGCATTAACCCACGCCCGCACGATGAAAAGACCATCCACAATGCCCTCGACGAATATGGCGCAGGCAGCATCAGTTATTCGGAAGGCACCAACGACGATGTAAATAAATTCGTCTGGAGCGATCAGGACTGGAATCCCGAAACTCCCTTTATTGAAACCCTCCGCGACTATGCCCGCCTGTTCATTGGGACAGACTATACCGAATCCGTAGCCCAGGGATTAGTTGCCCTGGAGCAAAACTGGCGGGGGAGTCTGTTAACCAATGAGTCGGTAGAGCGGACGTTGATGCAATGGCAGGCCCTGGAAGGTTCAGCCTCTCAGTCGGTACGTCGAAACGCCCGGTTTCAGATGGGCCTTATTCGAGCCTATTATGATGCGTATACGCGCCATCGACTTCTGTACGAAACCAATCTGGAGCAACAGGCCCGCGACAGGCTGGCAACGATCGGTTCGGAAGGTTCACTGGTGGCGATTGAACAGGCCAGAAGCCTCCTGACGAAAGCCTGGAAAGAACCCATTTTGCCTCACTACCGCCAGATTTGTTTTGCGTTGGGGGATTCATTATTCAAAAGTATTGGTGCGCAGTTGACCATCGAACGGCATGGCGCCATGTCGGGACGGGGTAATTTCCTGGACAATATCGACATTCCGCTCAACGATTCACCCTGGCTCCTGTCGCAACTGGAACAAATTGAAAAGGTACGTGATGAGACCGCCCGACTAAGCAAAATCAGGGAAATGCTTCACCGGACCGATCCAGGCCCCGGTGGCTTTTACGATCATTTGGGGGCGCCTGAAAGCTGGCACCGGGTTGTTCCTGGCGAACAATGGGAGGTCGATCCCGGTAGTCTGCGGTCGCCCCGAACTGGTTTTGGCGTCGGTCTGGTAGGGGTTGAGTGGGTCGATGAAATCAAAGCCACCGGATTCAAAGGGCAGATTACCCCAAGGGTCTGGATGAAGCAGGCGAAAACTTTATACGATCAACCCCTGAAAATTGCGTATACGGAACTAGACCCCAAAGCTACCTATCGTCTTCGCATTGCCTACACAGGGCGATTCCGGTCGCGGATGAAACTCACCACCGACGACGGCTCCTTAATTCATGATTTTATCCAGACAGGTGAGCAGCCAATTTATGAATTCGATGTTCCGAAAGCGGCTTTATCGGACGGTAAGATCACCTTTATCTGGACCTGTGGAGAAGGCGAACGAGGTTCGCAGGTAACCGAGCTTTGGTTACTGCGGCAGTAAATCCTTTTGCGCACGCGTTCCTGCGCTCACAACTGGTTCATTTTTGGCTACTCTCCTGATGAGATCGAATGCTTATCGATACGGCTGTTTTTATGAGCATTCGATCTCATAGGGTCGTGACTGGTTCTTACACCCGCAGGAACGTCTTTTTCTTGTACATGAAATACAGGAACGCCCATTTGACAGCAATTACACCGATGGCCATGCCTACTTTCTGAATCACGTCGGATGATGACAGTTTCAGTAAGCCTTCGAAGAAGAACCGGGCGGCATACTCGAAACTGATAAACTCACCCGCCAGATAAATCAGGATGGAATTCATGCCGATAACGGTAAAGAAAAACGTCCACCCTTTCAGCCCTTTCACGTCGATAACCCAGTAAAAAATAGCCAGCAGCATCAGACTGAAACCGCCGGTAACGCAAACGAATGAGCTGGTCCACAGATTTTTATTGATGGGAAAAACGAAATTCCAAACCCACGCCAGCGCCACAAAACCCGCGCCTATACTCAGCAAACGAAGGGCTTTCTGTACACCCGTTCGCCCATGCGATCGTAGGAAAGTACCCGCAAAAATGCCCAGTAGGGCATTACCGATGGCCGGTATCGTTGAAAAGACGCCTTCTGGATCGTGAATCGTTTTATACAGATGCCCCGGCACGATCTGTCGGTCGATGTAGCTGGCCAGATTACACTCCATGGTCAGGATACCCGCTCCACAGCCTGGTACAGGCACGAGCATCATCAACGCCCAATACCCTAGCAGCAATCCAGCAAACCAGATGTACTGGAAACGCGTACTGGCGTATAGATAAATCAGTTGACCAAACATACCCGCCAACCCAATTCGGCCCAGTACGCTTGGAAAACGTGTATCCTGAAAGGCTTTAACAAACAGCCCGTTGTTATAAATAACCCCCAACAAAACCAAGACCAGCCCCCGAGTGATAATTTTCCGGGCCACTTCCGATTTGTCGGCGCCCTTTTCCAGACGACTGCCAATCGAAAATGGGGTCGATACACCTGCCATGAACAAAAACAATGGGAAGATCAGGTCGTAGGCTGTAAACCCGTTCCAGTCGGGGTGATGTAACTGCTCAGCCATAACGATCGCCCAGGCCCAGCCCGTTGTTTTTGCCAGTACGTGAAATACATCCTCACCGCCCATAATCCAGAACATATCGAACCCACGCAGGGTATCGAGCGACAGTAATCGTTTGACGGGTGCTGGCTGGGCAATAGCCGGGTCGGCCGCTGATTGGGAGGTAGTTGTATGCATAGTAGGTTGGTTAACTGCGTTTACTTTTTTTGGGCCTGTTTGCGGGCTTTATATTCCTGAAACCGATTCCGATACTCGTCCATCTGGGAGGGCGTATAGCGCTTTTGGTATTCAGCCGGTAAATCAAGTCGCTCGGGCGATAGCATCGGTGCCTGATCCACCAGCGTATTTTTCCCTTTACTGTCTTTCAGTAAGTCGAACGAATCGTATTTCTCCCCGATCACCGTGTAGGACTGATAAGATAATTTAGATCCATCGACCGAAATAATCTGGTACAACTGCGTATTCGATGCTGCCCGATCCATCCAGTTCTGCAACCCAATATCATACATTTTGGGGCCACTTACCGAAACCACATAGATAGGGCCATCAGGATGTTTCCGGCTCTTTCCCAAGGGCATGTTCAACCCGCGACCGTACGTATGATCGTGCCCCTGAAGTACCAGATCGACCTTATACTTTTTATAGATCGGCTCCATCTTTTCCCGCCAATCGTCGTTGTCCCGCCCCTGTTTGGTCGAGTAGATGGGATGATGATGGGTCACGATGGTCCAGCGATTCGGATTGCTGCTCAACACCTGTACCAGCCAGTTGGCCTGTGTGGTCATCACGGCCGAATCAAGCAGAGCAGCCTGTGAATTTAATGAAACAAATCGTACGCCCTGATAATCGAAAAAATAAGCCGTTTCTTCCAGTCCTTTGGGGCCATTTTCGGGCAACACAAACGAAGGTCGCCAGTGTCGGGATACACGATAGGTCCCCTGTTCATCTTTAAAATATTCGTGATTGCCCGGTGTAGCCAGCGTAGGCACCATGCCATTGATCCATCCCCCCGCTTCAAACCATTCGGCCCATTGCCAGTCGGCATTGGAGGTCGTAATCAGGTCGCCCGCGTGCACCATCAGACTCACGGCGGGCAAGGTTGAATACGCTCCGCGAATGGCTCTCGACCAAAGTGAACGGATGTCGTTCTGCGCATCGCCAAAATACAAAAAAGAAAACGGTGCCGCCTGATTCTGAGCTGTTTTAAACTGAAACCATTCGCTCCAGTGGACCCCATCACCCACCCGATAGGTATATTTTGTATTTGGCTTCAGGTTGTTAAAATGAACAGCGTGGTAGAGAACCGTTTTGCCATCGAGCACCGTACGGGCAGTCGTGGCCTGGATGACCGTTGCTTTAGCAACAAAATCAGGCGACGGATCGGCTTCGGCAATAGCACCGACCGCATTGGTAACGGTTGAATCGGTACGCCAGTTGACGGACTGCGAGGTGGCCGCATCGGTCTGCCAACCCAGAATCAGGCGGTCAGGATAAGTCGTTGGGGTATACTCTTTGTGTACCTGTGCCCATCCCGACGCCGTTATGGCCATGAGCAATACCGTACAGATCCGTTGTTTCATAACGTTCAAATCAGCTTGTTTTTGGTTATTTCATCGCCCTCCGGGCCAGTGTTCGATAAACGTTCAGAATTTGGTCGGTTTGAATCACATCGACGCCCATTTGCGCTGCTTTCTGGTAATATTCCGGGTGGTCACCTTCATCCAGCAAGTCGACAAATACCCGAAGTCCCTGCTGGTGGAGTTGATCGACCAGTTCTTTGGTCAATTCGGTTGCGTCTACATCGAATGCATACGGATGCAAGGCTGCGATTTTGGCCGTCAACGCATCATTTTTTCGGAGCGAGGGCATGCCTTTCGCCTTGGGAGCCACCTTCCGAAGCGATTGCAAAAAGGTATCAGAGCCGTAAAAGACCGCATCGTTCAACAAACCGTACCGGGTCAGTATAGCTACCAACGGCTCAGCAGCGACCGCTTTGCAATCGACGTATAGATTGGTTTTGGCCCGATGATGCGCATTCCAGTCGGCTACCAACTGACACACTTCCACTAACGTAGGAATTTTTTCGGTCCGAAAGGAATCCTCTGCCCCTTTACCAGCCGATAATTCTTTCAGTTCGGCCAGTGTTCGTTCAGCGGCTGGCCCTGTACCATTGGTTGTCCGGTTGAGGCTACCATCGTGCAAAATAAAAAGCTGGCCATCCTTAGTTGTCCGGACGTCGATTTCAATGTAATCGACCTGCCGCTGTAACGCAATCCGAAACGTAGCCAGCGTATTTTCAGGTGCACGACCTGTATTGCCACGATGGGCCGACACCCGAATAACAGGCTTCTCGGATAAAAATTTCCGATAATAGGCGATCGAATCCGCTGGTAACTCGGGGACTTGTCCGTAGGTAATTCCGGAAATGGTTAGCCATCCAAGCAGACGTATTGGTTTAAGGCCCATCACATTGGTCATATATGTAACGAATCGGATGACAGTGCATTTTCCTGATCCCCAACCGCTTCTTTGATCACGGCCATATCGTGCCGCAGGCGCTGACTAAACAGGGCAATATCGAAGCTATGCACAACGATATTGACCCCTTCGGCCATCCACCGAATCTGGCGTTCGGGTTCCAGCGAGAAATGAATGCCAATGGCCAGCCCTTTCTGACGGGTTTTCTGAATAATGGTTCGTACAGCAGCCTCAAAGTCAGGATGATCGTACTGCTCCGGCAATTCCAGACTTACCGACAAATCGTGTGGCCCAATGAATACCGCATCCAGGCCCGGCACCGACAGCAGTTCATCCAGCCGATTTAGGGCCGGGACACTTTCGATATTGGCTATAAACATATGGTCGGTATTGTAGTTGGCGATGTACGCCCCCATCTCTGGCGACAGGGTTTCCGATCCATTCAGATAAGCCGCTAGTTTTTCACCTTTTAGCGGGCGGTATTTAGTAGCGCCAACCAATGTCCGAACCTGTTCAACCGATTCGAGATAGGGAGCTACAATGCCGATGGCCCCACCATCAATAGCCTGACAGGCCAGATAAGGATCGGGGCTGGGTATACGCACGATGGGCGTAATGCCATACGCCCTGAACTGCTGGCAAAGCCGTGCCAGTTCCGACCTGTCGAGCGGAATGTGTTCCGTATCGATAAAAACGAAGTCAAGGCCAATCTGCTTTACCGCTTTGGGCCACATGGGTCCCGTGGAGGTTATACAGGTTCCGTATACATTCTGGCCGTTTTTAAGCCGTTGCAGTAGGCTGGTGGTATCGCTCATTACATCCAATAGCAAGAAAAGGCTGAAGCACTATACTTCATCTATCGTACTACGGTCTATTCCGCTATTCAGGCTACTTGTCACAAAAATTTAACCTGAACCCGGTCAACGATCCGATACGTGAGGACTCGATTTTTGCATCCCAACCGGAGCACTGATGACGCCCAGATACCGACCCATCCAGTAAGGCAGCAGGAAAGAATCTCCGGCACTCAGCTCAGATGCTACTTTTCCGGGCCGATCCAGTTTGAAGAGATTGCGGTTGTGTTTGAGTTCGGGTCGTTCGTCGGGAGGCAGTATCTCCTTCGTCGTCTGGCCCCGGAAGTTGGCAGGTACGAAATCAATGTCTTTCCGATGGCTGTTGAGAACAGGCCATTCGATCATGTCGAGTGGAAATTCCTGCAAATACCAGATGGTTTCGGGCAAATCAAACGATTTTGCGCTTGTCATGGCATAGCATAGATTCCAGAGTCCATCTTTTTCGGGGCGTTCTGCCTGCCAATGGTCCCTGATGGCTTCCCGGTACTTCTCTTTCAGTTCAGGTGTAAAGGCGTAGGGATACAGGCACCAATAGGCCAGGAAGTACATTTCATCGTCGGAGTGGTTCCATTCTTCCGACAGCATCTTTGCCCAGTCGCCCGCCCCCTGGGGCGCTTTCCCAATCTCACTCATGGGTCGCATCAGGTTGTCCAGATAGCCGTATTGCTCCATCAGTTCATAGGCTTCCTGCCGATAGATGGGCTTTTTGGTAAAATGATAGGCGGCTTGTAAAAAAGCAATGATGTTGGACGACATGATTTTCCGATCACCCACCGTAATCGGAAACGAGTTGACATAATCGGGATGCCATTTCCCCCAAAGCGTAGGTTTGCCATCTACATCGATCAGATACCAATTGTTACGGACAATGTTGGTCATCAGGCCATCCATCAGCGTAATGGCCCGTTTCTTCACATCACCATCCATCAGTTCGGCCATCAACGTAAGGCAAAACAGTTGGCCCACGGTCTGATCACTACTGGTGGTGCCGCGCCAATCCCACTGCGGGTCGCTGGCGTGGTTCCAGCCGTTGGTTAGGCCTCCATCCCAGGCTTTGGCCTCAAATTTATGATACCCCCGTCGTTCGAAGCCCCGTCCGAAAAAACCGTCCATTCCGGTAATGCTAAACAGCCGCTCCATAGCCTCGAACGATTCCATGCAGTTTTGCAACGCTTCCTTACTGCCAGTCACTTTATAGCGAAACAACTGGCTAACCAGATACATCGATGTCCAGAGGTTGTCGCTATCTCGTTGCCCCATCTGTGCCGTCGACAGATCACCATTCTGGATCATGGTCACATCACAATTAAAGCCGTATCGGATGTGCCGTTGCCGAACCTGCTGTTCATAGCGCAACGCCTTCTGTTCCAGAGTCATCGGCTCGAAGCGAATTTCCCCCAGACCCTTGTTCGTCAATACACAAACCGTTTCCCCAGCACCTTCTCCAATGGCCGTAACGGTGTTGCCGGGTAACCAGCGTTCACCATAATAGTAGTTGAACGCACCATCCTGCCGCAGCATGAATGCGCCCCTGCTCGAGCCGAACCATAGCTTCCCATGTATCACCGAAATAACGGTCAGGTCGGGCCAGGGCAACCGTTTCTGAATCCCATTAATCGGAGCAAACGAACGGGCATCCAGTACCTGATACCCGTCGTGCGTGCCGATGTAGAGCTTATTTTGAAAAACAGCCAAACAGGTTAGGCCCGGTTGCTGAAAGACTATCTGAAGTTGGCCCGCTTTCGGGTCCAGTACATTGAGAGAGTGTTTTCCCAATACCCAGTACCGTTGCTGAGCGGCCTCATACTGAAGACCGATTACAGAATCCTGTGGTAACGTACCTTCCCATACGCGCGAACCATTTTGCCAGCAGCGAAGTCGAACCCCATCCGAAACTAAACCCGAAAACGACTGCTTGTCCTCAAACGCCCCGACACAAAACAACCGGGCTGCAGGCAATCCATGTTCAATATACAGTTTTCCGGCCCAGGCATTGCTAAAAAGGGCAGTCTCGTCCAGGTAGATCAACTGCTGGTTGTAAAGCCCCAACGCTGAGAGCTTGCGATCGGTAACCGGGCGGTACGTTTGGTCGGCGACCAGTTTGCCGGGATATTGAAACTGCCCACCCGATGGATGCAGCAATCCATTGGCAGAAAGCACCTGCGTGACTCCATTTCGATCCGTACAGGTATGGCTTAGCTGAAGCGTTGTATCGGCCGCATAGTACTTGATGCTATAGTCCTGTCTATAAGGCACATCCCGATAAGCTGTCTGCTGAGCCGATACGAGGAGTGAAAGCGTGAACGAGTGAAAGAGCGTTCCATAGAACAACCAACTCATTCCAGATTGTTTAAGAAGGGTTAATAGATTCATTGTCAATAAATCAAGTTGGCTCCACGCTCAATCACTCGTTCGCGCTTTCTCTCTTTCTCCAATCTCTTATCGCACAGGTGCACTGATCACACCCAGGTATCGACCCATCCAATACGGCAATAACCAGATGTCGCCCGCGCTATGTTCGGAGGTCCCATTCCCCCGCGTTCGTTCCAGTTCGAACATATTACCGTTATGTCGTTGAATCGGGCGCTCATCGGGTGGGAGTACTTCTTTGGTCGTCTGCCGACGAAAATTATCGGGGATCAATTCAATATCTTTCCGATGGCGGTTTCGGATTTCCCAGTCGATGAGGTCTAGTGGATATTCCTTCAAATACCAGACCGCTTCGGTCAGATCGAAGGTTTTTGTCCCTGTCAGGGCGGTAAAAATATTCCAGGCACCTTCCTTTTCGGGCCGTTCAATTTCCCAGTGGTCGATAATGGCTTTCTTAAAATTGGCCCGTAAGGTATCATTAAGTGCATACCGATACAGCCCCCAGTACCCTACGAAATACATCTCATCATCGGAGTGGTTCCAGCCATCCGACATGTGTTTGCTGTGCTCATCGGCATTTTCCGGGGCTTTACCGATGATGTTCATTGGGCGCATCAGGTTTTCAAAATAGCCGTGCTTCTGCATCAGTTCGAACGCCTTCTTCTTATACTTCTCTTTATGGGTGAAGTGATAGGCCGTTTGCAGCATAGCCACGATATTGGACGAGTTCAGCTTGCGGTCGCCAACGTTGATCGGGAAAGCATTTACATATTCCGGATTCCAGCGTCCCCACATGGTTGGTTTTCCATCAAAATCGATCAGGTACATATCATGGCTGATGATGTGACTCATGAGGGTGTCGATCAAGGTTATGGAGCGGCTTTTCAGGTCTTTGTCATCGACGAGCTCAGCCATGGCACCGAAGGCAAAAATGTGCCCGATCACTTCGTCGCTACTGGTGGTCGATTTCCAGTCCCAGCCGGGTTGAGGAGAGTGTTGCCAGCGTTCGACATCATGCAATTTACTGATGTAACCAGCCCGTTCGAACGAGCGAGCCGGAAATCCCGGAACTGGCGTTACGGTATACAGCCGTTCCATCGCGTCGAGCGATTCCCGGCAGTTTTGCAGCGCTTCTTTATCTTTCGTGACGGCATACCGGAAAATTTCACCGGCCAGATACATCGACGTCCAGAGGCCATCATTATCCGAATCTTCCATATAGCCACTTTCCAGAACCCCTTTTTCCATCCGAACCAGCGATGCATTGAATCCATTGCGAATATGCCGGGTCCGCACCTGCCGATCATAGAACTGGGCTTTCTCGGCCAGTGTCATCCCTTTCGATTCGATCTTAGCCAGACCGGCTGTTGTCAGAATCAGGACCGAATTGGCGGGACCAGCCGCAATCTGTGTAACCTGATTACCCGGCAACCAGCGTTCACCGTTGTAATAGTCGAACTTACCATCGGGGCGCAGCGAAAAGGCCCCCTGATCGGAACCGAACCAGAGTTTCCCATTCACTTCTGCAACGGACGTAATATTCGTTACCGGCAGTTTGCGATGAACAGTACCTATCGGTTTCTTTCCGACCGCGTCAACTTCCAGGTACCCGTCGGTGGTTCCAATCACAACTTTAGTCCCTTTCGATGCCAGATCGAAGGCCGTAAAATTGGCGCCATCCAGCACTTTAGCCAGTTTGGGCGCCTTTCCCGAAAGAGTGTAGAGGGCTTTTTTACCCAATACCCAGAACTGGTCGACTCCAGGCTGATAGCGAATCTGTATCGCTTCATCATCAGGCATAGCTCCTTTCCAGCGGATTTCTTTCCCTTTTACCAGATGCAGTGCTTTCCCATCCGAAACCAGAAACGCAAAATCGGCCCCACCCGCAAACAGCCGGGCCTGCGGGAGTTGATGTTCCGAAAAAAGCTTTCCGGCCCAGGCATTGCTCAGCACCGCCCGATTATCGAGGTATACAAGCTGATGATCGTAGGTTCCAAGCGCAGACAGTTTCATATCACCCATTGGCCGATACGTCTGATCGGGGAGAACCTTACCGGCTACTAAAAACTCTCCCCCGGATGGGCGCGCGAGCCCGTTGGCCGTGAGCAATTGAATCACCCCATTTCGGTCGCAGGCAAGCCCTGATAAACTGGCCTCCGGTTTATCGACATAATATTTTATGCTATAATCCTGAAGAAATGGTTTGTCCTGATACACGGACTGGGCACTAGCCAGCACTCCCAACGATACCCCCAGCACAACACCAGCCAGGCATTTACGAATTATCTCTAAGCACATAAAAATTTGTTTTTCAACCGATTATTGAATCATTTTCAGGTATCTCCCCATCCAGTACGGCAGTAGCCAGAACACAGGCTCCCGTTCGATATCGGGCGTACCATTCACAGCCGCCCAGGGGTTTTTGTCCCAGCGTACTACGGTCCGTATGCTGGCGGGGGGCAGTTCATTTACCTGCCATTCGTCGAGCACCGGCGTACGCACAATCCGAACATCTTCTCGTTTGGTATGATCGACCGTCCAGTTTACCAAATCGAGTGGCGTATCGACCAGAAACGCTACCGACGCAGTCAGTTCAACCCGTTTATTTCGAGCGTAACAGTACAGGAAATTGATAAGAGGATTCTTATCGCCCTTCCGTTGCTGGAGCCATTGGTCCATATGCGCTTCATAGAATTCCCGAAGTTTGGGGTCTTTTTCGCAACGTACCAGAATGGGATACACATAGGCCGCCAGCATCACATCGAAATAGATGAACCAGGCCGGATTCTGGTCTTTGATATGCGCCATATTTTCCAGATACCCTTCTTTATCGATTAGATTCCGATACTGCTGCTCGTAAACTGGCTTCCCGGTCATGTAATAGGCCAGTTTCAGGAAGGCCAGCAACTCCATCGAATTCTGCGCCCGGTCGGGTGCCCAGTCGGGGTCGCGGTTTAGCAAGTCGGGCGACCAGACGCCCCAACGGGTATGCTTGCCGTCGACATCTACCAGGGTAAAATTATGCGCAATCAGGTGGTCGACCAGCCGAGCCACATGGGCACGAACCACAGCTTTCTCGGCTTCGTCGGCCACTAGCTCGTAATAGAAATAATAGCCCATCATATGCCCGCATACCTCATCGCTGCTGGTATCACCTTTCCAGAGCCATTTCCCATCCTTCGATTTCCGCCAGCGTACCTCAACGGGTTTAAACCGAGGCTCTTTCACCCGTTCGTCGGCCTGCTCCTGCGCGGTATATGTCCGATTGGTATCGTCCACCCGCGTCCAGTTGGCGGGCACGATTGTACGCGCAAAAAAGCCGTCCGTTCCCGTTACCTCCTGAAGGAGCTTCAGAAAATCGAATGCTTTTTTTGCTTTTGCCTTCGCGTCAGGGTTATGCGTAGCCGCGTATCGAAACGCTTCCATCGCCAGGTAATTGCCGGTATACTCGCCATCATTATCGTCATCGTCTGGCTCCCAAGTGCTCGTATCACCCGGCTGCTTAAGTCGACATTGTCCGGCAATCCAGGGCGTTCGGATATGCCTTTTCATGAGTACATCGTAGAAATAGTCCTGCTTCTGTGCCAACGTCATGGGTCGCCGTCTGATCGCGCTTACTCCGCCAGCCGTAGCCACCCAGGCCGTCCCTTGGCTATCGAATGCAATGTCTTCTACCTGATCATCGAGCAGCCACCGCCGGGAAAACCGCAATGAATGACTACCATCGGCGCTGTATCTGACCACGCCCACATCTGTACCCACCCACATCCGGCCATCCGGTCCCCGACTGATGCAATTGACATAGCTCGACGGGATACCCTGTCTGGGTTCCAGAGTCTGCCTGGGTTTATCCTGCCCCAGAATCGTTACGCCACCTAATCCAGCGACCCAAACACCTTGACTCGAATCCAGGGCTATACCCCGAATCGAAGCACTTAGCAGTTCATCGGGTCGCTGAAAAATCCGGGTTTGGCTTCCACGAATATGATAAAGCCCCACATCGGTAGCTATCCAAAGTCCCCCTTGTTTATCCGATATCGCCCGACGAATGGACCGGGGCAGTGAATAGGTCTTTTTCTGGCATCCCTGTTTATTGACCAGCCACACGCCCGAAGGGCCCAACGCATATACGCCTTCCTGAGCTGGGCAAAGCGCTGAAATCGGTCCGGCAGGCCCGTTAATCTGTTCGAGTCGCTGGTTTCGGTACAGAAACAGACCGTTCCACAGGCCAACCCAAACGGTTGTCTGCTCGTCGACGGCAACCGCATAGGCCGGACCGCTACCACTAGAAGAATCGACATGCGCCCAGTCTGTATACCCGGCTTTCTTCTGAAAAACACCTGCTTCTGATGCTACCCAGACCGTTGAATCAGTGGCGACTGCGATTCGACGTATGGCTATCGGCTGACCATTTACCAGCAACGGATAAGCCTCATGGTATTCCTGGTCGAAGACATGGTCCTGATATCGGCTATTCGTATCCTGGTGAGTTACCACCCCCGATCGACAGGCATAGCTTAGCCAGCAGACCACACTTATGGCACATACCGCAAACCAATATCGATAGGCTAAATACACGTTCATTTACAGTCAGGAGAAGCCAGCCGCATTGGGCAAAAGTGGCACATCTATCAGTTATACGGGCTTTCTGAGTCATTAGGCTACTAGAACCGTATGAAAAAAATGATACCTATACATCAGCCCACCCACCCAATCTCTTGCCTTTACCCTGTTGCATTACTTCCAGTGATAGCTTACTAAGCCCTTGACAGACACCTGTATGGCCTTGGTTGGCGGAATTAAAATAGACTGCGCAAATTGACGGTTATTTTACGCAAAGTGCGAAATTCTTTTAAAATGTACTCTTCTATATTTGTCTCGATAGTGGCGCAGAATCCAAATATAATTTGGCTTCGATGGGGTATATTAAGAGATTATAAAGGATTTGTAAACTTTTATAGACAAATCCTTTGGTGAATATTGTCAAAATTTTATTCGGCAATTCAACTTAAATTAGTTATAAAAATTCTACAGACCATTCAATCACGGTTGTTTTCTGGTTTGTCGCCTATTACCCACCTTACTTTTCTACCTATGGCTGTCAATTATTCCATCGATTCTATTTTAAGCAAGGTTGTTCTTGGCGATCAGGCAGCCTTTGCCAAACTATACAAACACTATCGTACCCCTTCTCTCCGTTTTTGCCTGTCAATTTTGAAAGACCAGGAAGAAGCCGAAAATATGGTCCATGATGTTTTTATTAAGATTTGGGAACGTCGATCGACCATTAACCCCAGCCTTAATTTTAACTCCTACTTGTTTACCTGTCTGAGAAACCAGGCCTTCGATTATCTGAAGCAGGTTGAAAAAGCGCAGTGTCTGAAACAACGGTATCTGGAGCGCATGCAGGAAACCCATGAGGACTCACCGGAGAACCAGGAAGCCCAATTCAATCTGGTTCAGTCTGCCGTCGGTGCACTTTCCGAAAAGCGTAAACTGATCTTACGCATGAATGTGGAAGACGGCAAATCGTATCAGGAAATTGCTGAATTGCTAAACATTTCAAAAAACACCGTCAAAAATCAGCTTGTGAAAGCCAAACAGCTCCTTCGGGAAAAAATTGACTTTGCTCTCCTTTGAAATCCCCCTTACCCTGGCAGCCGGTCCAATTAACAAATCTGTTCCTCCCTCTCTTTTCCAAAAAATACAGAACGTCCTGATAGTCTTTTCGCCGTTTTTCTGAGTACTACTGACAAACTGTCGAACGGAAGGGCTATGGCTAATCAGGGCAGCCGCTATCTAATCAAACAGCTACTCAACAATAAACTGTCGAGAGCGGAACTGGATGAATTTCTGGCCGGTCTGCATGATGATCAGGCACGACAAGCCTATTCAGACGTACTGGAAACCTATTTTAATCAACTCATAACCCAACAAAACCCAAGCCCGGATACCGATACGTCAACTAGTTCAGACTGAACTGGAAATCGTTCAATCGGTCGTCCTAATTTTTCACCATGTTTTTTATTGAACCCCTCATAACTGAACACGCATGAACACACATTCTACTTTTCAGTTGATTCTGAGGCATTCTCTGACCATCACGTTGCTGATAGGAGCATGCTGCATGCACGCGCTGGCCAAAAACAAACCGGCCAAAACCATTACGGGAACGGTGACCCTGGCAACAACCAGCCAGCCCGTTGCCGGAGCCAACGTCCTGATTAAAGGGACTCAGTTGGGAACTGTTACCGATCAATCGGGTAAATACGCCATTACAGTCAATAACGATAACGCTGTCCTTGTGTTCTCGTTCATTGGGCATAAAACTCAGGAAATATCGGTCGGAAACAAATCGGTAATCGATGTATCTCTGGTCGAAAACAACGAAGTGCTGGGCGAAGTCGTCGTAACGGCGCTGGGTATCAAGCGGGAAGCCCGTTCGCTGGGATATGCCGTGGGCGAAGTACAGGGTAAAGACCTGAGCCGGATAGCTCAGGAAAACGTATTGAATTCGCTGGCAGGCCGCGTTCCGGGTGTACAAATCAGTTCGACAGGGCCTTCAGGTTCATCGGTCAGCATGATTATTCGGGGCGCCAAATCGCTTAACAACGACAACCAACCTTTGTTCGTTGTGGATGGTGTTCCTATTGCAAACTCGCTAAACAACGTCAGCCAGATCGGTAACGACAACCGGGTCGACTACGGGAACGCTATTTCGGATATTAACCCGGAAGACGTAGAAAATATTTCCATCCTCAAAGGTCCCAGCGCAGCCGCTCTGTACGGTTCCCGAGCAGCCAACGGCGTGGTACTGATCACGACAAAAAGCGGGTCGAAATCGCAGAAAATGACGGTAAATGTTTCGTCGAATACCGTTTTCGATCAGCCGTACAAGTATCTGAAAATGGGTACCAAATTCGCTACGGGTATTCTACCATTTACGCCCGATTCTAACCCCTATCCGGGCGGTATCCTCCAGATCGACGAAAGTTCGTCGGGTGGTGTAGGACCAGAGCTGGATAAAGGCTATAACGCTATTCAGTGGAATAGTCCGATTGGTACGGACGGGAAGCCTATTCCGACTCCGCTGGTGTCGCACCCGAACAACATCCGTGATTTCGTTCGGACGGGTATTACCAGTACGAATGGGGTGTCGATATCGAACAACAACGATAAGGTTACCTACCGGCTTTCGTACTCGAACATGAGCAGCCGGGGTATTGTACCCAATTCGGATCTGTTCAAGAATACGCTGGCTATTAATACAGCCGTCCGCTTAAACAATAAGTTGACGCTAAGTACTAACCTTGACTTTAGCCGCAGCAATTCCAACAACCGACCCGCTGGCGAACGGGGTACCAATCCTTTGCAGTGGGCGTATGCCGTTGGTTCGCATATCGACATCAACGACCTGCGCGACTACTGGGTGCCCGGCAAGGAAGGCCTCCAGCAGAAATCGCAAAGTATCGGAAACTACAACAACCCCTGGTTTCTGGCCAATGAAGTCAACAACAGTTTTGTGCGTGATCGGGTATTCGGAAACATGAAAGCCGAATGGCAAATTACCCCCGAAATCAAACTGATGGGCCGCTATGCGCTCGATACCTACAACGAACAGCGCGAAACCAAAATCGCGAAAAGCTACACGGGTGAACCCAACGGTGCCTATGGCCTGATCAACTTGAAACGCTACGAACGCAACGTTGATTTCCTGGCCACCTACACGAAACGCTTCAATGCGCTCAGTGTGGTTGTATCGGCCGGGGGAAACAATCGGTATTCGCAATCGACAGATATCAACACCAGCAGCAAAAACGGCGCAGGACTGATTATCCCAGGCTTGTACACGATCCAGAACATTGCTACGGCCAATATCAACTACAGCAACTACCTGTACAAAAAAGCTATCTACAGCGTGTATGGTACGGCCAACTTCGGCTTCAAGGACATGATTTACCTGGATGTAACGGCCCGAAACGACTGGGCTAGTACACTTCCAGTCAACAACCGCTCGTACTTCTACCCATCAGCTTCGCTGAGCCTGTTGCTGAACGAGATGGTGCATATGCCTTCGACCGTCGATCTGTTTAAACTTCGGGCGGGTGTAGCTCAGGTAGGTAACGATGCCAACCCCTACAGCCTCTATCCTACCCTGGCCGATGCCGGTGCCTGGAATGGCGTAACTCGGTTGAGCAAATCGGGGAGTATTCTGCTTCCTGATTTAAAACCAGAGATAGCGACCTCGTATGAAGTTGGGATCGACTACAATATGTTCCGCAACCGACTCCGTTTCTCAGGAACGTATTATGTATCGGAGAACCGGAACCAGATTCTGCCATCGCAGATTGCCCCATCCAGCGGCTTTACAACCAAGAATATCAACGCAGGTCTGTTAGAGAGCAAAGGCGTTGAATTATCACTGGGCGGAACAATCATCGACAAAGGTGGCTTACGCTGGGATCTGACCACGAACTTCACCAAGAATGTTACCCGCATTAAAGAACTGGCAGAAGGTATCCCCTACTATACTCTTTGGACGGATGCTAAGGGCGGTGCCTGGACGTATGTGGGCGACAAAGTTGGTGATATTTACGATGCTGAAATCATCACCGTTACCGATCCTAAATCGCCTTATTACGGCTACCCAATTCTGGATAATGATGGGTCATGGCAGAGCAGAAGTGCCTCCACCGTCAAGAACAAAATTGGCAACTTCAACCCTAACTTCATTCTGGGGGCTCAAAGCTCGCTTTCCTACAAAGGCTTTACCCTCAATCTGTCACTCGATTGGCGGGCAGGTGGTGACTTCGTGTCACAAACCTATCGGTACATGGAGTCTGATTTACGGTCGCAGCGCTTCCTCGACAACCTGATCAACCCAGGTGGCCGTTCGGGTGATGCCCTTCGCAACTGGTTGGTCGATAATGCCGATCAGTATATCAAAATTCACGGCAACTATTTCCCAATCGTGGGTGGGCCAACGGCCGAATATGGTGGATATCCGTTTGAGTTCGGCGGCAAAACCTACGCCTACGGGGTATTCAATCCAGGGGTTATTGCCCAATACGATGCCAATGGGAACATTACCGGGTATACGGAAAACCTCGGCGGAGCAGGTACTAAGATCATTCCATACGGCGACAATTATCCCTGGTCATTTACCCGGGCTGCTACCTTCGATGCGTCGTTTGTCAAACTGCGTGAAATCTCGCTCGGTTACGACATTCCCGCCCGTTTCGTGAAATCGATCGGTCTGCAAAATGCGAACTTCTCGATCTATAGCCGGAACATTATTCTGTGGACTGCCGCCAAAATCAACGTCGACCCTGAGATGGCTTTCCAGCCGCAGGCGGGCACACAGGCGGGTACACAGTTCAAACAAGGGATCGAGCGTTACAACGTAACTCCCTGGGTAATTCCCGTTGGTTTTAAACTTGGCCTTACATTCTAAAAAATAGTCATTGGCTTCAGGTTATTCATTGTCATTAGTAGTCATTATTAAATTACTAACAATGAATGACTATCAATGACCACAAGTGACCTGAAGCCATTGACTCGTATAATGACGACATTTTAACGATTCTGTCATGAAAACTATCTTCCAAAAAATCACTGCCAGCCTGGCTCTGGTTTTGGGTTTGTTCTTCCTCTATGCCTGTAAGGACCTCACCCAATTGAACATTAACCCCAACGGTGTTCAACCCGAGACGGTAAACCCGAATCTGGTCATGCCAACTGTTCTGACCGAAACAGCGAAACTCTATACCAACCTTGGCTTTCAGGATATTGCCGGGGTTGTTCAACACACGCAGAAAGACGCCTGGTTTAGCGGTCATAACGACTACGATTGGGGTGGTGATCAAAGCTGGACGTCCTATTACGATCAGTTGCGGAACAACGACCTGGTTTATCAGCGAGCCGTTGCGCTGAACATGGAATTTCAACAGGGTGTTGCGCTGGTCATGAAATCCATGCTGTTCGGGCTGATTACCGACCTGTGGGGCGATGCTCCCTATACCAATGCCCTGAAAGGGGAAGCGGGCGGAATCGACAACATTGCTCCTAAATACGACAGCCAGGATGTTATTTACTCAGGTATTCTGGCCGATCTGGATAAAGCCAGTACCTTACTTTCGAAGCCCAAAGCTTCTTACAGCAGTATCGTTGAAAGTGCGGATGTATACTATGCGGGCGATCCGACCAAATGGCAGCGGCTGGCCAATTCGCTCAAGCTCCGCTATTTGATGCGTATTTCGACCAAACAACCCGACGTAGCAAAATCCGGTATCGAAAAGATCGTAGCTAACCCTACTCAGTATCCCATCATCGACGATGCTTCTTTTGATGCAACGATGGCATTTGTCGGCAACAACTCAGGCGATGCCTGGCCGTCAAACTCCGTTTTTGATATTAGTGGCAGTAACTACCGTCGGATTAAAATGTGCTCTACCTTGCTGAAAGCCATGCAGCCTACCAACGATCCACGGCTGGCCGTCTGGGCGAAAAAAGTAGAAATTCCGCTGAAGGTCGATGCTACACTACCAGCCGGAACCGATAAAATCGTTAGTGGGGTCCGGTATCTGTCACCTGATAAAGTCGGCAACACGCCCATCGATACAGACCCAAATTACGTCGGTATTCCGCCTAGTAGTTCACAGTTACCATCGGCGTATAATTTTAACCCAACTCCAGGACAAACCTCGGTCAACCCGCATGTATCATACCTCAACGAAATTTACACGCAGGCTAAAGGCACGCTGCTAAAATCCCGACTGGTATCGGCGGCTGAAGTAAACTTCATTCTGGCTGAAGCAGCGCAGAAAGGCTGGGCTGCCGGCGATGCCAAAACCCGGTACGAAAACGGCGTAAAAGCCTCTCTGACAGCCTGGGGACTTACCAGCAGCTACGCCACCTTTATTACTCAGAAAGGGGTAGCTTACGACGGGACCCTGAATCAGATCATCAGTCAAAAATGGATTGCCAGTTGGACGAGCGCTACCGAAGCCTGGTTTGATTATCGCCGGACGGGCTTACCAGCTCTCCAGGCTGGCCCGGTTGCCAAACGAAAAGTGCTGCCCGTACGATTCTATTACATGCGCGATGAGTTGAACCTGAATAAGACCAACTCGGGAGTTGCCCTCGACAAACTGGAAGTAACGGCCAATTCACAGTCCGATGGCAAAAATAGCCCCTGGTCGAAGCCCTGGGTAATTCAGGGAACCGGCAAACCCTGGTAAGTCCATCGCGGAACCTATTATTCCTCTTAACAACTTCCCGAAAGCTCAGCTCTTTCGGGAAGTTCTTTATCGGCATGAGAACCTTACTACTCGCCACGTTTCTATCGGTCGTTTCTCAGCTAGTTTCGGCTCAGTCCTTTAAGGCAGGAGCGGCTGTCAGGCTCATCACTCCGAATCCATTACTACCCGTTTCGGGCGGCATTGGTACCCCCAAAAAAGCAACCGAAAAGAAAGGCGAACTGTATGTCAGAGCTTGTGTTTTTGAAAAAGGAGGCACCCGCATTGCCATCGTCAGCGTCGATAATCTGGGATGGCCGTCGGTACTGGGCAATAAGTCGAGAGCACTGATCAAGGGCATTCTACCCCAGAACATCCTGATCGGTTGTACACATACGCACAGTGGGCCTGACGCTTACGGCTTCCCCAACGAAAAAGGCGAATCGTTTGCCGACCTTACTTACCTCGACCAATGCGTACACGCCATAGCCGATGCGGTCAATGAAGCCGTTTCGAAGCTGGCTCCGGCTACATTGAAAGTTGCCGTCGATGAAGCGAAAGGGCAAATCGCCTACAATTACTACGCCCCTGACCTGTACGATCCGCGTTGTGGCGTTATTCAGGCCATAGCCACGACCGGCCCGCAAGTAGGGAAACCCATCGTTACCCTGGTCAACTATGCCATTCATCCCGAAATCATCGGGTCGGGCCGGGGAATCTTAAGCCCCGATCTGTGTGGTCCCCTATGTGACCGTATCGAGTCGAAAGCCGGTGGCATAGCGGTGTTTGTCAACGGGGCGCAAGGTGGGATGGTCACAGCCGACAACCGTCGGGATGGGGGAAAAGAAGCCAACACCTGGGACGAATGCATCCGCATTGGCGAACTTTTGGCCGACGAAGCCCTTCGGATTATTGCCCCGGCCGAATCTCAGTCGAACCCATCGTTGTTTTGCGCCATGCAACCCGTTACGTTACCCATCGAATCGGACGTTATGAAATACATCGTCAAAAAATCCCCGCTTCAGTACGAGGTAGCTCCCGGCGATAAGGTAGTTGCTCAGGTCAACCTGCTCAACATCGGTACCGCCCAGGTGCTGACGATCCCCGGCGAGGCTTTGCCAAACATTGGGTACTATCTTAAGCGCCAAATGCACACCAAAGTGCCTTTTCTGCTCGGGTTGACTAACGATGCTTTTGGGTATATGCTGACCCGCGTCGACTTCAATAGTTTTAAACGATACCAGTACATCAGTCGTACCAGCCTTGGCGAAAATACAGCCGAGATTTATATGGCCGAAGCCATGAAACTCATTGCGAATTCGCCTAAAGCCGACGGAGCTAACTAACACAAACCGATCAACTTTTCATCTCTTTTCACGACCTGCTACCAAGGCGGCAACGTTTAAAAGAACCCTTCAATTAACCACAAAAACCTAATGAACCCGTATCTGCTTAAAATCGTCGCCGTTGTTGGCCTGATTAGTGCCCTTTTTGCCTTTGTCCTGCCGAAACCCAACGATGGCATTACCCCCTCGACCGCGCTGGATGCGTACCTGCACAATGGCGACCAGTCGTTTAAATGGGAGGTTAAAGACACCTATAGCTATGGCGACATAACCGCCTACGAAGTCCTTCTTACCTCCCAGAAATGGCGGGAATATACCTGGAAACACCAATTATCGATCCTAGTTCCGAAGGAGGTCAAACACGATGGGGCGTTGCTGTTTATTACAGGGGGTGCGGTCAACAAGGAGGGTGAACCCAACTGGAACAAACGGGAGGATACCTTCAACCGGGCCATCAGCCAGTTAGCTACCAAAAACAACGCCATTGTAGCCGTGCTTCGGCAAACACCCAATCAGCCGCTATACGATAACCTGAAAGAAGATGCGCTGATTTCGTATACGCTGCATCAGTACAAGAAAGATGGCGATTATAGTTGGCCGCTCCTGTTTCCGATGGTCAAAAGCGCCGTCCGGGCAATGGATGCCATACAGGAATTTGCCAAACAAACGGTACACCAGGATGTCAATCGTTTCGTGGTGTCGGGCGCTTCCAAACGGGGCTGGACTACCTGGCTGACCGGTGCCAGCGATAAACGGGTAGCGGCCATTGCCCCTATGGTCATCGATGTTCTGAACATGCCCGTCAATCTGGATTACCAGATGAAGATCTGGAATAAATACAGCGAACAGATCGAAGATTATGTAAAGCTCGGTATTCCGCAGACCGTCCACAGCAAGGAAGGCAGCGCCGTTACGGAAATGATCGACCCCTATTCGTATCGAAAAAAGCTAACGATGCCCAAAATGCTGTTTATGGGCACTAATGACGAATACTGGACGGTGGATGCCGTAAAACATTACATCGGTCAGATTCCGGGCGAAAATTACATCCATTATGTGCCCAATGTAGGCCATGACCTGGGCGATAAACGACAGGCCCTCGAAGCCCTGAATGCCTTTTTTGGAACAACCCTGACCAAACAGCCCTATCCTGCCTGCCAGTGGACCGTAACCCCAACCAAAACCGGCGTCAATCTGACCATCAAATCGACCTCCGACAAATTGGAAGACGTGACGGTCTGGTCGGCCAACTCTACCGATATGATTTTTCAGGATGAGAAGTGGGAAGGTAAATCCTTAGGCATCAATCATACTGGCACTGTATCGGTAAGCGAGGCCTACCCGGCTTCTGGTTACCGGGCGTTTTACGTCGATCTGAAATATAAATCGCCTACTGGCGGCACCTATACTGAAAGCACCCGCATGTTCATGACCGATAATGACGAGGTGTTTCTGAAGTAATGCCATGACTCTATAGACCACAGATGAGCAGGATGATTATGACGCCTACAGATCATAATTATCCTGCCCATCTGTGGTCTATTTCTGACTGATCTCCAGCTTTACGATGCGGTTGATGATGCGACCGTCGTCAAGTTGTCGTTCGGGCACATACTGAATACGGACAAATAAGCCATCGTGTAAAGGCACCCGCTCAGTTTCGCCATTGTGAAAACCCGCCATACCCACATTGCGGTAGTAGCCAAACGAAACGGTATCGACCTGAAACGCTTCGTAGCTATACGAGTTATTCTTCCCATCTCTGCGTTCAACCCATTCCTTTTCCCAATACCCTACAATTGGCCCTTCGGCGGTAAGCGGTTTGTGGCGCTTTAACAGGTATTGGTCGAAAGAGGGTATCCCAACCGACACCACAACGGCAGCTACCGAAAAAATCAGCAAACCCGTACGGCCAGAACCCGGTCGACTGAAATAGGCCGCGACCAGAGCTGCCGCTGCCAGTCCGAACGGTAATACCAGAGAACGCCAGTTAATCAATGGCTGAGCCCAGAGATCATAGATGGTCGTGTAGTGCATAACGGTACCGAATATACGCTAACAGAGAAACGAATGCGTTGTTTATGGAAGCAGGCTAATCGTTCTGTTTGGGATCGTTACCGTATTCGTTACGACCTTTACTCCCTTCGGTGCAAGCCAGAATCAGGTTGTATACCGGAATCAGCGCATACCAGCCACTTTTTCCTACATCGTGCATCCGACGAATGGCTACAGCTACTGAAGGAACCAAAATAGCCAGGTTCAGCAGCATAAGCAGGCCCCCAACCAAGCCCGACCCATTGAAAATCAGGATATTGATAAAATTAAGACCCTGTGTAACGAGCACATTTACCAGAAAGAAGTACCAATATTCGCTACGGCGGGCGCGTCCGTTAAAATCGTTATACTTTTTCAGCACGGCTACGTAATTGTCCAGTAACGAAACACGATTGACCGAATTAGGAAGGGTGTTCATGATTGTTGTTTTTATTGGTTTTGATTAAAAAGAATGAAGGTCAGCGCCGTAAACAGTCGGTGTAATTGCCCGGCTGCGGGTGCCTGCGGAAGCAAAAGTAGCAGACCGCCCAAGGCGTTATCAACTGCCGTCTGATAACTGGTAGTCTACATCGGATAGTAAGAAGGAAACGGTCGATACTTAGCTTGATCAACGGGCCAAGGTACTATTGATTGAATGAGAGGAAGTCGACCCCCAAAGCCCATTTCCCTACCGCCTATCCCGAATCGGGAGTTCAGGTTTCTGGTATTGGGGAAATAATTGCCGCTTAACCCTACTCCATTCATTCGATGCTGATGGCCCTATCGGCACCAAAAGCTCGCTGGCGAGGAGCCTGTCGTCTTCACCCGTATTATCGACCAGACGTTGTTGGATTGGTTGAGGAATCAAGCAGAAAATGACCTCGAAGCCACTCCATCAGACGACGATGAGCAGCCCACTGGTACTAACCGTACCGAAGTATTAAAACATGAGTATTTCGCCCTAACCCACGTAACTCATAGGGTTTCCATTACGCATCAATTACGCTTACCACTAACCAGCTCGGTGAGGGCACCACGGGTAATAGCCAGTTCAGATGCAAACTCATCAAGAATTTGCTGGCAATCCTCAATATCATGACTCACGCGCTGATGGGCACGCTCAAGGGCATCGATCCGTGAGCGGTAATAAGGATTCCGGTCAACAGGCCCTATTTCCATCAAATCCCAATAAATAGTCTGCAATTGGGTTAATAACTGGTGCGTTTCAGTCTCGTACATAAAACTTCTACCGAGATAAACTGTATGGACAAATGTTAAGCCCTTTATGCAGTCTTCCTAGTTTATTTTGCTGAATACCCAATTTTGGGGGCTGAAAGCCGCTTTTTCAGGGTTGTAGCCTGTTCGTCTTAACCAGCAGAAGCGTTTTATTGAATCGACTAAAGCGACTGCTGCGGCCCCAGAGGTCTTACAGAATTGGCTGATGGGCTATGAATATTGTCCTGCGAAGTTCGATAGTGAAGCAGATTGACCAACCGCTTATAGGGTATCAGTGCCCTTAGCTGGCTTCCACTCCGCAGCACAACCAGCGTCTTTTGCCCCCCTTCGATGGGCTCCAATTTTTTTATATGATCGATGTTAACCAGATTGGTTCGTTCACTGGTACGTATTGGCACAAATGGGTTCATAACTACCGTCCGTTTAATTCATCACCTCTTACTTCCTCATCAAATCGTCTGGCGGCATTAATCAAAATTCTTCTGGCTTGCTGTCCTACAAATACTGATGTAATGCACTGGCAAGTACGGTATTGCGACAGGCTTACACTAACACTCCTGTTGCATTCTTTAACAGTCTCGTTTCATTTAAGAAATACCTGCTGATTATGAGCATCCAGATCAGAAATGCAAAGCACGATTCAGGTGTAGCCCAGAAGAGACTCAGTACATGTTCCCATATTCCCACAGTATCTTATAGAGCGGAAGCTACCAGAATACACACGCGTTTTAAGGCGTCTTTCAATCATTTTAGGCCTTTTTCAGGTTGTACTATTCACAAAGTTTGACATACCTGAATAAACCAGATGGAAAGTAATAATCCGATTATCTTTATTGACGATGATGACGACGACCAAGTGCTATTTAAGCCATTGCTGCAAAAAATTGCTCCCAATTGTCCCGTAATCTTTTTCACAGATGGCCGACAAGCCATCGAATACCTGCGAACCACCCACGACCGGCCGTTTCTGATCATCTCAGAGGTCAGTATGAATGTGATGAATGGCCTGGAATTACGACGGCAGATCAAAGAAGACAGTCAGTTGCGAATGCGGGCCATTCCATTCATATTTTTTACTCACCCCGTTTACAAACACCTGGTTGAGGAGGCTTATGAGTTGACCATACAGGGTTTTTTCGAGAAGAAGCAAACCGTAGCCGAACTCGAAGATCAACTAAAGGCCATCGTGGCCTACTGGTCGAACTGCTTACACCCCAATCGGTTCATGGATACCGATTTCTGACGATAAACCTTTACGGCTTCAGCCAGATTTTGGGTATCGTTACCGTTTCGAACCAGTATAACTTCAGTAGCTTCACGTATTTTTTCCAGTCGGCATACGTATCGGGTTTCAGCGTAAAGGCATTGGCACCCAAGGCGTATGCTTCTTCTGCTGCCTGCTCATCGCTATTTACGGATAGCATGACCACAGGCACCATCTTTCCCTGAGGGTGTGCGCGGAGCCTGGTTAAAAAATCGAAGCCTGTTTGCTTATCTTTCAGGTCAATATCCAGTAAAACTAATCGAGGCCCGTGCTCTTTCAAGGCTTCCAGATTGGCAACAGCTTCAGCAATACTACTGATCTGAATAAAATGAGCCATAGGAAACACCTGGATGGCCGCCCGGTTCAGAATTTCAGCAAGTTGGGAGTCATCGTCCACCAGAAGTATAGGCAGCTTGGCAGGCATGTCGTTTTAGGATAGTATGCCTTATGTACAATTATCACCTCCTATTTGTTCAATTCTTTTGGCCTTGATTTGTGTCAACTCACCCACAAAACGGGGAAACAATACCTCATTCATACGGCACTGTTGGCAAGAATCCCAATTTCAAAAAATACTATCTACCTGAATATCAATCCCTTATTAAGGATTCGTTTAAAATGGCATCATTTCAGATATAGATTGGTTAGGCATCTGCCTTTAGAGCTAGTCGTTCGCTACGGTCTGTAGCTTTAGATATAGATTTTACCTGATTTACTCAACGTATGAAATGAAAAAGCCTGGTCATCCCACCAGGCTTTTATGTTTACCAACTACTGTATAGATGGCAACCAGTTTCTCTATATTTGCTCGTCTGAAGTGGTTATGAAACGTTACGTTCGATACATTTCCCGTCTCCTGGAACCCGAGCCAAAACATACCTCGGTAATCATGCTGGGTGACTCGTTGATCAGACTGGGGAACTGGAACAAACTAGTAGGGAGAAAAGATATTTTGAACCGGGGAGTCAGTGGCGATTCGCTCGAAGGTATTTTCCAACGTGCTCAGGCTTTACCAACTTCGACAGCAAAAATAATCTTTCTGGAGGGCGGAATTAACGACCTCCCTCATCGGGATAGCAAACACCTATTGGCCGGCTATCAAAACCTGATCAGTTACTGGCAATCGAGCCATGTAATTCCTGTGATTACTAGCTTATTGTATCTATCTCCACGGGCAGCCCATTCGTACACGTGGCGAAGCGACTGGCAGGGCATTAACACTAGGGTGGCCCGATTGAACGATCAATTACAACAAGTTTGCGCCCATCAGAGCCTTGATTTTTTAGACCTAAACAGGCATTTATCGATACCCGACCAGTTACGGCCTGAGTACACGACCGATGGGGTTCATTTAACGGATACAGCCTATGCAATCTGGGCAGAAAAAGTAAGACGAATACTCAACAAGCACCACATCTGATTACCTAAATGAGCGTAGATATTATTCCAGACTAGCCCTGGCAAGGGCCCGTATTTTTTCCCGGCTTCGTTTTAGCCGCATTTTTATGGCACTTTCTGAAAGCTCTAAACGACGGCTCAGTTGGCTAATACTTAAGTTTTGTTCATATCGCAGGCGAAGCAACTTAACTTCCTCGGCGGGTAGCTGCTGAAGTAAAGCCTGTAAAAGAAGCTTCTGTTCATTTATTGACTCCTCTGGATCAGTATCATCCATTTCGGCATCTACCTCCGGCGACATGCGTTCTGTGACCAGGCGCTTATCCAGCCGAATCCGATCCAGACAGTAGTTGTGGGCAATGGAATATAACCAGGTTGACAGTTGCGACTGGTTTCGGAAGGCTTTCAGATTCGTAAAAGCTTTCAGAAAAATATCCTGTGTACAATCTTCGGCTGCATCTACATTTTGGGTTACCGATAGACATTTCTGAAAAACCTTCTTTACATATTTTTTATACAGAACATCAAAGGCGTCGTTGTGGGTAGCGAGAAGGTGGCTTTTATTGACTGCAATGCTCTCTTTCATAGGCGTTGTTGACGTTATCCAAAAAAAGGACAACTCACCAAATAAAATGTTTGGCCTGAGCAATTCACAATCCACTCATAGACAATATTTTAAAATTAACAATAAGTTAAGTATTCATAGGATATTGAAAACATATATTTACTATACATCCAACTATAGCCTTATGAAATATATGAATAGTGCTATTCTGAATCTATATTCTTTAAATACGTTTAGGAAACCACCTTTTCGCGCTACAGGGCGATATTTATTGGACGGTAGCGTATTGCACTGCCATTTTTCTGGCTACAAATTCGTTTTGTTAAATCAATTTATATAGTTGGGCAATACTGTACGGCACACTTACAATTAGAAATTAGAAGGAATTTTGGGGTTCTAAGCCGTTTACAGAGAAGAGATTTTTCAGACTCAGACCAGCCCCGTAAGAACCGTGGGGCAAAATAGGAAAGCTAGAAAAGGGTATTGTTAAGAAGGGGTTGATTTTGCAGCAATTGTAATTCGTTCGAATAGAGCAAACGTGCCATGTCTTTAAGGTCTTTTGGCTGGTGTAGATCACTCCCGATAAAGTCTATAACCTTTTGATTGACTAAAAAGCGGGCCTGTTTCTGGCACTCCACCCCATACCGACCGATCAGCGACATCCAGTTAAGCTGGAACAAACAGCCTATTTCACGCAGGTGTAGTAGCCCCTTCCGGTTCTCGTGGAAGTATTTATAGCGTTCGGGGTGGGCCAGAACAGGGGTATACCCATGCGTTTGGATACGGAATAAAATATCGTCGATCTGCGCCGGCGCCCACGCCCAACCTGTTTCAATCAGCAGATATTTTCGGGGGCCAAAACTCAATAGTTCTTCTTTTTGCAGCAGATCGAAGAAAAAATCATCGACCAGATACTCCGCTGCCAGTTCGATGGTAAGGGGTAATTCGTTCTGATCGATCAGGATCTGTAAATCGATAAGCCCCTGCCGAAGATCAGCCGGTTTGTTCGGATACCAGTCGCCACTGATGTGGGGGGTTGTAATCACTTTCCGAATCCCCCATTCAACCAATTGTTTGAGGCATGTCAACGCCTGCTCAGGGTCTTTCACGCCATCATCGACACCGGGCACCAAATGCGAATGCACATCCACCTCCCAGAAACACATGGCTGTGTTAGCAGGAGCAGATTCTTTAAAACCGGAAATTAGCCGGTGCCAGATCGAGGATGTAGGCATGAGACAATCAGTGTACGGGCAACAGATTACAAACCTACATTACCTTTAGCAGTTATCACAATCATCCTCCTATCCTTCCGTGGCAAGATTCGGGAACGTATCTATCAAAAATGCGCTTCCAGACCAATATTTCCGGTTGTCGTTACGCCTAAGTTCACTCGATTCACCTGCGACAATGTTTTGATAGGGCCCGGTTTGGCGTTATAGATCGTAATGGAGCTAGCGGTATAGTCATTCGCAAGTTCTATCAGACACAAACCACCCACGAAAAGCCCCAATCCGGCCAACGTTTTAGGCAAACTTCGCTTGATGTAGGTAACCTGCTCATCAGGCGGTCTGGGATTGGTAGCCGTTCGTTTACCCTTTATTGTTGCGGTTAGCTCATCCCCTTTAAGGCCCATATAGCCAATTATGAGCCCTGCTAATGAAACGACTGGTCCAACAGGTTTTAATCGGTTCCCCCAACGAAATCGAGTCAGCGCTCTGGGTGTCGATTGTAATAGGCTAACGACAGCCGTGTTAGATAACCGTTCACCGTTCTTGTAAACCAAGGTTGTAAGAAGCTTTCTTCGGGCAACCAGCAGATCGATCGAATCTACTTTGGCCGGAATGATTGTATCCGTTGGCATGACACCCTGACTAGGGCCAGTATACGCCAGGGTAGGCATGGCCGCCAGTACGATTGAAAAAATGAGGATAAACTTCATACAGAATCTTCCTGCAACATGGCCCAGAAATAGAGTCGGGAACATACCTGAAATACGGTTAGAAAGAACGTTTTACCAGTAAACTTAAGCCGACATTTTCCTTAAGCACACCCGCGTTATCGTAGGCCAGATTAGCGGTAAATGTATATCTTTTAACGGGAGCACTAATTTGTTGCTGAATTGATGTCTGTGTATAGTCCAATGGTATATTATAATTACCTAGATTATGGCTAAACGAAAGTCGAGTCAACAGATCGATCTGCCTAATCCGGCTTTTTACACCTATAGTAACGGCGTTAACGCGATTATTTACAATACGATTTGGGTTTTTATCCAGTGTTTGTGGCAAGCCAGTAGTATAGCGTAAAGGCATAATAAATGGTGTACCGATTGTCTGTCCCTTATACACCCAGCCATCAATATAGCGTCCGTTATTGAAGTAATCTTCCGCCCCCCGCAACTGAGCAATAGTCGATCGAGCAGATGTAAACGGCCCCCCTTGGTTCGAAGTTTGTAAATACTCGATTATAATTTTAAGAACTCCACTGGAAGCCTGTTTGCGCGTAAAAGAAAGGCCATGTAGACCATCGGAAATATTATTCAAATAAAACAATGCCCCTGCCTCATAAATTGACTGTTTATAGATAAACCATTTGTATTGATCCGTCTCGTACTCTAATCCTACATCGATCGTTCCCAAGTGGTTACCAACCCGGTTCCCTCCCTCTGCCGATGCGCTTCCATTTTGGATGACAAGCGTATCCAGCGTATATAAAGACTTACCGCTCACAACAAATAGATAACTTTCCCAGTCCGTTCCATATTCAGTTATTATTTTCCCATTACTAACACGCGGATATAAGAGGCTGCCGCCCCATTGCACCTGATGATTGAAGCCACCATAGAACTTAAAACGCCAACTGGGTTTACCCAGACGAACGTAAAGGCTTTTTTGGTGTAAGTAATAATTTTTAACCGAATCATCTGTACCAAACCAGCCATGTGCATAATTACCTTTCACAGCAATCAACCCATTTTTAAGTATAGGTGTGAAGTTGGGAATGGACAGTTCAACTTTAGGCATGGGCAGCGCATTGCCCGACCAGATGTACGAGCCTGCACTAAGTGAGGAATCGACCAGCCCTATAACTTCACGTCGTCGGCCAGCCGAGAACTCAAACGCGCCATAGCGCACTTTACCATAAAGCTCTGCGAGTAGAACCTGATTGACTTTACCGGCATTCAAAACGGCTCTGATTCCGTAGCCATACGAAAACTTCCCCGTTCCTTTTTTTCGGTAGATCAACGGTTCATACTCTTTTTTGGCTTGCGCTCTAAGGGTAAAGCCGTTCGACTCCAACGGCACCTCGCCGTACTGGTTCGAGCGTATCCAGAATGGGTTACTTTCTGTCGTCGACAGATACGTACCAGCCTCTACCTCATAGCGTATTTTTTGACGAACAGTCTGAGCATAGGTTATCTGACTCATCAGCAGACAGACCGATGCAGCATACAATAGCCGTATAGTTTTAGGCATACAGAAGAACCAAAAAGAAAAAGAAGGGCCGATCAGTTAATAAACGGGCTGTAATTTTTGCATCGCCAGAGCGAACAATTTGCTCGTTTTTATCTTTTCAACCTTGGTTTTACTAATATCAATGGCAATGAACATACTGAGCGAATCGAGCTTGATCATCAATCGTTTGCCATTGGCCGATACTACCTCGCCTTCCTGATCCATAAAGGCTCCGGAGGTAATTTTGAGCCGATCAGCCGCATCGAAATTCACGACTTCCAACGAATCATGATCAAAGTCGTTCAGCATATCCCGGATCAGGTCAATTTCTTTGGGTTTCACAATGGCTGGTTTCTTAAGCCAATGTAAATACCCGACCACCCCAGGTACACCGAATACGCTGGCCCGCTCATTCTCTTCCAGATGAACAAAGCAATACGAACGAAATAACGGCTCTTCTACGATCTTGAATCGATCGGACCATTTGCGTTTAACTTTTCGGAGGGGGCAATAGACTTGGATACCTTTCTGAATCAGACCTCGAGCGACAAGCTTCTCCGATCTGGATTTGGTGTAGAGTACAAACCAGGGCATGATAATTCAATTGAGTAGTTTTCACAAGAAAGTAGAGAGAAAGTGAAAAGATTAAGTCAACCATAACACCCGTTGTTACAGGCGAGTTAAAAAGAAGCATTAAATATACTAAATGTTCTCATTTATGATAATTACTCACTAAAATATTAATAATTTCAGTGGCGGCATCCCCATCTCCGTACACAGGTTTGAATACAACAGGGGCAGTCGTATCAAACTGATCGTAGGCTTCCAGAATTTGCTGAGCATCGGCATCACAGAGCCGGGCAGCCCCCTGCTCAACAATCTCGACCCATTCGGTTTCGGCCCGCAGAATAATACACGGTTTTTTATAGAAGTACGCTTCTTTCTGTACACCTCCCGAATCCGTAATGATCAGTCTGGCCTGTTGCTCCAGTTGGGTCATTTCCAGAAATGAAGCAGGTGGTATCAACCGCATCCGCTGATTGGCCCGAATAGCCTCCTGCAAGTCTGGAGCCAGTAAAGCCTCAATCTGCTTTACGGTACGCGGATGCAATGGCAGCACGACATCGACCGAATGCGTTACAGAGAGAGTTTGAAGCGCCTGAAAAATAGCATTGAGCCGATCGGCATCATCCGTATTGGCATTCCGGTGGACTGTTGCCAGCACAAACGATCCGGGCGTTAGCTGTAACTGCTCCAGAATCGCTGTTTTTTCGGCGGCAATACTGGAGAAATACAGGCTATTATCATACATAATATCGCCCACATTGAAGACAGCCGGATTATCGATCGTATAGGGAGGTGAGTTATCAGTTCGAAACCCTTCCTTCACTAAATTAGCAACCCCGGTTTGTGTAGGAGGAAACAGGTACGTTGCCGTATGATCGCTTACAATCCGGTTGATTTCCTCGGGCATTTTTTTGTTGTACGAACGCAGCCCCGCTTCAATGTGCACAATAGGCACCGAGGTCTTGGAAGCCGCAATGGCACCCGCTAAGGTTGAGTTTGTATCGCCGTAAATAATAAGATAATCGGGTTGTTCAGCAACCAATATCTCTTCGATACCGGTGATCATTTTAGCCGTCTGAACCCCATGTGGCCCCGACCCTACTTGTAGGTTATAATCAGGCTTCGGAATCTGTAATTCCTCAAAAAACACCTCCGACATTTGCCGATCATAGTGCTGACCCGTATGGACAATAACTTCCTGTATACGGTCTTTATACTGGTCGCGAATAGCCCGACTGATGGCCGATGCTTTGATAATTTGCGGGCGGGCCCCAATAATGGTGAGCAATTTGATCATGCCGTGTCCTGGGTTAGCCTTTTTGCGTGTTCATTCCTGCTTTCTCCCAGAGCCAGAGAAACAGGAGCCCCAGACCTATACCAAGTGAATTAGCCAAAAGATCATTAATATTGAATGTCCGGTAGGTCAGCGGCAGTTGTAGGTATTCGCAGAAAATGGCGAAAGAGAGACCTCCTACCCCTACGGCGAGTTGTTTACTTTTAGGTGTCGTAGCGATTGCCCACCCCCACCAGACGAGTATGATCCAGGGAATAAACAGAACCGCATGCGAAATGTAATCGTAGCGTATCTGCAATACGTAATTGTCGTTCAGCTTTCCCAGAAACTGGTCTTCTCCATTAATAGGCAGTGTCACCAGTAACAGAATCAAAACAGTATAAACTATCGCCAGTTTTTTATAGAGCGATTGGTGCTTATCTAAAGTCATCTAGCTTTCTGGCGGCTCATTCTTTAATGAAGAAGTATTGTTTTACCAGATTTTTCACATTCTGGCTGATCAATTCTTTAGTCCATTGCCATGGATCATCATTCCAACGCTGCGGATGGAACGTAAACATCATTTGATCTGGCAATTCGTTACTGCGAAGGGCGGCAATAATCTCATCGGTTGTGCGAAACCTATGTCCAAACGTTGAATCAACTTTATCTCGAACACTCACTTTTTCACCATCCCACCGTCGTCCCGTATCGGTGAAATACGCTACTTTGCCAAAGTCAATGTCAAAATAGGGCTCGCCCAGTATGCCAAAATCGCGGTAGGAATACGTTTTCCATAAGTCCTTCGAGTCATATTTTGACATCGGGCTTCCATGCATACAAATGGTCGATACTGGAGCTAATTTTCGAAGAGCCGTTAAATTTTTCTCAAAATCTTTTATAGCAAGGCTCAAATTTCCATTGCAAGTCGTCAGGCATTCATAATGGTAACCAATTTCATGGCCTAATTCTGAAATTCCCTTAATTATATACTCATTCCAACTTTCAGGAACAGCCCGAAAATAATATACGCCTTTAATTCCTCGGTCACGCTGAATTTTAGCAAACACCAGCGAATTACTTGGAAGCAGGTCTACATCATGTCTGAGAATGATGGACTTGTTTGATATATGTGCTAAAGACTCACTAAACGATTGAAACGAATAACTACCAGAACGTATCGAATCCAAAAATTCGGTATATTTAGTTACAGTAAAGTCCATTAACGGAAATTATATTGATAATCAGGATTATCCTTCATTATTTTTTTACTGATGGGGTAGTTTTTGTAGAACCAGAGAAAAAAAGCTGTCACATCAATTTTACTAGATAACATTATTTGTCTTTGTTCTTCATATCTACTATGAATTTGAGAGTCATCAATATATTCATTTATGGTCTTGAACAATAGATCCTCATCAGGTGGTAGACCTTTTGTAAGGCCATGAACATTTTCAAGCTCTTCTAAAACACTAATCCTGCCAAAGAAACTATTATACTTAATATTAGGAGTTCCTAAGAGAGCTGCTTCAACAGTCATACTCTGGCTATCTCCAATAAAAAACGAAGCATTGTCTAAAAAGTGATGTATATTCTTCTCATTTATTTTTAATTTAAATTTTTGAAAATCAGATTTTAAAGGTTTTTCAGAAGAAATAAATATATTATATTTTTTGAAAAGAATTATAAGTTTCTTCAAAGTTTCTTCAGAAATACCTTTAGCATTAACGTCATGATATGCATTTAAGCTCACCAAACGAAAAAGTATATAAGGCTTATGGCCTACAGTATTTGTCACTAATTCTGAATTACTTTGAAACCTATTTGGATGTAAATAGGCTAATTTATGATAACCGGCATATCCAATTTTTTTAAAGGAAAAAATACCAACTTTTGTAGGGATAGGTGCAAGAATAGTTGAAATAAAAGGGTATGTAATAATACCTTGTAAAAAGGTGTATGTCATATCATCCTCAGCATTAAATATACTGGGAATTCTTAATAAAAAGCCTACCCAGCTTATTTGAGTAAGGCATCCAATTAATATATCTGGTTTATACAGCCGGCAAATAGAGAATAACTTAGCCGTTGATTTGAACAACTTTTTACCTTTAAAAAATAAACCATTCTTTATATCTAAGGCTGCTACAACTTCAAATTCATATTTCTCGTCTAAGAGTAATTTTCGTAAAATATCTTTATCACTAATAACAATTTTAACAGAATGGCCTTCATTTAATAGTTCTGAAATGGTATATTTATAAAGATGAAAATGAGCTGGATGACCTAACGCGAATAGAAATCTCATAAAGCTAATTTATCTATTATTTTGATAGTTTTAGCAGGTACCCCTGCAACTACGTGATAATCTGGCACATCTTTTGTCACCACAGCCCCAGCAGCAACTACCGAGCATGATCCAATAGAGACATTTGGAAGGATAATACAACCAGTTCCGAGCCAGCAGTCGGCACCTAAAATCACTTTACCTTTAATTGGCGAATAGTAAGTAGTTAAATGAGACCAATTTGCGTCTGAGGCCAACACTATAGTAACTCGAGGCCCAATTGCAACTCTATCATTGATTACCAGACTACATGAACTATTTGAATTCATCATTGAAATTAAAAAATCAGGACCAAGGTAAACATCCTTTCCTATCGAGAACCCACAGCCTCTAAGTGCCCAAATTCTAACTTTATTTAGGGGAAAAGACGAAGCAATCCAACGATAAATTTTAATCAAAACTTTATCAAGAAAATTCGTATTGTAATTATTTAGATTACCGTAGGACATATTATGGAAGATATTCTTTAGTCTTATTTATATATTTTATTTATTATACGTCTTAAAAGATTAAATGAACGTACGGATATTTTATAAGCTAATGGGTAGTTGATCCGCGTAAATCTTCCATAATTAATTAACTCACCTCCAAATTTAAGTTTATACTCTCTAACTCCATATGGGATATTAGGCTTACCAGCTCCACCAAAGTCAAAAGTATTAATATTATGTTTCTTACCCCACATAAATATCTCCCATGTTAGTAAGTAATTGGGGTACTTATCAAAGTAATTTTGAAATGCCCCTGTATAGTACTCATAGATCATATTATTTGAAACCACACATAACATGCATGCAATTGTTTCATTATTATATTTTACTTTAAAGTTCTTTAGTTCATTTCCTCTTGTTGAACAATTTAACATATTTTCAAAATAGACTAAACTTGGTAGTGGCAACTTCGCTCTCTCATATACTTCTTTTAGTATTTTGTAGCTATCTTTTAATGAGGATATAGTAGTATCTTCACTAAACTCACATCCTTCTTTAATTGATTTTTGAATATTCCTCTTAGCATTTGTCTTCAAAGATTTTCTCAAACTTTCTTCATCCTTAGAAATATCAACAAGAATATTTAAATGTTCTTCAAATACTATGTTCTTTTTAGCAAATATTTCTTTATTTTTTGATTGGTCAAACAGATTTCTAAACTCAGAGTAAATAGGTAAAAACCTCTGTTTAATATAAACGTCTAATATTCTTATAAGTGCTAAAGAATTATCCTCTTTAACGACTGGACCTCCAATTATAATATCTCGACTAGACATAAATTTAGCAAGCGGCAACCGAATAAAGTTCTGTCGTACATATAAGAGTACTCCTATCAACTTATCATCATCAGAATACAACAAAATATACGTAGGCTTCTTATTGGTAGTTTGTAAGCAGGCCATAAAATAGGAAGGCGACTGAAAGAATGTAGTTGCGGAGCCATATTTTAATAAGAAATCATTTATTTGAATTTGGCAGTTTTTAGTTAAGTTAGAATTTATAATATCAATCTTCATATTTTTTTGTAGAGGAATGAAATTTATTCGTTTATAATAAATCGACGCTTATTATTACAAAGCAAAGGAATGGCATCTACAGTGTTGACAAAAACATTTGAACCAAATTCTTTTGCCCAATAATTGATCAAATAATTTTGAATGTCCAAATTGTATGCCTCATTTACAATTAGATTAAAACAAACCTCATTAGTCTTAGTTTTGATCACTTGAAATTGCTCAATAGATCTTTTTAGGTTTTCATTAGAGCTAAAAAAAATTGTAAACTGGTGGACAATAAAGTTCTTTCCATTAGGCATTATCAATGTTTCATTTTCACGTCCAATAATTTTATTAATTCGCAAATGGCTGCGCCCACAAGCACAAGGTGTTTCATCTACTTCAACTAAATCTTGAGTGTCGTATCGGATAAAGGGGTAGGCTAAATTCCAAAGATCTGTAGTTATCAATCGACCTATTCCTGACTTAATAAGTGTACCATTGGAATCAAGTACCTCCGTGATTCCATATTCTTCGGCAGAGTGATAACAAGTGTGAGTAGGACATTCAAATACACAAGAATTCCCCTCACAGCTGTATGAATCAAATATCTTACAACCAAATGCAGATTCAATTTTAGCTCTTACCTCAGGAAACAACATATTTCCGGTGGTTGCGATTGCTTTTGGGGAAAACATGTATTCAGGATGTGCCATCTTGTAGTTGGCTAAAAAGAGTAGTAGGTCAGGATAGCAGCGAATAAAGGCTGGTTGGTAGTCTTCAAAGATTTCCAGTACAGATCGAAAAGTTTCATCGTTCATTGGATCCACTGAAATGTATCGGTTACTGCTTACTGCATCCTGAATTTTTTTGATAATTGATTTTCTCTGATTGCCACTCAGTTTAACGTATTTGTCACCAAGTTGAAAACCCATATCAAACCACCCACGTAAAATGGCAGCTAGATTTACAGAATAACTTTCCTTTGTCGACAGATAATGTAAAGGCTCTCCAGTCGATCCACTCGAAGCACGGCTTTTAATTAACTTTTTGGGGTAAGCTTGCGAAGTAAATCGCTCAATACCCTCTTTTTTGAGAGTTGATTTTGAAGTGACGGGTAGTTTAAGTAAATCATATTTGGTTTGTATATCCTCCGGCAACAACCTCAAATCATCAAAAAGATCACGATAAAAAGGCACATGTGCATAAGCATGCTTGACTAATAATTTTAATCTATTATGCTGAAATACATCTAATTGTTCTCGACTCCAATACTTGCTTTTTTGCAGGAATTTTAGGTGTTTACTTACTGATTGTCCCGTTACCACATCACTAAGAGGTAAAAAGATATTCTCCTGTATAAAATGGTTTCTTAGCACAGAAAGTAAAGATTAAATTTCTCTTCTTATGATACGTGGCTTATGTGATACCACTGTGCAGTTATCAGGTATATCTTCTATTACTACGCATCCCGCGCCAATCCGAACATTATTCCCAATTACTATCCCTCCCACTATCTTAGCCCCGGCTCCAATAATGCAATTATCACCTATACTAGGAGACCCAAATTTTTTTGAAGTATTTACTCTATTTGAGCCAATTGTAACGTGTTGATATATTGTACAGTTTTTCCCAATCTGAGAATTACTTGATATAAAAATACCCTGTAGATGAACGAATTTTATAGGTCCTTCTATTTTACACCCTAAGGGGATATAACTACCATGATTGATCAGAAATACTTTATAAATAGGGTAAAGTAGACGCCTTATGAATCTATTCGACATTTTACTTCGTATAACATTAAAATCTCCAGCATATCCAAGGCTTAGTATTATTTTAAACATAACTAATTGAAATAACTATTCTTAATTATTTTTTAACTATTTGTTTTTATCATATAACTCAAGAACTCAATAAATTTTCAATCAGATTTATTGAATATTATTTTTATATAATCCAACAATTTTTTTAGCTATACTAATACTATCTATCTGTAAATATTTTATTCGCTTTAAACCTTCTGTATTATTTATTAATAAAGCTCTTTCTACTAATGTAGAAAGCTCATTTTCATCAAACTTAGTAGAGATAAAAGCGCCTTTAAGCCCTGAGAGCAAATAAGCTACATCGCCAACATTAGTACATACAATAGGGCAATTAGCAGCCATGGCTTCTTTGATGACGTTGGGCGAGCCTTCAGATAAGGAGGTTAGCATCAGTACATTTGCGGCCAGCATATATTTTACCACTTCCTCGTGCGGCTTATTAAAAACTGGGATTAGGTCTATATCACTGCGATTTATGGCATCGATTGATGCTCGGCAGAGTGGGAAATTCTTCTCAATCCGTTCAGGATCTGAGACAAAAATTACTATTTTTCTATCTTTAGCCAAGCCTAGTTCTTCCCTTAATTGAACTCGGGACAGAGGTAGATTAAATTTTTCAATTTCAACACCATTGGGAATTAAATGAGCAGTAAACAGGCCAATCTGTCCGCGCATGCGCTCTGATTTCACAATGACCTCCTGCCAACGGTACTTTGCAAGAAAACGGACTAAGTAGTATTTACCCGTATTTTTTCGAAATGTGCCCATTAACGAGACGATTATAGGAATTCCAGTGGGTGCCGCTAATGTGGCCAAGAATCCGCAGAGCGAATAATGAGCATGAATTAAGTCGTACTGATTGTGCCGAAGTACATTTATTAGCGGCAACCAATGGCTTATATAACCCCACCACCCTTTGCCAGCCACTGTGAAATAGTCAATATCTACACCCTCACGCCGAATGGCTTCACCCTGGTTTAGAATAATAGGAGAAATGCCGTCTTTTTTATTCCCACTACTGACAAAAAGCACTTTCATCTATTGTGTTCTTTATTATAAACCACTTCGACCGGCAATCTTGAAAATATTCCAGGCTAAAATAATAAGTGCTACCAGAGCAAGATAAGGTTGATAAAACTTGATGTGTTTTCGATCAAGTTGTGTAACACCAAAAGCGGCTAGTATGATTATTACTGGCAAAATCGGCATATGAAAACGCTCAGCAAGAGCGAACTTACTTAAAGCCAATACTGTCAAGTAGCTGAACAAAAAGGAAAGGAGAAGCATATGTTGTCGACTTTGTCTACGTTTCCAAAGTGTCAGTAATCCGATAATAAGGAAAAATACATAAATATTTCGCGTATAATATCCTCCATTAAGCAACATTTGATTCTGCTGAGTTTCAATATTTATAAGTGTAGGAAAGGGGGCTATTAAAATTAGGGGGGCAAATATGGCAGTTTGACCGTATTTAGCTAAACTATTGCCTATGGGGCTTTCAGAACGGGCAATCATTGAGGCTCGTTGATTAGTGTCTCGGTCGCCCCAATAGCGAGTTATTTCTGCTTCAATCCTGCTACCCTGTAAAAATAAACCAATTCCTATCATAATGACCCCAAAAGCTATTTTTCTTGGTAAGGTAATTCTAACACTCTGACTGGAATATAATAAAAAGCCAATTACTAGTGAAGTCATAGCTGTTGCACCCAGCACTGTGCGAAAGAAAAACAGGGACAATCCTAATATAATCGTCGTGGTGAGAATAATGGTATTAAATTTCTGTTGCCGGATAAGCAGGTCAGCTCGTTCTAGAAAAAACACGGTAAGAAATACCATTTCAGTCTCTTTCACATGTAAGCCACAATAATAAATCAGATTGGGCGAGAGTAATGCCAGAATACCCGCTATTCTTCCCGCATTTTCTCCGAAATTACGAACGCACAACTTGTATACTAATACACAGGTTAGAGCACCGAGAACTGCTTTGATCAGACGCACTAAAAAAATATTGACTCCTACCAATGAGTAGACTGCCGTCAAATACACCACATAGCCTAAATCTGAATAATTCCCTTTAATGTATTCCAGATAAATAGGCAACTGATTATTTTGGAGCAAGTCAATAAGCCAGATCGCTTCTTCATGGTAGCCTACTGAATCAGCAGCTCCAAACTCAAAAGGTTTACCAGTCGTTATTGTATAAAAAACAAATATGAATACCGCATATAGCATGCGAATCGTTAGCGCTGTTCGGAAAAGCTTTCGCTTAAAAAGTATTGGTGTAAATGCACCCCACCTTTTCGTAAGCAGATTAGAAAAATAAAAGAAGCTAAATACCTCCACTATGCCAAACATTACCCAACGAAATGGAAGAATATTTTGTACAAGTGCTCCTGAACAGATTATTAGTAGTAGTACATATAAAATAATAGCTTTTCTTGTAAAATATTTAGGCAGAAATGTCGTCATAACTCTAAGTATTTAATAGAGATGTATAGATCGTACTCAGACGTTGTAGATATTTCTGGATCGAGTAATTTTCTTTTACAGCCAGACTATTCTGCTGAGCGCGTTCGCGGTACTTAATCTGGTTTTGATAGAAGTCAATAAACTTTTTTAGGAGGTCTGATTCATCTCTTGATGTATACAAGGTAGCCCAGTTTCCCTCCTGCGTTACTTCTTTCATTACTTCCCAATCATTAACAAACACAGGGGTTCCACTCGCAATGGCTTCGACTACGGCAATGCCAAATGTATCATGCGCGGTTGAATAAATAAATGCATCGAGCGCTGGCAATATGGCTGGAACGTCCGACCGGCTCCCCATAAAAGTTACTTGCTGAGACAACCCATGCGTTTGACAGTAGTCAACGCACTGCTGGAAAAATTCAGGTTCAGATTTGGAAGCGGCCCCAATAAAAACAAAATGAAACGGGATTGCTTCCCGTTTAAGCAAGGTCAAAAATCGACAAATTGTCTGTTGGTCACGTCCAGAGGAGAAATTACCTACTGATCCCATCAACAAATAATCCATTGGAATTCCTAGTTCCTTACGCAACGATTGGTCTGGCTTGACGTTAAATTTGCTAAAGTCCAGACCATTGAAACAGACCAGGCTCTTTCGTATATCTCCGAAACGCCTAAGATAGTGTTCACGCTGGCTTTTGCTGACAAAGATCACCCGGTCGGCATACGTAATAGCTAGTCGGCGAAGTGCGGCTGACAGTTTATCGTCAGCCACTCCATGACCATGGAGACTAAGGATAACTCTAGCGGGCATGCCCACTGTGGCTAAGATCGCATACACTGCATCAATAACCTGATGAGCATGCAGTATAGTAATTTTTTTATCCTTTATCTTTTTTCGTAGCCGAAACAAATAACTCACATCAACGGGTGATTTGAGTACTAACTCAATCGTTTCCACTCCCGAATTTCGAAAATCAGCAGCTAAAGTCCCCCCTTTGCGGTGAATAAGTATCATATTCAAACCCGCATGAGCCGAATTACGAAACATATCCAGGGCAAGGGTTTCTGCACCTCCCCGGTTAAGCGATCCCATGAGGTGAGCAATCTTCATGGACTTTTTAACGATTTTCTCAAGGATTGTTTCGCATTTGAACCAACTTTTTTCCCTCGAAAGTACAGCTTTATTAGCGATTTTGGCCAGGTATATATCCGTTGATAATAGCGTGGCTGCTTACTGAAATCTACCTGCTCTAAAATAGCCGCCACTTCAGGAGAGTAATCATTTCGCAGATAAAACTTCAATAGTCCCCGCACCTTTAGTCCATCTAACAATCTTTTTAAGATCGGATTAGTCTGCTCAGCTTCGCGAAGGAATTCCAGGTTAAACAGAAAATGTTCTTGCAAACGCCAACGCTTGCCTCCCAGCGCCCTATCTGCAGGAATAACGTCCTGATTGTAAAATGCCAGCGGTTCATTAAGATAAGCAACAGGGTACGCGAGTGCAATTCGAACCCATAAGTCGAAGTCCTCTCCGAATTTCAGGTTCGTTTTAAAACCCCGCATTTCCTCGAACACCGATTTACGAATCACTACAGAAATAGACGTTAGCGGCATCCACCAAGCATACATATAACCAACGAAATAATCAAAGTAACCAGCAAATCCAGATGGTTCATGATTTATTGAACATTTCTGCTTACCATTTTTTACCCAAAAATACTGGCACCCATAAATTCCAGCAGCTGGATGGGAAACAATGAGAACCGCCATCTTCTCCAGGAATGTAGGATCCCACCAGTCGTCCCCATCCAGAAAAGCAATATATTCGTGCTGCGCCATCAAGACGCCATTGTTGCGTGAGGCTGATACTCCCTGATTTTTTTGGCTTATTATACGCAATCGGGAATCCCGAAAAGACTGCACTACATTCAGGCTATCATCCGAAGAGCCATCGTTGACAATGATTAGCTCGAAGTCTACATATGTCTGCTTCAGTACAGATTCCACCGCTAGTTGAATGTACGAAGCTTTGTTGTAAAGTGGTATGATGACTGAGAACATGATATTCTGTTCTATCATACCATTAGTCCTTACTAAATTTTTCCCATTGAAACAGAAGTCTGTCCAAAAACCATAACATCTTCTGCGCCCAGTTATAACGGGCTATCCGCTGGTATTGTCTGATAGGCTTGTAATAACGTTCGAAATCTCGTAGGAGATTGGCAGGCAGAACTTCCTGCAACACCATGCTTCGCTCTGCCTTCTCTATACTTTTTTGCTGATTGCTAATGCCACCCATATCGAAGTTGACTACATCAACATCAATGTACTGCACAGTCTCTCCGTTCATGCCAATGGCAATTAAATAAAATTTCCAATCTGCCACGATTTTGAGGGATTCATCATAGCGACCATAGATATCAAAAAGAGAACGTTTAAGATAAGTACAAGCATGGTTGAGTGTACCGCTGTAGAAGGTAAAAAGTGAGTCTACCGCAATTGAGGTATTACGATAAGTGCGGCCGTTAGACCAATGCTTGATCAGATTTCCGTAAACGATACTGCTGCTATTTAGCTGGCTTAGCATAAGCGAGGTTGTATCAGGAGATACAAGCGAGTCTCCTGAATTCAGAAACTGACAGTACTCTCCCTGCGCTTTCGCAATTCCTTTGTTCATAGCGTGGTATATTCCTCGATCTGGCTCACTAACCCAGTAATTTATTCGATCCTGATATTCCTCTATTATTTCTATGCTACCATCAGAAGAACCACCATCAATAACCAAATATTCTATTTCAGACGTAGTTTGTGTTATGACACTCTTAATAGTTTTAGCTAAACCCTCTTTATTATTAAAGTTAATAGTTATAATTGAGAGTTTCATTAAGAACTAAACAATTCTGATTAAACATTTTCATGCAAAAGGTTTTGTAGAATTAACTCTAAAGATTCTTTTTTAAAAAGAGGATAAAAAATATAATCGTTAAATTTAGAACTTTCTTTAGTCCATTGCTTAACATCAATTTCATCTAATAGCACATAATTAACAATCTTACCTTTATTAGTCGACTGCTCTAATTGGGCAATACCATAATTTAACGAGCTAAGCATTGTGCATAAGCTTTTCACTTTCTCACGAGTAAACGCTTCAGCTTCAGTGCTATGAATGTCCAAAACCTCGCAAAAAATAAAAGGTTGATTATCAGTTATAGCTCTTTCCATTCCTTTAATAACCTCATATTCAGCCCCTTCAACATCAATCTTAATAATTGATATTTTTTCTTTTAATTGAAGTTCGTCGAATGTAAGTGCTAAAATGCGCTGTTTTTTTGAAAAGAAATTAGGTCTAAGCTGAGGAACAATAGATGCTCTGGAATCTGTTTCATAATTTAACTCCAATAAAAGATGTTGCATTTTATCATTTAGAGCTAAATTATAAACATCAGTCTTTTGGTAATTATTTATAGCAATTAATTCATTTAAATAGGAACAGCAAATAACATTTGGCTCAAAACCAATATAATTAATCCGTTTATCGATTGTTTTTATAGCTATTAGTGTTTGCCCCACATTCACTCCTACGTCTATAAAAGCGCCGTATTCAATTGCCAAAAGATGTCTAGTTAATTCTGTTAACCAGTTTGGCGCTAAAAATAAGTTAGCATATCCAATACCTTTAATTATAGGAATGTAAACACTTTTGTCGTCATAAATTATTTTCAATCTAAAATTTACAATTGGAAGCAAGTTGATCTTTTTTATCAATTTCATAAAAAAAATCTTAATTGTTCTATTTCGTTTAGTTTGCATACTAATAAGGCGTACAATAATTTACTCCTGGGTTAACACTACATTAGTACTAATTGTATATTTTTCCTTTTATAAGGAATGGCGGCTTTAAGCTGACAATCAGGTTAGCTCTATTTATTATTTTCTGCCACAAAGGTCTTTTCTTTCTACAATAAGCACTATAAAAAATATTTACGATACGCTTATCTTCATATAAAATATTAAGGAATTTGTATTCCCTTTTTTTATTCAATACTTCATGTTTTAAATTTAAATGTGTTCCCGAATTCTCACCACTCCCATCTAATCCAATATTATTGATAAATGATTTAGTAGGTACAATGGAGATAGCATGATTTGCAAAATGTGCCAACGTAAACTGGATTGACCATATATTGAGTTTACCTTCTTGCTGTAAGTGAAGCATTTCATATACATCATCCCCTCCTCGATTAAAGGCTTCTTGGATAAATTTATTGTTTTGCATTTCTGCATATGATTTTACTTCCCAATCAACCTGATTCCATCTATCTACCCACGTAGCCCATCCCCAAGATGAATTTCTTAAACTTACAAATACATCATAAGTATAGTCAACTGGAAAAGGCATTTTGGTTGGTGGTAAGCAATATCCACTTATTGAAAAAACAGATTTACGATCTTCATAGAAATCAAGTGCATTATTCATATACGTCAGAAAGGCAGGAGAACTAATAAGATCATCTTCCATTACTATAGCTTTCTGATGTTTCTGGATTACTTCTGTTACGCCTGATTTTATTGATTCAGCCAACCCTTTGTTTTGATCCGATTCAATAACAACTACGTTTTTGCACCATTGCTTAGCGTGAATTATAGCTCTGACATCTTCAATAGATTTTAAATTTTCTTCATCAGCATTCGCTTTCGGTCCATCGGCATATATATATAATGTACTTTCACCAGCGAGGTCATTTTGTTGAAGTGCTCTTAGTGTTTGCTCTGTATGCCAGGGCCTATTATATACAAAAAGTATTATAGGAGAGAGGAGGGCCAATGTCTTATTTTTTATTAATGTATAGGGATAATACTCTATCAGCTAATATTGAATTGTAAAACTTGTAGTCTGATTTGATAGATTTGTATTGATAACTATTGACCACCTCTTTGATAAAGTCGTTGGGTGGTGTAAACCCTTTTTTAGGGGCATCAAGTATATAATCTGGAACAATTCCCCTTAGAACCTCTTTAAGGAAGTACTTTGGATTATCTGAGTTATATTTAATTTCAACTGGGAGAGAAGAAACAAATTCTACTAATTTATAATCAAGCAGGGGAGAGCGAATTTCAATTGAATTACCCATACCTTCTCGATCAGCAAGATATAAATAGGCCATGGTCATGATATTATCAAAACTAAAATCATAAACTATGTCTATCTCTTTACCAGGTTCTGTATTTCCAAATGCCTGGTATAGGTTTACGTCTGAGAAAGAATGGTTTTGATCTCCATATAAAAAATAGGCTTTATCAGCAAACTTTTTATAATCTGCATGCATCCAATAGCATATAGAGCTATCAGCAATTTTTAGTGGATGTCCTGCGTACAATATATATTTCCAATTTTTTAATATAAATTCTAAATATTTCTTCTTCTTATTATAACCTTTCCAGGGGAATAAAGCCTGGTGCTGTCGATGTAAACGTAAAGATTCAGCGAGTTTATTCCAGTAGGGATATCCATAAAATAACTCATCCCCTCCCATACCGCCTAACAGTACTTTAAAGCCTAAACTTTTTACTTTCTTATATAATGCCCATTGAGCCAGAGCAGCACTATCAGTAATAGGTTCGTCTATATGCTCTGTAAATTCATTGAAACAATTTTTAAAATCTGACTCATCAAGCTCAACCTCATGATAAATAAACCCTTGCTCCTTTGCAAAGCGTTTAGCTACTTCTCGTTCATCAACACTATGATTACCTTTATAGCCAGCGGTTATAGTATGCACTTCTCGACCCTTCTCTTTGGCCAAAGCAGCTATAGCACTGGAATCTATTCCACCACTAAGCATAACTGCCACAGGAACATCGCTACGCAAGCACATATCTACAGACTCGCGCATAAGACGTAGCGTTTCTTCTTTGGCCTCAGCTAAGCCACCCATAAATCGATCAGTATGATCCCGTTTCCAATACCTATGTTTTTGAATACCAGTTTTATTTATAATTAGATATTGCCCAGGCTCAATCCGTTTAATCTGATCAATATATGTATCACTTTTACTTGTTGGAGCTGTGTAACGTATGGGAGCTGCTAGTTGTTCTAACAAAACTTGTGGTTGATGAATGTAATTCTTTAAAATTGCTTTGAGCTCACTACTGCACACTACACCACCCGGTACATGAGCATAATAAAGTAATTTTTCACCAATACGATCTCTAGCGACAAAAAGTTGTTGCTTTTGAGAGTCCCAAAGACAGAAAGCAAACATGCCTCGAAGATGTTTCAGACAATCAGTACCATATTCTTCATACAGATGTAAAATAGTTTCGGAGTCACTATCTGAGCTAAATACATGACCTTTACTTAATAAATTATTACGTATTTCAAGATAATTGTAAATTTCTCCATTACAAATTAGAACTAAAGTTTTATCCTCATTAAATAATGGTTGTTTCCCTTTAGTTAACCCTATAATAGAGAGTCTAACTTGAGCCATTGCACAATGTGTATCATTCCATACCCCTTCATCATCTGGTCCCCGATAGTACATCTCTTGGTTCATTGCGGTCATTTTTAGTATGTCCGCATCAAGCAAACTTTCATAACGATATACAGCAGAAATGCCACACATTATTATATTAATTATAGCTATTGATTATAATACACTGCAAATTACTTCGTAAACATTACGAGAATTCTGCTCCTGAGAAAAATTGGCCTCAGCAAATTTCCGAGCTTGAATACCCATTTTTCTCATAGACTCGCTGTTATTTAAAAAGTATTCAATATAATTTGCCAGTTCAGTAGAATTAAATAATTCATATAAGAAGCCGTTCTCACCCATCTTGATTAATTCCGGATTAGCGCCTGAATTACTAGCAATTACAGGCATACTGTGTAACATATATTCTATACTGACCCGTCCAAAAGCTTCATCTCGCGAGGTAACTATACCTAAATGCATAGAGTCTAATAAAGCATGGACATTTGATACATGTCCATGAAACTGACAAAAGCTATCTAAATTATTTTCCTTTAAAAAGGTTTTTATCTGTGTTAAATAACTACTTTGTGCAGTACCAATAAAGTGAAGAGTAAAATTTGCGTACCCCCTATGTCTTAATAATAAACTAGCGCGTAAAATGTCCATTTGATTCTTCTGAGAAGATATAACACCAACTACGGCTATGTTCATATTCGTCATTTTGGTAAAAGAGGGAACACTGCAATTTAATGACAAGCCATTGTAAATTCTTATGACTCTATCATGTGGCAATAAAGGGCTATAATATCTCATGAGGTAATCAGAGATAAGTATATATTTTTGGGCGGAATAAATAAAAAAAAAGGCAGCAAAACGCTTGCCAAGGGAAAATTTAAAATTGTAAGAATCCATACTTTCTCGAAAATGCCATATATGTGGACAATTTAATCGAGAACTAATAAAGTAACCTAGATTAATAACAATTGAATTAGAGTAGACTGCACCTATATTGTAGTCTTCTAACATGGCTAAAATGGCGTTAATTCGGTAATAATTAACAATTTGTTTGCGTATGTTTAATAAACACTTATAAACTCCACGTTCAGAATTAACCCACCAATAGAAAGGAGAAACTATATATTCAATTTGATGCTTTTCAAGAAATTCGCAAATAGCGCCATGACTAGGTAATAAAACTAGAGGAGTAAGCTTATATGTACTACGCAAATCTAGTAGCAGACTGCATAGAGATTTATTAGCACCATACATTGAAGAATAATGGGTAATAAATAATATTTTCATTATATTAATTTAATATAAAATGATATTCTCAATAATATATCTTATTTTTTACTTTATTATAGTATCCAGCTAGTTTGTATAAAAACGAGATTAGCTTAAATAGTACTTTTTTAGATTTAACCCAATAAAGGGGAGCCATTTCTCTCTTCTTTTGCCATTGAGATTCATAATCAGGTACAAATTTTTGAAGTAAAGGTATACTCAAAACCTCTTGTACTTCTCTTTTATATTCTTCAGACTCACTATTTATAGAAGATACACCATTAAGGTCATAGTTACAAATAACAACTGAAAGCTTTCTAGTTGAGCAATTTTGTAGAATTATAGTACGTATCCAAAATTCCCAGTCTGAATTATAACGAAAATCTTCTCTATAAAGCCCATATAGATTAAACAAATACCTCTTAATAAAAGTTGCCTGATGAGAAATAGTAGCTCTATAATACGCTAAAAATGTGTGCACTTCGGGCGGATTCGTAACATGAATGACTTTATCATCTTTACTTATCACAGAACTTCCACATAAAAAATCCTCAGTGTGGTAGATAGAAAAAACATCTGAAAGAGTATTGGTAGTGTAAAGATAATCACCAGAGTTTAGAAAAAGGAGATACTCACCCTTGGCACTAAGAATGCCTTTATTCATAGCATGGTATATACCATTATCTTTTTCGCTTACCCAATAATGGATAGAGTTGCTATAATATTGAATTACGTCGATACTAGAATCTGTACTTCCACCGTCAATAATAATATATTCAAAATTTATAAAACTTTGTACTAAAACACTTTCAATAGTCTTTCGCAGACCTTCAGCATTATTTAGATTAACAGTAATTATAGAAAGACTATTGATCAAATTTTTCAATAAACTGATCTAGATCAAAAAAAAACTCCTCTATTTGTTTAAGTTTTTCAATTGAAAAATTCCACCATTGAATTTCTAACAAAGCTTTAATATGATCTTCACTAAATCTAAATTTAATAATATTAATGGGTACCCCTATAGCTATAGCATAGGGTGGAATATTTTTTGATACAACTGCTCCAGCACCAATTATAGCTCCATTCCCAATTGTAACACCATCAAGAATAGTTACATTAGCTCCAATAAAAACATCATTCTCAATTACAATTTTTTTCCTCTCTATAATTTTATCTCGTGGAGAAAGTGTCAGCCCGTTTTGTTTCTTAGTTGAATAAAACATAGGGGATGTGCTAATTCCATTAGTCGGATGTATCCCCCAACCACACACTAAATTAGGACCAATTGAACAAAACTTTCCAATTTCTGTATTTGAAATATATGAATTCCTATCTATATATGTGTAAGAACCTATAGTAACACTTTGTAAATTATATGGCGAATTTATTTTAACGTTTTCATCTATAGTACAAAAACCTTTATAATCTACAAATTCATTCCAATGTATATTTTTTTTTAAAATATTAATTTCTGGTATAATATATTTAATAAATCTGTAAAACCAAGCTCTTATCGTTTTTGCCATAACAAATTTATTCTTTTATAAAGCTATTTATATAGTTTTTTTAAAAATTCAAAAAGAACAGGCATGCGTTTTCTATAAGTATAATTCTCTAATGTTCTTTTCTGAGCAGCTAATGCCATATTCTCTCTATATTGATTATTCTTTATTAAAAATTTCGATTTGTCATATGCCTCTTCAAATGAGCTATACGTCATAACTTCTTTGTCTGGCTCAAATAACGTAGAGATATTGCTTTTCCAATCAGTTATCATACAGGAACCAATTCCAGTTATTTCATATAATCTAACATTAGCAGCAAATTTTATAAGATCACCATGCATATTTAAACAAACTTTAGATTCTTTTAAGAATTGATACATATCAAGTCCGTAAACAGGGCCTAGGTTCTTTTCCTGTATACGCCATAAAGCCCAATAGTTTGCAAAATCTCTATTCTTTATTAATCTTTTCAGCTGCCCTTTTGATATTAAACTGTTGTTAATTCCATAATTAAATTCTGATCTAATATTAACATCTGTCCGTGTAAGCAAATATTTTATCAATTTATATCTATCATCATGAATATTATTATAAATAGAACCTGTGAAACTTAAATTAAATTTTTTATTAGTTTTCTTAAGTCTACTTAATATCGAATCATCAAAACTAAAATCCAATGAATAAGTTAAAAATCCTTTTATATTATAATATTGGCTAATAAAGTCTGAACATGTTATTATTAAGTCATAACCTTTATATAATTTTTCATTCTCACGGTTCATCCCATCGTAACCAGCAATAATTATTTCATGCTTTACAGCTCTTCTAATTTCATATAGTAATTCACTGTTAAATAAATCTGGTGGATAAATAATACAAATATTAGGCTGAAAGGCTTTTATTTGGTCTATTAATATTTCTTGCTGCCACTTCTCACTATATTTTTTTTTTACATTCCAACTTTTCTGAAGGCTTTCAGAATTATGTACAGTTTCAAATATTTCTATATCTTCATCTAAATTATTTGTAGACCAAGAGAATATCCATGGAAATGCATCATCAATTAACTCTTTCTTCTGAATATTAAATGGTTCTATTTCTAATTTGCCTCTTTTTTGGTAAAAACTAGACAAATAGCTTTTATATGCCGGAAAAGCCTTAAAAATCTTTAATTTATTATTCATATATTAAGGATAGCTTTCAGCTTGATAGGAAAAATTGACATCGTTCTTTGCTTATGAAAATATTCTATATATTTTACCAAGAATAGCAGTTAGAATCTTTGTATCTTTTATCTTTAAAAATACTCTATCGGTTATATTGTTAACCGGCTGATTTGTAGAAAAATCAGCATGCTTATTTATAGGGCGTTCCATTATATCAGTAAACTGTTCTTCTGTTAACCCCAATTTTCTTATTACATATTTATATTCATATTCTTCTTCACTTAAAGAACTATATACGGTTTTGGACAAGATTTCTAAAGCCTGTTGTCTTTCTTTCTGTCCTGAGTTTATTAAATCTGATAAATGGGCTCTTCTTTTGTCGATTCCAAATTTTTTTGGTAAGTAATAGGATTGGTAAAATTTTGTAAAAATAGACTCTCCATGTTTAACAGGGTAGTTTTTCCATTTAAATTCATTGTACAATACTTTAGCTATTTCGTCGTAATTTGTTTCGGCATAATTTAATATATTAACTTGCTTTATACCTTTTATTTTAAAAAGTAACTGATCAAATGATGTATAGTTTGGAAAAGTTCTAAGTTCTTTCGTTCCATATTTTCTGTGAATAGCTTCTAAATTAGCTCTGTCCATTTTAGTATAATTCCAGCCCGTACCCATTGTTGTTTCAGTTTCAATATTAGTCCCATAAATTATGTATTTAATATTATACTTAATTGCTACTTTAGGTATTAATGAGAATATACCCATATCTGTTGGTATTTCTACATCTACAACAGATGCTTTAAAGTAAGACAATTGTAAATCTTTAAATTCTTCCCAATCAACAATGTAGTTGTAATAGTCAAACCCTGTATAATTAATAATATTTTCTATATTTTTTATTGCCAGTTCAGAATCCCAACCGTTATCAAAATGAACTATTAATGTTCGAAGCCCTAATTTTTTTGCTAAATAAATTACATATGAACTGTCCATTCCACCGCTAAGCCCTGCGATACAATCATATTTATTGCCTTTACCACTCAGCTTTATTTTATTAATTAAGTGAGCTATCTTCTCTTGCCTTTGGGCTTTGGGAATCACATTATTTGTAACTACTAAATCATAATTATGACAATGATTACATACACCATTATCATCAAATACTATATAATTATCTGAAGTATCCATTACACACTGATTACAAATTCTATAGTTATTATTCATTTCCAATCTTTTGGGTAAGTAATTAATACCGAGTTATGATTGCCTTTTAATACAAAATAAGTACCAACAGCTACTGCTGAAACATCTGCGAATTTAACTGCTTCTTCTATGTGTACACTATTACCAACCCCGCCAGACGCTATTATAGGAATTGATAAAGTATCTTTTACTTTTTTAATAGTTTCTAAATCTATCCCTGATCTTGTCCCATCTCTATCAATCGATGTTAGTATAAGCTCCCCAGCCCCCATGTCTTCAGCAATACGAACAAAATCAATTAATTCGTACCTAGTTTTTCTAGTTCCTGAATATGTGTACACAATATTCTTTCCAAAGAAATTTTTCCTATAGTCTAAGGCCACTACGATACTAGTCCTACCATATTCCTCACTTGCAAACTTAATAAATTGTGGGTCAGAAACTGCTTTAGTATTTAATATAACCTTTTCTGCACCTGCTCTTAAAACATCACGTATTGTATCTAAATTATTTATCCCACCTCCTATTGCAAATGGCATATAGCATTCTTCGGCAACTCGATTAATGAACTGAATATTAGGCTTCTTTTGCTCTAAAGTTGCATTTATATCAAACAAAACTAATTCATCTACTTCTTTTTCAGAAAAAATCCTTATAGCATTCTGTGGATCACCTAAATAGACATGGTTTTTAAAACGATGGCCTTTATAAAGGCCATCGTTTTTATATAATAATGTTGGAATAACTCTATAATGCATATTTTTCCATCTGAAAATTAATTGCTTTGACAAGCATTTCCATACCTTTTCTTTGGCTCTTTTCCGGATGGAATTGAAAGCCTAGAATATTATCATATAAAATAGAAGAACAGAATAAAGTATTTCCATAATTTGAAAAACTTAATACATTTTCTTCATGATTACACTTTACATAGTATGAATGTATAAAATAATATTCATGATTTATTTCATTGGAGGAATAAAAATTATTATTATGAGTTGGAATAATTTTATTCCAACCTATATGTGGCACTTTAATTCTTTTATCATTATATTTTAATAGCCTAGTTTCTGCACTAATCCATCCTAACCCTTCACAATTACCTTCTTCACTATAGTTTGAAAATAATTGCATTCCTAAACATATACCTATGATAGGGATTTTATCAAGTAAAGCCTTTTTATTTAATATATCAATTATGTTATTCCGTTTTAAATTATTCATTGCTGTTCTAAAATGACCAACACCTGGAATTAATAAAAAATTTGCATCCGAAAGTTTTGATATCTGATTTGTATACTGAGCTTTAAAGCCAAAATCTCCTAATTTTTTCACTAATACATTTAAGTTACCAGCGTCAAAATCTAAAATTGTTATTTCATTATTCCTTCTCATTTTATATTAGTTATTAATAATATTGATAGAATGATCAACAAAAAAGACTGAGCTATTCTCAACAAATCCTGATTTAAAGAAATCTCCATCTTCAACATTTAAAATTAAAACATTATCTATCCAATCAAATATTTCTATACTATTTGCAATAAATATTCTTATTGCATATTTACCAGGGTTCAACGGAAATTTATCAATTCTAAATTGTATTCTGGTTAACTCTGAATTTAAATAAATATTTTGCCCTAAAAAGCGATTACTTAATTGTATTATCCTATCTCCTCCAATATGGCAAATATTAACAGCTATTTCAATATTTTTCGATTTAGTTTCCATTAAATTACTTTTTACTGACAAGTCTAACAAAAATACTTCTCCGCAATCTATGTTAGTTGTTTTATAATTAAAACGATTCAATAAATTACAACTCATAACTTTTATTTTACCAGAACCTTTCCTATCACTTCTTAAGCTTAGGTCAATCTCACCTATTGATGCACTTTTATATTCATAAGTATTTACTACTTTAGATATTGAATCCCTCATTAAAACATTACCATTTTCTAAAAATAGGCCACTATTACATAGTTTTTTAATACTTATCATGTTGTGGCTAACAAATAAAACAGTACGCCCTTCGTTCTTACTAATTTCTTGCATTTTGCCGAGAGCTTTTTTCTGGAACTCATCATCCCCGACGGCCAATACTTCATCTACTATTAGAATTTCTGGGTCTAGGTGAGCTGCGACTGCAAATCCTAACCGCACTGTCATCCCACTTGAATACCTTTTAACTGGGGTATCTATATACCGTTCACAACCCGAGAAATCAATAATTTCATCTAGTTTTGACCGAATTTCACGTTTTGTCATGCCCAGGATGGCACCATTCAGAAATATATTCTCTCGCCCTGTTAAGTCAGGATGAAAGCCAGTTCCAACTTCCAGTAAACTTCCAATTCGGCCATTAAAGTCAATGCGTCCCGTGGTTGGCCCCGTAACTTTGGAAAGAATTTTTAGTAGTGTTGATTTACCTGCTCCATTTTTGCCAATAATACCCAGTACCTCGCCGGGCATTACCTCAAAATTAATGTCTCTTAGCGCCCACACATAGTCGCTATTCCCTTTACTACTCCGGTCGTTCGTTTCACCAATTTTCAGATATGGGTCTTCCTTACCCTGAATACGATGCCACCATCGTTGCACATCCTCCCGGATCGTTTTGGTCCCAATAGCGCCCAGGCGATACTGTTTGGATAGGTTTTCAACGCGAATAATCGGCTTCATACAGGCAATTTCAGGATAGGTTTACACCGTATCCATAAAGTTTTTCTCAGTTTTATTAAAGATAGCCAACCCAATCAAAAATACGATGACAGTAAATCCGATTGAATAGCTGAGTAGCGGCCATGAAAACGTACCCGCTCCGAAAAAACCATACTTAAATGTTTCGATCACGCCCGTCATGGGGTTAACCAGCATGATGGGTTTGTATTTAGCCGGTATAGCCGATAACGGAATGATCACCGGGGTAGCATACATTAGTAGTTGCACACCAAATTCGACCAGATACTGTAAATCCCGGTACCGGGTGGTCATGGCGGATACGAGCATACCGAGCCCTAGCCCCATAAAGCCCATTACAACGATCAGCAAGGGCAAGAGAAGTAGGGTGATACTGGGATGCAATGCTGTTCCTGTAATGACAAAAAAGATATAAATAAGCAGGAAGAGCACCATCCCAATCCCAAATTGGATTAGGTTACTGATCACAATAGATAAGGGAGTTACCGCTCTTGGAAAATACACTTTTCCAAACAGGTTCGCATTAGCAGTAAATGTGTTCGATGTTGCCCGCAGGCAGTTGGAAAAGTAATTCCAGGCTGTAACGCCTGCCAGGTAAAACAGAATGGGTGGTACGCCATCGGTCGACAGTCTAGCCATTCCACCAAAGACAATAGCCATTACCGCCGTCTGGAAAATTGGCTGGATAAAAAACCACACGGGCCCCAGAATGGTCTGCTTGTATTTGGCGACGAAATCTCTTCTTACAAACAAGACCAAAAGATCCCGATAATTCCAGATTTCTTGTAATCGTAAATCAAATAGCTTGTCTTTGGGTACTATAGAATTTTCGTATTCTGTTTTCTGGGCAACCATTTATAAAAAATACTATAGTTTAAAGTACCCCTTTACCAGCCTCTACCAATTTTGATTGTTGTTGCCAGTACCACTCCACGGTTTGTTTCAAGCCCGCTTCTACAGTATAGGCAGGCTCATAATGTAAATTACGCTTTGCTTTTTCAATGGAAGCAAATGAATGAGGAATATCTCCTAAACGATTACTTCCATGTATCACGCCAATATTGGCGATGGCGGCATCGTAATCAGCTAGTTGATTTTTGAGATGTCTCACTAACTCATTCAGTGTAATGCGCCCGCCATACGCTATGTTATAGATCGTATTTAAACTCTCCTGCTCACAAGTTAAAGCAAGAAGATTCGCTTGCACGACATTGGCCACGTATGTAAAATCCCGCGAATGTTCGCCGTCACCATTAATTACAGGTGCTTCATACTTCATCAACTGCGTAATAAATTTAGGTATCACGGCTGCATAGGGTCCGTTGGGGTCCTGTCTTTTCCCAAATACATTGAAATACCTCAATCCTATTGTATTGAACCCGTACGTTTTATGAAATACATCCGCATAAAGTTCATTAACATATTTCGTCACCGCGTAGGGTGATAGCGGCTTTCCAATTACGTCTTCTCTTTTAGGCATTACCGTCGAGTCGCCATAGGTTGATGAGCTACAGGCGTATACAAAACGCTTAGCTCCGGCGTCCTTCGCAGCTACCAGCATATTCAAAAAGCCTGTAACATTGACGGAGTTAGTCGCAATAGGATCAGCAATTGAGCGGGGCACTGATCCTAAAGCAGCCTGATGCAATACAAAATCAACCCCCTTGACAGCGTTTCGGCAATCAGCAAGGTTTCGAATATCCCCTTCAATGAGGCTGAAATCAGGATGGTTCAAAAACCCATCGATATTCTCTCGCTTACCTATAGAAAAATTATCCAGGCATATAACCTTATTGTCTTTCGCTAATAGGGCTTCACACAAGTTAGACCCAATAAAACCGGCTCCTCCTGTTACCAATATGGTTTTATATCGAATCATCATCAAAGTTGTTTGTCTACTGAATTTAGTTTACACGTATAAAGTCATTTAAACACTACTCATTAAGCAGGTCCAGGTGACTTAAAGTAGACTTAACTAAAGGATGATAATCACTCGTTTTTGCACTTAGTTTAGCATTCCGGATGTAGTGAACGATTTCGATGGAGGGATAAGCTTCCAGCAGGCCAAAGCCACTCCCGGACAGAATGTGCTCGTAGCTTCGGGTATGGAGATCGGTAAAGCCGTCACTGAACTCGATTTCTTCGCCTTCCATTTGCAGGGAACGGTAGGTTCGTTTACCCGCCAGTTTAACCGCTTCGGGCAGGGACTCATATTCGGTACTCAGAAACCAGCGCACATTGGCCCGTTCCAGTTCCAGAAATCCAGCGGCTGTATTCTCCTCGCGTACATGCACGACGTTTTTCTTCACTTTGCCAAAAATCCAGGTCAGCATATCGAAGAAGTGGACACCGATGTTGGTTGCCACACCACCCGATTTGGTGGTATCGCCTTTCCAACTGATGTTATACCATTTGCCCCGCGAGGTGATATAAGCCAAGTCTACATCATACACTTTATCGGCTGGGCTGTTGGCAATGCGGTTTTTCAGGGCTACGATACTGGGGTGCAACCGAAGTTGAAGGATGTTGTGGACCCGTTTACCCGTTTCTTTCTCCATTTCAGCCAGTCCGTCAATGTTCCAGGGATTCAGCACCAGCGGTTTTTCGCAGATCACATCGGCCCCACTTCGCAGTCCAAACCGAATGTGGGCGTCGTGCAGGTAGTTTGGGCTACAGATGCTGACGTACTGAATCGGATCGCCTTCCCGTCGTTTTTTGTCAACATGCCGGTCAAACCGCTCGAACTCCGTGAAGAAATCGGCTTCGGGAAAGAAGCTATCCATTACGCCCACCGAGTCGAACTTATCGAAGGCCGTTACGAGTCGGTTTCCGGTTTCTTTTATGGCTTTCAGGTGGCGGGGGGCTATAAAACCGGCAGCACCGATGAGGGCAAATGTTTTCATAGAGGAAGGAGCGGTAAGTAGACTGTAGAAGCTAAACTACTATGTTTTTGTCATCCCGAGGAACGAGGGACCTTCGGGTAAGGAGATAATTAATAGTGACCAAAGATCCCTCCTGCGTCGGGATGACAAAAACTGTCATTTCCAATAGATGCCAGGTAAAGTAGGGGCTTAAATCTGAGTATGCTTAAAACTCTATAGCCCTTTATGAATTGTACCGTCTACTAGTTGGTAGGTATCTCCACTTTCAGGGCATTGGGCTACCCCTTGCTCGTCGAAGGTGAGTCGATGACCGTATTCACTGATCCAGCCGAGTTGCCGGGCCGGGTTCCCGACTACCAGCGCATAAGGCGGAACAGATTTGGTGACTACTGCCCCCGCGCCAATAAAGGCATATTCACCAATGTCGTGCCCGCATACGATGGTGGCATTGGCACCGATACTGGCTCCTTTACCAACGTGCGTTTGCTGATACTGATCTTTTCGGACAATGGCGCTTCGGGGGTTAATCACATTCGTAAATACCATCGACGGCCCCAAAAACACATCATCAGCGCAGGTTACGCCCGTATAGATCGACACGTTGTTTTGGACCTTCACGTTATTGCCCAGCACGACCTGTGGGGAGATCACCACATTCTGGCCTATGTTACACCCATTCCCAATCACGCATCCGGGCATGATGTGCGAGAAATGCCAGATTTTCGTGCCCTCACCAATCTGACAGCCATCATCAACAATAGCCGAGGGATGTATAAAAACGGAGCTCAACGAATCAGGCGTATTTTAAGAATGTTTTTTTGTCATCCCGACGAAAGGAGGGATCTTCGGAAGGTTCCATTAAATAGTCTGTTTCCGAAGATTCCTCCTTTCGTCGGAATGACAAACAGTTTCTTCTTCTGTAGCTCAATCGTCCAGAATGCATTATCTGCTTCCTATCGGCGGAATGACAAATAGTTTCTTCCTTCCTCAAGCGAAATAGTCAATGACTGTTTCGGTGATATACGTGATCTGATCGTCCGACAATTCGGTATGCATCGGGAGGGAGATCACCCGTTGGCATAAATCCTGCGTTACCGATAAATCGCCCACCACGCGCCCGACGCCCTGATAGGCTTTCTGGGCGTTCAAAGGAATTGGGTAATAGATCATGCTGGGTATTTTCTTCTCGCTTAAATACGCTTTCAGCCCATCCCGCTTATTGGCTGGCACTTTCAGCGTGTATTGATGAAAGACGTGGGTTGAATCCGGGTTTCGGTATGGCGTCTGGATGGCCTCCACGTTCCGGAAGGCTTCGTCGTACCGACGGGCTACCTGCTGACGGGCTTGGGTATAACTGTCCAGATGCTTCAGTTTTTCGAGTAAAATAGCTGCCTGAATGGTGTCCAGGCGCGAATTCACACCAATCGTTTCGTGGACATACTTTCGGGCCTGTCCATGATTCCCGATCATCTTCACTTTATGCGCCAGTTCATCCTGATTGGTGTATACCGCTCCCCCATCGCCAAAACAGCCGAGGTTTTTGGAGGGGAAGAACGAAGTTGTACCCAGATCACCCATTGCGCCTGCGGCCTTTGTGGTTCCGTCCCGAAAGGTGTAGGTTGCTCCTACCGCCTGGGCTGTATCCTCGATTATGGCCAGCCCATGCTGCTGACAAACGGAGGTGATCTCCGCCATATCTGCACATTGTCCAAACAGGTGCACGGGTACTACCAGCCGGGTTCGTGGCGAAAGGGCCTTTTCGATACTTTCCCGCGTAAGGGTAAACGTGGCCGGGTCTACATCCACCATCACGGGTTTGAGGCCCAGTAAGGCGATGACTTCGGCCGTGGCTACGTAGGTAAAAGCGGGTACAATGACCTCATCGCCCGGTCGCAGGTCCAGCGCCATCATCCCCAGTTGAAGGGCGTCGGTTCCGTTGGCGCAGGAAATCACATGCTTCACATCCAGATACTGCGCCAGTCGCTGTTCAAAAGCCCCTACCTGCGGTCCTTTGATAAAGGCCGTCGTATCCAGACATTCCTGAATGGCCGCATCGATGGCGGGTTTGATTCTCAGATACTGATTCTTCAAATCAACCATCTGGATGGGGGCAACAATTCCGGGTAAAGGCAGAGCAGGAGTCATGCTGTTGCAAACTGTGTCGAAAGCCCTAAACCGTCTAAAGAAGTCATTACCCTCGCTCGAACTAAATACACTACCCTTTAAAGCTTTTGTTTTTTGTCATCCCGACGCAGGAGGGATCTCTGAGGAAGGAGATAGTAACTAGCCTCCGAAGATCCCTCCTACGTCGGGATGACAAAATTTAGATTATAATTAATAAGTCCCCTTCAGCGGCTTTAGGGGTCTTATTTGCTGCGCGCTTTATGAACGACGATATTTTTCAGGATCTTCAGCAAATAGGCCAGATCGGTTTGCCAGGGCGCTTTTTCGTAGGCTTCCAGATACGTCAGTTCCGACTGAACGATTTCCTCGAACGTATTGGGCATATCGGCATAAAACGGCGGTAGTAACCCCGGCTTATGCTTCTTCCGAATCTGTTGTACCTGAGTGGGATACAGGCTGAAATAATGCTCGCTGATGGGTCGAACCCCAATCAGTTTAATGTCGCCTTTCACCAGGTTATATAGCATGGGCAATTCGTCGAGCCAGTATTTCCGCAATACGCGCCCGCCCGTGCTTACCCGAAAGTCATTTTTAAACTTGCCGCCCGCATCCAGTCCATTGGTCCGATGCAGGTATTCCTGCACATACTCGGCATAGGGGTGCATGGAGCGGAATTTATAGACGGTGATCGGAACGCCCAGTTTGCCAACCCGCTGCATCCGAAACAGGAACCCTTCGTTGGAGGCTGGTTTATGCTGGCTGGGATTGACGCCCGTGTTCGCTTTGGCAATGATCAGCGTATCCTGAGCCGTTTCGACCAGCTTAACAATGTCAAATCCTTTGTAAATCAACCGACCGATGATTTCAGCTTTCGAGATGTCGACCGGGATGGCCAGCAACCGGCATAGTTTACGAAAGCCCTTGAGTTTCGGGAGTACCCGTCTGGATAAAAAATGGAAGGGGTAATAGAGCGTAAAGAAACCGTAGGAAATGCGCTGCTGAATGCTCGTTTTTATGTTTTCGGCCGTTACGATGCGAAATGCGAAATAGGTATTGTCGATTAGTTTGGTCCGAATGGTTTCGAAAACCTGGTTCGGGTCGTGGGCTTTCAGCAGTATGTCGTCAATGTATACATGAGCAACCGTCTGATCGAGCTTATGCTGGATAATGTCGTCTAAACGGGTACAATGCCAGGCCTCTTTCTGCGCAATGGTCAGTAAACCATCGGGCAGTTTCTGGTGGATGCTGTCGCGTCGGGGCGAGATGATGGCGGGCTGATCGAGCGGGCGGCTGGAATCACCGGCCAGTGAGCCTTCCTGAACGGTAAGTTGTGTGAGCGACATGGTAAAGGTTGATCAATAGGCGTTAGATAGGCGAAATGCATACTGCAGGAAAACGTTTCAAGACTATAGGTAAGGGGTTAACTGAGAAGCGGTTGTGCTTATAGCCGAATGTCGACCAGCTTCTTATCGAAGATGGATTTCACATCGAACACAATGGATTTCGCATCTCTTTTTAACCCGTCAATGTTCAATTCAAAAAACTGCCGGTGGGCCACTGCCAGAATAATCCCGTCGTATTGCTGCCCCTCTATCGTATCGGCCAGTTCTATACCATATTCCTCCTGCACATCCTGCGGAGAGGCCCAGGGATCGTAAACATCTACCCCAATCCCAAAATCGATAAGCTCGTGGTAAATATCGACTACCTTGGTATTGCGCGTATCGGGGCAGTTTTCCTTGAAAGTGACGCCCAGAATAAGTACCCGACTCGACTGAATCTGTAGCCCGTTGGCAATGAGTCGCTTCAGAATTTTCTTTGCGACAAACATGCCCATGCCGTCGTTCACCAGCCGACCAGACGCAATAACCTGGGGATAATAGCCAAGACTTTGGGCTTTATGCACTAAGTAATAGGGGTCAACGCCGATGCAATGCCCGCCGACCAGTCCCGGTTTAAATTTCAGGAAGTTCCATTTGGTACCAGCCGCATCCAGCACGTCGTTGGTATCGATGCCCATCCGGTCGAACATTAGCGCCAGTTCGTTCACAAACGAGATGTTGATGTCGCGCTGGGCATTTTCAATGGCTTTAGCAGCTTCGGCTACTTTAATCGACGGCGCCCGATAGGTGCCCGCTTCGATGATGGAGCCATACAAACGATCGACAAAATCGGCCGTTTCCTCGGTCGAACCCGACGTAATTTTCAGAATCCGGGTCAGTGTTCGCTCTTTATCGCCCGGATTGATCCGCTCGGGTGAGTAGCCACAGAAGAAGTCTTTGTTGTAGGTAAGTTTGCTGCACTTTTCCAGCACAGGCACGCAATCTTCTTCCGTACAGCCCGGATAAACCGTCGATTCGTAAATGACCGTATCGCCTTTTTTCAGAAGTTTCCCAACGGCCGCCGAGGCCTTTACTAAAAAGCTCAGATCGGGCTTTTTGAAGCTATCGATGGGGGTCGGTACGGTGACAATATAGACGGTGCAGGACCGTAATAGCTCGATATCGTGGGTGAACGTCAGATGCTTTGCCGAGCAGATTTCCTCTCTCGCTGTTTCCAGCGTGGCATCATACCCTTCGGCCAGTTGCCGAATCCGCTCTTTATTGACATCAAAGCCAAAAACCGGGTATTTTTTTCCGAATTCAACGGCTAAGGGCAGCCCTACATACCCTAATCCGATTACGCCAATCGAAACGGCTTCTGGTCGACTCATCATATAAGTATTTATAAAACGAACGGATGTGGATGATACTGCTTATACTTTCGACAGGAGTCGGTTGATCCAGCTCTTTTTCGAGGTTTCTTCACCATAATACGCCCCTTTTCCATAGCCGTACCCATACCCATACCCGTATCCATAGCCATAGTCGGAGGAGTTCTTGTAATTGACCGCGTTGAAGATGATATGAACTGTTTTAAACAGATTTCTATGCGCCAGTTCCTTGATGTTCGACAGGTAGAGTTTAGGCGTTTTTTCGTGGCGAACCAGGTAGAAGCATTCGTCTACGTACGGGGCGAGCAACGTAGCATCCGTAACCAGACCGAGTGGGGGCGTATCGATCATGATATAATCGAACGATTTGCGTAAGTCCTCAATTAGGTGTTTTAGGCGCCCATTGGCGATCAGTTCAGAGGGGTTTGGCGGGATCGGCCCACTGGGGATCATGTAGAGATTTTCAACCGAGGTCGAATGGATAATACTGTCAAGGCTCGTTTTACCAATTAGATAATTTGACATACCCATTTTATTGCTGACCTTCAGATATTCCTGGATCTTCGGTTTGCGTAGGTCTAATCCCAGAATGACCACTTTTTTGTTCAGTAGCGCCAGCGATGCGGCAATGTTGAGGGTCATAAAGCTTTTGCCTTCGCCACTGGTAGAGGAGGTCACCAGAATGGTGCTGCCGATATCGTCCTGCTTGTCCAGAAACAGGTACTGCATGTTGGACCGCAGCATGCGCAATTGCTCACTCACAAAGCTTCGACTCCGAATGTCGATGATTTCGCCCTGCTCTTCCTTGGGCAATAAACCCACTTCACCGAATACTTTCAGTCCCGTTTTCCGTTCAATTTCTTTCTTATTCTGAACCGTATTTGTCAAGGCTTCTTTCATGGCGATCAGACCGATGGGAATTCCTAAACCAAATAGAAGCGCCATCAGATAAATGTTCTTCCGAACGGGTCGGATAGGGCCACCCGTCGAAAAGGGCGCATCGACCACCCGGCTATCGGTAACCGTTGATGCATACGATAACGCCGTTTCCTCGCGGGTTTTCAGCAGCAGCAAGTAGAGATCTTCTTTGATATTCGCCTGGCGCTTGATCCCCACAAACTCCCGTTCTTTATGTGGAATGGATGCAATAGCTCCTTCCAGCCGATTGTTCAATTCCAGCAGGCTTCGCTTGGAGACATTCAGGCTATTCCGTCGGTTGCCCAGGTTTTCCTTGATCGCCTGCTTCACGTTCTTCATCTGGTTGTTCAGCGTTTCCAGATAGGGGTTTCCCGGCTGAACCGATTGCGCCAGCTTACTCCGCTCAATTTCCAGCTGCGATAGTTGATCGATGTAGGACGTCAGGACGGGGTCAGTAAAGCCCATCATTGTAGCCGGGGCCACAATACCCACCTGCGAACTATTGAGGTAGTCCTCGATGCCATCCAGCACTTTCAACTGAATATCCAGTTCATTCAGCTTGGAATCGTTTTCCTCTACTTTTCCTAAAAACAGGTTGGCTTCGGAACTTAGATCAGTCACGCCTTTGGTCCGGCGGTAGTTTTCTACGTTCTGTTCAACCCCACCCAGTTCGGCCGTGACCAGCTTCAGCCGTTCCTCAATGAACCGCAGGGTGTTGGTGGCTTCCCGGTTTTTGTCTTCAAGCGAGGTAAAGGCATATTCATTCAACAACTTTGTCAGAATGTCTTTTCCTTTCTCAGGTACAGCCGTTTCGAGGCCCAGCGAGATCAGGCTGCTTTTCGGGTTTAGCAAGGCGATCTGTAGCCCACCGATCAACCCTTCCACCAACCCATCCCGGCTTTGGAAAACTACTTTTACGGGGGTCGGGAAGGTACTGTTCACACTATCCCGATCAAAGATCCGGAACTTTCCGTATTTGGACTTTACCTGCTGGCTGTAGTAGTACGTTCCGAGTTCATTCTGATCACCATCCAACAACTGGTACTTGCTGTCGGGGCCTATTTTAATGTAGAGTGGATTGCTGTAAGCGTAATCGGTAATCTCCGTCGCATTCAGGGTAATCGGACTTTCGTTGTAGAGTTCACGGTCCCGAGTCTTGGTTTCTTTCCAATAGGATACGATCAGATTCAGGTCGTCGACGACTTTCCGGATCAATGCCCTCGACTTTAAAACTTCGATTTCGTTCTCGACCAGTTTACTCTGCCCATCCATGTCCAGTTTTTCGAGAACTTCGGTATTCATCTTCTTCTCGTCCTTGATGAGAAGCGTGGCATTCACCTGGTAAATGGGCGTATAGCGTTTTAAATACACGTAAGCGTATACAAAGCTGATAACCAGCGCGATCACAATCCAGTACCAATACCGGAGGTACTTAAATACGTACCCCAGAATATCGGTATCCTCTTCCTGTTCTTCGCTAAATAGTTGTTCGCTGCTCATAGGTATTCCAATAGGAGTAGGCAAGGGGTTTGATACACATCACAGATTGTTTGGGGGAATAGATGACTTAGTTCGATTGCTATCAGTGGGGCTTAAAGTCTGGAAAGCAGTACAATAAGCGAAAAGGTTGTTGTCAGGAAGCTTAAGATAAGCGGGGCACGTTGAAAAAAGGCGCTGTTCTTAATCTGCTCCTGTGGCGGCAAAGGCAATACTTTATCTTTTGTCGGTTCTACGTAGATAATGTCATCATGTCGGACATAGAAGTACGGTGAAGTAAACACTTCCCGATTACGCAGACTGACCATTCCTATCTCCCGTCTGCCGTTCACGGAGCGAATGACTTTGATGCTATCTCGTTTCGCGTATTCAGATAAATCCCCGGCTACGGTGATGGCATCGATCAGCGTAGTGTGGTCATTGAGTAGATTAAAAATACCCACATTCTTCACCTCACCCAGCACGGTGAATTTATGGTTCATAAACCGGATGTTCACCGCCGGGTCTTTCAAGGTTTTCTCCACCTCCACCCGCACTTTCTCTTCGGCCTGCTGGATGGTCAATCCATCCAGCCGAACTTTACCGATGAGCGGGATAGCCACGTTGCCTAACGAATCGACCGGATAGCCAATTGGTTGAGTACTCCCCCCCCCGCTAGAGCCCCCTCCCCCCGGTGAAAAGCTGGCGAGCGGCAATGAACTGATGTTGTAAAAGTTCATGATCTCGTTCGATTCCTTGTTCAGGCTGCTGACAATAATGCCCAGAATATCACCCTTTTGTATTCTGGAGATCTGCGGAGCAATGGTCTCTATACTGGTCGGAAACCGGGGGTCATTACTTTGGAAATATTCGAACTTGGGGGCTGGAGGCTTGATCGTCGCGCAGGACGACAGAAAAAAAATAATTGAGCAGCAAACAATGATCGTATGGATTAGTCTTCCATAAAAAGCAACACGCATCATGTAAGGGAAAGGGGATGGAGAGGCAACGCTACGTTGTTTCGAAGAACCTCCCAGATTAACTAATTCTTACGGCTTCGCCCGTTCAGTCCCATTTGATCTGGGCTTAGCACAAAAATCGACCTACCTGTATTCGCAACAGGTTTCAGTTCTCCAATAAAGCTCGTGGTTAACCTTCAGATCTGTTGAAGCTCAAAAGGGGTCGAGCAGATGGTATGGTATCGATTGGGTTCTGAACAGCGATTACTTTCTACGAGAAAACACCCTTCTGGTATCCATTACCCGAATTATTGTTGTTGAGTAAGCTGTGGGTCTTATCCTCCTGAACACTCTTCTTCCACAGCTAATTAATGCACGCTGAGTAAACTAAAAAATCGATTAAATATAACATGGTGGCGCATAGACAATTGCTGATGAAAATCATACGAACTTTTGATTAAATGCAACATAGAATAGGCAGCAATCCCCATCCTATCTGTATCAATCCATTCGTCCGTATTGCTATCAAATTGACTAATAAAAGAGCCTAAAAGGCAATTTATGAACAAAAAACATATTCGACTTCGGTATATCCACTATCAAAAAATTAGTAACGTTAAAAATGACGGCGACACCAAAGCTAATCGAATAAAATTAAAAAAACATACGTTCCACACGTATTTTTTATCCAAATTCCAAGGTAATTCATCCAGATTAGTATACGTTATTCTGAACTTTAGCACCTTCCAGAGTCCTTTCTGATCACATATTTAGTAATACCTGACAAAATGTGATAACAAATAAAATCATTATGTTACCATTATCTCGCCAGCATAAACACTAAAGTAAACTTTTTAGTACTTATGCTTCTACTCACAAGCAAATTAAATCATTTTAATTTTAAAATTGGATAAATAAATCATTATTTTTTCAAGTATTTATACTAGAAAGCGTCAAAAAATCAGTAAACAACTAACAATCTGCTACTTATTTACGAGAAGTCACAAGAAAAGGTTGCTTTGTGCTAATTTTTAAAATTTCAACACAACTTTTCTCTAGACCAAATCAAAATTAAGAGCCATTGCGTCTTCTAGATTTCCGGGCCGACTGACTAATTTATATGTGCAATTCATACAGCTTTTTCACCATTTGACTGGTTAAATTCTCCTGTTCATGTTCCAACTGTTTTCCGGTGTAGCCTGATTGCCAGAGCTTTGCCGAGCAGAACAGTAAACAACATGAAAACGAAGCCATCTCCTCACCTTACAATCCGAACGGGGCACTACGGCATCCCGTCTATACCCATATTCATTAACTTGATTCCATCCACTAATCGGCTCTGGTTTTGGGTCGTGCTGATCGTGAGTTCACCTGCTATAGCCCAGACCACTACACCCACACTAATTTCTGGACATGTAATCGATGCAGTTACCCGGCAGGGGATTCCATTCGCATCGGTAGCTGTGAAGGGAAGAGCCGTGGGTACGCAGGCCGATCTGGAAGGGACGTTCCACCTGTCGCTGCGGCAACCCGCCGATTCGCTTCTTCTGTCGGCGCTGGGGTATCAGACCAGGACGGTTGCTATTTCGGGTCGTGAGCTTCAGATTGAACTGGTGCCTGGTGCCGCGCAGTTGGCTGAGGTTGTGGTCCGTGCAGGCGAAAATCCGGCCTTTCGGGTTCTTAGAGCTATACAGGCTCACCGAAAGCAAAATGATTTCAGCCAGTTGAGTGGCTATGACTACGAAGCCTATAGCCAGTTGGCCATTCGCCTGAACAACCTGGATGAGCGCTTTCGGCAACGGAAGCCCATTCGCGCTGTTCTGCAGGCATTGGAGCAGAAACAACAGGAAAAATCACGCCAGGAACTCCCTGTTTTTTTGTCAGAAACCGTTTCGCATATCTATGCCCGTCAACAGCCTCAGCATCTGAAAGAGCTTATCCAAAAGACAAACATCAGCAGTGTGGGCATCACCGACGACAGCTATGTTTCTCAGTTTACCGGAGCTGGTTTCAACACACTCAATTTTTATAAGAATCAGGTGAGCCTGTTCAAAAAAGAATTTCTTTCTCCGTTGGCTATTGGCGGGCGAACGGCCTATTCCTATTTTCTGGCTGATACCAGTCAGGTCGGTGATCATACCTGCTACGGAATTGAGTTTGACCCTAAAAATGAACGTGATCTTGTTTTTCGGGGCAAGATGTGGATTGATACGGCCAGCTATGCCCTGGTTCGAATCGAAGCGCATGTCGGCTCCGTCGCGAATATTAATTTTATCAATCAGATCGATATTGATCAAACATATATGACGGTTTCGGATTCCGTCACAGCCTGGCTCCCCGAAACCACTCACTTGACGGTTCAGGTGGGCGAATTCGTACCGCATACGTTCAGCGCTACGGTTGATTACCTCACCAGTGTTCGGCAGCCAGTGGTCGGGAAACCTAAACCCGTCGATTTTTTTACGGTCGATGTCGAGTTAGCTGACGATCGTTCCCAGTTTCCGGCTGATTACTGGTCTGCCCAGCGTGAACAGTCGGCGTCATCCGTAACGTTCGACCAAACAAGGGCCCTACTCGATACCGTCCGTAATTTGCCCGTTGTCAGAACGTATATGAAAGTTGGGCAGTTTCTGCTGAACGGTGGTTACCTGCCTCTTTTTCGAGGTGTCGATTTAGGCTCCGTTTATTCGCTCTGGGCGTACAATCCCATTGAAGGGAATCGCCTGCGGGTTGGGTTGCAGACCAACAACGCCTTTAGTCACCACTGGCAATTGTCGGCCTATGGGGCTTATGGAACCCGCGATAAAGTCTGGAAAACCGGCTGGGAAGTTAACTTCATTCCTTCGCGCCAGCCCTTAACTCTGCTCTCTCTGAAACACAGCTATGAGTTGGAACGGCTGGGCTACCGACAGGAAGATATTGCCGACAACTCGTTTTTTCGAATCACCAGCCGCTTTGGTGCATACCGACAGGCCTATTATCAGCACGAAACAGCCCTGACAGCCCAACGTGATCTGGGTCCCGATTTTACCCAAACGGCTGGCATCCGCACGCGTTCCATGAATCTTTTGTTCCCATTCGCTGTAAATCAAGCGACTGAATCGCCTTATCCGCAAACAACCTCTTCGGCCCTGCAAAGCCGGGAGTTTTTTCTGGAAACCCGCTATGCGCCAGGCCGATTGCCAAACCGTCGGGTAACGGGTCGGCGGATTCGTCGACGGACCACCGAAACGGCTCCCGTTGTTACCCTGCGCTATACCCTGGGGACTTCGTCGGTACAGGGGAACCGCATCGGTACCTATCATAAATGGCAATTGCAATGGGATCATGCGCTCCGCTGGGGCTTGTGGGGCAAAACTCAGTACACGGTTCGGGCGGGGTATAGCCCTTCACGCCTACCCTACCCGTTGCTGGAAATGCATCTGGGGAATCAAACCCCATTTTACAACCGCAATGCGTTCAACTTGATGAACTATGCCGAATTCACCAGCGATCGGTATGTTTCGCTGGCTGTTGAGCACAAATTTGATGGCTTACTGACGAACCGGCTGCCTGTGGTCCGGCGCTGGGGCTGGCGTTCGTTCGTGACGGGCAAACTGTTGTGGGGCCACTTAAGCAACGAGAACCGGACCCTCATGGCCACGCACGATGCAACGGGCAAACCAATTCCACCGATTCGGTCATTGGGCTCAGTGCCTTATGCAGAGGTGGGTTATGGCGTTGAAAACGTCTTTAAAGTACTCCGTATCGAAGCGCTCCACCGCCTGACTTACCGGAACCAGCCAGCCGCTACGCCCTTTGCCGTGAAAGTATCGATGCAGGTAAGTCTTTAAACATTAGAACCTTTTGCTAAAGACATTATAAAGTAGTCAATATTTGATTGATATTTATAGGATTATCGATAACTCGTTATCATGAAATCCTGCTCCTGCCGAATTTCCCTTATCCTTATTGTGACCCTGCTTACTCTTTATCAGCTAAAGGCACAAGTTCCCCAAACGCTCGATTCTGTTCGCCTTTACCTTAAATCGCATACGGTTCAGGACACCAGTTATGTCATAGCCCTCAATGTTCTGGGCCGCGAACTCCATTCAAGTACCCATCCTGAATATGCCGCTGCCGACTCCGTTCTGCAACTTTCCGAAAAACTGGCGCTCAAACTTCAGTATGGCCTGGGTCTGGCAAAAGCATATACAAACCGGGCGTCGATCTATTACCTGACCGATCACCCGCAACTGGCCCTAACCTATTTTCAGAAAGCCCTGGCGGCTTCTGAAAGCTATACACTCAGTCCCCGCTTCCGCTGCGGAGCCATGGCTAACGTAGCGGCTGCTTTCGAAAAACTTGGCCTGTTTGGGAAAGCGGTGGCTATTGGACTTCAGTCCCTTCGCGTTCAGGAGCAATACAACATCCAACCCCGCATTGCTACTACGTACGGCGGTATTGGCAACGCGCTCCGAGCCATGAAGAAATACCCGGAAGCGCTTACCTACTACCGGCAGGGACTAGCCCTGGCAAAAGCCGAGCATAATCCCAGAGGGATGTCCATTACGGAAAACAATATGGGAATCTGCTATGACGAGCTAAAGCGATACGACCAGTCGATCCCCATCTATAAAAAAGCCCTGCAACACGCGCGTGAGGTAAAATTTGATCTGCTTCAGGCCGATATTCTGGTCAACATCGGGCTCGCTCTGAATGCCTCCGGTCATTCGAAGGAGGCTATTCCTTACGTAGAACAATCACTGGCTATTGGTCGAAGTCAGAACCATAAAGAGAGTATGGCTACAGCATATTTCAACCTGGGCCGTATTTATGAAGACCTGAAACAGGACAAACCTGCCGAGGTCAATCTGAAAAAAGCCCTGACGCTGGCGACCGAACGGGGCGATAAAGAGCAGATTGCCAACTATACCCAGGCACTGGCCGATCTGTACGGAGGTCAGAAAAATTTCCAGCAGGCCTACGTGTTCCAACTCGAAAAGAACAAACAGATCGATTCAGCTACGACTATTCGGACCAGTACCGAAGTTCAACGGCTGGTGGCTGGCTACGAGACCGAGAAAAAAGAAGCCCAGATCAAACTCCTCCGACAGCAGGCTCAACTCCGGGATGAAGAACTGGCCCGGCAACGATTGCAGCGAAATGCGCTGCTGGTAGGTGGACTGTTGCTGCTGCTACTGGGGGCATCCGTCAGTGGCTGGCTGCTCAACCGTTCCAAACTCAAACGACTTCAGGAAGCTCAGACGTTGCGAAAACAGATTGCGCATGATCTTCACGACGAAGTGGGCAGTACCCTGTCCAGCATCTCCCTGCTAAGCGGTCATACCAACGAGCTACTCAGCCAGAATCGACCCGAGTCGGCCCAGAAGATGGTGCAGAAAATCTACACCGATGCTCGCCAGATTCTGGAATCCATCGACGAAATCATCTGGACCATTAATCCCGGCAACGATTCCTTACAACGCATCGCATTGCGTTTGCAGGCGTACGCGCAGCCTCTGATGGAATCAAAACACATCGCTTTCAACTTTATCGGCGACGCTTCGCTGGATCAGCTTCCGGTCTCAATGGAAGTCCGCCGAAACCTGTATCTGATTGGCAAAGAAGCCATTAACAACCTGATTAAGTATTCAGAGGCTACCCAGGCTACGCTGCGGTTCGAACGCAAAGGACATGAACTGCAAGTGGTTATCGAAGATAATGGCAAAGGCTTTACCCCAGCTTTGCAAAGCCAGCGCACGGGGCAGACCAGTATGCGCCAACGGGCCGAAGCCATGGGAGGCACGCTGGCCATCCATTCCGTTCCAGAAAAAGGGACAAGCCTTATTGTAACCACCTCATTAAGTTAAAACGAATGTTTTCCTTTCTAACAAACCCGCTTAAGCATTCGTGTTCATTGCTGTCAGTGATTTTGAGTCTGATCCTGGCTGGTATTAGCCCCGTTCTGGCCCAGGTTCCGAAATCACTGGATTCGCTGGAAACCTATGTGCGCACGCATACGCCAACGGATACCAACTATGTGATCGCCTTAAATGAATTAGGGAATCAGCTTACTCGAAAAAAAGCCGACTATGACCGGGCCGACTCAGTCCTGCATCTGGCCGAATCGATAGCCCGACGGCTGAACTTCGGTCGGGGTATGTACCGAGCGAATACCAATATGGGCTCCAATTATTACCTGTCGAACAGGCCCCAGCAAACTCTTGAATCGCTTCGGAAAGCCCACACCATTGCCGAAGCGTATAAACTCGATACCCGTACGATAGCAAGAGCCCTGACCAACCTAGGAACCGCCTACCGCAACGCGCACCAATTCGAAAAATCAATCGAGGTCTACCTGCGTTCGCTCCGTATGCAGGAGCAGTACAATCTGCAACCCCGGAATGAAGATACCTATAATGGGATTGGCCTGGCGTTGAAAGACATGCACCGAACCCAGGAAGCGATCAGCTATTTTAAACAGGCACTGACGCTAAACCAGGCCTTGAAAAATGCGTATGGCATAGCCATTTGCGAACAAAATATTGGCAAATGCTACGACGATCTGGAGCAACCAGCGAAAGCACTAAGCTACTACAAATCAGCTCGTAGCCACGCCAGAGAAGCAGAATCCGAACTCCTTCAATCCGATATTCTGGTCAATACGGGGCTGGCTTTACGAAAAGCCAAACGGTTCGACGAAGCCCGACAGGCCATCGAACAGGCACTGGTTATTTCCAGAAAGCAGGAAAATCAATCCGCTATGGCTACCGATTATTTCAATCTGGGCCAGGTGTATGAAGAGCAGAAAGACTACAAGCTGGCTGAGCGCTACATGAAACAGGCGCTTTCGCTAGCCAATGCGCTGGACGATAAACCCAAGATTGCCATCTATACGCAGGGGCTGGCCAATCTGTATGGCGGTATGAAAGACTTTCAGCAAGCGTACGTTTACCAACTCGAACGCAATCAGGAAATTGACTCCACCACAACCGTTCGGACCAATGCCGAAGTACAGCGATTAATTACCAAATACGAAACCGAAAAAAAAGAAGCCCAGATTAAACTGCTTCGCCAGGAAGCCCAACTACGCCAGCAGGAAACCCAACGGACCCGGCTGCTGCTCATTGGTAGTGTGCTCTTGCTGCTACTTGTGGGTGTAGCCAGCGCCTGGTTGCTCAACCGTTCTAAACTCCGTCGGCTGGAAGAAGCGCACAGGCTGCGCCAGCAGATTGCCCACGACCTCCACGACGAAGTAGGCAGCACCCTTTCCAGTATCTCCATGCTCAGTGGGCATACCGACACCCTGCTCAGCCAGAACAAACCCGAGTCGGCTCAGAAAATGGTGCAGAAGATTTATACCGATGCCCGCCAGATTCTGGAATCAGTCGATGAGATTATCTGGACCATCAATCCCGGCAACGACTCGCTCCACCGCATTGCTCTACGTCTTCAGGAATACGCCCAGCCTTTGATGGAAGCCAAGGGCATCCGATTCCACTTTACCGTCGACCCTGCATTGGCTAACTTTCTGGTATCGATGGAGAAACGTCGAAATTTATATTTGATTGGAAAAGAAGGCATTACTAATTTGATAAAATATTCGCAAGCCAGCGAAGCCAGCGTTCGGTTTGAACAGAAAGATCAGCAAGTACGGGTGCTGATTGAGGATAATGGACAGGGCTTTGTACAGGCTCAATACAGTTTACGCACCGGACAGACTAGTATGCAGCAGCGGGCCAAAGCGATGGGCGGATCGCTGGAGGTGCGTTCAGCCCCTAAGCAGGGTACCCGTTTGGTAGTAACAACCTTTATTAACTAATACACATGCATCCAGACCTATACCAATCCAATGAAACAGATTTACTTTTTATGGCTAGTCGTACTCTATCTATCAGGTATACATAGCGGTATATTGATTGCCCAGGTCCCTAAATCGCTCGATTCGCTGGAAGCATATGTAAAAACGTATGCACCAACCGATACCAATTACGTCAAAGCGTTAAACAGACTGGGCGATTTGACTTCCCGAAAAAAAGCGGATTACTCTCGGGCCGACTCCCTGCTGCGTGTTTCAGAGAAACTAGCCCTCAAACTTGATTTTGGACTCGGTGTAACGGATGCCAATATTTATCTGGGCTCCAATTACTACCTCACCGATCGGCCACAACAGGCATTGGAATATCTCCAAAAAGCCCAGATTATGGCCGAGAAATATAAGCTTTCTCCCCGCATGAGGGCGCAAACCATTACGAATGTGGGAGTTGCTTATAATAAGCTCAAGCAGTATGAGAAAGCTATTGAAACTCACCTTCGTTCTGTACGATTGCAGGAGCAGCTTAATATACAACCGCGCATTCCGACTACCTACGAGGGTCTGGGCCTCGGATTAAAAAATATGACGAAACCCCGTGAGGCTATCAAGTACTTTGAACAGGCATTGGCGTTAAAGGTGGCGGCAAAAAATGACTATGGAGCGGCTATTACGGAACATAATATTGGTCGGTGTTATGATGATTTGAATCAGGAGAAGGAAGCTATAAAGCACTATAAAACAGCCCTTAGCTACATCCCTGGTACTGATTATGAGTTATTACGAGCCGATATTCTGGGTAATATCGGATTGGCCCTTCGAAAAGACAAACGTTTTCAGGAAGCCAAACCTTATCTGGAGCAGGGGTTGGCTATTGCCATTAAGCATAATAACAAGGAATCGATCAGTGGCTCTTACTTCGACCTGGGCCGCTTCTATGAAGAGCAAAAAGACTATAAGCAGGCTGAACTATACATGAAAAAAGCCCTGAAACTGGCCAACGAACGAGAGGATAAAGTTACGATAGCCGAGTACACGCAGGGACTAGCCGACTTGTATGGCGGCATGAAAGATTTCCAGCAGGCTTACGTATACCAGCTCGAACGAAACCAGCGAATGGATTCGGCCACGGCCATCCGTACCAGTGCTGAAGTACAACGGATGGTAGCCAAGTACGAGACCGAAAAAAAAGAAGCCCGTATCCAACTGCTTCAGCAGCAGGCCAAATTTAATCAGCAGGAAACCGAGCGCACCCGATTTCGTACCAATGCCCTGCTCACCGGCGCAGCCCTCTTCTTGCTTTTAGGTGGGGCCGTCAGTGCCTGGCTCCTGAACCGGGCCAAGCTTCGTCGATTGGAAGAAGCTCAACAACTGCGTAAGCAGATTGCTCACGATCTACATGATGAAGTCGGCAGCACCCTTAGTAGTATTTCCATGCTGAGCGGCCATACCGATACGCTCCTTCGCCAGAACCAGCCTGAGTCGGCTCAGAAAATGGTACAGAAAATTTACACCGATGCCCGCCAGATTCTGGAATCCATTGACGAAATCATCTGGACCATCAACCCCGGCAACGACTCCCTGCAACGAATTGCTCTACGCTTGCAGGAGTATGCCCAACCACTCATGGAGTCAAAAAATATCAAATTCGACTTTCAGATTGATGCGCTTTTAGAGGACATCCCGATCTCAATGGAGGTACGACGGAGTTTGTATCTAATTGGCAAGGAGGCCATCAATAATCTGGTAAAGTACTCCCAAGCCACACAGGCAACAGTTCGCTTCGAAAAAAATGACAACCAGCTACGGGTGCTGATTGAAGACAATGGACAAGGGTTTGATACGGTTCAACAAAGTGGACGAACAGGTCAGGCAAGCATGAAACAACGGGCCCAGGCGATGGGTGGTTTGTTGGAGATCCGTTCAATTCCCAAAGAGGGTACACGTCTGATTTTAACTGCGTTACTGACTTGACTATGAAACGAAATCGGTACCTATTGTGCAGTCTGGCCATTCTTCTGACGATTCTTAGCTGTAAGGGGCAGGTATATACCGTGAGTGGTGCCGATTCGTTGCTACGTCACCTGCAAACGGCTAAACAGAATGATACTTATGTCCGGGCCGCTTGCCAATACGCTCAATGGCTCTATAGAATCAGAGAGTTGGATAAAGCCGATTCGCTGCTCAAGCGTGCTGAAGTATTAGCGGTAGGCTTACATGATTCCATGGGTCTACAACAGGTGTATGTCCATTTTGGAAATGCTTATCTATTACGTCCGGGAAGCACGCACCTTCCAAAAGCAAAGGCTTATTTCGAGAAAGCTCGACAGATCATCATTAACAATCATTTACCGCCATCAGAATTACTTTTAGCGATAACGGGACTTGGCGAGGTTCACTATTTCAGTCATCAATACGAGCCTGCGCTTTACCATTTCTTAGCGTCAATTCGGCTCACCGAACAGTATCGCCTGACGAATAATGTTACCCGGGCTTATCTGGGTGTTAGTGAGATCATGGGAATACTAGGCCGGGATAAGGAGCGAGACAAGTATGCTCAAAAAGCGTATGCGATTGCCTACCACGACCAAAATAAATTGATGTTATTTTGGGCCGAAGGTACGATGACAGCATTACTCAAACGTCAACACAACTATAAAGAGGCTATACATCACTTAGTCAAAATACTATCGTACACGGATCAGCTTCTGTTTAAATCCTGGAAAATCAATATTTATTTAAATATCGGTGATTGCTATAATCAACTCAACCAACCCGGCAATGCGTTGCGCGCCCTTAAACTAGCGGAGCAGTATGCCCACGGAAAAAGCTTCAAAGCGCATGATATGGACCGATTAAATGTCAGTTTTGCGCTGGGACAACACTATCTAACCCATCAAAATTACCGGCAAGCAGAATCCTATTTCCTGAAATCCTGGAAAATTGCCCGGCAACTGAGGGAGCCCCTCGACGAACTGGATGCCAGCGAAGGCTTATCGAAAGTGTACGCCAAAATGCATCAGTATGCTAAAGCCTATCATTTCCAGATGGCTTCTACCAGACTGAACGATTCCCTATTGTCCAGTAAGGCCACTCAGAAAACGCGGGATTTACTGACCAAAGCCGAAACCGAGAAACGAGATGCGCAGATAAAACTATTAAATGAGCAGAAGAAAAGGGCGCAATTTCAACGGAACACCTGGATTGCTGGCACACTGTTGTTGCTAGTACTGGCCGCAGCCATTAGCGCCTGGCTTTTGAACCGGGCTAAAGTCCGGCGGTTGCGGGAAGCCCAAACGCTACGACAGCAAATCGCACATGACCTGCACGATGAGGTGGGGAGTACGTTATCGAGCATCTCCATGCTCAGTGGCCATACCGATACGCTGCTCAGTCAGAATAAGCCGGAACAGGCCCAGCAAATGGTACAGAAAATTTACACCGATGCCCGCCAGATTCTGGAATCCATTGACGAAATCATCTGGACCATCAATCCCGGCAACGACTCCCTGAAACGAATTGCTTTACGCTTGCAGGAGTATGCCCAACCACTGATGGAATCAAAAGGAATCGTTTTGCATTTCTCGGCTGAAACCTCGCTGGACGATTATTCCGTATCGATGGAGGTACGCCGAAACTTGTACCTAATTGGTAAAGAGGCAATTAACAATTTAATTAAATACTCGCAGGCAACCCAGGCAACCTTACGATTTGAGCTTCAGAAAGATCAGCTTAGGGTTTTGATTGAAGATAACGGACGTGGATTTGACGCAGCTCAAGCCAGTTTCCGAACAGGACAGCGTAGCATGAAACAGCGGGCATTGGCTATGGGCGGCACATTAGCCGTACATTCAATGCCGGGTCATGGCACTCGATTACAACTGATTATGAACCCGTGAGAGTCATACATTTATCCGATTTCCCGACATGAACTGATGAGCTACTTTTGTCAGGTAAGTAACGGCAACTGTTACGTTGCTCCGGGCTACTTATCAACCAACAGGCTCATTCACATGAAAACGCTCAAATCAATCTTGATCTTTAGTCTGATTGTTAGCTTAGTAGCTTGCAGCAAAAAAGAGAACGATGCCGTTAACCCAGCCGCTGGCAAAGGGATGGTAACCGCAATGGTGGATGGCCAATCGTTTACATCTGAACAGGCTACATCAACCTATAACAAAAGCACCAAAGCTCTAACTCTTGTGGGCTACAACAGTATCCACATGATGGGGTTTACTCTGGAAAACCTAACGGGCCCTGGTACCATTACGCTGGTCGATATTAGCAAAACGGGCAGTACAGGCAGCTATATTGAGGTAAAAACCAATACAACCTATACGAACAAAGAAGGGCGTACTGGCACCGTTACCGTTACAAAATTTGATGGAAGTACGCTGGTAGGCACGTTTTCAATGAAGACCTATAATCTCCAGCAAAAACGAGAAGTCGTCATTACCAGCGGAACGTTTAACGTACCCGTAGAGACTATTTAGGCGTATGATCCGAGTATCTATTTTCGACGATAATGATTCATTGCGGGAAACCCTCGCTTTGATTTTCGAGGCTACCGACGATCTAATCGTAACGGGTCAATACCCTAACGCGCTTCAGGCTGCTGAAGTGGTAAAGAGTACCCAGCCCGATGTTATTCTGATGGACATCGATATGCCGGGTCGCACCGGAATAGAAGCGGTCAAACTCATTCGTGAGCAAACCACCCGCCCGAAAATCCTGATGCTCACCGTATTTGAAGATGTCGAACGAATTTTTGCGGCTATATCGGCCGGTGCCGTTGGCTACCTGCTCAAGAAAACCCCTGCCGATAAAATCATCGACGCCATTCGTGAAGTCATGTCGGGCGGGGCAGCGATGACCCCATCCATTGCGCTAAAAGTTCTGGAAGCTTTTCAACAACCGAGAACAACCGATTTTCTGCTTACCGATAAAGAAAAGGACGTTTTGAAACGACTGGTAGAAGGCGATAGTTACAAGCTCATTGCTCACCATTGCGGTATTAGCATGGGCACGGTACGCACGCATATCGTCAATATCTACGAAAAACTGCACGTCAATTCCAAATCTGAAGCCGTAGCCAAAGCCCTGAAAACGGGGCTGTTTAAATAAAGCCCGCAACCGTTCGTCGCGTTTTCCTGCCCACCGATTGCCGTTCACTCAAAATGTCGGGCACGACCGTATGATATATGACCAATCGGGCTATGTTTACCCTATATAACTTACTGACCTTTAATCAATTGATCACTATGCATACCTTTTTCTTAACGATAACAGGGCTTCTTGTCAGTCTGAGCTTACAGGCGCAACTTTCCATGAACAAGGGGCTTCCGGCTACGCCGAAAAGGCCAGTAACGGACACCTACTTTGGCAAAAAAATCACCGATAATTACCGCTGGCTCGAGGACATGAGCCAGCCCGAAGTAAAAGACTGGTTCAAGGCTCAGGGCGATTACACCAACGCGATGCTGGCACAAATACCCGGTCGCGACAAGCTCATCCAGACGTTTGTTGACTACGATAAACGACTCCCCATCCGATACGGTGAAATTAAAAAACGCGGGAATACCTACTTCTATCGCAAAACCCTTCCCAACGAAAACGTCGGTAAATTGTACAGCCGTGACGGGAAAAACGGCCCCGAAAAACTGCTCTTCGACCCAACGGCATCGGGCCTGGGCAAAACGTACGCCATGACTGCCTTTACCCCCAGCCCAGACGGCAAGCTCCTGGTCATTGGCCTACAGGAAGGTGGGGCCGAGCTATCGACCTTGCGAACCATGGACGTAGCCACCAAAACCTTCCGGCCAGAAAGCATTACGGCCGTTTTTGGTGGTGGCATCGACTGGTTGCCCGACAACAGTGGCTTTCTGTACACACCCCAAAACTCAAACGATCCCAAAGACCCCAAAGGCAATCTCGATACCAAAGCCCGGCTACACAAACTGGGCACCGATCCTGCCAGTGACCCAGAACTCTGGTCGCGTGCTAAAAACCCCGACATGGGCATCCGGCCCGACCAATACCCGATTATGTTTTTCTCGACCGATTATACGCAGGTGTACGGCTTCCTGTCGTCGGTCGACCGGCGGATCGATGCCTGGATGGCGTCTCCGGCCGATCTGACGAAATCGACGATCAACTGGAAGCGTGTAGCGGCCCCCTCCGACAGCATCAACGACTTCTATAAAATCGGGAATCGACTGTACCTGCTAAGTGTCAAAAATGCACCTAACGGTCAAATCCTGGAAACGGATGCAAACGATCCGAACCCGGCGAAGGCCACGGTTTTACTGCCCGAAAGCCAGCGAAATATTACCCGGACCATAGCGACCAAAGATTTTCTGTTCGTCACGCTAAGTGATGGCATCAACGAGAAAATCCGGCAGTACGATCCCCGCACCAAACAATGGGCCGACGTACCCATCCCCGGCACGGGCACAACCGGCATTGACCCCTACGATGCTCCGCACAGCAACGAGGTTTTCGCCTACATTATGTCCTGGAATAACCCCGGCACGGCCTACGATTTTGACCCAGCCACTCGCAAACTGGCTGTCAGCGCCTTCGATGTGCAGCCCAACTATCCCGGCGTGGCCGATCTGGTCGTTGAAGAACTCGAAATTCCGGGGCATGATGGGGTGATGATTCCGCTTTCGCTGGTCTACCGGAAAGGACTCAAGCGCGATGGCAGTGCGGTATGTTTCATGACAGGCTATGGAGCCTACGGGATTTCGGCTACGCCTTATTTCAGCCGAAGGATTCTGGCATTGCTCAATCAGGGCGTCATCATTGCCGAAACCCACCCGCGTGGTGGTTCCGAAAAAGGGCAGAAATGGTATCGGGCAGGCTTTCAGACCACGAAACCCAACACCTGGAAAGATTTTATTTCGAGTGGCGAATACCTCGTAAAACATAAATACACGAGTCCGCAGCACCTTATTGGCGAAGGCACTTCGGCAGGGGGCATTCTGATTGGCCGGGCCATTACCGAGCGCCCCGATCTGTTTGCGGCAGCCATCAGCAATGTAAGCTGCTCAAATGCCCTCCGTATGGAAGAATCGCCCAATGGCCCGGTCAATGCTCCCGAATTCGGCACGGTAAAAGACTCAGTTCAGTGCATGGCGCTTTACGAGATGGATGCCTTCAACCACGTCAAAGAAGGTACAAACTATCCGGCGGTGATGTGCATTGGCGGTATGAACGACCCCCGGGTTATTGCCTGGCAGCCGGGTAAGTTTGCCGCTGCGCTGCAAAACGCCAGTACGTCTGGCAAGCCTGTAGTCCTGCAAGTCAATTATGACAACGGCCATTTTACGGAAGACAAAGCCGTAACCTTCCGCAATTTCGCCAACATGTATGCCTTTGCGCTCTGGCAGGCGGGCCACCCTGATTATCAACCGGCAAAGGCTCTGGTGAAGAAGTAACGAATCCCTACTGGCCATCCATTTTCTATCCACCCGACAGCCCGGTCTTCTGATCGGGCTGTTTGTTTACCAGCGCAACCCATTCAGCCATGCGTATTTTTACGCATTAAGCAGTTCACCACAACAGAAAACCATAAAAACAATAGACTGTATATCAGCAATATATAATTCTCTTTAGCAATAACGTATTATCCCTATCATACATTTATCCGATTGATTGACGCAGAAGGCAAAAGTAGTTTTGACACAAGTTTTTGACCATCTCGTCAGCACATGCGTCCAACGCTACATCTTCTCCTTTTCGGGTTCTGGCTGAGTAGCACGGCATTGGCACAAACCGATGCGCCTACGAAGAAATCCCTTCCGGTAAAGGTATCGGGCGGATTAAATGCCTACGCGGGATTTTATACAGCCAGTGGTATTTCCGCCCGCAACCAGCCCTCTCCTTTCGGACTAAGTGGTTCGGTCACTGTTGCGTTGCCTGGTGGTATCTCGCTGCCTTTTTCGGCCGTACTGGGTAATCAGGGCAGCAGTTTCCGGCAACCCTTCAATCAGTTTGGCGTATCACCCACCTACAAATGGGCCACCGTCCATGCTGGCTATCGAAATGTTAGTTTCTCCCCTTTTACGCTGGCCGGGCATACATTTCTAGGTGGTGGGGTCGAACTGAATCCGGGAAAGCTACGATTAGGCGCGGTATACGGTCGGTTCAACAAAGCCATCTCGACCAACCTGGCCGAGCCTGACATTATTCCGGCTTATCAACGGACGGGCTATGCTTTAAAAATTGGTTATGGCAAATCTGACAATTATGTCGACCTGATTATGCTGCGCGCCAAGGACGATACGGCTTCGATCACATCAGCCCCACAATCCGTCTCGCAAACCGTTACCCCTGCCGAAAATATGGTCGTTGGCCTTACCTCCCGTCTGCTGATTCTGAAACATATCACCGTTGAAGTCGATGAAGCCGTGAGTGCCTATACCCGCGACGTTCGGAGCAGCCTCGTTTCAGCCGAAGGGAGCAATGCCGTCACGCGCTTTTTTGGCAAACTGTTTACCCCCCGGCTATCCACCCAGCTTACGCAGGCTACTCAGGCGGCCATCGGCTACCGGGGTAAAATGGCGGGTATCAAGCTCCAATACAAGCGCATCGACCCTAATTTTCAGACAATGGGCGCTTACTATTTCCAGAGCGACATCGAGAGTTACGCCATCGCCCCCAATTTATCGCTGCTGGAAGGCAAACTCCGGCTTTCGGGTAGCTACGGGATTCAATATGACAACCTGGTCAACAACAAAAACGCCCGCACGGGCCGTAGCATCGGCTCGCTGATCGTTTCCTATAACCCGGCCACCGCTTTCGGGATCGATGTACAACTGTCAAACTATGGCATTAGCCAGCAGGCCGGTCTACGCCCGATTATCGATACATTGAAGCTGGCACAGAACAATTTCTCGGCTACGGTCAACACGCGGTATACCCTACAAAGTGAAGAGGTGGTAAGCCTATTTACGCTCTCGGCCACACGCCAGCAACTCAGCGATCTCAACCAGCGCACGGCAGCTTTCACTAACAACACGAATACGAACCTGAATCTGGGCTATTTCTACCAACAGATCAAAAATGGCCTGGGGGCTAACCTGCTCCTTTCTTACACCCAGGCCGACATGGCGCAGGGGATGAACACGAAATTTTACGGGCCAACGCTGGGCGTAACGAAGAATTTTCTGACTAACAAACTGAACACGTCGGCCAATGCCAGCTACCTGATCAACCAACAGACGAACCTGAATGGAGAAACCCTGAATGGTCAGGTCATTAACGCATCGGCCAACGCGGGCTATCAGGTCTCGAAACGGCAGAATCTGAATTTGCAATTGCTATATCTAAACTCAAACACGGGTGTTGCCGAGCAACGCTACAATGAACTTCGGGGGACTTTAGGCTATGGTATCTCTTTCTAACCAGACCATTTTTCAACGTTGGCAACCAGGCAAACGTCTTTGGCTGACACTGGCCGTCCTGATCGGATGGGTTCCGTTTGCCTATGCGCAAACGCAGGTGCAGGTGACCATCAACGTCATGCCGCCCTACAGTGCTTATTTGCAGGACTATGCGGGTGCCGGGCAGCAACTTCAGGTGATTGTCCGAAACCTGACCATGACCGCACTCGATGTTCGCTTGCAAGGACGCGTCGAAGGCGATAACGGCGTACTGATTCAAACACTGCCTAACTTCCGGCCTAACCGTCCGTTGAAACTGGCTCCCGGCGAAACCCGCATCCTGACCCGAGCCGACCTTGAAGGCACCTTCGACCTGAATCAGATCAGCGTAGAAGGGGTTAGCAAAGATTTGCTGTATCAAGGCAAACCATTACCCGAAGGAAACTACCAGGTGTGTGTTCAGGCCTATGATAACCGAACTAGTCAACCATTGTCGTCGGGGTTTCCGTTGGGTTGTTCACCCCCGTTCTCGGTAAAATCTATTGAGCCTCCAATTCTGATCTCACCCTTTTGTGATAACGATGTATTACCTACGACTCCTCAGGCGACTGTATTTTCCTGGACACCCCCAGCCGGTATTTTACCTACCCAGGTTAGCTATACCCTTCGGGTGATTGAACTACCGCTGGAGAACGTCGATCCAAACGTGTTCATCGACGCGGTAGCCTTGCCGCCGTCGGGTATCGAAGTGAAGAACTTAACCAGCAGTACATTTCTATACGGCCCACAATATCTACCACTGAAAGTAGGCAAACGCTATGCCTGGCGGGTGCAGGCTGTGGATAAGTTCGGGAAACTGAATCTACTCAACGATGGTAAAAGTCCGGTTTGCGCGTTCCGGTACGGGACAGTTGCCGACACATTGAAAACGACACCCGATTTGGTCAATGCTAAATCGCCAATAAACGTTTCGGGATTAGCCGAGCTGATCTTTTGTGGACAAACCATTACGATCAAGAAAATTACGAACCCGGATCGGGATCATTTTTCGGGCACGGGCACACTCGTCATGAAATCGCCGGTAAAATTGGCTGTAGATGTCAATTTTGCCAATCTGAGTATTCGCCCATTGGGCTACGATAAAAGCCAGAAACGAGGCAATAGCGGATTTTATGACTTTACGGTGGTTAACGGTAAGCTCGAAAGCAGCCTGAAAGGAGCGCAGATAGGGGATAAAACGGTAAAACTGAAAACAGACAAGCACACAGGTGGAACCGCCGAGATAGCCTACCAGGCCATTCGGCTGGTTGCTACCCATACCGAAGCCTTTGACGAAAAACTCAATGCCCATACACTCCAGAAAGGCGGTACAGAGGAATCTGCTATTCAAACGGGAGTCACCTGGCATAGCCCCATTATCCTGACGACCATGATCGGCGGAGGCATTAAGTTAGGTCAGGGAGGTGTAGTTTCGGGGGGGAACGTTAATACGTATGATGGCAATCTGGTAGTGGATATACCTGGCGAGTGGCACTCTATCGAATCGGTTGGCAACGACCTCAAAAAGGCTCCATCGTTATCCATTCCCTTTGGTAAGGAATATGGCGGCCCGATGGCTGACCTGAAGGATTTCTTCCTGACTGTAAAGGCCGGATCTTATTTCGAAATTCAGAATGGTATCCTGAAAGCGCATCTGAAGGGAAGCCTGAAAGTACCCAGTGGCCGGAAAGATACAGCGCCCATAACGATAGACTTTCAGGATAGTGACGGCATCACTTTTACTGAACAAATTGAAGATCCTCAGGTGCCGCTTGGTGTCGTAGATGGGCAGGCACGCGTATTCCTGAGTTTTCAGGCTATTAATGTGCAGCTTGGCGATCTATTCGAAGCCAGCGATCTGACGTATCCACAATGGGTGAAAGGAATTTCCTGCCCTTCTCCGAATTTCTGGATCAGCAAAATGATCTATATGCAAGACCAGGATCACCCGACTGCGCAGGATCATTTAGAATGGACAACGTTCCCTATAAATCCGGTCGTCAACCGGGGAAAAGGCTACGAATCAACGAACGGAACGCAGAAAAACCTGAATCTACAAGCCAATTACCTAGGCTTCAAAGCCAAGATCACCGATGCCGTAACGATTATCAAAGAAAGCGAAGTAAAGGCCGGACAATTGATCGGCAAAGTGCATATACCCTTTATCGGTGCGGTAGGCGATCTGCAAATTTTAGTCAGAAAATACGGGCTGGGTGATGCAGATGTATTCGGGTTCGACAAAACCGAACGTACCTTGTTGCAAACACCCGTTGGTGATCGGGTTGTCGTTTCGGTATCAGGTGGCTATTTCGATGGTGGATTTTTCTATCCAGATATGTCGATTTCGGCCTACAACGAAACCAATCAAACACGAGGAATCGATGCACGGGATATCCGCATGGACGCCATCGATGTAGCCATCACCCCGAAAGGTGAACTGGTGAGCGGCTATAAAAGCGCAACCGCCAAAGCTCTATACGGAGGCAGTAAACAAAAAACAGCTTATATCAATGGACTGGACTATCATCTGTCGCAGGTTATACTCGGCGACGAAACTGGCGGGAGTAAATGTCGGCTGTCGTTTATGGGTCAACTGGTTCTTGGCGATAAAATCATTTCCAATGAGGAGTACGCCTATGATATTGTTTTCAACAAACCCAAGGCCGACAGTTTTGAATTCATAGACGCAATCCCATTTCCTCAGGGGCAACTGCCTGGCTTTGGTAAGCCCAAAGGAGGAGGTCCTTCGTTCGATGAAAATGAATTTCTGGCCGAAGCCGCCACGGAAGCGACCCAGCTTGGCTACTATCTCGAACGCTCAGCCCCGGCTACTTTTATACACCCCACTGAAACCAAGAAGATTAAAGGTTCGTACAGCACCGGAACGGCATCGTTCTCTGGCTTTTTCGAATACTATATCGATGATGCGACTTACGGCAACGGTTTCCGGCTCGACCATACCATGATGGTCTACAGCCCTGTTGCCGCGCTTACCCAGGCTACGATCATTGCCGGAAAAGCGCAGGGCGTGAAATATTGGTTTGCTGGTTTTAAATACGAAAGCAAGGAATCGCCGGGTATTCCGTTGTTTCTGAATCTGGAAGCCTACGGATTCGAAGGACGGCTGTATAGCCACATGCGTCATACGGGTTCAGCCACCGCTATTTTCGACAATAACTACGTGCCCGATGCCAACACCAGTTTTGGACTGTATGCTGCTATGCCCATTCAATCGTCGGGCGATAAAGGCCGCTTGCTATGGGGAAAAACGGGAGTTGAAATCACCTTTAAGGGATATGCGCCCGATACGATTACGATTCGGGGGGATGTTAATATCGAACAGCTTGGTGGTACGGATGATGCAACGACCTCTCGCATTCAGGGCAATGCGGTCATTGTTCTAACGCCAAAGGAGAAGACGTTAATGGGAACCGTGGTGATGACCAAAGGCGATTTCGGGGTTGCCTGTATGAAGGGAAGTGCGTCTTTCTACATGGGGCCTAGTGGCTTCTCGGTCTCTGTCGGCTCTGATGCTCAGTTCATTACGGTACAAGCCATGTGTGGTCTTATGGGCGACATGACGCCTTCGGCAAAGGGTTATATTGCCCTTTATGCAACCAACGGCAGCATCGGTGGCATGGACTGGATACCAACCAGCGGCATTGGCATTCAGGCCCACTTAAAAGCGGATCTCTTAAATTTCAATACGAAAACCTATTTCGATACCAACCCCTGGGCGAGTTTGTATGCCGGCGCCGACGCCGATCTGACCGCTACCATCCGTCCGGAGTTTGATCTTAAGACGAAAGTCGGTACGCAGATCACCTTAAATGTTGGTTACAATAATTACAGCTTTAAGTTGGCCGAAGTAAAAGAAACCGTCCAGCTAACGCTGCCCTCCTTCTGCCTGGCCTATAACAAACGTATCTGTTTTCCCGTACTGGGCGGTTGCAATCTGATTGTTGGATTATCGCCCACTCCCTACTTGCGAACCAACGGCAGCGCTTCGGATATGTGTTTCGACGATGGCTCCGTTGAAGGGCCCTGCGAAGGGGTACTCGGCTGGTTGATGGATGGTGTCCAGGTGGTTATTAATGCTGCTGGAGAAGTGCTGGATGCCGCAGGGAATTTAATCAGAAATGCCGCTGGGGAAGTAGTAAAAGGCGCGAAAAAAATGGTTAAAGCGGCAAAGGATGCGTACTGTTCCACGATTGGCTGGGGTTGTTGACGGACATTTCAACGATGATAATCGACAAAGAGATGAAAAAGATAGTATACATAACAAGCTGGTTATTGTTAGTTGGTCTTTGTTCGGCACGAGGGCAGGAGAAGATGGCCAGAGCCTATGCCCAGCCTACGTCCGATGGGAAAGCGATTCAGATTAAATGGCTTCTGGTTGCGCCCACGGAGGTGCAATACCATATTCTTCGACGGGCAACAGGCGAGAAGATCTTTAAAAAACTGACCACTAAACCGCTGGAAGCGATTACATCCAGTGATTTGACAGGGCCGGGAGCTGTTGCTGAAGCGCGCAGAAATTTTCTGGAACTCAACAAATCATGGCCGGATAAGAAAGAGGACATAGAGCTTTATCTCAAGCTATTCGGCATGAATGTTTACATCGACAACGAATTTGCGCGGGCGGCTGGGATGTACTATAAAGATAATACGGTGGAAGCCGGGCAAACGTACGAATATGCAGTAAGCGCCCTTTTCGGTGGTAAACAGTATTCATGGGCAATAAGCGCACCCGTCCGGGCTGGTAATTACAAACCGCAACAGGCACCAATCGGCCTGAAAATAGTGCAGCAGAAAACCCATCAGATCGCTTTAAGTTGGGACATCCGACCCGATATTCTGGCCTACAACGTCTATCGCCGACGCGGAAACGCAGCCGAAGTACAGATCAACAAAAAGCCGATTGTAGTGGTGGATGCCCAAAACGGGAAACGGCCATCGACGCAATTTACCGACAGTGATAGTACCTTACGGGAAGGCGAAACCTATTACTACCGAATTGCCGCCCTCGATCCGTTTGTAAATCCAGGTGAGATGAGTCAGGCAGCCTGGCTGACAATTAAAGATATGGACCCGCCTGCTGGCGCTACGGCACTGCAGGGACGAGTCGATAAAAAAGGAGTGCGGCTTAGCTGGAGTCCTTCCTCCTCTCGCGACTGTATTGGCTATCGGCTCTTCCGGGGAACGGCTATGGACAAACCGTTTCAGCCCATTTTGCCCCGTTTGCTGGCGACTGCCGATACGACCTTCTTGGACGAAACTGCTACGGAAGGCACTAGCTATTACTACTACATTCAGGCTGAAGATCTGGCAGGTAACAGTGTACATACGTCGCCGATTCAGGTTTTGCACCCTGATCTGACTCCACCCGGTCTGCCTACCGGTTTAACCGTACAAACTGATACGATGGGGCACGTCAACCTCAACTGGCGGGCCAATCAGGAGCCCGATCTGAAAGGCTATTTTGTCTATCGCGGGTTGCAAAATAAATCGGACAACTACGCTCAGTTGCAGCTTAACCCGCTGAAAGGAACCGCATTTCGGGACACACTCCCCCGCAATAATCAGAATGTTTTCTACTATCGGGTAACAGCGGTCGATAAGAACGATAATGAAAGCACTCCTGCCCTACTGACTGTTCGTTTACCCGACCGACAGCCGCCTATGGCTCCTATGTTAACAACTTCGGTTGCTACCACCGATTCGGTTCGCTTGGTTTGGACACCTTCAAGCTCGGAGGATGTACGAAGCTATCAGATACTCCGTCAAAATGAAGCTGATAAACAACCCAATTTTCAGGTGATTGGGCGTTCGACACGACCGAGTTTTACAGATCGTCAACTGAAGGGAGGTACATATAGCTACGCCGTATTAGCAATTGACAGTGCAGGAAACCAGTCGAAGCAGTCACTACCCAAAGTCGTTGAAGTGCCTAGCAGACAATCACTTACAGTACCGAAAGACATAAAGATTCAGTTAAATGAACGCGAAAAGAAACTGATTGTGAGCTGGAGTTTAACACCACAACCTTACAACTTCGCAGGCTATCGGGTAGTGGTTCGTAACACAAACGAAACGTTTCGTGCCGTTACACCCCTACTCATCCAAACTCAAGCGATATTAACTGACTGGGAAACCGGAGCAGATTATGAAATCGCCGTAGTAGCTGTAAACCAGATCGGTCAGCAGTTGACTAGTGAAATCGTCAAACCAACTTCCCGCAACTAACCTAAAGGCCGTCGATAGTCGTCATCATGAAAATATTTACACTATTTGTGCTGGGGCCACTATTTCTTGTACTGGTCTCTACCTCCCTGTTCGCCCAATCCAACGCTCCAACAAACCTGAAGGCAACAGCGGTTACCTATAACCAGGTCGACCTGGCCTGGGACGACAAATCAACGAACGAAAGCAAGTTCGAGATTGAACGTTTAGGCTTGACCGGTAGCTATATCAAGATCGGCGAAGCTGCTGCCAACACCCCTTCGTACCAGGACAAAACCGTCACAAGCTTGAATAGCTACAGTTACCGCGTTCGGGCCGTACTGGTTACCGGAGCCTCGACAACATATTCCAACGTGCTCACGGTTACGACCCCACAGGAGCCACCTGGAACCCCAACGGGCTTTACCGCTACTTTGCAGAATGGCAGCGTAGTCCTTAGCTGGAGCAATGGCTCGGGTGGAACCGCAACAACCTACCGGGTCGAACGGTCGGTACAGGGAGGAGCCTATAGCCTCTACCAGACGGTTCAATACAGCCGAACCCCCAGCCTGACCGACAACGGCGTACAGGGCGGGCAACAGTATTGTTACCGGGTGCAGGCCATCAACGGGGGCGGCTCGTCGGGATACGCGGGTCCCGCCTGCCAGACCATTCCGCTGGCTCCTACCAATATCAAAAACTTAACCGCCACCACTCTAAGCAGCAGTTCGATCAAGCTCAACTGGACGCCTTACGGCAAAGAATCGGGCATTACCATCGAACGGCGAAAAGGGCAATCGGGCAATTTCGAAAAGATTAAAGACTGGCTGGCTGATAGTGGTGAGTTTACCGATACGGGCCTGGAAGCCAATACCGAATACTGCTACCGAATTGGCGAGAGCGGGCATGACTATTCGGCCATTGTCTGCAAAACGACCGCTCAAAGCATCCCCACAGCCCCGGCCCGGATGCAGGCGCAGGCAATCGCCTACAACCGGATCGATCTGCAATGGGCCGATTTAAGCAACAATGAATCCCGGTTTGAGATCGAGCGCGCTACGGGTGGCTCAACGGCTTCGTATACAAAAATCGCAGACGTAGGACCAAACACACAGACGTATAGTGACCAGAGTGTTCAGGCCAATACCCAATACTGCTATCGGGTGCGGGCCGTCAACGATGTGGGGGGCAGTGGGTATACCGATCCGTCGGCCTGTGCAACCACACCCGCTCCGCCCGCTGGCGTTCCGCAAAATGTAAAGGCCATAGCCACCTCGACCACACAGATCAGTCTGTCCTGGGACGCGGTAGCCGGTGCTAGTGGGTATCAGCTCGAACGCAGTCCGAATGGTTCGGATGGCTGGCAACAGATTGGCCCCTCCCCTGCCACAGCCACTACGTTTGTCGATAATAACCGAACCCCCAACACCCGCTATTACTACCGGGTTCGGGCGCTCAACAGTGCGGGCGTACCGGGCGATTACTCAAGTGTTGTGAATGCGATTACGCCCGATGTACCCCCTGCCGATCCGGCCCGACTTACCGTTACCTCAGCTACCTACAATCAGGTGAATCTGCAATGGGCCGATCTTTCCGGCAACGAAACGGGCTTCCAGATTGATCGCAGCCCGGATGGAACGACCTGGACAAAAATTGGCGATGCAGGTCAGAACGCAACTACCTATACCGATCAGAGCGTGGCTCCGCAAACCCACTATTACTATCGGATTCGAGCGGTCAACGCGGCCGGTTCGTCAAATCCTTCCAACACGGTCGATGTGACCACACCCGTCGGCCCACCCATTGCAGCGCAGGACCTGAAGGCCACGGCAACCTCCACGACGCAGATCAGCCTGAGTTGGAGTGTCATTCCGAATGCGGCTAGTATTGTGATCGAGCGCAGCCCGGACGGTGTCGGTAGCTGGAATTCACTGACGACGGTAGCCGGAACGACAACGACTTATGCGGATAATGGTCTGACACCCAACACCCGCTACTACTACCGCATCCGGGCCACCAATGCCAGCGGAACGGGGCCGAACAGTAACGTGGCCGATGCCATCACACCCGATGTGCCGCCCAAAGCCCCTGCCGGACTGGCCGTCAAAGTAATTTCGCCCAACCAGATCAACGTATCCTGGACCGATCAGTCAACGAACGAAAGTGGCTTTGAACTCGAACGGGCCACAGGTTCAAGCGGTTCATTCCAGAAAATAGGCGACTTACCCGCCAATAGTACCAGCTACGACGATAAGACACTGGCCGACAACACACAGTACTGTTATCGAATACGAGCCAAAAATGCAGCTGGTCCATCGGCCTATACCGATCCGGTCTGTGCGACCACGCCGTTAGCACCACCGGGCACCCCTGTCAACTTGACCGCCGAAGTGGTCGATTATGACCAGGTCAAACTCACCTGGGCCGCTGTGAGTCTGAGTTCGGTTTCGGTACGGATTGAGCGGTCGACTAGTGCATCAGGTCCTTTTCAGGAACTAAAAACCGTTCCTGCTTCGCAGACTACTTACACCGACGCTGGTTTGCAGGAATTTACCACCTACTATTACCGGATTCAGGCCACCAACTCCGCTGGGAGTTCAGGCTTTTCGAACATTGCACAGGCCCAGATCAAGGAGATTCTGATTGCTGTGGAAGATGAATGGCTTTCGCAAACGCAGGTATTTGTAACCGACCAAAGTCTACAGATCAAAACCGACTGGCATCAAACCAGTGTAGCCCAGATTCAACTGCATAGCCTCAATGGACGTATCCATCTAACCGATAACCGACGTGTTTTGCCAGCAGCCGCATGGGCTTATTCACTTGGGCAACTCCCAACGGGTATGTATGTGGTAGTCATCCGCGTGGAAGGCCGACTCTTCACAAAACGAATTTTACTGCCATGAAAAACCAATCTGGCCTGCTTATACTCCTACTGTGCCTGGCAGGTTGTCAGCCAAAGCCCATCACACCCATTACCAGTCTGATCAACAAAGTCTGGAAAGCCAATACGGTTAAGGAATCGGAAGTACTGGTTTTTACGCTGGGCGCTACGGCGAATATAAAACCGGGCTATACCAACTTCCGGCTCGATCTGAGCAAACCCGATCAGGTGATCCTGAAAGATGTGGACGGGCGGGTTACAACGGGCACCTGGAGCGTATCGACTGATAACAAACGGCTCCTTCTGGACAACTTAACCCCCAAGCCAACCAATACCAATGGACTGATTGAATATTATATTCTGGCCGAACCCGATGGCTCTACTTTATCCCTTGAACGAACGGCCGAAAGTCGCAAAACAGGCAATACGGTGAATCAGTATGCTCTGATACCCGAATAAACGTTGTTTGAATGGCTTATCGAACAAACTTCCCGAAGATAAAACCGAATGTCAACCCGACATTCTGTAGATCAGCGGTTTTTACGATCGACGGATCGGCATAGGTATAAAACGAGTAGGTCAGTCCCATTCGGAAACGCATCCAACGGGTTACGTTCAATTCGCCATAAACCTGTGGAGCGAGCACAAACCCTGCTAGTTGTACAGATGGATTGTCGGGATGGAGGGGATTAAACTGGGTGGCTTTACCCATCAACGAAAAGTAGCCTGCGTTGACCAGACATCCTCCATGCACAATAGTTCGGTTATCCTGCGAGGCACCTACCAGTAAGCCAGCCTGATTTATATACACAAACAGGGGGGCATTTCCTATCTGGGTTTCCAGTGTAGAGGCAAATGTAGAACCATATGCCGCCACCAGAAATCGTCGTCGAATCCTAATACCGGCTTCGATCCCCTGAAATGAAAACGGTCTGGCAAAAAAATTCTGGTGCTGATGTATCAACCCAATATGTACGCGAACAGGTTTACGAACCACGGCTCCCTGACCGCCTAGGAACGGATAGGTATCATCCTGAGCCATTAGCGTTTGTGCCCAGCCTAGAATCAGCACGAAGGTCCATCGAAAACTAAACGGGGTCATAGCGCCTGGTCAGCTTCAGAGACAAAAAGAACGTCCAGACCTGCAAAACGCCAATATTCAGGCGTTCCACCAGACCGAAATAGGCCAGCTTATTCACGTAAAAAAAAGCTGTCAAACTACCGAATAGCAGAATTAGGAAGCCCGTAAGAATGGAATACCGGGCAAACGGCCGCCAGACGGGATCAGTTCGTAGCCCATAGCCTAGAAGCAGAGGGGTAGCGATCGTACAGGGTACAATCAGTGCTGTAATCACTATATGCAGTACTCCTCGAAAAGTGGGAGCCGAGTTGGGCAAATCTTCCGGAAAAAAGCCATACAGGAGCGAAATAAGATGGAGCAATACAAAGGTGACACTTGCCCAAAACACAAGCCGTCCGTGGCGGCTCCCTTCAGTAGTAGCGACCGTTAATGCAAAAAGAAGGGCTAGAACACTATACATGGTCGTAAAAACCATCAATAGGTCTCGGTTGGGAGCGTCATTCGCTGTCAGGTCACTGATGGGTTGCTGAAGATGGTCATATCCTGGCCATAGCATGCCCCCCAGCACAATATGCAACCCATAAAGTCCTACGGCAACCATTCCCGACATCAGGAATACCGAACGCTGGCGTAAGTCAATTGCCATATTGTCTGCACAAAAGGACGCACTTTACTACACGTTGATCGTTTAGCCGTATGCAGCTCATCCGAAACTCATTCGTTACATGTCCAGATTTCTTCGATTCGGTCGGGACCTCCACGCCAGCCAAAGCGTAATGTAGTCGCGGTTAATTCTGCGATCGAATTGGTCGATGTACCAAAGCTATTCCAGGGACGGCTGGGTAGCCTAAGCTGAGTATCGGTGCTGGACCAGCTACCCAACACCAGCGGTGAGGTAGTCTGGCCCACACACCTCGACCGATCTACCGTTAGCTGTCCATCCTGGCCAAATACAATCCGATAACAGTCGGGCGCCAGACCGCCAATGGATAAACCATGATAGGTCTGATCGACGGTCGACCAGCCTGTTTTGCAGCCGATCAGTAAGGCCGATGCCGGAGGGATGCGATGGTCGTCGCACGACCAGGGCAGCAAAGCCAACAAGACCATACAGAGGCTTTTCAGAGGGTTAATCAGCGGTTTCATACCAGATACAAATTAACATACGGAAGCCAGAGGGATATGAATTGTTTTCTGATTTTCGTAGAACGAAAACTGTTGGAGCAACTGCTGCGCCATCTGTTGAAGCGTTTCTTCGGTCAGAAATCCCTGATGCGCCGTCAATAGCACGTTCGGATGATGACACAGCCGATCTAACAGGCTATCGTCGAGATTCTGGCTTGAGAAATCGTAATGAAAATACGGGCGTTCCCGTTCGTATACGTCAGCCCCATAGCCAGCCAGTTGCCCGGCATCCAGTGCCTTCAGAACGGCCGCCGTGTCGACAATCCGACCACGCGCGGTATTCACCAAAATGGCCGTAGGTTTAAGGGCCGCCAGTGTATAGTCGTTGATAAGGTATTCGGTAAGGGGCGTAAGCGAGCAATGCAATGAGACAATATCGGCCTGCTCCAGAAGCTCAGCCAGTAATCCGTATTGCACCCCGGCTTCGATGAGCGCGGGGTCTCGATGCAGGTCATAGGCGATTACCTTACAGCCAAAACCCTGCATGATCCGGGCAAATGCTCGACCAATACGCCCGGCTCCGATGATCCCAACCGTTTTCCCATGCAGATCCGTCCCTACCAGACCATCGATGGTAAAGTTCCCCTGTTGTACCCGGTCGTGGGCTTCGGGCAGGTGTCGAACAAGCCCCAGGACCAGTGCAACGGCCTGTTCGGCCACCGAATAAGGCGAAAGGCCCGGCAGCGTCAACAGTGTCATACCGAGTTCGGCCATTGCCTGCTGGTCAACCTGATCGAGACCGACACACCGCATACCCACCACCGATACCCCTAGTTTTTTCAGCCCCAGTAAAACGGGGCGGCTTACGTCATCGTTGGCAAACACACAAACGGCCTGATGGCCTTTTGCCAGCTCTACGGTTTGCAGGCTCAAAGGTTTATCGATGAACGTAATCCGATGGCTAGACCCCGACTCAAACCAGGGTTTTTCGAAAGAAAATGCGCTAAAAAAAGCAATGTTCATTACGTTGCAACCGGCTACAGATTAATCCGTAAAGGTGCCCGTGCAACCCAGGTTTCCCTATGACATTGGTCAGTCTTCCTGCTGATTTACTCCATGTATCAATACCCTTCGATCCGCTTATACGGCAGCTAATACCGGCACCGCACTCTGACGCGCCACATGCTGGGTATTACTCTCCATCAGGAAAGTCTGGAAGCAGGTATGTGGTTTGGGCATCATCATGATCAGATCGGCTTTATGATCGACCCGAAAATCGTCCAGGGCAATACTCAGATCATTTCCAGGCAAAAAGCTAAAGGTATGAGGCTGATCGGCCAGTAACTTTCGGATTCCTTCAGCGGCTTTCTGGAGGGGTTCGCCGGGTTCATCTTCCATACAGACAATGTCCAGTGCCGCCCCGAATAGTTGGGCAAACCGCTTGGCCTTGGCCAGCGCCAGTGCATCGATAGGTGCAGAAAGGTCGACCGCCAGAATCATGTTCTGTATGGCCTGATACCGGGCTCCCGGCGGCACCAGCAACATGGGCACCTGCGTTTGGGGAATAAGTTTTGTAGCCAGACTTCCCTCCCGGCGAGCCTTTTCGGGGTTCTGACCTGCCAGCCCCATGATTAGTAAATCGGGTTTTAGCCGGGCCAGCTCCGTGCTGATAGCCGTTTCGGCATCTCCCGGAAAGGCAATGATCGATGCATCAATAGCGCCTTTGGTGGCACTAATCATCCGTGTGCGCATACGACTGAGCTGACTAATGGCCAGAAACCGCTCCTGATCGACAGAAGCCCCCAAAGCGCCATGCATTTCGGCCAGGGTAATCGGTGTATATGCATGAACAATAGCCAGATGCGTACGAAGCTGATTCGCCAGTTGGCAGGCATAGTCAGCAGCCCAGAATTCATGGGTTGAAAAATCAGTGGCCAGCAGAATGGTTTTCATAAATATTTGAATTGACAGAATACAGTAAAAGGCTGCCACCAGCGATTAGCTTCTGACGTCAGGCATATCTACCCCTTCCCGGCGAATGTAGGCTTTGTGCTGATCCAGTTTCTGATAGCACCAGTCCACCAGCTTCTGAGACCCAGCGCGTTTACTCAGATGCTCCAGTGCCGCCAGCACCAGTTGGTACCGGCTCATGTTGTTCAGCACCAGCATATCGAAAGGGGTAGTGGTTCGGCCTTCTTCCATATAGCCCCGCACATGAAACCGGGTCGGATTTGTACGATGGTGTAGCAGTTCGTGAATGAGTGTTGGATACCCATGAAAGGCAAACACCACGGGCCTACTCTCCGTAAAGAGCTGCACAAAAGCGGCTTCGGGAAAACCATGCGGATGGCGGTCCGGCGACTGCAGGGTTAGCAGATCAACCACATTGACCACCCGAACCTTCAACTCAGGCAGATGCTCCGTCAATATTGCGGCAGCAGCGACTGTCTCATTGGTTGGTACATCGCCAGCGCAGGCCAGTACCACATCGGGCTGATGCCCTTTGGCATTACCGGCCCACTCCCAGTCCGACATACCCCGGCTGCAATGCGCCCGAGCGTCATCAATGGTCAGCCACTGTGCCTGTCGGGCTTTAGAAGCCACTATCAGGTTTATGTAATCGCGGCTTCGCAGGCAGTGGTCGGCCACAGCCAGCAGGCAGTTGGTATCTGGCGGTAAATACACCCGGGCTATCTCGCTTTTCTTTTCAACTACCGAGTTAATAAAACCCGGCGCCTGATGCGTATACCCGTTATGATCCTGCCGCCAGACGTGCGAGGTCAGCAGATAGTTAAGTGATGCCAGCGGTTTACGCCAGGGAGTCTCTTTGCTCACTTTCAACCATTTAGCATACTGATTCAGCATAGAGTCGACCAGCGGAATAAAGGCTTCGTAACACCCAAACAGTCCATGCCGCCCGGTGAGCAGGTAACCTTCCAGCCAGCCCTCGCAGGTGTGTTCGCTCAGGATTTCCATGACCCGGCCATCGGGAGAGAGGAACTCATCGGTTTCGACCATGGGCCCCATCCAGGCTCGCTGTGTAGCCTGAAACAGTGGGGTCATCCGGTTCGAAGTCGTTTCGTCGGGGCATACCACCCGAAAATTCCGGGCCGATTCGTTCAGGCAAAACACATCCCGCAGGTACAGAGCCAGGGTATGCGTACCTTCGTCACCAACGGTTCCGGGCGAAGGTACCGACACGGCATACGACACATAATCGGGTAATTGCAGCGGAACAAGTTGCTGCCCTCCATTGGCATGCGCATTCATGCCGATACGCCGGGAACCCGTGGGGCAGGTTGCCAGCACATTCGCCAGTGGACGGCCCAGGCTATCGAACAAATCCTGTGGGCGATAGCTTCGAAGCCATCCCTCCAGAACCTGCAGTTGGGCCGGCTGGCCAGCCGGATCGGCAACAGGCAACTGGTGCGCATGCGAGGTGTTCTCAATAGGTTTTCCGTCAACGGTAAGCGGGCAGGTCCACCCTTTGGGCGTTTGCAGGATAATCATTGGCCAGGCAGGCACCCCCGTCAGCAATCCCATACGTGCCTGGTGCTGTATGGACTGGATTTCTTCATACGCCCAGTTCATAGTCTGCCACATAGCCGCATGCACCTGCATTGGATCGCTCCCGCCAACAAACCGAACCTGATACCCGTAGCCCGTAAACAGATTGGTCAACTCAGACTGGCTCATACGCCCGTAAATGGTCGGGCCGGATAGTTTATATCCATTGGCGTGCAGAATGGGCAATACGGCCCCCGAGGTAGCTGGGTTCAGGTACTTGTTTGAATGCCAGGCGGCAGCCAGAGGCCCGGTTTCGGCCTCCCCATCCCCAACCACACAGGCTACCAGCAGATCCGGATTATCCAGAGCGGCCCCAAACGCGTGCGACAGGCAATACCCTAGTTCACCTCCTTCCTGAATCTGTCCGGGGGTACCCGGCACCAGATGGCTCGGCAGTCCATAGGGCCAGGAGAATTGACGGATTAGTTCGCTCATACCCTCCAGACCGACCGTAAACTCCGGGTAAAACTCACCCATGGTTCCTTCCAGATAAAGGTTCGCCAGGATGGCGGGTGCTCCGTGGCCCGGCCCAACCACCATAAGCACCTGGGCATTGGTATCCTGAACGAGTCGATTCAGATGCGTATACACCAGGTTCAGTCCGGGTTGAGTGCCCCAGTGCCCAAGCAGACGCGGTTTGATGTCGGCGGCTTCCAGAGGGCGCTCCAGGAGAAAATTGTCGCGCAGATAAAGTTGAGCAGCTCCCAGGTAATTGGTAGCCTGCCAATAGCGATGCACATTCGCCAACCGCTGGGGCGAAGGCTCAACCGTAGAGGGATAGATAGTCTGGTTCATTCGGATTGGAGGAAGTAAACGCGTATGGATTACCATCGGCAAAGTTGTCGAATGGCCGATGGCGGTAGTCTGATGGGTATTAGGTGTTTCGATGACTTTCATCAGCCTATAGGTGGGTCATCGTGTGTGAGCAGAATCAGGCTATCGACCAATCCATATCAGTTGATACCTTGAACCAGCCCGTCAATTTTGGTCTAGCAACCAGCCGCAGTTTATGTCTTCTCCTACCCTCGAATCGATGGCCAGTCTGGCCGGATTGACTACCGATGAAGTCGGCCGCTCCCGAAGCCGCCACGGAGCCAACTCGTTACCTGACCCCGAAAATCGCTGGCAGCTCCTGGTCGATATTGTTACGGAGCCTATGTTTGGGCTGCTGGCCGGAGCCTGTACCCTCTATGTTATTCTGGGCGAATGGCACGAAGGCATAGTCCTCGGCGTAGCCATGCTGATCGTAGCCGGTTTATCCGTTTTTGAATCCATCCGCAGCGATAAAGCCCTACAGGCCCTCCGCCAGTTAACGCAGCCCACCGTTCAGGTAATGCGCGACGGACAACTCACCGAACTTCCGACAGCCGAGCTGGTGGTCGACGACGTAGTGTTGCTGACCGAAGGCCAGACCGTTCCGGCCGATGGACGGCTCCTGCAGGCCAATGACTGTTCGGTCGATGAGTCCATGCTAACCGGAGAGTCGGTTCCGGCAGCAAAAATCGAAGAAGGTGCCCTTTTGTACAGCGGAACCGTACTCACGTCGGGCCGGGTGTTCATCTGGATTACCGCGGTCGGCGAGCAAACCGAAATCGGTCGGCTGGGGCATTCGCTCCAAACCATAGTTGCCGAAAAAACCCCGCTACAGCAACAGATTCATCACTTCGTAAACCGGATGGCCTTTGTAGGGCTTGGGGCCTTTTTACTGGTTTGTATCATCAACTTCGCCCGCTCCGGAGATTGGGTCACCTCACTCTTGTTTGGCCTGACGATGGCGATGACCATTCTGCCCGAAGAAATCCCCGTCGCGTTCAGCAGCTTTATGGCCCTCGGAGCCGCCCGAATGGCCCGCTTCGGGGTATTGACCAAACAACCGCAAACCGTCGAAAGCTTAGGGTCGGCCTCGGTTATCTGCGTCGATAAAACCGGAACGATTACCCAGGAGGGCATGGTCTTAACGCACATTTATGCGGATGGCGAAACTACCCTGATGTCTCCTGATCAGGGGCTACCCCTACCAACAGCAGCCTGGGAGGTACTGTCGTATGCCCGATGGGCCAGTGAGGCAGAACCGTTCGACCCGATGGAAAAAGCCATTCTGGTTGCCTATAAGGCCCATTGTTCCCCGGCCGATCCGCTTCAGCGCCCAATGGTACATGAGTATCCACTCGCAGGCACGCCCCCCATGATGACCCATGTGTACGACCCCGCAACGGGGCCGGTTCAGGTAGCTGGCAAAGGAGCGGTGGAGCGCATTGTTCAGATTTGCAGATTCTCTCATACAGAGGCAAAAACAATCCTGGAAAAAGCGCGTCTGCTATCGACCAGAGGCTACCGGGTTCTGGGCGTAGCGGGCAGCAACTGGTCCGAGGCTGGGTATCCGGCCAATCAGGACGATTTTCCGTGGGTATTTAAAGGACTGATCGCGTTCGAAAATCCCCCAAAGCCCAATGCCGACAAGGTCATCGAGCAATTCAAACAAGCAGGAATCACTGTCAAGCTCATCACGGGCGACGCCCCCGAAACCGCCCTCGCCATTGCCCGACAGGTTGGTCTGGATGAAGGAACAAAATGGCTGACGGGAAAACAGGTGATGGCCTTATCCGATCATGAACTGCGTAAGCTGGTCAACCAGACACATGTATTCGCCCGTATGTTGCCCCAGGCTAAGTTACGCGTGATCGAAGCCCTGAAAGCCAACAGGCAGGTGGTGGCCATGACGGGCGACGGTGTGAATGACGGCCCAGCACTGAAAGCGGCTCACATTGGGGTAGCCATGGGCCAGCGGGGCACCGAGCTTGCCCGACAGGCGGCTTCGCTTATCCTGGCCAACGATGACCTGAGTAGTATGGTCGATGCGATTGCCCTAGGTCGGCGAATCTATCAAAATCTAAAAAATGCGATCGCCTATATTGTGGCCATTCATATTCCGATCATACTCACCGTAACCCTCCCCCTGATCGCCAACTGGACCTATATCAACCTGTTCAGCCCAATCCACGTGATTATTCTCGAACTCATTATGGGGCCTACCTGCTCCATCGCCTTTGAACAGGAACCTGCCGAAGTAGGCTTGATGCAACGCCCTCCCCGACCGTTGAACACTACCTTTTTTACTTCCCTTGAGTTAAGGCTGAGTAGTATTCAGGGGCTCGCTATCGCCCTGGTTACCCTCGGTACGTATTACCTGACCATGCGGCTTGGCTATTCGGCCAATCTGGTTCGCAGCCTGACCTTTACAACCCTCGTCATGAGCAACATCTGGCTAACTCTGGTTCGCCGATCCAATCAAGAGCCATTTTTCCGGGCTCTGCGGAGGCCCAATCCCGTCTTGTGGGGCGTTATCGGCCTGACGATTCTCATGCTGGTCGTGGCGTTACTCATACCTGGCCTTCGGCACCTGATGCAGTTTGCCCCGCTCACCCTGGCCCAATGGCTTCAATGCAGTTTGCTGGCGCTGGCCGGAACCATATGGATCGAAGGCTATAACGCCTGGTTACGACGAACCAACTCTTAGGCCTTTAACAGATTTTGCGGCAATAGATTGAGCAGGCTGGTATCAGGTATTCCCTCCTGACGCCATAACTCAGCCCCCTGTAGCAGCAACACGAAGGCCGGAAGCCGCTTTAAGCCAAAGCTACGAACGATAGCCGGATGGGAAGCCGCATCAATTTTCAGTACCCTGATTTTGCCCTCAAGCTGATGCTGCAAATCGCTGACCATTTCCCGTACAGCCGAGTAGGGCTTATCATCTATGGGAATAAATGTCAATAACACGGGCAAGGTTACACTGGGCACTAACCGTTTTGGGCGACCTGTATTCATAAGCTTATCGTTTTCGCCAATCGGCCTGGTCGATTAACGTTGGGGTGAAGATGCCGCCTTATTCAGCGCAAAAAAATGACCTCAATCAGGCTATGAGCTAATATTTATAGGTAGAAACCGCGAGCCATGTGCTACAACCATGACACAGCCAAATCAGGCGCCCTACCGATAAGCTGCGTGCCTGTTGGTCTACATAGCGTTGACATGGGCAATTTTATTCTCCAATAAGTTGCATCAACAAAGGTTCATTCACGTACTTTGTTTCCAACTACCCGTAACCATAAACTTCTCCGAGCCTCTTCCATGTTTAAAGGGATCGATGCCACCACCTTGATGAACATCCTGTTTGAGCAGGAAAATGATTTTCTGGGCGTATATGATTTCCACCAGAATCATTATACACGCATCAATCAGGCGGGTGTGCAAATGCTCGGCTATCCGTCCGAAGCCGTTCTGCTGGGTCAGTCGCAGCTTTCGTTCCGAAACCATCCCCTCACGCCCGACGACTGGACCGATCTGGTCCGACGGCTCAAACAGGAACGACACGTGGAGGAAGAAACCGAAATCGGGCGGTATACGGGCGATACATTCTGGGGGCGTATTACACTTAAACTGTTTTCCGACGACCAGATGGTTCTGGTGCGTATTACCAACCTGGACCGACTGCACCGTACCGAACGAGAACTCGATCATAGTGTCAGGCGGTACGAAGCCGTTTTTACCAATGCCACAATTGGCATCATCGTCGCCAACGAACAAGGGAAAATTGTATCGGCAAACCATATGGCCGAGCAACTCTTTAGCTATGCACACAACGAACTGATGGGCGTGTCGATCGAGCAGCTCGTACCCCGAAGCATTAGTCAGTACCACGAAAAACTCCGCCATTCGTTCAATGCCAATCCCCAATCCCGACCGATGGGGCACAACCGGGATCTGTATGCCCAACGGCAGAATGGCACCCTGTTTCCGGTCGAAATCAGCCTGGGTTATTTCCGGCTCGACAATACCCTCTATGCGGTGGCCTATATCGTCGATATTACCTTTAAAAAGGAAGCCGAACGGCAACTGCTGGAACAGAAAGCAAATGTAGAGCGGCTCAACACCGAACTCGAACAGAAAGTGGCCGACCGCACGCAGGCGCTGATGGATACGCTGGAGCAACTGGAAGAATCGAAAGATGAACTGGCCCAGGCCCTGAAAACGGAACGGGAACTGGGCGAACTCAAATCCCGATTTGTATCGATGGCGTCTCATGAATTCCGAACTCCGCTTACGGCCGTGCTCAACTCTACATCGCTGATCGAGAAGTATCCCAACACCGACCAGCAGGACAAACGTCAAAAGCATCTGCAACGCATCCGCGCATCGGTCAAACACCTCAACGATATTCTGGAAGAGTTTTTATCGGTCGGTCGGCTCGAAGAAGGAAAAATTACGGCGCATCCGGCTCAGGTCAATCTCCATCATCTGGTCGATGAGGTTGTTCATGACATGAGCAGTCTTTTGAAAGCCGGGCAAACGGTTGACATAGCGATTAACAGCCCGTCGTCAATCTGGCTCGACCCGTCGCTCCTGCGTAAAATCATGGTCAACCTTCTCTCAAACGCCATTAAATATTCCGGTGAAGGCTCGCAGATACGAATAGAAGGGCATTGCGCGAACCAACAGATAACGGTAGCGGTGATTGACCAGGGAATTGGCATCTCATCCGACGACCAGCAACACCTGTTTGAACAGTTTTTTCGCGCCAAAAACGCGACCAATGTATCAGGTACCGGGCTGGGGCTGCACATTGTGGCCCGGTATGTTGAACTCATGCAGGGAACGATCCATTTGCAAAGTGAATTGAATAAAGGGACTACCATAACCTTCTGCCTCCCGTATGAAAACCATCCTCTTGATTGAAGATAACGAAGCCATTCGCGAAACAACTGCCGAAATCCTTGAACTAGCCAACTATACGGTTATTACCGCCGAAAACGGCAAAGTTGGCGTTCAGAAGGCATTGGAAACCAGGCCCGATCTGGTCATCTGCGACATTATGATGCCCGTGCTCGATGGGTATGGTGTTTTGCAGGTTTTCAACCGAAACCCGGATCTGTCGGGCGTACCCTTTATCTTTCTGACAGCCAAAACCGAGCGAAACGATTTCCGAAAAGGGATGGACCTCGGAGCCGACGACTACCTGACCAAACCCTTTGAAGAAAGTGAGCTACTGAGTGCCATTGAAGGGCGACTAAATCGGTTCACGCATCTACGACCCGATTACGACATGAAACAGGAGGGCCTCACTCAGTTTCTGGACGATGCCCGGTCAGTAGGGAATCTGAATAGCCTGTCGGTCGACCGAAAATCGCACAGCATCCGCAAAAAACAGTACGTCTATTCGGAAGGGGACGACCCCACCCGGCTGTTTTTCGTGAAGTCGGGAAAAGTAAAGACCGTACGCAACAATACCGATGGCAAGGAATTTATTACGGGGGTTTATGGGCCGGGCGAGTTTTTCGGTTATTTCGCTCTGCTGGAAAACCGCGAGTATACCGATTCGGCCGTTACGCTGGAAGACTCCGAACTGCTGTATATCCCGAAAGAAGATTTCCTTCAGCTGGTATCGAGCAATCCTACTGTTAGTCAGCAGTTTATCAAATTACTGGCCGGACGGGTCGGCGAGCGCGAACAGCAACTGCTGGGCATGGCCTATAGTTCGCTCCGTCGTCGGGTAGCCGATACCTTACTTCGGCTGTACAATCAACAACCGGAAGCCCTCATCCAGTTTTCACGCGATGATCTGGCAGCGCTGACCGGCACAGCCACCGAATCACTGATCCGAACGCTCAGCGAATTCAAACAGGATGGGCTGATCGAGATCAATACGTCGGGCAGCATCCGGGTAGTGCAGCCGGAAAAACTTCGCCGGGCCAACTGGTGATGTAAATCAGGTTCAGCTTTGATCGCTATCAGCGTCTGACGTTCTGTGTATTTATAGCTTTATCCTGTAAATCACCGAACGTCATGAAACCTAACCTGGGACCTTACGATATAGCCATCCGCCTTGGTGTGGGGGCTGGTTTATTCATTCTGTTGTGGGTAAAAGAGATCGAATTTCCCCTCAACTGGCTCCTGCTGTTTATTTCGTTTTTGCTGGTTATGACCGGCCTATCGGGCTCCTGTCCCTTTTATTGGGTGTTTAACATCAGCACTCGTTCCTCCAGGAAAGCCAGCCGTACCCATCGAAACGCTACGGCAGCCGATCACGCATGACTCTTTCCGCTAAAATCCTGCTTTTCGGCTCGGTAACGCTTCTACTGCTTCTGATGACCGCAGCGCAGGCCCAACGGGTACAGGGAGGAGCCGGATTCCTTTACCTGGGCGCAAGCCAATGGCCAGGTGCCAGTGCAGTCATTCATCAGCTCAATCAAGGCGTCGACCCCGCTAGTTCAAACCAGTATACGCTGATAGGCGGTGATCTGTACGGGCAATCTAATCGGTGGCTGGTTGGCGTTGGTGCATCGGCACTGGCCAACAAACATTTTATTCCATTGGCAGGCCTGGATAAAGTGGAATCGTCGGCCTCCAATGCGCATCTTTGGCTGGGCTGGGTGGCCTGGCAAACCAACCGAACAAAAGTATATCCGAGTCTGGGCCCCGGCATCAATTCATTTAATGTAAACGTTCAATCCAGCACCGGGGGCACTCGAACGTATACACACGATGGTTTTTCGGCCGATCTAGCCCTGACCCTCGATTGGCTAGTCAGCAGAAAACCGACCGACAAAACCCTGCATGCCGGACCTATGCTTAGCCTGAAAGTTGGTTACCGTCTGACAACGACCTCTACCGAATGGCATAGTGACCTGAGCGATCCTGTTGTCACGACCCGTTATTCGCCTTCCTGTTTTTATTTGACGCTGGGAATTGGCGGAGGAGGATTCCGTGTCCGTTGAGTCGAACGACTACATAAGATACACCCTGGCTTTCAGCACCTGACCTACTGAGCAACTTCAGCCCATTGCGTGACGGCACTCAGCAAAAGCGGAATCGGCGTGGTTTACTTTTGCCCCATATCTCTTACTACCCATCAACATGAAACGGATTTTCCTCTTTCTGCTGCTTGTTCTTGCGCTCGTATTGCTCCTCGAAAGCGCTACGGCTTTGGGCCAGTCGGTCAAACAATACGGCGGTGCTGGATTTTTTCGAATCGGTTACGCCAACCTCCACCAGATCGGCCGAACCCTAACCCAACTTAACCCGTCATTACCGACTCCCTCCACAAACGATTTCGTGTATATTGGTGGTGAAGGCTACGCCCGACTTGATAAAATCATTCTGGGGGCCGGTGGCTATGGGATGGCCCGACGTAGTTTCGGCAGTTCAACCTATTATGCCGAGCCTTTTTGCGGAGGAGGATATCTTTACATTGGCCGGGTTGTCGTCGATACGCATCGTTTCTGGTTGTATCCCCTGGCAGGTGTCGGCGGCACCGTTGTGGGTATGACCCAAAGCCAGCAACAGGGCACTTCCACCAGCGAATCGTCGGCTATACTTCCCAATATCAACGCACAACTGGGCCTTGGAGCCGACTGGCTGATGGCTACGTTTGGCGAAGACAACACTTATGGTGGGGTATTGCTGGGCTTACGGGCAGGGTATCAGATGAGCCCTTATTCGACCGGCTGGAAAACGACCGGCGATCTGTTGGGGACCGACCGCCCCCGTTATGCCACCAACGGCTTTTTTGTTACCCTCACGGTTGGCGTAGGCGCTTTCCGTCGTACACCTAACCCATAAACCAATCAGATTATGAGCCTACTGCATCCTCAACAACTGTTTCAACCGCTACTGGATCGGTTCACAACGGGCGCATCTGTGAAACATGCTCCCTGGCAGATGCACATGGCTCAAAGCTATCGTCTGTATCCTATTTAAAAACTGACAAACTTCAACCGAGCCCTTGATTCTTAGCAGACAACCCTACTATGAACGTAGCACCTGCCGGGTATATCGGGCTATCATAATTTCTTCATCGGTCGGTATAACCCGCACGACAGGCCCATGCCCTTCGGGAGAGATAATGGCTTCATGACCCTGATTTCGGACCGGGTCGAGGGTGATCCCCAGATAGGCCAGCCGCTCACAAATACGGGCGCGAATCGTCGGTGCATTTTCACCAATCCCCCCGGTAAAGACCAGCGTATCGAGTCCATTGAGTACGGCTACCAGCGCCCCCAGTTGTTTAACAGCCAGGTAGCAAAACAACGCAATCGCTTCGGCGGCAGCTGGCTCATACGCTTCGTGCTGCAACAGCTCCTGCATATCAGCACTACGACCCGACACTCCCAGCAAGCCCGATTCATCGTTCAGCAAATGAGTTAGTTTTGAACGGTCTATACCCCGATGATTCAGCAGATACAACAGTACACCGGGGTCCAGGTCGCCAGTGCGGGTGCCCATCATCAGGCCCCCCGTAGGCGTAAATCCCATGGTTGTATCCAGACTTTTTCCATTCAGCATGGCCGCCATACTAGCCCCATTGCCCAAATGCGCCACCAACACACGACCATTGGCAACGGCCTCTCCGGCTTCCTGACGCAATCGACCCATTACATAGTCATACGATAGTCCATGAAAGCCATACCGCTTTACCCCTTCTTCGGCCAGGTGTCGGGGCACGGGCAATTGTCGGGCCAGCGCGGGCATTGCATGGTGAAAGGCGGTATCGAAGCAGACCACCTGAGGCAACCGCGAATACCGGGCCGCTACGGCTTCGACCAGACTGATTTCGGCGGGTAAATGATCGGGAGCCAAAGGAACCAGCGATCGAAGATCGGTCAGTAGCCCGGCGGTTACCCGCTGTGGTGTCCAATAGCGTTCGCCCCCATGCACCATACGATGCCCAACGGCTCCGATTTGCAGATTAGTCTGCTGATGAAGCCAGTCGAACAGCACGTCCAGAGCCACCGCATGATCGGGTAAAGCCAGGACGTCGCAGTGTGTCTGGTCCTGATCGGTTCGGACAAACTGCCCTGCCTCCTGCCCAATACGGGTCAGTTTACCCGATGCAATCCGCCGTTCGTCCAGATCAAACACAGCAAACTTGATACTCGATGAACCACTGTTCAGCACAAGTAGTTGAGAGGGCATTTCCTGAAGAACTGGATTCATAAATCGCTTCGGTAAGGACTACGTTCGTTCGGTAAAATTCTCCATCGACGACGCAGTCCCGTATGACCATACTCAACGAAAAAGCTGTTTGTGGTCAATCGTCTGATAAAAATCAGCCTACGGGCTGTTTGGTTTCAGCCCGATGCATGCCCTGAGTACCGACCTTCGGGCCAGTCATAACGACTTATCAACCTGAATATATGGAATCTATCCCTTCGATTTCTACAGAGCGAATGCCCTTCGTGGCTTATTTTTCAATGGAGTTTGCTTTTGCCCAATACCTGAAGACCTACTCGGGTGGGCTGGGTTTTCTGGCGGGCTCACACATGCGCAGTGCCTATACCCTACACCAGCCGATGGTAGCCATAGGTATTCTCTGGAAATATGGCTATTACGATCAGGTCCATAAAGCCGATCAGACCATGGATGTGCTATTTATGGAAAAGCACTATAGCTTTCTTCAGCCAACCAACCTGCGCTTTCAGATTCAGATCAATCAGGCTCCGGTTTGGGTAACCGCCTATTACCTGCCGCCAACGGTATTTGGTACCGTACCAACGTATTTTCTGTCGACCGATCTGCCCGAAAACGATTATCTGGCGCAAACCGTCTGCCATCGGCTCTACGACCCCAACCCCGAAACCCGCATTGCGTCGAGCATTTTGCTCGGTATTGGGGGCGCTAAACTATTGGAACAGCTTCAGCTAAAACCAGACGTTTACCACATGAACGAGAGCCACCCGCTGCCGCTGGCCTTTTACCTCCTTCGGCAACTAGGCCGCCGGGAGGCCGTTCGGGAACGGTTGGTATTCACGACGCACACACCCGAAGAAGCCGGAAACCCCCGCAGTGATTGTCGGCTTCTGGATCGAATGGGCTTTTTTGATGGCCTCCCCCTCGAAGAGGTTCAACGAACTACGGGCCTGTATGATGAGCAATTCAACTGGGCATTAGGCGCTTTACGAATGGCCGGACGTGCCAATGCCGTATCCAGACGCCATCAGGAAGTAAGCCAGCAACTGTGGCAGGGAACCCCAGATATTTGCCCAATCATTGCCATTACCAATGCCCAGAATCACCCGTTCTGGGGCGACCCCACACTGGATGCAGCAGCCGCTGCCCATGACGATGCTACGCTGATTACCCGAAAACGTGCCAACAAACGAGCCCTGTTCGATCTGGTTGCCAATCAGACAGGCGATTTGTACGACCCCAACATCTTTACCATCGTTTGGGCCCGGCGGTTTGCGGGGTATAAACGCCCAGATCTGCTTCTTTCTGACCCAGCCCGATTCGACCGCCTGCTGACGAATCCGAACTATCCGGTGCAGATTATCTGGGCCGGAAAACCATATCCATTCGATTATGCCAGCATCGGCACATTCGACCGACTGGTACATGTATCGAAGCAGTATACCAACTGCTCAGTACTGGTCGGGTATGAACTATACCTGTCGAAACGACTGAAACAAGGGGCCGATGTATGGCTCAACACCCCCCGGCTTACCCGCGAAGCATCAGGAACCAGTGGCATGACGGCCGCGATGAATGGCGCGATAAACTGTTCGACCAATGATGGCTGGATACCCGAATTTGCCCGGAATGGCATCAATAGTTTTGTTCTTCCCGAAGCTGACCTGACCTGGCCCGCTCATCAGCAGGACGACTTCGATGCCGAAAATCTGTACACATTGCTGGAAACGGTCATTTTGCCCATGTACTACGAACAACCTGAGCAGTGGCTCCAGCTTATGAAAAACAGCCTGCTCGATATACGCCCTTATTTCGATGCCGACCGAATGGCGCGGGAGTATTACGAACACCTGTATTCGCTCCCACAGGCTGCTCAGTTAAGGTCTGAGAATAAATCGGTTGCTCCACCCATGCCGTCAGATGCACAAAGCTGATGATAGTGAATCTTCCTAAAACCGAGTTCATGGCAACCGTTCGATGTTGAACGGCCTCGCCGGGTAGATTGAAGAACCTGCCCGGACAGCGGCACTGGTACGTTTCTTACAAACCAACCAAACAGAATCATCGTCCTGAGGTTCTTTATCTCAAGACAAGCTCATTCACTACTTATGACAACGATTCGCTCCCGTCTGCTGTACGTACTGCTTTTGCAACTAGGTACAGTTGGTTTGCTGATGGCCCAGCCAACGCCCGATATTCGTCAGGTACGCTGGGGATTCTCACCCAAACAGGTTAAAGAAGCAGAAAAAGAAAAACGTACATCGTCAAAGGCCGAGAAGTTGATCTATGCCCGAGTCCCACTAATCAACCGAACGGTTGGCCTGGAATATGGCTTCAACGGTGATTCCCTGCTGTCGGCCTCTTATTACTACTATACTACCGCATCGATCTCCGAAGCCGATGTAACAGCCGCATCGAATGAACTGGAAGGGTTACTCCGCGAAAAATATGGCCCCGGTAAAGTAAAACGTGTGGGAGAACTCCAGACCGTAAACTGGCTGACACCCCGAACCCAGATAACCCTTTCGCTCGGTAAGGTCGACAGGGGCTGGTCGATGGAGCTGATGTACTTATGCCGGGTTTGTTCGGGCGATCCGGTGCCCAAAACCAACCCGTCCTGGAAGCCGCTTAAAGAGATACCAGACTTGTAGGCAATCGGGACTCACCCGTTCTGTTCTACAGCAATGGGCCGCATGGAACGGGTGAGCAGATGAATGATGCCCCAGGCTATCAGGTAGGTAAAGCCGCAGATGGTAAACAGGACATTGTACCCACCCGACAGATTTCCTTCGGCCCGGTAGCGATCCAGTAAACTTCCGACCAGCATCGGAAAGAGAATACCGCCTACGGCGCCTGCCATACCGCCAATACCTACCGCCGAACTGACAGCCTGTTTAGGGAACAAATCGGAACCCAGTGTAAATACGTTCGTCGCCCATGCCTGATGAACGGCTACCGCCAGACTAAGCAACCCAACCGCCGTCCAGACGTTGGTGGCAAACTGGAGCGAAATTACCGACAGTTCAATGACCGCAAACGCCAGTAGCGCCGTTTTGCGGGCTTTCAGGGTAGGCCAGCCTCGCTTAATGAGTTGCGATGATAGATAACCGCCCCCAATGCTGCCCAGTGTGGTAGCCAGATAAATAAGCATCAGTTCCCAGCTTGGCTTTTTCAGATCGAGCGCAAACATGGCGGAGAAATAGGAGGGCAACCAGAACAGGAAAAACCAGTAGATGGGGTCGATGAGGCCTTTGCCAACAATAAGCACCCAGGTTTGTGGATACGCAAAGAGTCTGGCCCAACTGACTGATGCCGTCTGGTTTTCGTCCGGCAATTCCTGTCCGGCCAGAATATAGTCCCGCTCGACTGCTGACAGCCGATGCTGACGCGACGGTACTTCATAGAAAATCCACCAGGCCACCAGCCATACGAAGCCCAGGGCTCCGGTAATCCAGAATACATCCGGCCAGCCATACGTCCGCAGAATGAATGGCACCAACAGGACCGCTACAACCACCCCAATACTCGTACCAGCGTTGAAAAGTCCGGTTGCCAGCCCCCGCTCCTTCTTAGGAAACCATTCGGCTACGGTTTTCATACCCGCCGGGTAATTGCCTGCTTCACCGATGCCCAATCCGACCCGCGCCAATCCAAAACCCAGGGCACTCCGGGCCAGCGCATGAAGCATACCTGCCACGCTCCAGATAACGATCATGACGGCATAGCCGATTTTGGAGCCTACCTTATCAATAAACCAGCCAGATAGCAACAGGCCAACGGCATAGGCCGCCGTAAAGGCCATCACAATATGGGCGAAGTCGGTTTCGGACCAACTGAATTCGTTCTCCAGAATTGGTTTTAACAGGCCAATGATTTGCCGATCAAGGTAATTGATCGTTGTGGCAATAAATACCAGAAAGACAACGAACCAGCGATAATTTGGTATTCGGGACGAGGGCATAGGAAACACGGGTTATGGCACTTTGCTGTCTATCGATTGGCAGGAATGGGTAGTGAAATTGTCTTCAATGTATGCCCATTAAATGCTAACCTGGTACGTACTATTGACCATCAAATGCACGCTTTATGGCAAGGAAATGGGCTTTCAGTCCCGCCCAGTCACGCTGCTGAATCAGGGATTTGTCGATCAACTGGCTCCCCATACCTACCCCATCGGCTCCCGCGTTTCGATACTCGGCCATGTTCGATTGATTGACCCCACCCGTTGGTAGCAGTTTTACATCGTCCAGTGGGGCCTTTATATCGCGGATATAGTCGGGACCGAACATACCTGCCGGATATACCTTGACCATCGCTGCGCCCAGTTGCCAGGCCCGTTCAATCTCGGTCGGAGTAAAGGCTCCCGGAAAAATAGGTATGCCCTGCTCCACACAGCGCCGAACGATGGGCTCATTCAGTGTAGGGGTAACGATAAACTGGGCACCGGCAGCCAGCGCATTTTCCAGATCAGTCAACGTTCGAACGGTACCGGCGCCCAGGTTGAGCTGCCCGGAATAGTGGGCCTGTGCCGCCAGAATCATCTCGGCAGCCCCCGGTGTATTCATCGTAATTTCGATGGTTGTCAGACCACTTTCCAGATAGATCGGCAGCATCTCAGCAACTTCATCGGCCGTCAGGTGCCGCACAATACCGACAATAGGGCATTTCGTAAATAACTCCCACGAAAACGGGCGTTGACTCATAAGGTAGCTTGGGCTAGGGTGAGCTGGTGGTTCAGGATGTTGAGATGCCCCTCGGTGGCGGCATACCGAATGCGCTCGGCGTCGATCCGGGTTGTCCGCTCCAGCAGGCCGAGTTCCGCCAGGGCTTCTGTATAAAAATCGATCAGGTTGTTATCGCAGCAAAGTACCAGTTGCCAATCCGATTTCGGCAGTAACCCCCGCAGTTCGGAGCCAATCAGTAAACCGCTCAGGTAGAGGGCATTCTGTGGACGGGTCAGTTTACCAAACAGTTGATTGGTCCGCACCGTAAACAGATTATGAAGCAATGATGGTGATTCCGAAGCCTTTACCCCCCGCCGAAAAGCGGCTGGGTCCAGTTGGAGGCCATCAATCAACTTAGCCGCGTCGGTCGATTCTTTCAGGATGGAATGGCTGGTCAGTACACTGAATACCTCGCCCGTCATGAACGTTTGAAAGTCAATAAGTTGCCCACCCTCAACGTACATATGCTTGGAATGGGTACCCGGAAAAATCAGCACCGAACGAGTTCCCTCGGTCAGGATGTCACGCAGGCCAATCAGTTGTGTTTCTTCGCCCCGCATAACGTCTCTTGGGCTCCGCACCCCCGAAACCAGTAAGAGCCGATGACCGAATTTGAATTCAGGCCGGGGAGCGACCCACCGAACACTGACCTGGGACCCGTCGAGCGAAAAGGGCAGATTCGCGTACGGCAATTCGGCCATACCAATCGACGACGACGCCATACCCGACAATACCACAGGCACCTGCTCCAGCGAAACCGACAGCGAATCAGCCAGGGTGTTGATCTGTGCTTTTAGAAATTGCCCGAAAAACGTTTCCCGTTCAACCTCCGTTCGGTCGTGCTCAACTTTCCAGGTATCGAACGTAGCGGCCACGCCGATCGGCAGAAGGTGTTCGCCCAAAACCCGACCAGTCCGGGTATCGACCAACCGAAGCCGGAACGACGATGTACCCCAGTCGCAACTCAGCAGATAATCATTCATAAATCGACTCGTCAGGTTTTGTCTACCAGTTATGAATCGACCCATCGGGTGCCCGCAAAACCGGATGTGGATATTTGGTATTCTCTTTTATCTCCGTGATAAAGGTGGCCTTTTTGGGGTCGAAGCGCACACCCAGCCCCGGATTTGGATTCAGGTAGAGTTTTCCGTTTTTGAAATTCAGGTAATCCTCGTTGAAATAGGCCGGTTTTTCAGGCTCCCCCCCGGCCAGTTCCATCAGGCAGCGAACCGGGCTACTGGCTCCCAGCACATGCACCAGCGCAGCCGTCGAAAGCGGACCCGTAAAATGCGGGATCATGCCTACATAATGCGTTTCGCAAATGGCCGCCAGTTTTTGAAATTCATGTACTCCTCCCGTGTTGGGCAGGGTAAATCGCGTATAATCGATCAGGTGGTTTTCAATTAATTCGTTCGAATCCCAACGGTCGCCAAACTGTTCACCTACCGCAATGGGTACTTTCAGCATAGGCCGTAGTGTACGGTAAACACCCGGATTTTCGGATCGGATGATATCTTCCACAAAATAGGGTTCCATATCTTCCAGCGCCTGACAAATTTTGATGGCTTCCTGCGTATCGAAACGGGTATGCAGGTCAATGGCCCATTTGCCACCACCCCCTACGGCCTCGTTGATGCGCCGACTGAATTCGATGGTTTTTTTCGCATTCTCATAAAAGTCGAAAGGCTGTTCGCCATTCCCCCCTGTGGGCCCGATGCGATAGGCCCGAAATCCAGCTTCGATACAGTCGCGCGCTCGTTCTTCTTCGGTTTTGGCCTTCGATGGCCGAAAGCCCGTGGCATAACATTCAACGTAATCGCGGGTGGCCCCACCGAGCAGTTCATAAACGGGTACGCCCAGCGCCTTGCCTTTCAGATCCCAGAGAGCCATCTCAATAGCCCCCAGGGCATGTAGTTTCTCACGTCCGGGTGGATAAAACATACCCCGGTACAGGTACTGCCAGAGATGCTCGATCCGAAAGGGATTTTCGCCGATAATCATCTGGGCGCATTGCTCAATGGTATCTTTGGCGCCCCCTTCGCCAATGCCGACCAGCCCACCGTCGGTTTCAACTTCCACAATCCCCCGCGCCTGGTTGAAGAGGGGCTTGGTATAATCGGGCGCTGCGTAGTACCGAATTTTCGTGATCTTTAGCTTGGGCAAAGCCGCCGTCGAAAAGACGGATGGCCGGGAGGCAGCTCCAGTGGCATGTAGTCCGGCCAGCGCAGCCAAAGAGCCTGACGCCAGCGATTGTAGAAAACGTCTGCGTTGCATACGACGGATGAATCAGGGATAGGGAAATGCCTTCGCTTAAACGTTTAAGTAAAGACAAAAGGGGTATTTACCTAATCATCCGTTTTCGTGACGATGCCCGCGCCACCAGGTGTGCTTCAATCACATACGTCTGGCTATCAACCACTTCGCCTTTCAGCCGATGAATCAAGATGTCAACAGCTTTTTTGCCCAATACATCAATAGGCTGGCGCATGTAGGAGATGGGGCAGTAGTACAGATCGAACACTTCGGCCTGTCCGAAGCTCACAACGCCTACATCTTCAGGAACCCGTAAGCGTAGCTCGTTGAAATATTTAAGTCCGTTCACGGCCAGCCCGTAGGTAGAAAAGATGAGTGAATCAACGGGTGATTCGGCCGATACCAGCTCATCGATAGCGGTTCGAATTTCGGCTTCGATGGCCTGAAACGACACACGCTTTAACCAGTTGGCTTCGGCTCTGATACCTCGGTCTCGCAAGGCTTCCTGATAGCCGCGAATCCGTTCACGGACATGAAACATGGCCGACTGATAGGCAATAAAGCCGATGCGCTGGTAGCCATTCTCGATCAGGTGAATCCCCGCTTCGTAGGAAGCACGCGCATTGTCGGTAACCACGAAGTCGGTATCGAACTGGGGGAAATGACGATCCAGCAAGACAAAGGGCAACCGGATACGTTGCAGATGCTCGACCAGCCGTTCGGAATGTTCGGACGACACGATAATCAATCCATCGACCTGCCGATTGATCAGTACATTCATCAGATCCCAGGCTTTGTCGGCATCTTCATCCGAACTCCCGATGATTACCGTATACCCATGCCGCCGGGATTCGTCCTCGACCTCACGGGCAATGTTGGCAAAAAAGGGGTTGGAAATATCGGCGATAATGAGCCCAATTGTAAAGGTCTGCCCTTTCCGAAGGCTTTTGGCCAGCAGGTTCGGCTGATAGTTCAGTTCTTTGGCAATGGTCCGAATCTTCCCGGCAATCGCCTGCCCTACCCGGCCTTCTTTTTCCTTACCGCTCAAGACATACGAAACCAGCGCGGTAGAAACCCCGGCTAATCGGGCAATATCACTCAGCGAGACTTTGTCGGATCGCATACCCCATAAATACTACCAAAGATAGATGTCACACCCGACTAACTGCAACGATCTGTCCATTTTGCTTCAATCATTTAGGAATAGCCGGGCCTGATGGGCTTATTCATGTCCCCACCAGGCCTGCTGACGTACCACACAGATCCGACGCTTCGCTGGCCGGACGGGTTTCATAATCAATTTCTTTAATAGCCGTTTCATTGTGTTGTTGTTTATGTGTTCACTTGACCAGCTTCGGCCATTGAGCAGCCTGATCTGATGCTACAAAATTGGGTTTCGACGAGGAATGGCCCATGCTGAACTCAGACGGAATGCGAAAACAGGGAAGTGAACTAGCGATAATACAGTTTCAATCGTAGACGAACCGTCGGTTGACCACCAACACAAATACATTCATCAATATAATTTCATGTGTAAATAATCTACTTATTCTGTAGAAAAACAGAAACACCACCCGCCTAGAGAAAACCCATAACCTACAGAGTCTCAGTGGTTGGCCCGAAATTGGTACTCCAGGATAGCGTTATATAAAATACTAATCACAAAACCATTGGAATCATGGCAACATTTGGAGAACGCATCGCCAACTTTTTTGGAGGAATGGATACTGATACGCAGGAAGGTCTGAAAAGCCTGTTCGTTACCGAGCTACAGAACATGTATTACGCTGAAAAGCAAGCGGTCAATGCTCTGGGCGAACAGGCCGATGCCTCAACAACCGATGAGGTTCGAAATGCTTTTCTACAACATCAACAAGAAACCCGTAATCAGGTAGCCCGACTGGAGCAGGTGTTCAATAGTATTGGCATCGATACCGACGAAGGTACCTGCGACGCGATCGACGGCCTGGTCGACGATGCCCAGCGTGTGGTTTCCAATACCGACTCTGGTTCACTAACCCGCGATGCAGGACTAATCATTGCCGGTCAAAAAATTGAGCATCACGAAATTGCGTCGTATGGCTCGGCCGTTACGCTAGCCCAGGTGCTGGGCTACCATGAAGCCGCCCGACTACTCCAGCAAACGCTGGACGAGGAGAAAAACGCTGACAAGAAACTGACCATGCTCGCCGAATCGTTCGTCAACAACCGGGCTGCCGGTGAGTCGGATGATAACACGTCTGGTTGGAATTCTTCCAGCAACTACCCGGACCGCGACCACACCAGCGACAGCATCGTGAACCCAGATGGCACCCGCTATGCCGATTCGAACCGGGGGTTAACGGGCTTGTCCAACGAATCCACGTCGGGCAGCGTAATCGGGTATTAATTTCGTTTGCAATGAATAAGGTCATAAGGCAGGGTTTCGGGCTGATTAATGTACATTCATCAACCCGAAACCCTGCCTTATTTAAACCATGCGTACAAAAGGCCATACGTCGGCATTCTTCAGGCTGCGACTAAAATAGATACAGCAGCGGAACCCGACCTATGCACAGGTTTTGGCGAAGAAGTTCGCCTTTCTGAAAAGGAACAGGGAATGGGTTACAGGCAGCTATAATACGCAACGGTCGATATTGGATGAAAGCGATGCCGCTTATCTTTGCTCCCTTTCGAACACTGAATCGTTGACCTAATGAATCTGAACTTCTGTAGATTACTAAGCTGCTCATTGCTTTCGAATCTATACGCCTATAGCAAGCGTCCTAACCAACTTGTTCTAGCTGTTCTTTTTAGCCTTACAGGCTATCAGCTCCTGGGGCAGGGTACGACTACTCCCGAACCTTACCGTCCTCAATATCATTTCACGCCCAAAGCCCACTGGATGAACGACCCAAACGGGATGGTTTATCTCAACGGGACTTACCATCTGTTTTTCCAGTACTATCCTAACGACACCAAATGGGGGCCTATGCACTGGGGGCATGCCACCAGCAAAGACCTGGTTCACTGGCAGGAACAACCAATCGCCCTGTACCCGGATAAGCTGGGGTATATATTCTCCGGTAGTGCCGTAGTTGATGTTCATAATACCAGCGGGTTCGGTAAAAAAGGGCAGGTTCCCCTGGTCGCTATTTTTACACACCACAATCCTGAATTGGAAAAGAGAAAGTCGGACAAGTTTCAATACCAGAGTATTGCCTACAGCCTGGACGAAGGCAAAACCTGGACGAAATATGCAGGCAATCCGGTACTTCAAAATCCGGGCATTGTTGATTTCAGAGACCCCAAAGTACGCTGGTACGAGCCGCAGAAAAAGTGGATCATGACCCTGGCTACCAAAGATCGGGTCACGTTTTATGCGTCGCCGGACCTGAAAACATGGTCGAAGCAAAGTGAGTTTGGCCATAATCTGGGCGCACATGGGGGCGTTTGGGAATGCCCCGACCTGCTCTCAATCGACCACAATGGAAAAAAAGTATGGGTATTGCTGGTAAGCATCAATCCCGGAGGGCCAAACGGCGGTTCGGCAACGCAGTATTTCGTGGGCGATTTCGACGGCAAGACCTTCAAACCGTATTCAACCAAAACCAAATGGATGGATTACGGCACCGACAACTATGCGGGTGTAACGTTCGCCAATACGGGCAATCGCTCCATTCTGATGGGCTGGATGAGCAACTGGCAGTATGCGCAGGTTGTTCCTACAGCTACCTGGCGCAGTGCCATGACCATACCGCGTTTACTGCAATTGAAAGACGTCAACAAGGAGCTTTATCTAAGCTCAACACCTGTAAAAGAACTGGGCGCATTGAATGGAAAGCGCTTTACCGAGAAAAACCGATCGGTTAAAGGGACGTACGACCTGACCAGCAAAGTCATGAATGCATCTGGGCTATTCCGGCTGGATCTGACCACACAAGCGACGAACGACTTTTCTATCATACTGGCAAATGAGCAGGGCAATGAACTGGAGATCGGTTACGACAAAGCAACCAACACCTACTATATAGATCGAAGTCGTTCGGGTAAAATAGATTTCGAAAAAGGATTCGGCAAACGGCATACCGCTCCCCGGCTATCGACCAATGCGTCCCTATCGCTTACCTTGCTGGCAGATGTCGCTTCGGTCGAATTATTCGCCGATGATGGGCTGACGGTACTAACCGACATATTCTTTTCTGACAAGCCCATGAGCAAATTGAGCCTAAAGTCGGCTATGGGAATCCCCATTTCTTCCCTGAATTACAGTCAACTAACCCCTGCCATAACCGCCAGATAATGAGCATATTATATAAACAAAAAACGCACAACCCGTTCAAGTAGCGCCTGCCGGAACTATAAAAAAACAGGTTTTCCTGTTACATACGTTTATTTTTTCGTCTCTATACTATCCACGAGCGGTCCGGCTATCTATTTACCCGGACCATTCAGCATTTTTTGATACTATATTGACCGTTTATGCAATTGCTTGAACAAGATATACTCCCTATCCAAACTCCAACCCGACATTTTCTACAAAGGCCCATTGGTAGCCGGGCAAACCAGATCCGCCTGCCAGGCATTGATAGGCCAATAGCCCACAGTTCAATCATTCGCCTGATGGGATTTGGCAATTATACCTGGGTTTATCTGGCCGAACCTGCCAAGCCCGTTCTGATCACCCAAACACTGAAGTGGTTCGAAAACCAGCTTGCCGATTTTGTTCGGGTACATAAATCCGAGATGATTAACCCCCTTTTCGTTCAGTCGATCACGAATCCCAACAACGCAACGCTTGAGGTTTGCTTAACCAATGGCTATATAGCCCGGATTTCCCGCAGACGTATTCAGGGCGTTATCAATAAATTAGCGCTGGCAAACAGGCCATTTAACCCTCAGTAGCGTCGGCAGTATTTAATCATGCGCAGCAACGCACCGATTTTTCCGACCTAGGCCATTGGGTACGAAGCTGCCTGGATTATTTCTAAATAAGCCCCCGCACTTGGGGGCTTTAAACTTTCTGACCAACTTTACGTTAAAGCCCATACAGGGGAAGTCAAGCTTATGAGGTCGATGGTTGCTTTTTTGCTGGCATTGCTGATAACGGGTAGCAGTTTGCTCCCCGGTTTTGGCGTTGACCAGACCAGCCGACTCATAGATCTGGCTCAGCATTACCGCGAGCATCGTCAACAGGAGCCCAACCTAAGTTTTCTCGATTTTATGGAGATGCACTACGGCGCCAACTCCGAGCATCAGAAACATCCCAACCATAGCCACCATAACCTTCCGGCAGTGGGTCACGCGGTTTCGGTATTCTCCCCTCATCTCTTTTTATCCTTTGTCTTTGCCTCAGTGGCGATTCTTTTACTGGCCCGGTCGGCTTGTTTCCGGTATGCCAATCTCTATTCATTCCTGAGCGTTTCGTCGCTAATTAACCCACCCCGACGCTAGGTTTCTCTACGGGCAGGCCGTAGTGTGCCCAAACGGGCCGCTTCCGGCTTTTACGCACCCTTTTTTGTGATACTTCTTACGCTTTCGATCAATCGACAGGGTTGATGATGGCGGCTTATTTAGGCACATACTTCCGGGCTAATCATTTCTACAGGCTGTACTGCCCCTGGAAATGACAACTCCCCAACCGTTTATAGCTGGCTTCTGATCTTTGAGTAGCAATGCTGAATGCGATTATTCATTTCTCGATCCATAACAAATTGATCATTGGGCTATTTACGCTGGCCCTGATCGTCTGGGGCGGCTGGTCGGCCACTCAACTCCCCATTGACGCTGTACCTGATATCACGAACAACCAGGTACAGGTTATCACCAGTAGTCCCTCCCTGGCGGCCGAAGATATTGAACGCCTGGTCACATTTCCGGTCGAAGTCGGATTGTCAAACATTCCGAACCTGATCGAAATCCGGTCGTTTTCTCGCTTCGGCCTGTCGATTGTGACCGTTGTTTTTACAGATGCCACGGATATTTACTGGGCTCGCCAGCAAATTGCCGAACGGCTGATCGCGGTAAACACCCAGATTCCGCCAGGGGTCGGTACGCCTACGCTGGCCCCTGTCACAACGGGCCTGGGCGAAATTTTCCAATACACCGTTGTTCCGAAAAAAGGCTACGAACATCGCTATACCCTTAGCGATCTGCGAACCATTCAGGATTGGATCATCCGTCGGGGATTGCTTGGAACGCCCGGTGTAGCGGATGTCAGTGGTTTCGGAGGGCTAATGAAACAGTATGAAATCGCCGTCGATCCTGATCGTCTCCGCAGTTACGGCATCACCATCAACGACCTGTTTACAGCTCTCCAGCAAAATAACCAGAACACGGGGGGGGCCTACATCGACCAGAAACCCAATGCGTATTTTATCCGAGCCAACGGACTGATCGGATCGACCGACGACATCGGCAACATCATGGTCAGGCTGAATGCCCAGGGGTTACCCATTCGTGTGCGGGATGTAGCCCAGATTGGTACGGGTTCGGCGGTGCGGTATGGGGCCGTTACACGAAATGGCCAGGGCGAAACGGTTGGCGCTATTGTGATGATGATCAAAGGCGGCAATTCGTCGGAAGTGATCAAGGAAGTAAAAGCCAAAATTGCCGAGATTCAGAAAACCCTACCGGAAGGGGTACAGATTATCCCATTTCTGGATCGGACCAAGATGGTCAACAGCGCCATCAGTACCGTGGAACGAAACCTGCTCGAGGGGGCCATCATTGTTATTATCGTCCTGGTCCTGTTGCTGGGCAACTGGCGAGCGGGCGTTGTGGTCGCTTCGGTGATCCCGTTAGCACTACTCTTTGCTATATCGATGATGAATCTGTTTGGTGTATCGGGCAATTTGATGAGCCTGGGGGCTATCGACTTCGGGCTCATCGTAGACGGTGCCGTCATCATTGTCGAAGCTACGTTGCACCACATCATTCTGCGGAATAAAGACCAGGTGCTTACCCAGGAACAAATGGACGACGAAGTATTCGGCTCGGCCAGCCGGATTCGCTCCTCGGCTGCATTTGGCGAGATTATCATTCTGATTGTGTATTTGCCCATCCTGGCCCTGTCTGGCATCGAAGGCAAGATGTTCCGACCCATGGCTTTGACAGTTGCCTTTGCGATTCTGGGGGCTTTTATCCTGTCGCTGACTTATGTGCCAATGGTTTCGGCCCTACTGCTCAGTAAGAATGTAGTTCATAAAGAATCGTTCTCGGATAAGCTCATGAAACGGCTGCATCGTTTTTATGAACCCGTGTTACTGTGGTCGCTTCGGCATCGGATACCCGTTCTGGGGAGTGCGATCGCCATGCTGGTAGTAGCCGGATTTCTGTTTACGCGTATGGGCGGGGAGTTTATCCCGCAACTCGACGAGGGTGATTTTGCGGTCGATACACGTACACTTACCGGCAGCTCATTGTCTGAAACCGTCGATGCCACGCTGAAAGCCGAGCGGATTCTTCTGAAACAGTTTCCTGAAGTAGAGCAGGTCGTTGCCAAAATCGGATCGGGCGAAATACCCACCGACCCAATGGCTATCGAAGCCGCCGATCAGATGATTATCCTGAAACCGAAAGATCAATGGACCTCGGCCACCACCCGCGACGAACTGGCCAATAAAATGGCCGAAGCCCTCTCGGTGATTCCCGGGGTTACGTTCGGCTTTCAGCAACCCGTACAGATGCGTTTCAACGAGCTGATGACGGGTGCCCGACAGGATGTGGCCATGAAAATTTACGGCGATGATTTACAGCAGCTCGAACGGCTGGCGGGCCAGGTAGGGCGTATCATCCGCACCATCAACGGTGCCAAAGACCTGTATGTGGAACAGGTGGCGGGATTGTCCCAAATTCAGATTCAGCTCGACCGATCGAAACTGGCCCGGTTTGGCCTCAACGTAGCCGATGTGAACCGGACCATCAACACCGCCTTTGCCGGGCAATCGGCCGGACAGGTTTTTGAAGGCGAAAAGCGATTTGATCTGGTGGTCAGGCTGGCCGCCGACAAACGCCAGCGCATCGAAGATGTTCAGAATTTATACGTAGCCACGCCCCCCGGCCCCAATGGAATGACCCAGCAAATCCCTCTTTCCCAAATAGCACAGGTTAGTATGCAACAGGCCCCCAACCAGATCCAGCGCGACAATACACACCGTCGGATTACACTGGGATTCAACGTTCGTGGGCGCGACGTAGAAAGTATCGTCACAGAACTCCAGCAGAAAGTGAATCGACAAATCAAGTTACCAGCGGGTTATTCGGTTACGTATGGCGGGCAGTTTGAAAATCTGGTCGATGCCAAACGTCGGCTCGGCATTGCCGTTCCGGTAGCGCTGGGGCTTATTTTCGCCCTGCTGTTCTTCACCTTCCATTCGGCCCGGCAAAGTCTGCTGATTTTCATGGCTATTCCACTAGCCGCCATCGGTGGTGTATTTGCCTTACTGATCCGGGATATGCCGTTTAGTATATCGGCAGGTGTCGGTTTTATTGCCCTCTTCGGGGTATCGGTTTTGAACGGTATCGTCCTCATCGCTGAATTCAACCGACTACGCCACGATGAAGGGCTAACCGACTTGATCGAAATTATCCGGCGCGGTACTGAAGTTCGATTGCGCCCGGTTATTATGACGGCCTTAGTGGCTTCCTTTGGCTTTATTCCGATGGCACTTTCCAATTCGGCTGGTGCCGAAGTCCAGAAGCCATTAGCCACTGTGGTTATTGGTGGGCTATTGACCGCTACCCTGCTTACGCTCCTGATTATCCCCATTCTGTATTCGTTACTGGAGAAAAAATCCATCGACCGTGAGATAAAAGCAGCGAAAAAAGGGCCTAGATCGATTCCGGCGGCCGTAATCCTGCCAGGTCTGCTACTAGGTAGTCTTTATACGTCATCGGCGGCAAAAGCACAGGCTCCTCAATTGGTAACGCTTGAACAGGCCATCCAACAGGCCACAGCCCGCAACGCGCAGGTGCAAATTGCGGACCTGGGAGTTAGCCAGCAGCAGGCACTCCGACGAACAGCCTACGATCCGGGCCGGTTATCGGCCATGCTGATGCTGGGCCAATACAACAGCCGCCGATTTGACAATAACCTGACGCTGACGCAAACCATTCCAAATCCAACCCTGATGCAGCGACTGGCCAAACTGAACGACCAGACCGTGACGGGTAGGCAGGCAGCGGCTCAGGTAACCCGCAACGATGTAATTTATCAGGTAAAACAAACCTATTACGACCTGCTCTATCTGGCTCAGCGCAATCGGCTTTTTCAACAACAGGATACCTTGCTGACCGCTTTCGTCAAAGCCGCCACCGTTCGATTGCGGGTGGGCGAAACCAACACGCTGGAAAAAGCAACGGCCGAAAGTCAACTGGCCGACCAGCGGGTGCGCCTTACGCAGAATCAGGCAGCCCAGCTCGACGCCCAGACTCGTCTGCAAACGCTGTTGCTTCGCCGGGAGCCCATCACCCTACCCGACCAACTCCTGCCCCGACTGACGCTCACCTTACCGACCGACAGTTCGCTGCTGGCTCAGAATCCACTGGTCCGCCAGTTGCAGCAGCAAATTCAGATCGCCGAACAAAGCCGACTGGTCGAACAGGCTCGCCTGAAACCCGATTTTCTGGTCGGTTTCTTCTCGCAGACCTTAACAGGAAACCAGCTTATCAACGGGCAGGAGTTATACTTTGGGCCTGGGTATCGGTTTCAGGGCGGACAGATTGGGATGACCTTCCCCTTGATTGGGGGTGCCGGACGGGCGCGGGTCGAAGCGGCTCGTGTTGGCGAACAACTGGCACAAAAGGAGCTACAGACGCAACAGACGGCCTTACAGCAACAGGTAACGAAGGCTGTAGCGCAGTACAATCAATACCGCGATGCGCTGACGTATTACGAACAAACGGGACTGGCTCAGGCCCAGCTTATCCAGAATCAGGCGCAACGGGCGTTCAGTGGGGGCGACATCGGCTATGTCGAATATTCACTGGCTCTGCAGCAGGCGCTAACCATCCGTCTGAATTACCTCGACTTACTCTATCAGTACGATCAATCGGTACTCTATCTGGGTTATCTGGCGGGTACACCTTAAGGGTATCGATCATTGGATACCTCACGTACACAACCTATCAATTTGCCATTTCACGATACAAGTTTCGTATGAATACCCAACATAATCCGTTAGCCTATATCGTTTCAATTGCTTTATTGCTGGCTGGAACAACCCTGGCGGCTAGCTGCCAGTCTGGCTCAGATACCAGTACAGAAACCCAGGCATCACAGGCCGATTCGGTCCAGGCCGAAGCAACAGGCCCCGTTCAGGTAACCTTGACACAGGCCCAATACAACATGGCCGAAATCCAGTTGGGCCAGCCCGAATCCAGACCAATGCAGACGATGCTCAAGGTAGCGGGGATGCTGGAGGTTCCGGCCCAGAATGAGGTATCGGTATCGGTGCCTGTCGGTGGCTATATTCGGAAAATACAGTTGGAGCCGGGTATGCAAATTCGGAAAGGGCAGGCACTCGTGGTGCTCGAAAACCCGGAGTATATTCAACTTCAGCAGGACTATCTGGATACAAAAGCCAAACTGGGCTTTGCCGATGTAGAATATGCCCGCCAACAGGAACTAAGCCGCGACAACGTGGCCGCACTCAAAGTATTCCAGCAGACCAAAGCGAATCGTCAGAGTTTACAGGCGCAACTGGCGGGGCTTGGGCAACGGTTAAGTATGCTGCACATCAACCCGGCTACTCTCACCCCCGAACAACTGACTCGTACCATCACCATTCCTTCGCCTGTTTCGGGTTTTGTGACCAATGTACCTGTCAATAACGGTCGGTTCGTGAACCCAGCCGATGTCATTGTGCAACTGACCGACATCAGCCACATGCACCTCCAGCTAAGCGTTTTCGAAAAAGACCTGAGCCAGATCCACATCGGGCAAAATGTCCACTTTGCTCTGGGGGGCGATACCAGCAGCCGGGTGAGTTCGTTTCCGCATAAGGGAACCATCTTTCTGATTGGCAAGTCCATTGCGGCCGACCGAACCGTTCCGGTGCTGGTTCACCCGGAAGGTCGGTCAAGTGATTTTATTCCGGGCAGTTATGCAGCCGCCCAGGTATCCGTTCGAGCACAGCAACTGACGACCTTACCCGAATCAGCCGTAGTCAATTTTGGGGGCAAATCGTATGTGTACGCACTTGGGCAACGGTCGAAGGACAGTTACGTCTTTCAGCAGATCGATGTAAAAACGGGTATCCATGAGCGAGGTTATGTAGCCGTGACACTCCCGGTGGACTTAGACCCACAAAAAGCACCCCTGGTTATCAAGGGAGCTTACAATCTACTGGCAAAACTGAACAATAGCGAAGAAGAATAACATGGCCAACTTACATCTGCATCACCAGGAAGAGCATCTGCAAAGCTCCGATTTCATTTCCGACATTGTGATCGGCATGTCGGATGGCCTTACCGTTCCTTTCGCCCTGGCGGCTGGTCTGAGTGGGGCTGTCGCCGACTCATCACTGGTTGTTACGGCGGGGATAGCCGAAATTGTAGCCGGTTCCATTGCCATGGGTTTAGGCGGGTATCTGGCGGGTCGTACCGAAGCCGATCATTATACCTCCGAACGTCGACGTGAAGCGCTGGAAGTTGAAACCGTACCTGAGCGCGAAAAAGAAGAAGTGCGTGAGGTATTCGCCGATATGGGACTTAGCCCGACGCTGCAAGCTGTGATTGCCGACGAACTGGCGAAGGACAAAACCAAATGGATCGACTTTATGATGAAGTACGAACTGGGCCTCGAAAAACCCGACCCCAACCGGGCCACCAAAAGTGCACTGACCATTGGCTCGGCTTATGTGGCTGGTGGCCTGATACCGCTCACGCCCTATTTTTTCATTAATCCACCGACGTTGGCTCTGCTCTATTCCTGTTTATCCACGCTGATCTGCCTGTTTATTTTCGGCTATTTCAAAAGCAGTGTGACGGGACAGCCACCCATTTCGGGAGCGTTCAAGGTAACGTTGATTGGGGCACTGGCTGCTGCCGCTGCTTTTGGCGTCGCCCATTTTTTCAGTTGAGGTATCATTTACCAAACCGCAAGGGTGCAATGACGCAAGGCATAAATTAGTAGCCTTGCGTCATTGCACCCTTGCGGTCTGGTCGTTTAAAGTCGCATATCGGCCACTGATTTATCCAGAACCGACTTCACATCGAACACAACCGAGGTTCTCTGTTTTTTCAGGGCGGCTATATCCAGCGTCAGGAATTGATCATGGGCAACTGCCAGAACAATAGCGTCGTACGTCTGGTCAATCGTTGTAATCAGATCGATGCCATACTCGTGTTTTACAGAGTGTGGAGACGCCCACGGATCGTACACATCGACGGACAGGCCGAAGTCGGTTAGTTCACGGTACACATCGACCACTTTTGTGTTCCGCGTGTCTGGGCAGTTTTCCTTGAACGTAATGCCCAGAATCAGCGCCCGGCTCCTGTGGATCAAAACCCCATTGGCGATTAGTTTTTTTAGAATCTTCTTGGCGACAAATAACCCCATGCCATCGTTCACAAGCCGCCCGGATGCGATCACCTGCGGATAATACCCCAGGTTTTGGGCTTTGTGTACCAGATAGTATGGATCAACACCAATGCAATGGCCTCCCACCAGCCCCGGTTTAAAGGGCAGAAAGTTCCATTTCGTGCTGGCGGCTGCCAATACCTCGTGCGTATCGATGTCCATCCGGTCGAAGATGAGCGCCAATTCATTAACGAACGAGATATTTATATCACGCTGGGCATTTTCGATCGCCTTGGCAGCTTCAGCTACTTTGATAGAAGGCGCTTTATAGGTTCCGGCCTCAATGATCGATCGATATAGGTCGTCAACAAAGGTGGCGGTTTCCGGTGTCGAGCCTGAGGTCAGTTTGCAAATTTTCGTAAGGGCTCGTTCAGTATCGCCAGGGCTAATGCGTTCGGGTGAGTACCCACAGAAAAAGTCCTGATTGTAGATAAGTTGACTGGCACGTTCTAAAGCCGGTACGCAGTCGTCTTCAGTACAGCCTGGATACACCGTCGATTCATAAATTACGGTATCGCCCTTTTTTAAGAGCTTGCCCACCGTAGCCGACGCATCCAATACATACTGTAAATCCGGCTTTTTAAACGCATCGATCGGGGTTGGGACGGTGATAATAAAAACGGTACAGTCTGACAGATCAGCCGCTTCTGTACTGAACACCAGATTCTCTGCTCTGGCCAGCTCCTCTTTGCTCATTGTACAGGTTATATCCTGACCTTGTTGCAACTGCCGAATACGTTCTTGATCAATGTCATAGCCAACTACCGCGAATTTTCTGGCAAAAGCGACAGCCAGGGGTAAGCCAACATACCCTAATCCAATGATTCCAACTTTAGTTGTCTGCTGCATCATTCTACTATTCATCATTCATACACATTGAGTAGCCACTTTTCCGCTTGTCAGACGTTCCCTATCCGGCTGGCTGTCAGATTGATAAAGGCGTTGAGTACAAAACCGACTCCAAACGCCACAGCCACCGAACAATGTTCAAGCAAAAACGCCTGTAAAAAGAGAAAGGTTGTAAATCCAGGCAAGCCCATCACCAAGCCACGCAAGGTCATGATCGTGGCCCGACTACCCTGTAACGTGTGCGAAAAAATAGCCAGAATAGACGTCAGGATGGGAAAGGGAGTCAGAATACCGCTCCAGGTTGGGCCGAGTATACGGGCTAAGCCCGTAATGAGCAGCACAAACAGCGTAGCGACCAGCATCCGAATGGGTATCTCGAATGGCAACCGTCTGGCTTTAATGGGTTGAATCGGTGGGGTCGGGAAGGCCCAGAGCGAAAGGAATACGAGCGCCATAACTAGCCCGTAACTCATCCCTATGCTCAACTGTATATAGTTGAACCATACCGCCGTAACGGTATAAAGTCCATACGACAGCATCAGTGTAGGAAACCAGGTAAAGTTCCGGGAAAACGTTGCGTAACTATAACAAAAGGCGATCAACGCCAGTATTCCGGTCATTGATCCCTGAATGGAATGGATGCCAAAGTCTTTGCCCTGCTCCAGAATAAAAAACAGCAGAATTGGCCCGGCTATCCAGGGCATACTTCCAATTAAGCCGCCCAGTTGATTTCCCCATTTTCTAGCTGCCAGCGTGACCAGAGCGATCACTGAAGGCATCAGGGTTACTTTCAACAGAAGAATACTCATGAACAGGCGAATAGTAAATGCATGCTACTAAATGGGCCTGCAAATTAGTCTGAAATGCGCATTCTGGCACAACCATTTCTCACCAGATTGACCTAATTGGAAGATAAGCCCCCCATTGAGCTGTATCTTCCAATTAGGTCTACTTACCGCGTCAACCCCTCACGGCGGGCACGATCCCGTACCCGTTGCGCACGCACCTTACTGTCGGGGTGGCTCGACAGCATACTAGCGACTTTCCCGCTTTGGCCTCCACTCAGCTTGGCCAGTTTTTCGAAGGAGGTAGCCAAGGCCAGCACATTGTACCCATTTCGTTTCAGAAAACTATAGCTATAATCATCGGCTTCGGTTTCCTGCTTCCGGCTAAAAGAGGCTCCGACCAGATAATCGGCTACATCGCCCAGTTGCGAACGTGAAATCTTACCAATTACCCCCGAATTGGCCGACGCCACATCCCGAATGGCTGACCGTTGTAGCGATCGTTTCATGGCATCTCGTACGTCATGATTCGCGACATGGCCAATTTCATGCCCCATCACCGCCAGCAACTCCGTATCGGTCATGATGTCCATAAGCCCCTGAAACACCCGGACGCTCCCATCGGCCGTGGCAAACGCGTTGACATCTTTCACTTTGTACACTTTATAGTTGAGGGGTATACCGCTAATTGTATGATGACGGCTAACAATACGGTTCAGTCGAACAGTATAAGGATCATTAGGACCAGCCACCGGATTTTGTGCATCCATTTGCACCATAGCCTGCCGCGAGTAGTCTGCTACCTGCTTATCGGATAACGTAGCCGAACTGATGGCTTCCAGTCCCGCTTTCACCAGGTTCGAATCCAGCCGGATTTGCGCCTGCGTAACCAGCGGGAGGCTAAATAGCCAAAAAATCATTCCTGTTATTCGTTTCATCGTTGAGTGAATTACGTGTTAAAGAACTCTATCAGATGTAGAGCTTTTTAAAAGACTAGTTAGAAGGCTGAAAGGTTTAATAGACTTAGTTCTCTGAAATCAGCAGCAAACTTGCGGGGCTATAAATCGTTCGACATTTTTGCTGAAAAATCAACCTGTACCAACTCAATAGCCAGATTTCCAATGAACGATCAATCCCGAAGAAATTTTGTCAAAAGCAGTGTTGCTGCGGGCCTAGGTGTCGGTTTACCGACTCTAGCTCCCGAAGCCGGACAACTATTTGTACACCACGTACTGTTTTACCTGAAAAATCCGGGAAGCGAAGCCGACAAAGCCAAGTTGCTGGAAGGTCTGAATAAACTGGCCAAATGCCCGACGATAAAACTGGTTCATATTGGCACCCCTGCGGCTACAAACCGTGAGGTTATCGAACGGAAATACGCCTATTCGTGGCTCTGCTTTTTCGATAGCCCCGCCGATGAAGAAGCCTATCAGAAACACCCCATCCACGACGATTTCCGAAACAACTATGCTCACCTCTGGGAAAAAGTAGTCATTTACGATTCAATAGGCCCTAAGCGGTAATGCAGTAGCACGGACATTCTGCCCGCATAGTGATTTTAAATAATACAATTATGCGGGTAGAATGTCCGGGCTACTGCATTACGCTTCCGACACCGTCACAGTAGGAGATGGCTTTACCGCCCGGCCACGGCTAAAGGATACGATGGCTCCCGTTAGCACCAGACCTGCCATGACCCGATACGCATAATGCATCCCAAGCAACTGTGCTTCAATAGCTTCTGTACTGATCTGATGCGCCAGAGCGTATCGATTGCGCGTACTGTACCAGACCGAAGCCGCTAAGGCAATGCCCACAACAAATCCCAGATTTCGCATAAAAGCGATAATACTACTGGCAATGCCCCGCTGATTCAGCGGAGCCGCGTTGAGGGCGCTGCTACTATTGGGCGACTGGAATAGACCAAACCCCATACTAACCAGGGCACTCCGCCAGACTACATCCTGCCATTGCCAACCTGTATCCAGAAACGAAAAAGCAAAATACCCACAGGACGTTATCAACAACCCGAAACTAGACAGCCATCGCGTACTGACACGGCTCGACAGATAACCACCTACCGGAGCTACCAGACTAAGCGTCAGCGGACCAGCCAGTAATACCAGCCCGGCTCGTTCGGGATTCAGGCCGAGGAGTTGCTGTAAAAAGAAAGGGATCACAAATAAATTACCACCCGATGCAACAAACCCACAAAAAGCCGCCAGAATAGCCGATGTAAACGGCCAGATCCGGAATAGGCTCAATCGTAGCATGGGTTCACTAACCCGCATTTCCCAAACCAGAAACAGTGCCAGCAGCACAGCCCCAATAGCAAGCAGAGAAATCACCAGGGGGCTGTCCCATCCGTAGCGGGGTTCCGGCCCAAAATCAAGCCCGGTCAGCAACGAGATTACGCCCAGCAGAAACAAGCCTGCCCCAACTAAATCGAAACGTTGTCCGCTTGCTTTTGGCGTTTCGGGCAAAATGGTCCAGGCACGCCAGATCGCGATCAGACCAATGGGCACGTTTACAAAAAAAATACTGGTCCAGCCAAATTTCCCCAGCAATATCCCCCCTATCACCGGACCAGCACTAGACCCTGCGGCCACAATAGAGCCCATAAATCCCAGCGCCTGCCCCCGTTCGTTCGCAGCAAACGCATCGCTGATGATGGCTGGCCCAATGGCAAAGATCATGGCGGCCCCCAGCCCCTGCACCACCCGAAACGCCACCAGCGACCATAAACTCCAGGCCAGCCCACAGAGTAACGACCCCAGCACAAACACACAGAAGCCAGTAATGTACAGCTGTCTGCGACCGACCCAATCCGACAGTTTACCCATAATCAGTAGCGTACTGGTGGTCGTCAGCAGGTAGCATAGGACAATCCATTCCACACTATCGCCAGCCGCCAGTTCCCGGCGAATCGTCGGGAGGGCAATGTTGACAATGCTACTGTCGAGTGTCGACATGAACGTGCCGAACATGACCGTTCCCAGAATAATCCATTTATTGGGCGACGATGATGATTTGAGGGAGGAAGTGGGCGATGACACAGGCAATACAGGTTACTTCGGGAAGGTAACAGGTTAATACGCCGGGTTGTTTCGGGCAATTCCGATTAAAATCGACGACAAAATGCCTGTTAACGAAGCAACTGAATGCCGATTTTTTATCTTAGTACGCTCATTTTCTGATACAAACTAGTCGATCAACCTGATGAAAACAACCCGACGTTCCTTCCTTCAGACAACCCGCAACGGACTGGCCGCTCTTTCAGTCAGCCCGCTAACCGCCCATGCGTATCCATTGGCTGAATCAACATCACCCCACTTAGCTCATGCACAACCCATTAAACCTGATCATGTCGTTCGCTCCCTGCCCGAAAACATGGTGTGGGGGTATTTTGGCGCGGATGTCCCTCCCGTAGCCAGGGTAGCCGATGGCGACGTGGTTGAAATTCAGACAGTAAACCCTTCGGGCGTTAGCCGGACTAATCCCGAGGAATTTTATACCAAAAACAATCTGCCGATCGACCAGCACGCGCAGGAGGTAATTGCCATTCTGAAGAATGTGAAACCGGAACCTTCCGGCATTCGGGGGCATATGCTGACCGGGCCTGTCTACATTGACGGTGCTCAGCCGGGCGACAGCCTCGAAATCCGTATCCTCGACCTGACGTTTCCCGCTCCGTTCGGCGTCAACAGTGTCTGGCCGGGTGGTGGCGGCATACCCGACGAGGTAAAAACCCGCGAAACGTTCGTATATCGATACGATATGAAACGAAAGACCGCAACCTTCCGAGAGGGCATCGACATTCCGCTGAAACCGTTTATGGGTGTTATGGCATTATCGCCCCCAGCCGATATGGGTCACCAGAGTTCAATCCCGCCCAATTTTTACGGGGGCAATCTCGACATCAAGCACCTTACGAAAGGAACAACCTTATTTCTGCCCGTATCGGTGCCCGGCGGCTTGTTTACCACAGGTGATGGGCATGGGGCACAGGGCAATGGGGAAGTGAGTGGGGTTGCCATCGAAACGGCTGTCAACCTAACCGTGAAGTTTATTGTGCACAAAGGCAAAACGCTGAAAAACCCCCGCGCCGAAACGCCAACTCATTTCATTGCCGTCGGGCTGGATAAAGACCTGAACAAAGCCATGAAAAACGCGCTGTCAGAAGCCTGTGCCTTCATTCGGGACGAACTGGGCTTTACGTTCAACGAAGCCCTGTCCATTGCCAGCACTGCCGTCGACTTTGAAGTAAGCCAGGTCGTCGATCAAACCCTGGGCGTTCATGCCATGATCCCGAAATCGATCTTTACAAAAAAGAAATTTACCTTCTGGACTTAACTTTTCAGGTATTCCGGCCAGAAAGGAATCCTCTATTTCTGATCCGCCCGATTGGCAACTCCGCCTTCTGGCCGGAATCACACCCATTCAATCACGATCATTCATGCAACTATTGAAAGGACTGCACCAAACCATTTATTTCTTACTGGAACTCTGCATGCTGGGAGCTTATGGATACGCGGGGTTCCATCTGAGCCAGCACCCATACGGAAAATATCTGTTAGCCATCGGCCTTCCACTGGCTGCCGCCACGCTATGGGGTATTTTTGCAGCACCCCGCTCAAGCCACCAGCTCGGCTTCCCCTACCATAGTTTATTCGTACTGCTCATGTTTGGCCTGGCTTTTTTTCTGTTGTATCGAACAGGTTATACTCGTTTGGCCATAGCCCTCACCATAGTGGCTTTCATAAGCGAATTAGCGGCCCTGATACTAAAAGATTGACCCCGTCTAAAACGAACAGAGAACCAGTTGAACCTTGGGGCTTAACGGATTTATTTCGCCCTCACCTGCACCACATATGTACGAATGGGCCGCCCCTGTCCCGGCTGATTCAGAGGCTTTGTTGAGAATACAACCGTAGCCGTTCCGACCGTAACGCCCTTGATCTGGAACACCGTCGGGCCGTCGTTCGTATGCTTCAGCGTATCCACCGCAGGCGCAAGCTGCTGCCGGGACACATCCACCACTTCCTGATTATCCGACGTACCGATCAGTTCCGATGTTCCATCGCCCCGGCTGGGTATGGATATTTCCCTGATCTGCCCCACATCGATGGTCAGTCGCTTTTTTGTTCCGGTTTCGGAGCGGCTGCAGGCCGACAAACCAAGCAGAACCATAAAAAGCCATCCAGAGTTGGCTGTTTGCCAGAAGCCCCGGTATAACGGGGAACGTTGAGTTGATCGTAGAGACGTAGCCATACGCTTTATAACGAACGGGCAGCCCATACGGTTTTGCAAAGCGATTCAATGCCAAATTGCCACAACTGTTGGTCAGGATGGTTGAACAGCTAGTCGGCCCTATTTCGCTTGCCGACGATAGAAAACAAACCCGTTCTCCTGACCCGTTTTCTTCACATCGGGTAGCGAGTCGAGAAGCGTGGGCTGCTCGGATGCATGCCGAATGAAGAGTACATCTTTATCGATCTTACCCCGCAGCAGCCAATCGTCGTTATAAGCATTCGGATTAGTTACAGGCGGTTTCATCGTATAAAAGAATGGCCCATAACTATGGTAGCCATAGGTTTTTACGTACACATTCTGCCCCTGCGCCTGTTCAAAAAACCGCATGGCAGCCGCCTGCGAAATCCCTTCGATCCGGCCAATAAATGCCCAGAGGGTCAGGGTAATGAAAACAGACATCCCCCCAAACAGCACAACGGATGCCTGGGCAGGTTCGTGCTGGTTGTACCATCGAATCACCAGCACCAGAATAAGCAAAAGCCATATACCGGGAATCAGCGTCCAGTACGGCCAGTCGATATGGGCGTCCAGATTACCTTGCGAAAATGCATCCTGATCGGCAAACTGGCGAACAATATCCATCCGATGGGCAATCAGCGGCAAGCCTCCAACGGCCAGCACAAAAATGCCCCCTACAATGATCAGCCCGGCCCGCAACCAATTGCTGAACTGAATTTTCCGATCTTCCAACTGCGACAACGTCAGAGCTGCAAAGTAGGTCAGTGGGAAATAGCAAAGCGACGAATAATGGACGATTTTCGACTGAACAATGCTGAACAGAACCAGGACCACCCAAAACAGAATCAGCATCCACTGCCGGAAATCGCGCTGGTAATTCCGTTCGATAAACAGCGGTCCAAATGCCCGGATGGCAAAGATGGACGCGGGAAAACAGCCTACCAGCAGGATGATAAAATGGTAGCCGGGAAAACCCACGTGTCCCGCATCGGGCGTACTAAGCAATCGAATACTATAAGCCAGAAACTCCCGTACCAGCGTTGGGCCATGCAGGTAAATATCGAGCCCATACCACAACAGCGAGCCTACCGAAGCCGCCACCGAAAAGCCAATAAACTGGAGGGGCGTAATAAACCAGCGGAATCGGTTCAGAGCCCAATAGCTCACCAGCACCAGAAAAATAATCAGGTAGGCCACCGGCCCTTTGGTCAGAATGGCCAGGCCCAGCACAAAGCCCCCAATCAGGATATAGGTCCACTCCGGTTTGGGTACGGTCATGGCTCCGCCGAGTCGTTCGCGTTTCCAGGAGGCAAAAATCAGATTGACCAGCCCAATGAAGATAAACAGGTTGAAAAAAGGGTCGATAATCCCCGAACGGAAATACAGATGGGGGGTTACCGAACCCAGATACGCCAGCGCCCACAACAGGCCAAACCGATGCCCGTGCAGTTTTTGGCCGAGGTTGTAGAGATACACCAGGGTGATGATTCCACAGATGGCATTCGGCAGCCGGGCCGAAAATTCATTGATCCCAAACAGATTCATCATCATCGACTGAAGCCAGAAAAACAGCGGAGGCTTTTCGTAAAATGGCTTAAAGTCAATATGGACGTGCAGATAATCGCCCAGGGCAATCATCTCGCGGGCACACTCAGCAAAGTTAATTTCGTCCCAGTCAAACAAGCGTACCCCGCCCAGAAACGGGATAAACAACAAAGCTCCCACCACAGTCAGGACGAGCGAATAGAAAAGTTTTTGATTCATTCAGCAACGTAGTCAGCAACACAAAGGCTATAAAAGAATGGCAAAAATAGCCGAAAAAAGATTGCCGGGATTCACGATATTCGCGCCGATAAGTCAGTTATCGGTTTATAGTTTACAGAGTTCAGTAGGTCCATGCGCCATTTAATCCGCGTGAACTACCTGCTAAAACTCTGAAAACCAATTCCGAAACCATAAATCCGACTCCCTCTATGCTTGCCAATCATCGATTTACCGAGCTAGCCGCGTATGACCAGCTACAGGCACATTACGACCATCTGAAAGATCGTCATTTACGGGATTTATTTGCCGAAGACCCCAATCGGTTTGCGACCTTTTCGCGACAGTTTGCGGATATCCTGCTGGATTTTTCAAAAAACCGGATTACCTCCGAAACGCTGGACCTGCTCGTTCAGCTAGCCAACCAGGCCGAACTCAAAGACGCCATTGGCAAGCTATTCTCGGGCGACAAAATCAACCGGACCGAAGACCGGGCCGTCTTGCACATAGCACTCCGCAATCGTTCCAACACGCCAATTCTGGTCGATGGCAAAGATGTGATGCCCGAGGTAAACGAGGTGTTAGCGCACATGAAATCGTTTACCGAACGCATTCGGTCGGGCGAATGGAAAGGTTATACGGGAGAACCCATTACCGACGTCGTAAATATTGGCATTGGGGGCTCCGATCTGGGGCCGGTGATGGTTACAGAAGCCCTGAAACCCTACGCCGATGACCAAAAACTGCGCGTTCATTTCGTTTCGAACGTCGATGGCGTTCATATCTACGAAACCCTGCAAACCGTTCGGCCTGAGACCACGCTATTCCTGATTGCCTCCAAAACGTTCACCACCCAGGAAACCATGACCAATGCCCAAACGGCACGTCAGTGGTTTCTGGACGCAGCCAAGGACGAATCGGCCATTGCCAAACATTTTGCGGCTCTGTCGACCAATCAGAAAGATGTCGAAAAGTTCGGGATCGACCCCAGCAATATGTTCGGTTTCTGGGATTGGGTAGGCGGCCGGTACTCACTCTGGTCAGCTATTGGCCTATCGATTGCGCTCTACATCGGTTTCGACAAATTTGAGGAGTTGTTGGAAGGGGCTCATGTCATGGATAATCACTTCCGCGATACGCCACTCGATCAGAACCTACCCGTTATTCTGGGTCTGCTGGGCATCTGGTACAACAATTTCTTCGGTGCGCAAACGGAAGCCATTCTGCCCTACGATCAATACATGCACCGATTTGCGGCTTATTTCCAGCAGGGCGATATGGAAAGTAACGGCAAATCCGTTGATCGGGACGGAAATCCGGTCGATTACCAAACAGGACCGATCATTTGGGGCGAACCCGGCACCAATGGGCAACACGCTTTTTACCAGTTGATTCACCAGGGCACCAAACTGATCCCCTGCGATTTTCTGGCACCAGCCATCAGCCAGCGACCCATTGGCGAACATCACAAAATTTTAATGGCTAATTTTTTCGCCCAAACCGAAGCCTTGATGAATGGCAAAACGGAAGCCGAAGCGGCCGACGAATTGCGTAAGTCGGGTAAGAGCGACGACGAGGTAAAAGCCCTGACGCCCTTTAAGGTATTTTCGGGCAACCGACCAACCAACTCGATCCTGTTCAAAAAGCTGACACCCCATACACTGGGTAGCCTGATAGCCATGTATGAGCACAAAATCTTCACGCAGGGCGTTATCTGGGATATTTTCAGCTTCGATCAATGGGGAGTCGAGCTTGGCAAACAACTCGCCAACCGCATCCTGCCCGAACTTCAGGATGATGCGCCGGTAAGTTCGCACGATAGCTCGACCAATGGCCTGATGAATGCCTTCAAAGCCATGCGCGCCGAATAATTTATAACGTTGGTTATCATCCGATTCGGATGGAGGTGGGAGATTAAAATTTGATCGAAACCGATATTGGCCAAAACATTGCCCGTAATACGTCTGTTAATGGGGTGTAATTTCGATTACACCCTTTTTTATGCAACTCAACGACATAAGCAAATTATGAAAAAGCAATTCTCATTCCTGGCAATCTGCCTGTGTGGTTTTGGCCTGGCTAATGGGCAGACCACCTCCACTACGTATTCGACTACGACAAGCACAAGCACTTCGACCCCTGCGTACTCAACACAGACGACAACGGATACCACGAATTCGATGAATAATACGAACTCGATGAATAACTCGATGTCGACCAATACCACGTCGGATAGCTCATCGATGAATCAGATGAACAACGCGAATACTGTGCCCAACAGCACGTATTCGACCAACAGCATGTCGCCTGCCGACAATACCCAGACGACCACCGTGACCACCACGGAAACCTACAGAACTCGTGAGCAAAAGGCGAAGGATTACAAAAACTTCGTCTTTGGGATTTATGCGGGGCTGAACACGACCAAGTTCAAAGGCGAAAGTGTGAACACGGGTGGTGATTTATCGGGCCGACTAGGTTACCAGGCGGGTTTCTTCGTGCGCGGAGGTGGCCGTCTGTTTGGCCAATTGGGGGCAGAATACTTTGCCTCTAGCTCCAACTACTTTACAAGAGGAGACGGACAGAGCGCGCAAAATATTCAGGATCAGATCAATATCCAGTACATCCAGATTCCGGTTTACATCGGGTATAAATTGCTTGAATCGGATCGGGGTATTTCAGCTATCCGCCTACAGGCAGGTCTTGAGTATGCCAATCGGATCAGTTCCAGCAGTGGTCGATTCAATCTGACCAATGCCGAAATCAAGAGTGGCACGTTCAACGCGCTAGGTCAGATCGGTTTCGACATCGGTCCGTTGCTGATCGACCTGACCTATCACCATGGCCTGAGCAATTCGATCACGAACCCAACCAATGGCAATACGACCACAACGGGTTTCAATGGGTCGCAACGGCGGGTTCTGAGCGCCAGTGTAGGCTTTAAGTTCTAAAAAAAGTAATTAGTCGTTCGTCGTCAGTCGATAGTAGCCTGTTGCGAAGTAGATTTGGGTTTCCAAATTTTACAGCAACGTCTATCGACTGACGACTTTTCTATGAATACGCTGTTTCCCATATTCGTTAAAGCCGAAAACCTGCACATCCTGATTGTTGGTGGTGGTTACGTTGGTCTGGAGAAGTTGACGGCTCTGCTCAGCAACTCACCCAATGCCCGCATTACCCTCGTTGCGCCCATCATTCGGGACGAAATTCAGGCGTTGGCCAGTCAGTCCTCCAGAATCCACCTCATCCACGAACCGTACCATCTTAGTCATTTGTCGGATAAAGACCTGGTTATTGCTGGTACAAACGATAAAGCTGTAAACCAGCAGGTACAGGCCGATTGCAAAGGCCAGCGTATTCTGGTCAACGTAGCCGACACGCCCGACCTGTGCGATTTTTATTTGAGTTCGGTCGTCAAAAAAGGCGATCTGAAAATTGCCATCTCCACCAATGGCAAGTCGCCGACTTTTGCCAAACGCTTTCGGGAAGTGCTGGAAGAGATTTTACCCGATAGTTTGCAGGAAACCCTCGACAATCTAACGGCCATTCGAAACCAGCTTAAAGGCGATTTCGTCCAGAAAATGGAGAAACTAAACGAGATCACGAAGGTGTTGCGTTGATAGTTTACCAACAACATCATGAACATTCTCGCCATTTCGGGCAGTCTGCGGGCAGCCTCTACCAATACATCCTTATTGCGGGCAGCCGCCACGCTTGCTCCATCGGGTGTTACCATCACGATCTATGATGGCCTGGACGATCTGCCGCATTTTAGTCCTGAACGCGATGTGGAGCCAGCTCCCGATTCTGTGAGCAGGCTTCGAACCCAGCTTCGGCAGGCTGATGCGGTGATGATCTGTACGCCCGAATACATTCATGGAATGCCGGGTGTGTTGAAAAATATGCTCGATTGGCTGGCCTCATCCGGTGAGTTTGTCTATAAACCCGTCAGCGTGATCAGTGCGGGGCCATCGGCATCGGGCGGGTCGCGGGCGCATGCGTTGCTGTTCCATACCCTGGAAGTTCTGACCGCCCACTTACCCGAAGGGGCTTCGTTGATCGTACCCTCTGTCAAAATGCGATTGAATGGGCATGGTGAAATCACCGATCCGGTACTGGCTCAGGAACTTAAGTCGGTCATTGATTCGCTGGTAAATGCAGTACAGGCCTCTCCGGCAATTGGTTAGCCCCTTCGCGGATGAACGCTCTTGAACTGGATTTTACTTTTCAGATGGATATTCAGACTAGCTACCAGCACGCAATTACGTTCGCGGCACTCAAACATACCGAGCAGAACCAGACTATTCCCGGAACACCCCTCCCCTACGTGGTTCATCTGAGCAATGTAGCGATGGAAATTCTGGTGGCAGCTCACCATTCCGATCACTTCGACGTTCAGTTTGCCGTGCAGGTGGCTTTATTGCATGATGTTCTGGAAGATACCCCGACCACAACGGAAGAGCTGACGCATGTATTTGGCCACGAACTAGCCACAGCCGTAAAAGCGCTGACGAAAGCGACCGATTTGCCTAAATCGGAAAAAATGTTCGATAGTCTGACGCGTATAAAAGCATTACGCCCCGAAGTAGGCGCTGTCAAACTGGCCGACCGCATTACGAACCTACAAGTTCCACCCGCGCATTGGAGCAGTGCTAAGAAGCGGGAATATTTTCAGGAGGCTACGGTTATTTTAGACACGCTGAAAGACGTAAATACCTATCTGGCAAAACGGCTGGCGGATAAACTGGTGGCCTATCAGCAATACCTGGATCAATAAGCCAACAGACTGATGAAATTACAGGGCTAACTCGACAGTTGGGTCCCAATACACGGTCTTGAAATCCACCACTTTGTCATTCTTCACCCGAACCCCTTCATCTTCCAGAAGCTGTTCCATGATGGTCGGTCCACCAAAAAAGTGCTTACCCGACAAGACACCCACGCTATTGACCACTCGGTGGGCGGGTACATCCGGGCGATTATGGCAACCGTTCATGGCCCAGCCAACCATGCGTGCCCCTGCCCGCAGGCTCAGGTAACGGGCAATGGAACCATAGGTCGTAACCCGTCCTTTCGGCACCAGTCGTACAACCTCGTACACCTCTTCAAAGTAATCGCGCTGCTCCATCAGAAAAGCGTTGTAATACAGCGATTCGCGGAGTAAAAGGAGACACACCGATTTATAATCATGCTCTATGTGTTTCCTTTTACTCCGCGAATCGCTGTGTACTAATCCGTTAATTAGTCGTTTTTTCTTCAACTGCTCTCACTAATCGGTTGTACCAATCGTCGCCGTAGGCCCGGATGAGCGCTTCACGGACAAATTTGTAGATAGGTACATTTAGTTGTTCGCCAAAACTACAGGCAGGATTGCAAATAGGCCATCGGTCGTAGTTGAGCGCGTGAAAGGAATCGTATTTAGTAACTCGAATAGGGTACAGATGGCAGGAGATCGGTTTCTTCCAATCGACTTTACCATCGTTGTAGGCTTCTTCGATTCCGCATTTGAGAATACCCCGCTCATCCCAGATCGCATAAACACACTCGCGTCCGCCTACGGTGGTAGTCACATAGCCGCCATGTCCATCAGGCTCATACCCACCCTGTTTCTCAATGACCCGAATTCCTTCAGCAGACAGATACGGTTTAACGTCGTCATAAATCCGGTCGAGGATAGCCGGTTCGTCGTTTTCAAGAGGAGCCCCCATATCGCCTTCTACGCAACAGGCACCTTTGCACTTATCTAAGTTGCAGACGAAAAACTTCTCAGCTACATCGTCGCTGATACAGGTATGGTCAAGCAGAATCATAGTCGGAAAGAGCGAAAGAGTGAAAGAGTGAAAGAGTGAAGACAATCCAGCAGGCTATTCACTCTTTCGCTCGTTCATTCTTTCACGCATTTATTTATTTAAGAATCTTAATTTTTTGTCCTTCACGCACCGTCACATCCGACAGGTTATTCCAGCTTTGAATCTGCTCAATGGTTACCCCATAGTTTTTCGAAATTCGGAACATGGTCTCACCTTTGGCTACGGTATGATAGGTCACCGTTGGCTGCGTCGATTCAGTAGCTGACGTTTTGGCTGCTGTAGACGGCTGCACTACCCGGCTGTCGGGAGTGGCTTTTACAATCAGTTGCTGCCCCACTTCCAGCACATTATCCCGCGTCAGGTTATTCATGGACAGCAGTTCGTCGACCGTCAGGCCATATTGTTTGGAAATGCTGTAATACGTTTGCCCAGGCTCCACCGTATGGCTGGCAGCCGAACGGCTCGTTGATCCGGCCGTAGTCTGACGAGTGGTGGCTGAGGTCGTTGGCGAAACGGGTTTAGGCTCTACAGATGAGCTGGAAGAGGCATCCGGTCGCGGGTCGTTTTTAGCCACTGGCAAAGCTGCTGGCCGGGGCGGAGCTTTCGTAGGAGCTACTGGCGTTACCGTTGTCAGCGAACCGTCGGCCTGCTGTTCACGCGCCCCATCGTACTTGCTGGTTTCAGGACGGCCCATGTCCATATCCGATGCTGAAGTCGGTTTCGACTGCGGGGCCGATGCTGGCTTCTGAGTGGATGCAACTGGCTCATCGGTCGGCTTAGCTCGCTCTGGTGTTGTGGCCACGGGAACCGTTTTGCTGGGCTGCGAACTATCGGGCGTCCGTACGATTACAACCCGTTGGGAGCCATCCGAGCTACCTGAGGGCACACTGCTGGCTGGCACCGACCGACTCGTTGTGGGTGGTGTAGTGGGCCGAACGGGCTCTGTGCGCTGAGGGGCTGCGGGTTCCGACGTACCGTCGTTTGGCGTGACACCACCACCTACCAGTTTCGGCTGATAGAGTTTACGTTCCGAAGCGCTCCGTGGCACACCATCCATCCCGCTTACCGTTCGGTTGCCGCCCGCTATAGGCGTTGTCACAACGGCCTCAGTCCGTCGTGGGGGCGTTGGTGTTGGATCGTAAACTGGTGGCGTTGGCCCGTTGATCACTTCGACGGGCTTGTTACTGGGTCTACGTTCACGAAGCCACATTACCCGGCCAGTTACCAGCTTTTGCACCCGATCCAGGCGGTTATACCGCATCAGTTTTTTTAGACGTAAGCCATACCGCTGCGAAATACTACGGGCGGTTTCGCCTTCCCGAACGGTATGGAAGGGCACCAGGGCTTTCTTCCGTTTTTTGGCCAGATAATACACATCATTGGGAATGATGGGGTCGCGATCGGTCATGTCGTTGTAGCGCAGAAAGCTCGACAGACTAATTTTTGCTTTCCGGGACAGCGATCCGGCATCATCACCCGCCTGCGCCTGAATACCCGGCAACCCATTGATCTCGTAGAGTATAGGTTCATTCTTACTACTCAACCCGGTGGTGACCCGACGTAAGACCGGGAAACCCACATCATTCTGAACAAAATCGGGCGTTTTCTTGCCACTTACCGTAACGATTTTCTGCCGGACATCATTGATTTGCGTATTTACGACCGGAACAGCCATGACATACGGCTTATCGGTTGGGATAGCATCGCCCAATACCCATCGGTTGTATTTACGTAGTTCAAATTCATCAACGCCCAGTTCTTCAGCAATCCCTTTCATGGTCTTGCCTCCTCCGTTTGGATATTCAATCAAGGCGAATCGGTTGCTGGTCTGATGCGTTTGCAGCGCATTTTCGATGGCAATTTTGTGGGCAAAAAATCGCAGAATATAACGATCTGTACGACCATCGAGAGCTACTTCGCGGGCATACGACCAATCGGGCGGGATCAATTTGGCAATACCGCCCGCCCCCAGGTAGTATGAATATAACGAAGCAACCCAGTTGTTAAACTGAGCATTGCTGCGTTTCAGGTATTTGGCGGCCCCATGGGTAGAAGCCGTAATGCTCTTACGTTCATCAATTTCATCATCGACCCGCATGCCATGATCAAGAGCCGTTTCGCGTTTGAATTGCCAATACCCTACTGCTGTCGACGACGACACCGCATCCGGCGTAAGCGAACTTTCCTGTACAGCCAGGAATTTAAAATCGGTTGGTACATCTTCGTCGATCAGAATGGCCTCGATCATCGGGAAATAGAGCACTACCCGATCCAGTTTAGCCGTCCAGTATTGCCGATTGGAGAGGAGAGCGTTCACATCCTGCTGAACGATACGCCGGGCATCGGGGTCAAGCCGCACCGAGATGTCGGCAAAAGCGAGTTGCTCTGGCACAACGGGCACACTTACCTGCGCCGATGCCAGCAGGCCCGTCAGCACAAAAAGAAGGGTTAGGCTATGCATTCGTTTTTTCATACTTCGTACCGCTTCGGCGGCTCATTTTCAAGCGTAATTATCGTTTTCGAATCATCATAATCCCGTCTCGCACGGGCAACAGCACATTCTCTACGCGCGGATCGTCCTGAATTTTCTGGTTGAATGCCAGCACAGCCGCCGTATCCAGATCCGATGGTTTTACAGACTCAACAACCTTGCCACTCCATAAGACATTATCGACCAGTATAAAGCCTCCCGGTCTGAGTTTATCAAAAATCAGGTCGAAATAGATCGAATTGTTGCGTTTGTCGGCATCAATGAATACCAAATCAAACGTTTCGGTAAGGGTTGGCAGTATATCGGCAGCGAAGCCAACCCGAAAATCAATTTTGGTATGATAAGGCGATTGCAGCCAATACGACCGGGCAAAGTCCTCCAGTTCCTCGTTCTGATCGATGGTAATGAGCCGCCCATCGTCGGTCAACCCTTCGGCCAGGCATACAGCCGAATAGCCCGTATAGGTTCCCAGTTCAAGAATCCGTTGCGGTCGCACCATGCACGAAATCATGGAGAGAAAACGTCCCTGCAAATGCCCCGAGAGCATACGAGGGGCCATAATATGAGCACGGGTATTGCGGCTTAATCGATGAAGCAACTCACTTTCGGGCGAGGTATGAGCTTCAGCATAGGCAGTAATATTGGAAGGCAAAAAATCCATTCGGCAATTTGCCTGACCGATCTATCGTCCGACAGGCAAGGGATGGTTTTAGTAAAATTAGTGGATCGTTCAGATAAATCGACAAATCGGGTCACTAAATCCTATTTTTCGAGTCAATGACAATGGTAACAGGCCCGTCGTTGAGCAACGAAATTTTCATATCGGCCCCAAACTCTCCTGTCTGAATCGGTTTACCCAGATCGGCTGTAAGTTGGGCAATCATCGCTTCATAAAGAGGTATGGCCACTTCGGGTCGGGCCGCTTCGATAAAACTGGGGCGATTGCCCTTTTTAGTACTGGCGTGCAACGTAAATTGGCTAACCAGTAAAATATCGCCATTGACAGCAGCCAGATCCAGGTTCATTTTCCCTTCGGCATCATTGAACACGCGCATACCGACAATTTTTCGGCTTAGCCATTCCACATCGTCTCGGGTATCAGCATGGGTAATACCTAACAAAATCAGAAAGCCCGTCCCTATCTGACCGCTAATCTGCCCGTCAATCGAAACAGAAGCCTGCGTAACTCGCTGAATCACAACAATCATATTGGCATCAAAATGGTTATAAAAAACCGTTGCGTCAAAATTGGCACTTTATACTTAAAAGAATTACTATTTGCTTTACTTTATCCGTTTATTTTACCACTTAAGTTGATAACTTTCTCAAAAAAGAGCGCCAAATTGCGATTGGCAAAAGTTTTGTTCAACGATTGACGGATTCAGGTGTTTTACGTCTAATAAAATAACGCCTTTTCAATAGAGTTCTGTTAGCATTCTTTTACCAATTACAAAAAAATTCAGCATCGGCTTAAACCCAATTACTCAATTGTTATCATACCCTACGTGAATGAAGAAAATGCCATTGAGCCATCCAACTAATTCAAAACAAAATGGACAAGCGATTACTGTTGACGTTAATTATACTAGCCATATTGGTAGCCCCTATCGCCTATATTACCCTGTTAATCAATTGGTTTAAGAATTACACAAGCGGTATTACTTCCTATAATTCGACTGAAGTAGTTTGCGAAACAATAGCCGTACTGATTTACACCTATTTTGGTATTCGTTTTTTTAATCGGCATATAAATTCCCTGCACTAATTCTTCTTACGCCAGTATGATAAACTCTGGACACTACGGTTGCTATGTCCACTAAAGTCCAGAGTTTCAACAGGCTTTCTACACCCGATTTTTATCAGGGCTGTATTTTATCGGGTGTATACACCACCCAGATTTTTCAGAAACACTTGATGGTTTTTATAGAAAACAAATCGTCATTTGTCAATACACTACTACTTAAGGCCGAACGAAATTTTTTCATCTACTCTTCATATCTGGTAACTACTCTTACCATCGAGAAGCCATGCATAGGTTACTCTTTTTCTCTCGCTTTTCGGGAAAACGTATACGCAAGTGAGGGCCGAACCGCACATGACGCAGAATCAGCAGGTTTTTATAAACTTTAGAGTATTCAACGCAGCAATTCACCTATTTATAGGGAAGTGCCGTTGAGTACCAACCTAATTCCAAATCTGTTTTATGCCTGTTTCTCCCGTAAACTCTCCCTTTACCAACCGCTTTTTTAGCTTTTTGCTCGTGGTATTGTCTGCTGCTAGCCCTCTTTACGCCCAGCAACCTAAAGCCAATGATTCAACCACTCCGCTTCACCTGCTGAAACCCGATTACCCGGTCCCTTACGGGCAGCCCAATACTGAGGAAGTGACCAGCGTACTCCGCCGAATCTACACCTATCTGGATGCGAATACCCCCACGCAACTTATCGATAAAGAAACAAAGAAAGACATTCCGTCGGGTGGAGCTTTTAACGCCAATGCTATCTTTAAACCTGGCGATTTCCGGCTCATCAGTTATGAATGGGGGGTTACCTACATGGGTATGCTGCTTGCCAGCCAGGCTACGGGCGATACGCGTTATGCCGACTATACCAACAAACGGCTTCAGTTTATTGCCGAACAGGTCCCGTATTTTCGGGCACAGGTAACGGCCGATCCGCACGCCAATACGCCTATGCGTTCTGTGCTGGCACCCCATGCCCTTGACGATGCTGGTGCCATGTGTGCGGCTATGATCAAAGCCAGTCGGGCGGGGGGTATCAAAGCCGATCTACGCCCTATGATCGACAATTACATCCATTACATCCAGACCAAAGAATTCCGGCTGGCCGATGGCACCCTGGCCCGGAATCGGCCTCAACCCAACACACTCTGGCTCGACGACCTGTTTATGAGTGTACCGGCACTCGCCCAAATGGGCAAACTTACAGGCGACCGCAAATACTACGACGAAGCGACAAAACAGGTTCTCCAGTTCTCAAAACGAATGTTCAACACCCAAAAAGGGCTTTATATGCACGGCTGGGTCGAAGGAATGGGCGTTCACCCTGAGTTTCATTGGGGCCGTGCCAATGGGTGGGGCATTTTGACAGCCGTGGAATTGCTGGATGTTCTGCCCGAAGATCATCCTAATCGTCCGGCCATTCTGGAGCTGCTAAGAGCCCATGCCAAAGGGCTGGCTGCTCAGCAGTCAGGTTCGGGTTTCTGGCACCAGCTTCTTGACCGACACGACTCCTATCTGGAAACTTCCGCTACAGCTATTTATGTGTATTGTTTCGCTCATGCCATCAATCGGGGTTGGCTCGACCCACTGGCCTATGCCCCCGCCACCTTGCTGGGCTGGAATGCTGTAGCTACCAAAGTGAATGCAACCGGACAGGTCGAGGGGGTTTGTGTTGGTACGGGAATGGGATTTGATCCTGCCTTTTATTATCACCGACCCATTAATCCCTATGCCGCTCATGGCTATGGCCCTACCCTACTGGCGGGGGCGGAAGTGATCAATCTGATCAAAAGCCATACGTTCGAGATCAACGACAGTTCGCTGCAACTGGTAAAGAAGAAGTAAGGGGTACGTATAGCAACCCCTGCCGCGTAACCCATTCTATTTAGTTTATTCAGCTCCCTGCTGTGATCTGGCAACTAAAATTATCTCAGCTACCACTCCCGTTTTGAGAATCAGGCAGGTGAGTTCAGGAGAGTTAGCCAAATAATACTGACGTAATTTGACTAATACGTTTTATCATAGGTTTTGCAGGATAGGCCCACCAGAGTTCTGATGGGCCTATTTTTTTGCTTACCGTCTAGATTTTTACGGCTTGCCGAGCCAGTAGCTTCCAGCCACCTTTTTGCTTGATCCACACCAGCAAGACCGACAATTTGACCTGCCCTGGCTTGCCTTTGTCGAGTGTTTCACCCAATAGTTTGTGCCGAACCAGAGCTGTATTATCAACGACAGTAACTACCTGATCGGCCAATTCAATACTGACAAAATCGGAGCTTCCACTGACCAATGCTTCTACAAAAGCAGCTTTATCTTCAATTTTTCCACTCGAATGCCCATAACTTAACTGATCAGCAGCCAAGGCTTCCAGCTTGGCTTTATCGGGCGAGATCATCAATACTCGCAGTTGTTCAACGGCCTGGCTGACAGCATCCTGATCTTTAGCAGGAGACAAACTGGTTAGTGTTATAACAGCACAAAGAGTTACGAGGGCAAGCGCAATTGATTTCATTTACATCTGTGATTTATTAACAAAAATTGATTGAACAGTTACAGCGAACGGTGGTGTTGCTGTTCAATCAAAAGCTTACTTCAATATTTTTTACCGTAAGTGACTTTCAAATTTACTATAAGGTAAATTGTTTACACTGACGTTGAAATTCAGCCGTTTTGGACCACAAAACTAGTTAAAAATCAACCTCACTCCCATCTTTCATTTTCTTTTTCGCCTGCCGAAGCCGGTAGTTGAACGTCAGATTGAATTGTCTTAGTCGTCCCTGCGAGCTACTTTCTGTATAAAAATTGGCCCCTTCGGTAATAGAACGATACTTACGCGAGTTAAACACATCGATTATGTTAAAAACCAGTGTTCCATTATTGTTTAAAATATCTTTACTAAATGACAGATCAAGTGTAGCAATGGCCCGTCGACTTCCTTGTGGGGTTTTCTGAGGGGCTTCATAATTGGCCCGTACCTGAGCATCCGTATTTTTCCAGAATGTAAACCGAGAGCTTGTTCGGGCAAACCAGCTATACGTATCGCTTTGGTAGCTGGCATCCAGGTTACCCCCGTTGGTAATGGCCCGGAAAAAATTGAGACTCCCGTCCAGCTTCCACCATTTGTAAAGCGCATACGAACCAGCAAACTCGGCTCCATACGAATGCTCAGTTGCCAGGTTTTCGGGCCGGGTAGTCGAATTACCCAGCGTATCGACCCGGCGAATGCGAATAATTTTTCCTGTGGTATACCGATAATAAATCGATGTACTAAACGAGCCTTTATCTACATACTTGATATGGCCTAATTCAAACGCATCGGTAAATTCAGGATTCAGGTCGGGGTTACCACTGAAAAAATTCCGGCTATCGCTAAACGTCATAAACGGGCTCAGATCATTGTATTGCGGACGACGTACCCGACGGCTATAGCTGGCCTGCAACGCATGTTGGTGGGGTAAGTCGTAGGTGGCGTGAAGGCTTGGAAACAGATTGGCGTAACTGCGTGGATTTACATCGTTCGTTTGCTTAAGTGTGGTGGTTACGCCGGTCCACTCAGCCCGCAGGCCCACCTGGTAGGAAAATTTCCGAATCTTATTCCCCACGATTCCATACAGGGCATTTATTTTTTCCTGATAGAGAAAATCATTCGTCAGGTTCGGCAACGCAAACCAGCTTCCATCCGCATTCTGTTGCGTAACCGTATAATCGTTGGTCATATTGCGGGTACTGCTCCGAAGCCCTCCTTCCAGCTTGCCATCTTTTCGAAACGGGCGTACATAATCGACCTGCACCAGAAATTGCTTTTCGGTTTCGTCATTCACCGCCCGTTGCAGAATATTCGGAATGCCTGATGGTGCTCCATCGGGCAACAAGGTCTGTTGGGTAAAATATTGGTCCGACTTTTCCCAATTGTCCAGATACCGAACATCAGCAGTCAGTTCATGGCCTTCCCGCGCGAACGTTTTCTTATAACTGACCACATATTCGGAATTTGGCTCAGTCTCCGTTTCGTCCTGGGTCCGGTTGGTAATGCCTTTCGGATTGGCCAGATTACCCACATAGTCCAGGTAGTGAATGTCGGAAAAGCGTTTGCCTTTGCTAAGGCGCCAGGTGTAAGCCGCTGTCAGGATGCTTTTAGGATTGAAATAATAATCGATACCCGCCCTGGCATTGTTGTTCTGCCCTTTTAACTGATTCGTTGAATTCTGCTGAGAAATAAAGGTGGAATCGTTGCGGTATACTTCCTGATAAATGGAATTTCGACCCGGCGTATTTCGATACGAAGCGGTGTAATTGATAAAGAAATTCAGGTTTTTGCGTCGATAATTGACGTTGGCAGCGGCTCCAAAGTTGGCCGGATAGCCGGTGATCACGTCGAACGAGCCATTGAATCCCTCCTTTCGTTCTTTTTTCAGGACGATGTTTATGATGCCTCCCATGCCTTCGGCTTCATACCGGGCCGACGGGTTGGTGATCACCTCTACCCGCTCGATCATACTGCCCTGCAATTGCTGCAAACCGGCCCCTCCTTTTAAGCTAACCAGACCTGATGGTTTTCCATCGATCAGAATTCGAACACTGTTGCTTCCCCGTAAACTGACATTTCCTTCTCCATCAACGGCTACGGAGGGGATGTTTTTGAGAATATCAGACGCTGTGCCACCTGCGTTAGCCAGGTCCTTGCCAACGTTAAAAATTCGCTTGTCGAGTGATAGCTCCATCTGGCTTTTCTCGCCAACGACGACGACTTCTTCCAGCTTTTTTGCACTGGATTTCATCACCGACACACCAAGCTGTATATCCTGAGTAGCTACGCGAAGGTCGGCAATCACTTTTTCCTGATACGAAACGGCGGTAGCTTTCAGGCTGTACTGCCCTGGTTTAGCCTGCAAAGCAAACGTCCCGGCTTCGTCAGCAACGACACCGGCAATGGGTGTAGAACCTGAAACGGGGTACAAGGCGATAGATACAAACGGCACGGGTTTATTGGATTCATCGACAAACGTACCCCGAATCCATATCTGATGGTCCGTTTTAGAAGGCTGAGCAAAGGCTAGTGTAGAGCAAAGGAGCAGAAAAACAATTCGGAACGTAAACGAAGGCATAGTTGAGTAAGGGCAGCATGCCTACCGAACAATCGATACGTTCGGTAAACCAATAGGCCAACTGGGTGAATCTGTAGATAGTACACAAAGAAACGATGGTCAGCTATCTACCACTTCTCAACTTAATCTTTTAAGGCAGCAGATAAACGGTAAGCGACCGGGCACCGTGGGCACCAATTACCAGACTCTGTTCAATATCGGCCGTTTTCGAGGGGCCGCAGATAAACGTACCAAAACCCGTGGTATCCACTTTCAACCGCTTATAGGCATCGTGCATGTTGGGCACCAGGGTCGACTGCCGGATGACGATCACCAGATATTGCGTAATCATGGGGGCCACGCGTTGCGGCAATTGGGTTTCATCGACCCAGATAGCGGCATTTTCGGCCACTGCTACTGGCCCTTCAATGATTGCCAGGTTTAAATCGGCCAGTTCGTGCGGGTCCGATACGACCATCGTCCGATCGGCCAGATCAGCCAGTTCGGGGATGGTAGTAGCAACACTTGTCAGATTGGGGTATTGCGTCTCTAAATCGCTCCGGATAGCCGCATAGTCTGGTACAACTAGCGCCCGACCGCCCACAAATGTGAGTACATCAATAAACTGTTTCGTCAGATCGGGAAACGTCGAAACGAACGTAAACTGTTCGGGCAGTGGGCGTAGATCGGGCTGGTTGGCTTTGATATTCGCCAGGATTTTTTCGCGGGTGGTCATGCTTTCTTGTTGTTGATGTACCAATCGCGGAAGCTCTCGGCGGGTGGTTCGGGCATTTCGCGCTGATTGTACCAAGGATTGAATCGATTTTCGGCCAGTACAGGGGTAAACCGCAGCACACCCCGGCCTATTTTTCCAGCCATCCGGTACAAACCAGGCGACTCCAGCACCGTAGCCATCGCTTTCATGGCTGCTGTTTTGCTGCCGGGCCCGTAGCCTTCTTTCATGAGCACCTGCCGCCATTTGTACAACTGATCATGAATATCAATTTTAACGGGACAAACGTTGGAACAGGAGCCACAGAGTGTCGATGCAAAAGGCAGATCGGCATTGAGTTTCATGTCCAGGTTGGGAGCCAGAATCGACCCGATGGGTCCGGCAATGGCACTGTGGTAACTATGCCCGCCCGAGCGCCGGTAAACCGGACAGGTATTCAGACAAGCCGCACACCGGATGCACTTCAACGAATTCCGAAAATCGGGCCGACCAAGCTGGCGGCTTCGCCCGTTATCAACAATCACGATGTGCATTTGCTGGCCGGGCCGGGGGCGATGAAAATGGCTCGAAAAGGTAGTAATGGGCTGTCCGGTGGCCGAGCGGGCCAGCAAGCGAAGAAAAACCCCCAGATGTTCGGCTCGTGGAATGATCTTCTCAAACCCCATGGCCGCGATATGCACATCGGCCAGATGCGCGCCCATATCGGCATTCCCTTCGTTGGTACAGACCACAAACCCACCCGTTTCGGCAATGGCAAAGTTCACCCCCGTAAGCGCTACTTTTCGTGTCAGGAAGGTATCGCGCAGGTGCTGTCGAGCCGCTTCGGTCAGGTATTGCGGGTCGGTAGCGCCTTTTTCGGTGCCCAGGTGTTCATGAAACGTTTCGCCCACATCACTCTTTTTCAGGTGAATGGCAGGCAACACAATATGGGACGGTGGCTCTTTACGCATCTGCACAATCCGTTCGCCCAGATCACTATCGATCACGTCAATACCATGCCGGGTCAGGTAGTCGTTCAGATGACATTCTTCAGTCAGCATCGACTTCGATTTCACCATCCGAGTAACCCCTGCATCCTGAATCAGTTTATGAATGATGGCATTATGCTCGTCGGCATTCTCGGCCCAATGCACCGTAATCCCGTTGCGTTTGGCATTCTCCTCAAACTGCGCCAGCAAATCGTGCATATTCGACAGCACATGGTTTTTGATCTGCGAAGCGGCTTCACGCAACTGCTCCCACTCGGGTAACTGAGCAGCCGCCCGGTCGCGCTTGGTCCGCACAAACCAAAGGGTTTCATCGTGCCAGTCGACCCGTGGCTCATCTTTGTTGAACTCAACAGCGGCACTGGCGTGGTCTAAATTTAGCTGGTTCATGATTATACCGTTGCGGTTAAAATCTCTGCGATATGTTTGACCTGAACGGCCGAATTAGCCCGCTTCAGAATCCCTTCCAGATGCATCAGACAGGACACATCGACCCCGGTAATGTAGTTTACCCCGTGTCGAAGATGATCGGCTACGCGATCCTTGCCCATTTTGGCCGAAACGGCTTCTTCCGTTACACAGAACGTTCCACCGAACCCGCAGCATTCATCCCGTCGGTCCAATTGAACCAGGTCAAGCCCATCGACCAGATTAAGCAGTTGCGCCGGTTTAGAAAACGGAGGAGCCATCAGTTCCGACATCTGCGACAGATGCAGTCCACGCTGCCCATGACAACTCTGGTGAAGCCCTACCCGGTACGGAAACGTGGCTTTCAATGACGACACTTTCACCACATCCGTCAAAAACTCCGTCAGCTCATAGATTCGGGATCGGATCGCCGACGCTTCCGACTCGTTCGACGCATGCAGGTGATGTTTGATATGTAACGTACAACTTCCCGACGGCGAAACGATGTAGTCATAGCCCGCAAAGTTTCGTACGAAATTTTCATTGCAGCCCCCCGTCAGATGTTCATAGCCTGAATTGGCCATTGGCTGACCGCAACAGGTTTGCTGCAGAGGGTAATCGACCTGACAACCAACATTTTGCAGTAACTTCAGTGTGGCAATGGCTACTTTCGTATAAAACTGATCGATGTAGCAGGGGATAAATAAGCCAACTTTCATAGACTGATCTGAACCGGATTTTCGGCAAAAATACCGTATGTAACGATGTTGTCCTTCCTGTACTCTCCTTTTATACGTCTTTTTTACTGAAGTCAACAAACTTCATCGATCAGAAAAGGGCCTTTTAAATCGTTCAACTTAATACGCAGGACGAATGGCTTTATCGTAACCCTTCCTGCTTAGCCAGTCCGAACGAAGCCATCGCTTCAGTATCTGCACGGGATCTCATTGAGCAGTGAAGACATGAAAAGGAAGGATTCGCTGTTAAGTACAACTTATGAACTTTTCGATCTGAAATTAATTGACCACTTATAAACCTGCTTTATGAAATAAACCTGTTTTTTTACAACAAAATCACCAGCTTATACCAACTCGGTAACGTTTCCGATAACGTTTGCATAAAAAAAGTCAGATAATTTCTTCTTTATGTCTATTCTTTTTTGGAAGCTTATCCATGCTTTTCGTGGCCGAATGTAGATAGTCACTTGCCAGTACCACAGAATAATCCATAAAATCTAGTTGTTATGGTAGCGAAGGAGTCCCCCGCAACCCAGTCCAGACGGCAAGCCTACGACAGTTTTGCCGATCTGTATCCTAATTCATCAGCACCCGTTTATAAACTTCAGTTTAATCCCAAAGACAAAACGCCGAAGTATAAACAGATTGTGCAGTCGGTGATTACCGACATCGAACGGGGTGTGTTAAAAAACAACGAGCAGCTACCGTCTATCAGTGAATTAAGCGTAGAATATTACCTGGCCCGCGATACCGTTGAAAAAGCGTACCGTGAACTTCGTGAGCTGGGGTACATTACATCGGTGCAGGGAAAAGGCTATTATGTGCTGTCGCAGGCAACTCCCAAACTGAAGATTCTGCTCATTTTCAATAAGCTCAGTTCCTACAAGAAAATCATTTATTATGCCTTTCTGAAAGCACTGGGCGATAAGGCGACGGTCGATCTACAGATTCATCATTACAGTGCCTGTCATTTCAGGGAGATCATTGAGAAGAATCTGGGTAAATACAATTACTATGTGGTTATGCCGCACTTCACGCAGGATCTGGATAAAGCGAACTATATGGAAACACTGGAGTCTATTCCGGCCCATGAGCTAGTCCTGCTCGATAAGGATGTGCAGGAACTGACTGAACCCCGGCTGAGTGTTTACCAGAATTTCGACAAAGACATTTGCGAATCGCTCGAAAACGCCCAGGATCTGCTGATGAAGTACAACCGTCTGGTGCTTATCCTGCCCGGCGATGGCAACTACCCAACCGAAATTGCGCATGGCTTTCGCTCGTTCTGCGTCAATTACAACAAAGAGTTCGGCATCAAAGAGAATGCCCTGCAGGAGAACCTACAGGAAGGCACGGCTTATGTGGTGATTGAAGAAACGGACCTGTCTGAACTGGTAAAAAAAGTACGTCAGTCACCCTATGAACTAGGGCATGAGATTGGTATCATTTCGTTTAACGAAACGACTCTCAAAGAACTTCTGAACATCACGGTTATCACAACTGACTTCGAAGCAATGGGCTATACGGCCGCTTCTCTCCTGCTCGACAACCAGCGCATCAAGGTCAAAAACCCCTTCTACATGATCCGTCGCGGGTCGTTGTAATCGAATGATTGAATGGTTGAATGATTGAATAGGCCAAGAGCCAACCATTCAACAATTCAATCATTCAACCATTCAATCATTCAACCATTCAATCATTCAACCATTAGGATGGATTTCCCAGAAAGCTACGCAGTATAGCGTTGTATTCTTTGGCTGCGTTCAGGTAGGGAAAATGGCCTTTCTGGTGGAAGGTATAGACCTGAGCGGTAGTGTAGTACTGCTTCAACTGGGTTCGAAGCTGAGGGAAAATAAGTGGGTCATTATCCGATTCCAGAATCAGTAAAGGAATCTTCGTTTGCTTCCCATCTATCGGCTGAAATGTATCGATCACACATTGGTATCGAGCCAGAAACTGTGCCTTTGTCATCCGCCCGTATGTGTTTTCAAGCAGTTGCGCTTTCGCCAGTGGATTACTTTCAGAAGCGGGTATGACCTGGCTTTCCAGATTTCCTCGCAACGCGTTCATCACCGCCCATTCGGGCATCAACTTAGCCACAGTGATCCGAGTATGATTGGCCTCTTCATAGAGGTCATTTTTGGGAAACGTATTGCCCAAAACCGCTTTTTCGACTCGTTGCGGATACGTTGCCAATAGGTATTGTGTCAGATAACCACCCAACGAACTCCCGACCACAATTACGGAACCGATCCGTTCTTTGTCGAGAATTGCCACAACGCCCTTACCCAAATCCGACAGGTTATCGACTGGTGGATATGTAACGCTAACCACACGATAGTCGGGACTAAAGGCGTTCATCTGCTGCCACCAGAAGTCGTAACCGCCCGTCATGCCATGCAAAAAAAGAATGGTTTTAGGACCATTTCCGAGTGCCAGATACGTCCAGTCGTAGCCTTGGGTGTGAATCGTTCTGGTGGGAAGTTTTCGGAAAGCCGACAAACCATCAATGAGCTTTTTATCGGAGCCATCGTATAATTCAACCGCATCTTTCTTTGGAACCGGAATCAGGTAGGCAACGAAAAGCAGTACGATGGGAAGCAGCCAGAGTAAACGTTTTTTCATGAGATTTTAGGTTATGTGTAAAAATAAACACACTTCCTGAAGCTACACGATTTTTCATACATCCGACTGGCTATCAAACAAGACCACCGGGTTGCAACGGCTTTGCACACGTCCTAATGTGTACCATTGCCCTTACAACCCGGTGGTAGTTGTTGATTGATTCCGACTAAATATCTGAATAGGCCGTTGGATGGAGCAGGTAAATATCGGCCCGGAGAAAATTATGCGCGTACTCAGGTTTTGCATTCAGGGCTTTCCAGCCAGGATCGGCGCCGAAAGCTTTCCAATGGGCATCGCGCTCGGTTTTGCTTTCAAACGACGTCATATACATCAGACTGGGCAACTTACTGCCTGCCTTTACCTGCCCGCAGAACACCGTATTGAATCCCAATCGTTTGAAGATGTCGAGTTCGCCATTGTTAAATTGGGCAACTTTCGCTTCGTGCAGCTTTTCGGTAGCAGCTTCGTAACGACGCAATTCATAAATGCGCTCCGACGGACCAGCCGTTAATGTCGGGGCAATCAGGGCCGGCATACCCGCAAATGCCTGCATCAAAACCGATTCAAAATTTTTATAGACGGGGTTGCTGTACTCAGCGTTGATATAATCCTGCGCATCAACGCCATACTGTTTGTCTTTGGCAAGCGTTTCGGAAAGGCCCATAAACTGATCGACGGACTTAAATGGAATAAGGACGTAAATCAGTGAATCGGCCTCGGTAGCGGGCTTAAATACTCCCACTTTGCCAATACCCGCCCGATGCAGGGCTGGCAAGTACGCCTGCCTAAGGTAACTCTCCAGCCGTTCTTTCTGCGGACTGTCTTTCAGGTGATAAATTTTCAGTTGATAAAATTCGCGTTTGGGAGCAAAACCAAACGTAAATCCGGCCTGCAACACAAGCGAAACCAGTAGCCCGACGAAAAAAGCCGTTTGGGCATGACGATAACTAAACATACTACAAATGAAGAAAAATTGGTTTACTCCTCGTAAAGCAGAAAGTTCGTTAAAACTCATGCATAAAGTTTCATTTGAGAGCTAGTGGTCCTCTCCACGGATGGCGAAAAGGGCTCCTTCCAGCGTTTCATTGACCCGGATCTGGCAGGCTAGTCGACTATCTGATTCGGCATTGGGAAGTGTATCGAGCATATCCAGCTCGGCATCCTGCGCCGGAGCTAAGGCATCGAGCCCTTCGAGCACCTGCACATGACAGGTAGCGCACAAGGCCATACCCCCACACGTTGCCAGAATGTTGTAGTCCGATGCTTTCAGCACTTCCATCAAACTCAGGTTAATACCTTCTGGAATTTCGAGGGCCTGCCGCGTTCCGTCGCGGTCTTCTATCGTGAATGTAATCATGGTATTTCGTAGTCATTGACTGTCATGGATTGTCATTCGTTGTAGTGATAGACGATCAGTGACAACGAATGGCAATCCATGACCACCGAATGACCATTTAAAAAGTAGGGACACCGTTTACGGTCGTGTATTTGAAACTTAGCTTTTGGTTCGGATATACGTACTGGAACGCACTCTGACACATCAGAGCGGCCTCATGGAAACCGCACAGAATCAGTTTGAGCTTACCCGGATAGGTATTAATGTCGCCGATGGCGTAGATCCGCTCAACATTGGTCGAGTAATCGACGGTGTTGACGCTGATGGCTGATTTATCGATTTGTAATCCCCAATCGGCAATGGGGCCGAGCTTGGGCGTCAGGCCGAAGAGTGGAATCAGGTGATCGGCAGCCAGTATCTGTACCGACTTATCCTTAGCCGTCACGCTCACCTCTTTCAGATGGCCATTGCCCTGTATGCTGGTGATGTTCGATTGCAACAGCAGTTTAATGCGCCCCTGACGAGCCAGCTCGACGACTTTTTCGGCCGAATCGGGCGCTCCCCGAAACGAATCACTCCGGTGAATGAGTGTCACTTCCTGCGCAATATCGGCCAGAAAGACAGTCCAGTCGAGGGCTGAGTCGCCCCCACCCGCCAGTACTACCCGACGATCGCGGAACAGTTCCGGATTTTTTACCATATAGGCCACCCCTTTTCCTTCAAACTGCTCCAGGTTGGTAATTTCGGGCTTGCGAGGCTCAAAGCAACCCAATCCTCCGGCAATCACGACGACCTGACAATGAACAGCGGTACCTTCATTAGTCGTAATCACATACGAACCGTCGTCCTGTTTTTCGAGCGACTCTACCCGTTCACCCAGCGTAAACCCCGGTTTGAAGGGCGCAATCTGGTCCATCAGGTTATCGACCAGCGTTTGTGCCTTTACTTCCGGATACCCTGGAATATCGTAGATCGGTTTCTGCGGATAAATTTCCGAGAGTTGCCCTCCTACCTGCGGTAGGGCGTCGATCAGGTGGCAGCGCATTTTTAGTAATCCTGCTTCAAAAACAGCAAACAGGCCCACCGGCCCGGCCCCAATGATGCAAATATCTGTCGTTATCATATCCCTATATCAACAAAATGAAACCAGTCGTAGTGCGCTGTACTTGCCCAACCATATAGGCCAGCGGCACAACTGACATCAGGGCAAATGTAGTAGCCCGTTTGTGATCCTTTGTATGATAAATCGTGATGGTTATAACAAAACGGAATGAGGATCAGGCACTGTCTCTGTATCCTCTTAAACGCTTTTCGGCAGATAAAACAATTACTGGCGCATGGGGGCTGTGAGGATACAGCCCCCATGCGCCAGTAAGAAAGAACCAAGATTAGGATGTAGGCTATTAGCGGGTCATGCGGTAAATCATCACCGCTGCTCGCTGAATCAGTACTGGAAACTCCTTGCTGTTCATGGTCTCTTCGATACTATGTGCCCCTTTGCCCGACGCACCCAGCCCATCCAGGCAGGGCATGTATTGCGCCACAAAGGAAATATCACCCGCGCCACGTGCACCCGGGTCAAACGCTTCTACCGGACCAATGCCCATATCCCGGCTGATTTTATCGACCTGTTTCCGCAATTCGTCATTGGCAGCAGTCGGTTCCATTCCCGGAATTCCATCGGTAAATGTGATCGTCGCTTTGGTCAGAGGCAGGCTTTTATCGACGATTTCCCGCATTTTGGCCCGCGCCTTTTCTTTCTGCGCTTCGGTCAGAAACCGTAAGTCGCCTTTCACCAACGCCGTTCCGGCCACAATATTCGTTTTGCCATCTACAACCGCTTTGGCTGTTTTTTCATCATACTTCACCTCGGCCCCACCCACAATCAGGCCCGGGTTGAACGTCAGGTATTGCTCCTGCCCCAATGTCCGTCGAAACTCGGTCAGGATACGGGCAGCTTCATAAATGGCTCCGTAACCCAGATCGCTGAAAATACGCGACGAATGGCCCGACCGTGCTTTTACATTCAAGGTCCAGCCACTGGCTCCCCGACGCCCGGTCGTTACGTAACGCAGCCCCTGTGCACTTTCGAAGCCGAGGGCTACATCGCATTTCCGGGCACGTTCGATAAAATCACGTCGGCTTTCGGGGCCACCTGAGCTTTCTTCGTCGCCTGTGAAGTAAATGGTGATGGATGTATCGTCGAGCAGTTTTTGTTCATGCAGCGCTTTCAACGCGGCAATCACCACCACATCACCCCCTTTCATATCGTTCACCCCCTGCCCAGCCACCGTTGAGTCGTTGACGCGGGTGTAGGGGTCCATCGGCAGGCTTTTTTCAAAAACCGTATCCAGATGCCCGATCAGAAAAAGCTTTTTGCCTTTTTTGCCTTGTCGGGTAGCCACCAGATGGCCCGCCCGGTTCAGCGAGTCAGGCAACGTGACCCATTCGGTTTTAAAACCCAGCTTATCAAATTCGTCGGCCATCAACTTACCAACCTGCCGAACCCCTTCTTTATTCAATGTACCACTGTTGATGTTGACCACTTTTTCCAGAAACGCTTCGGTTTCGGGCATATTCTTTTTTACGGAGGCAATGAGGCCCTGCTCAGGCTTTGAGAGCGACTGGGCCGAAGCCCCAAGACTGGCCAGTAGACAGCACAGGAAGAGTTTTTTCATAGGGTTTGATTGGGTAATGGGGTAAATTACAGAAAAATAGGGGGCTTTATTCAATTCAGCCTATTAAATCCAACTTTTACTTCATTATTTTCTAGAATATCAAAATTTTCTATGGCTCACCAAATCACCCCCGCTAGATATAAGCAGATCCGACGCTTAAGCACCTATTTTACTGGTATTCTATCTATCTTCGATCAAAAATAGGATTCGGGCCTCGAGGCAACGTATTCACTCCACTTATTACCATTTCCGTATTCATGAAACACATTTTCCTGCTGCTCATTGGCTTTACTTACCTGATAAACACCCACGCCCAAAAGCCAGCCTCCTCCGAAACGCCTAAACCCAAAGATGATAAACCAGCCTCCCGAACCCTGAACATCGATTCACAGGTGGTGACCAACGGACAGGTAACCATCAAAGGACAACGCGTACCCTACAAAGCAACAGCAGGCACCATTCCGGTTTGGGACGAAGAAGGGAAGCCCGTGGCCGGGGTCTTTTTCACGTATTTCGAACGCTCCGACGTTTCCGACCGAGCCAGCCGCCCACTGGTGATTTCGTTCAATGGAGGGCCGGGCACAGCGTCGGTCTGGATGATGATCGGCTATACGGGCCCACGGATTCTGAAAGTGGATGATGAAGGGTATCCCGTTCAACCTTATGGCATCAAAGATAACCCGCACTCCATTCTGGACGTAGCTGACATTGTGTACGTCGACCCGGTCAATACGGGCTTTTCACGCCCCGTCAATAAAGATGTCCCGGCGGCCAAACTGTTTTTTGGCGTTAATGCCGATATTAAATACCTGGCCGACTGGATCAACACCTTCGTGAGTCGGTACAATCGCTGGGCTTCTCCCAAGTACCTGATCGGCGAAAGCTACGGGACCACGCGGGTTTCGGGCCTGGCGCTGGAGTTGCAGAACGCCCACTGGATGTATCTGAATGGGGTAATTCTGGTATCGCCAACAAGTTTGGGTATTGAGCGGGATGGCCCGGCCCAGGGTGTTCTGAAACTGCCTTATTTTACGGCTACAGCCTGGTACCATAAAGCCTTACCTGCCGATCTGCAGAAAAAAGACCTGACCGATCTGTTGCCCGAAGTCGAAACGTTTACCATCCAGGAATACCTGCCTGCGCTGGCCCTGGGCGGCTCCATCAGTGATCAGAAACGGAAAGAAATTGCCGCTAAAGTGGCTCGTTATTCGGGGCTATCGGAAACAGCAGTGCTGCAACAGAATCTGGATGTGCCAACGAATTTCTTCTGGAAGGAATTGCTACGGGGCCGTGGGCAAACCGTTGGGCGGCTGGATTCACGCTACCTGGGTCTGGATAGCAAAGATGCGGGCGTCAGCCCTGAGTACAATTCAGAACTAACCTCCTGGCTGCACTCGTTTACACCCGCCATCAACCTGTTCATGCGCGACGAACTGAACTACAAAACCGATCTGAAATACTATATGTTTGGCCCCACATTTCCCTGGGACAACACCAACAACCACACGGGCGACAATCTACGCCAGGCTATGAATCAGAATCCGTATCTGCACCTGCTGGTACAGTCGGGCTATTATGACGGTGCCTGCGATTACTTCAACGCCAAGTACAGCATGTGGCAAATCGACGCCAGCGGCAAGCTGAAAGACCGCATGGACTGGGAAGGCTACCGGAGCGGCCATATGATGTACCTCCGCAAAGAAGATCTGGCGACCAGCAATGAAAACCTGCGAAAATTCATCCAGAAAACCATTCCGAAAAACAGTGCTCCCGCCAAGTATTCAGGCAGCCGGTAAGGAATGGGTTTAAACAGGACTTCACCATGTCAAAAGTCAAGAAAATAGTCGTCAGTATCCTCATGACCCTTGTCTGGCTGGTTATGTTCGCTATGGTTATTCCGATGAAAAGCCTGAGAGGGCAGGTAACCACGGTGATCATCTGTCTGCTCATCAACACGATACTGGGGGTTTATTATAGCCTGATTGATAAGCGCCCAGCCAGCATTCGGGAGTGGTTTAAGCAATAAACGTTCAGATATGCCTCCTCCTTCTACGAGCCTCTTCACCCAATTCCGACGCGAACTGCATCAGTTCCCGGAAGTTTCTGGTCAGGAAGTGCAGACACAACAGCGTATCAAGACGTTTGTCGGCCGGTTTCATCCCGATGCCCTGTACGAAATAGGCGGCACAGGATTACTACTACAATATGGAACAGATACAACGGGGCCGGTTACCCTCATTCGGGCCGATACCGATGCGTTGCCCATTCAGGAGGTCAACACGTTTGCCCATCGGTCGCAGGTAGTGGGCGTTTCGCATAAGTGCGGACACGATGGACATACCGCCATCCTGGCCCGATTAGCGGCTTTATTGTCTGAAAAATCCATTAACAGCGGGAAAGTTTATTTACTCTTCCAACCCGCCGAAGAAACGGGACAAGGTGCGCTGGCCGTAATCAACGACCCTCTTTTTGCGGCCATCCAGCCCAACCGGGTCTTTGCCCTCCATAATCTGCCGGGTTACGAACAGGGCGTTATCGTCTGCAAGCGGGGCCCCTTTACCGCGTCGGTGCTGAGTATGATTATTACGTTTACAGGGAAAGTTTCTCACTCAGCCGAACCCGAAAAAGGTATCAATCCAGCTTACGTGATGGCTGAGTTTATGCTCAAAAGCAAGACGCTGCAAATCCCTGACCCCGCTTCCGACGACTTTACGCTCATCACGCCCGTTCATACGATGATGGGCGAAAAATCGTATGGAATTTCAGCCGGATATGGCGAAGTGCATCTGACCCTACGAACCCGTACAGCCCGTACTATGGAATTCTTGACCAACCAGTTAGAATCAGCATTGGCGGAGCTTACGGCCATCAGCGGTATCGACACACAAACTACGTATACCGAATCGTTTTTTGCCAATGAGAACGACCCGGAAGCGTTTGAACAGATCAAGCAGAGTGCACAAAGGCTAGGCTTTCCTTTCTTCGAAAAGCCGGACCCGTTTAAGTGGGGTGAAGATTTCGGGTTGTTTACCCAACGCTACCCAGGAGCTATGTTCGGCATCGGGGCCGGGACAGCCTCGCCTGCCCTTCACAACGACGATTACGATTTCAACGACGAACTGATCGAACCAGCCGCCCAGCTATTTTTTGATCTGATCAGCCGAATCCATATGGACTAAAATGTAGCCAGGGCAGATTCCCTCTGGCGTCATTACCCATTCGCTTTAGTTAGTCAACCGCATAACTTCCTCATATACTATGTACTACGCATCCATACAGAAGTGCTCCCTAAGCTGGCTGTTCACGTTCTTATTGTTGACTCAGTCTGGTTTTGCCCAAATGACCAGTTCAGTTCCGGTCGATAGCATCGATGCTATTGTTCAGAGCCATATGCGGAACAAACACATTCCGGGCGTTTCGATTGCGGTGGTTCGGCAGGGAGCGGTTGTGCTGAGTAAAGGGTATGGGCTGGCCAATGTCGAACTGAACGTACCGGCTACTCCTCAAAGCGTATATGCCATTGCGTCGGTCAGTAAGCAGTTCATTGCGTCAGGTATTTTGATTTTAGCGCAGGAAGGCAAACTAACCCTCGACGATGACATCCATACATACTACCCGCAGGCACCACAAACCTGGCAGGGCATTACGTTGCGTCACCTGCTGTCGCATACATCAGGTATCGTTCGGGAAGCGCCCGCTTTTGATCCCACTAAAATTCAGCCCGATTCGGTAGTTGTTCAATCCGCTTTTCCGTTGCCACTCCAGTTTCCGATTGGTACCAAATGGCAGTATTGCAATGTCGGCTATTTTGCCCTGGCCGATATTATTCGCAAAGTATCGGGGCAACCCTGGTCTACCTTTCTGAAAGAGCGGATTTTTAAACCCGTTGGCCTGACCGCCACCCGCACCACAACCCTGAGCGAAGTCGTTCCCAATCGGGTAGACGGCTATGAATGGGAAAAAGATCATCTGCACCGGGCCATCCCGTATCGGGCCTTGCGTCCTAGCGGAGCTTTTCTATCGACCGTACTGGATTTGGCTAAATGGGAAGCCGCCCTGGGTACAACGAAAATCCTGACCGAAGCCAGCCAGAAAGAAATGCAGAAACCCTTCGTATTGACAGACGGGACACCGTATCCGTATGGCCTGGGCTGGCGAATCGATACACTGATGGGCACATCCTGGATTCATCATGGTGGTTCATTGCCCGGTTTCCGAACGGAGTACGCCCGTTTCCCACAGGCCGGGCTGGCCGTTATTGTGCTGACCAATAGCGAACAGGCGCTCCCCGAGCAGATCGCCAAAGAAATTGCTACCCGTTATCTGCGTTCTACGTCTGGAAAACTGGCAAGTGGTAAATGATAGAACGCAGATGGTTATGAGGTGTGTAGATCATAAGCAATCATACAAATCAGAACCATCTGCGTTCTATAAACAGGGGTCTCTTCCAGCCGAAAAAGTGTCCATGCTAATGCGTTGATTCTCCATTCTCTTAGGCCATCCAATACGCCAATTTTGTCTTATCAATCGCAGGCAGCTAACCGACAGCCTCCGACGATGGCCTTTTAATCAATCCATTAGCAGAAACATGAAACCATTTGACGTGCCCACTCGCAGCCAGGTATCGGCCGAGAATCAGGCTATTTTCGACAAACTACAGGCAGGGTTAGGTTTTGTACCGAATCTGTATGCCACCATTGCTTATTCAAACAACGCACTGAGTAGCTATCTCCAGCTTCAGCAGGCCAAATCGTCTCTCAACAAACGCGAGAAAGAGGTTATCAATCTGGTTGTCAGCCAGGTAAACGGCTGTAACTACTGTCTGGCGGCCCATACCACCCTGGGTAAGTTAAATGGATTCACGGACGACCAGATACTGGAAATTCGTGGTGGTTCAGCTTCATTCAATCCAAAATACGATGCCCTCGTCCGATTGACTCAGGCCATCGCCCAGCAACGAGGGCACCTGAACAACGACAGCGTGCTGGATGCTTTTTATGCTGCGGGCTATACCCATGAATCGCTCGTGGATGTGGTAGTCGCCATTGCCGACAAAATCATCATGAATTACCTGCACAACCTGACCAACATTCCCATTGACTTTCCGGCAGCGCCCGAACTGGCAACGGTGTAGTTCTTCACATCCGCTTACCGAGCGAATGACCCATGTGGCTGGCTCGGTAAGCAACCCGTTTAAACCCCAAAATACGATGAACCCATTTAACGATTTTTTTAACGATGGCCGTCCGTTTGCTACCGATGCCTGTGGTGATACCCTGTGGGACGACGTACTCAACCAACCCGAGTCCGATCAGGAGAAACGGCTGCCTCTTCCTCCGTTTACCCTCGAAACAGCCCTTCAGAAAGTACAAATGGCCGAAGATACATGGAACACCCGCGACCCCGAAAAGGTAAGTCGGGCCTATACGGCCGATACGGAATGGCGAAACCGAACCGAATTTATCAACGGCCGGGATGAGGTTAAGGCTTTTCTGACCCGCAAATGGGCAACCGAACTCGACTATAAGCTCAAAAAAGAACTGTGGGGATTTCGTGAAAACCGGATGGCTGTTCGTTTTGAGTATGAATGGCATGACACCACGGGTCAATGGTTCCGAAGTTATGGCAATGAATTATGGGAGTTTGACGATAACGGCCTGATGCGCAAACGTTTTGCCAGTATCAACGATGCCCCGATTGACGAAAAAGATCGTAAGTTTCGCTAAGTTTTGACAAGCACTTCCGTCAAAACTTTACACCTAGCTAAACAATATGGCCAATAACTATGCATCGCTTGCGTTTACCGAGAACGTACGCAAACTTCAGGAGAAATTCGGTAGCCGGAATGCCTATGCCCGATTCGAAAAGGCCGTGTATGTCGATGGTCTTGGCCGACCGGAAATAAGCTTCATTAGCCAACGGGATAGTTTTTATCTGGCTACCATCGGCGAAAACGGCTACCCCTATATCCAGCATCGGGGTGGCCCTGCCGGGTTTCTGCATGTTCTCGACTCACATACGTTGGGACTGGTCGATTTTAAAGGAAACAAACAATACATCTCCGTCGGGAATATCCTTACTCATCCTCAGGTATCGCTTTTTTTGATGGATTATCCCCGACAGACACGGTTGAAAATCTACGCACAAGCTTCCGTTGTAGAGCTAGCCGACCGACCGGATTTGTTCGCCAAACTGGACCCTACCCACTACGCTCATACCCCCGAGCGGATGCTGCTGTTTCGGATCGACGCCTTTGACTGGAATTGTCCACAACACATTACCCCCCGCTACACCGAAGCAGACATGCAGGAGGTTTTTTCTGCTCAGTCGGCTTACATTGCCAAACTGGAGCAGGAGATCAGTACGCTACGAAACACCGTAAAAGCCAAAGACGCGCCGTACGAATCGGGGTAGGTAGCACCCGATAGTGAACAATCTATAGAGCCGTTTTTGTTACTCCCGCATGTACACACACGACCGCTATACAATGGTCAATCCTCAGAACGGAAACCTGGCTTTCAGCATTTATCCGTTCGAGGACTCCGCGCTTTTTTCGTCTCTACAACGCTACAATTACTTCAGCCTGATCTTGTGGAATGGAGCAGCGGCAGACCTGACGGCCGATTTTACCCAGTATCCGATTTCGGGCCATGTCTTGCTGGCCTTCTCGCCCTTCCAGCCCTTTCAGCTTCAAACGAACGAAGCCGTCCGTGGCTGGGTGATTGATTTCCATCCAGAGTTTTTCTGTATTTTCAGGCATCATGCAGAAATCTCGGCGAATGGGTTTCTGTTCAACAATAGCTACCAGCCGCCATATATTCAATTGACGCAGGAGCAGATGAACCAGTTCGAAGGGCTGGCTCAGCAAATGGCGGCTGAGGTTCAGAAAGTTGACTTGGCTCAGCAGGAGTTACTGATTTCCTACCTCAAAATCATCCTGATACAGGCCGTTCGGTTAAAACGGGCTCAATTCCCAGCCCAGGAGGAGCCAATCACTCTGCCCGATCACCCGGAACCGTTTGTTATCCAAAAGCTGAAAGATGCCATCGAACAGCATTACCGGCGTAAACATGCTCCCAGCGATTATGCCGATCTGCTAAACATTAGTCCTAAAGCCCTGGCCAAAATCACCCGGTATCACTTCCACAAGACCCTGACCGATTTGATTAGCGACCGAATCGTGATCGAAGCCAAACGGGAATTATACCTGACGCCAAAAACCATCAAGGAGGTCGCCCATGAACTAGGTTTCGAGGATGAGTTTTATTTCAGCCGCTTTTTCAAACGCCATGCAACGGTTTCTCCGCAGGTTTACCGGGAAACGGTCGGCTTCAATCGGGCCGCCGGTTTATCGGTTCCCGACTCCAATTGATGCTCGCTAACGATCCTTGCATGAGCGTTTCAACAAACCAATTTTGAGCGTTTTAACAAAGTTGTCCGGTCGAATCCCCCCGAATTTTGTCCTCGTTAACAAACAAAGACAATGACAAAAATTTGGTTTATTACCGGAAGTTCACGCGGGCTCGGACGGAGCCTGACCGAAGCCGTACTCGCCCATGGCGACTATGTAGCCGCAACAGCTCGCCAACCCGAGCAATTGACTGATCTACGCGAAAAGTACCCCACCCAACTCTATCCGATTCAACTGGATGTAACGGATAAGGAGCAAATTAAAACGGCTGTCGAGCAAACCATTGCCCATTTCGGGCGCATCGACGTACTGGTGAATAATGCCGGGTTTGGAATTACGGGAGCGGCTGAGGCATTTACCGACGAACAGGTGCGCAGTCAGTTGGAGACCAACTTATACGCGCCCATCGAACTCACGCGGGCTGTACTACCGTATATGCGCAACCAACGTTCTGGTCGTATTCTACAGATCAGTTCGATTGGTGGGCGAGTAGGCAATCCGGGGCTGACGATGTATCAGGCCGCTAAATTTGGGCTAGGTGGCTTTACCGAGGCTTTATCCAAAGAAGTGGCTCCGCTGGGCATTCGGGTTACCTCCATCGAACCGGGTGGTTTCCGTACTGACTGGGCCAGTGCTTCCATGAGTTACGCTCCTGAAGTAGAAGGCTACGAATCGACCGTCGGCTGGGTGGTCAATCACCTGAAAGGCGATACCTTTGTACCGGTAGGCGACCCGGCCAAGGCGGCACAGGTTATGCTCAATTTAGTCGACCACCCAGAACCACCTACGCATCTGGTGCTGGGCAGTGAAGCCATTGGCTTTCTGAAGCAAGCCGATGCCGCCCGTCGGGCCGAGTTAGAAAAGTGGCTTCCCGTCAGCCTCTCTACCGATCATGACGACTCGGTAAACTTTCTGGAAACGGAAGCCGGAAAACGATTTGCCGCTATGCAGACGAACTGAGTGATTGAGCAATTGAGTGATTGGGTGGTATACGTAGTATTCACCCAATCACTCAATCCACTACTTTATCTTATGCTGGACGAAAAAAAGCACATGCCCATTGCCTATTCATGCTACTACACCCGAAGCCGGGAAGGCGAACAGTTCGTGCCCGAACATGTTTTCAGCTACCAGATCGCCGGAACGCTCGTAACTACCGATGGCACCAACGAGTACCTCTTCCGCGAAGGCGATTTTCGATTAAGTAAACGGAACCACCTTGTCAAATTCACCAAGTTCCCTCCCGAACATGGGGAGTTCAAGTCATTGTCGATCTACCTTACGCAGGAAATGCTTCGTGCTGTAAGTATGGAATATGGTATTACAGCAGAGACTCATCAGGAAGGTGACGCCATTCTGGAGCTAAAGCCCGATCCGCTTTACAAAAGCTACATGGATTCGCTGTATCCGTACCAGCACCTGACAGAGCCGGGCAATGAAAACCTGCTCACGCTTAAGCTGAAAGAAGCGATTCTGCTATTGCTTAGTGTTAACCCGGAAGTAAAACCGATACTATTCGATTTTTCGGCACCGGGCAAAATTGACCTGGAAGCATTTATGAACCGAAACTTCCACTTCAATGTAGAGTTGAAACGATTTGCCTACCTGACGGGCCGAAGTCTGGCCACGTTCAAACGGGATTTCGAGAAAATATTTCATAGCTCGCCTAGCCGCTGGCTACAGCATCGGCGTTTGCAGGAAGCGTATTACCTCATCAAGGAAAAAGGCAAAGCCCCATCGGATGTGTATCTGGACCTGGGTTTTGAAGATCTGTCGCACTTTTCGTTTGCGTTCAAAAAAGCCTATGGCGTAGCTCCTTCCAAGGTTAGTTAACTGGACCAACTCGCCACTACTCTTATTTACGTATGTGTTGATGGTATGAAAACTGTTTAGGGTTTTCCCTTTCCCAGCTTGTTTTACCCCTTAATTCCCGAAGATGGATTTGGCTCGAGATTAGATCAAGTCCAAATTCGGGAATTAAGGGGCAAATCGTTAATCCAAATCCTAGATCATAACTCCTTTTAAAGGTTCGATAGAACCTCGTCGTCATTTATTGTTTCTTGTTCATCCAAAAGCGTAGGATGTTGCCGTCAGGGTCTTTGAAACTGGCCACAAAAGCCCCTTCTCCTAAATCCAGAATGGGATGTATTAGCTGAATCTCGTGGCCCCTGACAAATTCGTCTATATCCTCCACCGCAAATGATAAAACGGTGTTTACGTTCGCTTGAGCCTTCACCTTTTGCTGGAGTATGGCATAATGAATCCCTTTGTAATCGCACTCCCAATGTTCAGGTGTATTTCCATGCTGGTTCAATGCCAAAGGAATCCCTAACACGTTGCGATAAAAGCTTGCCAACCGTTCTGGCTCGGCAGAGGACATAATCACCCCCGTTAACCCGTTAACTTGCAAATTGCCCATATTTATATCATTTATGATGTTTTATCTCACAAATATATATCACAAATGCTTTTAAAAAACACAGGTGATATATTATTTTATATTTGCATCATAAATGATATACATGAATAAAACGGTTGAATTGGTCAATCTATGGGCGAGCTATGAAGAGCAAAATCCCAAAGCAGACATAGCTCAGTTCTGCCAGGCTTATCTGGTCAGTCAAGAGCCTGCAACTAATCCTGCTACGTTTTGGCAATCGCCTGTTCCCCCGGATCGGATCAGCCTACTGGTCAAATTACTCGGTCGAATTGCCAAGCTACATACACTTCAGGCCATAGCGGCTTTTAAAGAGTATGGCTTAACTAGCTTCGACGAATTTTTATACTTGAGTACAGTCGCATATACCACAAACCTTAAGAAGACCGATGTGATCGGGGCTCATTTCAATGAGTTGTCATCGGGCTTATTAATTCTGGACCGACTCAAAAAAGCGGGTTTAATTCAGGAAGAAGGTGATGCAATTGATAAACGGACCAAACGGTTAACGATCACGGAAAAGGGGCAAACACAATTAGAAGCCTGTTACCAAAAGTTGAACGAGGTGAACCAACAATGCTTCGGCGAGCTGACGGAAGATCAGGCCGATCTATGCATTCAATGGCTACAACCCGTTGAGGCTTCTCTGGCTAAGCAATGGCTGGAGGCTAAAATGAAATAACTGGAGCCAGGTTAATACCATCATTTCTCCCTTTTTACGCCATTCGCCTACGACACGGCATCTGAAATCGTTCGTTGTGCCGAACGACGAATGAGTTCGCTGAGGGTCTCGGGATTCGCATCCCGTAAGGTTTTAATGTAGATGCACCCCTTGCCCGTTTTGTGCTTACCCAGCTTTTGCAGTAATTCGTCCTTCCCCTCAAATGTACCGAGATACAAGGTCAGGGCATTGGCTCTGGGCGAAAACCCTACAAGTGGGGCATCGCCTTCGCGACCGCTGTCGTATTGGTAATGATAGGAGCCAAACCCGACCAGGCTCGGCCCCCACAGTTTAGCACCGAACCCGGTTTGTGCCTGCATGATGTCGACAAGCGCGAAACTATCGGCCCGTTTTGTCTCGTCAGTTACGGAGTTGAGGAAATCAGAAACACTTTGGGTTGTTTCAGTCGTTTTATTCGTCTTCATGGTTCAGTAGTGTTGTGTTTGCTGTAACGTATTCAGCGATAGACCCGCCCGGGCGGGTCTATCGCCCTAATTTACATCATTTTAACAACTCATCCAATGTCCAGACGTGGCCATTTTTGAGGGTATATTTCACATTCATGGCATCCTGAATTTTCGTCAGAGGGTCACCCTCAACAGCAATCATATCCGCCAGTTTTCCCACTTCGATACTCCCCAAATCATTCCCAACGCCTGCCGCTTCGGCCGACCAGAGGGTAGCTCCCCGAAGTGTTTCGAACGGAGTCACCCCTCCTTCGACCCAATTTTGCAGCTCCACCTGCAAACTAAGCCCATACGGAATCAGTGGGGAATCCGTACCGGGCGTAACGCGTCCTCCTGCATCAATGAATTTTTTCACGTTACGAGCCAGTGTTTTGAAATTCTCGACGGCACCGGGCATGACCCGACGCATGGTTTGCTGCTGCGCCATGAGGTTGTTCCGATAAACTTCATTGTAAAAATGAGTGAAGGGCCGATAGCTCATCAGGCTGGTATCCCGGCGGGTCTGGAATGAAAACCCTCCCTGCAAACTAGCCGTTGGGGTCATGTTCATACCCGACCTGGCGATCAGATTCAGCACATCGCCATAGATATGGTTGGTCGATGAGAGTTTCATCGAATACCCCCGGCGGCTGGTGGCCGACGAATGTTCAACACCGTCGAGATTGTACTTAACGGCCGGATACAATTCGTGCGAGGTAACGGGTATACCAATCTGGTGGGCCAGGTCAGTGGCGATCTGCTGCAATCGGTCGGGCAACCGAACGTAGCATTTCAGCAAATCATAGTCGAGTTTTTGGGCCCGGTCGAGTTCCATCCGAAGCTGCTTTTCGCTGCGGATGCTGGTTGCCAGCCCGTAATAGAGTCGATACCCTTCGTTGATCGTACCCGTGTAAAACTCTCGTGGCCCAGGGCGTACTCCCGCATCCCAGGCTTCGCGCCGTTCGAGCGCATCATACGGGTCGGCTCCCGTTTCGCGAATGCTGGTAATGCCGTGACTAAGCCAGATTCGCCCTTGTTTTTCGCCAGCCAGAATGGTCTGGTGTGTGTGCATTTCCCAAAGCCCCGGCAATACGGTCAGTTTCGAGGCATCGACCAGTTTGCCCGCTCGCCCGGTTTTATGTGGTTCAATCGCTTTGATCCGGCTGCCCTCTACCACAATGTCCACGTTTTCGAGGTACTTGTTGGTCTTACCATCGAACAGTTTCCCGGCATGAATAATGGTCGGCCCGGCAGGCAGTTTGGCCTGATACGTAAAGTCCAGCGGAATAGTCGATACCTGGCCCGTCGTCATATCCATTTGCTTCAGCGTATCGACGGCCAGATACACCAGCTTTTTTGAGTCGGCAGTCCAGCTCATGTTATCGGCCAGGGCTTTGGTTCGCTGTATGGCTGGGCCCGTTGGTTTTCCATCGGATGTAACGGGCAGCGTCCACAACATCCCTTCCAGTACATAGGCCATCCATCGGCCGTCGGGCGACCAGCTTGGACCGCTATGTCCACGAAAACTGATGGTTTGACTAGCCGAATCGGGTTTCAGTTCCGATATATCCGTACCCCCCATACTAGGAAGAAGCAGAAACTGGTTCAGCCCTTCGCGAAAACGGCTGGAGTAAACATCCAGCGCTGAAACGGCCAACTTTGAGCCATCGGGCGACCAGCTCGGCGGACCAGGGCCAAACAGCGGGTCATAGACTTTTTTGGGTGTGGCAAAGGGCTGATCTTCGGAAGTCGGGAACGGAATCGTATGCAACACACTCCGGCCAAAAGCCGCCCGGTCGAGTTGGAAAAAGGCAATCCGTTTGCCATCGGGCGCGAAGGTAGGGGTGTTGATTTCTTCGGTGCCATTGGTCAACTGCCGATCCTGCCCTGTTTGCAGGTCCCGCGCCCATAGGTTGATACTCCCCGACCGATCCGATGAAAACACCAGATACCGACCATCGGGCGAAAAACAGGGGTCTGCTTCGATAAACGCATCGTTGGTCAGTTGTTTTGGCGTTGGCGTACCGATGTCCAGCCAGTACAAATCGCCCAGTGCCGAAAACACGACCGCCTTCCCATCGGGCGATACCACAGGGCCACGAATCCCTTTTACAACCCGTGGTTTTGGGTTATCGAGCAGGTACGTTTTGCGCTGGTAGGGCTTCCGGTTCAGGGCAAAAGTAGCCTGCCACGTCAGTTTATCCGTTCTGGAAAAGTCGGTGGTTTTATGCTTAATAGCTCCATCGGCCGTGTACCAGACAGAGCCATCAGAGGCTACCGAAGGTCGAAAAGGGAATACATCTTCGCGAGCCTCCGAAATCACTTTAGGCCCCTCACCCGAAGCCAAATCTTTGATCACTAGCGATGTAACCCCATCCGACACCATCTGAAGAAGCAATGATGAGCCATCCCTTGCCCAGGCCGGAGAACCTAGTGTAGCCGTTGTTTTCCAGACCAGTCTTTCGTTGCCTCCCTCCAGCACATATAAACCGGAAGCATCGGGCCGGGTGGCGATATAAGCAATCCGTTTGCCATCGGGCGACCAGGCCGGGTAATACTCATTCCCTGCGTTATCCGTCAGTTGTTTCAGTTCCTTCGTTTTCAGGGATAGCTCCCAAAGGTTGTAACTCCCTCCCCGATCCGATGAAAACAGAATCCGCGTTCCATCGGGCGAATAGACGGGTTCACGACAATCGAATTCACCACTGGTATGTTTCTGTAAATCAGACCCATCGGGCCGTATGCTGTAGATGTGAAAGGTACCGTCGCGGTACGAAAAATATGTAATCCGCTTCCCATCGGGCGACCAGGCCGGTTGGTGAGCATCATCGCGGAAGTCGGTCAGTGCCTTTGCCGTACCCCCTTTTGCGGGCATCAGCCAGATGGTTCCCTGTAAATCAATAACCAGCGACTGCCCGTCGGGCGAGAGCGCAGCCGCCATATTGGTTCCCTCATTGACCGTAATCCGAAGAGAATCCGTCTGGGCATGAACCCGTTGCGGACTCCACAGCAACGGCAACAGGAGCATGGCAATAATGACAAAACGACGTTTCATGAATAGTCAGGTTATATAGTTGCGAAAAATAATGCTCCCCAAATGCCGAAGCAGGCAATAGCCGGCCCGTCAACCCGCCGAGAAGCGAATTTGAACGGAGTCGGGCTTAACCAGGGCTAGTCATTCAGCCTGGCAACCCTCCCATCGACCTGTTGAAACTGTGAGCACGCGAGCGCGTGTTTTTTCCGCAAAAATCCATCAATTCACGAAGCAACCGTTTGATAAACAAGGCGCTACCCGAAGACCTGAGGTGTGTTGTTGAGCAAGTTAAGGAATGGCTGGTCAAATCCAAACAGCGCAAATTAATTCCCAGAATAAGAAAACTATTTCTATAAAGAAGCCAGTAAATGCGACAAAGATGCCCACCATCCAACGGGTTGGGCCACTCAGCCTGAATCGACAATCCAATCGACCAGATCCGACTATTACCCAGGGCAGTCCATTTATTCAGGAAATGTCAGGCGGTTTTGAGCGTACCTCAACCGACCTGATGCAATTTAACGCTAATTTGTGGCGAAAATGAATGTCATCAACGCAGTGAAACTACACCTTGCCTGCCTGCTGCTGATTCCGGTCTTTGCCATTGCGCAATCGAATCCACCAGCCCCCGCACCGTCGGCCCCCTCCTATCCCTACACGCCCACTCAGGACTCTGCTTACGTGCGTGAGAATTACACCAAATCGGAATTTATGGTCCCCATGCGGGATGGCACAAAGCTGTTCACCCAGGTTTACGCCCCTAAAGACCAATCGGTAAAGCATCCGATCATCATGCAGCGCACGCCCTACAGTTGCCAACCGTATGGTACGGAACGATTCCGTCGGCGGGTAGGACCAAATCCGTTTATGCTACGCGACAACTATATCGTTGTGTACCAGGACGTTCGGGGAAGATGGTCTTCGGAAGGCACCTTTGTCGAAATGACGCCCCATGTGACTGTAAAGAAATCGAATGCCGACCACGATGAAGCATCGGACACCTACGACACCATTGACTGGTTGCTCAAAAACCTTCCAAATCATAACGGCAACGTAGGGCAGTGGGGCATTAGCTATCCGGGCTTCTTTACCTCAGCAGGCTCGGTATCGGGCCATCCGGCGCTAAAAGCCTCTTCGCCCCAGGCTCCCATGGCCGATCTCTGGCGCGACGATGCGTTTCATAACGGAGCCTTCCAGATTGCGGCCAACTTTAGCTTCTACCCGTACTTTCAGGAACATAAGCAACCCACCAAACAAAACCCACCCCTGCTCTTTGAGATCAACGATCCGGATGGCTACCATTTTTACCTGAACATGGGCCCAACCGCCAATTCGGAAAGTCAGTATTTCAAAGGCCGAAACAAATATTACTACGAAAACTTCCAGCACCCCGATTACGACGAACACTGGAAAAAACGAAATATTCTGCCCCATCTAAAGGGCATCAAACATGCCGTTATGGTAGTGGGTGGCTGGTACGACGAGCAGGATTTGTACGGTACGTTCAACACCTACAAAGCCATCGAAAAGCAGAATCCAGGTATTCAGAATATCTTCGTTGTCGGCCCGTGGGTACATGGTGGCTGGTCGGGGCCATCGGGTCAAACGCTCAATGACCTGGATTTTGGTTCGGCAACGTCGCCCTATTACCAGCAGAACATCGAAGCAAAATTCTTCAAACATTATCTGTTCAACGAAACAACTCCGCTGGGTCTGCCCGAGGCCACGGTATTTGAAACTGGCACGAACCGCTGGCGAACCTTCGACACTTACCCACCCAAAGAAACCCAACCAAAGCAGGTGTACCTACAGGCTGGGGGTAAATTAGGCTTTTCGCCTTCCCTGACAGGGGCTACGTTTTCTGAATTCCTGTCCGATCCGGCGCATCCCGTTCCCTTCGCCAGCAAAATCAACGATGGCTTTTCGGCTGATTACATGGTCGATGATCAGCGATTCGCGGCTGCCCGGCCCGACGTACTTACGTTTCAGACCGAACCGCTCAGCGAAGATCTGACGCTGGCCGGACCGATTCTGGCGCAACTGACCGTGTCGACCACTGGGACCGACGCCGACTGGATGGTAAAAGTGATCGATGTGTATCCGCCCGATGCCCCCCAGCAAAATCCACAGAAAAAAGACGTGGTCTATGGCGATTATCAGCAACTCGTTCGCAGCGAAATTATGCGGGGTAAGTATCGCAACAACATCAGCAAACCAGAGCCTTTTGTCCCAAATAAACCGTCCGTTGTGGCTATTGAATTGCAGGATGTGCTGCATACGTTCAAAAAAGGACATCGGCTGATGGTACAGATACAAAGTAGCTGTTTCCCCCTGGCCGACCGCAATCCGCAGAAATTCGTGAACATTTTTACAGCCCAGGACTCTGACTATCAGAAAGCGACACACCGGGTTTATCACGAAAACAGTTACCTGAAAATCGGTGTGTTGAAGCCCTAGGTCGTTTTTATCATTTGTTTTTGGTGTCGGATAGAAGTACCCGATACCACAGTTATAAGCCATTCTCCATGAAACCATTCTTCCTGTCGCTACTGCTCGTTATCAGCTTAACGACGCTGGGTCAATCCACCAATCGTATTCCGGTCCGGGTGGTTGTCGTTACCATGTTCGAAATCGGGGCCGATACGGGCGACCGACCGGGCGAATTTCAGTACTGGGTTGAACGGCTGCCGCTCTCGCAAACGATTCCGTTTCCTCAAGGCTACCGCGACCTGCGCTACAATCCCGACAAACAGGTGCTGGGTATCTGTACAGGTATGGGGACAGCGCGTTCGGCGGCCTCCATTATGGCGTTGGGCATGGACCCTCGATTCGACCTCTCGAAAGCCTACTGGCTGGTGGCGGGCATTGCCGGTATCGACCCAAACGATGGTTCAGCCGGGTCGGCCGTTTGGGCCGAATGGCTGGTAGATGGCGATCTGGCCCACGAAATCGACCCCCGCGAGATTCCCAGCGACTGGTCGACGGGCTATCTGCCTTTACGCCGGGCCAAACCCTACGAAGAACCTGTTCAGGAAAATGATTTCCAGGTCGCTTACCATCTGAATCCAGACCTGGCGAAATGGGCTTATAGCCTCACCAAAGCTGTGAAGCTCGACGATAGCGAAACACTTCAGAAAATGCGGGCTGTATACCGCGATTTTCCCGAAGCCCAAAAACCTCCTCGGGTGATGATGGGCGACCATATTGCGGCTATGACCTTCTGGCACGGCAAATACCTCAACGACTGGGCGAACCAATGGGTCAGCTACTGGACCGGCGGCAAAGGTAATTTTGTGACCTCAGCGATGGAGGATACTGGCACCGGCCAGTCGTTGCAATGGCTGACCAAAGCGGGGAAAGCCGACATCAATCGCTATATGGTTCTCCGAACAGCCAGCAACTACACCATGCAGCCATCGGGCGTAACGGCCGCCCAGAATCTGACCAATGGCGGCAAAGCCGTAGGTGAGCGCTATACGGCCTACATCCCCGCGCTGGAAGCTGCCTACCGAACGGGCGTTGTAGTGGTCGATAAGCTAATCGGCAATTGGAATACTTATCAAACCAAGACCCCATCTGAAAACAAATAGAACACAGATTTTTAGGATGCTTACGACCTTATGACCTTGTAAATCATAATCGCTCCGGCGAACCGGCATCCTAAAAATCTGCGCTCTATAAAATCTAACCACGAATGTTAACTCCTTGATAATCATGCGCTTCTTAGTATTCTTCCTGGCAACCCTCCTCACCCATCTTTCCCTCGCTCAGTCGATTCAGAAGCCTAAACTCAAGGTTATCCCCCTCAACGATAAGGTGTATGTCCATATCACCTATGGCCTTTACCAAAACGAACCAGTACCTTCCAACGGCCTGATTATTAAGACCAAAGATGGTGTTGTTCTTGTCGATACGGGTTGGGATACAGACTCGATTGCCGATAATACCCAGCAACTACTTCAGTGGGTAAAGGAGAATTTACACCAACCTGTTCGGCTCTGCATTGCTACACACGCACACGGCGACCGGGTGGGCGGTACGGGTGCTCTCCAGAGAGCGGGAGTTCGGGTCGTCAGTACGCCACTGACCGCGAAACTTTCGATTAAAGAAGGCTATCCATCACCCGAAGGCATTTTACCATCCGACACAACGTTTACCATTGGTGGAGAGCCGATTCGCTGCTACTTTCCGGGCGAAGGTCATACGAGCGACAACATTGTGGTGTATCTACCCAATCAGCGGATTCTGCATGGTGGGTGTTTAGTTAAGAGTGTCGCAGCCTTTGGCATGGGATACCTTGGCGATGCCAATCTGGCCGAATGGGCCAACTCGATTCGGAACGTACAAGCTCAGTTCGGAAAAGCCCGGATCATCGTACCCGGTCATGATGAATGGAGCGACCCCAAAGCCCTGGATCATACCCTAAACCTGCTCGCTAAACACTTAGCCAAGAAAAAGTAATGCCTACCCCTCTTTTGATGGACCACGACGGTGCCATCGACGATTTATTGTCGCAATTGCTGGTCCTGACCATGCCCGATGTAGAACTGATCGGGGTTACAGTGACCCCTGCCGACTGCTTTATTGAACCCGCTCTTGAGTCAGCTTATAAGCTGCTTCAGCTCATGGGGAAGGAGTCGGTTCCGCTTGGCCGGGGCGACTATTACGGCATCAACGCGTTTCCGAGCGAATGGCGTGCCCGACCAGAAATCATCAACGCTCTGCCGATGCTGATCAACCTGCCCCAATCGCCCGACCCCTACCGCTACCTGAGCGCCCCCGATCTGATTATTGACAGGCTTAAAGCGGCCGATAGCCCGGTGTCCATTCTTATGACGGGTCCTTGCTCAAATCTGGTTCTGGCACTCGAAAAAGCACCGGAGTTAAAAGCTAAGATTGGCTCCATTGTCTGGATGGCGGGTGCGTTTCGGACTACCGGGAATGTGCAAACGTTTCAGCACGACGGTAGTGCCGAATGGAATGTATTCTGGGACCCGATCAGTTCGCAAAAACTGGTTTCGTACGAGTTACCCCTCACGCTGATTCCGCTCGACGTAACGAACCACGTTCCCGTAACCAAACAGTTTTTGTCCCGACTGGCGACGCAGATTGACCATCCGCTTTCGAACCTGACCGGGCAGTTGTGGGCGCTTACTCTGGACACCATTCCGAGTTATCACTACACGTATTTCATGTGGGATATTCTGGCAACGAGCTACCTGGCTATTCCGGAATGCTTTACCACTGAGCACGTCAAAGCTAATGTGAGCACCCGTCCACCCAATGCTGGACAAACCTACCTCGACGATAACGGGTATGCATTAACCATTGCCACCGACGTAAAAACGGCCATATTCTACGAATACATTCTGTCGCAGTTTAAGCGGTAAGCGGTCATGCCAATCTGAACTCGACACATTAACATGCTAAGTACGACATTTACTGTAATCTACGTTTTCTGTCATTCTGACCAAAAAACCTGATTGACTGTGCTGGATTATGTATGGCTAAGTGCCTGTTTAAATTTTAAATAAATTAGTTTAAAGACAGAGTTTCTTTGTTGTATTTATTCCGGTAATCGAGGGGCGATAAACCTGTAATTTTTTTAAAGGTTGTTCGAAAAGATTTTGTATCGGTATACCCTACATCAAACATCACTTCTGCTACATTTTTTCGGTTCGTTTCGAAGTGTTTTTTGGCGGCTTCAATTTTCACTCGCTGTATATATTCAATTACGGTATTGCAGGTCGCTTTTTTGAATCGACGCTCTAAACTTCTTCGGCTTACCGATACTAAATCAGCCAGCTGATCAATCGTAATTTTTTCCTGAAAATTTGCTTCAATATATTCCTGCGCTTTTTTCACCGAATCGTCCTCATGTGCTTTCTGTCCCTGAAAAATAGTGAAAGGTGATTGGCTATCTCGCTCTATTTCAATGGCGAACACTTTGGCCGACAATACCGCCACCTCACGACCAACGTATTTTTCGATCAGGTAAAGAATGAGATTCAGATACGAAAAAGCCCCACCGCTTGAATAAATGCCCTGTTCGTCGGTAATAATACGCTCCGTAACCAGATTTACGTCTGGAAATAACTGCCTGAACTCATTCGTAGCCAGCCAGTGGGTAGCACATTGCCGCCCTTTTAATAAACCCGTCGACGCTAGTAAAAAAGCCCCTAAACACAGGCTGGCTACTTCGGCTCCGCGCTGGTATTGCTTCACAATCCAGGGAATAAAATCACGATTTATTTCAATGGCTTTTTGTATATCTCCATCCAACGCTGGAATAATAATTAAATCGGTTTTTTTGACCTCATCAAGGAGTCGATCGGCATGGGCCGTAAACGAGCCGCCACTCAATTGAATTTCGTGTGATAACCCGACTAATTGTACCTGAAACAACGGCCTGGCTCCTTTCGCTTTAGCAAATTGATTTACCTGGGTAAGAAGCTGGCGCGACCCTTCAAGACTACCTAAAATAGCCCCATGTGGAACGAGTATGGAGATGTGTTTCATGGGTCAAAAATAGGCAATTTCCGTGTCGTAATCAACCCTTTTTTTGCCGCATTGTCACCCTGAAAAGCCATCAAAAATGCCCTATATTTGCCCTGTAAACAACAACTAATTCTATCACAATGAGGAAGTTAATTTTATTCATGCACGTATCGCTCGATGGTTTTGTATGCGGCCCCAATAATGAACAGGACTGGATGACAATGGACGATCATGAGATGGGTGAATTCATGGCGTCCGACTTCCAGAAAACGGTGGATACGATGCTCGTTGGTCGGGTACTTTACGAAGGCTTTGCCAGCTTCTGGCCTACCGTACCGGCCATGCCCAACACTCCTCCCGAACTGGTCGATTTCGCGCATTGGATGATCAATACCCCCAAAATCGTGTTCTCTAAAACGCTGCAAACCGTCGACTGGACGAACTCCCGTCTGGCCCAGCACGACCTGGCCGAAGAAGTTGCGCAGATCAAGCAACAACCCGGTGGCGACATCATCGTTTTTGGAGGGGCGTCTCTGGTAGCAGCCCTTGCCGGGCAAAACCTGATTGACGAATACCGGATTAAGCTGGAGCCGATCATTCTGGGAGCAGGCAAGCCCCTGTTTGCCCTTATCAATGACCGGGTTAAGCTGAAGTTGACCCGATCCAAAGCGTTTAGTTCAGGCGTTGTGGGACTTTACTACGAGGTCGACCGGCCCGTTGCTTAGCATACGATGACGCAAATCAATCCTTACCTGAACTTCAACGGCAACTGCCGTGAAGCGATGAGGTTTTACAGGGAATGTCTGGGAGGTGAACTTACGTTTCAAACTATAGGCGATTCGCCCATAGCCGATCAGGTAGCCAACGAAGCCAAAGACAGGATTCTACACGCCGGTCTGACCCAAAAAGGGCATCTGTTATTGATGGGGTCCGATATGATGGGAGCTAGCCTGGTCGTCGGAAATTCGGTTACCCTCTCGATCAATTGCAGCCGTGAAGAGGACATCCGTCTGTTTTTCAGCAAACTCGCTGTAGGTGGTCAGATCAAGGAGCCACTCGCCGATATGTGCTGGGGTGCACTATTTGGCTCACTCACTGATAAATTCGGTTTAAACTGGGTGTTGAACTACAATAAATAGAATCGCACAGGCGTCCCCAACAGATCTTAGTTTATCCTAATCATCAGTTGGGGACGCCTGTGCGATCTATACCCGTGCGGTTCTTTTTATTGCCCGCTTACTTTCCCGGCCGAATTTGTCTTTTCAGCCGTTGTTGTGGGATTGGCAGATGCATCCAGATGGTTCCAGTTGATGAGCACGTTCCAGACCAGTGGTGCGTCGTGGTGGTTCAGAAAACGGTGTAGCGGATCGAACGTAAACGCGACCACGCGACCTGCACCGACCGGAACATTGAAAATACCGCCATGCCCAATGATGGTCTGTTCGTTTCGCACCATACCTGAGAGCACATACGGTTCTTCTTTTTTCGGCGTTGCGGTCTTCGTGGCTTCTTTTACGGGCTTTTTGTCGGGCATACCCATAATCGCACCTTTATACTCTTCTTCGTCTTTCAGAGGCTTTGTACCGTACTGCATCACCATCATATCGCGATTGGCTTTTTTGGTTTGCAGCAGGGGCGCAATGCCTCTGAAAATAGAGAAGGTTTCAGGAAAACCGTACATGATCGGGCTGTCGGGCTTGCGGTTTTTCACCGTCACGATAGAGCCGGGATGGAAGAGTGTTGGGGCACTGGCCTGATCCAGATCGCGGGTGATACCTGTTTCGGCAATCATGGCCGATGAGTTATCGAGCGTAACCAGTACACCGCCCTGCTCCACAAACTTTTTGAGATTTTCGACCCCGGCAAAACCCGGTCCTCCCGTAATATCGGTGGTAGCATCGGGAAAACCATGCGATGGAAATTCCGACGTTTTGGTAAACGGCAACGGTCCAAAGCGAGAGTCGATTTCGTGAATGAAGTTGGTGGCCGAACCGCGCATCCGGGGAATCAGGATCACGTCGAACTTCTTCCGCAGATCCCCAGCCTTCAGGTGATCTTTGTTGATGGACGTGTATGGAATACCGCGCTGCTCGAATGTGTAGCGTGCCCAGCCTTCGTCCTGGGTGTTGTACCAGCTATGGTAGATCGCTACGCGGGGCAGACTAACCTCATGCTGTTTGGTGTCGGCATTCGCTTTCGTCGCCTGCAAATCAAGCCCGAACTGGGTAGCCAGCTTTTGGGACTGATCGGCCGTTAATCCTTTGAACACCACTGCACCTGCCGCCAGCGTATCTTTAATCCCTTCCAGCGTGGTTCTGGCATCCAGCACCACTGCTTTGGCCTGTTTACCCTGCCCTTTCAGCCAGATCAAGGCGGGCAGCAGGTTATTCTGCCCCTTGTAATTCAGCACATAATTTAAGCCATCACCATCAACTTTCCCGCTGTATTTGACGTCGTCACTGATTAGTTTCAGATCGGTTGTCGCATATTTTACACTGTCTTCGGCTTTAACGTCCACGCCGTACAGATAACCCAACGTCCAGGCAATGTCGTCGTAGGGTGGAAACTTGGCTTCTTTGGGGTAATTCTGTTTGGTAAGCAGCGATACGGCCAGATTTCGGTACGGCTGATTCAGCAACACCACATAATCGCCCTGATTTTTACCGGATTCGGCTTTGTGCACGTCAATAGCCTGTGCCCGAAGCTGATTGACCAGATAAGCCGCCATAGCCGGGTCGCGCTGGTCTTTCGGAATCACAAACGCACGCGGTTTTTCTTCGGTGCCTTTCCGAATGTTGTTCAGCCCTTTCTGGTAGAAGTTTTTCAGCAGCATCCGGCTGTTGGTAGCCCCATACGAAAGCGACGCCAGCACCCCCGCCTGCATGTAGTTGATGCCGTTCCGATACGACCAGTACACTTTTTCAGTAGCCGGATCGGGCCGATACCATTCTTTCGAAGTCACCTCATCGCCCGCATATTTCTGGTTGGCCAGATCGCGCAGGTAGGTGTTGGCTCCGGCATTTCCGAAGGTCTCGTAGAAACGCCCAGCCGCATTGTGGTTGTTGGAAATCCAGAGGGCATACCCCGGATACCAGCCATCGTAAAACGCCCAGGTAAACACGCCCGGAATCCCTTGCGCGGCCAGTGATGTAATGTCGTGGTTGGCCATTGTCTGCCATTCGCCAATGGTGATCGGGTCGATGGTTTCATTGTAGGGGCCCGTTCCGGTTGAGATGTACAGCAGAGGAACCGATTCGTGCAAATCCAGGCTGACGGTTGGGTGCCAGTCGTAGTAGATTTTAAACATCGCCTTCGTAATGGCCTGCGATACCTGCAACCCATCGCGGTTGTTGTCGTGATAGACGTACTTTCCCCAATAAGGCGGTGATTTCGGAAAACCATCGTCGTAGTCCTTCCGGGCTTTGGTATAGCGATAATACCAGTCGACCTGTTTGTCCCAGCCGTCGGGCTCCGATACCGGATTGATGATGACGATGATGTTATCACGAATGGTTTTGATTTCGGGTGTCTGGCTGGTAATGAGCCGATACGCTAGTTCCATCAGCATCTCCGGCGATCCCATTTCGGGCGAGTGCAGCCCCCCGTTCAGATAGTACACCAGCTTGGTATCGCCCAGAATTTTCTCGATGTCCTGATTACCAACTTTACGCGGATCGGCCAGCAGAGCAAGTTGCTTTTTGTAATGATCGAGCCGTTTCATAGCCTCCTCACTCCCGATAGCTACCAGTTGAACCGGACGGCCTTCTTCGGTGGTACTCACCTGCTGTATGCTGATGTTGGGCGATGTCTGGGCCAGCTTCTGGTAATAGCCGTAAATCTCGGCTGTCCGGTGGATGACGCCCGGCGTACCAACGATCTGCCCGAAATGCCTGAGGGGCGACGGCACTTTAGGATCGTCGGGCAGGTTCAGTACCGATGCGGGCAAAAACCGCTTGTCGGTGGTGTATTCCCTGATTTTCTGGTTGTACGCTTCATCGATGGATTGCGCCCGAAGTGGCACCTGAGCCATTAGGAGGCCCGCCAGCAGCAACGCTTCCAGCTTTCGCGTGTTCGTAAAAAATTGCATGGGTTTGTTGATTGGTTAAGAAAAGAGTTGGGAGTTGCGGCTACATCACTACGTTACTGTCGTGGCTTCATAAGCTTCCGTTTGAAATAGTCGGCAGTGGCATTACCCATTTTGAGGGCGTTGGTGTGCTTCATCCAGTGGTGGGTATCGTCGGGAATGATGATTGTCTCCATGGATACGCCCTGTTTTTCGAGCCGACGGACCAGATCCGTACTTTGACTAACCCGAACGTTCCGGTCGTCGTCGCCGTGAATAATCAGCACGGGCGATGTCCAGGTGTTGATGGATGAAATGGGCGACGATTGGTACACCCGTTTGCTGGCAGGTTCCAGATCGGGGATTTTTTCAAACCGCATGGCACTGGGTGCTTCTCCCCCACCGACGCCCCGTTGCTGGCTCCAGTCGTGAACGCCGTGAATATCGACCCCAGCCGCAAAGAGTTTAGAGTCACGGGCAAGGGCCAGTGCAGTCAGATAGCCTCCATACGAACCCCCATAAATACCAATGCGGGTAGGATCGACCTGCGGTTGTTCGGCCAGCCATTGCGCTCCCGCTTTCACATCCTGATACTCCGACGCCCCTAATGCCCCGCCATTGGCAGGCTGATGAAACTCGAAACCGTAGCCAATTCCAAGCCGATAGTTTACCGACAGCACCACAAATCCCTGACTGGCCAGGTACTGGTTGATGGCGTAAGAGTTGGCGTAATAATCTGAGTAATTCCAGCCGAGCAGCATCTGACGTGGCGGACCACCGTGTACGTAGATAATCGCAGGTTTCTTTCCTGAACCGCCTGTCGGTTCAAACAACTGCCCGTGTAGGGTCATGCCATCCGGCGCTTTGTATACGACCTGTTTGGGCGTAACCAGTTGATTCTGTGGAAATGTAGCCGGAATCAGATTCTGCCCCAGCAGTTTAGGCGTTCCTTTGGTAAATGCCATTACAGCCGGAAGTGGCGGGCGTTGGGCTGTTGCACTAAACATGGCTACTGTCGAACCATCGCCCGTAACGACGGGCATCCATTCCAGACCCGAACCGGGCGTAAGCACTTCCATCGCGGCCTTATCGACCGGAACCCGCACGGCATGGCGACGGTCAATATCCAGTTTATCAGGCCCCGTATTGGCACTGAACAGGAGCCATTTACGATCAGCACTAAGCGTAATATGTTCGGCCATAAACATCCCGGGGGTCAGTAGCAGGGGCGTTCCACCTGTTGCGGCTACCGAGTACAGATGCGGCCAGCCATCCTGATACGACAGGAATACGATTCGGTCGCCAGCCGCCCAGTGGAGGTTGTAGCCGCCATGCGTCGTAGGTACCGAGCCTGCCAGTGTTTTGGGCGCCTGCCAGAGTTGGGAAGCCTGCCCGGTAGCCACATCGGCGGTCCAGATCGACCAGCCGCGATGACGGCGGGCCATAATGGAGTCGGGTGCGCCACCCGTACCTGATGTACGTACAAACACCAATCGCTTGCCATCCGGCGACCAGCGGGGCGAATCATCCCTGGAAAATGAGGGCGCTATCCAACTGATCGGTGTTTTTTCGTCGGTAAATACGCCGATGAAGGCATGATCCCGACGGTCGCAGACAAACGCCAGTCTGGAGCCATCGGGCGCCCATTCGATGGAGCCGTTGGTACCTCGTGCGTTGAACATGGCTTTTGCTGTGCCTGACCCATCGATGGGGGCTACCCAGATTTGTCCACCTTTCACAAAGGCTAATCGATCGCCCTTGGGCGAAAGCGTCGGTTCATCGCCCTCGGCAATGGCTTTGGGTTCACCACCTGCAAAAGGCACTGTCCATATCTGCACTTTAGGCGCTATAGGCGACGCATTGGTGTTGACAGGCAATTCATCGTCCCAGTTGGAGCCATGATCGCCCCCACGTACGTACACCACCCATTTGCCATCGTCTGAAATCGACAGGCTGGTGATTTCCTGCCCATCATCGTCGGTGTAATTTGTCAGTTTGCGGGGGGTAAAATCTGGTCCTTCGGCTACGTAAACATTCCGTTTCCCCTGTTCATCGAACGCCCAGGCCAGGCGGGAACCCTGCGCTGAACTGGTCAGGCCACTGGGGAACGGATAGCTCTTGATAGCTTCCAGCATAAAGGACTGAGCGCTGGCCAATAGGGTCTTTACGAGGAAAACGCCTGTTGCCAGGCAGAAAAAGATACACTTTTTCATGAGGCTTTGAGAAAGAAGAAACAAGTGCGTTAGCTGAGTGAGTTCTGGACACTCAAGTAACCATTTTATTTCCTAATCTCCTCGATTGAACGAATAAAATTCTACCAATCAGCCCTATTGTACCATTTTAGTATGGCCAACATTTGCGTGGCTCCTTAACAAAACTACCTTAGCTCGTTTTGCTGATCATCTTCGGGAGAGAAGACCGTCAGGCAATACAAGCTAAGGTAGTTTATAGAGCAGGAAAACTACTGGGTAGGCTTAGTGGCCCCTTACAGGTCCTTTGGTTTGCCGGATCACCAGCGGTACACAAACACTCGGTGGGCATCCACAAACGGTTGGTGTCAGCAATACCGTCACATCCGTATAACAACCACTACTGTTGTACACGCGGATCGTATAGCTCTGCGTGGTAACCGGATTCTCTAGGTTCGACACGATCACGCCATTACCAGGAATTGCCTTGGCGGCTCCCGACAGCGTTGCCGATGCGTTGAACGTATTCCCCAGCGAATATTGGTAGGTATACCCAGCCTTGAACTCACTCAGAACAATCTGGCCGTTAGCCTGGGCTACATTACCGACACAGGTAACAGGCACGGCCACTGCCTTAAAGGTTGGCAATGTATCCTCTTCCACGATGAACGGGCAGCAACTAAAGTCGGAGCATTGCCCATTGCCTCCATCTACAACCAGCGAGTACGTACCTGCGGCTGTCACACTCAGTACATTCGTGGTGGCACCGACAATCTCAATCCCATCGCGGTACCATTTATAGCTGCTACGGCCAGTGGCCACGGTAAGCTCGAAGAGGTAACCGCTGCCCGGACATACCTTCACCGGAACCGACGTACACACTTTGGCCGTATCGCCCGGAATGGTCGCCACATTGTAGAGTATGCCCGAACTGTCGGCTTTGGCCTGGAAGGTCAGCGACAGGCTTTGACCTGGGGTAAGGCTTGCTACTTTCCAGAGGCTGACCGGATCACCCTGCGTAAACGTAGTACCTACCGGAGCCGAAGCCGAGTTGGCCACGTAGCTCAGGCCAATGGTAGTCGAATCCCGAACCGTAACGTTCGTAGCCGTCGTTGATCCGGCATTTGTCAATACCAGCGTGTAGGTCAGAATATCCCCCTGTTTCGCCTTCGACTTATCGACTACTTTATCCAATGTCAGTACGGGAGGAAGCGGGTAATAACCTGCATCCAGGGTCTGATTGAACTCACCCGGAGCCAGCGTCACCGATTCAGTCTTACCCGTGATCAGGTTCGCATTGGAGTCTTTCGTCCGGTCGGTTCCGCTATACGGCGTGGTTGCAGTATACCCCGCTGGGCCCGTAAATCCGACCACGTACGAGTTGGAACTACCGGGTGTCAGGCCCGTGAAACTGTAGAACCCACTGGCACCGGTCACGGTCGTCGATGAAGTTCCCCCGTTGACATAGAGAGTAGCGGTTACGCCCTGAATACCCGGCTCGCCGAAATCCTGGATTCCGTTCTTGTTCGAATCGAGCCAGACAAAGTCACCCAGGCTGGCAACGGCGGCTGGCAATTCAGGAACAATATAGCCTGCATCCAAAGTCGGGTTGAATTCACCCGGAGTCAGTGTTACCGAAGCCGTCTTACCCGTAATCAGGTCAGCATCACTGTCTTTGGCCTTATCGGTACCACTGAGCGGAGTTGTGGCCGTATATCCCGTGGGAGCCGTAAAGCCTACAGCGTAATTGAAACTACTACCCGGCGTCAGGCCGGTAAAGGAGTAGAGACCGTCGGCATTGGTCGTGGTCGTCAAAGAAATAGCACCGTTAACATATAAGGTCACCTTAACGCCTTCGATACCGGGCTCAATACCATCCTGAATGCCGTCTTTATTCAGATCGATCCAGACAAAGTCGCCCAGGCCAGCCAGTGCCACCGTACAGGACGCCGGAGCAGTATACGTAACCGAAGCCGAGCCACAAGCCGTAGCCGATGACAGTATCGATACAGTATGCACAGCTCCATCCGAATTTAATCCACTCAGGGAGTAACTTACGGGTCCGTTGGCCGAAAGACTTACCACGGTACTGACACTACCAACCGAAATCGTGAGTGATTGTGTACCCGTGGCATTGGTGGCCGATACCGTACCCGTCAGCGTATACTGGTTGGTTGCCGTTGTACACTGACCTGGTGTGGCCGTGGCCGTTAGGGAGCAAACGGGCGCACTGCCTATTGTCAGGGTATAGCTTACAACTGTCGGGCAATCATAGTCATCATTGATGAAACCAGTGAAACTGAACGCGCCCGTTGCCGTTGGTGTACCGCTGATAACTCCCGTGGTGCCGTCGAGCGTCAGGCCATCGGGCAAACTACCCTTTGTGAGGCCAAAGTGATACGGAGGCAGTCCATTCAACGGTGTCAACGTTTGCGAATAAGGCGTTCCAACCTGCCCACTCGGTAATGTGAGGGGACTGTATAGGATCGTTTCGCAGGCAACCGACAGCGTTAGCGGTACAGTCGCCGTACAGGATTTACTATCCGATACCAGGATGGTTACCGGGAAACTTCCATTGGTTGAGGCTGTCCCTGAAATAACCCCTGATGCCCCATTGAGTACCAATCCAGCAGGCAGATTACCACTTAAGGTCGTAAACGTCAATGGAGCCGTACCACCCGTAGTACTGATCGTCTGGCTATACGGGATACCGACTGTAGCCGACGTAAGTGCTGTAGTGGTCACGCTCAGCGAACAGACCGTACAACTGGCCGGGGCAGCATAGGTTACGCTGGTAGAGCCACAGGCCGTAGCACTGCTTAACACCGATACGGTTTTGGTTAACCCATCGGAGGTTAGACCCGCCAGTGTGTAACTCACGGGTCCATTGCCCGTCAGCGTAACAACCGTACTGATACTACCGACCGAAACCGTTAACGACTGGGTAGCAGCCCCATTGACAACCGCATTTGTCGCCGAGATACTACCCGTCACCTGATACGTATTGGTCGCCGTAGTACATACCCCTGGTGTAGCAGTGGCTACCAGCGAGCAAACTGGTAGAGCATCGATCGTGATGGTTAGCGGCTGGGCATCCGAACAGGACTGGGCATCACTTACGTTCACCGTGAAGCTTGCACTGCCACTGGCCGTTGGTGTTCCTGAAATAACCCCGCTGGTCGATAGCGTCAGCCCATTGGGCAGGCTACCCGATACCGAATAGGTATAACCGGGTTTGCCTCCACTGGCCGTAAGAGTCTGGCTATAGGCCGTCCCTACCTGTCCGTTGAGAAGGCTAACCGTTGTGATGCTGGTGGAGCAGACGGTACAGGCAACAGGAGCCGAATAGGTTGTACTGGCAGCAGTACCGCCATTCAACGTAGCAACTACCGTATGGCTGGTGGCATCGCTGATTCCACCCACCGAGAAACTGGCTGTCGTCTGTCCGTTGGTTACGCTGATGGTCGTCAGGCTGGTACCATTGTCGGTGATGGTCAGCGTACCGGCCACTACATTACTCAATGACACCGTTCCGGTAGCCGTGTAGTTATTTGTCAGGGTACTACAAACCGGGTTGCTGACCGATACAGCCAGGGCTGGTGGCGCTACGGAACAGGAAGCCGGTGCCGTGTAGGCAACCGTAGCGGATCCACAACTCGACAGGTTCACCGTAACCGTATGACTTGCCCCATCGGAGATCAGCCCCGTCAGCGAATAGCTGGCCGTCGTTGCGTTCGGGGCAACGGTAACCGTGGTACTTACGATGCCATTGGTAATGGTAGCTGTTCCACCCGATGTATTCCCGGCGATGCTGATGGTGCCATCTACCGTATAGCCATTGGTCACGCTGTTACAGGCGGTTGGTGTGGCCGTAGCCGACAAGGAGCAGCAATTGGTGTAGGGCAACGTTGTGGTAAGTACGGTATAGCAGCATGGACCGTTGTAAACCACAACACTATAACTCTGCCCACTTGTACTGGCTGGATTGCTTAGCCCCGTGAAACTAGCCGCCGATGCCGATACGGGCTGACTACCCGTGGCGGTATACGAAGGCAGTGAACTATTGGCGGCCACCAGAAACGCCTTGTCGCCATTCTGAATACCCGATACGGTAATCCGTGCGTTGTTGTTCGCCGTGCCCCCATTGCAGGTAGCCGCCGTAACCGATATACTGGCAACCGTCGTTGTCAGACAACTGAACCCGGCATCCAGATTGTGATTGATGTACCCGGCATTCCCTGTTGTCAGGCTAATAACAGGTGTAGATACCCCGTTGATGGTTCCGATGAGAGCATCCGAATCATTCAGATCACTGGCATTCGTTGTGGTACTGTTGGCAACGGTCAACTGTAGTTTACTTCCCTGTACCGTCAGAATATTGTTACTGAATTGACCTGCGCCGAACGCCAGGGTATAAGCCGTATTCGGAAGTAACGTTGTGTCGGCATCGGTGCCCAGCCAGGTGCCGGTCGTTAGCGCAGATTTTGACGAGAAATAGTATTCGCCATCCGCATTCGTCGTTGTTGAGGCAATTTTGGTTGTGCCTTTGTACAGATCAACCTGAACACCTGACAACGCTTTTTCGCAGGGGTCCTGCACACCATCTTTATTGGAATCGACCCAAACGCGGTTACCGATCTCGATCACGTCCAGCAGGTCGCAGTTCAGTTCGGGTTCTCCCAGGCCACTTGCTTTCGCAAACGTACCCGGTGCCGTACTGGTGGTGTACACAATAGCGGCCCCTTCGGCTATACCCGTTTCGTTGTTCCAATATTTAACCCCGCCCGAATTGGCAATATTGGCAACCGGATCGATCGTTGCTCCTACAACGTGGCCACTGCCCAACCGCAAGGCTAAACCACCCAATACAAGCTCGGTATGCGTATAGCGATTACCACTTATGTAATTATCGTCATAAAACTCACCAAAGCCTGGCCCTTGATTGTTATTCACGCCAACCCCCGTATAAGGTCCTACCTGACCATTGTTCTCCAGAATATACGAACCGTTGGAATAATAGGCCCGTAAAATATCTCCGGCGGCTGGGTTCACTGTATATAGCTGGGTTTCCGAAGGATTAGGACTATAGTTGTTATAACCGCCCTGGAAGCCGGTCCGGTCGGCAAATCCTAATACCATCGATCCATCAACGTCAAAATCAATATCAGCCAGAATGGGTTGAGGATGCACCAGACTTTTATAAACAGCGGTGCTGGAAGCGATCACCAGGTCACTGAATGTATCGGCCCAGGGATACCAGCCTGTACTGTCGGCCCCCGCCTGCCCTGCCGAATTCAACGGTGATATACCATAGCCTTTGGGATAGGTCAATGGGAAATCGAAAACGGACGAAAACGAGGAGGTGTTCGGATCAAAGGCATACACATAAGCCCGTAATCTGGACTTACTTTTTGAGTCGAACGCATCACACACGGTACCTACATATAACTTACTGTTATAGATGTGCAAAGCCCAGGGGCGTGACTCACCCCCTACACAACCCGGGTCCGGAATCACGTACGATTTTACATCTGAATTAGTTGGCAGCGTACCGGATGCATTGTAGGCCGAAATATCGATGCTATACAGCTTTTTGTCGTTCAGGTTAACAAACCAGAGTTTCTGTCCATCTTCCGACACTTCCAACCCGCCTATCCCGACTTTACCGATCAGCGGAAATACATCGGGATCATGACTGGGTTTGGTCAGGTCGGCCGAGAGTCCTCGACCAGCCGAGCCATTTTCGGGTACTGAGGCAGCGCCTACATCCACACCCAAAGTCGTAACATCAATAAAGCCTTCCGTTATCGTAGACGATTTAGTGTGGGTTACATAAATCCCCCCAATGCCCAAAGGTCCCAGCCCTGAGTGGCGGTGCAAGGTGGCGGCCATGAAAACATCCTTCGTAAGCCGGTTATAACCCAGCCCCCATACCGTACCTACCTGACCGGCATCAGACCAGTGACTCATTCCTGTAGCTCCGGTTGTACTTTCGTCGTACGGAAAACTAACCACCGCAGCAGCGCTGGCCGACAGAGCCGACGTAGCAACGGGTGGAGTCGGGCTCAAATTGAGCGGATCACCATACGTATAGCAGGGAATAAAAATCTGGGGGTTGGTCTGGCAGTAGAGGTACGGATTGGCAATACCTAAATCGACCGCACAGGTGGCCTGCTCAACAAACTGCACGTTTGAATGGCTACTGGCCCCATAAATAGTCCCCATATCGTTTCCGGCTGCCGTTCTGAACTCAAGCCGTACGGGATAAGTGATTGTAGCTGACGTAAAAACATATTTACCAAACTGATCCGTTACAACGGGGCCATATTTGGTTCCATTACAGTCGAAAGCCGTAACGGTTACACTGGCAACCCCTTGTGTTTCGGTTGCCTGCTTAACCCCGTCGGCATTGAAATCCCGAAAAACGGTTCCACCCAACTGCGTACCCGTACAACTCGTGGGAGGGCAGGCGGCCGGAATCGCATAGGTCTGACTAGCCTGACAACTGGTGTTGCCGGCAAATTTCGCGGTTACAGTACCCGTACTCGCCCCTCCGGCCAGGGTAAGCTCGAAGGCTACCACTTGCGGAGAAACAATGTTCTGCCTACCCGTAATAACGATTGTAGACGGCTGAGGATACGTAATAACCGATACGCCAGGAATAATGGTCCGGCTTTGCGTACCTGTTGTGACAACAATGTAGTCGTTGGCAGGTGCATTACTCCAGGCCACTTCAACACTAACGGTTGCTTTGCTCACCCCACTTACGGAATAGCAGCCCGATACAGTGGGCGTTAACGTAATGGAGCATTGGGCTTTGGCAAATCCGATCGATACCAGTAGCAGTGTTATCAGCGCAATTAGTCGCTGCGATTGTATACTGACGACAGGGTCGAAACGGTAGGGCTTCGCTTCACAAAGCTTCCTATCTTCCAGAAAAGCGGGCTTTCCTTCAAAAAAGTTATCAAAAGTAGACATGTAATGGACCGACATAGACAAATCAGTAAAATCAATCTACCGTTTGCCAAAAAGTATGCCGTATACCATTACGGTAAACGATCAGGCCAAAAACAATCACTAATCCACTAATAAATTACAATATTCCTTATAGAATATACCTATTCAGCAAAATCACCGCCCGCCTTCAAAATTTATACCACATTTATTAAACGTTGACAACAAATAAGTAAAAATCAATTGACAATAGGTTAATATAATCAGGCAAATTTGTATATAAGCAGTACAAAAACCCGTACGAGTTAAGAATAAACTACCTTAGACCGTACCGACAGAAACTCCTAAAAGAGGCCTGTCAGGCAAAGCGATCTAAGGTAGATTATTGGCTTTTATCTTCTGAAATGATACTAAAGACCAGTCCGTTTGGGGCCTTTGGTTTGTCTTATTACCAACGGCACGCATACACTTGCCGGACAGGCGCAGGTAGTGGGCGTCAACATCACCGTCACATCCTGATAACAACCGCTGCCATTGTAAACCCGAACCGTATACAATTGGGTCGTAACAGGGTTAGTCAGATTATTCGCAATGATTCCGTCAGTCGGTATCGCCTGGGCCGCACCAGACAATGAAGCACCTGCATCGAATGTGTTCCCCAATGAATACTGGTACGTATAGCCTGTCCGAAACTGACTGAGAACAATCTGCCCATTTGCCTGTGCTGTGTTGCCAATGCAGGTTACGGGTATGGCAACCGCCTGGAAGGTCGGCAACGTATCTTCCTCTACGATGAAGGGGCAACAGCTAAAGTCCGAACATTGGCCACTTCCTCCATCGGTCACCAGCGAATACGTACCAGCAGCCGTCACGCTCAGGACGTTGGTGGTGGCACCTACAATCTCGACGCCATCTTTATACCATTGGTAACTGCTACGTCCCGGCGCTACAGAAAGCTCGAACAGATAATCGCTGCCCTGGCATACCTTCACCGGAACCGATGTACAGGCCTTGGCCGTATCGCCCGGAATGGTCGCCACGTTGTAGAGAATCCCCGAGCTGTCGGCTTTGGCCTGGAAGGTTAGGCTCAGGCTTTGGCCCGCCGTCAGACTGGCAATATTCCAGAAGCTAACCGGATTACCAGGCGTAAAGGTTGTGCCAGCCGGAGTCGTAACAGAGCCCGATACATAAGACAATCCGCCAGAGGTAGAATCACGAACCGTAATGTTACTGGCATCGCCGTTACCTACGTTCGAAACCACCAATGTGTAGGTCAGCACCTGGCCTTGTTGTGCAGTCGCCTTATCGACTAACTTTTTCACCTGTAGCTGAGCCAGAAGACAACTTGATGGAGCGGCATATGTGGTGCTGGCACTCTTTGTGGCATAGCTGACAACAATCGTATGAGCGCCTGTTCCCGACACCAATCCACTTAATGCGTAAGGAACCGAAGTAGCCCCCGCCGTAATCACCACGGTGGTTGAGTTACTGCCATCGGTAATAGTAGCGACTCCATCTACCGCATTCGTCAACGACAGCGTACCCGTTACACTATACTGATTCGTAGCGGTTTGACAATCACCGGGTGTCACGGCAATATTGACTGCAGGGTTCGGGGTACCAATGATAATAATTGGCGTCGTCGTTGTACAACCGAGTGGCGTAGTTGATGTCACATCGAACAGGTTCACTCCAACGGTTATCGATACGGGGGTTGTAATGACCTGAACGCCTGCTGTTATAACATTCGTCAAACCGACTAAAGCCGATAGTGCCCCCGTTGGCGAGATGAGTGTTGTCAAATCCAGACTTGTACCAGCACTCAACGTTAGGTTGAGCGGGGGTAAGATCGGAGCCTCTACCCCGGTTACACTGATGGCGGTGGTGGTGGTGCAGCCTAGCGGGGTGGTCGAGGTCAGGTTGAACAGGTTCACCCCCGCACTGATGCTCACCGGAGACGTCAGGATCTGACCCGTGATCAGATTACCCAGCCGGAACACATTCGTCAGACCTGACAGAGCCGACAAGGAACCCGTTGGACTTACCAACTCACTCAGGTCCAGACTGGTGCCTACGCACAAGCTCAGGTTAAGCGGAGGTAAGATCGGAGCCTCTACCCCCGTCACGTTGATGGCCGTGGTGGTGGTACAACCCAGCGGAGTCGTCGAGGTCAGGTTGAACAGGTTCACCCCCGCACTGATGCTCACCGGAGA
>NZ_KB893243.1 GCF_000374025.1 Spirosoma panaciterrae DSM 21099 | reverse complement strand
TACAACGGCGTGTTTGCTCAAGAGCTTGACCGTTGGAGTATCGATTTTGAGAAAGCGTCGCGGCCTGAATCAGCCCAAGGTTTTGTACCGGTGGCCAAACGATGGGTAGTGGAACGAAGCATTGCCTGGACGAACTATTTTCGGAGAATCGTCAAAGACTATGAGCATACAGCATCTTCTTCGGTCAGTTGGCTGTATCTGGCCAATAGCCAGATCATGTTACAACGAATCGAGACTTATTGCCAAAGATGATTTCCCAACATACTCTTAGTCATCTGACAATAAAATATAACTTACAAATTATCAAAAGCGGCATCTACTAAATCGGTGTCAAACTCCGAGAGGTAAATCTGCGTCGTACGTTCATCCTGGTGACCCATCGCTTCGCTGATGATACCAGTAGCCACTCCAGAGCGTTTTAACGCTGTAGCGAAGCTGTGACGCGCTACATAGGTCGTTAAAGGCGTACTGATTCCCATTTCAGCGCCAATCGTCTTTAAATCCTTATTGACCTGCCCCATGATCTTGCTGGACCGGTTATGCTTTTGGGTTGGTGTTTTGTGAAGGGCTGAATGCAAGATAGGAAATACATATTCTGTTGGGTGCTGCTTCACTCCTACCTTGTAGCGTTCCAGAATAGCCAGTGCCTGGGCAACAAGACGGATGGAGAACCGCCCCCCTGTCTTCTGGCGGATATAGCTGAGCCGAGGTTTACCATCCAGGTCAGTACCAATATTACTCCACTGAAGCAGGGCTATATCGACAAAGTTGATCCCTCCGCAGTAATAAGAAAACAGAAATAGGTCACGAGCTAGGCGTAACCGGGTAGAGGTGTCACGTAGCGATGCATATGGCCCAACGTAGTGTGCAGGCTCAAAGCTTTCTATCTTTCGGATATCCGCTTTACTAATTGCTCGTTTAGTGGTCTTGGTGTCAAACTTACCTACCTGAAATTTGTGGGTTTCGGCCGTATTACGGGCAAAAGGATAACTCTCGTATTTAGCGTATCCATTGGCAATAGCTTTGTTAAGGACGGCCCGTAGTGTTCGAAACTTAACCGACAGCGTAATGTCGGTCAGCCCTTCCGAGCGCATCTTGGTCTCCCAGCCATTGCAGAACTTAACCGTTACCTGATCAAAGGAAACGTCCTTCCCTTCACCTATATAGCGGGTCAGGTTATTCTGTACATCACGGTACACTTTACGGTTGCCTACATTGCCGGTTTTCTCAAACTGGCTGATCAGTTCATCGAAGTAAGAGAGCAGTTTAAACTGACGAGCATGCTTACGCTCATCAGCAACTTTATGGACAATGCTTTCTGCATCGTGTGGGGAGTCACTAGCGGAATATTCCTCGGCAGCATCAGTGAAACGATCTTTCCAGGCCTGTAGAGCTTTCTCTAATGCTTTGCGCTTATCAGAGGGGTAGCTTTGCCGAATCTCCTGCTTTTTTGCATTCCAGTACTGGGGATGCAAACTATAACCCGTTGTAATATGCTTGCGGGTGCCGTCCTTATGGATGCGTACTACAAACGGGTGAGAACCATCAGCCAGTGTTTTAGATGTCCACAGGACAATCTTTACCTTTGCCGTTCTCTCCCTGACTTTGAGTGACTCTGCCATTAAACAAATGCAAACCGGTTTGCACTACGGTTTGCATTTTTCAAAAATACAATCAAAACCAACAATAATCAATGATAATAGCAAAGAATATAAAACACTGACAATCAATGATATTTTATATCTAACAAAATATAACCAAGCTATCCATTTTGAGCTTCCCAAGCTGCAGGTCGCGAGTTCGAACCTCGTTTCCCGCTCACCCATAAAACCCATGAGATTCAGCCGGTTAGCAGCAATGTTAATCGGCTTTTTTCATAGTATAAAATCTCCGGTTGAAACAGGTTATACAGTTGCCTTTTCTTCACTCAGTTTGGCTGTTAACTAAAGGGTTTAGCTAAAGTAAACCAGAACAACATAACCATAACTAGAGAGGAGCTTGAGCAGGCAGAATTTTAAACTAAAGTGCCTATTCTTAAATTTGTACCTCATTAGCTCAACATAGACAACTACGAGCGAAAAGGAAGGGTTAGTTTAGCTATCGAAATGCCCAGTTAATTAAAAAATTACTAGGTTGTGTCTGTATCATATACAAGTTAATCATACCCATTAACTGACTTTCTTATCGTTTTTGAGTTTATAACACACTATGACCTCTCAACGTGAAACGATTACAGAATCGCCCAGAGAGCGGGTGCTGTTAGCAGCTTCCCGTCTGGAAGAAATACCGATAGGTGGCCAGGTAGAGCCTGCTTTCATGGCGTTACGGGCAGCACTCTGGGAACTGATCGAAGTATCGGAAGACCCCGATGCCTATATGGTAGCCTGGAATACAGTCGCTAAATATGCCTGGGCAGAACTAGTGGAGTATGAAGAAACAGGCAATACGGATGCGCTGGAGCGAATGAAAGATAAAGTGAATCAGGCTATGACGTTTTTGGAATAGACGCCTGTTAAACAATTAGCCAGGGAAAAATACATACGCTACCCGTTGAGCAGCAAGGAGTTAATTTTCCCCAAACAGCAGATAGCCCTCCTTTCATCGGCCTGTTGTGCTGAGTGCCTATAACTCCCGCAAACTGAACTCTGTACTCTTTCAGGCTTTAATATAAAGTTTCTTATACGTGACGATTTTCTGAAAACTCCTTAAGACATACATCCGTATGTAAGGCCAAACCGTTTTTGTGTGATTACGGTTGAAGCCAGTAAGCTCGGAATCATAGTTGATACCGGGCTTATTTTTTGTAGGCCTATTTTGAGCCTGCTCATCTATATCTGGCGAATAAAGCTGTACAGCCCTGTTCAAGAATCAGTTCTAGTCCAGAAAGAAAATCCGGTTGTTCGCAAGAAATAACAGATACTCCTGACTCGATGGCAACAATCTTGCTCTAGCGTGGGCCTATCCTCTATCCAGCGTTTTTACCCTTGACGAAAGCAGAATAGACTATATCTCCTGATATAGTCTATTTCTTTTGCCAAATCTATGAAACAAGTATTGGTCGGCTGGTGCAGGACCCCTTATTTCTGTTTCAGAATCTGTTGAAGCAATTGTTCCAGTCGAGCCTGTTTCTGCTCCAGTTCCTGTAGCTTCTTCTGCTGCTGATCCAACAGCTTTTGTTTTTGCTGATCCCTATTCTCCAACTGAATGCTGTATAAGGTCAACTCTTCTACTTTTTCCAGTAACGTGGCATTCATCGTTACCAGGTCAATACCTTCTCTGGCAATCTGTTCTGCCGAGGGAATACCGGGTAAATGTTTATGCTGATCGATATAAGCCGCTACCGAAGCCAATGGGCGAAGCGGATAAGCCGGAGCAAACACTTTGTCACTCCACTCATTAGGGCTATTGATTCGGAGTTGATACCGGGCTTTGATTACTTCTCCTGTTTCGCTGACCGTCAGGAATTGGTCGGTGATGCGGGCGGTAGGACTCTTATCCGTCAGGCTGGTTAATGTAAGCCCGCTCCGATCTGGTGATGGGCTAACCACCTCTAATCGATTCGATGGCTTTGAGGTGCCAATACCTACGTTTACCTGATTACCCAGAATTAAGCTATTGTTCGCGGCTACACGGCTATTGGCGCCAATTGCAATGCCATTGAAGATGCCCTCGTCGGCCTGGCTATTGTAACCCATCAGCACGTTGTCGTCGCTGGTGGTAATGGTAGTACCTGAGTTAGGGCCAATAATTATGTTGTTCGAACCAGTGGTTATGCTCCTGCCCGCATTGAAGCCCATAAACGTATTGTTACTGCCGGATGTATTGCTCGACCCCACACTCGACCCCATGAACGTGTTGCTGTTGCCAGTTGTATTGCCCGAACCCGCAGCCACGCCGACAAATACATTCTGATAACCAGTTGTGTTGGTATAGCCCGCATAGCTGCCTGCAAAACTATTGTTGTAACCCGTTGTGTTGCTGTACCCCGAATACGCGCCCATAAAACTATTGCCCGCCCCTGATGAGGTACTATAGCCCGTCTGAAAGCCAAGAAATGTGTTTGAGAAGCTGGAACTACTTTTATAGCCTGATTTTGAACCCACAAAAACGTTGGCAGAAGCCGAGCTATTTATCCCGGCAGAATCGCCAATGATGACATTGTTATGCCCTGTCGTGTTGGCGTAAAAGGCCTTTACACCGATAACCACATTTGAAAAACCAGAGGTATTCGAAAAGGCTGTTCCATACCCGATAAAGCAATTGTTGGAACCCGCCTGGTTCATAAACCCTGCCGAATTACCGATGAATATGTTCTGTTTTCCAGTCGTATTCGAAAACCCGGACACATAGCCCAGAAAGCTGTTCGCATCGCCCGTTGTTGTTTTATAGCCTGCGTAGTAGCCAACAAAACTATTTTCGGAGCCGGTACTATAGAAGCCTGCTGAGTAGCCTACCAGTACGTTATTGACCGATGTACTGTTGGTCGAGTAGCCAGCCAGTGGTCCAATCAACGTATTATAGGTACCTGGAGTAGTCGCATTGGCCGTGTTGGCCACATAATTAGTCTGAGCTAGCCCTGAAGTCATCAGTAGCCAGCTCGTCAGTAGCAGATAAACTTGTTTCATAGTCAGGAAAGCCAGAAAGAAATGCCAAAGATCTTTTGCTTTCAGGGCATGCACAATCGGATAAAGGTATGATACGGCCATCCTGTACTGACGGATTCGCGGTTCAAGGCAGTTAGCCTTCTTGACCAGCTTATCTTGGGTTAATCCCTAACAGGAAATTCATTGGGGCTCTATTGGCACTCAGACCGATTCCAGCAACCTGTGCTTACATCCGACAACAACCCTAGGTATTTTTCTCTACATTCCATTAGGTAAGCTAGCAAAAGATCTATAAAATAATCAATTCATAATCAATCAATTAATCATAAAATTCACCAGAAATCCAGTCTGGTATACTATTTAAGCAACTTATTTATTGGGCCCTCTTCACACCGATTACTCAACGCTGGGGCCCATTAAAAGATGGTTAAAATATCTCCGCAACCAACGACCCAACAACCTAGCATAGCCAGCCTGAAGGCGCTGGATGCAGCCAATTTCTTTCTGGCCGATGTTCGGGATGGGCTGGGCCCTTATCTGGCTATTTACTTATTAACCACCCTACACTGGAATGCTCAAAACATCGGTATCGCCATGTCGGTGATGGGCATTGCTACGGTAGTTGCCCAAACCCCGGCGGGTGCCCTGGTTGATCGAACCCGTCGGAAGCGCGCTTACTCAATTGTTGCCTCACTGCTGATTGCCCTGGCGGCCATCATCACCATTACTGTACCGACCTACGCAGTGATTCTGGGTGGGCAGGCTATTATGGGTGTTGCTGCCGCCTGGTTTACCCCCGCAATTGCCGCTATAACGCTGGGCCTGGTTGGCCCCAAAGCATTGGACAGACGAGTTGGACGTAACGAAACCTTCAATCACGCTGGAAACGTATTTGCCGCTCTGCTGGCAGGGCTATTGGGCTATTACGTCAGTACAAAGGGTATTTTTCTGCTCCTGGCTGCGATGTCGGTTCTAAGTAGTTTATCGGTCTGGCGCATTCAGGAAAAAGACATTGATCATCAACTAGCCAGAGGCTGCTCGGAGCAAGATGAGCCAGCCAACGACCCTACCCCTTCTGGCTGGCTGGCACTCCTCGGCAATCGCTCCATTCTATTTTTTGCGCTGGCCTGTGTGCTCTTTCATTTTGCAAACGCAGCGATGTTGCCTCTGCTTGGACAACGACTGGCCCAGGGAATCAGTGCAGGAGCCTCTTCGGCTTATATGTCGGCCTGCATTATTGTCGCTCAGCTCGTCATGATTCCGGTGAGTTACCTGACCGGAAAATTAGCCCCAAACGGCCGCAAACGACTGCTAATCATCGGCTTTGCCATATTACCCATTCGTGGGTTGCTCTATACCTTAACCAGCGACCCGATTTTGTTGGTGACCATTCAGATTCTGGACGGCGTTGGTGCGGGAATTTTTGGGGTATTGTCTATCCTGATTGTCTCAGACCTGACGCGCGGCTCGGGTTTGTTCAACACGACACAGGGAGCCATTGCTACAGCCGTAGGTCTGGGCGCTTCGCTTAGCAATGCGTTTGCCGGGATGCTGCTGCAACAGACCAGTTACCACGTTGCTTTTTTGACTCTGGCCGCTCTGGCCTTCCTTGCTCTCGGAGTGCTATGGTTTTTTGTTCCGGAAACAGGCCCTCGGGCAAACTGACGCCACCAAACTACACGGCCTGGTAGCGGGCAACCGACTGTTCTTATATTCTTCAACTGCATTGACTACATGACTAACCATACAGTTTATCGTATACTGAGTTGGCTGATCAGCTTATTTTTTGTGGCTTCGTTAACCAGTTGTCTGACCTCCCGACAAACGGCCTACACGCTAACCAAAATTGCCAGTGATAACTGTGCGATCGATTCCAGCGGTACATCGGGGTATGTTTTTCATCCGGTCGATTTAGTACCCGGCTCATCAGACGACTCGCTGCTCCGGCATCGCTACGGGGAGCGCGGACTTCGCATGGCACAGGCCGTAGGGCTCACGACTTTGCTGGTACAGGCAGCCCTGCTGGAACAGCAACAAAAACCCAGCCTACCCGCTTCGAATGAGTACCTGGCCATCCGGCAAAAAATGACCGACCAACTTCAGTTGGCCAGCTTTGATATTGCCACGGCGGTTGCCTTAGTTGATTGTGACAGCAAACGAGCTAGCTTGACAGCTACCTTACTAACCCGCCAGGAGAACAGCCGGGAAAAGCGAATGACCATCGGTGCCATCACGACGGGAGCATTGACAGCCCTAACTGTCGGTTTACTCAAATTAGGCGATCATGAGGATGGGGGTGAGTGGGTCGGCATAGGCGGTGGCTTAGCTGAAGCGGGCCTGGGTATAACCTCATTATTGCAGAAGCCCCCTAAAGCCGATTTTCAGCATCAACGCAATCCGCTCCGCGATATATGGTCGCATCCAGCTAATTCAACCGTTTTTCCACCCCTGGTGTGGTATTACCTCAACAAACCAAAATCGGAAGGTAATCCCTCCATAATCGATGGTCTGCGTAGCCGATGGGAGCTACTGCTTTCGTTGAGTGCCGAAGCGAAGCGGTCGCGCAGACGGAGTCGTCAGGAGGTCAACTACTTTGGCAACGGGGATTTTTATACGGCAGAGGATTTAACCGTCCGCTCAACGATGCTGGGGCAACTGGCTACCGAACTCCAGTTAATGAACAACGATTTAACCATCCTGCTCAACGAGATTGTACGGCCCGCCTTAAAGCGATAAGCCCGATCGTACTTTTTTGCGCTTATCCCTGAATTGCCTATCCGTTTGAGCGTTCAACAAATAGGCCGTTCAGACCCCGATATACACCCTTCACCTTTCGGGTGCCAGGTGAGCGTTCATAACAGAAAGAAGATCGCTTGTTGTTAACAATTTGACCTTTAGCGAGTTTTTTTAAGTAACAACGTTATCTGATGAACTATGAATTTCCAGGAACTCATGCTCACTTACGGCTATCCGATGCTGTTTCTCGGCGTGCTGCTGGAAAGTGAAGCCTTTTTGTTGGTTGGAGTCTATTTAGCTCAACAAGGCTACTTCTCCCTGCCAGTCGTCATAGGTCTGGCGGCACTTTCCTCATTCTGTATTACTCAGCTCTTCTTTTTACTTGGCAATCGGTACGGCTCAACTTTTATCAGCAAGCGCCCTCGCTGGCAGCTTCGTTACAATCGAATTGAGCAATTGATGAATCGCTATGGCACAGGATTGGTAGTAGGCTTTCGGGCGCTGTATGGTTTACGGGGAGCCATACCAGCCGCTGTGGGGCTGGCGGGTTTTTCCTCGGCCCGGTTTATGTTCTACAATGCGTTGGGCGCACTAGTCTGGGCCATAACGGTAGCCTTCATAGGCAACAATCTGACCCATGGGCTCCATCATCTTTATACCAGCCTTACCCCTTCCGAAACAATGGTTCTTTCGGTGACAGCCGGTTTAGGTGGTTTATTAATTCTGTACCAGCTAGTCCGACGATCTCGTTTACGAAAACAACCAATACGTGAACAGATCCAATAATTGATTGGATGGAGCCGTATCGATTCAGAATGCTAATGGCTTATATATCCCGCTGAAATTTACGGCTGAAAAATAAGCCCCTCCCTAAAAGCCTGACTTGTTCGTACGGTCGTGCTGACCTGTAAAACCCGTTCAATTGTCAATCTACCCGTCACTGTACGGCCACGAAGTCAATTCAGAACGATCTGCAGGTCTTTTTCAGCTAACTCCGTCATATGCCAGGCAAAGTACGTCATAAAGTCAAAATCGGGCGTAGCGGTAAAACTGAATAGCATAACGATAAGACTTTCCGTTGCTAACGATTACTCTATGGCTCATCCAGTCGAGGGCTTTTCCAGTAGCCTCTACACGGCCTAAACGATTGCGCTATCTACGCCAAACCGTCTTGCGAAGCCCTACGTAACCGCCCACTGCATTTGTATACAACTGTCCAAAATCGGCAGAAACACTGGCCGTTAGCGATAATCCGCCTAACCAGCTCAGTGGCATACCAAGTTGTATTATGGACGACAATTGCCTGGGCTGATTTGAGAACACTATACCATAAGTCCCTAGATTTCGGCTATATGATACTTTCGCCATCAGATTGAGTTGTCGCCCTATGCCAGCACGCATGGCCAGATGAGCTACCTGCACTCGGTTATTATTAATAATTAAGCTAGAGGGATACGAATACTCAGGCAGTATATCCTGCTTCAAAGTAATAAATGGTGTACCTAGGATGCGATTTTTGTACGCCCATCCTTCCTGATATTGTCCATTGTTGAAATAATTATCATTGCCTGATAAGCCATTCCAGGGTTCAAATATGGAGCCGCCCTGATCAAGTGTACTTAGAAACTCTAGTAGGAAATCGTCGATATGAAAACCTGATGAGCCTAATTTGGCAGGGCGAATTCGCAAACCACTTAATCCGTCAGGCGCATTTTTGAAAAACACCCCCGAAGCATCGTCGTAGCTATGCTGATGATAAAGCATCAGATTGACCGAAGCCAGTCTTAATTCAACACCCAGATCGATGCTACCCACATGGTTTCCGTATAAATTTGTATAGTCAAAAGAAGTGATTCGTGGATTATTGAGACCATCGGTTCGAATGGCCAGAAATACATTCGGAAAATCGCGAAGTTCGCCAGGAAGCTGCCCGTTTACCGCATAGCGGTAATCCAGATAGTCGGAATGGCCACCCCACTGAACATTGTGATTGATGCCGACATATCCTCGTATGGATGACCGTGGTTTACCAATCCGGAAAATAACCGATTTCTGATGCAGAAATGAATGTTGCATATAGTCGGTATTGGCAAACCAGCCGTGCGCTATAAAGGCATTGACGGCCAGCCACTGCTTACGGCCCAATGGAGCAAAACCCCGGGTTCCAAACTGAACTTTAGGGATAGGAAGCGCATTCCCCGACCAGGAATACGATCCTGATGTAAGCGTTGTATCTACCAATCCGATCACCTCCCGTCGACGGCCGACTACGAATTCAATTTGCCGATGTGCAAGAGAAAGATAATACTCGGGCGCCAGCAACTGATTCTGTTTTCCAGCATTGCCTACGGCCTCGACATTATACGTAAGTCGCCACGCTCGATCTGGCGATCTACGAGTCGTATCCGAAAGTAGTATGGTTCCTTTTGCACCTACCCGCACGGTGCCTATAGGGGCCGAGTTCGGAACAGTCCCAAATTGATTAGCCCGAAGCCAAAAAGGCATTCGATCGTTGGTTGAAGCAAACGCTCCAACCTCTACATAAGCCTGATGAGAACTTCCTGTCTGAGCGTATACGGTTTGATATATACTAAAGAAGAGGGCAAATAATAAGTACAAATGATTCATATGTAAAGATACTAACTCCTATGTATAATCTACCATGAACAGGCGGTAGTAGTTAACTTTTGACGAATTTTAGTACCAAAACAAGGTCGATAGCATACAAATTAAACAAACGATACTATACAGGTAGTAGCTTTCCGAATAGAGTATACGCCTTATTCTGAGTATACGGACAATATTTTGGCAAACAGGCCTACAACCTGGCTATAAAGAAAGGGGCTGGCGGAGCTAAACAACAAAGCCCGGCAAATGCCAGGCTCGTTGCAGCTTTTCTTAACTTAACCTATCTAATTCTATTGCATAGCAATTGTGCGGTTCGTTTGCTGAACAGGCTGAGTCACTACATTCACCTGTTTGGTAATGCTTCCTTCAGCAGATTTTATTTCCAGTTCATATTCGCCATCTGCCAGGTCGTTGATATTTAGCTTTACTGCGTATCGTGTTTCCTTTTTCCCCATGATACGCTGATAGAGAACTTCCCGATTTTTATTCCGGAGAAACACTTCAACCGGTTGATCGGCAGACTTCTGAACGGCCAGCCGAATTTGATGATCGGTAGTAACATACGCGCTGGCATCGAAAGAAAGCGTTTTGGGAGTAGTCGGATTGAACAGAGTTGAAGCGGTCAGGAGGAAAGCAGCAGTCAGGTTTGTCATTAGTGGTAACATGGCAGTGTTGTGTTTAACGTTTAAAGGATGTTGTTTACTGGTATGCCATTTATAATCCAAAGCCTGTGCCAACCACAGCCACCCACTGACAATCAATGCTTTACCTATTTGTCATTACAAACGCGCTGTCCACTAGTGGACAAACTCTGTTCGATGGCGGACAAAGCGGACACAAAAAAAGTCCCAACTTATGCCGGGACTTCAGTAGGGTAGTCGAGAAAAATTAACAGCCTTCACATACCGCTGATAATTCGTGCATACACATTGTTGGCAGGGTTGGTATCGTACGTTCGACTGCTATCGTTCGTGACATTGACAGTCACATTCGACGTACTGCCTGCGTTGGCCGAAGTTCGCGTAATCGTAACCCCCAGTATGGAAGTTCCGCCAGAGCCGATGGATTGCCCGGCATTCATCGTTATCGAAAGCTGCTGATTATCCACATTACGGCTAATAGACCACTGCCCATTGTTTACGGATGTTGTTCCCAACCCCGATACGTTTATAGCCGTCAAGTTTTTGTTAAATGACAGGGTATAACCTGATGGGGCCGAAATGGTAACGGTTACGCTGCCAGGAGGTGTAGCTTGTCCTTCTGCTTCAAAAATATTTACCGCAAAATTACGGAAATCGTTCGCGTTAAAGTTCGACTGAGGCAGCACTATTGTAGGGCTCAGGTCAGGCGCCAGATAAATGAATTTATAGAGCGCTCCTGCATCCCGGCTTAAGTAATATAGTTTTCGGTCTGGTCCTGTTGATAGGTTTAGGGAGCTCCCCGGAAGGCCGGTAGCAAACGACGACGACGTAGCGGGGGTAGTCGACAGATCGAGGCTATAGATCCAGTTACTGCATAAATCCTGATAGAAATAACGACCAACAAGGCCGGGCGGGTACGTTGTGCTAGTCGGATTGAAAAACGCGCCCCCCGTAATGGCGCAACCACTCCCATTTCCTGAGTGCGGATAGGCAAAAACAGGATTTGTATAGGCAGAGTTGCTGCTGGTTCCTTCGGCATTAGGCCAACCAAAATTCAAACCCGCCGTTGTAGCGTCATTGATTTCTTCCCATGTACTTTGCCCAACATCGTTTACAAAAATTCGTCCTGTACCTGGTTGAATAGCTATCGTATAAGGGTTACGCAGCCCATAGCTCCAAATCCGTTTTCGGGACTCTGATCCGGCCGGAAACGGATTGTCGGCCGGAGCGCTCCCGTCCGAATTGATCCGTAGCACTTTTCCCAAATAGTTATCCAGGTTCTGTGCATTGGCCCCATTCGCATTTTCACCAACGCCAACATATAGTTTTCCATCGGGGCCAAAACACATAGCTCCACCGTTGTGGTTGGTTGCACTACTCAATGGAGTCAGGTCCAGAATCACGGCTTCACTACCTGTCAGAGCCACGTCACCATTGGCTGTATATCGGCTGATGCGATTATGAGCTGGCGATCCCGGAACCGTGTGATATAGATAAACGTATTGATTGGTGCTAAAGTTAGGATCAAGGGCTATCCCGATCAGTCCTCTTTCTCCGGTGGCATCTACTGTCAATTGAATAAAAGGGGTAGTCAGCAACGTTCCATTTTTAATGACCCGCAAAGCTCCTCCTTGCTCCGTTACAAAAATGCGCCCATCAGGAACAAACGCCATAGCCGTTGGCCCGGTAAGACCATTGGCTACCTGAACCTGACTAAAGCTCGCCGGAAATGTCTGGGCCTGACCACGCTCAGCTGCCAGCAGTACCAAAGCCCATATGAAAACGAAACCAGCAATACGGGTCTTCTGCTGATTGAAAATTGACCGATTAAGCGGTGCCAGATGGCCCATTACCCTGTAAAAAGTTGTCATAAAACGTTGGCTTATGAATGAAACAAAGCGTACAATAACCCAACAACTCCAACCTTTACATCAGTGTTTTTTAATATAAAATTATGTATATATAATACATTAAAAACTTCATTGGTATATCAAAAGAGTAACATACAATTCGTTCGCTGAAGGGCTAGTCAAGTGTTTTTAGGCCAGACAAGCCATCACCTTCAGAACGGTATGCTGGAGCTCTTCGATGGTATTTGGTTTTACCAGATATTCGGCTGCGCCCAAATCAAGATAGTCTTTTTTCTCCTCTGAATTATATTGAGCAGAAAGCAGATAAATAGGGATATGCTGGCAACAAACGTGTTCTAGAAAGGTCGTCAACCAGGCTTTATCCGAACCGTATGGGACAATTCCGTCCAGAACCATGGCTCTTGGTTTACTATCTAGCTCAGTAGTGTAGGCCAGAAACGCTTCGGCAGACGGAAACCAGTGCAGTTCAATTGGATCGGCCCACTTCTTAAAGCCGAACTGCCAAAACAAAAAGTCTTCCTCGTCTGCATCTAAAAAAGCAATCCATTGCTGAGGTACTACAGGTGTCATTGTCAATACTAAACAAACGTTCTATACACTTGCGGATCACGTTTAGAATACTCCTATTGAAGCCACTTTGTTTGCAGTTTTTTCATATGATAGTAGGTCAAATGTTTTTAATCTTGTTTATCAATAGAAAAAATGCACATTAATTCCTCTATATTTACTCTTGCCTATTCAGGCTAATTTATAGATGACTCAACACGCAAATCAGGCAGTATTTATCGCCGACGACGATGAAGACGACCGCTTTTTATTAGAGCTAGCCTTTCAGGCACATAGTCCTGAATGTCAGTTAGTATTTGCTGAAGATGGTATGGCCTTGATCGATGTACTGGTACACAGCCCGTTTAGCCCTTGCCTGATCGTACTGGATTTGAACATGCCCCGTTTAAATGGCTTTGAAGCGCTGACCGTTTTACGAAGTAATCCTCTATACCACCATACACCAGTCATTATACTAACTACTTCAAATTCTATAAGTGAACGCCAGTTAGCCTATGACCTGGGAGCCAATGATTTTATTTCAAAACCGATGAACCTGGAACTATTAGGGGAAGTAGTTCGCAAAATTCGACGACACTGGCGCCTGGATGCCTGTCTGTAAGCCCTTTGACTGCTCAGAACTAACTTAACGCCATTGAGGAGCCGTCAAAACCGACAGTTTACTCATCATCCAACTGAACTGTCCGTTTTTAATGGTTCAGATAGTACCGACAGCACCAGCTTTATTTCGGCCTCTATCCGACCAATCAGGTCCTGTACAGTTTTTTTCTCGAATTGCTCCAGGTGTTCGGCATCGAAGGCCAGTTGTGCCAAAACAGGCATACCTGCACTCAGGGCCGTGCCTCTCAGTTTATGCCCGGTCGCTTTAATGCCAGTTAGTTTCTCATCGCCAAGCTGCTGTAAAAAAGCGGATAGGGAGCCTTGTAATTCTATTTCAGCCGCTTCAATTAACATACTGGCAAAATCAGCATCGTCACCTGCCATCATTTTTATAACCTGAGGGTCAAAGTGCATTTCCTGATTTTCGCTTTGTTCCGCCGGTTCGTCTCCCTCTGCTGATGTTCCCAACCAGGTCTGAAATAGGTTGACAATAGCCGCTTCGACAATCGGCTTTGTGATAAAATCATCCATTCCGGCAGCAAGGCACTTTTCTCGTTCGCCCTTGACCGTACCAGCTGTGAGCGCAATAATTGGAACAGGCTTTCCTTCTTCCAGTTCACGAATTCGCTGGGTAGCTTCATATCCATTCATGATGGGCATCTGAATGTCCATTAATACAAGATCAGGCTTGTGTACGCCAAAAGCTTGGACAGCCTCCTGCCCATTAAATACTTCAATCACCTGAGCATCAGGCATTATTCGCCCAATGATGGTTTTGGTCAGGAGTTGATTCACCATATTATCTTCTGCCAGCAGGATCTTCACTGAGCCTACCCCAACCTGAACCGGCTGACTGGGGGCATCGGTAGTTGCTGGCTCATCCTGATGAACAATACGCGACAAAGCTCGGTATAGCTCAGTCATTTTCACGGGCTTAACCAGGCGCTGATTAATCCCTAAGGATTCACTGCTGCGAATAATGCGCTCGTCGTCGGACGAGCTATGCAACAAAATAACCACCTGGTCGTCGGCGGCCGGTCCGAAGTTGTCCCTTATCTTTTCAATCGTTTCCAGACCATCCATAAACGGCATATGATAGTCCATCAAAATCACATCGAAGTGTTTATTACGACTTATTTGCTGCAGAGCCTCGAATCCGTTGCTGGCTTCTTCGACATTGATTTGCCGCAGCAGAAACATCTGCCGTAAGATCAGGCGGTTGTTTTCGTTATCATCAACAATCAATACGTTTTTGATCAGGCTTATATCCCGCCAGATGATGGGGTCACCGGGTTCGGTTTTGAGCGTCACGTCGAAGAAAAAGCAACTTCCTTCACCAGGCTTACTAACCAGCTGAAGGCGGCTACCCATTAGGCCCAATAGCCTGTTGGAAATGGTTAGCCCCAGCCCTGTGCCGCCGTATTTTTTAGTTGTTGATGGATCTTCCTGAGAAAAAGCATCAAAAATACGCTCCTGCATTTCGGGTTTTATGCCGATACCTGTATCCCGCACCTCAAACCGGAAGGTTGTAACCCCTTCTGTCGATTCATCGATGGGCTTTATTTTTAGTTCGATCTCCCCTTTTTCGGTAAACTTCACCGCATTGCCCAGCAAATTGACCAATATCTGCTTCAGGCGTACCGAATCGGAGTAAATAAAGCGTGGCAAATTGGCCTGTAGGTTGAGTAGCATCTCAAGGCCTTTGTTCTGTGCCTGATAGGTAATAATATCGGCCGCCTGACTGCTGATTTCGTATACATCGATCTTTTCAAAAGCCAGTTCCAGCTTGCCAGCTTCGATTTTCGAAAAGTCCAGAATATCATTGATTGTGCTTAATAAAGCATTGGCCGACTGGTCAACGATCGACAGATACTGATGCTGGGTTTCGGTCAAGGATGTTTTGAGCAATAAATCCGTAAAGCCAATAACGCCATTCAGCGGAGTCCGGATTTCATGACTCATATTGGCCAGGAATTCGGATTTAGCCACACTGGCCTGCTCGGCCTGGCGCTTTGCTTTTTTGAGTTCGTCGCGCTGCTGGCAGGCTTCCGTAATGTCCTGTGTATACATCATGATGCCGCCTATAGACTCATCAAACTGGTACCACGGTCTTACCTCCCAACACAAATACTGATCGTGATCCCAGCCTTCGGGCCGCCAAACGTACTCGTCCTGCCGTTCTACAGCTCCATTGACACATCGATCAAATATTGCCCGCCAGTTTTCCGACATGCCAGGAAATACCTCATAGAGCGATCGACCAATTACGCTATCCGTTAAGCGATAGTCCTCCATCCATCGTTTACTAACCGCCAAGTAATTGACATGCCGATCAAACATGGCGACTGCCGCTGGTGCGTGCTCAACAAAGGCAGCCAGTCGTAGTTTTTCATTGATTAATGCCTGTTCAGCCTTTTTCTTATCGTCGATATCCTGAAAGGCCCCGTATACACGTTTACAGATTCCATCTTCAAATTCAGGTGTACCGACTATACGCACCCATATTTCCCGGTCGAGCGCGGTAATGATCTGTAATTCAATATCGAATGGAGTTCCTTTTTCAATAGCCCGATCAACAGCCTCAACAATTAAGTCATAATTCTTCCCTTTAAAGAACGTTTCGCCGGTATCGAGCATCGGCACGTAATCGTCCGGTACGTCGTGAATAGCCTTGGTTACGGCCGACCAATGCATGGTTTTCCGAACCATATCGGCCTCCCAGGTGCCAATTCGAGCCACTTCGTTGGTCTGTTCCAGCATCTGCTTGGTCGTTCTCAGATCAACTTCAAGCTGGTGACGACGTGTAATATCGATCGCATTGCCAATGACGTACGGCTCGCCGTCCAGTTCATTTTCGAGAACATTGGTAAATAGCCAGATTTGCAACGACCCATCTTTATGAAGGGTATGCATAATCCCGCTTGCCTTACCCGTTTTCTGAATGCTTTTAAAATAAAGCCCTAGCCCTTCATGCTGCTCCTGGGGCACTATATCCTGCAAACGCCGACCAATGATTTCTTCGGGTGTGTACCCTAGTGCCTTAGCTCCTGCCGTATTGACACTTAAAAAGGTTCCGTCGAGCGCATGCGTACACATAAGCCCGTGCGAGTTTTCGAAGAAAGATCGAAACTTTGATTCAGACTGAAACAGTCGAATTTCTTTCTGCTTTTCTTCAGTAACGTCACGCGCAATGGCAAACAAGTAACCTGTTGCCGATTCGGGCGTAGCTACCCACTGCAAATGCCGATAGGTACCATCCTGGCAACGAAAGCGGTACGTAAAGTTGAGTGTTGGCCTACCAGCCGCCAACTGATTTATTTCTCGCTGTGCCTCCACGCGATCGTCAGGATGCACCAGATCAAACAGGGATGTAGATAATAAATACGCTTCATCCCATCCCAATACCTGCCGAAATGCTGGATTGATCTTCTTTAAGTAGCCATCTGTACCTGATACAAAAATCAGATCGTTGGAAAGGGTAAACAGATTTTCAAAATAGATCAGCTCCTGTTTCTGTCGATGTTCTACAATTAATCCTATGGCTATTTCGCCCAGCAGTTTCAATGCCTTTTGCTGGTCTTCGGTTAGCTTTCGGGGAGCCCGATCCAGTACACAAAGCGTACCCAAGGCATTTCCATCCGAATCCACCATCGGATAGCCTGCATAAAATCGAATATTTGGATTCTCAGTAACGAGAGGATTGGCCCTAAATCGATCATCCAAAGCAGCATCCTCTACTTCAAAGAGTTGGCTATCCAGAATGGCATGGCTACAAAAAGCGATATCCCGACTGGTTTCCTCCATATCCAGCCCTACTTTCGACTTGAACCATTGCCGATCTTCATCAATTAAGGATACCAGGGAAATAGGCGTCTGACAGATTAATGAGGCCAATTCAGTCAGTCTGTCAAAAGCCTCTTCTGGTAATGTATCAAGGATTTGATATCGATGCAGAGCCTCTAGTCGCTTATCTTCGTTGAGTGGATAAGGCATATTATTTAATAATTGATCTAAACGAGAATAAAGATACAGCCGCAAACTACACAAGTTCTTAATATCTATTATTCGTTAATTTTTAAGTATTGTTCTGTATTTTAACTATACAAATTATTTACTCAGTAAACCATTTTTTACCGATTTACATGATAAAGTTTCTTTAGTAGTGCTGTTGTGCATTAGACCATACCTAACGTTTTGTTAATAAGCCAATTAATTCAGCAGTTGATAATTCAAAAAACGCTGGCCCTAATAGAACCAGCGTTTCTAAATATCCTTTTTCCAGTCGTTCTCATCGACTTGGTTACAAAATAGATATAATTTTCAATAAACGGTAACTTATTAATTATGCGGCTCAGGCGAGGGCCGTTTTTTGTTCAGATGAATGGGTGGAGCAAGGCTCTTCTAAACATAGTCAATACACCTATAGTGCTTTAAATCCCTGACGATTTCAGCCAATCCAGTACATACCTGACCGAGAGATTACTACTTTAAAACAAACGACAACAAATAACATTCTTTCATATACCATTTTGTTAATTTAATGTATATATAATCTATAAATTTTAAGTAGCAGCACCATATAATAGTTTTATACAATTAAAATTTAACAATAGACTGCAAAATACGCATATACTATGTATATGATTTATATTTGTCAATAAAACCTAACCTATTGTTACCATAACATCATGAATATTTCATTGAGTGACGAAGAAATGATTCGTCATCACTTACCTCATCAACCCAGTGAATGCTTTGAAACACTTTATACGCGTTATGTAAGCAAGGTTTATAAGCAGTGCTTATCAATGACAAAAGACAGTGAGCAGGCACAGGATTTTACCCAGGACATCTTCCTGAAGGTATTTAATAAGCTGGATGCCTTTCAGCAGCGGTCAAGCTTTTCTACCTGGATTTATGCAATTGCCTATAATTATTGCGCCGATCAGCTCCGCCTGGCAAAGCGGCTGCCGACCGTAACTTTAGGCGATGGTATGGAGCAAACCTGGGATGGCCCGGCAGAAGTGTCTGTGCAGGATGATATGCTACAACTCGTGGCGCAGGCTATGGAACGCCTTACCGTTGAAGAACAGCGTCTACTAAGGCTAAAATATGAAGATGGGCTGAGCAACGAAGAGATTGCCGGTCTATACAATATCAAACTCAGCGCGGTAAAAATGAGGCTCAAGCGAAGCCGTGAACGCGTGCAACGATTGTATAGCTACTATTTACAAGTCTGATCTGATCTTTACTCCTTGCCTGTGCACCGTATCTACATAGTCTGGTCTCACAACCGACTATGTAGATACCCCACTTTGTAGAGCCAAAGAAATTCGTTTTATCCCAGGCAGGGAACCTGCTAACCATCAAGCCCTAACGTTACCTATTTGCCTCAAAGTCAGCTCCTTACGTATACAGGACCAGCGTCGTCGTGAAATGGGAAGTGCCTGACCCGTAGCCAGGTGCACAAACACGCCGGCCGGAGTAAACTCAATCCGATCTATAAACTGCCGATTTACCATATAATGGCGATGCAATCGGATAAACCAAGTCGACGGGAGTTTAGCCTCCACTCGTTTGAGCGTATAGGACACTAAAACCCGCTGCCCATTCGTCCAGTGTAGCCAGGTATAATTTTCTTCTCCCTTCAAAAAAACCAAGTCGGCTACCGACAGCCACTGTGTACCCCGCTCAGCATTATACACACGCATAGGAGGCCAGCAATGCAAGTCCGATGAGTTTACTGCTGATGAATCGAAACGAAAGGTCATTGACAAAATACAGATTTAACAACACGAATGTTAACCTATTCTATAGCTTTTAAGTATACTTTATGAACAATAACTCTCCTTAACCGAATGCCTCATCCTGTAAACCCTGATCCTATCGAGTATCAACGTTTATCCTCCCTATATGCGAGTTCATAACTATATCTACCTAGACACAATAATAAACAAATTATATAAACATATACATTATCGGTAACAAAAATTTAGAACTTATTCAACATCAATCGGGTCAGGTGTCTAATCATTTGACCAGTTTGCAGTTAGCTCACGTCTGACGATTATACCTAAACCATACCTACTACTTGAATCGTTGTATAGTTAGAATAGACTTGTACTACCATCTGGGACAATTCCGGGAAATAATCTTACATTCATTCCTATCTCGTCCAGTAAGGCACAACACCAGTACAACAAAACACGCTAGTTATGAACTATTATAACTCAATCATCGACACGATCGGCAACACGCCACTGGTGAAATTAAACAAAGTGACAGAAGGCATTCGGGGAACAGTGCTGGCCAAGATCGAATACTTTAACCCGGGCAATTCAGTAAAAGATCGTATCGCCATTCGCATGATTGAAGATGCCGAAGCACGAGGCATAATCAAACCGGGTGGTACCATTATAGAGGGCACCAGTGGGAATACAGGTATGGGACTCGCTCTGGCCGCTATCGGAAAAGGGTACAAGTGCATCTTTACGATGGCCGACAAGCAATCGAAGGAGAAAATTGACATCTTACGCGCTGTAGGGGCCGAGGTCGTTGTTTGCCCTACCAATGTTGCCCCTGACGATCCACGGTCGTATTATTCCGTTGCCAAACGCCTAAATCGGGATATACCCAACTCGTTGTATCCAAATCAGTACGATAACCTGGCCAATACAGCCGCCCATTACGAAACAACGGGCCCCGAAATCTGGCGTGATACCGACGGAAAAGTCACGCATTTTGCCGCCGGTGTGGGTACAGGAGGAACCATCTGTGGTACCTCTAAATTCCTAAAAGAGCAGAATCCAGCCATTGTCTCTCTAGGGCTCGATACCTATGGATCTGTTTTCAAAAAGTACAAGGAAACGGGGGTTTTCGATGAGGGTGAAATCTATCCGTACCTTACCGAAGGAATCGGCGAAGATATTCTCCCTAAAAATGTTGATTTCAGTCTGATCGACCAGTTTATTAAGGTCACCGACAAAGATGCGGCTATTATGACGCGCAGGCTGGCCCGGGAAGAAGGATTATTTGTGGGCTGGTCGTGCGGCACGGCCGTGCATGGTGCTTTGGAGTGGGCCAAAGAAAATCTGGACGACGAGGATGTACTGGTTATTCTTCTCCCCGATCATGGCACTCGCTACCTGGCGAAAATTTATAGCGATACGTGGATGAAAGATCATGGTTTTCTGGAAGATCGTGCCTTTAAGACCGCCCGCGATATTATTCACCATAAAAACGGAAGCCCAACCGATCGACGTTCGCAGCTTACAACGATTGGCTCCGGAGTGTCGGTTAGCCAGGCCATTCATGTGCTGAATCGATACGGTATCTCGCAAATTCCAGTAACCGACGATACCGGACATATTGTAGGCAGTTTAACCGATTCAGCTATATTGACCAAACTCATCGAAGAGCCTACCATCAAAGATCATCCGGTTAGTGAGGTGATGGATAAGCCGTTTAAATTCGTAGGGCTCGATAATACCATCGATGCTCTTTCTTCGCTTATCGACCGCGATAATAAAGCGCTGCTTGTCCGGGATGAAAAAGAGCAGGTCCATATCATTACCCAGGCCGACTTACTGGCCGCTATGACAAGCTAATCGATTTCTGTAAGTTACCTAAAATCAGAAAGTTATGGTAACGAGAACAGCCTACTCACAGAAGAAGACGTAATGTGAATGTATGATGTAGGATGTAGGATATATGATATATTTTGTCTACATTCTACATCATATATCCTACATCTATCCTTACCTTCGGTTATCGCTGCCTTCCATCATGCTCAGGTAACTCAGATAGCGGCTTTCAGCTATTTCGCCTTCGGCAACCGCGTCTTTGATGGCACAGCCCGGCTCGTTGATATGCAGACAGTTATGAAACCGACACTGATTCAAGCGATCCCGCATTTCAGGAAAATAATGACTGATTTCTTCCTTTTCTGTATCAATTAACCCCAATTCCTTAATACCCGGCGTATCGATGATATAGGTATCGGGGGCCAGTTCAAACATTTCGGCAAAGGTGGTCGTATGAACTCCTTTATTCGCAAAGGTCGATACTTCATTGGTACGTAAGTTCAGATCAGGGGCAATGGCGTTTACAAGTGATGATTTCCCTACGCCCGAATGCCCGGACAGAAGCGTTACTTTATGATCGAGCAATTGCCGAAAGGCATCTACCCCCTCGCCTTCAGTGGCCGACGTAGCCAGACATTGATAACCGATTTGCTCATACATATCCATAATCTCCTGCTGATAAACCAGCCCTTCCTCATTCAGAATATCCGTTTTGTTGAAAACAAGGGTGGTCGGAATGCGAAATGACTCCGCCGAAACCAGAAAACGATCGATAAAGCCCAGCGACGTTCGGGGTAATGTCAGTGTGGCCAGCAACACAGCCTGATCAATATTGGCCGCCAGAATATGCCCATGAGCCGTTTTATGGACCGACTGCCGGATTATGTAATTTTCGCGGGGTGCAATGTCGGTAATGACCGCCGTATTTTCGGCTTCATCTTCAACCTCAAACGTTACTTTATCGCCCACTGCAATGGGGTTCGTAACCTTGAGGCCTTTAATCTTGAACTTACCTTTCAGCCGCCCCTGATATACATGGCCGTCGATGGTACGAATATCGTACCAGGATCCCGTAGAGCGAATTATTAATCCGTGTTGCAAAATGTAAGAGCGAAAGAGTGAATGAGCGAAAGCATGAACAGATTGGCGTCGGCTATTCGCTCTTTCGCTCATTCACTCTTTCGCTCTTTATTTTTTCTACCACCTGCATAACCTTAGCTGTTGCGCCAATGTTCCGTTGCACATATTGGCGACTGATTCGGGTGGCTTCTGCCGGGTTGTTGTATTGCCGGGAGAAGGTCGTCATTAATTCAGCTGTTGTGCTAACCGGGAAAGCAGCCCCTTCGGCTACTAAATCGACAGCCTCCTGAAATTTATCGTAATCGGGTCCAAAAAATAGCGGCATACCAAACGTAGCAGCTTCCAGAATGTTATGCAAACCCTGCTTATAGGCCCCCCCGATAAAAGCAAATTCCCCATATTGATACAAAGACGAAAGCATCCCAATATTATCAATAAAAAGAATTTCGGCTTGCGGGGCATCCATGCTACTTGCCTGCGAAAAACGGATCGACGATTTTTTCAACAAGCTACGCCAGTGCTCTATTTCGGCCTCGTGAATCTCATGCGGGGCAATTATGGCTTTCAGAGGCTTATCGAATGCATTCAGAAACGGGATAATCACCTGCATATCGTCAGGCCAGGCACTCCCCACCACTAAAATGGGCTGCTTGTTTTTGAAGCTTTGCGCCAGCGGAATCTCCTGTTTTGCTGCGGCCACCTGCGCCACCCGATCAAAGCGGGTATCGCCTGCCAGCGTAATGGGTTTCAGGTCTATCTGTTTTAATAAATCCAGCGACTCCCGATTCTGTACCAGAATATGATCGAAATAGCGGAGAAGAGACCGATAAAACACACCATACGGTTTAAAAAAAAGCTGATCCGGTCTGAAAATCGCTGAGAATGAGATGGTCGGAACAGCCGCCTGATTCAGTTCCCGAAGGTAATTGTACCAGAATTCATACTTAATAAAAAATGCCAGCCGGGGCTTTACGATCTCCACAAACCGATGAGCATTTTTGGGCGTATCGGCTGGCAAATACACGATATAGTCGGCACCTTCATACTGTTTTCGCACTTCATAGCCCGAAGGCGAAAAGAATGTCAACAGGATTTTATAGGCTGGATAGGTTTTCCGGAAGGCCTCGATCACAGGACGCCCCTGCTCAAATTCGCCCAGCGAAGCCGCATGAAACCAGACAACAGGACTTGTATTATCCTTCAACAGAGCCGTCAGTCTGTCGGCCCAATCGCGTCGCCCCTCGTTCCATTGGCGTGCTTTCGGGTTGAAAAGGGCAGCCCATCGTACGAGTTGCTGAAAAACAAGAATACCTGCGTTATAAAGTCCGGAAAACAAGCTAATATGCGATTGATTACACAAACAAAGCTACGAACTACTACGCAAACCTCCTGTTATGAAAGCCTACGACACCTTGATCGACGCCTTGGACGGACTCCGCCAGCAAGGATTTACGAAAGATTACAATCTGAAGTCTGATTGCTTATACTGCCAGTCCGATAGTATTGCCCTACAACCCGCCGACTTCGACATCGTGGAGGTATACCGCTTTGAAGGGATGACCGACCCAGGCGATGAAACGGTTCTCTACGCGATCGAAGCCAGGAATGGTGATAAAGGAACATTAGTTGATGCATACGGCACATACTCTGAAGCGGTCTCGCCTGAAATGGCTGAAAAGTTGCGATATACACCCGAGAATTAGCGAATTTTTAAATTAATATATTAATTTTATATCAACAGAATGCATGTTGATACAATGAATTGGAATAAGTTAACAAGTGAAGCTCAGCTTGATACCATCAGAGAAGAATCGGTTAAGCGTCCAGTAATGATATTCAAACACAGTACCAGTTGCTCTATCAGCCACATGGCACTTAGTCGGATGGAACGTAACTGGAACGACCAACTCGGAGTTAAGGCCTATTATCTTGATTTGCTGGCCAACAAACCTCTCTCCAACAAAATAGAGCACGATTTCGGAGTTGAACACGAGTCACCGCAGGTATTGCTGATCAAGAACGGCACCTGCATTTACGATGCCTCGCACATGTCAATTTCCTTCGCCGGATTGCAGCAGGCAGTTTAAGATTCAGTACCAGGAGTGAGGAGCGAGTAATAGGAGTTGCTGACGCATACTTTTCTCCTACTACTCGCTCCTCACTCCTGGTACTGAAATCTACCCTTTCCTGGTACTGAAATCTACCCTTTCATCGTAATCCGGGCCCGATGACATACCCCGCCAATGGGTGGATTAAACTTTGAAACGCTTACTTCAACAGCTTCTAAACTGTTGTAGCGGGTCCGTATTTGTTGAATAATCTGATGAGCAATATGCTCGAGTAACCGCGCCGGTTGTTTCATTACATCGGCTGTGATCCGGTATAAGTCTTCATAACTAACGGTATCACTCAACCGATCCCGACGCGCAGCTTCCGAAAAATCGGTCGTTACGAGTATATCAACGGAGTATTTATTGCCAATCTTCTGTTCTTCGTCGTAAAATCCGTGATAGGAAAAAAACTCAAGTCCTTCTAACGCAATTGTTCCCATTGTATCGTGCGGGCCGAAACCCGCATAGTTCGTGGCGGCACTTACCCGCCCTACCTTAAATCTGATCGAAGAATGATCCGCCTTTTTTCACAGGAGCCTCTTCGGAAGCTTCTGGCTCTGGAGTGGCTACTTCTTCCAGAACAGACTCTGGTACGGCAGCCGTGTGCTCCGACTGGGTTTCCTGAATGGCGTCATCCAGCTTTTCCAGAATGTCTTTATCATCAGGAATCGCTTCGGGGATAGACTCTTCACGCTCAACAAGGGGTGGCAAATCGGTGGCATTTGCACTACCAACTGGCTCTGTCTTAACGGTTTCCGATGTTTCGACGGTGGGTTTTCCATCAGCCTCCTTCATTTCGTCCTTAATCTGATTGGAAACTTCGTCGATTTTACCTTTCAGGTTCTGCTTGCTGAATTTCTTTTCAAATCGATCGACACTATCCACAGCGTTACTCGCCAACAGGCGAATCTGAGACGCCAGATTTTCTTTATAGCCTTCCAGAGCCTTGAAATCATGCTCCAGCGATTTCAGGTCGTTGAGAATATTATCTTTCAAATAGCGAGCCTGATTTTCAGCGTCCTGTACCATCAAAGCCGATCGTTTGCGGGCATCCGCAATAATCTCATCCGCTTTTTGTTTGGCATCGGCAATGTATTTTTCTCCTGCTTTGTTAGCCTGCTCGGTAATGTTGGCACTGTTTTCTTCAGCGGTTTTCAGCGTCCTGAAAAGCGTCATTTCTATTTCTTTCAGCTTACCCAGCTCTTTTTCAGCGAGTTCGAGCTGCATTTTCAGCATTTTATATTCACCTGTTACACGCTCCCATTCCTGAGATAATGAAACTAAGAAGGCGTCAACGTCTTCGGGCTTATAACCGCGCAACCCTTTCTCAAATGTGTGCTGCCGGATTTCGATGGGCGTAATTTTCATTGGTGCGCTACGATTTTAGGATTTATTGATACCAGTGAAGGTGAAATAACAGCCATTCTACGTATTTTACAAAAAATAGCCTGAAAAATAGGAGATTCCTATTTAACCGATACTCATTCCGACAATTTCCATACCGAAATCGTGCGATCATCGCTGCCCGATACCAAATGGTGCGAATCGGTCCATAGTAATTTATTAACCGACGTTCCATGACCGGCATGGCGGGCCCGGTCAACCACTTTTAAGAGTCGGTACGACTCAGCATCCCATATTTTGATGGACTTATCCATACTGGCCGTAGCCAGATACCGACCGTCGGGGCTGAACAGTAGATGGTTGATCGCAAACATATGCGCAACAATGGTATGCTGTACACTATATCCGTTCTCTACATCCCATACCTTCAAATGAGCATCTCGCCCGGCTGTTAGTAAATACCGAAAATCGGGCGAATAAGCGACCGTGAATACTGAATTGGTATGCCCTGTGATTGTTTGTTTGAGCGCATAGGTCTCCAGATCGAAAATTCGGACGCTATGATCACTATAACCTACCACAAACTCCCGCTCTACCGGATTTACGGCAATGCATCGTGCCGACTGGCCAGACGCTTTCAAGTGCTTCCGCACCACAAGCTGGTTGGCATCCAGCACCACTACCACACCATCGGAAAGTGCCACAAAGGCATCCTGCTTATAAAGTTTGATATCGAAGATGGCAGCCGATGTAATTTTTAGTGAATTTACCTGCTGTTTCTGGATAGGGTCGACCCAATGGATTCCCTCATAATTCTGCCCTATCCACAGCAATCCCGTTGCAGACTGAAAAGCCATTGCATAGACAGATGCCGGTACATTTGCCACCAGTCGTCCCAGGTCGGGTCGATCCAGTTGCCACTCTACAATTTGTCCATCACCACCCGCCGAAAAAAACCGATTCGGGTCCGAAGCCGGTTCGAGGGTATAAACGCAGTCGCGATGGCCGCCGAAGGTATCAATCTTTTCTACGATCACTTTGTAACGAAAATTTGGGTCTGACGATCAACCGTTCGAGTTTCTAACCATCAAACTAGTGAATCAAAGGTCGTAAACCTTTCTTTTTGTCCAGCTACTTCCGACTTTTGATTTGTGACTTTTCAGATAAACATAAACAGCGACTGCATCGCCACCCTCAGAGCGATCACAGAGGATGAGCCGACGCTCAGGGCTAACCTGCCGCTTACGGTTGTGGAAGAGAGCGAACTAGCCACTATCACCCACCCAGCCCAACGCGTAGAATGGCTGGCCTGCCGTGTGGCCATACAGCAGTTGACCGAATCTCAGGGACTAGTGTATGCTGGCCTGCAAAAAGATGAATTTGGGAAACCTCACCTGATCGGCTCACCCTGGCATATTTCGCTATCGCATACAAGTGGATGGGCAGCCGCTATCCTGCACCGATCACGGCCTGTCGGCATTGATATTGAACCGATTCGGGAGCAGTTTACGCGCGTTGTTCCCCGCGTTTTATCGGCCGACGAAATTGCGCATGCTGCCGGAAACCCACATCGACTGGCCGTATACTGGTGTGCTAAAGAAGCACTTTATAAACTCTACGGCAAACGGCAGCTCACCTTTCGGGAGCATCTGCACGTTGAGCCCTTTGCCGATGATGCCAGTCAGCTTACAGGCCATGTTCGCCTACCCGACCACGAAGAAGAATTGACCATCCGGTGCTTTAAAACCGGCCCAGGGTTGCTGGCGATAGCGTTTTAACCCTTGTAGAGAAACCATAGCTGGCGCTGGCGTTTCTACAGGTATTACCGCTGCGTATAATCAGATAAAGGTAATCCATCGCCCTCGTCGCGAACGGCAGCCATAATTTTTTCGACCTCCTGTACCCGGTCGGTATCGCCATTTTTTTCGAACGCCAGCGTCAAATTGCGCAGTACACGCCTTACAATATCCGTATTGGTACAAGGCTGATAGAAGGCATCCAGTCGCTGAATGTTCAACTGATCGATGTACTGATCAATATCTTTCGTCGTAAACACCAGGCCCCGGTTGAACACGTTGATGTAAAACTGAACCCCGTTGTTTTTATACGTCAGCACAAACAGGTTAGGCAGGTTTACGCCATACACGGGCAGATTCAGCCGACGGGCAATGAGCATATACAGCACACAAAGCGTGATGGGATTACCCCGACGCGTTTCGAGTACCTGATTGATCATTGAGTTGGCTGGCGAGTGAAAATGTTTTGTGTTGGGCGCAAACTTCAGTTTCGAGAAAAAGGCCGTATTCATCGCCTTAATCTGCTCGTCGGGATGCATATCGGCTTTAAAATCGACCCATACGTCGTAGAACAACTGCTCGACATCCTGCCGAAGTTTGGCCAGTGACAGGTCTGGATACTGATAGGTTGCCACGATCCATAGCCCTTCCAGCAAGTCCATAGCCCCGCCATTTTTCCAGTCACGCATCCGTTCCAGAACGGATTCATACTGAAGGTCATGAATCAGTTCTTCAATCCGTTTTTGCAGAGCAGAATTAAAACTACCCTCCCATTCTGTTTCTAAAAGCGGAATCATTTGTCCCCCTATCTGCCGAATTCGCTGCTCGACATGCTCCACCACTTCCGGGTCCTCATCGTCCAGGAGCGAGATTAGGGCTTTCAATTCGTTGTCGTTCATTCGTTTATACCGCCTGAGAGAATAACCTCACAATAAAAACTGCTTTCGTAAACCTCCTGAATATACTACTTTTGTCTGGTTTTACGAGTCGCTATGCTACTATAGCAACAAAATTTTCCTAAAAAACGGTTTGACTCCTACAGATAATTCCTCCAAAATTCTGGTTACCGGTGGAGCGGGTTTTATTGGCTCGCATACGGTTGTTTCGTTGGTCGAAGCTGGTTTTGAGCCGGTTATTGTCGACGACTTTTCCAACTCCGAACGCTCGGCACTGGATGGTCTGCGGGCCATTCTGGGTCGGGACGTAACCTGCTACCCAGTCGACTGCAACGATGCAGCCGCCATGAACGAAATTTTTCAGAAAGAAGCGCCACTGGGTGTCATTCATTTTGCGGCTTTCAAAGCCGTGGGTGAGTCAGTAGCGCAACCGCTGAAATATTACCGAAATAACCTCGACTCGCTGATGCTCCTACTGGAGCTGATGCCCAAGTACAACATCCGCAACTTCGTATTTTCGTCGTCCTGTACGGTATATGGTCAGCCCGAACATCTGCCTGTTACAGAAGAAACGCCACGGCTTCCAGCACAATCACCCTATGGAAACACCAAATCTATTGGGGAAGATATTATTCGCGACGCGATACGGGCCCAGACCCCGGTCAAAGCCTTTGCCCTTCGTTACTTTAATCCGATTGGTGCCCATCCTTCGGCCGAAATCGGTGAACTGCCCCTGGGCGTTCCGGCCAACCTGGTTCCATTCATTACCCAGACAGCCGCCGGTATTCGCTCCAGCCTGACGGTGTACGGTGCCGATTACAATACCCCGGACGGGACTTGTATCCGAGACTATATCGATGTGATGGACCTGGCAGATGCTCACGTACAGGCGCTTCGAAAATTGATCGAAAGTGACGAAACCGCTAGCTACGACGTCATTAATATCGGCACTGGGCGGGGAGAAACCGTTCTGAATGTGATCAACACATTTGAGCAGGCTACCGGAGTTAAGCTAAACTATGTACTGGGCCCCCGCCGACCGGGCGACGTGGAGCAGGTATATGCCGATGTATCAAAAGCGAATCAGGTACTGGGCTGGACAGCCAAACGCTCGCTGGCCGACTCGTTGCGCGATGCCTGGCGATGGCAACAAAAGATTAGTTAAAACGGTAAGCCAAAGCGTATAAACGAAACGAAAATGAAACTTCTAATTACCGGCGGAGCCGGCTTTATCGGGTCGCATGTGGTGCGCCTGTTTGTAACAAAATACCCAGAGTACCAGATTTATAACCTCGATGCGCTGACCTACGCTGGTAACCTGGCGAACCTGACCGACATCGAAAATGCCCCAAATTATACCTTCGTAAAAGGCGACATCACCGATGCCAAATTTCTGGAGGATATGTTTGCCGAAATGGGCTTCGACGGAGTCATTCACCTGGCGGCTGAATCACACGTTGACCGTTCCATCACCGACCCTATGTCGTTCGTAATGACCAATGTCGTCGGTACGGTTAACCTGCTGAATGCGGCTAAAAATAGCTGGAAAGGCAACTTTGAAGGCAAGCGGTTCTACCACGTTTCGACCGACGAAGTGTATGGCTCGCTACACAATCCGGAAGATTTCTTCACGGAAGAAACACCGTATGATCCACAGTCGCCTTATTCGGCCTCTAAAGCAGCTTCGGATCATTTCGTACGGGCTTACGGCAATACCTACAAACTGCCCGTTGTGCTGACCAACTGCTCGAACAACTACGGCCCCAATCACTTTCCCGAAAAGTTGATCCCGCTGATGATTCACAACATTCGGAACAACAAACCGCTCCCCGTCTATGGTAAAGGTGAAAACGTTCGCGACTGGCTGTTCGTGGTCGACCATGCCCGCGCTATCGATACGGTTTTTCACAAAGGGACGCTGGGTGAAACCTACAACATCGGTGGGTTCAACGAATGGAAAAATATCGATCTGGTGAACCTGCTTTGCCAGATCATGGATCGCAAACTAGGTCGTGAAGAAGGTACATCAGCCAAACTGATTACTTACGTCACCGACCGGGCTGGTCACGATCTCCGCTACGCGATCGACGCCCACAAAATCATGAATGAACTTGGCTGGCAGCCTTCGCTCCAGTTCGAGGAAGGTCTTGAAAAAACAGTCGACTGGTTCCTGGCTAATCAGGAATGGCTGGACAACGTCACATCCGGCGCTTATCAGAGTTACTATCAGGGAATGTACGCAAACCGTTAATAAAGGCGAAAGAGCGAAAGAGTGAAAGAGCGCAGTTGATGCGTCAGCCGGAATACCGGACCACACTCTTTCACTCTTTCACTCTTTCACTCTTTAAACATGAAAGGAATCATCCTCGCCGGGGGCTCCGGCACCCGCCTTCATCCGCTTACGCTGGCTGTATCGAAACAACTAATGCCGGTTTACGATAAGCCAATGATTTATTATCCCCTGTCTATTCTGATGCTGGCAGGCATCCGGGAGATTTTGATCATTTCTACACCGCACGACCTGCCCCATTTTGAAAAGCTACTTGGCGATGGTGAACGCTTAGGCTGTAAATTTACCTACGCCGTACAGCCCAGTCCTGATGGGCTGGCGCAAGCCTTCATCATTGGCGAAGAATTTATTGGAAACGATAAAGTTGCGCTGGTGCTGGGCGACAATATTTTCTACGGCTCAGGACTATCGAAACTCCTCCAGGCCAACAACGACCCCGATGGCGGAGTCGTCTACGCCTATCAGGTTCACGACCCCGAACGCTATGGTGTGGTTGAATTTGATGGTGATTTCAATGTATTGTCGATTGAAGAAAAACCCACCAAACCAAAATCAAATTACGCGGTGCCGGGCTTGTACTTCTACGACAACGAGGTTGTGGATATTGCCAAAAACATCAAGCCGTCGCCCCGTGGCGAACTGGAAATTACGGACGTAAACCGGGTGTATCTGGAGCGTGGCAAGCTGAAAGTAGGCGTTCTGGACCGTGGCACTGCCTGGCTCGACACAGGCACCTTCGAGTCGTTGATTCAGGCCGGTCAGTTCGTTCATGTCATTGAAGAACGGCAAGGACTGAAAATCGGTTGTCCCGAAGAAATTGCCTATCGGATGAAATTTATTGATGCCGAACAACTAGCCAAGATCGCTCAGCCGCTTGTCAAAAGTGGTTATGGTGCGTATTTATTGAATCTGCTAAAATAACATGTTGTCATTCTGAGGAGAGAAGAATCTCAAGCTTGCTCAGTAAGTAACGTTGACACTCCTCGTTCCCCGGAATGAGAAAACTTTACAAACAAAGAAGCCGGACTATATAAGCCCGGCTTCTTTATTAATCTATACATAATTTGTTTTATCCACAAATCTGGTCAATCCCGGTTTAGACAGCAAAGCTTTCGCCACAGCCACAGGTGCGGGTTGCATTCGGATTTTTGAACTGGAAGCCTTTCCCGTTCAGACCATCCGAAAAATCAAGCTCAGTACCCGCCAGATAAAGCAGACTTTTGCGATCCACCAGAATCTTAATGCCTTTATCCTCAACAATATGGTCGGTAGGCTGCTGGGTAGCATCGAACTGAAGATCATACATCAGCCCCGAGCATCCTCCGCCCTGCACGGCAACCCGAATGGCATATTCGTCAGCCAGACCATCTTTCTGACGCAGTTCAATGATTTTATTTTTAGCGATCTCTGATACCGTAACCATAGTCGTATTCGAATCTATTTTGGCGCATATAACTGCTTTCTCTATAACTTTCGGCCAAACGGAAAAGTTCTTTACCTATGTTTACCAACGTCGAACATATCGGAATCGCGGTTCGTGATATCGCTACGTCAAACGATCTCTTCACCAAACTGCTCAATGTAGCGCCCTACAAATCTGAAGCGGTGGCCTCCGAAGGCGTAACCACCTCGTTCTTCCGAGTAAATGAGACTAAAATCGAGCTTCTCGAAGCAACGAATCCCGATAGTCCTATTGCCAAATTTCTGGAGAAGAAAGGCGAAGGCATCCACCATATCGCCTTTGAAGTCGATGATATACAGGCCGAAATGGAACGGCTAAAAGCCGAAGGGTTTACGTTATTGAATGAAGTTCCCAAGCGGGGAGCTGATCATAAATTAGTGTGTTTCCTGCATCCTAAAGGCACTAATGGTGTGCTGATCGAACTATGTCAGGAGATAAAGGAGGCTTAAGAATGAAAAAAAACAGTATCGAATTTCTGATTGGTTTACTGGCTCTGGTAGCCACTTCTGCCTGCTCACAATCGCCCGGTTATTTAGCGCGGTACACGCAACCGGGCGTCGACGTTCAAAACTATGCCTTTTCACTCACCTTAAGTGATTCTACGAACCTCATCCGTGGCGAAGCGACTATACGGTTTACCCGCGCCGACGACCGACAAACCGTCTGGTTCGACCTGATTGGCGGCAAATCGGATACTTTACAAACAGGCATGACGGTTCGCTCGGTAACACTGGCCGATGGCAAACCAGCTCCTTTCAACCAACGGAATGACAAAGTATTTATCAATCTGCCTGCTCAGCCCAATCAGGCAACTGAACTAACCATCCGCTACGACGGAACGCCGAAACAGGGGTTGATTATCAGCCGGAACAAATTTGGCGAACGAACTTTTTTTGGCGACAACTGGCCCAACAATGCCCGGAATTACCTGCCCGTCGTCGACCACCCATCCGATAAAGCCACCTGTTCGTTTGCGGTAAATGCCCCCGCAACCTACCGGGTCATTGCCAATGGCAAGTTTATGGGCGAAAGCAGTCTGCCCAATGGCCGCAAGCTCACCCGCTGGCAGGAAAGTACACCCATTCCAACCAAAGTGATGGTGATTGGTGCTGCCCGGTTTGCGGTCGATGAAGTAGGCTCGGTCAATGGGATTCCGGTACAAAGCTGGCTGTACCCAAACGATAGCCAGAAAGGCTTTGTCGATTACCAGCCTGCCAAAGAAATTCTGCAATATTTCATCGACCGAATAGGCCCGTATTCATACGAGAAACTAGCCAACGTTGAATCGACCACCATTTTTGGAGGCATGGAAAACGCAAGCTGCATTTTCTACAACGAAAAGGTGATTGTCGGGCACAAAGATTCGGACGTAGAGGCTTTGCTGGCGCACGAAATTGCCCACCAGTGGTTTGGCAACTCAGCCACGGAATCCGACTGGTCGCAGTTGTGGTTGAGTGAAGGGTTTGCCACCTATTTTTCGGCCCTCTATCTGGAACATGCCTACGGAAAAGACACGCTCAATGCTGTCCTGAATCAAAACAAAGGGCAGATTTTCCGATTTTCGGCCTTAAAACCCAAAGGCACCATCGTGGATTCGACAACTTCAAACCTGATGGACTTACTGAATCCGAATTCGTATCAGAAAGGCGGTTGGGTGTTGCACATGCTTCGGCACGAATTGGGCGACGATGTATTCTGGAAAGGCATTCGGGCCTATTACGCAGCCTACCGCAACCGCAACGCCCAATCCAGCGATTTGCAGGCCGTGATGGAAAAAGAATCGGGCAAAAAACTGGGGCAGTTCTTCCAGCAATGGCTTTACCAACCCGGATTCCCTGAAATTGTCTGGAGTTCCAGCTACGATGCAGCCAAAAAATCGCTGGTCATCGATGTTCGGCAGGCGCAGCGAACGGGGCATTTGTTTACGATTCCCCTTACGTTCAGCTTTCGGGATAATCGCGGGCGAGAACTGAGTCGTTCATCCCGGCTAACGCTGTCCGAACAAACGCAGACATTCACGATTCCGGTAGCGACCAAACCAGCTACCGTCGTCATCGACCCCGACAACACCGTCTTGATGCGGAGTACACAAATGGGCAACTAATTTGTTAATTTGCCCTCAACTAACCGCTTTACCGCCATGCTCAAGCGCGTTTCCATTCAGAATTTCAAAAGCCTGAAAGACGTAACCCTCGACCTTCAAAAAGTCAACCTCCTCATCGGCCCGAACAACTCAGGCAAAACGAATTTTTTGAAGGCGCTGGAGTATATGGATAAAGACAATACAAATCAGTCAGAACCTGAATACGAGCGCTTAATTTTCAGACCTTCTGAAAGCAGCCTCATTAATATTGAGTTATTCTACGATCATACTAATGAATACAATGTCCAAGTAGTATTTACTTGTCAAATAGGAAGTACGGCTCAAATTGAGCGATCAAGAGATTTAATACAGAATGATCAAAGGTCAAATGGAACGAAACTTCATTATAATCCAGAAGATCTGAAACAACGACTGAGGCCCATTATTATCTACAAACCCGACCCTAATAAACTAATTCAGCCTGGCCATGTCGCAACAGGTGAAGAAATTGTCAATTCTGACGCGTCTAATTTGGTAGGTTTTTTAGACCGAATGTTAGGTAACAAGTATAGAAAAAGTGTTTTCAATAAAATTGAAACAGACCTCTATACCTGCGTACCTGAGTTTGATGAAATTAGCCTTGATGATGTTTCCGTAACAGAAGAATTAAGAAAGCAATTTGGCGACAAATCCCTTAAGCGTATTGGCTTAACAAATAGTAAGCTAGGCGTAACTTACTGGGCTGATGAGCTTTCAGAAGGTACACTTTATTTCCTTGCGCTTCTCTGCATTATTAATCAGCCCAATCCGCCGAAACTTTTGCTTCTTGAAGAACCAGAAAAGGGAATTCATCCACGTCGAATTGAGGAGGTTATCAACTTTATATTCGGACTAGCCGATGATAAAGGTATTCAGGTAATTATGACAACGCACAGCCCGGCTGTTGTCGATATGTTTAAAGATATGCCGGAGTCGGTTTTCATTTTCGACAAAGACGAGGAAGGAGCAACGCACGTCAAAAACCTTCAACTCGATATTATTGAGCCAGAAACAGCCGAAAGTAAAAAAGCAGGATTTGATCCTCCTCAATACCTCAATGGTTTAGGTGAGGCTTGGAAAGTTGGATTTATAGGCGGTGTACCTCGATGAATCAAATAGTTAGCTACGGCATTTTGTGCGAAGACAGAGCGCATAAGAATTTCATCGAGCATTATCTGACTCAATGCCATCCGGGAGTTTTTCAACAAAACGAACAGTTCGGATGGCAAATCAAAGCTTCCACGGCTAAAGAAGTCGAGGACGCGCTACCTGATGCAACCCGGCAGGCCTTCACAAAATATGGTCTAGATATTCTGTTTGTCGGTAGGGATGCCGATTCTTCTGAATCGAAGCAGATCGAAGCATTAAAGGTGAAATTATCCACACTCTGCCGGGCGCACGCAAACGTGATTTTGATGATACATGTCCAATGCATCGAACACTGGTTACTTTATCTCCAATGGCACCAACAAAATCCGGAATCGACTAAGAATGAGCCATTGGAGCACATTGTACGACACGAGGCTAAACTAAAAATATATGGTGGCAAGCTTCGAGTCGAAAAACAACTTGAAAAAGCAAATGAATTGTTAGCAGATTTCGACCTAAACTGGCTGGAATCCCGATCCGGGAGTTTCAAACATTTCCACAAACAGGTCGTCACGTTTCTTGACAATTATAGCCGATAAATCGAACGCGTGTCCGATCCTATTTACGAATACAAGCGGAGGTTGGTACACGAAAGAAAATAGGATGCAGCAGGTCGGTCTGTTCGCTGTAACTGGCGTGAGGTTGAAAGCTATAGGTTGTCAGTTCAATACGAGAAATCTGGTCCACTTCGAAAAGCTGCCATCGGCTGTTGGTTAGCGACAAACAGGCCAGATCGCGGCAGTAGCCATATAAGGTCAGTTTTCCAGAACCTTGTTTAGGAAGTCCCAATTGGTAAGGCTCCAAGGTTCGCCAGATTCCCTGAAATTTGATTTGAATGACGCGCTGATCCATGATCGCCGATTCAAGTGTAAAGAAGAGGCTTCTCTGAAGCGTAGCGTTGATCATCATAACGTTGTCGTTTGAAATCTGTAGCAAACCATGCCAGTTCTTACATATAACGTGCCAGTTTGGTCGCGAAACCAACGAATAGCCATAGATCACAGCTTTTTTTGGACTGACGAAAAAGTAGTTTTGTAAGCTTCTGATAATGAGGATTGGCTTATCTTGCTGGGCGAACAATTTACAACCTGCACTTCCTCATGAAATACGATCCTCCGGCACTCACCAGTCCGTGCTTATCCCGGTACTTTATCGTTTATTTTGTCTGTGCCGTATGGAGTACGTCTCCAGCCTTGGCGCAGGCAGATACGGATATTTTTCTGGTCGACATTACCTTATCGCCACTCAAAATTGGAACAGCCCAGAACATCACCCAGCGAAAAGGGTACGACAATCAACCATCTTTTTCGCCCGATGGGAAAAGCCTGTTCTATACCTCGATGCAGACCGATGGGCAAACCGACATTTACCAGTATACGCTCGATGCTAAAACGACTACCCAACTAACCCGAACCTCCGAAGGTGAATATTCTCCGACCATAACCCCGGACCGGGCTTATTTTTCTGTCATTCGGGTTGAGGCTGACAAAACGCAGCGGTTATGGAAATTTCCTTTGTCAGGTTCCGGCGAACCTACGCTGATACTTCCCCATGTGAAGCCCGTTGGTTATCATGGCTGGCTGGATTCAGACTGGCTGGCGCTGTTTGTTCTAGGCTCACCCAATTCGCTCCTACTGGCGAAGGTAAGTACCGGCGATACCATTCGGGTAGCTACCCGTATTGGCCGAACCCTATTGAAAATTCCGGGGAAGCAGGTTTTGAGTTACGTTCACAAACAGGATGCTACCCACTGGGAAATTCGGCAGCTTGACCTGAAAACACGAAAATCAACACCGATTACCCAAACCCTGGAAGGCAGTGAAGATTTTATCTGGACGCCCGATGGAACGATTTTAATGGCCCGTGGCGCAGTCTTATATCAGTTCAATCCCAGAACAACTGCTGGCTGGCAATCAGTTGCTGACTTTAGTTCGGCGGGCATCACGCAACTTACTCGATTAGCCATCGATCCAGCGGGCAGGAAACTGGCTTTGGTAGGGCAATAAGCTGCTCTGAATACAATGCACCGTGCGGGTTCTTTTCAGACGAACATTGATCGATCCATAGAACAAACAGGCCAATCGGTAGTTATGGAAGAAGGCAAACACACTGGCTCTAAAAGAACCAGCGTGTTGCACTTTCCAACGGTGTTATCTCAAACACCGTTGGAAGTGATTGCAATTTTTGAGCCGAATGTATTTATTGCTGGGATTGTGGAAATAAAAACGCAGGTGCCTACCTTCGTACTATGAATCCCGATAGCGAATACCAGGACCTGGTCGATTTTTTTTCGGGCCGTGATCTGCCCACTGGCCCTCAACACATTAACGAATTCAGCGTTTTTTTCAACCTATCCAATGCGGTGAGTAACCGACTTACCCAGCTTAATAGCGAGGTAGCCGCCACACGAAAATCAGCGGCTCTCATGCTTGCTGAAGTGAAACAATGGCTGCAGAACCAAGCGTAGCCAGCTTGTTAGCTATGTTCGCTTTTAGGTAGAGCCCGTTCGCCAGGAGGGATCGACAATGGAACACCTACCCGAAATTTCGCTTCATCCTGATAGACCGTTACTGATGGCTGATCGAGTAACTTGTAGGTCGCTATACGATCCTGCAAACCAGTCTGATTCGAAGCCGTAGCATTTTTCCGGGCCTGACGATTATTCTCTACGTATAAATTGGCCTGTTCGGCATAGACGCGAATAGTGAGGGGTTGGTCAATCGAAATAATATTGTGTCTGATTGCGTTTTCGAATAGGATTTGAAGGGTAAGTGGGGCTATCAGATAAGCCATTAATCGCTCATCTACCTCAATTTTCATGAAAATGCCGTCGCCAAAGCGGGTTTTGAGCAGATAAAAATACGATTGAATAAACTGGATTTCTTCAGACAAAGGGCACAGAGACCGCTCATCCTGCCGAAGCAGGTACCGATATACAGACGATAATTCGTCCAGAAATTGCTCGGCCTGCTGTGCATCGCTGGTAATAAGTGATGAGAGCGAATTTAGGTTGTTGAACAGAAAATGCGGGTTAATCTGGGTTTTAAGCGAATCAAGCTGGCTTTGTAGGTTCACCTTTTTTAGCTCTTCGGCTTCTTCATAGGTTATCCGCCACCGCTGGTACAAATAAATACCTTCGTAGACAGCCGCAATCTGAACAGTACCCACAACCGACACCAGCGTATTAAAAAAATATGGCTTGAACTCAAACAGTTCGGTTGAATGCCAAAGACCGATCTGCTGATAAAACCAGGTCTGCGTAATCCGAATAAGACTGGCAAAAACAATGAACCAACTGAGCTGATACAGTACCCGCTGCCAGGTCTGCGTTTGTTCGGGATACCGTCGGCGGGAAAAAATGATGCCCCACCGATTCGTTTCCCAAACAAGTACACTACCCAGCACGAAAAAAAAGGGAATGCGCCAGTCGTCGGGATACGGTACGTTGGTATACCCATACATAGCCCATTGACCCACCAATGCCAGCAGTGGAACCCCCAGTATACGCATCCATTTATCGGTCAGCGGCTGCATTGAGTTTAGCATTCAACCCGTAAAAAAAGGACAGAGTGATGGGTAATTACCATTCCTCTGCCCTCGTTCATTACCCGTCTGGTAGTATATCGCGCTTAAAAAGCGAGTATCGTCTTCTCAATAATATCACAGGCTTCGTGCAACTGCTCTTCGCTGATCACGAGCGGTGGTGCAAATCGAATTTTATCGCCATGGGTTGGCTTGGTCAATAAGCCGTTATCTTTCAGTTTCAAACAGATTTCCCAGGCGGTTTCATCCCCTAACTCCGGGCGCTCGGCAATCACAATGGCGTTGAGTAAGCCTCTCCCCCGAACGGCCTTCACGAGGTCGGTTTTCTGGCTTAGGGCTGTCATACGGGCCCGGAACACCTCCCCCATCGCGGTTGCATTTTCGGCCAGTTTTTCATCCTCCACAACCCGCAATGCCTCCATAGTAACGGCGCAGGCCAATGGGTTTCCACCGTATGTACTCCCGTGTTCGCCCGGTTTAATCGTCAGCATCACCTCATCCGACGTCAAAACGGCCGATACAGGCATTGTTCCGCCCGACAGGGCCTTGCCCAGTACCAGCAAATCAGGTTTTACCCCTTCGTGATCGCAGGCAATCCGCTTACCCGTCCGACCGATGCCCGTCTGCACTTCGTCGGCAATAAACAGCACATTGTACCTGGTACACAGATCGCGTACACCACGCAGGTAACCCTTGTCGGGTACCACCACCCCCGCTTCGCCCTGAATCGGCTCTACCATAAACCCGGCAATATTCGGGTCACTTTTGAAGGTGTCCTCCAGAGCGTTAAGGTCGTTATAGGGAATGACGATATAGCCCGGCAGCAGCGGTCCGAAATCGTTGGTACTACTCGGATCAGTCGACGATGATATAGCCGCCAGGGTTCGCCCCCAGAAGTTTCCGGCAGCATATACGGTTTTGGCCTGGTTCTGCGGAATCCCTTTCACTTTATAGGCCCATTTGCGGGTCAGTTTCAGCGCCGTTTCTCCACCTTCGGCCCCGGAATTCATCATCAGGGCTTTATCGTACCCAAAATAATCACAGAGGAATTTTTCGCAGATACCCGTCTGATCGTTGTAAAAGGCCCGTGAGGTCAGGGTGAGCCGTTGCGCCTGTTTGATCAATGCATTGATAATACGCGGATGGCAGTGGCCCTGACTGACGGCACTGTAGGCCGACAAAAAATCGAAATAACGCTTGTCCTCTACATCCCACACGAAGACTCCTTCGCCCCGCGTCAGTACCGCTGGGATAGGATGATAGTTGTGCGCCCCATAGTGCCATTCGAGTTCCATGGCCTTATCGGCGGGCGATGTCGGGGTGATTGGTTCAATCGTCATAGCTACAAACGGTTAAAATGAAAACGTTGATGAAGGGTTTTTGGGCAGGTTGCAACTAAGCGGCTCTGTTGGCCGTTTCTTTTCAAAAATACGCGGATTTAGGCAGACCCACAACCCCATGCCTCTACAACCTACTAAGAAGAAAGTACCTGACCTGGCCCCCGACGATTATTATTATACGCCAGAGGGCTATCTGGTGTTTACAGCGGTTTACCACCTCAAACGGGGCTATTGTTGCCAGAACGGCTGTCGCCATTGCCCCTATGGTTTCAAAAAAAAGTAGCAATGACTTGCAGATTATGAATTATTTAGCGAATTTTGCGCCCTCATACGGAAAACGAGTACGGTAATGGCCAGAGTTTGTCAAATCACAGGAAAGCGCACCCGCGTCGGAAACAACGTTTCGCACGCTAACAATAAAACCAAGCGTAAATTTTATCCGAACCTGCAAAAGAAGCGGTTCTTTGTTGAATCGACGGGTGAGTGGATCACGCTGAAAGTGGCTACGTCCGCCATCAAGACCATCAATAAAAACGGTCTGGAAGCCACCATTCGCAAAGCAGCTCAGCGCGGTACGCTGACCGCTTAATCTGCAACGATCTTATCTATAAGCCTCTTCCGGTCAGGAGGAGGCTTTTTGTGTTTGGTATTAGTGGCATTCAACAGCCATTGCCGGTCATTTGTTGCCCTTGTTTTTTGTCAGCAACAAGGTCCATAAATGGCCATAAAATGACTAATAATTGACCCGAAAATGAAGCTCAATTTTGAAGACCTCATTGTATTTGAAAATGAGGACTATATACTGATTAATAAACCTCCGCATGTAGCCTCGCTCGATGAACGGACAACCGACCGGACGGGCGTGAGCATTCTGCGGATGGCGAAGGAGTACCATGCTGATGCTCAACTAGGGCACCGTCTGGATAAAGAGACATCGGGGATTCTGGCGATTGCTAAAAATCCGGAAGCCTACCGTCACCTGGCCATGCAATTTGAGCATCGGGAGGTGACCAAGCGCTACCACGCGGTCACGAATGGGGTACACAATTTTGATAATGTATCCGTCTACTTACCCATTTCGCCCATCAAAGACGGTACAGCCGTGCGGATTGACCGGGAGAAGGGGAAGATTGCCGAAACGATTTTCAATACGTTACAGGCATTTCGGACCACAACCCTGGTCGAATGTATGCCCATAACGGGCCGGATGCACCAGATTCGGGTTCACCTGATGTGCCTCAAAGCTCCTATTGTGTATGATGCAACGTATGGCGGAGAACCCGTTTATCTGTCTGATCTAAAACGCAAATTCAATCTGAAACAGGGCACTGAAGAGCTTCCGTTGATTCAACGTGTTGCCCTACACGCTCATTCACTGACCTTCGCCCTATTGAATGGTGACGAGCAAACGTTTGTGGCGCCTTACCCCAAAGATTTCAATGTGCTGGTGAAGCAGTTGGAAAAGTTTGGGTGATCATTACGCACAATTCGTCGTATCAGCCTTACAAGTAAGCCCCGATGCGGTTTACTTGTAAGGCTGATACGCTACCAGCAATATGCCTATAGTTCCGTTCCTTCTTCGATAGGTTCTGGAATAGGATGGCCCGAAGAATCAAGTGAGGTAGGTCGGGGCCGCTTCCGGTTGACGATGTAAAACAGGGGGGGAATAATCAGCGGGGCAAAGAGCAAGGTAGTCGTTAGTCCACCAATAATTACCGTAGCCAGTGGGCGCTGCACATCAGACCCAATGCCGCTCGAAATAGCGGCTGGCACCAGGCCAATAATCGCTACAACCATTATGGCCATAATAGCCCGAAACTGTTCCTGAGCGGTATCAATGGTAATTTCCATCAATGTCTTTGGGTTATTCATCAGATTACGATTCAGTGCCGACACCAGCAGTACCCCAGCCATTACCGAAATTCCAAAAATCGAAACGAAGCCCACACCCGCCGAAACGTTAAAGTTATAGCCACGTAGCAGTAAGGCCCCAATCCCCCCCGCCAGGGCAAACAACAGACAGGTAAGCGTCAGAAGTGTATCCCGAACATTACCGTAAAGCATAAACAAAAACAGGAAAACGACTACAATTGTCAACGGAATCGATATGGCCAGTTGACCACCTGCCCGTTCAAGGTTTTCGTATTGGCCTCCATAAATGACACTGTAGCCTTCCGGAATTTTGACGTGCTCGCGAACCTTCTGACTGATCTCCTTTACAAAACCGCCCTGGTCGCGGCCCCGGATGTTGGTCCGAACCGTCACCATACGTTTCCCATTGATGCGGTAAATGTTGGTCTGTCCCTGAACATAGCGAATATCGGCCAGTTCGTTCATGGGAATTAAGGCTCCCGAAGCGGATGGCACCTGGAGCAGCCGAATGGCATCCATACTACCACGACTTTCGGGCGTAAAGCGAACGACAATATCGTATCGTTTGGCTTCGTCATAAATTGACCCAATGGCTTTGCCGCCGATAGCCGCTTCGATCATGCTCTCAATTTCAGCCACGTTGATACCGTAGCGGGCAGCGGCTGGGCGGTTGATCCGAATGGCTAGCTGGTCCTGTGGCCCCTCCTGCTCAATATTCACAGCGACAGCCCCATTCATTCCCCGTACCAATGCGGCAATACTATCGGCTTTGCTCCGCATAAGCGACAAATCGCTACCGACAACCGAAATGGCCAGATCCGCGGCACTACCCGTCACAATCTCCATAACCTGGTCGATGATGGGCTGACCCGAGGAAAAAAATGCCCCTGGAAAGGCTTCCTGCAACTGGCTCTGCATGGAGCGGACAATCTCTTTTTTCGAAATCGTATCCGACCAGGTGCTGTAATCTTTCAGGCCAATCAGGATTTCGGTACGGTCGGTTGGGAAAGGGTCCGTACCGTCATCGTTACGGCCCGCCTGCGTAATCACAAAACTGACTGGCTTATAGGTGCTGATAATGTCCCGGATTTTGGGTGAGATCTTGGCATTTTCCTGAATTGTGATCCCTGAGGGCATAAATGCTCGCATAAAAATGGAGCCTTCGTCCAGTTCGGGCAGGAATTCGGTACCTAGTTTCAGGCCAAACCCAATCATGACTAGGACAACGGCCATCCCTACGCCCACAACCAGACGCGGCACACGAAACAGGACCGATTTCAACAACCACTGATAGCCGTGTTCCAAGGGCGAAAGCAACAGGTTTTTATGCTCTTTCAACGGTTTGCCACCTGGGGCCAGTGCCTTACGGAACGCAAATGAGATTAAGACCGGGATCAGGGTCAACGCACAGATCAGCGAGCCAATCACGGCAAACGAAAGCGTTAAAGCCATGGGACTGAACAGCTTCCCTTCAACCCGCTGCATGAGCAGAATGGGCATATAAGCCAGAATAATGATCGTAACTGAAAAGAAAATTTCCCGCGCTACTTCGCCTGCCGACCGTGCCGTAACATTTACGATGCCCTGATTTCGCTCCGCCGGACCCGACGATCGGTATTTTCGGATCAGGTGTTCGGCCATGACACTGGCTCCATCCACAATAATCCCAAAGTCGATGGCTCCCAGCGAGAGCAGATTAGCCGGAATCCCAACCAGTTTCATCAGGATAAAGGCAAACAGCAACGAAAACGGAATCGTGACCGTAACGACCAAAGCCGCCCGCAGACTCCCTAAAAACAGGACCAGTAAAATGGCAACAATCGAAATTCCTTCTATCAGCGTATGAGCCACCGTTTCGAGCGAATGGTCGATCAAAAAGCCCCGGTCGTATAATACCCGCAAATGAACCCCGCGCGGAAGTTCGCGGGCTTCCAGATCGGCTATTTTCGCCTTTAGTAGTTCGAGTACTTCACTCGGGTTTTCGCCCCGACGGAGCAACACAATCCCTTCGGTAGCGCCGATCACATCCAGGTTTTCGTCGGGTATCCGATAGCCTAGTATCCCGGAAGGCGATGGTGGATTGATTTCGACACTGGCCACATCGCGCAACAGAACCGGCACCCCTTCGTTCGCTTTCAGCACAATATGCTGAATATCTTCGGGTGTTTTCAGGGCACCAAGTCCCCGAACGGCAAAGCCCTGCCCACCCCGAGCAATGATATTTCCACCCGTATTCTGGTTATTTTTCTGAACGGCATCGATCACATCCTGCAAAGTGAGGCTGTACTTACGGAGTTTTGCCGGATCAGGAATCACCTGAAACTGTTTAATAGGCCCGCCGAAAGTCGTTACATCGGCCAGGCCCGGTACCTGGAGCAACTGAGGAATAATGACCCAATCCTGCAAATCGCGCAGTTGCATGGGGGTCATGCTCGGTGGTGCTTCGATCACGTACCGATAGATTTCACCTACAGCTGTAGTCAGTGGAGCCAGTTCGGGCGATACACCATCCGGCAGTTCGGCCCCCGACAGTCGTTCAATAACCTGCTGACGAGCAAAATAGTCGGTAACGGTTTCATCGAAGTTCAACTGTACGACCGATAAACCAAAGATAGTCCGTGAGCGTCGGTCGGTTACGTGCGGAACGCTATTGAGCACTCGCTCAATGGGGATGGTTACCTGCTGCTCAACCTCCTCGGCGGCCCGTCCGTCATATTTGGCAATAACGATGACGTTGGTATCGGCAATATCCGGGTAGGCTTCAATCTTAAGCAGTTTGAAGCACCATAATCCCAGACCCATCAACGCTACGGCGCATCCGACAATGACCCAGCGGTTCCTGAGCGAAAATGTTATTAAATTCTGAATCATGTTGAAAGGGAGGAAAGAAGGAAGGGAAGTCGAGGGAGGAAAGAATGGTTACCCAGACATTTTCCTTTCTCCCGTTCGTCCCTTTCCGCCCCCTCCTTCTTGTTTATTTAATACCCAAAACTTAAGCCTTTCAACTGCAACACATTGGCCGATACAACAGCCTCTCCTTCTTTGAGGCCGCTCTGCACCACAACGCGATCGGCCCGTTGCTGGCCTAGCTGTACGGCTCGTCGTTCAATTGCCTGTGGCCCGGTTTTTACAAACACATAATCGCGGCCCTGTACCGTCACGACGGCATCGCGCGAAACGGTCATAAAATTGCCATCGACAACCCCAAACTGAACCGTGGCAAACATACCCGCTTTTAATCGACCATCGGGGTTGGCCACCGAAATACGAAGTTTGATCTGGCGGGTGGTGTTGTCGACGTAATCATTGACATTGTCGATCACCCCCTGAAACCGCTCGTTGGGGAAGGCCGTAAAATTGAGCGTGCATTTCAGTCCACTCCGAATACTACCAAATTGGTTTTCAGGGATTTCACAAACTACCAGAATGGTATTCGGGCGAGCCTGACGCAGGGCTTTCGGGTCGAAACCGGCCAGTTTGAGCGTGGCTTCGTCCGAAATAATGGCCGCTTCTTCATTGGCCAATTGGGTTTGTGCTTCAATCACCTCTTTGCCCGATGCAGCCCCATGCGCCTGCAAATCCTTAATGCGTTCGAGATTACCTTTCTGCGTCTGGATATTGATCCGGTGTTGTAGAATAGCCGTGTAATTATCCGCTAGCCCAGGATCATCGAACAACACCAGATGTTCGGATGGATTTTCGACCGAACGAACAACCATAGCCGCGATATGGCCAGGAGCCGAAAAATCGGTGCGAACGGCTGAGGAATGAGCAGTCTGGGTTTCGAAGGCCCGCATCATCACCGCATCCGGGAACGTGATCTGGCTCCCGTCGGTGCTAATGGTTGGGCGAGGGATGGATTTGACCACCGCCTTGGGTTTTTCTTTACAGGCCGTTGTCAAAAGTAGGAAAGCAACAAGTATATGGCGGAAGGTCATGGCTAGTATAAGTTGATTTGCCCAGTAACGTACAACAACCGGACGTAATTCTGACGGTAGGTATAAAGGCTTTGATAATAAGCCGTTTGGGTATCGAACCACGAACTTTCGGCCTGAAGCAGATCGATCAGGGTTGTCGCACCCCGCAGATACGCATACCGGACCGAAGCCAGTACCCGATCGGCATCGAGCCGGATACCGACATACCGATCAATGTTCTGCCGGCTAGTCATAAACGACTGATAAGCCGTTTGCACTTCCGACCGAATGCGCGCCTGCACCAGCGTAGCGGCCTGGCTTGCCTGCTCCTGCAATACTCTCGATTTCTGAATTTCCCCCTGATTGCGGCTATAAACAGGCAGCTCAATAGTCAGAAATACGCCCGCGTAGGGAATGGCATTCTGCGGGTTCCAGATAAAACCGGCTTCGTTGCGTGGTTTGGCCAATACCTGCTGCAAGTCGACATTCCGTTTGGCCGATTCGATAGTTGCTTGGGCCGCCAGTACGTCCGTCCGATTGGTGGCAGCCAGGCGTAGTAAACTATCGGCCGTCGCATTGATGGTCGGGTAAAGTCGGAGTGGGTTCGTAAAGGCCGGATGGATAATCGAGTCATTCATCGCTACATTCACGCTGTCGGGAATCCCCAGCACAAGTTGCAGTTCGTTCAGGCGATTTCGCAGCTCCTGCTGGGCGGTACGGGTTTGCAGATCATACTGGTCCGAGATAAGCTGTGTCCGGGTCAGATCGGTGGTGGTAATGACCAGATTTTTCAGCCGTACTTTATTCAACTGAACCAGCGTATCTACATTGGCTTTGGCGCGTTGCAATAAGGCCAGTTGAATGCGTGCGTACCAGGCATCGAGATACCGATTGGCCGCATCGAACAATAAGTTTCGCTCGGTTTCGGCTACACTCCGAATAGCCAGATTCGTATTGGCTTCGGCCGCCCGGTTCCGATAGGTTCGTTTATTGTAAATATCAAACTCCTTGGTAGCCTGAATCCAGAACTGCCGCCGTTGCCGACTCAATAATCCAACGGCTTCAGCACCCGGTGTAGGGGTTAGCTGAAAGAGTGTCTGGTTATTCAGGACCGGATTTGGCCGAAGATTTGCAGTCACCTGATCGGCCTGGGCCACATTGATATTGAGCCGTTCGACTCGGAGCGCCGGGCTATTGGTACGTACTTGCTGAAGCGTCTGTCGTAAGTTTAGTGTAATCTGAGCCTGAGCGGACCAGCAGAACAAGCCAACAAACAACAAAGAATAGAATGCGATATTTACCCTCATCCACTTAGAAATGCCTAACAAAATAACGCTTCATCAATTCGATTACCGAAGAATCAGAATTAAAAGGTAGTTAAATGTACTTATGGCTATTTTTACAAACGATTAATACCCGAACAAATAGCCCAGGTTTTTAGAAAGGAATTTACTTAGAAAAAATACCTATTCCCCTGTTAGGCATCAACTTTGTAGCAGATAGCTGATGTTTACACACAACACATTACCTACTTATTCGCAGTCCCACCGCTTTCCTGAAAAATGAAATCTCTGATTTTTCTCTGTATCAGTCTAGTCTTCTTCACCTCCTGTACAAAACGATCTCTACAAATCATTGACAAACCCATTGTCTTTGATGAAGAGCGTCGGCAACTGTCGCTCGACTATCTGGCCAAACGGCACGGTCTCGAACAGACAGAACCGTATATCAAGCCCAAAATGATTGTGCTGCACTGGACGGCTGTTCCCACACTGGAGGCTACCTTCAATGTCTTTAATCCATCGGTATTATCAGGGCGTCCTGACCTTCAGGCTAGCAGTCGTTTAAATACGTCGGTCCCCTTCCTGGTCGACCGGGACGGCACGATCTTTCGCTTACTCCCCGACACAACCTTCGCCCGCCACTGCATTGGCCTGAACTACTGCGCTATTGGGATTGAAAATGTTGGCAACAACGACCTGACCCGAGCGCAGATGAAAGCCAATGTGCAACTGGTAAGGTACTTGAAACGTCGTTACCAGGGAATCGACTACCTGATAGGCCATTATGAGTATACAGACTTTATTGGCACCTCGCTCTGGCGGGAAACGGACCCCAATTACCTGACGGGCAAAACGGATCCGGGCAAGTCGTTTATGCGCAAAGTCAGACACCGGGTCAGGGATTTACAGTTGAAAGGCAGTCCACACGGAACCCAACCCATTCATTTACAGGCATTGGTGCACTAACAAGCCGGAACGAATTACTTTACAACCTCTCTTTTCCCAAACTTCGTACCGAAGAAATCCCCTTTGTTCCAGGTTGGGCGCTGATCGTCCTGGGCGGTCAGGTAGCCCACTAAAAATTGTAGCTGAGCGTGTTTGGCAGCCGATTTAAAATCGAACGGCTGGTTCATATCGTCCTGGGGCGAATGATAGATAGAGGCCCGCCAGTCGAGGTTGAGTTTGGTACCGTCGAGGGCCGGATTTCCGGTTTGCGAGCCACTCTTGATAAACAAAGCCGGAATTCCCTGCCGGACAAAGCTAAAGTGGTCGCTCCGCATAAATACCGTTTGTTCGGGGATCGGGTCCGGGCTAATTTCTACGCCTAAAAAGCTGGCGGCCTGCTTTACTTCTTTGTTCAAGCTCGAATGTTCAGCTCCATAGGGTACAATATCGAGCAACGGATGAAAAAAGAAAGGCATATCGAGTGTCAGGTTGGCCACGATTTTGTCTTTCGGAACGGTCGGGTTTGAGGCAAAATAATCCGACCCAAGCAATCCCATTTCTTCGCCCGTTACACACACGAAAAGCACCGACCGCCGGGGCGCTTTGGGTAAAGCCGTAAACAACCGGGCCGTTTCGAGATTGATCGCTACGCCCGATGCATTGTCGTGAGCACCGTTATAAATGGAATCACCCTTTACCGAACGGCCTATTCCGAGGTGGTCGAGGTGAGCCACGTACACAACGTATTCATTTTTCAGCACTGGGTCGGTGCCGGGTAATAACGATACCAGATTAAACCCAGCTACATCTTCTACCAGATCGGTTTGGGTTTGCATCCGTACCGACACATTGAGCGGGAATGCCTGTGGCCGGTTTCTGTTGGCCTGTTTTATAGCATCGCTGAACGATGTAGGCGCATTGGCAAAAAGCAGCCGGGCCGTTGAATCACCCAGCGAAGCAGATCCTTTGATGGCCGGGTAGGTGCGCTGGGGTTTCCCCTGCTTATCGACCCAGCGATAGATCCCCTGCCGATTACGCGGGGCAGCCGTTTCGATGCGATTACGGAGGTCGGTAGGCATACTAAAAGCAATGGTTCCCACAGCCCCATGCGCTACGGCATTTTCGGCTTTCGATGAGGAGTAATACGCACGCTGATTAGACGGAAAACTGGCCGGAGCGCCGTTCAGGTAAGCAACGATCTTCCCTTTTACATCAATCCCTGTATAATCGTCGTAATCAAGTTCGGGAGCCGATACCCCATAACCCACAAAAACAACAGGAGCCGATACATCGCTGGTTGCGTGATCGGGATTCGGATTCAGGATAAACTGTTTGCCATAGTGCAACGACTGTTCACGGCCATTGGCTACCAGTGTCATCGCGCTACCTAACTCATTCGTCTGCCAGCGACGCAGCGGTACAGCCTGCCGGAACGATTTATTTTCGCCCGCTGGCTGTAGTCCAAGCGCTTTAAATTGTGAAACAACGTAATCAGCCGCCATTGCGAATCCGCGCGTACCCGGTTTTCGACCTTTCAGTGAGTCGTTGGCCAGAATACGCATATGATTTTCAATGGCTTCGGGTCGAGCGGTTTTCACCACCTGTTGCGCATCAGTAGGGATAGTGCCGGATTGTCCGAATGAAACATGAAGCCCGCAGAGTGTCAGGCAGATGCTGAGAAGTGTTGGCGTAATTGAGTGCATTGGCAAATGAGTGAACCAAACCAGTAGCGAAGATAAGCCACCATTTTAGTAGAATCAATCGGAATTATACCGCGAACGAACGTTCCCCGGTCGGGTATCTGCAAAGGGTGATATATTTGAGGCCCTGATTTTGGGAAAGCCTAAGATGAATGGCTGACAAACACAACGCAAACGACAAACCATGAAGAAACGTCCGATAATCATAGATTGCGATCCCGGCCACGACGATGCCGTGATGCTCATGCTGGCCATTGGCAGCGACTTATTCGATATTAAAGCCATCACTACCTCGGCAGGTAACCAGACTCAGGCCAAGACCCTCAAGAATGCGCTGAAAATTATGGCACTAGTAGGCGCTGATATTCCGGTATATAAAGGTGCCGATAAACCTTTGTTCCGCGAGTTGATCATCGCCGATTATGTGCATGGCGAAATGGGTATGGATGGGCCTAGCTTGCCCGAACCTACGCTTCAGCCTGAGCCCCTGTCGGCCGTTGAAGCCATCGCAGCGATTCTGACCGAAAGCGAGGAAACCATAACACTTGTCCCAACGGGCCCATTGACCAACATCGCTACCTTTCTGCTCGCTTACCCACACCTGAAAGATAAGATTGAGCGTATTTCGATAATGGGCGGGGGAGCGTTCCGAGGCAACATGACCCCCACGGCCGAATTTAACATCTATGTCGACCCGGAAGCCGCAGCGATTGTGTTTGGTTCAGGTGTACCGATCACCATGTGTGGCCTCGATGTAACCCATAAGGCACTGGTGTTTCAGGAAGACATTGAGCGATTCCGGTCTATTGGCAATCAATCGGGAAAAGTGGTGGCCGAGTTGATGGACTTCTTTTCGATCTTTTACCGACAGGAGCGGCCGGAACTAGGCGGTGGAGCCGCCTTACACGACCCCTGCGCCATTGCCTGGCTAATCGATCCGTCGCTGTTTGAGTCTAGGTCCTGCTTCGTGGATGTCGAAACTATCGGGAAACTTACCACGGGCACCACAGTCGTCGACTTTTTTAATGTCCTGAAAAAGGCACCCAATGTCGAATTCGTCTATGATGTTGACCGGGAAGGCTATCTGAACCTGATTTACGATGCGGTGAAGAAGTTACCTTAATTTTTTTGAACCGCAAGGACGCAAAGACGCGAGGAATATAAATTTGGGCTTCGCGTCTTTGCGTCCTTGCGGTTTCATTTATACTAAAACCAGGGTCGTTTTACTTTAAAGGAGCGTTTCAAACCGCTGATCATCAGGAAGGCGCCCAACAGTCCGAAAATAATAGCGAGGGTGGTAATCCCCAGAATAGCAAACACAACAGCCACCAGAATAACGATTACAGACGCTTTCAGCTTCCAGCTAATCCGTTGCCACCAGTTCAATTCTTTACGAAGTGGCATGCCCAGGCTTTGCCGAATCCGGTTGCCCAAGCGTAGTTGTTTTTTAGGTTTTGGCCCAGGCTGTTGGGGCGTCGTTTCGTTGGCCACTGGCATCATACGCTGAACGCGCTGCATCCGCTGTTCAATACGCTGACGATGAGTTGACTCATTTTTCAGACTTGCTACAGGTTCCGATACAAATACAGGCCAATGAGCGGCTGGTTGTTCTACAACGGAATCCATTTCCATAACCACACCCTCAGTCGGACTCGTGCGTTTTTCGGCCGATAATCGGGAGGCTTCAGGATGGGCCGTTCGCTGAAAGTAGGCAACGGGTCGATGGCAGGATGACAGGAAGAGACAAAAAGCGGCTACTAAAAAAAGACTATACTGTTTCATCAGGTCGCGGATTGTACGAATGACTGGCCAAAACCAAAGTCCACTTTACAACGAATCAAAGCGGTCAGTTAATATGGCTCTGGCGAAAAAGCCTACCTTTGCCCCCATGAAACCAGAGAACGATCCCCGGCCCTGGCAGGTCGAAAATTCCGAATATATTCACCAGTTGCCGTGGTTTACGGTTCGAAAAGACGCCATTCGGATGGAAAATGGTGGCTCCATTCCCAACTATTTTATTTTCGAATATCCCGACTGGATCAACGTCGTAGCCGTCACAACGGAAGGGCAACTGGTTCTGATCCGGCAGTATCGGCACGGTATTGGCGATGTTCACTATGAGCTATGCGCGGGTGTGGTCGATCCAGGTGAAGAACCTCTGGTAGCGGCTCAGCGTGAATTGCTGGAAGAAACGGGTTTTGGGGGCGGCACCTGGCAACATCTGATGACTTTATCGGCTAATCCGGGTACGCACGCCAACCTGACGCACTCTTTTCTGGCTACAGGTGTCGAACTGAAGCAGGCCCAACATCTGGAAAAAACGGAAGAAATAACCGTGCACATCGTATCGCGGGAGCGGGCGCATGACATCATCAATTCGGGCGAAATGATGCAGTCGCTGCACCTGGCCCCGTTGCTGAAGTACCTGTCTGAACCGGAACCGGGATTACACTGATTTAGGGATTTATATGATTTTGTTTCTTATTAGCACATTCCTTCAACAAGTATCTTTGCGGTCTTAAATGAATGGATGGATCGATTTTAACAAAATCTGTTTCATCCCAAAATCTGTTAAATCCTGGTTAGAAGTGATTATCCCTCTTGCTCACCGCGCCGATCAGACGCAGGAATACTATTTTTCGGTTAAACTGGCCGAAGTTCGCCGGCTTCAGGCAGCCGGTCACGACATTATCAATCTGGGTATCGGAAACCCCGATCTGATGCCTTCGGCCAATACCATCGATGCGCTGATTCAGTCGGCTCAGCAACCAACGGCGCATGGTTATCAACCCTATAAAGGCACCGTCGGACTTCGTCAGAGCATAGCCGATTTTTATAAGACTACCTACGGGGTTGACTTAAATCCTGAAACGGAACTACTGCCCCTGATTGGGTCGAAAGAAGGCATCACGCACATCTCGCTTACGTTCCTGAATGAGGGCGATGGGGTTCTGGTGCCCGAACTAGGCTATCCGGCTTATCGGGCCGTGAGCCAGATGGTTGGCGCGCGGGTGCGTGAATACCCGCTGCTTGAACATGGCGGCTGGCAACCCGACTGGGCAGCCATGGCCGACCTGGTGCAGTCATCGCCTGAAGGCTCCCGAACGAAGATTCTCTGGCTGAATTATCCCCATATGCCTACGGGTGCCCCGGCAACGTATGAGCTGTTTGAAAAAGCCGTTCGTTTCGCACATGATCATCAGCTATTGGTTTGCCACGACAATCCCTACAGCCTGATTCTCAACAAAAAGAAGCCCATTAGTTTGCTAGCGGTAGACGGTGCGAAAGAGGTAGGTATTGAGCTAAACTCCCTTAGTAAATCGCATAATATGGCGGGTTGGCGTATTGGCTGGCTGGCGAGTAGCAAACCGTATGTCGATGCGGTACTGACCATCAAGAGCAACGTCGATTCGGGACAGTTCAAACCCCTGATGGATGCAGCCGCCGAAGCCCTGACGAATTCGGAAGCCTGGCATCAGGAACGGAACGCCGTTTATCAGGGACGTCTGGACGCCGTTCATGCTTTCCTGGACGCGCTAGGCTGCACCTATACTACCGATCAGGAAGGACTCTTTATCTGGGCCAAGCTCCCCGACAGCGTGGAATCGGCCGAAGCGTTCGTGGATGATCTGTTGCTCAACAAACATATTTTCATCGCACCGGGCTTCATTTTTGGCCCAAAAGGAAATCGGTACGTACGCGTTTCGTTATGTATGCCGAAAGAACGAATCCGAACCGGGATTGAGCGGATTTTAGGATAAAACAGATTTTGCTTTACGACTGCCCTCTTTCTATTCTTCAATGAATCTTGTAATGGAACAGATTTTTTCACAATTGTATATCCACTGTATCGATGCATCAGGATTACAAATATGGGCAGTTAACTCACCGTATTATAGGCTGTTCGATGGAAGTTCATCGCGTATTAGGCAATGGGTTTCAGGAGGTGATTTACCAACGAGCCTTGGGGCACGAACTTGACATTTTTAACATAAGCTTTGCCCGGGAGGTCGATATGCCAATTTATTACAAGGGTGTATTGGTTGGTACGCGACGAGCCGATTTTCTTGTTGAAGACAAGCGATTAGTTGAATTAAAAGCGATTATTAAACTGGAAGAAGTCCATCTGGCTCAAGCTATTAATTATCTGGAAGCGTACAATTTAGAAATCGGACTCTTAATCAATTTTGGCGCATCCAGTTTAGAGTTTAAGCGCGTTTTAAACCCTCATTTCCGTCGTTTTCAAAAAGGCGCGTAGAAATAATCAGAATAGAAACAAAATCTGTTTTATCCAAAAATCTGTTAAATCCTGGTTCAGATGACAGTTTCCATAGTAGGTATTGGTTTATTGGGTGGATCTTTTGCCCTCGCAGTCCGTGAAAAATACCCCAAAATGCACTTTATCGGCGTCGATACGTCGGCAGTAAATGGGCAGTTGGCACTGGCAAAAGGCATTGTCGATGCTGTGTTGCCCCTGCCCGAAGCTATTGCGCAAAGCACACTGGTCGTTCTGGCTACCCCCGTCAACACCATTATCGATTTATTGCCAACCGTACTCGACCTGCTGCCTGCGGGTGCCACCGTTGTTGATCTGGGATCAACCAAAGAGACCATTTGCGCCATTGCCGATGCCCATCCCAAACGTACGCAGTTTGTAGCCGCTCACCCTATGGCAGGTACCGAAAATTCTGGCCCCGGTGCAGCCTTTCGGGAATTATTACCAGGAAAAAACCTCATCATCTGCGACCGCGAAAAAAGTAATCCCGACAGCCTGAACCTCTCCGAGAGCCTATTTCGCGACATCGGTATGAAGCTGTTTTACATGACGCCCCAGGAGCACGACCTGCACCTGGCCTACGTTTCGCATCTGAGCCATATCAGTGCGTTTGCCCTCGGCCTTACCGTGCTGGAAAAAGAAAAAGACGAAAAAGCGATCTTCAATATGGCCAGTACCGGCTTCAGTTCGACGGTACGTCTGGCCAAAAGCTCCCCGCAAATGTGGGCGCCTATTTTCGACCAGAATCGGATCAACGTATCGGATGCACTGGCTGCTTACATTGAATTTTTACAGCAATTCAAGCAGGTTATCGACGAACAGGATATCAACAGTTCCCTCGAATTTATGCAACGCGCCAACGTAATTCGACGCGTACTGGAGGGGATCGAGAAACGGTAAGAAAACAAAAACTTTACCCGGTTGCGGATACAAAATCGATTGTAGATGGTTTATCAGAATAACCTCCACGTCTGGAGTGTATACCCTGAATGATCAATAAAACCTATGCAATCAACTGAGTCTGCTGAATCACAACTGGCCGCACAGGCCGGAACAATTACCATTGGTGGCGATCTGACCGTCAACCGAATGGCATATGGCGCGATGCGCATTACTGGCGACGGGATCTGGGGCCCTCCTAAAGACCATGACGAAGCCATCCGGGTATTGAAACGGGCCCTGGAGCTGGGCATTAATTTTATCGATACCGCCGACAGCTACGGTCCTTATGTATCGGAGGAGTTGATTGCCGAAGCCCTTTATCCCTACCCTGATGGGCTGGTGATTGGCACAAAAGGCGGTTTACTCCGAACAGGCCCAAACCAGTGGCCTGTAGATGGGAGCCGCAAGCATCTGGAAGAAGCTCTACATGGTAGCCTGAAACGGTTGAAACTTGACCGGATCGATCTATATCAACTTCACCGTTTCGATAGCAAAGTGTCGTCCGACGAATACCTTGGTTTTCTGAAGGAAGCCCAACAACAGGGAAAAATCCGGCATATTGGGCTGTCGGAAGTGGGTATCGACCAGATCGAAGAAGCCCGCCAGTATTTCGATGTTGTATCGGTACAGAACAAGTACAATTTTGGCGATCAGACCTGGAACGACGTACTACAGTACTGCGAACAGAACGGCATCGCCTTTATACCCTGGTTTCCACTAAATGCCGGAAACGTGTCGGCCCAGCAAGCCATCCAGAAGGTAGCGGCCCGGCATCAGATCGATGGCAAACCCGCTACCGACTATCAGGTTGCTCTGGCGTGGTTGCTGGCCGCTTCGCCCGTCATGTTACCCATTGCCGGAACATCGTCGGTCAAACACCTGGAGGAGAATGTAAAAGCGGTTACGATCAAGCTGACCGACGAGGATTTGAATGATATGCCTTTGCCAAGATAGACTATAGAATCTGCTTTATTAGCCAAACAAAACAGCCCGATAGTTTGAAACTATCGGGCTGTTTTGTTGAAAGCCGGCTCGTTTTAAGCTGCTTTTTCGAGGGATTTGATCCGGTCCAGAGCACTCTGCAATTCGGTCAGTTGCTTCTGCAAATCCTCTTTGATGTAGGCCGGAATGTGATCTTTCTCGATCGCATCCTGATAGGCTTCAACAGCCGCATTTTCACCAAACTCTACCGAGCTTAAAATAGACTCCCGGTCTTTTCCCGTCAGTGCCGATTTGATGTCGATCCAGGCCCGGTGAATTTTGCTGGTTACATCGGTTGAGGTAGCATCCGACACCGCCAGTCCATCGATTCGAACAATATGATCGGCCAGTTGGCTACGGAAATTTTGGCTTTGTACGACATAGTGTCGGAACAGGTCATCCAGTCCGGCATCTTCGTTATCTTTAATGGCTTTTTCGTATCCCTGAATGCGGTCGTTATTGATCTTGACCAGTTCGTTCAGATCATCAACAATTTCGTCGTTCGTAATCATAACAGTTGATAGTCGATTGGTTATTATTCGAATTTACAACTTCGTGTACGGCCAATTGTTTATGAAATGTGTGTTAAGAGATGGGTTTAGGGCGTTGCCGTAATACTCCGTATCCGAACGGTCGATCCTTTCTCAAAATTGTACTGACTTTCGGGGCTGGTTAAGGATATCTGGTTAATAACACCGTCCCAACCTGCTAACTGGCTTGTATTGATTTCATAGGTTCTGAACTGCCCATCGCCAACAATTGGGAAATCGACATACCGACCGGGTATCTCGATAATCGCAATATCACCCGGTTTTCTCCATACAAACCGGGCCACGGTTCCTTTCGTCTGAAAAGCGGCCTGGATATAAATTTTGGGCACATCCGAAGCCTTCCAGTAAGCCATTGGGCTTATGATCCGGAACTCTCTTGCCGTTGGGTCGGCGCGATACCAGCGCACATTCAGTTCATTCTGAATGGGCCAGCCTTTATCGCGGGTGTTGCCATAATACCAACCCTGCCGATCGGTAACGAACTTGTAATTAGGCGCAGCAGGAGGACGAGGCTGATTATAGGCAAACTGCCGGATATCGGCCAGTGACCCTACCACTAAATCACATTCATATTCATACACCCCATTATAATCGACCAGTAAAGCGGGTTGGCTGCATACATACCCCGACGATACATCAAACTCACCCCCATCTTTGGTCACGCCAAAACCTGCCGAGCTGAAGCGAACCTCCCCTTTAGGTTTGTACAACCCAACGCCCCGCCCTGATGTATTGAGCAAAGCAATCCAGTTTTCTGTACCGTATCGATTGATGTTATCCTGTTCTGTATACTCAGAAACGGCATCGTTCGTAAACGGCTTCAGGCCATCATACGTTATAATTCGGTAGTACGGCCCATTCAGATACATACATGGAAATTCCTGCGTACGCGCTTCGTACTGTGTTGTATCTACCCGGCTGACCGTCATCCGACTGCGCATATGAACGGTATTTTCTTTTAGTTCAATCCAATGCTCGAAGAAGCAGTCGGCCGGTTCGTTGAAGAGTGGCCAGATAAGCGGAATCGTCTTGACATACAGGGTATTCTGCCCCTGCTGGTAGCTGACGACCTGAGCCGGATGGTTGAAATAGTCGCCCGTCTGAACGGGATTCCAACCCAGATTGCGCCACTGCTCAACGGGATTTTTACCATTTACGCTGTAAGGGTAAGGACCCGCATAGAGAGAAGTCTGAATTTGGCGGCCGAGGTCGTTGTTATTGACCATATTCACATTGCTACCCGCTTCGGACAGATAGGTAATGGCTCCCCCCGCATTCAGGTCAATGGCCATACGAATTTTATCATTAGCCAGGTAAAGCCGTTTCTGCGACGATTCCTGCGTTTGAGAAGGCAACCCTCCTCCGGCAGGATTCGTCACCACGGGTGCTTTATGCGGGTCAGTCGAAGGGTAATCCCGAACGCAGGTGACAGCCAGGCAACTAACCAGAACGCAAACAATAAGTAAATAGGGTCGTGTCATAACGTAGGAACGTTTCGAATCCAAATTAGTAAAAAGTGTCAGTATGGTATAGTGCTTCGCGTAGATCTTATCCTGCGTTTGGTTTTCCCTGTAGCATCTTACGCTTCTTGTTGATGCAGTCTTTATCCGGCTAAATCGGGTTTCACCCCAACCCACATCTACCCTAAGGTGATTCCGTCAGTTGCTCAACGGTTGTAATCAGGCCATATCTTCACGTAGTTGAACCGATACGCATGGCCAAAATAGATAAACATTCTTAACAAAAAGGCCGACATCTGATTTTATTCTGAAATTCTCCTTTTCCATTCCCTGCTAAACCCCTAATTTTGCAGGATTTTTGACCGCCCCCTCCAACCAGGGGTCGCCAGATACTGCGCTTAGCTTATTGTTCATTCGGGGCCGCCCGGCCAATCCACTCGTGTGGTGGACGTGCCTCATGCGGTTCATTGCCCTGCTGAAAAATGCCTAAAAATACCAACATTCGCTCAGTACTGATTATCGGCTCAGGCCCTATTGTGATCGGCCAGGCTTGTGAATTCGATTATGCCGGTTCGCAGGCAGCACGTTCCATCCGCGACGAAGGCATCGAAGTAGCCCTGATCAACTCCAATCCGGCTACGATCATGACTGATCCGATCAACGCCGATTATGTTTATCTGTTGCCGCTGGAGAAGAAGTCCATCGTCGAGATCCTGAAAAAACATCAGGAAATGGGTAAACCCATCGATGCCGTTCTGCCAACTATGGGTGGACAGACTGCCCTGAACCTGGCTATCGACTGCGACAAAGCCGGTATCTGGCAGAAATACAATGTTCAGATCATCGGTGTTGACATTAAAGCCATCGAAACTACCGAAGACCGCGAGAAATTCCGGTTGCTGATGCTTCAGCTAGGTGCGGGAGTATGTAAAGGGCGCACAGCCCGCTCGTTTCTGGAAGGGAAAGAAATTGCCCAGGAAATTGGCTTCCCGCTCGTTATTCGGCCTTCGTTTACACTGGGTGGCACAGGTGGCGGCTTTGTGAATACCCCCGACGAATTCGATAAAGCGTTGACGCACGGCTTACATGCATCGCCGGTTCACGAAGTACTGGTGGAGCAAAGCGTTATGGGCTGGAAGGAGTACGAGCTTGAATTATTGCGCGACAATAAGGGCAACTTCATCATCATCTGCTCCATCGAAAATTTCGACCCGATGGGCATCCATACGGGCGACAGCATCACGGTAGCACCGGCTATGACCCTGCCCGATACGCTGTACCAGCAAATGCGCGACCTGTCGATCCGGGTTATGCAGGGCATTGGGCAATTTGCCGGAGGCTGTAATATTCAGTTCTCGGTGAATCCACAAACCGACGAGATTATTGTTATCGAGGTTAATCCGCGGGTGAGCCGCTCATCGGCACTGGCGTCGAAAGCAACGGGGTATCCGATTGCCAAGATTGCCGCTAAAATGGCCATTGGCTATAACCTCGACGAACTGATCAACCCCATTACGGGCACCACATCGGCTTTCTTCGAGCCAGCCATCGACTATGTGATTGTGAAGGTACCGCGCTGGAACTTCGATAAGTTTCCGGGTGCCGACCGCTCGCTGGGGCTGCAAATGAAGTCAGTGGGTGAAGCCATGGGCATTGGCCGGAACTTCCAGGAAGCCCTGCAGAAAGCCTGTCAGTCGCTCGAAATCCGACGCAATGGACTGGGTGCCGATGGCCACGAACTGACCGACCGGGCCGCCCTGACCGAAAGCCTGAAACACCCAAGCTGGAATCGGTTGTTCCACATCTACGATGCCTTCAAAGCGGGGATGTCGTTCCGAACCATTCAACAACTGACCCGTATCGATCCCTGGTTCCTGCACCAGATTGAAGAACTGATCGAACTCGAACGCGAAATTCAACAGTACGATCTGGAAGACCTACCGCCCGAACTGCTCCGCACGGCCAAGCAGAAAGGATACGCTGACCGACAACTGGCGCACCTGCTTCAGGTGAAAGAAAGCAAGGTATATCAGTATCGTCAGGCGCACAACATCCGTCGCGTGTACAAATGCGTAGATACTTGTGCGGCTGAGTTTGAGGCTAAAACGCCTTACTATTACTCAACCTTCAACAACCAGGTACCCATCACGACCGACCACGCCGAGCCGGTTTCAGACTTACCGGGCAATGAGTCGATTCGGAGCAATCGTAAAAAAGTGGTTGTTCTGGGTTCAGGCCCTAACCGGATTGGGCAGGGTATCGAGTTCGACTATTCGTGCGTACACGGGGTGCTGGCGGCTAAGGAAGCGGGTTATGAAACCATCATGATCAACTGCAACCCGGAAACCGTTTCGACCGACCCCGATATTGCCGATAAGCTTTATTTCGAACCTGTTTTCTGGGAGCACGTTCATGCCATTATCATGCACGAGCAGCCCGAAGGGGTTATTGTACAGTTGGGTGGCCAGACCGCGCTGAAAATGGCGGAAAAGCTGACCCGCTACGGCATCAAAATCATCGGTACGAGCTGGGAAGCCCTCGATCTGGCCGAAGACCGGGGCCATTTCTCAGAAATGCTCCGCAAGCTCGAAATTCCGTATCCGAAATTCGGGACGGTGCGTGAGTCCGAAGGGGCCATCGAACTGTCGCGCGAGTTAGGTTTCCCCTTGCTGGTGCGGCCTAGCTACGTATTGGGTGGCCAGAGTATGAAAATCGTGATCAACGAGAACGAACTGGAAGCGCACGTGATGAAGATTCTGGAAACGATTCCCGACAACAACATCCTGCTCGACCACTTCCTCGAAAATGCCATTGAAGCCGAAGCCGACGCCATTTGCGACGGTGAAGATGTGTACATCATCGGCATCATGGAACACATCGAACCAGCGGGTATTCACTCGGGCGACTCCTACGCGCTGCTGCCCCCCTTCGATCTGAGCGAAAACGTAATCAATCAGATTGAAGAATACACGAAGAAAATCGCCGTAGCGCTGAAAACGGTAGGCTTGATCAACATCCAGTTTGCCATCAAAGATGAGCAGGTGTATGTAATCGAAGCCAACCCACGTGCGAGCCGAACGGTGCCTTTTATCTGCAAAGCGTATCAGGAACCGTACGTCAACTACGCAACCAAGGTGATGCTGGGCGACAAGAAAGTGAAAGACTTTACGTTCAAACCCGTCAAGAAAGGCTATGCGATCAAAATTCCGGTGTTCTCGTTCAGCAAATTCCCGAATGTGAACAAGGAGCTTGGCCCGGAAATGAAATCGACGGGTGAAGGCATCTATTTTATCGATGACCTCACCGACGATTACTTCCAGAAGGTCTACTCCGAGCGGAACCTGTACCTGAGCCGGTAGTATCGCTTACTCCATAAAATGCCCCAATTGTCTAACGATTGGGGCATTTTCGTTTCCTTATCGGATAAATAAATGACTGTATCCGTCCGTTATCTCGATGTCATACAATGTCAGTTTGCCCGTTTGAAAAATCATCTGCTGATTCCCATACAGGGTCGGAACATAGTTTTTTATTGGGCCCGGATACAGTTTTTTATTACTGATTGTCAGTACATACTCGTCGTCCTTGGCGGCTTTCTGGACACTGTAGTTACTCGAAAAGAAGACGGTGTCAGCACGGGTAATCGTCAGTTTTCCGGCATCGTCGAGCCGTAGCAGAACCTGTTCGCCCGGCTTAGCCTTATAGGTTATACCAGCAAATCCCCCTACCGATTGCGACCATATCCAGTTACCGACATAGTCTGGTGAGGCCATTTCCTTGTGGCAGCCTACCAACAGAAAAGCCCCCAAAAGCACAACCACTAGTCGTTTCATAGTGCATTCTATCAACTTTCTGATAAGATACGCCCTAAACCCGAAACGTTGGAATGTAACGCTTAAAAATCTGTTTATCAGCCAATTCTCTTAAAAAGAAATTGACCCACCTTACATGCTGTAAAATGGGCCAATCTATAAGATGTACCCGATAGGCTAAAACCCTAAGCCAAGCGTAAAACCCCGCACAGTGGGGTTACCCGCAAGGGTTGCTCCTGCCGTAGCCGCTCCCGTCATCAGATTGATGGTGTACACGCGCGTCGTGCCACCAGCGCGTAACAAAGCATACGCTGTACCACTGGTCCCGCCAATGTCGAATCCGTTAGCACTCTCAACCTCCACGCCCAAAGCCCCTACGCTCACCAGCGTACCGTTGTTCGGTGGATTCTGCTGGAACAGAATAGCCCCACCCGACCGGACATCAATATCGTATAGTACCGTTGAGGTAGCTCCAGCAAAATTATTGGTGTAAGCTGCCGCCGATACAGTTGGCGTACTGCCTGGTGGCGAAAAAGCCAATGCGCCATCGGTAGCCGATAAGGCACCATTTGTAGGATCCAGACGTAGGTTTTGCCCTGTATTGCTTACCACCCGAATGCGATCAACGGTGGGGTTGAAATCGAACCCAAAGTCGGTTCCCGACAGCGTAAACAAACCAGGATTACCAACCGCTGCAACACTCCAGGTCGCTGAAGCCGCTACCGTGATGGTATACAGCCGATTCGAACTGCCTAATGCATACAGTTGACCATTGACCGGGCGCGTATCAAGTCCAAGCAATGTTTCACCCGGTTGTAGCCCGGAGAGGGTTTTCGAGTTAATCGTAGTTGCACTTTGTGGATTGAAGATGAGCAGGTTATTCGAACCATCCAGCGCATAGGCCACGGGCTCGGTCGGGATAGCCAGCCCGATTACATTGTTCTGCAAATCGCCTAATTTCTGCAGCCGCCCCGTCGATAGATTGATTTGCTGTAGCTCAGACTTACCATTGAACGTCACCGCCACCAAGCCCTCGCCCGTAGGGGCAATATCAAATCCGGCGGCCCCGGTTATGTCCAACCCCAACGGCCCCACATCCACCAGCGTCCCGTTATTGGGCGGGTTCTGGATGTACAGACGATCCGTGGCCGGATCAATATCATACAGGGTTGTTGTTGTAGCTCCCGCCCGGTTGTTGGTATAGGCGACTTCTGAAATGGCGGCTCCCGGTACGCCATTGATCGGTGTATCCGTCGCAGCAATCATTCCCGTTTCCGGGTTTAGCCGCAGATCAATACCCGTGTTGGTTACCAGCCGAATCCGGTCGACGGTAGGGTTGAAATCCAGCCCCATAATGGTCCCGATATCGTTCGAGGTAAACGGCATATCGGTCAACGGGCGGGCTACACCCGATGTCGGGTTAATGACAAACAGGCGCTTCATATTGCTCACGCCATAGAGTTGGCCGGTAGCCGGACGAAAATCGATCGATAGGATTCGCTCACCCTGCGGGCCGCCCATTGGAAAGGTGATCGGTACAAAATTCGAAGGAGCCGACGGGGTTCTGACACTGACCCGCCAAAGCTGATTGGCATCGGTCAATACGTAGATATTCACATCGGGCAATAGATTCAGATCGGGCACCATGCGGTGATCCTGACAGGCGTTGAGTGTTACCAGACTGATCACCGCCAGGAAACCTGCGAAACGTCTGAGTAATTTTTTCTGATTCATAATCGTATGGTTAAAATGGCATTAAAACAATCAATGCCTATACGACCAGAGATCGAAAACGGATTTATCGAAATTAAAATTTAATTAAAATTTTTCATACAGATAAACATCCACACCCTGACTCTACCAGAACTTTTTGAGGCTTATGTAACTCGCGAATGAGTCGGGCAACAGCTCTCCCCGGTCTAGTGCCAGCAAGGTGGTCAACACCGTTCGGGATCGTTTTCCCAGAGGCCACTGTGCACCCAGGCTCGTTGAAAACTGGTGTAGCACATCTAAAAAAGGCTGCTTGTAGGAACCGAAATTCCGGCTGTACGACACCCTTGCCGTTAGCAAAGGGCCCTGCCGAAAAGTGCCCATTGCGCCCATGTACCACATCACTACCCGGTTGTTCGGGTAATACCCGTTTCCTGTGTAGGCATTATTGACTTCGGGTTTAAAATCGGTACGGGGGAGGATGAATGGGGTTCCGAGCGTACGTCCTTTATACGACCAGCCCTGAATGTACTGGCTGTGATTGAAGTAGTTATCGGCCCCCTGCCATCGCGCATATGGATCAAAAACAGGGCCGCTCTGATCTGTCGTTGTGAGCCATTCGAGCACAAGCCGCTGGAATCGAAACGTCGGTTTTGTGGGCGAATGGTTCAAAAAGCGTAGTCCGGTCAATCCATCAGGCAGATTTTTTAGGGCTAATCCCGATGCATCGTCGTACATGTGCTGGTGATACAACAGCCAATTATATGTTTTTCCTTTCCATTCTATCGCCACATCGTAGCTACCGACGTGATTACCAAGCCGATTGGTACCGTCGAACTCCGTAAAGCGATCATTTTGCAGAGCATCTGGATACCTTCCGGTCACGAGCGATAGATAATCCTGAAACGAAGTTGATAAACTTCCGTTGACCGCCAACGGCGTACCAATGAGGTAGTCGGCATGGCCACCCCACTGCACCTGGTGATTGAGCCCTGCGTAGAATTGAAAGCGCCAGTGGGGTTTCCCAAGACGTCCATACAGATACTTCTGATGTAGATAACTACCTTGTATATAGGTATTTACCAGCCAGCCGTGCGCATACCCGACCCGAAATGCCAGCAGTTTTTTGGTAAAGCCGATCGGAACGAAATTCGGCGTGTGCAACTGAATTTTTGGAAATGGCTGCGCATTGCCCGACCAGGCCACAAAACCTGACGTCAGGAGCGTATCGCCAAGGCCCGCTACTTCCCGCCGATTGCCGCCAAACAACTCGAATTGACCGAATCGCAATTTTACAAAGGCATCAGGTAACAGAATAGCCGGGTTTTCGGACGTCGGTTGCGGCCCGGCATTCCCTACGGCATACAATCCAAATCCCCAGTCGAAGCGCCGTTTTCGTCTGGCTGTTGAATCGGTCTGCCGTTTGTAATCACGCTGCGCACCGAACCGAAGGGTACCGAATGAGCCCCGAATGGGTATACTATTGTACTGATTCGAACGTAACCAGAACGGATTCTGGGGAGCCGATGTGATGCCTCCTCCCACTTCTACTGAATACCGAATCGTAGTACTATCCTGAGCCGACTGCGCCCAGGTCGACGGTATAGACAATCCCAACAAAACCGCAAGGAAGTAGCCCGTTTGCATAGGTAGTTAAAGTACGCTTAGCGATGGTTGGCAAACATACATTTATCCGTGCTAAATCCTTTATCAATCATCTAATTAAACATAGGGCTGAAACATATTGGTCGGTTTTTAGATTATATAGGGATAACCTGTCAGAGAACATATGAATGAAACCGTTACGTTAAACAATGGTGTTGAAATGCCTCTGCTCGGACTCGGTGTGTATGCGCCAAGTCAGACCAATGAAGTACAGCAGGCTGTTGAGTGGGCTCTTGAAGCCGGTTGTCGCCTGATCGATACGGCAGCCGCCTACGGAAACGAACGCGAAGTAGCGGATGCGATCCGGGCTAGTGGCATTCCGCGAAGCGACATTTTTATCACCACCAAAGTATGGAACGACGATCAGGGTTATAACCGCACCCTACGCGCTTTCAACCGGAGCCTGGAGCGCCTTCGCATCGACTCGGTTGATTTATACCTTATTCACTGGCCCGTCAAAGCTTATCGGCATGATACCTGGCGCGCGCTCGAAAAGATTTACAGTGAAGGTCGCGCCCGCGCCATCGGGATTTCCAATCATTACCCGGCCCACATCGACGAACTGCTGACCGAATCCGTTATTACACCTGCTCTCAATCAAATTGAATTCAGCCCCTACTGCTACGTACCCGAAGTACTGGACTATTGCCAACAGAAGCAGATTCAGGTAGAAGGGTATGCGCCGTTGGTTCGGGGGCAGAAAAAAGACGACTCCCGGCTCGTGGCTTTAGCCGAAAAATATGAAAAAAGCACCTTTCAACTACTGATTCGCTGGTCGTTGCAGCATGGCGCGGTCACCATTCCGAAATCTGTGAAGCGAGAACGCATTCAGGAGAATTTCGATGTCTGGGATTTTACCATTTCCGACGACGATATGGCCCTGATGGACACGTTTTATGACAATACCCGGATTGCCGATGACCCCAGAACAATGCCTTAGGCAACCCGTCTAGCGAATCGGTAATGGTTCTCGAATAATACACTCGATTGGGAAGTGGCTGCTCAAAAGATCGGCTAGTGCCCGTAATCCCCATTCTTCACTGCGACGGTGTCCTACGGCGATTACGGCCATACCCGTTTCGTCGATGGCTTGCTGGCCCGGTTTGCGGTAAGCACCCGTTACGTAAAGGTGAGCCCCTCGTTCGGCCGCTTCCCGAATCAGTGTGCCCGTCATGGCGCCCACTACGGCAACTCGCGAACTCACAGGTTGCCATGTGGCCGCACTGTGTCCGGCTTCGGCCCGGTCGTAGCCGCCAAACAGCTTATGAATGGTAGCGAGCCACTCGTCAAATTCCCGCTCAGCTACATCCATAAGCATACCTAGCGGGCGTTGAGGTAAGCCCTTCCCCGTTTTGGCCGATTCCTGCTTGTAGCCGATTGGCTCCAGATCGCTCGTTGCCCCCAACTGCACTGCCAACTGCTGATTATACCCCATAGAAAGCGATTCATCGAATGGCAGGTGATGCGTCAGAACACCAAAATCGGTAGGAAGAGCCGCCAGATCAAGTTGCCAGGGACGGTGCAGCCAAAGAGCATCCAATTGATTTTCCGCAATCCAGTCGGGCAGCTTCGAAAAGGGCTCCAGGGCCAATCCAATCCGCCGGATAGGCCGCCGGGACGGATAATAAATCCCACCCCGTTCCGTTTCGGGGTATCGGTCAACAGCAAAGCTGGCTTGTAGAAAATGGTCTATATCAGCCAGATAAATGGGCGAACTACTCATTCTTGCTTAACCAATAACGGGATTGAATTGTTGAATCGACGAGCACTTGAATACAGCTACCTGCGACAACCATTCAACCATTCAAGCCGTCGACCATTCAATCATTCCTTCCCCGGATTTGGATTTACCGAAAATAAAGTAGTAGTTTTGCAACCTCAACTGGCGACCTCAATGCCAGTCCATAAAAGCCGATGAAGTTCCTCGCTTAAAAACCCACGTGGTTTTTCTCTCTTCTTCCAAGTACCGCTACTCGCACGAGTAGTCAATTTCATTTCCATTTCACTCATATAGTGCTTGTAGCTCTTCAGCTACGGTATAGTCTTTTTTTCAATGACCAAATACATTCGGTTATTACTGGACGCATTGCGCGGTTCAGAAACCAATTTTACGTCGGGTAGTATCAACCGGGCAATTTTTCTTTTATCGGTTCCGATGATTCTGGAAATGGTGATGGAGTCATTGTTTGCGGTTGTCGATGTGTTTTTTGTGGCAAAGATTGGCACCCAGGCGGTTGCTACGGTGGGCCTGACCGAGTCGGTACTCACTATCGTATATTCGATCGCTATCGGCTTAAGTACAGCGGCTACGGCCATGGTATCCCGTCGGGTCGGCGAAGAGAACCGACAGGGAGCCGCTCAAACTGTAGGCCAGGTCATTCTGGTTTCGCTGGTGATGGCCGTTCTGATGGGTGTGCCGGGCTTCATTTTTGCCGAGGATATTCTGCGGCTGATGGGTGGCGACGAGCAGCTCATTGCCAATGGGGCAGGCTTTACCCGGATGATTTTTGCCAGTTCGCCCGCCATCATGCTCTTGTACACCCTAAGTGGCTGCCTCCGAGGTGCGGGCGATGCCTCCATGGCTATGCGGTCGTTATGGATTGCCAACGGCTTCAACATCATCCTGTGTCCAGTGCTTATTTTCGGTTGGGGGCCCTTCCCGGAGTTGGGCGTTATGGGTTCGGCAGTGGCTACCACAACCGGCCGCACGTTAGGAGTAGTGTATCAGCTATATGCGCTGACACGGCAGAAAGGCGGTATTCAGGTGCTTCGTTCCCATATGACACCCGATCTGGAGGTTATTCGGAACATCATCAGTCTGGCAGTTGGGGGTACAAGTCAGTTTCTGGTTGGTTCGGCTAGCTGGATATTTCTGACCCGCATTTTATCGACGCATGGCAGCGATGTAGTGGCCGGGTATACCATTGCCATACGGATCATCATCTTTACCATTCTGCCATCGTGGGGCATGGCCAACGCTGCCGCTACGCTGGTCGGGCAGAACCTCGGAGCCGGGCAACCCGAGCGAGCCGAAACGTCGGCCTGGCGAGCCGCTTTCTGCAATATGGTGTTCCTGGCAACGGTTGGTATCGGTTTTTTCCTGGCCGCTGCCGATGTGGTGAGTTTGTTTGATAACAAGCCAAAAGTGGTCGATATTGCCGTGCAATGCCTGCGCGTATTTTGTCTGGGCTACCTGTTTATGGCGTATGGGATGGTACTGAGTCAGTCGCTCAACGGCGCTGGCGACACCCGCACACCAACGATTATGAACATTGTGTGCTTCTGGCTGATTGAAATACCGCTGGCCTATACGCTCGACAACGTTTTGGGCTGGGGACCGCCCGGTGTATTCTGGTCAGTAGCGATCAGCGAAACCCTGCTAGCCGTTATTGCCATTCTGGTGTTCCGCCGGGGGCGCTGGAAAACCGTTCAGGTGTAATGAAAATCAAGTCGTTATGCCTGTTTTTACCGAAACTTTTACCCCTAAGGGGTCGTTCTCAATGAAGTGGTCAGGAAGTAGTCAAGGATAGTCAGGTATTGCGAATATGTACTTTCTCAATCACTGACCCTACTTGACCACTTCCTGACAATTTTTGACCATTTTTTTATGATTGAAACACATAAACAACCCGAAACCGCTGTATTGGTCGCGCTGATTACACAAAAACAAACAGCCGATCAAACCAAGGAATATCTGGATGAATTAGCATTTCTGGCCGAAACATCGGGGGTTGAAACGATAAAAGCATTCACCCAGAAGCTCGACCGGCCCGATACCCGTACCTTTGTCGGCAAGGGAAAGCTGGAAGAGATTCAGACGTTTATCATCGATAACCCCGTCGATTCCATCATTTTCGATGACGACCTTACTCCGGCTCAAGTCCGTAACCTGGAAGCTGAGTTTAAGGACATCAAAGTGCTGGACCGGAGTCTGCTGATTCTGAATATCTTCTCGATGCGGGCGCAAACAGCTCAGGCCCGGGTTCAGGTCGAACTGGCTCAATACCAATATCTTTACCCACGTCTGACCCGCATGTGGACCCACTTAAGCCGCCAGAAAGGCGGTACGGGTATGCGTGGTCCGGGGGAAAAAGAGCTGGAAACTGACCGCCGGATCGTTAAAGACCGGATTGCTTTTCTGAAAGACAAACTGGCCAAAATTGATAAGCAAAGCGTAACACGTCGGAAAGAGCGGGACCGCCTGGTGCGGGTTGCCCTGGTCGGCTACACCAACGTAGGCAAATCGACCCTGATGCGGACCATGGCGAAAACCGATGTGTTTGCCGAAAACAAACTATTCGCAACGGTCGATTCGACGGTGCGGAAAGTAACGCTGGGCAACATTCCGTTTTTGCTGACCGATACGGTTGGGTTTATCCGCAAACTACCAACCACGCTGATCGAGTCGTTTAAATCGACGCTTGATGAAGTCCGGGAAGCTGATATTCTCCTGCATGTGGTCGATGTATCGCATCCTAATTTCGAGGAACAGATCGAGGTAGTCAATTCGACATTGGCCGACATCAAAGCCGCCGATAAACCAATGGTACTGGTATTCAATAAAATGGACCAGTTTGTTCCGAAAGATGAGTGGACGGGCCAGTTCGATCAGGACGAAGACGATTCGCACGAAGAAGTAGCGATTCCGGTAGCAGTACGCCGGAAAACAGCCTTGGAATATCTGAAGAAAACCTATCTGACTCAGAAAGCCGATTATGTTGCCTTTATCTCGGCGCAAACGGGTGAGAATGTGGGGGAGTTACGGGAGTTGTTATACAATCTGGTGAAAGAGAAGCACTACCAGATTTATCCAAACTGGCTGCACGTCCCGCTCTCAGAATCAGCCGAATACGGCGACGGTTTGGCAGGTTGATGGTTTTTCGACAACTTTGCGTGATTACACCTCATCCATCCCCTCTTCTACCCGGAGAGGGGCTACTTTTGGCCTTGTAGTTCAACGGATAGAATAAGCGTTTCCTAAACGTTTGATACGGGTTCGATTCCCGTCGAGGCTACGAAAAGCCCGTTTCTGACCTGGAAACGGGCTTTTTTGCGAAAGCAGGGTTAAAAACAGAGTCAAACAGACATTCGCCTGAATCTTTACGTATACACATCCCCTGACTCAGAGTCTATGCCTGATGAGTCAATCACCTACAAAAGCCCGCCGTTTCGTAAAGAAACCCATATTCCAGGGCGAACGAAGGTATTTCAATCGGGAGGTTCTTAAGTAATCTTCCCTAAAATTCTTCTTGATAAAACCTGCGTATGCCATCCCTTGTCGAAACAGAAACAGCCAGTCCATTGATCAATCCCTGGCGATCGATTTATTTATATAGAAAAAAATCCATTAATAATCAGAAACTTAACAAATGAACAGATAAAAATTTAACCGTTTGCTCAATATCTACACACTGGCTAAAACCTTTTAAAAATGGGCGAGTTAACAAATTGTTCAGCCTGTAAAATTAGTCAGTTGTACTAACCTCCGCACGTCACATCGTAGTTCTCACTAGTCTATATTCTATCGTTAACCGATGAATCGTTTTATGAATGCCAACAGCCAGGCAACCCTTACCTGGGAGCGGGCTTTACCCTCAATCCATGATCGACAGAGAGGCTCTGTAACCTGGATTTGCTCCGGCCGATCCCTTTCTGCATTCTCCCTGATTACCTCCAGAGCCCAACGCTCTTTTACATCTCCCCAGCGTTCGAAACATCGCACGCTCTCCAGGCCAACGGCCAATTTTACCACTGCCTATCTCGCGCTCGTACCGTACGACCCCTTGATTCTATAGGCAACTTTTCTAGACTTTTTTTTTCAAAAATCCCCATCTGTTGAGATGATAAGGGGCTTATTACGGCATTTGCGGTAAGAGCTTCTGTCCAATTCAACAGGTCAGGTTCACTTATGTCCATTGAATCAATTCGTTGGATCAGGAATCATTTCGCACAGAAATGGTCCGTCAAGATTTACTACTAACTACTCACGCTATGATCACTGCAGCTAAGCCGATTGCCCATTCGATTAAAGTACCCGGTTATTCAGATCCTTTTTTGCTAAACACAATTGTTCGTTTACAGGGCGAGAGCAATTACACCTGGCTTCACCTACAGGCCTCCAGCAGGCCCATGCTGATTGCTAAAAATCTCAAATGGTTTGAGGAGATGCTACCCGATTTTGTGCGGGTTCATAAGTCTGACCTGATCAATCCCAGCTTCGTCCAAACCTATAATTACGCCAACTCAACCACGCTGGAAGTGAACCTGCCGAACCAGCAGACGGTAAGAGTATCCCGTCGTCGCATTGATCCGGTTCTGCTAAAGCTCAAGCATCACCGATCTAAACTGGCCTAGTGAATAACGCATAATCATAAATCAACCTTATCATGAGAAAGTCCTTTTTGATGATGAGTAGTATGCTGGCTGGACTACTCGGTTTTATGGGCTATTGCTGGCTACTGATCGACTGGTACCAGGATATGAAATATGGGCGATATGAACGCGAACCTTTGGAAACAATCGTGGAATCGGGGGTTATCATCGCCTATTGTTACGTAGCTTTCCGGTTTATCCACCCTAAATTAAAAGACCTACAAACGCCTGTCTATCCAGCAAGAAATGTCGCCCCGGTAAGGGGGAAACGTTCATCGACAGGCTGGTTCGGAAAACTACTGACGCGCCCCAGATTTGAGCGCGAAGCAGGCCTGAGCAGTCGGCCTTACCGATCTAAGTAGCTCGTCCGCACTAAGCGGTTCACGCACTTTGCTTTCCACTTTCACCATTCACATTTCACCATTCACAATCCAGTTGGCGCTGAAGAGTCTTCAGCGCCAACGTTTACCCTATTGACACTCCCGTTATGACTAAACCTTTTACGTGTGTTCTGTTTTTGGTATTTTTTCTTACCTGCTGTGCTACCAGTTGGGGCCAGGGTCGACGAGAAGTCCGTTATCAAACCGAAGTCGGTTCCTATGCGGCCTCTTCCTCCATTACCCCTTTCTGGCTGCGTACTAACCAATACGGTATTGTACCGGACGAAAGTCCGTTTTTGACCATTCGGCAATCCGTACAACAGGATTACCGTGTAAGTAAGTCACATACCGACAGTCTGAAATCCATTAAACGCAAAATAGCTATCGGCTGGGGGATGCAGGCCGTTTTTAATGCAGGCCATACGTATCAACTCCTTATTCCTGAAGCTTATCTGAAACTCCGACTAGGACAAAACGTAGAAGTATGGGCAGGACGAAGACGGGAAATTGTAGGTCTGGTCGACTCAACGCTAAGCTCTGGATCGTATGCGTGGTCGGGCAATGCCTTACCCTTGACCAAAGTACAGTTTGCAGTACCCGACTACCTACCCCGAAACGGGCTCATTGGCTTCAAGGGGTTTTATGCACATGGCTGGTTTGAATCGGGTCGATTTGTCGATAATGCCATGCTCCATCAGAAAGCCCTGTACGCACGATTGGGTAAGCCCAATTGGCGGGTAAAATTCTACGCGGGAATCAACCACCAGGTGATGTGGGGCGGGCGGACGAACCGTTTGACGAATAACTCGACAATCAAAAATAATCAGCTTCCCAACCAATTTAGCGACTACATCAATATGGTACTGGCGCTCCCCCTAGGCAATCGAACGAATATCGATACCAACCGGGTAAGTCATTTTGATCACGAGAATCGAATTGGAAATCATCTGGGTACAGTAGATATTGGGTTTGAATACATTGGTAGCTCTTTCTCCTTATTCGCTTATCGACAGAACATCTACGAAGATGGCTCTCTGTTCTATTTAACCAATATTCAGGATGGTCTCAATGGTCTGCGTATCCGCAATCGGCGTCCCCGCAATCCGTCAGGGTTCCACATTCAGGACGTACTGCTTGAATATCTCTACACACAAAGCCAGGGTGGTTCCTTGTTTTTAGAAAGCTCCGCCCAACGAGGCCGTGATAATTATTTCAACCACTCACAATATCAGGATGGCTGGTCGCGCTATGGAAAAACGATTGGCACGCCCTTCATCAGCCCCTCTCCGGCTAGCCGAAGCGAATTGCCCCAATATGGATTCACCAACAATAATCGGGTGGCGGTGATGCATATGGGCATTTCGGGGCAAGTGCTTGACTTCCTCTCCTTCCAGTTTAAAGCATCGTACAGCGAAAATCTGGGGACCTATGAGCAACCGTTCCCCAATCCAGTTCACCAATTTTCTTCGCTGCTGACCCTGGCCTCCCCAGTGGTTATTTTGAAAGGTGTGACCGCCCGAGCTTCTGTTGCGAGCGATATAGGCGATTTATACGCCAATTCGATGGGATTTTATTTGGGCATTCGAAAAGATGGCTAGGGCCAAACCCAACAATAATGAGTAGTTCTAGTTAAGTAAAATTAATCAATAAGAGTACCTTTCACTAAAACAAAAAACGTTATGAACAAGATCATCTTAGGGGCGTCGGTGGTAGCTATGCTCACCCTAACCCAAACCAGTTTCGGCCAGGCCGTTCAGGAAGCTAAGGCAGAAAAAAAAGAACAGAAAGCTGAAAAGAAAGCGGCTAAAGCCAACGAGCTTCGTTCCAATGCCGCTACAGGCAAAGGGCTGGAAATAGCCGGGGTTTCTGACGCACATACCCGTAAAGCCAAAGCCGATCGAAAAATGAAACATGCTCATAAGAAAGAACTGAAAAGCGAGGCAAAAGAACTAAAAGCAGCCGCTAAAGATCGGACGAAAAAAGCCGATGGCGTTGATTAGCGCAGGTTAGCTCATAAAGTTGTTCTGTTCTTCTGTACGTAACTGCTACCTGGCAGTACGCGTCAAAACGCAGCTACGCGAATGTAGCTGCGTTTTTTATTTGCACTACCTAATCAGGTTCTCAGCCCGTAATCCGATAGGCTGGTTTTATGAATAGTAAAAAAATCCTCAAAAATACATCGTAATATTGCGATGAATGTATTTACGATTACCTTTGTGCCATGGGCGTCACGAAAACCGAAATATTTACCGAACAGCAAAATAGGCTGGCCGATTTAGCCAAAGCTTTTGCTCATCCAGCACGGGTAGCTATTCTGCAATTGCTGGCGCAGAAAAAAGCCTGCGTCTGTGGCGATTTAGTTGATGAATTGCCGTTGGCACAGGCAACTGTTTCCCAGCATTTGAAGGAGTTGAAACGCATTGGCATCATTCAGGGCGACATCAATCCGCCCCGCGTTTGCTACTGCATCAATGAAACCGTATGGGAAGAAGCCCGGCAAGCCTTTGGGTCGCTGTTGGATACGTTTGCAGTAACTACTACGGGTTGCTGCTAAGCCAATGGCTATTTTTTTGAATATACCAATCGTAATATTACATTAAACCGATCAAATACTATGGAAACTGCCGAACAAATTAAAGAAGTAGTACGTCAGAAATACGGCGCTATTGCTGAACAACCTGCATCGGATGGCTGTGGTTGTGGCCCCACCTCCTGCTGTGAGCCATCCAGACCGGAACTTGACGGAGGAGCCAACGTACCGATTGCCATGGCTCAGGACTATAGGGAACTGAATGGCTATGTGGCCGATGCTGACCTGGGTTTAGGCTGTGGTTTACCGACTCAGCTTGCCCGCATCAAACCCGGCGACACGGTAGTTGATCTCGGATCAGGTGCAGGTAATGATTGTTTTGTGGCGCGTGCTGAAACGGGCGAAGCAGGCCGGGTAATTGGTCTGGATATGACTCCGGCCATGATTGACCGGGCTCGTAAAAATGCCAAAGCGCTGGGCTACACCAATGTTGAGTTCGTTTACGGGGATATTGAAGACATGCCTTTGCCCGAAAATCTGGCCGATGTAGTCGTAAGTAATTGCGTTATGAATCTGGTACCCGATAAACAAAAGGCCTTTTCGGAAACCTTCCGTATTTTAAAACCCGGTGGCCATTTCAGCATTTCCGACATTGTCCTGAAAGGCGATCTGCCACAAGGCTTACAGCAGGATGCCGAACTGTATGTGGGCTGCGTATCGGGGGCTATCCAGAAAGATGCCTATCTGCAACTCGTCAAAGACAGTGGCTTTACCAACATTCAGGTACAGAAAGAACGGGAAATCAATCTGCCCGATTCGGTGCTGCAAAACTACCTGACCAACGAGGAAATCACGGTCTATCGCCAGCAGGAAAAGGGCATTTATAGCGTTACCGTTTTTGCCCGCAAACCCGTTCGTATTGCCGATAGCAAACCAGCGGCTACCAATTGTTGTGGGCCAGATTGCTGTAATTAACCATAAACCCAAACCCATTCGTATTATGACACGCATCCTGGTACTCTGTACAGGCAATTCTGCCCGCTCGCAAATGGCAGAAGGGTATTTACAATTCTTTGCGGGTGATCGGGCCGACGTCTATAGTGCCGGTGTAGCCCCTCACGGTGTCAATCCCCTATCGATCCAGGTTATGGCCGAAGACGGTATCGACATTTCGCACCATACCTCCAACCATGTTGATGAATACACGGCCATTCCATTCGAGTATGTGATTACGGTTTGTGACAATGCCCGTGAGCAATGCCCGTTTTTCCCCTCGAGTGCGGAGATGATCCATCATAGTTTCCCTGACCCCGGCCATCAGCCTGGTGTCGATGCACTGACTTCATTCCGTCAGGTACGCGATCAGATCAAACTTTTCTCCAAAGAATTCATTGACGCCAGATTGTCTGACAACTAATCCATTCCTTATGGCACTCTCTATCGAAAGCGCTCAGCCCCACGACAAAGCCGCCGTCGTGAGTCTTTTAGAGCAAGTTGATTTGCTCACGCAGGATTTACCGGACGACCTACCCAATTTTGTGATTGCCAAAGAAGACGCTACTCCGGTTGGCGTTGCGGGCCTGGAAACTTTTGGTTCGGTTGGCTTATTGCGTTCGGTAGCGGTTGCCCCCAATCAGCAGGGTAAAGGCATCGCGGCCCAGCTGATCGGCCGCTTATTAGAAGCCGCTCAGGCCATTCATTTGCGCGATCTTTACCTGATTACTACCACCGCCGATGGCTATTTTACCCGTTTCGGCTTTGCACCCGTGAGTCGTGAACAAGTACCCGACCCGATTCAGCAGACTCAGCAATTCAGTGGCCTTTGTCCGTCGTCGGCGATTGTAATGAAATGCTCGTTAAACACCCAATCGGCATGAGTGCGTCACGGCTTTCATTTCTGGACCGTTTTCTAACGCTATGGATTTTCATGGCGATGCTGACAGGTGTAGGCATTGGCTATTTTTTTCCGCAATCGCCGGTATTTATCAATCAGTTCAATGCGGGCACTACCAATGTGCCCCTGGCCATTGGCCTGATCCTGATGATGTATCCACCGCTAGCGAAAGTAAAGTTTGAAGAATTACCTGCCGTGTTTGCCAATACGAAACTAGTAGCGCTTTCCCTGCTGCAAAACTGGATTATTGGCCCGTTGCTGATGTTTGGTTTAGCCGTCATTTTTTTACCCGATAAGCCCGAGTACATGACCGGCCTCATCATGATCGGTATTGCCCGTTGCATTGCAATGGTGATTGTCTGGAACGATTTGGCAGGTGGCGATCGGTTGTATGCTGCCGGACTGGTGGCCTTCAATAGTATTTTTCAGGTATTCTTCTATCCGGTCTATGCCTGGTTTTTTATTACGATTTTACCGCCTTTGTTTGGCCTGCAAGGTTACGAGGTTCACATCGCCATCCGTGATGTTGCGAGCAGTGTATTCATCTATTTAGGGATTCCGTTTCTGGTAGGGCTACTCTCAAGAATCATCCTCACACGGGTAGTTGGCCGAAGCTGGTACGAACAGACGTTTTTACCGGCCATCAGTCCCATTACCCTCGTCGCACTCTTATTCACGATTGTGGTCATGTTCAGTCTGAAAGGACAACTCATCGTATCGATTCCACTGGATGTATTGCGTATTGCTCTTCCGCTTACGGTTTACTTTGTTGTCATGTTCTTTTCGGCTTTTTATCTCTCGAAACGAGCCGGGGCCGATTATGCCAAAGCCACTTCGCTGGCCTTCACAGCAGCAGGCAACAATTTCGAACTGGGCATTGCGGTAGCCATCGCCGTATTCGGGATCGAGTCGGGGGCGGCCTTTGCGGCAGTTATCGGCCCCCTCATCGAAGTGCCGGTGCTGATTCTATTGGTCAATTTTGCCTTAAAACAGCCCCATCGATTCAGCACTCAGATTTGATAAAGAGAGATGTTGTTTGACCTGTATTGTCACGCCCAAGGATTTAAAAAAGCAGGTACGCAATGAGCAGCGTTATACCAATGTTGAAGGTTTGAGCGATCAGAAAAGTGCGTTTTCAGACCAATACGGGGTAAAAACAGCAAAGAAGTACGCAACTGGAATGCCACGCTTGTCGCCGATTCGAAGCGTCTACGTCAGATGAATCGGTACTGGTTTTCCAAAGCCTTCACGCAGGGCCACGCGGGCAGCATGGTAGCCACACATACCATGTACACCTCCACCGGGCGGTGTGGACGATGAACAGATAAAAATGCCGGGAGTTGAGGTTTTATAGGGCGATAAGGTTATGACCGGACGGGTATATAACTGGCCGATGTCGATAATGCCGCCGTTGATATCGCCACCGATGTAGTTGGGATTGTAGCCTTCCATCTGCACCGTATTCATGGTATGGCGCGCCAGAATCCGGTCGCGAAAGCCGGGAGCAAACCGTTCAATCTGTTTCTCAATGGCCTCCGTCCGGTCAACGGTCGAGCCGTTCGGCACATGACAATATGCCCAGGCCGTGTGTTTACCAGCGGGTGCCCGACTGGCATCAAATTGACTTTGTTGGGCCAGCAGAATAAACGGTCGATCCGGATGTTTCCCATCCGACGTTTCCTGCTCAGCCTGGGCAATCTGTTCATACGTGCCGCCTATGTGTATCGTACCTGCCTGCCGACATTCGGGAGCCGTAAAAGGAATGGGACCATCCAACGCCCAGTCGATCTTAAAAACGCCCATGCCATAGCGGTAATGTTCCAACTGCCGACGATACAGGGATGACAGACGATCGCCAGCAATGGCTAGTAACTGTTTCGGTGTCAGATCGAACAGGACAACCCGTGTCGGTGGAATATCCTTCATCGAGCGTACCAGCCGTCCCGTTTCAATCCGTCCGCCCAGCGATTGAAAATAGGAAGCCAGTGCGTTGGCAATGGCCTGTGAGCCTCCTTTCGGAATAGGCCAGTTATACAAATGTCCAGCCGCTGTCAGCACCAGGGCAATGGCCGCCGTTGTCAGATTACTGAGGGGCTGAATGGAATGGGCGGCCATACCGGCCAGCAATCCACGGGCCTCTTTGGTTTTGAACCGCTTTACCAGTTGAGTAGCAGGCAACAGGGCATCCAGACCAAAGCTAGCCAGATCGATAGGATGTTTCGGAAAGCGTAAGGGGCCCAATACATCCGGCGCCAGTCCCGGCCAGTGTCGAACGATTGGCTCCATCAATTTTAGGTACGCTTCCCGATCTTCACCAAGTGATTGTGCCGTTTCGGTCAGCGAATACCGAAGGGCTGCAGCCGTGCCATCGTCAAATGGATGAGCAGCCGCCACAGGTGGATTAATAAACTCCAGTCCATGTTCGGCCAGCGGCAACTGCTGAAACAAGGGAGAGCCTACAGCCATTGGGTGAATCGCCGAGCAAATGTCATGCACAAAACCGGGCAGGGTCAATTCGGCCGAGCGTGTGCCTCCCCCAATGGTTTCTTTGGCTTCCAGTACAAGTACCGACAGCCCAGCCCGCTGCAACGTAATAGCGGCACTAAGTCCATTGGGCCCTGAGCCTACCACCACTGCATCCACCTCGGTTTTCGCCATTTACTTATTAGTTTTTAGATTTTTTGTCATTCCTCTCTCCGGTCGGAATCTCAAAAAACTGCATTTCTATCGGTTACCTTTCTGGTCGATTCAGTACGCGCCCGTCGGATTTGATCTGCCAGGCGGCAATGGGGTTAAAATGGTAGCCCCCATCGGGTCCCCGTGCTTCGATCAGTTGGGCAAAGGTTGGCTGAATATAACCTGTTTCGTCGGTAACGCGGCTCATAATCTCAGTTTCAGCACCGTTCCAGTTCCACAGATACCGGAAAGCCGTATGTGCTTTATCCAGAATTGGGTCTTGGAGCGTAGCGAGCTGCCAGCTTTTTCCGGCATCGGTGCTCACCTCTACCCGAGCCACTTTTCCCCGGCCACTCCAGGCAAGGCCCCGAATTTCGATCCAGCCCCTTTCAACCGTTTTTGGATAGGCCGGAAAGGTAATGATCGAACGAGCGTCGATATCGAAACTGAACTGCCGGATTTTGCCACCTTTGATACTTTCGGTGTATTTGGAGGTTTCTTCCCGCGTGTGCCAGGGCGCATCGCCCAGTTCGATACGCCGGAGCCATTTCACACTGGTATTCCCCTCCCAACCCGGTAAGAATAACCGAACCGGATAGCCCTGCTCGGGTCGTAAGGCTTCACCGTTCTGCGCATAGGCGATGATGGCATCGTCCCAGCCTTTTTTGACGGGTATGCTCCGGGTCATTACGGCGGCATCGCCCCCTTCGGCCAGAAACCAGCTTGCACTCGGCTTCACCCCCACCTCCCGAAACAAGGTAGAGAGTTTCACACCCGTCCATTCGCTTTGGCTGGTCAGGCCACAAATATCCTGTGGACTCATAGTCTCTTTACCCGTCCGAAAATTTCCCGAACATTCCAGAAACGCGATTCGCGACACCGAAGGGAACCGTTTTAAATCAGCAACGGTAAACACCAATGGCTTATCGACCAATCCATGAATCAGCAGTTCATGTTTGGTCGGATCAATGACCGGTACACCCGCATGGTGGCGCTCGAAATGCAGATCGGATGGGGTAATGATGCCGTAAAAATCTTGCAAAGGCGACCGTGACGAAATATCCGATGGTTTCTTGACGACCTTTTCAAACGACGACCGCGTACCGACTTCCCCCGCCAAGGTGCCTACTTTTTTGGTCGGATCATCGGGCAACAGTTCGGTGATGGAAACGCTTTCCTGAACGGTTTTCCCTTGTGCGGTCTGGACTATAGCTACAGCCGCTGTGGCCGCTCCGCCCAGCATGGCCCGACGGGAAAGTTTAGTGGTCAGTTGATCGAGTCGAAGGATTTTCTTCATAGTACATACTTTAAACTAAACCGCAAAGGCGCGAAGGCACAAAGAATAGCTTGTTGTAACGCAGGAGGAAACTCACGCTACAACAAGTCTAATAGTAACTGGTTTATAATACTTTACGTCCTTGCGGCTTAATTCAATAACATCACTTTATCTCCGGTCCACCTTTCCGGTCGTCGGGCACGAATAGCGTTTGGGCAGGCATCGTTACTTTCGGCAGTGTTTGGGCATTGATCACGGCTTTTTCATCAATAATACCGTTGGCGTGTAATAAATAGGCCGTCAGATTATACACTTCCTCATTGGTGAGTGAACCGGGTTCGCTGAACGGCATAGCCCGCCGGATGTAATCGAAAACGGTAGTGGCATACGGCCAGTAATTGCCAATGGTTTTGTCCGGCCGCTTTTTAGCTGGATCATTCGTCGTCACCAGCGATCCGTTCGGTCCACCCACACCACCAACGCCATGACAAGCTGCGCATTTCTGAGCGAAAATGACCTTGCCGATTGCCGGCTTCCCCTCCCCTGCCGGTAAACCCTTTCCATCAGGGCGCACATCTATATCCAGGCGAGCTATTTCGGCCTGAGTCGCTGTTCGTCCAAAACCAAAGGCAGCTGGAAGCGTATCGCCAACGACGACTGGCTTTTGGGTATATAGCCCGTCGTCCTTTCGTGCCTCATCAGGTGAATCAGGCAAAAAATTCACCCAAAACGTCATAACGGCCAATAACCAGACAAGACGAATCATCCGTTAGTAACTTCCAGCTTTAAGCGTACTTTCGGACAGCGCGTAGGGCCGCTGCACCCGATCAAGCACGACATAAATAGAATCTTTTTTCTCATTAATACCCTGCAAAATAACCCGCTGGCCACCATTTTGAGCGGTATAGCTTAGGATCATCCGGTTACGTTTGGCAGGTTTGTTTTCGGCTTCGATCCCTTTGGTGCGACGGGCTGAACGAGCTAGTGGGTTGATCTTGGGATCTTCCGGACCAATGATCGCCAGCGCTTCTTTCGGAATCCAATTATCGACTTCTTTCCTGTCTCCTTTCCGACGCTCCCCTCTGGACCGGGCTTTGGCCCCCTCTGCATTTCCGCCCAGATCACGGTTATTGCCCAGGAACTCCCGGTTTTCCTGATTACGCGCTCCCCGGTTTTTATCCTGCAAATACAGTACATGATGGACAGTATCGGCTTCGTAATAGAACACACGCTGACCACCCGCCACGCCCGTTAGCTCAAACGTCCGGTTGATGTCGCGCATAGGGGCACCGCCACCGTTCGACAGGTCCAGTTCAACGGGTTTGGCTACTTTAAAGGTCAGGGTTGTCCAGTTTTCGAAGGTAGCCTGCTGCCAGCGAAGTGAATCCAGCGGGGAATAGGGCAACTCCGTTCCGTTGAGTTTGAACTGGGTCACGTTGTAATTGCCCCGTAGTTCTTTCAGTCCTTTCTGAGCCGGTTGTTTGTAGGGGTCGTAGCGAAAATTGACATACTGAAGCCAGAACAACAAGATTAAAAACAGCCCAATGGTCAGGCTTTTCAGGCCAATACGTGCGTACTGTTGCCAACCCGTAAAGACGGGGGCAAAATAATGCGGAATGGTCAGCCGCTCGCGAATCAGCAGGTTGTACAGGTCTTTGAGGTAATACACCAGCAAAAAGCCCGACAGCAATACGAAGTACGAGCTATATCCATGCACCCCGCCATCGTAGGCAAAATTGACGTAAACAATATCGGCCAGGGCACCAAACAGGAGTACGCTACCCCAGAAGGTGGTGGCCCGGAAGAACAATAGTGCACCCGCCAGCACCTCGACCACACCCGTAAACACTTCGTACCAGGGCACGATACCGATGGATAGCCAGTAGATTTTCTGGGCCGTCAGATCACCGAAATTGGTATTCAGCACCCCCAAAGATGGATAAGGCAATTGTGTGGGCATCAGTTTGGTAAAGCCAAAGCCAATGATTCCGATACCTGCCCGATACCGAACCACTACCCGCAACCAGTAATAGAGCAGGTTATAGTTGATAATCTGCCGATGCCGAACAAGGGCCGTCCAGATCAGCCCCACTAAGGTAGCGAAGATGAGGGTGATAATCCAGGGGGCATAGCCGTTCAGCGTACTGCCAAACAGCTTGTTACCAAAGATGGTCAACCCCGAGCCGAAGCGGGCAATGTCGTACAAGTCCCGGTAATGCAGATGCAGCCAGTCGAACGATACGAGTTCCTTATACCAGTCGAGGCTGTTGGGCAGCGACATGCTAATAAAGAACACAAACGCAATGCGGAACAGAATCTTCTGGCTTTCAGTCCAGGCCGTACGGTTTTCGGCCTGGTCAGGCTGTTCATCAGATGGCTTGCCCGTAGTCGCAGAAGACCACGGATTACCAACCAGCTCTTCAGGGGCAATCAAGCCTAAATCGGTGCGTTCGGGGGTTATATTGGGAGTTGCCATGATTCAGAAGGAGGTTAGAGTTTGAGTGATCCCCGCCGACCCGCTTTGGCAGCCTCGTCGATCAGGTATTTTTTATCCAGTTTATCCAGCACGGCATACACCGAATCCTGCTTTTCATCGCCCCCCGACAGAACAACCCGGCCATCGCCCAACTTACTATAGGTCAGTTGAAGCGTTTCGTTGAGATAATGAGGATTGGCATTTTTCAGCGTCAGTAACCGCCCGGTTGGGTCAACGGTGTAGCGGTAATACTGCCGTCCCTGCGAGCCCGCATACTCGTAATCGCGCTCGGCATCCGCAGCGGCCAATTGTTCGGTGTTGTCATTGACCAGCTCAATGGGTCGGTTCGATTTGATGCTGATGGTGTTCCATGTTTCGAAGACGACATCCTGCCAGCGAACGGGGTCAGTCTTCGAATACGGCAGCGTTTTACCAGCCAGCTTAAATTCACTGACGTTGTAGATTCCCGCCGTTCCGGCTAATCCGGGCGTTTTGGGGAAGCGAGGGGAGCCATGTCGGTAGGTACTATAGGTTGTAAAACCGTAGAGCAACACGGTTAGTAGAACAAACGCACCTTTCAAGGCCAGTCGCCCGTAGCGCTGCCACTGTTCGCGCAAAACCGGACGAAAGCGATTGGGTGCAGCCGCCACTTCGAGCGAAACCAGCTGAAACAGCCGAACCGCATCGAAAGCAAACAGCACCAGTCCAAAGGAGACGAGTAAACCACTATAGACATACTCTCCACCTTCGTAAGCCAGGTTAGAGAAAAACACGTTACCCAGAAATGGCAGCAGAATCAGTGTACCAATCGTGGCTGTTTTCCGATGCAGGAGCAGCAATCCGCCCAGCAATTCAACCTGCCCCAGAAACGACTCGTAGGAGGGCACAATCCCCAGCGACAGCGAGAAAAGTTTCCAGGCCGTATGATCGCCATAAGCTGTATTGAGGTTACTGATCGACGGAAGAGGGGCCTGCAACGGGAAGAGTTTGATAAATCCATATGCGATCACGCCCAGCGCCAGCCGATAGCGTAATGCCACCCGCAACCAATAATACAAGGCATCGTAATTCGTATGCCGGTCGTCCCGTCGTGACCAGACAACCGCTCCGATCAGGGCGACAATCGCTACGATACCCCAGTTGGCGAAACTATCTTCTGGCCCTACAAAACGGGGGGCATAGTGCGACAGATTGAACAGATAGCGCGTGTACCCGCCATCGAACGAAACCAGATTTCGGAAAAACTGCGGATCGAGCGGCAGAATCTGAATCAGAAAATAGAGGAACACGAACCGGAAGATTCCCTTCTCGGCCGATGTCCAGCCGCCGTCGGTCTGTAGCTCGGAACGTTGATGCGCTTGTGGTTGGGCAAACGCGGTTTCGGAGTAACTCATAGCCATGGGATTTAGGAATATTCAGTAGCCTGGATTTTGGATAAGCACTTTATCGGTCTGTAATTGCTGAACCGGAATGGGCAATATGTACCGATTGACATCCGTCAGGTTGAAAACGGCACCAGCCCGGCCTGTACGGACCACATCGAACCAGCGGTGAGGCTCCAGCGCAAACTCTACCCGCCGTTCGTTTTCAATTGCCAGCAATACTGCATCTTTCGTCGAGGTTGTTGTGGCGGTGAGTGCCGTTAGCCCCGCCCGGTCGCGAACGGCGTTCAGGTCGGTCAGCGCATCGGCCAGTTTGTCCTGTTGTGCGCGAGCTTCGGCCCGAATCAGGTAGGCTTCGGCAATACGGAATATGTATGACGGATCGGAGCCGGGGTTGCGGTAATAAAGGTTGCCATACCAGCGGTTCTGGTTGTCCTTCGCCACCAGTACCGAACGATTTCCGCCAATGGCCGGATCGTTCAGCAGCGCAACCAGAGCATCGTTGGGCGCCCATTGTCGGGTACCGCCGTTGGTTTGCGGTTGCCATTGTCCCCGGTGGCTGTTCACTTCGGTGGTACCGTTGTAAAAAATCTCGAATACGGATTCGGCCGTTCCCCGCGCATCATTCTGGAAGAAAGCGCCGTAAGGTTTCAGTAGTTTGTAGTTAGTGGCATCACTAATGAGTCGGCTGGCATAGTCTTCGGCTTTGGCGTAGTCTTTCTGGTATAGATAGAAGCGGGATTTCAGCGCAAAAACGGTTTTCTGGGTGACCCGATAACGGTCGACCGTGGTTGGCAACAGCGGCTCGGCCGTTTCCAAATCCTTCAGCACTTGTGCGTAGGTTTCAGCCTGGGTGCTCCGCTGAATGCCCGAGTTATCGGTCGGTTTGCTGGTTGGGCTGGTAATGATCGGCACCCCGCCAAATGTACGGGCCAGATCGAAGTAGGCCAGCGCCCGGAGGGTATAGGCTTCGCCCAGGTACTGGTTTTTCAGAGCCGTAGTCAGGGCCGGGTCGGTCACGGTTGGGACTTTGGCAATGATGTTATTGGCCCGATTGATGGTCCGGAAAATAGCGATCCAGACGCCCGAAATGGTTGAGTTGTCAGCGTTTACTTTCTTATTGATAAACTCCTGCACCTGCGATTGCGAGCCCGTCCACTGGATGTTATCGCCCGACAGATAGCCAATCGACTGAAAACTGGTACCGTAATAGTCGCCACTCGCCAGGGCACTATACACCCCACGAAGGGCCGTTAGTGCTGAATTCTGGTCCGTAATCGTTTCCGTATCGGAGATCGACTCCAGCGGTTTTACGTCTAGAAAATCCTTGCAACTACTGACCGTAAACAGCAGAAGCAGAAAAAAGAGAGCGTTGATTGATTTCATCGGTTTATGTATGTTTGGTCGTACCACCTCACCCCCGGCCCCTCTCCTGAAATCAGGAGAGGGGAGACTTTTGGAAGAGGCTAGATTCTTTTCAGGAAAGTGGTCAGTCGCAGAGACTATTTCCTCTCTTTTAAGGGGGTTGGAGATGGTCGCTGCCGTTAAGAGAATGTTACAACGTCAAACTAATACCCCCCTGAATACCAACGGGCTGGGGAGGAGTGCCGAGGTCGATACCCTGTGCATTCTGGTCGCTGCTGGAGCTGGATTCGGGGTCAAGGCCGGTGTACTTGGTGAGCAGCCACAGATTGGTTCCAACGGCATACAAGCGAACGTTCTGGATACCCAATCGGCGGGTCAGTTCTTTCGGAACGGTATAGCCTACTGTCAATGACTTCAGTCGCAGAAACGAGCCATCTTCCAGCCAGCGGCTTCCACCATCACGATAGTTATTGACATTGATGCCATCGGGACGGGGCACGTCGGTCACATCGCCCGGTTTCTGCCAGCGAGCCAGATTCGATTTGAAAATGATGCGGGCATCATCACGGGCTCCACCACCTTCACCGAAGAATCGGTTATGGTTATAAATCTTGTTGCCGTACTGGTACGAGAAGAACAGGTTTACATCGAAGCCCTTATACGAGAAGCTGTTGGTCAGGCCCCCGAAGAATTTCGGCCAGATGCTGCCCACCAGTTGACGGTCATCGACGGTGATTTTGCCGTCTTTGTTTACGTCGTCATACACGACGTTGCCCGTTTGCGGATCGACGTAAAGCTGTTTGTACACCCAGAACGAATACAGCGGAAAGCCCTGTTGCTGGAGAATTAAGTCGCGGCTTCCGTATTTGAGCGGGGTTGCCAGTTTTTCGATCCGGTTTACGTTCTGCGCTACGTTGAAACTGGTGGTCCAGGTCAGCCCACTCCGCCGGAGATTAACCGTGTTGATTCCCAATTCAAAGCCTTTGTTGCTGATTTCGGCGGCATTGCTCCAGTAGTTACTGAACCCAGTGGTACCCGCCAGTGCGATCTGAAACAGGCCGTTTGTGGTGTATTTATCGTACACGTTCAATTCCAAACCAATCCGGTCAGCAAACAACGATACATCTAGTCCGGCGCTGATTTGGCGGGTTCGCTCCCATTGCAGATCGGGGTTACCCAGTTGCTGGGGCGAAATACCCGGACTACCCTGATAGCCCGTACCGCCCGTCCAGAGGCCCTGGGCGGCAAAATTGCCGATGCCGTTCTGGTTACCCGTTACCCCCCAACTGGCCCGTAGTTTTAAATCGCTGATGGCTGTAACGTTCTGTAAGAAGGCTTCCTGCTTCGCTCGCCAGGCCACGCCCACCGACGGGAAATAGCCCCACTTACGCGATGAGCCGAAACGCGACGACCCATCGGCCCGCAGGCTGGCATCGATCAGATAACGCCCGGCGAAGTTGTAATCGGCTTTGGCAAAGAACGAAGCCAGCGTACTCTTGCTCCAGTTTTGCGAACTAGCTGTAGTCGCTGCCGATGAAATCTGAGTGAAGTTATCATTTGGGAAACCGCGCCCTTCAGCATACGTCCGGGTCAGGTTATCGCTCTGTAACGTATTCCCGATCAACACACCGAATGAATGGTTTGAACCAAGCTTTTTGCGGTACGTGAGCGTTTGCTCGTTGAGCCAGGTGGTGTACTGGCTGATGCTTGAGGTGGCATAGCCATTGGGGCTACCCGAAATCAGCTTGGAATTCCAGTATTCCGACTCGTTGTAGTTGTTGTAATCGATACCGAAACTGGTCCGAAATTTCAGGCCGGGCAGCAGTTGAGCATCGGCATACAGATTACCGATATACCGCAGGCTGGTTGTATGGACATTGTAATTATTGATCAGCAAGGTTAGGTTGTCGAAGCCAGCCCGGCCTACCAGTACGCCCTGATCATTGGTGGGCGACAGGTACGTCGGTGTGTGTAAAGCTGCCTGTAACAAGCCCCCCGCAGGGCCATCACCCGCCCGGCCCTGATTCCGATAGGTACGGGTGAATGTATTGCTTACCCCCACCTGTATTTTGTCGTTTACCTGCTGATCGAGATTGACCTTCAAACTGGCCCGGTTGAAATTGATGGGTCGAATGATGGCTTCCTGCGTGTTGTAGCCACCTGCAATGTAGTATTTGGTCGTTTGCGTACCGCCCGATAGCGAGATGTCGTAATTACGAAGTTGCGCCGTTCGGAACAGTTCACCCAGCCGATCGTAAGTTTTTTGGTCTTCGGGTAAGCCACGGCCCCCTTCCGAAACCGGACGGAACGGGCGGTTCGCAACCGTTCGATTGAGCGACGGCGTATCTTTACCCGTATTCACCCACCATTCATTTACTAAGGTAGCATGCTCAGGGCCAGTCGTCAATTCCCAGAGTTTGGCAGCTTTTGCGGCACCTGCCGACGCATCGATTTTCAACGTCGACCGCTGGCCGAAAGCACCCCGCTTGGTTGAGATCAGCACTACGCCATTGGCACCGCGTGAGCCGTACAAAGCAGTCGCTTCGGCATCTTTCAGCACCTCAATACTTTCAATATCGGAGGGGTTTATATCGGCAATAGGCGACGTCGCTTTCCCACCCGTACCAATCGTTTGCAGGCTATTGCTGTTGATAAATACCCCATCGACCACATAGAGCGGATCGTTACTGGCGTTGATTGAGGTGGCTCCACGCACCCGGATGTTAACCCGTTCGCCCGGCACACCCGTAGCGCTTGAAATCTGCACGCCCGGTACTTTGCCCTGCAACTGGGCGTCTACACTACCCACGGGAATGACTTTGGTATCGGTCGGGTCAATCTTGGCAATGGAACCAATCAGATTTTTCCGTTCCGACGTGCCATATCCGACTACAATAACTTCGCTAAGCTGGCGCGAATCGGCTGATAACTCAACCTTTAAAGAGCCGGTTCCACTGACTTTAATTTCGATGGTTTTGTACCCAATGGCCGACAGAATGAGCTGATCGCCAGGTTTAGCCGATAAACTGAACTGACCGTTCGCATCGGAAACCGTTCCCTTCGACTGACCTTTCAGCACAATATTGACACCAGGAAGCAATTCGCCGTTGTCGGCCCGGACCGTGCCGGAAACTGTCGCTGTTGAGGAGTTAGCGGATCTGTCGGTAGATTGAGCAGTCAGATCCAGCGAAACGAGTAAAAAAATTACCCATACTGCATAGAGTTTTTGCATTACTTTGTAATGGTTACGTGAGAAACAGGGTAGACCACCCGGCGTCGCAAGCGCCTGATGGACTAAAAACTATCTTGTTGTGACCTGCCGAAACGGTTGCCGCCGTTTCGGTTTTTTATGACCTACCAGTACCAGTTGCCGCCAATAGAGGAAGGTGAATAAATAGCCTTTACAGTGAACCCATCGGGGTCAAAGTAAAGGCCGAACTCTACATTGTTTTAGTCATTTATCTTAGAGAACAGCCGTATGTAATACGTGTACACGTAACAGCCAGCGCAAAAGCCAACGATCGATTCCAGCGCGGCAAAAACGATCAGCACACCGACAGGAATCAGAGCTGAGATGCCCGCCAGATGTAATACGGAAATAAGAATGGCAAAGCCAAATCCAATGCGAGCCGCAAACTGCTTGGGAGCCTGATCGGTACCTTTATAAGGCAAATGCAGGGCATTCACCACGCCGTTGGCTATAGCTCCTAATGGGCTATATTTTCCCAAATCGGTGCTCCGAAGGCCAAAATCGGCAAACAGCAAAAGGGGTAAAACCGACCAATTGGTGAGCCAATATCCAATAGCAATAAGCAGGACAAGGCCTGCTACCAGACGAACTTTCGTCTCATTGACCTGAACCCCACTTGTAGGGCATATAATCTGGTTACTCATGGTTTTAGTTGTTTTCGGTACGCTTCGTCAATCAGCCTGTTGTATACTGACTAATCCCTGAATAGCAGATAACTGACGGTAAATGCTAGCTAATCGATTATCATCCTGTACCCAGACCGTAAGCTGACCATCGACCCGGACGCCATTGACCACAAACGATAGCCCTGTAATCCGACACTGGTCATCCTGCGGAACGGCATTGGCTACGTCGTCTACGAAATTCAGTCGGTCGAACCCGGTAATCTGGTAGACCAGTTGGCGGTTTCCTATTGTTGTAGCTGAAATCATAACGAAAGCGAATTAGTCGTTGAATATGGTTGCTTGTTGATGAAGTGGATTCTTAAAAATATTTAATCTATGTATTTAATATAGATTTAAAGTAAATCCTTACTTTTGTCTGTAGATGAGGGTATCAAACGTATGTGGAGATCAGTTATTCAGTAAACGCAGGGATCTTTACCACGAAACGACTAGGCAAATTACCCGCCTTGCGCATCCCATCAGCGGGCATTTTAGTCGATCTTGTAGCAACATCGGGGCTGGTAGACGTCCATTGTAAATTGAATTTTTGGTCAATAACGGCGTAAAGGTAAGTGGGAGATTTTTTATTTTCCAAATTACTATACAAAATTTATCGGATAAATATATTATCCTAAAACCCTATCGGAATCACACACTAAACAAAATGCTATATGATCTCTAAAAGAGCAAAATACGCCATCAAAGCCATGAAGGTGTTGACCCAGGCGTATGGCAGCGGCCCAGTATTGATCGCCCGTATTGCCGAGCAGGAACACATTCCCCAGAAGTTTCTGGAAGGTATCCTGCTGGAATTACGGAATCACGGCTTGCTGCAAAGCCAGAAAGGTAAAGGTGGTGGTTACATGCTGCGGGTAGAGCCGGATCGCATTACCCTGGCCCAACTCGTCCGCATCATTGACGGTCCGATTGCCCCAACGCCTTGTGTGTCGCTTCACTTTTATACTCGCTGTGATGACTGCGACAGTGAAGAAACGTGTAAAATCCGGCCCATCATGCTGCGTGTCCGCGACGCCAATCTGGCCGTATACGAAAAAACAACCCTGCAGATGCTGGTGGATGGCATTAAGGAGCCGGGGACACTAGTTACGGCTTAGCTATGAGGGCCAGGTTTTCGCTACATTTGTAGTAACCAGCTTTCCTCTAGCAAACGCTTAATTAGTATGGCCCCGCTTACCCGTCGACAACACCTCTACCTCCGCCTGGCACTGGTACCGATAGCTGCGCTGGTGGCTTCGCATGTGGTGTTTAGCCAGCTATTTCCGGGGCAACCGGGGTATCAGTTTCCCTGGCCTTATTTCCTGACAGTAGCCACCGTAATGGCCTCCTGCTGGGAGGTGAATCTGGCAGTTTATGACTGGCTCGATGCCCGCCTATCGTTTGGCCAGCAACCAACCCGGCGTTTGGCGGCTCAGTTCGTTCTGGGCGGAGTCGCTACGTTATTGACCTTTGCCGTTGTATTCCCGCTCGCCCAACGGCTCTACACAAACCACTGGCCAGCGCTGCCAACGGTATTGAAAGGAATAACGGTCTGCATTACCCTGGCGTCGCTGCTGAATGGCGGATATGTGGGGGTATATATTCTGCGGGCTTTCCTGGTTGAGCGGGAAGCGAAAGTGCTATCGGTTCCAGAAAGCAACTCAGAAAATAACCTGCTGGCTGCGGCAATCCCCCAACTGATCACCGTAGCTATACATACGGGTAAACTGAGGTTGCCCATTGATCAGATCGCTTATTTTTATTCGACAGGTGGCCTGATTTTACTGGTTAAAACGGACGGGCAGCAGGTGTCTACATCCTATTCTTCCTTTACCCAATTAGCCCCGCTGCTCGATTCCCATTGCTTTTTCCAGCTTAATCGCCAGTTTGTAGTAACCCAAAACGCGGTTCGGGCCGTTCAGGACGATACCAACCGCAAGCTGGCGGTGCACCTTAGCCCTGCCCTGCACAAACAGCAAACGCATGAACAGGTGGTAGTTAGCCGGTATCGAAGTCCTGACTTTAAAAAATGGCTTGAGGCTATTCCTGTCCAGTGACCATTCATCTCCTGTTTGGGTACCATTCATCATCAGAGCGATTTTTCGGTAGCTTTTCTGACTGACGGCTGCATTTTCTTTGTCGTCGCAAGTGCTGTTACTTGCTCCAATCGGTCATAAATTATGCAACCTAATCTGTCTCATCTGTACGACAGCACACCCATCTGGCTAGACGCTTTTTTCGGCGCAACCACCCTATTGACTGTCTACTTTCTCTACAACGTCGTTCGGCCGGTTTCTACACGAGTAGCCAATCGACTAGGAATCACCCTATTGATCTGGCTGGTTGTTTTAGCCGTATTGGCCCACAATCAGATTTTCCTGCACCTCGACGCCCGACCTCCCGGTTTAGTACTGGTTGTTGCCCCACCACTCGTTTTTATAGGAAGCCTTTTCATTACGTCCCGAGGGCGGCTCTGGATCGAAAAATTACCCTTGTCGACCCTGACCTGGCTCCACGTTGTACGGGTTCCCGTTGAGTTAAGTTTATACGGACTCTACCTGTACCACCAGGTGCCGCAGTTGATGACATTTGAAGGAGGTAATTTGGATATTCTGTCTGGTCTGACGGCCCCTGTTGTGGCTTACTTTGCGTTTCAACGCCACCAGTTGGCAAGCCGATGGCTATTCGTCTGGAATGTATTGACGTTGGGCCTCGTGCTGAATATTGTAATTCATGCTATTCTGTCGGCGCCCTTGCCCTTTCAGCAGTTCGGTTTCGACCAGCCTAATGTTGGCGTTCTGAAAGCGCCCTACGTCTGGCTTCCGGGCTTCATCGTTCCCGTCGTCCTGTTCTCACATCTGGTAGCTCTGTATCGGCTGGCAGCGAAAACGGTTCACAAGAGCTGAGGCTGAACAATACGCGCCTACCTGATCGATCATACGTCGACCTCTACGGTAGTCCCCTCGTCGGCAAAAACCCGGAAGGTACCGCCCAACTCCTGAGCGCGGGTCTGCATATTCTGAAGGCCATAGTGCTGGCTCGATATAACGGCATTGTTCCAGGTGAAGCCACAGCCATTATCGTGAATCCGGAGGTTGATGCGCCCTCCCGAACTTACCTGCAACTGGACATTGGCGACCGTTGCCTGAGCATGTTTGACCACATTGTTGAGCGCTTCCTGCACAATTCTGAACAGATTCAGTACCTGCGTCGATGAGAGCCGCTGCGACTGGGCACCCTTCACCTGGACATCTACGTGCAGGCCATCCGGTTCGTGAAAGTAGCGGTTTATGTACTGGTTCAATCGTTCGTCAAACTCCTCGACCGTAAAGCTTTCCTGATGAATGGCCCAGATGGTTTCGCGGAGAAGCTTAACGGCCTCACGCGTGTGCATCACGATGGTGCGTAAGCGCGAAGCCCACTGTTTGCCTTCTTTTGTCGATTGCTTTTCGGCCTGATCGCTGATGTGCGTCAGGTTGGTCACGATAAACGCCAGATGCGCCCCTACGTTATCGTGTAAATCGCGGGCAATTCGTTCTTTTTCGACCAGCAGGCTATTCTTCATCGCCAGTGCCTGCACTTCGGCTTCGTAGGCCCGTTGCTGTTGAGCCGTACTTTCTTTGATAAGCCGTTCGGTATGATCGCGCTCCATTTTGTATCGATAGGCCAGACCAATGGTCAATACCAGCACTTCAAACAAAGCCGCCACAGCATAATACGTAAAATTAGCGACAGGTTCGAAGGTAGGAATCAGGCCAAAGTTGGCGAAGACCTGCCCCAGGTTTAGGGCGTAAAACGGCGAAACGGCAATCAGATACAACCAGGCTTCGCCAACGTGATACCGCCGGATAATCCCCACGACAATATAAGCCCCAATCACAGGCATCGGGAACCAATAAAAAATAGAGAAAATTCGCACCATGATCAGCTCGACGGTGGGCGAAAAGGGTGTGATCAGTTCAAATGTTAAACCAAGCAAGCAGAAAAGGCCACACCACAGCACCACGGTTCCGATGGTATGCCAGCGCCGGGAAGGCGTATTTTTTACGGACAGAAACGTTCGGACGAAGGTTAGCTGCGAATAGAACAGAATGAGCGGGAAGAGAAAATAAATATTCTGCCGGGGCAACCAGAACTGAAGATCGAAGCCAAACTGATTCAGAAAACCGTCGTTGATAACAAAAAAGCCGACCAGCCCAAGCAGACAGAAAATGTATTTTGAATAAATCCGGTCGAGCGTAGTCAGGAAAAAAATAAAGCTCATTACCGCCACAAACGTCAGCGCGAACAACACCCCACCCCAAAACAAGTATCCCTTCTGGACCAGCGATTCATAGGCCGACTCCCGAATCAGGCTAATGGGCACAAGCTGTGTACCGCGCTGTTTATACATTCGGAAATAAGCCGTTACGCGTTCATGGGCGGGTACGGTAAACGGAAACCAATAGTGACGATGATGACGTAGGCGTTGGGTTGCCGGGGTTTTCCAACCAATAATCGGTGAGGCCAACAAGATCCGATTTTGGCTATCGACCAGAAAAAGCTGAAGCGAATCGAACGACCAGAAATCGATTTCGGCCAACCAGGTCTGGGCTGTTGCCGACCCATTCTCCATTCGAAATCGCAACCAGACAGGCCGGGCCGCTTTGATCCCCGTGACATAGCCAAAATTAGGAACGGGCGTGGTAATCGGTCGAAAGGCGGAACTGGCTGCCAGGTCAATGACATTCGAAATAGTTCGGCTAGCCAGTGAGTCCCGAAAATAAGCCAGTTTTCCCCGTAAGGAAACGTCATCCCCCTGCGTAGGCAAACGAATAACCGACTGCTTGCTGAGCGGTTGGGCGATCAGGCGAAAAGTCAGTAAGCAACAGCTTAAGATGAGGAATACCTGTTGACTAAAACGTCGCATTAGTGGTCTGAGCTACCACTAATGTAGGAATTTATTTAAAGAGTTAAAGAGCGAAAGCGTGTTTACGGTCCAGGATGTCACGCTTTCGCTCTCTCACTCTTTATAACGTATACCCTCCGTTGTATTGCCGCCGGACAAACTGGTTGGCGTAATCGAAGTTGGTAATCTTCATGTTGTCGCCATCCCACAGAAGTCGCTTACGCCCTGTAAACTTACCCCCTTCGCGTGCCATGTAGGAACGCGTAGCCAGATTGCCCATCAGAACGGTTTCGGTCAGTGGCCCCGACTGATCGAACGACGACGATGTGTAGGCTCCGTAACCCTGTTTGCAGGCTTTTACCCATTGCTGCTGATGCCCTTCCGTTTTTCCTTCGACCAGTGGCTTTTCGGGAGCGGGTAAAGCCGTGTTGGCAAACTTATCGGCCGGGAGTAGTTTTGGGTCATTACCAAATAAACCACCCGTCAGCATACCTTTGGTACCAATAAACAGCATACCGCCGTTGTTGTCCCGGAATACGTCTTCATACGCTACGCCTTCTGGCAATTGCGGTCGAATACCGCCATCGAACCAGGAGAATTTAATCTCTTTTACTTTCTTATCGTCGGATGGAAAGGTCAGGTGAATGGCCGACGAAGGTGGGCAACTGTCATCAAAAAAGGCTTCTTTGAAGAAATCGGCGTAAACCGAACCGACGCTGCACTCCACGGCGGTGGGGTATTTGAGTTTCAGGGCCCGGAAAGGCACGTCCATAAAGTGGCAGCCCATATCGCCCAGCGCTCCCGTTCCAAAATCCCAGTAGCCGCGCCAGCGAGTAGGCATATAGGCTTCGTGATACTCGCGAAAAGGAGCCGTTCCGAGCCAGAGCGGCCAGTTTACTTCCGGTGGTACCGGCTGCGATTCGCCTTTGTCTTTGGGCGACCGAACGCCCTGTGGCCATACCGGGCGGTCGGTCCAGCAGTAAACTGTATGCACATGGCCAATCAGTTTTTTCTGGATTGCTGTTTCGATAATCCGCGTGGCATCGCCCGAACTACCCTGGTTGCCCATCTGGGTGACCACTTTATACCGTTCGGCAGCCTGGGTCAGCATCCGGGCTTCGTAAATATCGTGCGTCAGCGGTTTTTCAACATACACGTGCTTGCCCAGCTGCATAGCCGCCATAGCAATGGGCGCGTGCATATGATCGGGCGTACTGACAATAACGGCATCAAAACTTTTACCGACTTTGTCGAACATCTGTCGATAATCCTGAAAGTACGGTGCGCTGGGAAACTGAGCCCGGTATTTTTTGGCCTGACGATCATCGACATCGCATAGGGCGACCATGTTATCGGAGCCATTGTTATACGCCAGCCGGATATTGACATCGGCCTTGCCTCCACAACCTACAGCCGCAATAGCCAGTTTATCGGACGGAGCAATAATGCGCGCACCTTTGGCCGACTTTCCGCCCAGTACATGACGCGGAAGCAGCAGAAAACTGGCCGCAGCCAGCGTACTATTTTCCAGAAATTGACGACGAGAGGGCTTAGGCATAAATTTAAAGAGCGAAAGAGTGAATTGTGAAAGAGCGAAACTTGACGGCTAAGACCAAGTATGTTCTCCATTCAAACTAGTAAGCCCGAAACGCTTAGCTACTACTTATTCAACTGGCCCCTTAGTTTTGCTCTTTCGCTCTTTCACTCTTTCACTCTTTCACTCTTTCACTCTTTCACTCTTTATAGTTAGCCCATTATCTGGCCCATTTTCATGGCGATGCCCATGTCGCCCTTGATTTTGAGTTTTCCCATCATCACAGCCATCATCGGATTCAGGTCGCCTGTGCTCATTTTCACCAGGTTATCGATGCTCACCTGCAAATCGCAGTCGGCGGGTTTATCGTCGTTCGACACGATGGCTGGCGATTGCGTAGCATCAATGTACACAACCCCTGCATCAGTTACGAGCTTAACGGTAGCGTTGATATTATCGGCATGTGTAACTTTGGTCCGAATTTGTTCGGTCAGTTCTTGCAGAGTCATTGGCTTTGGATTTCGTTGGTATGTAGGAAACTCTGCCGCGAAAATAAGGTTTTGGGAAGTTACATACGAAACTTCCTTTTAACAGGCTGTCAAATACGGAGATAAATCCGTTTCTATTAAACAGGCGGACAGGATGTTCGCGTTACTATGCGCTCTCAATTTTTAACTCTTCTTTGCATTCTTACCTTTCTGAGTTGTACCTGGGGAATCGTGGATGCCGTGGTCTCTTTTTCGCAAACCGAAGCGGTATCAGAAACAACACAGATCGAGCGAAAAAATAAGCCCGACGACACATCGCCCAAGCAATATTATGAGGACCGCTCGTCGGGGAACGTTCCCCTTCCCAATGATGAAGAACAGGTTCGGTCGCTGGCAATCGCTTCCTTTTTTTATTCCCTGATTACCCTGGTTGGGGCTATTTTCATGTTCCGGCTGCGTCGCGTTGGTTTCTGGATTTACGTGACTGGAGTTGTCTGCGGATTTATCTTACCCGTAGCACTGGCCGGCTTCGAAGCCCTGAATATTTCATTTGGCGTCTTTTTCAGCCTGCTTTTTGTCGGGTTGTACTGGATTTCGCTCAAGGAAATGCACTGATTAATTTGCCTTAATCAACCCCATCATGCATTATTTCGCCTTTGGATTAACTCTTCAGACCACCATTAATTTCGACGGTGTTTTGCCATCGTCGACTGGCCCGGCAGATGTCCTAATTACCGAAGGCCCTGTTCCTGAAAAAGCAGGGCAGTTGACTCGGGTCCAGCGACGGGGAGTACGGGCAAAATTTGGCCGGACAGGGGAGGCAATTGTTATCAACTGGGAAGGGATCGGTAAGTTTCGGATCAGCGACGGCAACCAGATTGTGTACCAGAATCTTGGCGCCGATGAAGGAACGCTTCGGCTATTCCTGCTTAGCGAAGTCTTTGGCGTGATTCTGTACCAACGGGGTCTATTCCTGCTGCATGCCAGTGCCGTGGAAGTAAACAGGCAGGCCCTTGTTTTTATGGGCATACCGGGTGCCGGCAAGTCGACAACGGCCACGGCATTTGGGAAAGCCGGACATACCGTATTGTCGGATGATCTGGTAGCGATCCAACTGATCGGCAACAAGGCCTACGTCATTCCTGCCTTCAGTCAGTACAAGGTCTGGAAAAAGGCGCTCAACGGACTTAACATAGCTACTGCCGGACTGGCTCCGTCGTTTGAAGGAATAGAGAAGTTTTTAGTAACCCAACCGCTGGATACATTTCCGAAAGAGCCGGTTCCGCTCCGCCAGATCAACATTCTGTTTCCACCAAACTCCCGTGTCAGTGAAGGGCCGATCAGTGCCATACGCGCCCCTGTCGAGCTACTTCGGCATTTTCCGATACCTGTTCAGTTGTTAACCAAACCCTACTTACCCCAGCATTTCCAGCAAGCGTTGCGCATCGCTCAATCGGCCCCGATTCACTTCATGAAGCGAACCAAGGATTTTCAGGCACTGGAAGCATACGTTGCCGAAACCGGAATTTGATCTCAACCATTAAACCTTACGCATTTAATACGCTCTATATACAGGTCGGCATGATTTTTCGTTTACTACGCTGACAAGTCGTCTGCGAATTAGTTATACATCAAAATCATTGCCTCAACTGTCTTATGAATCTGTTTCGTTTCGCCATTTTCCTGCTTGTAGCCACCCTGACTATCCCTTCTTTCGCCCGTAATGCCGACGATCCTGATGCAGTACTGGGAAAATGGCTTAGCTCGAAAAAGAGGAATCAGGTCCAAATCTATAAACAGGGGAATAAGTATTACGGCAAACTGGTCTGGATGCTGGAGCCCAATGACCCTGCTACCAACAAGCCTAAAATTGACACGGAAAACCCGGACGTTACGCTGCGGAATCGCCCCTTAATAAACATGGTCTTGTTAAAAGATTTGGTTTATAAGGGCAATAATGTGTGGAGCGGAGGAGAAATCTATAACCCGGAAGATGGCAAAACCTACAATTGCGACCTGACACTGAAAGATGCTAATACGCTCGATTTCCATGGCTATGTGATGGGTATCAGTTTACTGGGCAAAACCCGCACCTGGACACGGGTCAAATAACCTTATTCAACAATCCAGCGATTGAGCGAATTATGCTTGCCTTCCAGCACAACCTTGACAAACCCGGCAGGTAATTTAGGCACTTCGATCACAGCCGCTTCGGTACTGGCGGGCACTTCGGCCAGCAGGCTATACTGGTCACGTTTACCTTCTTCAAAGTGATTCGTTGTCGATACCCATACTTTCACCGTTCCCTCTTTATCAACGGCTTTCCAGTTCAGCAGCAGTTTTCCGGCTTCTTTCCGGGCTTTCGGCTCTGCAATGGAGATTTTACCCGTTAAGGGTACACCATCGAGTTCAAATGCCTGCTCTTTCGGAATCGTAACCCCCAAATGGCGGGCCATGGTCGGCATTATATCGACAATAGCGGGTGTAGTGGTTTTAAACTGACTATTCAGATCTCTGGCATTCGTTACCATCCAAGTAGCCCGCTCCCGATCCGACTGCCCTCCGTGATTTTTGCCTGTATCGGCACTACGGCCATGATCGGTGGTGATGAATAGCTGCCAGTCTTCACCAAACGTTTTCTGCCGGTATTGAATGGCTTTCCAAAGGCGACCCATCTGATCGTCCATGATGCCAACCGCTTTGTAAAACGGTTCGCTGTCGCCGTATTTATGGCCCATATCGTCGGTATATTCCAGATATACCCACGTTAGGTCCGGGCTTTCGTCCTGAATATACCGGCAGGCTTCGTCCACTACTTTTTCATCGATCCGGTGGATATAACCCGACTCCTTATCGTGCGGAAAAAGCAGCGTGTCGCGTTCCAGGCCATCGAAAGAATAGTCGATCCGTAGGTTTCCGGTTTGGGGCAGGTCTTCGCCCACCAGTTTGGTCCGGTTATCGAGCCAGGTCGAAAAAACGGCTGTTTTCTTGAAGGGGTACTGCTGTTCGAAAAAGCGAAAAATGGTCCAGTAAGCGTAGTTGGGCGCCTTGATGCTGTTGTCCCATACATTGTGTTTATTGACCCAGGTACCCGTAAGCAGACTGTTATACCCGACGGCCGAAATGGTTGGCGTTTGCGAATAGCTGCTTTTCTGCCCGCCTACGTAAGCCCGCGCATAACCGCCTTCTTTGGCAATGGCTTTCAGGTTGGGGGTCGGTTGCTTTTCAATGACATCAGATGGAATACCATCTACAATCACAAAAAGGGCTTTTTTAGACTTGGTTTGAGCCCAGCTACAGGGTACAACGAGTAGCCAGGCGGCAATACACAGGGAAAATTCGGCAATCCGTTTCATACAATTCAGTACTCCATTTTGACCCAAAATAAATGCAGTCTGGTGAATACTGGACGGTTTGCCCGAAAACTTTACAGCCTGTTAATATGAATCGCTCGTCCGACATGGCATCGCGGACGAGCGACTACTTTTTCATTTAAAATCCAATTGAATTACCACCATCGACGGGAAGCGACACGCCCGTAACATACCGAGCAGCTTCGGAAGCCAGAAAAACAGCCGCCCAGCCAATATCAGACGGTTTTCCGAATGCGCCCATTGGGGTCCTACGCATGGCCCGGGCAAAGCGGTCTGGATCACCACTCATGGCCGTTTTGCTCATAGCCGTTTCGATGAAACCCGGTGCGATGGCGTTGACCCGAACGCCATTGCCCGAAAATTCCGATGCCAGCACTTTTACCATACCCTCTAAACCCGATTTGGAGGCCGCATAGGCAGCCACCCGGTCGATCCCGTAGTAGGCCGCCATCGACGAAATCATGATGATCGAACCGCGTTGACGGGCCATCATCCGTTGCGCACAAGTACGGGTCAGGCTAAAAACGGAGTTTAAATTGGTATGGACAATTCGGTCGAAATCAGCGTCAGAAACTTCCAGCGCCGGTTTTTTCATATTGATACCCGCATTATTCACCAGAATATCAATGGGCCCCAACTCGCTTACAATTTTTTCGACCAGACCTTCCAGCGATTCACGGTCGGTCACGTCGTTAACCTGATAATGGGCCCGTTCGCCCAACGATTGTACGGCTTCTTTCAGCGGTTCCTCCCGGCGACCTGTAATCACCACGCGCCCCCCCGACTCAACCATACACCGGGCAATATCGAACCCAATACCGCTGCCTCCGCCTGTAATGAGTGCTAACTTGCCATCAAGCGAAAAAACAGCCGGATACGTTAAATTTTCGGTTTGTGTCATTTTATAAAAAGTGGTTTAAACACAGAGACGCAGAGAGCACAGAGGTTTTATATACGTATGTTTAGGAAGCTGTTTAAACTTTTCTTGTGAAGATTTTTGTCATGCTGACGAAGGAAGCATCTTACCATATCCTGACTATTATGTCTAGAAGATTTAAGATGCTTCCTTCGTCAGCATGGCAAAATCACTCATTTTGGGCCTATTATTAGGTGTTTAAACAACTTCCAGTGATAAAACCTCTGTGTGCTCTGTGCCTCTGTGTTTAATTAATAGTTTCTAAACTGCGTTCGATACCCATTTCAAGGCCTCTTAACTCCGCCAATCCACGCAAACGCCCAATGGCCGAATAGCCGGGATATGTTTTCTTGTGCAGGTCGTCGAGCATCTGATGGCCATGATCGGGACGCATCGGAATGGCGGTTTCCCCTACGCCTTCTTTGCCCCGTCGTTTCTGTTCCAGCACGATTTCCTTCACAACGGCATACATATCGACATCACCCGCTAAATGGTCGGCTTCGTGAAAATTACGAGGATCGGCTTCGCGCTTGGTCGTACGCAGGTGAATAAAATGGATGCGATTGCCAAACCGTCGAATCATACCCGGCAAATCGTTGTCGGGTCGTATGCCCAACGAGCCGGTACAAAATGTTATACCATTGGCCGTTATATCGCAGGCATTCATGAGTTGTGCCAGATCGGCCTCCGTACTCACTACACGGGGCAGCCCCAGCAAGGGTCTTGGCGGATCGTCGGGATGAATGCACAGATTGACGCCCACTTCCTGTGCCACCGGAGCCACCTGCTGAATGAAATAATACAGATTTTCGCGAAGCGCCTGATCGCCAATCTGGCGGTATTCATCCAGTAAGCCCTGAAAGGTATCCAGCGAAAAGGCCTCTTCGGAACCCGGTAGTCCAAGTAATACCGTATTGGTCAGTTCAGCAACTTGTTCGGCCGTCATTTTCGCCAGCTTCTGCCGGGACGATTCAATGATCTCTGGTTCATAATCCGCTTCCGCACCGGGACGTTTCAGAATATAGAGGTCGAACAGGGCGAAGTCCTCCCAAACGAATCGCAGTGCCCGTGAGCCGTCGGGCATTTCGTAGTCCAGCTTTGTACGGGACCAGTCCAGCACCGGCATAAAGTTATAGCAGACCGTTCGGATACCGCAGGCAGCCAGATTGCGGATAGACTGCTGGTAAGTCTCGATGTAACCCGCGCGGGTAGGGCGCCCTTTTTTGATATCTTCATGCACTGGCAGGCTTTCCACAACCGCCCATTGTAAAGGTGAATACCGACCGTTATCGGCTTCAATCAACTGTTTGCGTTTGGTAATTTCGTCGACGGTCCACAGATCACCTACTGGAATCTGATGCAGGGCCGTCACAACCCCCGAACAACCTGCCTGCCGAATATCCATCAGCGAAACCGGGTCGTTCGGTCCGAACCAACGCATGGTTTGTAACATACTCATTTGATATAGTCAATACAATTTAGGTATCACCGCGAGGACGCTAAGGCGCAAGGATTAAAATGGATTGATAGTCAATCTTTGCGTCTTTGCGTCCTCGCGGTGAAAAACAGTGCTTACGTACTGATAGCTGACGAACGTAGCATTCGTTTAGGCCTCAGTATCAAACTTATACAAAGAACGGAACATCTTTAGGTGCGTATTTTCGCATCCCTTCTTCATTGATTTCGACGCCAATACCGGGTTTTTCGGATAATGGAATAAACCCTTTCTCCACCATTGGCCCGTCGAAGGTAACGATCTCTTTGAACATCGGCTCCTCGTGGAAATAAATCTGCCACTCCAGAATCAGGAAGTTGGGCACCGACGCACATACGTGACTCGACGCCATGGCCCCCAGATACGACGCGACCATGTGTGGGGCAAAGGGTACGTAATACAAATTTGCCAGATTGGCAATCCGCTGGGCTTCGCCCAGTCCACCTGCCTTCTGCAAGTCGGGCATGATGATGTCGACAGCCCCGATTTCGAGCAGCCGACGGAAGCCATGAGCCAAGTAATGGTTTTCGCCTGCACAGATGGGGGTCGTCGTTATTTCCCGGATTTGTCGGTACGCTTCGGGGTTTTCGGCCGGGATGGGCTCTTCCAGAAAGAGCAATTTAAGCGGCTCCATCATCTTGGCCACCCGTCGGCCCGTGGTCATGTCGTAGCGCCCGTGCATATCGACGCAGATATCGATTTTAGGTCCAACGGCTTCACGAACCCCTGCAATCTGGTTGTACATACGTTCCAGTTCGCCGGGGCTGGCTGTCCAGTTGTAGGCGTCATATTTGTTGGGGTCGTTGCGCTCGTCGATGTCGTATTTGACGGCCGTAAAACCCATATCGACCGCCCGTTTGGCACTCTTCCCAAACGATTCCGGGCTGGTATCCGTCTCCCGATACGCTCCCGTATCGCAGTACACCCGGATTTTATCCCGAAACTTTCCGCCAAGCAGTTGATACACGGGCAAGCCAAGCGCCTTTCCGGCCAGATCCCAAAGGGCCGTTTCGACCGCCGACAGTACCGATACATATATACCCGCCTGTGCTCCCTCGAAGAACCCCGACTTTCGAACATCTTCGAAAATACGGTTGACATTCAGCGGGCTTCGGCCTTTAATACGTTGCCCAATCAGTTTGACCAGGTGGTAGGTTCCGACCGATGCATCGACGGCTTCGCCACATCCCCAGATTCCCTGATTGGTGTGCACTTTCACAAACAGACTATGACCACCGCGTGTGTAGCCACATTTTATGTCGGTAATTTTCAGATCCGACGGAGCCGACGAAAGTGGGGTCCGCTCAATGGCGGTTTCCAGCCCTTCGCCAAAGCTGGACAAGGCACTACCGCTAAATACGCTGGCTAGGGCGCTTTTGGTCAGGAAGGAACGTCTTGACGTTTTCATAAGAAATGAGGTCAGAAATGGACAGATATTGTCAAGGGTGGTCAGGGGTAGTCAAGTATGGTCAGGTATGGTCAGGTATGGTCAGGCATGGTCAATTCTTGACCATACTTGACTATTCCTGACTATGCAATTTTTACCAGGTTCGATTTTTGAGAAATTCCTGAATCTGCTCTTTCGGAACAGGGAGTTCATTAATGTGCGAATTCAGCCACTGCGAGAAATCTTTTTCGATCTCATCCGACCAGCGCGTATCGATCTGGCCCGGTGTATACTTCTGCTCGCGCAGCCGCTGATGCCCGAACATATCCCGCAACCGAATGATCTCGGAAGTTTTCACTACTTTTTCGGCCAGATGGGGCGGAATAAAACAAACACCTCCATCACGACCCAATACGATGTCGCCCGGCATGACCATCACTTTACCGATCCGGGTTGGCCGATTGATGCCGACCAAAGTTGTGTTCAGATCGCCTTCCGGGTTGTGGTGTGAGGGGTGATAACTGCGGAAATACGACGTAAAACCACCAATTTCCTTTAATCCGGCGATGTCGCGAACGGCTCCTTCATACACAATACCGTTGCCTGTTTTGGCATAGATGGAATTGCCGAGGTTATCGCCAATGGTTGGGCCATCTTCATGCATATCAAACTGGTCGACCACATATACATCGCCTTTCACGAGCAGGTCAATCGGCCAGGCGTTCTGCGATTTTACCCGACCGTCTTTGGTATGGCCTTTTTCGTCCGTGACCCGATGAACATCAGGACGACCCGGCATGAATGTGGCCGTTACGGCCCGCCCAACCAGCACACTATCGGGGTTGATGGTCTGCCAGCCACCTGCATACTGATACCGGTATTTTTCTCCTTTCAGCACCGCCCAGGCTTCTTCCTGCGTGACAAGTTTCATCCGTTTTAAAATGGCATCTGGTACTTTCGGGCGACCATCCGGGAACCGTTCACCTTTCCAGTCGGGAGTCAGGAAAATTAACTCTTCTTTCGAAATTTGTTGTGCAACCGATTGCACGGCATGGCCTGCCAAAATCAGCATGGTTAGCCAAACGAATACATGCTTCATATAGAATAGGATATAAGGGAGTTTACAGAGGGCTTGTCAACCAGGATGACATTCATTTATTCTCTTCCTTCCAAAGCATATTGAGCGATTATCCTACCCTCGATAAGTAAAGGTAACCGTAGGTCGGGTTTAAGGTATAGTTTACTATATCCGAAAAAACTCCACTGCCAATGCGCAATAAACCAATTCAGTACGCGTCAACACTTCTTTTCTTTCTCTTCATAGCTGGCTGGACTCAGGCCCAGAGCCTGCGCCCACCCGCCTATCCACTCATCACCCACGACCCCTATTTTAGCTTGTGGAGTATGACGGATAAACTAACCGACTCCCCTACCCGCCACTGGACTGGCAAACCCCAATCATTGGAGGGGATTATCCGGATCGATGGCAAACCGTATCAGTTTCTGGGTGCTGTGCCCACCACTTACGAACCCATTCTGGCAACCGGCGAATCGAAACCCTACCAGGCCCGATACACATTGGAAAAGCCCGATAAAGGCTGGGAAAAATCAGATTTTGACGATAGCAAATGGGCAACGGGTACGGGGCCTTTTGGCGATACGCCCGATGCGCATACCAAATGGGTCAATAGCCAGACGATGAAAGAGGGGATCTACGTGCGTCGGGAATTTACCTACGATGGCAAAGCCGATCCATCGAAACTATTGCTGGTGCTGAACCATGATGACGATGTAGTGATCTACCTCAACGGCACTAAAATTCTGGACAAGCCCGACTACGTCAACGAATACATCAACTTACCCTTCCCCGAAGCCGGTCAGAAGGCGCTGAAAACCGGCAAAAACGTGCTGGCGGTGCATTGTGTAAGCCCACGCGGAGGGTCGTTTATCGATGTTGGTATTGTTAACCCTATTACCAACTCATCCATTACCACAGCTACGCAAACCGATGTGACCGTATCGGCGACCCAGACCCGTTATAGCTTTACGGCCGGGCCTGTCAACCTGATGGTAAATTTTCTGTCGCCCCTGCTGCTCGATGAACTGGAGGTAGCGGCCCGACCTGTGAGCTACGTTACGTTCGACGTACAGTCGTCGGATAAGAAGCCGCACTCGGTACAGGTATTTTTCAGTGAAGCAGGCACCATTGCCACCAACACCATCGGTCAGGAGGTAATTACCAAAACCGCTCAGTCGAATGGCCTGACTTATCAGGTAGTCGGTACAGAATCCCAAGCCGTGTTGGGCCGTAAGGGAGATAACGTCCGCATCGATTGGGGGTACGCGTATCTGGCTGCCCCTCAACAAACCGGCAATCAGACCGCATCAGGACTAGCCAGTGCGCTGAAACAGGCATTTTTAGCCAAAGGTCAACTCCCGACTACGGGCGCACGACCAGGTGCGAAAGCTGCCGTCGATATAGCTATGGCTGCCGTTCTGGACTTTAACAATCTAACAGGCTCAGCTACCAAACACCTATTGCTGGGTTATGATGATCTGTATTCGGTGCAATATTTTAAGCAAAACTTACGCCCGTGGTGGCGTCGGGATGGGAAAACGGCAATGGCCGACTTATTGCATTTCGCAGAGAGTGACTATAATCGACTGCATCAGAAATGTACTGCGTTCGATGCTAAACTTCGTGCCGACGCTCAGAAAGCCGGTGGTAAAGAATATGCCGATCTTTGCGTACTTGCCTATCGTCAGTCCATTGCCGCGCATAAAATCGTAGCGGGCCCGAAAGGGGAAGTGCTTTTCTTCTCAAAGGAAAACTTCTCCAATGGCTCCATCGGTACCGTCGATATTACCTATCCCTCGGCTCCGCTTTACCTGCTCTACAACCCGGTCCTGCTGAAAGGCATGATGGAGCCGATCTTCCAATACTCCGAAAGCGGTCGCTGGACCAAGCCATTTGCCGCTCATGACGTAGGTACGTACCCGCTCGCTAACGGACAAACATATGGCGAAGATATGCCCGTTGAAGAATGCGGGAATATGCTGATTTTGATGGGTGCTATTGGTAAAGTCGAGGGCAACGCCAACTACGCCAAGCAACACTGGAAAACGCTGACAACCTGGGTAGATTATCTGAAAAAAGACGGTTTCGACCCCGCCAATCAGCTCTGCACCGACGACTTTGCTGGTCATATTGCCCGCAACGCCAACCTGTCGATCAAAGCGATTCTGGGCATTGCCGCTTATGGGCAACTAGCCGCTCAACTGGGCGACAAAGCAACGGCCGAAAGCTACCTGAAAACGGCCAAAGAGATGGCCGCTAAGTGGCAGCCGCTCGCGCTGGACAAAACCGCGTCGGATAAAACCCACTACGACCTGACGTTCGAAAATCCGGGCGACACCTGGAGCCAGAAGTATAACCTGGTGTGGGATCGGCTTTTGGGCATCAACATCTTCCCGAAAGACATTGCCAAAAAGGAAATTGACTACTACCTCACCAAGCAGCAGCCCTACGGTCTCCCCTTAGACAGTCGCAAGACCTACACCAAATCGGACTGGATCATGTGGACGGCTACCATGGCAACTTCCTCCAAGGATTTCCAGGCCCTGGTACGACCCGTCTGGCGGTATGCCAACGAAACCCCATCGCGGGTTCCCCTTTCCGACTGGCACGAAACCACCAATGCCAAGCAAGTTGGTTTCCAGGCCCGGTCCGTCGTTGGCGGTTACTATATTAAAATGCTCGAAAGCAAACTGGCTAAATAAACGACCATGAACTATCATTCAAGCTATCTACCCTCTCCTGAAATCAAGAGAGGGGGTGAGATAAAGTTACTCGCCCTACTTTCTACCCTCTTTGCCACTCCATTTTCTTTTGCCCAAACGCCAGCCGTCAGTCAGCTTCAGCCTGCGCCGATTATGAGTCGCTGGGAAAAGCAGGTAACGCCCGAAAATGCCTGGCGCGAATACCCCCGTCCACAGTTGGTACGGAAACAGTGGCAAAATCTGAATGGCCTTTGGGACTATGCTATTACGGCCAAAACGGCTCCTAAACCGACGCAGTTCAGTGGTCAGATTCTGGTTCCGTTTGCCGTTGAATCGACTCTGTCGAAAGTCACAAAATCGCTCCTGCCTGACCAGCGGTTGTGGTATCGCCGTACCATCAGCCTGCCCAGTGACTGGAACGGCCAGCGGATAATCCTCCATTTTGGTGCCGTCGACTACGAATGCAATCTGTGGGTCAATGATGGGCTGGTTGGCTCGCACACGGGAGGTTCCGACTCGTTTAGCTTCGACATTACGGATTATTTGAAAGACGGCGCTAACGAACTCGTTCTGGGCGTTACCGACCCAACCTCAACGGGTGAGCAACCGCGTGGCAAACAGCTGCTGAATCCCAACGGCATCTGGTACACACCCGTTTCGGGTATCTGGCAAACAGTCTGGATGGAGCCGGTTCCTAAACAGACTTACATCGAAGAAGTACGGCTCACCCCCGAATTGGATTCCAGCCGTGTCCGGGTAGAGGTATTGCTCGATAAACCTGCCAATAACTTTACGACGGCAATCCGGGTAACGGCATTAGACGGCAATCAAACTGTAGCCTCAACGCTGGTTCGCGCGGGAAGAGCGGCCTATTTGTCGATCAAAAGCCCAAAACTCTGGTCGCCGGATAAGCCATTCCTGTATGATTACCGGGTTGAACTCGTGACCGTTACCGATCCCTTCGGTGATACCCCCCGTAACCGACGCCCACGACAAGACGAAGCCTTACGAACGGCTTACGCGAATGCAACCGTTACAGGGAATCCGCAAGATGTTGTAACGGGCTATTTCGCCATGCGGAAGATTTCAGTAGGTCCAGGCCCCGTTGCAAATCAGCCGGTTTTGCTGTTGAACAACAAGTTTGTTTTCCAGAACGGCCCGCTCGATCAGGGTTGGTGGCCGGGTGGTTTACTAACACCTCCGTCCGACGAGGGCATGACGTTTGAGATCGATTTCCTCAAAAAATCGGGCTTCAACATGCTCCGTAAACACATCAAGGTCGAGCCCGAACGCTACTACTACCTCTGTGATAAGTTGGGGATACTGGTCTGGCAGGATATGCCGTCGGGTTTTCTGGAAGGCCAAAACGAAGCGCCCGGTGATCAGTCGGAACCCATTCGTCGGTCGAAAGGGAAAGAGCAGTTTGAACTGGAACTTCGCCGGATGATGAATCGTCTGCACAATCATCCAAGTATTGTAACCTGGGTAGTGCATAACGAAGGTTGGGGACAATACGACAACAACCGACTATCCGACTGGGTGAAAGCCATCGACCCAAGCCGAACGGTCAATGCCGTCAGTGGCTGGAACGACCGGGGGGCTGGTGAATTCTACGACATTCACACCTATCAGGAAGAACCCAACGCGCCCGCTCCTAAAGCCAACCGGGTTGTTGTCATTGGCGAGTTTGGCGGTATCGGCTGGCCAGTTCAGGGGCATCTCTGGAATCCGAATATGCGCAACTGGGGCTATCAGACCTATCAATCGGCCGATGTCGTGGAGCAGGCGTATCGGAAAAAGTACGCCAAAATCATTGAGTATTATCAGAAACAGGCCTTGTCAGCGGCTGTATATACGCAGACGACGGATGTGGAAGGCGAAGTGAATGGCTTACTTACCTACGATCGGGAAGTTATTAAAATCCCCGTCGAAACGCTCCGCCAAATTCACGCGCCGTTGTTCAAGTGAGTGTGTTTTGGGCATGCTGTCAGTGCGGGCGGGTTCTTCAATCTGACCTCACGGAAAAATGAGTGTATTTCTGTCATGCTGACGAAGGAAACATCTTCGGAAGTAGGATCAAAAGGCATTTCCGAAGATGCTTCCTTCGTCAGCATAACAAAATCTAAACCTTGCACCACTATGAAACGTAGAACCTTCCTCAACCAGTTGACCAGTGCCTCGGCACTTGCGCTCAGTCCTGTAACCGCTAGCCAGGCAGCTACTTCCCTTTTCAATTACGCGGGAGCCGACGACCTGATGAAGCACAAAATTGCCGATGTCAGCTATACCGAAGTTCAGTTGAAATGGCCGCGTTTCGTGGGTAAAAATGCCCGTCGGGATATTCACGGCTATGGCCCCAAAGTGACGGTCTGCATGCTCACCACCGATCAGGGAGCCAAAGGCTGGGGTCAACCCAACGGTCGACGTAATGACGAAGTGATCACCTATGTCAAAGGGAAACGGGTAGCAGAATTGTTCCAACCAGCCCAGGGGGTTACCGACACGAAAGCACTGGCGTTCGATGTTCCGCTACACGATCTGGCGGGGGTGATTCTCAACAAGCCCGTTTATCAGTCAATGGGCCGAAAAAAGCCGATCCTGACCAAGTGTTACAGCGGTATGATTTATTTCGACGAACTGGAGCCGAAAGAAGGGAAAGTAGGAACGCTGGCTAATGGATTCGATAAAATCCTCGAAGAATGTAAGCACGATTATGACATGGGCTACCGCCAGTTCAAGCTCAAAATCGGGCGGGGCAATATGTGGATGGATAAATCGGCGGGGCTGCAACGGGATATTGAGGTGACCAAACTTGTCGCTAAAACCTTCCCCAACTGCGATATTCTGGTTGATGGCAATGACGGTTTCACACCCGATAGCATGATTGCTTACGTAAAAGGTATTGGCGATATTCCGCTGTTCTGGATCGAAGAACCCTTTGCCGAAACCGTAGCCGACTACCGGAAACTGCGGGATTGGCTGACGGCCAACAAGGTAAAAACACTACTGGCCGACGGCGAATACGATCCCGATCAAAAGCTCCTCCGCGAACTGGAAACCCAGAAACTGATCGACGTACACATCACCGACATTATGGGCTATGGTTTTACGCCCTGGCGAAAAATTATGCCCGAACTGCAGAAGATGGGTATTCAGGCATCGCCCCATGCGTTCGGTGAGTTGCTCAAAACCTACTACACCGCTCACCTGACAGGCGCATTAGGCAACACCGTCACGATTGAAGGCGTCCCCTGTACCAGCGATGACATTGACTTTGGCGATTACAAGCTGGTTGGCGGTCAACTGGTTCCATCATCGGCACCGGGTTTTGGCATGAAATTATTAAAAACCGTTTGATTCTGAGTCTACTAGGAATCTACTATGAACCAGTCAGTTACTACTCTATTCACAACCATCGCTTTGTTGTGGATTAGCCTGTCCAAACCCGCATTGGCGCAAACGCCACGCCCGAAAATGCTGTTTGCCGACACAACTCATCGCAAGCCAGGATTTTCGAAAGACCCCCATGTAGTCTGGTTCAGGAACCGCTATCTGCTATACTATTCCGTTCCTCTTTATAAAGATTCAGCCGGAGCCGAGCATTGGGGTATTGGCATTGCCGAAAGTACCAATCTAACGAACTGGCAGAAAGTGGGCGAAATTGTCCCCACGACGGCCTATGAGCAAAAAGGCCTGTGCGCGCCGGGTGCGCTCATTCGCGATGGGGCTGTGCATCTGTTTTATCAGACCTACGGCAATGGCCGCAACGATGCCATTTGCCACGCCGTTTCGAAAGATGGTATTCATTTCGACCGAAATCCGACCAATCCAATTTTTCACCCGGCTATCAGCGACTGGTCGTGCGGACGAGCGATCGATGCGGAGGTAATTCTCTTTAAAAATCAGTATTTTCTCTATTTCGCAACCCGCGATCCAGCCTTCAAGATTCAGCAACTGGGCGTAGCGGTTGCGCCCGCCAACACGAACTTCAACCGGAGCGACTGGCATCAGCAGGCTATTGACGGGCCGATTCTAAAACCCGAACTACCTTGGGAAGGTGAGTGTATTGAGGGTGCGTCAGTGATTGAGCGAAATGGCGCACTCTATATGTTTTATGCGGGTGCCTATAACAACTGGCCACAGCAGATCGGCGTCGCCAGAAGTCAGGACGGCTTACATTGGGAGCGGGTCAGCAATGCGCCTTTCCTGAAAAATGGACAGCCCGGTTCCTGGAATTCCAGCGAGTCCGGCCATCCGCATATTTTCACCGATCCAAAAGGCAAAACCTATTTGTTTTTCCAGGGCAACAACGACAACGGTAAAAGCTGGTATCTGTCCAATATTCCAGTTAGCTGGACGGCTGCTGGTCCTGCATTGCAGAACTAAACGGAGAGCCTGTTTAAAAACTTTTGTTCTAATCGCTTTTTTGTCATCCCGAGGAACGAGGGATCTTCGGGCGAGGCTGAAAAACCTTCGGTAACCGAAGATCCCTCGTTCCTCGGGATGACAAAATACACCCATTATATCTTGATTAGAGAAAGTTAAAACAAGTTCAAAAAAACAGGAAACCTCATTTTTATCTCAAAAATGAGGTTTCCTGTTTTTTTGAAACAAATAACTAATCTATTAGTTGTAAAACTAATTCATTAGTCATACCTTTCGTTTATCAAACCATTAGCCTTAACCCATCATGCCGATCCGTGAACTTACCAAAGCCGAAGAAGAAATTATGCGCGTGCTTTGGCAACTCAAAAAAGGGTTTGTCAAAGACGTACTGGCCGAACTTCCGGAGCCCAAACCTGCCTACAATACCGTTTCGACTATCATCCGCATTCTGGAGAAAAAGGAACTGGTTGGCTACACAGCCTATGGAAAAACGCATGAGTACTACCCGCTGATTACCGAAGAAGAATACCGTCGTTTCCAGACCGAGCAACTTATGGCGAACTACTTCGATAATTCACTCAAAAAACTGGTATCGTTTTTCGTAAAGGATAAGAATATCAGCCTGAACGAAGCCGACGAAATCATTAAACTCCTAAACCAGCAGAAAGACCAATGAATACGCTCGACTATTTCCTAAAAGCCAACCTGTACGGCCTGTTGTTCGCAGGCTGCTACTGGCTCCTGCTCCGTCGGCATACGTTTTTTAGCCTGAACCGAGCCTATTTGTTGCTTTCGGCCATAGCCTCGCTGGTGCTACCCCTCGTCAGTCTGCCCACACAAACGGCTGAAACCCTTCCAGTACCAATGGGTGTGATTGTACTCCCTGTATCGGCTATAGCAATACCCGAAGAAACAGGGCCTGACTGGAATCAAATCGGTTTGATTGTGTATAGTCTTATTGGTATGTTGCTCGTTCTACGACTGATTGTTCACACAGCTCGGTTGATGGCTTTCATCCGTCGGGCAAACCAGCAGGTTTTTGACGATTATGTAGTCGTAGAACCCACGGAGGCCGCACCAACCTTTTCATTTTTCCGGTATCTGGTTTTAAATCCAGATGACAAAGGCAATCCGGTCATTATCAGCCACGAACTCGTTCACATCCGGCAACATCATAGCCTTGATGTATTGGGTATGGCACTGCTACGAGCGGTATTCTGGACCTGTCCGGCTTTATGGTTGATTGATCGTATGCTCCGGCAGGTTCATGAGTTTCTGGCCGATAAAGCCATTTCACAACCGAGCGACTACGCCCATTTTCTGGTGCAATACACCTTTGGTCAGCAGCCCGATGCGCTTGTTAATGGGTTTTTCAATCCTTCCATGCTGAAGCAACGCATCCTTATGCTTCATCAAAAAGCCACTACACGATGGGCCTTGGGTAAGTACGTATTGATTCTCCCGCTCGCCCTGGGCTTACTGGCTATGACTACAGCCCGAGAACAGCTAACGGATATGGTCAGTCAGGCAACCGACGAAACGATCACCGTTTCGGGACGAGTGACAAATGCAGCCGATGGGAAGCCATTGCCGGGAGTGAGTGTTATTCTTAAAAATACCAATGTGGGCACAACAACAGATGCAAACGGGAAGTATCGCCTGACCAACATACCGAAAACGGCTTCGTTGGTGTTCAGTTTTGTTGGCTTTGAGACAGCCGTGGTAGAGGTGAAAAGCCGTTCATCGATCAATGCCAGCCTGCGGATACAAAGTAATAAGTTGAACGAAGTAGTCGTCGTAGCCTATGAACCAACCACAAAGCCTACTTCCCCGGTAAATCCGCAAAATAAAGCCCAAAGCTCATCCTCAGGTAAAGGCGAAGTTTTTACCGTTGTGGAACAGGTCCCTGAGTTTCCGGGAGGTATGCGGGCTTTAGGTATGTACCTCGCTCGTAACCTACGCTACCCTAAAGAAGCCCAGCAGAGCCGGATACAGGGCCGGGTATTCGTACAGTTTGTTGTTACGCAGCAGGGCGATATTCAGAATTTACGTGTATTGAAAGGCATTGGTGGCGGTTGTGATGAAGAAGCGGTTCGGGTAGTGAGCCAGATGCCTAAATGGAATCCCGGCAGACAGCATGGAGAAGCGGTTTCGGTACAATACAACCTGCCCATTCAGTTCCAGCTTGAAAAGGCCGCAGATAAACGGACGGGACAAGTATTACAATCAGAACCGGATTCATCTCAAAAGTCAGGTTATATTATCGATAACAGTAAAAATGGCCGGTTCGCCCTCTATAACGACGTTAGCCCCTACTATCGACTCGCTGATTCGTCACGAAAACCGGGGCCTAGTATAGCTATTCGGGGCAATATATTTCATGATGGAGACCCTCTATACATCATTGATGGTGTTGAAGTACCAAAGGATTCAAAGTCAACTTCTACACTACGCTATAAAACCGTTCAGGATTTAAATCCCAATGATATTGAAAGCATCTCTGTACTGAAAGATGCCTCGGCCATAGCAGCTTATGGTGCAAAAGGAAAAAATGGTGTCGTACTCATAACTACAAAAACGAAATGAACACCTTCAGCTATTTCCTCACAGCCAGTTTGTTTCTTATCCTGTTCTACAGTTGCTACGCCTTGCTGCTTCGGCGAAACACCTTTTTCGGGCTAAATCGGGCATATTTGCTCCTATCCATTGGTTTATCACTGGTCTTGCCTTTCGTTGAGCTTCCCAACGAAACCCTTACCTCGCTTCCGAAGGGAAGTATAAACTTGCCGACGTTTGTGGTTGGTCAACAGTCAGCCAGCGATTACTCCCTAACGCTAGTCGATCGGATCAGTATTGTTTATGCCTCAGGCATACTCGCCATGTTCATCCGGTTGGTGCTCAATGTATGGGCTGTTTTCCGGCTCATACACTCAGGCAAAGCTGAAAAACGAGGAGCTTACATACTGGTTCGGCTTCCCGATGATTCCTCACCGTCGTTTTCCTTTGGGCCTTACCTGGTTCTGAACCGAAGAGACGCCCTTGCTGAGCCTGATGCGCTACTCTGTCATGAAGAATCCCACATCCGACAACGTCATACGGTCGATATACTCATTCTGGAGCTGGTACAACTAATCCTCTGGTTCAACCCTATACTGATTTACTACAAACGTGCCCTGCAGGAAGTCCACGAGTTTCTAGCCGACCGAGCCGTTCTAAAAACGCCCCAGCCCGACTACCCGCAGCAATTAGTCGCCTACGCCCTCAACGTATCACCTACGGCACTGATTACCCCTTTTGTATCAAAATCAACCCTTAAACAGCGAATTATCATGCTCAAAAAACCTGTATCAAAACGCCGGGCCTTGTTCGGTTATGCGTTAGTACTACCGCTGGCCGTCGGTCTGCTTATGTGTACGCAATCGGAGAAAGACCTGCCCGTTTCAGCCGCAAGAAAGCCGGTGAAGGTAGAAGGCGAAGTGTTTACTGTAGTTGAAGACCACCCTCAATTTCCAGGGGGGATGAAAAAGTTAGGTGAATATCTGGGCGAGAACCTAAAATATCCGGAAGCCGCCGTGAAAGCCAAGGTAGAGGGTAAGGTCTTTGTCCGTTTCGTTGTTACAGACAAAGGCGAGATTACGAATGTAGAGGTTCTGAGAGGCATCGGTTATGGAGCCGACGAAGAAGCCGTTCGGGTAGTTGAGCAAATGCCCAACTGGACACCTGCCCGGCAAAATGGCAAAGCGGTCAATGTAATGTATAACTTACCGATCCGGTTTCAGTTGGAAGAAGATGACAATTCATCGGCATTCAATGATTTCTGGAACGGTCTTTCAAAATATAGAAATTTGACGTTAGATGATCACGTCATTAATAATCAAGCTTTAAGAGCCACTATTGAGGAAGCACAACTTTCTGGAAAACATATTTCATTTACGATCAATGATCAAACGAATGCAGTCAATTTTCAACACGTCAACAATTAAATGACCACCAGAATGGCAAAAAAAATGGGGCTGACAAGGTAACCTTGTCAGCCCCATTTTTTGTAAAAAAGGAATTATTTACTTTAGTCGCTCCTGCAAAATTGTCAGAATCAATTGTTGCGTTTGCTCCAGTCTCGCCTGTCCAGCTTTTAGCTCAGAAACATCAGATTTAAGTTCTGATATATCTTTTTCAACTCGATCGAATCGTTCGTCAATCTGAACAAATCGTTCATCAATTTGACTAAATCGTTCGTCAATCTGACTAAATCGCTTATCAATTTGATCAAAGCGATCGTCAATCCGATCAAAGCGATGATTGACGGTTACGGTTAAATCAGCTACTCCCTTGGCAATGGTTTCGATCTGCCGTCCGTGATCAACAGCCAGGGTTTCTAATTGCTCGACGCGTTCTTCCAGGTACATGGTCAAATATACAGTTTTATTGAATACACGTACTAAGACGGCGGGAAGAATCAAACGTCATTGCTTATTCTTTCATTAGTTTTCGGTTTGCCTTACCATTTGCGGTCTGCACTTCCAGAAAATAGAATCCTTTGGGCAATTGACTAACATCGAGCGTAGCATTACGCTGTCGGCCCCGAAGGGATGGTTGTAACACCGTTGCACCCGTCAGTGTACGGACTGACAAGCTTTCAATCGTTTCGGCACCGGGCAGTTCTATTGTAAGCGTTGTATTGACTGGGTTCGGATACACCAACAAGGCATCGGCCCAGGCCGGTTCGGTTCCAGTTACCGCCAGTACGTTGAACGTTCGCTCCACGGTAGAGGCAGCCGCAAACTGGTCGTTCCCGTTCTGAAAAGCCTGTACCGTCACACTGCCTACCCCGTTGAATTTCAGCGTTGAGCCACTAAGCGTTGCAGGACCACTTTTCACCAGAAAACCAACGGCCAGATTCGAGGAACAGGTCGCTTTCAGAACCAGATCGCCCTGATTGACGTACCGATCTGAGATGGCATCGAAGGTAATGGTCTGAACTGCTTTCTGCACACGAGCCGCCGTTGTGTACCAAACGGGCCATTTTGCCCCGGTGTATAAAACGGAAGCATTCCCCGAAGCCGAAATTTTATTAGTCGCCAGGTTGATAGCTGATACATTTTCGCTTGAACCAGACTCCGTATTGAAAACCAACTGGTTGTCTAGACGCGAATAACTGGGGAACCCCAATACGATGTTTTCATAAACAACTTGCAGTTTGCCCGTGCTCAGATCAGCGGCTAACACGTAATAACTGTCGTCGTCGGCATTATAATAGTCAAAGGCGATAACATCCGGCGAATTTTTCGAGAACGACGGATTCCCTACGCTTTCGCCTTCGTCGAGGTTTGTAAACAGTTTTTCGATCTGTCCTTTAGCAAAATCGACCGCACTGTTACTCCAGACATTGATAAAGCCCACATCCCAATAGTCAATGTTGGCCCCGGAACTACTTTCTAGAGTATTATAGGCATCATACACAATGTTTTCGCCCGTAAAATCCCATTCAAAGGAATCGGCATATTGTACATTGCCCGTTTGAACACCCTGAGCCGTGGTTGGATTATACAGTTGAAACTGTACCCATTTCTGCTTGTCAAAGCTATACACCCAAATCGATTTATCCGCATCCGCTTTTAACGCTGCCAATCGCTTTCCATCTCGTGAAATAGCCACATTATCCCAGATTTGCTGGTCGAAAACAATCGTTTCCGTAGGGGTACCAGTTAGGTTAACCCGACGAATGCGCTTGTCCGTCGTTACATAATAGGCATACTTTCCATCGTCGGTAACGCTGGGGCGGTGTACCAAACCTAAGGTTGATTTCAGATCAAATTTAGCGGGCGAAACACCGACGGTAGTTGAATACACTTTCGAGGTGCTGGCATCAGCCAGTAAGATCAGGTCCTGACCCGAGGCAGCCGGAATATCGGGCTGTTTACCAGGATTCGTTTGGGTTCCATCGGTAATGCCTACGGCATCGAAGGCATTTTTGGCAGCCGTTACTTCTGCGCCACTGGCTCCATATAGATCACCAGCCGCTTTGATAACGGCCAGTCGAAGATCCAGAAACTGGGAAGTACGCACCAGATAGGTTGTCAAAGCCCGGTAATAGACTTGCTCGGCTTTGTCTTTCCCGATAGCCGTTGCGAATTTATAGAACGCGAAATTCGGAATGCCGCTGTTGGTATGGACGCCACCGTTGTCGTCGCTGGTAGTTTCATATTGCGACATGGTAGCGGGCTGATAGCCATTCGGATCTTTCGATTTCCCCCCCTGATTCGGATTCGACAGGTCGCGCAGGGCACCCGAAGGCAATAAGGCGGGGGTGGCGATCTGCTCGCCTATGGTCCAGTTGGTACGGTCGATCATCGCCCCAAATACATCGGCCATCGACTCGTTGATGGCACCCGACTGGCTTTTGTATTGCAAATTGGCGGTGTTCTGAATAACGCCATGGGTCATTTCATGCCCAGCCACATCCAGGCCACCAGCCAGGGGTTTCAGCAGTTTGCCATTGCCATAGGCCATCATTTTACCATTCCAGAAGGCATTATCCATCGTCTTGCCATCATCGTCGGGCATATTGACGATCGAAACCATCGTTTCGCCTGTACCACTGAGTGCATTCCGTTTGAACGTATTCAGGTAATATTCGTAGGCAATGCCCCCATTATAATGCGCCGAAATAGCCGTAGGACTCCAGTCGGCATTGCTGGTGGAGGTGATCTGGTAAAATTTCTGATTATTGCCAAAGGTGTTTCGAGCATCGATCGTCCAAAGTGCCCCTACAGGACTATCCGGCATTTTCGATGAAGTCGATTTAAACATCGCCCGTGATGCGTCGATCATGTAGTACGAATTGGTCGACTGCTGGTAGGTTTGAAACGAGCGGGTTACGCCGTTCAGATCTTTACCCGTTGCTTTAATCGGCCCTACAAACGAACAGGTATGATTGTATTTATCCAGTACATCGCCAGTCTGTGCATCAATGACATACTCCCAGCGTTCGAGCATATTGGGCCGGACGGTCAGCGCATAAGCCAGTCGGGCGGCTCCATCGGGCATTGTAAAAATACACAGCACCCCTTCCGACGACTTTAAATTCAGAAGATTATCACCAAATGACCGAACCGTCGACGTTTTCCGAACATCGGTCAGGGCCAGGGCCGATGCGTCAGGAAGGGCTAATTTGGGCGTTGTGGTCAGCCCTTCGGGTGCAGGCTGATAGCGACCGTTGATCGACGTTACTTCACCATCGGTGAGGTGCGCGACCAGTTCAGACCCCAGAATCGGTACACCTCGATAGGTTTGCGCCAGCCGAATATGCGTTTGGCCCAAATCATCTGTTTCGGTTCGTGAAATGGTAAAGTTATCCTCAGGTTTATCAAGCCTGAGCAGGTCACGAACCTGCCCCATAAACTGAAATGTGACCGATGCTGCCGCTGCTGCCGACAGCCGTGCTCCACTTTTTCGGCTCGCATTAACGCCCAGCGCAGGCGACTTTTTCCGCTCGATGAATACGGGCAGATTGGTAACCGTATCCCGGACCACCCGTAGCCGGACGGGTTCCAGCGAAAGAGAAGAAGCTCCCCTTGTCAGGAGCATCTGACCGGCTGGCCGATCTTTCGGAATTGGTACAACCGTTGCGTTCAATCGCTGAGCCAATCCTGGTGTAGGAGCCGAGGTTTTCATTTTACGACTAAACCCTGAATTGGGCTGTTGCGCTATCGACGCCCCCGTTGTTAAAAGTGCCAGAACGAGTAGATGTGGTTTCATTAGGATTTGGGATTTACAGGGTAGAAGTTTACCCCGAAGAGTACGATTATTTCAGTCGCAGCGAAGCCGGAATCATGGCCATGAACGAGTCATAAAATTTCGGATAGTTCGTGGGAACCTCTTTACCGACTGCTCCCCAGGACACTTTATGGCTCACCTTACCTTTTCGCCACTGAACAAACTTGTAGGTATTACCCGGCTGGTCGAACTTCGTCGTTTGGATTTTGCAGTTGACTTCAGCTATGGAAAATACTCGTTTGGTATTGGCAGCCGTCTGTTGCCCAATGAAGGTAAACGTAGTGTCGCGCGTCCGGCGGCCGTATAGCTTTCCATTTTCCAGCAGGTAATAGGCCGAAGACGCTCCCGTAACTCCACCACCACTGCCGACTATAATCTGGCGTCCCTTATAATTAGTCGGTGTAATTGCCGAAGCGGTTTTACGTACCTGCGGCATCTGGTCGGCTGCGGCCCGGATACCCTGTCCCTGAACGGCAGATAGAGTACTTAGAGCTAAAAATGTAAGTGTGGTTACGAAAAGGTGTTTCATGAGGCAGACTGGAAAGACGAAACAAAAGTATTGCCCGGTAGAAGGCCCGACAATACGGCATTTGTATGATTTGACAAAAACAGCGTATAAGACGGTAGATAAGTGGAATGAGTCACCTACGGGGTCGTAAGCGCCCCGTAGGTTGTCTGCGAAAAAGACACAGACTTGCCAAACAGCCCCCGCTTCAAATCGACCCTAAACAGATTATCGAAATCTCCCGATTCAATTCGGGTCATTGTCGGTTGAGCGCCTAGCCCTTTTGCGATCTCCAGAATGGTGTTGCTGTGCCCAACCACCAGCACCTGCTTCCCACTGATGCGGGCCACCCGATTCACAATCGCATCAATGGGTTTTGCCGGGTAGTCGGTCAGCGAAATTCCCAGCCGCTTTGCCAATGGCTGGGCCGTCTGCCGGGTTCGTCGATAGGGCGTTGTAAAGATCGAATCAATGGACGCACTACCCAGCCGATCCGCTAAAGCAGCAGCACGAGCGTAACCAGCAGGGGTTAAATCGGCCGTGTCGGCCTCCGACACTTTTTCGGCATGACGGACAATGTAAACGGTGGTGGTTGAGCAGGCCGTCAGTCCTAAACAGACCAGAACAGCAAGTAGGTAAATGTATCGCATAAAGCGTGGGGCATGATTTAAACGAACAATGATACGAAAAAGCCCCCGGCCATAGGTCGAGGGCTTGGTTGGACTTCGTAAGCGGTCAATTCTTACAATTCCCGAATCCAGATGTTCCGGAAACCAACGGGGTTGTTGTGATCCTGCAACAGGATTGGACCCGCGCCATGCGCCTGAACTTTCGGATAGCCAATGTACTCCGTTGTTCCACGGATTGCGGTATGGTTCTGCACCAGTACCCCATTGAGCAGTACAGTCACATAAGCAAATTCGGTCATCATACCCGCCTTGTTGAATTTAGGTGCCTGATAGATGATGTCATAGCTTTGCCACTCGCCAGGTTTACGGCTAGGGTTCACCAGCGGAATCGCCTGCTTATAGATCGAACCAACCATACCATTCACGTAGGTCGGGTTGTTGTAGTTATCCAATACCTGTAGTTCGTAACGGCCTTGCAGGAAGATACCGCTATTGCCACGTCCCTGACTGGTTCCTTCTACCTTTTCAGGCGATTTAAACTCAATATGCAGTTGAAAGTCCGTAAACTCCTTTTTTGAGCGAGCCGAAAACCCTCTGGTCGAGTACATCGCGCCATCCGTTACCGGCCATTTCAACGGCCCTTCGTTGGTTTTCTCCCAGTTGGCAGGGGCATATCCTTTAATAGCCACCCACTCGTCAGTATTTTTTCCGTCGAATAACACAATTGCATCTGACGGAGCCGTTGTGCCAGCCGTGTTGGGTGAATTTGTTCCTGGGGTCACGACGGGAGGAACAGGTTCCCAAATCTCGGTCGATTGAGGATTTTGCTTAGCAGGCTCCGTTTGAGCCATAGCCTGACTGGCAACAAAGAGACTGGCGATTCCGAGGCAGGCCGCAAACGATAACGGTACGTTTTTCATGGAAAATGTTTCGAGTTAATGGATTCGTTGTAAAACGGCCAAAGATAAGTCGAACTAATCATTCGCAGTCTTTTAGCCGGAAAAAATGTAACTTTCGCCCTTCAAATCTTATGATAAATCTATGGTAAACCTATCCCTTTCAGCTCGTTTTAGCGGGCTAGTAGGCGTTGTATGGGCCCTTGGAGCTGGACTTTCGCTAGGCCAACCGGCTCCGTCACCAGGTATTTCGCTACCGCTCAACGACTTAAGCGCATTTGTATCACCAGCCTCCAACTGGCGTATTGTTGGTGGGGTTCGGGCCGATTTAGCCAAAGAAAACACCCTTGTCACCACAAAGGGCACGGGTATTTTAGCAAACATTCCACTGGCCCACCCAACTGCCGACCCTAAAAATCCGTACAAATATGATCTGTTTACAACCCTGCAACACGGGGATATTGATCTGGAGCTAGATTACATGATGGCGTCCAAATCCAATTCGGGCGTGTATCTGCAAGGTCGGTATGAAATCCAGCTTCGCGATAGTTGGGATGTGCGGACACCAAACGTACATGACAATGGGGGCGTTTACGAACGGTGGGACGAAAAACGGCCGGAAGGGCAGAAAGGCTACGAAGGCCATGCCGCCCGTCAGAATGTGAGCCGGGCCCCTGGGCTGTGGCAACACCTGAAAATTTCGTTTCAGGCTCCCCGCTTCAACGCCAATGGCCAAAAGACCGAAAACGCCCGCGTGATTCGGATAGAACTAAACGGCGTGGTTATCCAGGACGATGTTGAGCTGACGGGGCCAACTCGTGGCTCGGCCTTCGATACGGAAAGTGCCACTGGCCCTATACGCATTCAGGGCGATCATGGGGCGGTAGCCATCCGCAATATCCGGTATGTCATGTATGATAAGCCGCGCCCGGAACTGGTCAACCTGACGTATTCGGTATATAAGGGAAAATTCCAGAAAGAACCCGAATACGACAAAACCGCCCCCGAATCGGAAGGCGCTACTAAAGTATTGTCGGCTTCGGTTAGCCGCATTCCAAACGAGTTTCTGATTCGCTATCGAGGCACCCTTCGTGTTTCGGAACCGGGCGAATACCGTTTCAATCTGGGCGTACCCGGTGGTGGCGGTCAGATGAAAATCAACAACCAGGTGGTGGTAGCTCCCGGCGAATGGAATGCCAGTGGCAAAGCCACACTTCCCAAAGGCGACCTTCCGTTTGAGTTGCTTTACTCGAAATTTGTCGACTGGGCCCAGCCTGCTCTGGGTTTGACCGTTGCAGGTCCGGGTGTACGGGAATTTGTTATCAGCGAAGGCGCTGGCAGTAATGGTGAAGAAGTTGACCCGATCCTAGTGGAAGCCCCAACCAACACCATCCTGCGTAGCTTTATGGACATGCCCGGCGAAAAAAACACGCAAGGCCGTACACTTCGGGTTACGCACGCAATTTCGGTAGGTAGCCCAGAGCAGGTACATTATACCTACGATCTGGACAAGGGAGCACTGGTACAGGTATGGCGGGGTGGATTTCTGGACGCTACGCCCATGTGGCACGACCGGGGCGATGGTTCTTCGCGCCCAATGGGTATGGTGCAGCGGCTAGGGGCTCCCGTTCTTTTCCTGAGCCAATTAGCGTCTCCACAGGCCAACTGGACAACGGACACGACGGGCTCTGGATTCCGGCCAAAAGGGTATGTACTCGACGAAAGTGACCGCCCTACGTTCCGCTATCAGAGTTATGGCGCTACGGTCGAAGATAAAATTCGGGTGCTCAGCGATGGGCACGGCGTCCAGCGTGAAGTGAGCGTTACCAATCCAGCCAGCGACTTATATGCCCGAATCATCAGTGGGGCCAGTATCAGCGCGCTCGAAAACGGCCTGTACCTTGTAGACGATCAGGCGTATGTTCGTATCGACAATGCAGCGGGTGCCAAGCCAACCATCCGCGAAAGCAATGGACGGCAGGAGTTGATCGTACCTGTAAAAGGGAAAGTGACTTACTCCATCTTATTTTAATGACTAATTGACAATGGATAATGCGAAACGGTTGCTAAACCCAGCCTTCATTATTCATTCTTCAACGATATATCATCATGAAAAAGATACTGACAACCCTCTTTTCCATTGGCCTCTTTTCGGTAACGATGGCCCAGGAATCGCCTAAAGAGGAAGACTTTTTTAGAATCCAGAAAGTAAGTGCTCCAGAAGGTACACTGCTCGAAGTAGGTGGCCTGACTACCTTGCCTGATGGAAATATCGGCGTAGCTACCCGTCGCGGTGATGTCTGGATCATTGAAAATCCAACCAGTCGAAAGCCCTTCTTCCGCAAGTTTGCTTCGGGGCTGCACGAAATATTAGGGCTGACCTATAAGGATGGCGCTCTTTACTGCGCACAGCGGGGCGAACTGACCAAAATGATCGACTCGAACAAAGATGGGAAAGCCGATATTTTTGAAACCGTTTACGCCTGGCCGCTTTCGGGTCATTACCATGAATATAGCTTCGGGCCCAAAATTGCCCCCGACGGTCAGTTTTTTGTAACGGGCAACGTTGCCTTCGGCGATGAAGAATGGTGGCGGGGCGAAAGTCGTGTTCCCTGGCGCGGCTGGACCATGAAAATCAACGAGAACGGCACCATGCAACCCTGGGCAACAGGAATGCGATCTCCTTGCGGCTTAGGCATTTTTGACGGTGAGCTGTTCTATGCCGATAACCAGGGCGACTGGATGGGTTCGGGCGGTGTTGTGCACGTGAAGAAAGGCGCCTTTGTGGGTCACCCTGCCGGTTTGCGCTGGTCGAGCATGGCTAATTCGCCCGTTAAGCTGACTCCTGAACAATTCGACGCCAAGATTGACGAACGCAAACGCCGGGACGAAAACGGCCGGGCCATCAAACCCGAAAACGTTGCGAACGAAACGCCGAATCTGCTCTATCAGATGAAAGAGAAATTCCCCAGCGCCGATATTCAAACCCCTGCGGTTTGGTTACCGCACGGTATTCTGGGTATCTCGAATTCCGAAATTCTGGAAATTCCGCAGAGTACATTCGGCCCCTTTTCGGGTCAATTGCTGGTGGGCGACCAGGGCATGAGTAAAATCTCGCGGATATTTATGGAAAAGGTCAATGGTGAATACCAGGGCGGTGCTATCGAATTCCGTAATGGATTCCGGTCTGGTGTGCTACGGATGGCCTTTGCGAAAGACGGTTCTTTGTTTGTTGGTGAAACCAACCGGGGCTGGGGATCGGCTGGCGATGCGAATGAAGGCTTACAACGGCTGGTCTGGAATGGGGCGATCCCGTTTGAAATGCGTACGGTAAAAGCTATGCCTGATGGATTTGAAGTCGAATTTACAAAGCCCGTCGACCGGAAAACGGCCGAGGATCTGGCGTCTTACCGGGTAGAGAGCTTCCTGTACAAATATCACCCGGTTTATGGTAGCCCAACCATCAACAAAGAAGCCCTGCCTATCAAAGGTGTGAAAGTGTCGGCCGATGGGATGAAAGCCCGGCTCATTGTTGGCGATTTGCGCCGGTATTACATCCACCAGTTGACCCTCGATGGGGTCCGTGGAGCCGAAGGGTCTTACTCACTGGTTCATCCCATTGCGTATTACACACTCAACAACATTCCCGAAGGTGAAAAACTGGCCATGAGCGAGGTAAGTACGAAAAACTCGGCGGCAGCTCCGGCTAATGCACCCGCTCCGGCAGCTACGACAACAGCTCCGGCAACTGGCAAGAAAGCCCCCGTCAAAACGACTACAGGAGGAAAGCCCAAGCTGGTAGAAGGTCAGGCGGTCACGATGGCGAAAGCCCCAACTTACGAAGAAGTAAAAGGCTTACTCACACGCCATACCTGCGTTGCCTGCCACCAGGCCAACAAGCGGCAGGTAGGTCCGGCTTTTGCCGATGTTGCCAAGCGCAAATACACCAATGACCAGATTGTGGAACTGATCTATAATCCGAAACCTCACAACTGGCCCGATTATGCAACCGAAATGCCACCGATGCCGCAGGTCCCTAAAGCCGATGCGCTAAAAATTGCTGCCTGGATCAACTCCCTGGCTCCTGCCGCTGGCAGCACATCGGCTGGAGAGCCTAAGCCCTAATCGGTAGTGTTTCCAACAGACTCGGTGCTTAGTGAGTCAATCATCAGAGCCGGATCAACGAAGCCTTAGGTTTGCGTTGATCCGGCTTTTTTAAGTAGATTCTACAACGTTCGCCAGGCAGCAAAACGCTCATTTTTCACTTAAATAAGCTACTATTAGCTATTTCACAGACAATTCGCCAGATAATAAAGTTAACGCAGAGCGGTCCTGATAAATAGTAGATTTACCCCCGTAAACTTCCTCTATTATGACTGTTCAAACTAACGTTTCCGACACTAACTCACCTGCCGGGAAAACGGATTCATTTCGAATCTATATACGCTGGCTGACCTTCCGACGGCAATGTCCTACTTGCCAGGATGCCCAGGCGCTGGACCGCACTCCCCGCCCTTTTTTACTCAAATACCTGTTGTTTTTTATTCCAACCCGAACCTACTATTGCTATAAATGCCGACACCGAGTGATTCGAATCGGGTAGATCGCCCTTCGGTTGGCCAATGCCCCTTACAACCAGTGCCAGTTCCATCGATTTATCCGTAGACAAACGATCGGTAAATCCGGTAACTTTGCGTCAGTGTATCTTCAGAATCAGTATGAAAATCTGGCGGCTGTTACCCTTTGTATTCATTTGTCAGCTTGGTTTGGCACAAACTCCCGATCAGGGTTTAAGCAACGATCCTGTATTTAATACCATTCTGAAACGCCGAATTAAATATCCGCGCGATGCTGAATGGGTAGGTAAATACATGCGAATTTTTGCTGAATTTACCGTCGGAGAAAAAGGGCGTGTGGAGAATATAGCTATCCTCAATCAAAGTCCAACCGGGGTTCATCTGGGTTTTGAGCCTATGGTTGTCACAGCGTTGAAAAAATTACCGTCGTTAAATCTACGGTATAAGGGTAGTTATATTCTGCCTGTTTCGTTCATTTACGTTGATTATCGCCATAAAGACAAACCCTACGTTCCGACCGATACGTTATTCATCGATGAATTGAGAGGCCGGGTTGTTTTGAAAGAAATTAACGTGTTTGGAAGCAGTGTCAACAGCCGGGAACGCGTACTTGCTGCCGACGATAATCGGGCGTATTAAGTAGCCATTCATCAACACCTATGATTCCATCTACCGAAACGAGTATTAAACCTGCTATTCAGGAAAAATTTGAACACCTCTGGCATCTGGTCGGCAATACCCCCATGCTGGAGCTTTTTTATACCTACAAAGGGCAGCCCCGTTCTCTCTACGTGAAATGTGAGCATTACAACCTGACGGGCAGTATGAAAGACCGGATGGCTCTGCATGTGTTGCATCAGGCGTATCGTCAGGGGCATATTCAACCTGGCGACCGAATCGTTGAAGCGACCAGCGGGAGTTCGGGCATTGCGTTTTCGGCCGTTGGGCGGGCGTTGGGTCATCCGGTTACGATCATTATGCCGGCTGGTATCAGCCAGGAGCGTATCGACATCATCCGCAGCCTGGGCGCCGATATTATCCTGTTCACGAAAGAAGAGGGCGGTTTTCTGGGAGCGATCCGACGGTCGGAAGAGATGGCGGCTGCTGATCCACATGTGTTTTTGCCCCGTCAGTTTGCCAATCAATACAATGCCGAAGCGCATCGGCTCACCACGGGGAAAGAAATCTGGCTCCAGCTTCAGGGGGTCGATATTACTCCCGATGCCTTTGTAGCCGGTGTAGGAACGGGTGGTACGGTCATGGGTGTGGGTCGTTATCTAAAATCGCGCAAGCCCGACATTCGTGTACACCCCCTCGAACCCGCCGAATCGCCTACGTTATCGGTTGGGCATAAAACCGGCACCCATCGTATTCAGGGCTTTTTCGATGAATTTATTCCCGATATCCTGAAGCTGAACGAACTCGACCCGGTCGTTCAGGCCAGCGATGGCGACTCGATTCTGGTAGCTCAGAAACTCGCCTTACAGTTGGGTGTAGCCGTCGGGATTTCGTCGGGGGCGAACCTGATTGGTGCCATTAATTTACAAACCGAGCTAGGTCCCGATGCACGGGTGGTTACGATTCTTTGCGACAGCAATAAGAAATACCTAAGTACCGACCTAGTCAAAGAAGAGCCCATCAAACCCGGGTATGTAGCGCCCCATATTGACTTTACCGACTACCGCCCCATCAGCCGACTACTGGTCGGGCGGCCGAGTGTGTTCTAACGTTGTGTTCTTTTTACGATAAGCGGTACACGTACTAACTTTCTAAATAGACTTTTGCTGCTGAAGTAACGTTAGGAACGTGAGCCTATCTGCGCTACTAACTGACTCACCACTTCCGTAATCACTTCATCAAGTTTTTTAATCAATCCCTCCAGTTGTGGGGAAGCCTGATAGGTTTCCGCATTTTTATCCATGTCTTTCAGCACCTCGGTTAGCGAATGGATGCCCAGGGTAGCTACCGAAGGGTGTAGCCGATGAGCCACCTGGCCAACTTTTTTGAAGTCATTTACCTGATAGGCTGCTTTTATCTCTTCCAGCCCTGCAGGCGCCAGATCAATAAACATGGTAACCATTTCCGAAACAAACTCTTCGTCTCCCTGAGCAATGGACCGTAATTCCGTCAGGTCAAATAAGCTATCCTGTTTTTCGGTTTTGGCCTGGGGCTTCGGAATGTATTCGTCTTTCCCCAACCATTTTGTCACGACAGTGAGCAGACTGGACTCATCGAACGGTTTGGCCAGATAATCGTTCATACCAGCCTTCAGAAACTTTTCTCGGTCGCCCGGTATAGCCAGGGCCGTCAAGGCAATAACTGGCAATTGGTTTTTCAAGGTTGCGCGAATCTCACGGGTCGCTTCCAGGCCATCCATAACCGGCATCTGAACATCCATCAGAACCAGATCGTAAGCTTGCTGTTCGAGCTTTTCAATTGCTTCGAGCCCCTGCCGTGCTTCCCCGATTACAGCCCCATAATTCTTGAGTATGGTAGCTGCCACCAGCCGATTCATTTCGTTATCATCGACCACTAGAATCTGACTTCCCGCAAGCAAATCGGTATTCATTTGCTCCTGCTGTTTTTGCGGCAAATGCCCGGATTCACCTTTACGAAAAGGAATGGTGAAGATCACCGAAGTACCTACTTCTTTACGGCTCTCTACCTCAATTTGCCCCCCCATCAACTCAACCAGATTTTTGCAGATACTCATGCCGAGTCCCGTTCCACCAAATCGACGGGTGATTGACGCATCTTCCTGACTGAAGGTCTGAAAAATCGTTTTAACAAACTCCTCATCCATACCCACGCCCGTATCCTGCACCGTTGCCCGAAGGGTTTGCTGAGTAGCCTCCTCATCAATAACCTGACAGCGAATATCGACCCCTCCTTTGTCTGTAAACTTGATCGCGTTCGAAATCAGGTTAAGAAATATTTGGGTTAACCGATAGGGGTCGCCAATTAAAACGGGGGCAATTCGGTCATCGAAAACGGAATTGGTAAATAACAATCCTTTTTCTTCGGCCCGGTGACTCATTATCTGCATCAGTTTCCTGATAACCTGATGCGGCTCAAAGCCAATCTGTTCGATGGTCAGTTTACCCGCTTCGATTTTCGATAGATCAAGGATATCGTCAATAATAACCAGAAGGTTATCAGAAGCCGACTGGATCGTATTCAGATAGAACCGTTGCTGCTCGGTTAGCGGAGTCTTTTTCAGTTGATTGCTCATTCCCATGATGGCGTTCATGGGGGTTCTGATTTCATGGCTCATGTTGGCCAGAAACAATTCTTTTGAGCGAGTCGATTCTTCAGCAACTTCCTTGGCGCGTTTGAGCGCAATCTCCAACTCCTTCTGATGGGTAATGTCAATGTGAGTGCCAATAATTTTTAACGGTTTTCCGTCGTCATCCTGTTCGATGACTACCCCCCGGTCCAGTACCCAATTAATTGACCCGTCTTTATGGACGACCCGGTATTCGATCGAATGGCGGGTCAGTATGCCTGCCCTATACTGCTGGTCATTTTCCTCCAGTAAATGCCGATCGGCTGGGTGAACCTGACGCCACCATAAACTGGCAAGATCGGTTGACTGGTCGATAGGAAAGCCCAGTAACTTGTTCGTTGGGTTGGAGAAGTAGGTTTTCTGGGTACGAAAATCATGTTCCCAATAATTGTCGCCAACGTCTGTTAAGGCCATCCGCAGCTTTTCTTCGTATTCTTTGAGCTGGCGCTGCACAATTTTTTCCTGGGAAATATCTTCCACCATTAAAAAATAGTGCGTGATCGTCTGCTGCCGGTCGGTTACGGGCTGACCACTTATGCGCGCCCAAAACCAGCTTTTATCCCGTCTATAAAAAATTCCTTCAAGGCTAAAGCTTTCCCCGTTTTTAAACGCTTGGTCCATAATAGCCTGATTCGTAGCGTCCGTATGAGGCCCTCGACACAACTCCAGCAAAGACTTACCTATTACCTGATCAACTCCACATTGAGTAAGCTTTTGAAAGCCCTCATTCGACCAGAAAATTTTAGTATTCAGATCGACGAAGATGATCCCGTTTTTGTTGGCGCTGGCCACAAGCGATAGTTTTTCCAGCTCGGATTCGTTCTTTTTACGGTCAGATATGTCCCGGATGAACGAACAGAAGAATTCATCCTCCCCCTGTTTGAGAGGAATGATGTATAACTCAATGGGAAACGTCTTTTGGCTACGATTGATGGCCGATAGCTCTAGTTGTTTGCCCAGCACAACACCCCTCTTCGTTTTTACATAGTCCTGCAAACCCCGTTCATGACCGCTCCGATGGACAGTTGGAATAATGAGATCCGCTAATTTCTGACCAAGTACCTCCTGGCTTGTCCACCCAAATATCTTTTCGGCCTGCGGGTTCCAGAACGTAATAATCCCTTCAATATCAATAGTAATTATAGCGTCTAAAGCCCCATTCATAATCAGGCGGCTCTTCAATTCACTCTGCTCAAGGGCATCGTGGCTCTTCTTCTGTTCGGTTATATTGGTATAGCTCCAGAGATGCCCTTTGTAATTTTCATCAAGGAATATGGGGATATAATCTCGTTGGTATATACTCCCATTCGCCAGTTCCAGAATTTCGCCCCGAACCAGCTTTTTCTCGGCCAGAATGGTAGTGATGCGACGAACAAACCGATCGGGGTCTTTGAACAGGTTTTTAGACGCTTCGGCGGCATTGGTACAATCAACGCCCTGGAGCGACTCGGGCGATGCAGGTATGGCGAATAGATCACAAAAAACCTGATTGGTAAAGACAACCGCCCGATTTTCGTCTTCTACCAGAACCCCATTCTCCATATTGGTGATCAGGGAGGTGAATATCTTTTCAGCATTTTTCCGTTTGTTGATTTGCTGATGAAGCAACCGGGCTATTGCCAATAAATCATTGGAGTCCGTCTGTATTTCCGATCCGCTGATCGTGTTAACAGCTTCTTCCAGCTTTTGAACCGAGAGTTTTTTTACTTCCAGTTCCCGTTTCAATCGGGCGTGTAACTCAATGTATTCCTTTTCGCTGATGGCAAAGGCCCGTTCGGTTAGTTCGCGGTCCCGTTCGTAGGCAAGGTATGAATGCTGAACAGACTCCAGGAATTTAGCCATTTCGGGCAGGCGCTGAATTTCCTGGGGTAAATAGCGGTTGATCTGACGCTCAAGCAACTGAGAATACTCCATACAATGAGGTTAATTTACATAGAGCAACTGATTGACCAGAAACCCAAGGCGACCCATCGACAAAAGCACCTGATCTCTTGTTCAGGGAAGCCGCTTATACGTTGTGGATTCAGCCAACCAGCTTAACAATCTATATAGACTTTTTTTTAGAAAAAATAGTCAGGTAATCAGCCAATTGAAGCGCACTATTACAGGAATATTTATACAAATTATAAGATGAAGTACAAATATTCCTTCACAAAGGTTAACTCTCATATAACTTTGGTCATATTCCTGGCTGAAATTGATCAGTCAGACACCTCATCCGAGGCTATTTGCCAGCCTTTGCCACAGAATATGTAGGCAGGCGTAAAAGCCCACCTTGTTACCAACAATAACCAAAGCTAAATTAGAATACATTTACTATGCCAATCAAAGCTTCGTCAGTAAACATAATCGACACAAAAAAGCGTCTCCGGAATCAACCAGAGACGCTTTTTTTAGTTGGTAGAATCACTCGTTAGTTCAACGAGATAACCCGGCTGGGGGCAGTAGGCTGCTGGGTCGATACGGTCACGGTATGGGTCGTTACCTCAGCGCCATTCGAAATCTCGACCTGATACACACCGTCGGGTAAGTCATTTACGCTTAAACGGCTACGGTACGTATTTTCATTTTTACCGAGGTGGTAGCTGTACAGCACCTGACCATCGTTGTTTTTCAACTTAATATCGGCAGTGCTGCCTTTTTGTTTGTCGAGAGCGATGCTAATCTTACCACTGCTGGTGGTGTAAACCGCCGACTGATACGAAGCGGTTTTGTCTGGATTAATACCGGGGTTGGTTTCAGCAAATGTAGCAGCCGATGTAACGATACCCAGTGTAAGAGCGAAAGCGAAAGATTTGATGAGCGTTTTCATTGTCGTATGTTGTTTATGTTGTTGTTCGAAGCAGGTCGGGTTTCTGTCCCGATTTGTTGCACCAAAGTTATGGGCACTAGATGGTACTATGCATTACAAACTACCGGAACGGTTGCCGAATTGGATGAGTGGTCGGAATCTGGGGCGACTGAGCGAATGGTATCGCTTTATAGTGGCTGAATTAACAAAGAACCCATACAAACGTTTACTCTTTAGTACAGAAGCGTCATTATAGCAGAATAGCCCCTGAAAAATGTCTGGAGATCGGGAAACGTGTTGGTCTGTTTTCCGGTTGAGAAAAGACCTTTATTACGCACACTCTTCGCTTACAAAGTGACGGGAAGAAATCAGCAACATCGTTTATGAACTTAGTACGACGCTACCAGCAGGTACGGGCGCGTAGTGAAGCCATTTGCCAGGGACTCCACGCCGAAGATTTTGTCGTTCAACCCGTCGTGGATGTCAGCCCACCCAAATGGCATCTGGGCCACACCACCTGGTTTTGGGAAACTTTTGTGCTACTTCCAGCCTGGCCAGACTACACCGTATTCAATAGCCAGTACAATTACGTTTTTAACAGTTACTATGAAACCGTGGGTACACGAGTTGTGCGCACAGATCGGGGCAACCTCTCCCGGCCTTCGGTAGCGGATGTACAGGCCTACCGATCCTACGTCGATACCGCCATGATTGGTTTTCTGACGGAACAAAGCCCACTGTCAGACGCCTTACAATCGACTATTTTGCTTGGCCTGAATCATGAAGAGCAGCATCAGGAACTACTGATTACCGATATCAAATACATACTGGGCAACAACCCTTTACTGCCCGCTTATGCTACAGATTATCCGAAACCCGAGGTACCTACCCTAACGGATGAATCCTGGATCAGCCTTCCAGAGGGGGTCTACGAGATTGGGGCTACTGGCGAGGGCTTTTGCTTCGACAATGAATTGAACCGTCATAAAGTGTACCTGGCTCCTTATCAGATTCGCCAGCAACTGGTTAGCAATCAGGAGTATCTGGCCTTTATCCAGGCAGGGGGGTATCAGGATTTCCGCTATTGGCACGCCGAGGGGTGGGAATGGGTCAAGTCGAATGCGGTAAGAGCCCCGCTATACTGGCATCAACTGGAGGGTGAGTGGTATCAGTACACCTCAAACGGGCTTACCCCACTAGCCATGAATCAGCCGGTTTGCCACATCAGCTATTACGAAGCCTGGGCCTATGCACAGTGGCAGGGGGTTCGTCTGCCCACCGAAGCGGAGTGGGAAGTAGCGCAGGAGCAGATTGGCTGGGGCTCTCGTTGGGAATGGACCGAAAGTGCTTACCTACCCTACCCTGGCTTCACGAAGGCAGAGGGGGCCATTGGCGAGTACAACGGAAAATTCATGGTCAATCAGATGGTACTTCGGGGAGCCTCCGAAGCGACTACCCCCGGGCATAGCCGACCGACATACCGCAATTTTTTCCACGCTCCCTTACGCTGGCAGTTCACGGGTATCCGCCTGGCCCGGTCCTGTTAATTAACGGAATCGTCTACTGCCTGGCTCAACGCTTCGAAACAGAGCGTTCATCAACGCCTGACACTTTTTTAAAATGGTATGAACGAAACACTTGTTGATAGTACGTTCCGACAGGATGTGCTCACGGGCCTGACCGCTCCCCACAAATACCTCCTGTCAAAATACTTTTATGACGCTAAAGGCGATGCCTTATTCCAGCAGATTATGCGTTGCCCGGAGTATTACCTGACTCGGGCGGAAGCCGAAATTCTTGTACTACAAAGTACACAGATTTTACAACGCTGCATGGATGTGCCACAGCCATTCGACATCGTTGAATTAGGCGCGGGCGACGGCTCAAAAACCATCTTTCTATTGAAAGAGGCCCTCCGGCTAAACCATAGTCAGCGCTATTATCCAATCGATATTTCGCCCGACATTCTTTCGTACCTGGAGCAGACTCTCGGTCCTAAACTTCCCGGCATGCAGATCACTAGCCTGGCTGGAGAATATTTTGCCCGACTGGAACAATTGCAACTGACCTCCAACCAGCCTAAACTGGTGCTGTTTTTAGGCGCGACCATTGGCAATATGCTGCCCGATGAAGCACTCCTGTTCTTTAAAAAACTGAAGACGTATTTACGGGCAGGTGATCACCTATTAGTTGGCTTCGATCTGAAAAAGAATCCACAGACGATCCTGAATGCCTATAACGACGCTGGCGGGCTAACCAAAGCCTTCAACCTTAATTTGTTACATCGTATCAACCGGGAACTGGGTGCTGATTTCAATCCCGATCAGTTTACTCACTATCCGGTATACGACCCCCTGACGGGCAGTTGTAAAAGCTACCTGATCAGCCGATGTGCACAACAGGTAACCTTCGACCCTGACACGGTGATCCGGTTTGACTGGGATGAGCCGATCTATATGGAGGTGTCTCAGAAATATAGCCTTGGCGAAATCCACCAACTGGCTTTACAGGCTGGGTTTGAGCAGGTCGACGCTTTTTTTGACTGCCGCCATCAATTTACCGATGTTCTGTGGCGCGTAGGCTGAACCAGATCGTTACCGGGTCAATAATCCGGCATCCAGTACAAATTGAGAGCCTGTGACATAACGGGCCTTGTCGGATGCCAGATACAAAACCATCGCCGATACGTCTTCGGGCTCTACCCAGGGAACGGGCAGCAGATTTCCCGCCGACCGTTCGGCAATCTCCTGCGTAGTGGTGCCTTCGAGCTCGGCCAGTCCGTCGTTCATAGGGGTATTTACACCCGTCGGATGAATGGAGTTGACCCGGATATTGTGCGGAGCGAGTTCAATAGCCCAGGATTTGGTCAGCCCTACCAGCCCCCACTTCGAAGCAGCATAATGACTAAGCCGATTCATACCGCGCAGGCCCGCAATAGACGAGTTGTTGATAATCACCCCTGATTTCTGCCGAATCATTACTGGAATAACCCGACGAGCAACCAGCCAGGCCCCTTTCAGATTAATGTCGATCATGGCATCCCATTCTTCTTCCGGTAGCTCATGCGCCAGGCCATACGCACAAATCCCGGCATTGTTGAATAGAATATCGATACGACCAAAACGGGCAACAGCCGCGTCAACCGCCCGAACAATATCCCCATCGCGTCGAACGTCGCCCTGAGCTGTCAGGCAATGCGAACCGAGCGCTTCTACTTCCCGTTTCAGGCTGTCCAGCTCACTTTCGGAGCCGAGTGCATAGCCCGGATAAGGCATGGGTTTTGCTAAATCAAACGCAACAATGCTGGCTCCTTCGCCAGCCAGCGCCAGCGCGACAGCCCTACCCTGTCCGTGAGCCGCTCCCGTGATCAATGCTACTTTGTTCTGAAAATCAGCCATTAGGATTGTGCGTGAATGGGGCCGGTTAAAGGCAAATACGGATATAGGTATTCATCAATGTTTACCTCCAGTACGTTATTGAACACGTTGGTGGCGATCATCTGTCCCGCAAAGGCTACCAGAATTACCAGTTGCGCATCGGAGTAATGCTCACCCATAGGCTCGTAAAGTTCATCAGAAATATCACCTTTGTTTTGAGCAATCGCACTGCCGAAGTCAACCACGGCCTGTTCGTGAGCCGTCAGCGTCAGATTTTCGGGCTGTTCGCCATTGTCGATGATAATCCGACGGAAAAATGTCGTACATAATGGGCAGTTGGACCCTTCTGAAATGGCATGGGCATAGAGATACGCCAGTCGATGACCAAGAATTTTCTTAACTTCTTCGTAGAGCGGATACCATTGCATATATACCTGAAATGCCAGCACCGAACGGCCCAGCGTGGCTTTCATGTTCGTGATGCGGCTACCCGGATAGTCGCTAACGTGCGCATCGAAGGCATCCTGAACCTCGGGCGTTGCTTCGGTAGCGGGCAAGGGGGTGATTCGGGGCATACAGGGGTTGGTTAATCGTCCACAACAGATCTCAAACGTTCTTACAATCGACTCAATCGCTCGGCGGCTTCCTGAAGGATGGCATCGTCTTTAGCGAAGCAGAACCGGAGCATTTTATAATCGTTCTTCTGATGGTAAAATACCGAAATCGGAATGGAAGCGACCTGAATCTCTTTAGTCAGCCGAATAGCCAGTTCATAATCCGACTCATCGGTAATGCCGCTATACGAAACTGTCTGAAAAAAGCTGCCTTCGGCGGGGGTAAACGTAAAGCGGGAATCCCGCAGGCCATCCAGGAACACGTCGCGTTTTCGCTGGTAGAAATCAGGCAGTTGCTGGTAATGAACCGGATTTTTCAGGTAATCGGCCAGCGCATATTGAATGGGCGTAACGGTGCTGAAAGTCAGGTACTGATGAATCTTCCTGAACTCGGTTGTCAACTCAGCCGGAGCCAGACAGTAGCCGATTTTCCAGCCCGTAATGTGAAACGTTTTTCCGAAAGACCCGATCACAAAGGTGCGTTCCTGTAATTCCGGGTGCGTCATGAGCGAGTGATGGATTCGCCCATCAAACAAGATGTGTTCGTACACTTCATCGCTCATGATCCAGATTTTGCGCTCCCGAATCAGATCGGCCAGTTGGTTCAGGTCATCGGCTGTCCAGGTATATCCGGTTGGATTATGGGGAGTGTTTACCAGAATCATCCGGGTTTTAGCCGTTATTTTCTGGCGAACCGCTTCCCAGTCAATCGCATACTGGGGCGGGGTAAGGGTCACATACACGGGTATGCCTCCGTTGAGTTCGATGGCGGGTACGTAACTATCGTAGGCCGGTTCCAGAACCATCACTTCGTCGCCCGGACGCACAACGGACGCTATGGCCGCAAAAATAGCTTCGGTAGCGCCCGATGTGACCGTTATCTCGGTGTCTGGATCATAGGCTACATTATACTGCTCGAAGGTTTTCTGAGCCAGCGCTTCCCGCAGCGCCGGAACACCCGTCATTGGGGCATATTGATTAAAGCCTTTCCGCATATAGGTTTCTACCAGCCCGACCAATTCAGCCGAACAGTCGAAACCCGGAAACCCCTGCGACAAATTGATGGCTCCCACCTCGGAAGCCAGTTTCGACATGACCGTAAAAATCGTGGTGCCAACGTTGGGAAGCTTTGAGGTCAAACGCGTTGCAATGGATGAATGCATAGGTACGAATCGGTCAGTACGAAAACAGACCTGTTAACGAAATTTTGTCAATATACGGTTCTAATTCATTTGTATTAGCCAGAACACGCACCAATTCGACATCGTACCGGCGCTGACAAATCCACATTTCGACAAAAAACGCATTGACCGCATACAAGTGCAGCCAAAAACCGGGAATCCGACGCGCTTCAAGTAATTTCCCCTGCCGCCAGACCATATTTAGCTGGTCTTCATAAGGCAGTTGATGAAAGAAAGCGGCTCCCTCTTGGTTTTGTCCTGTATGCATACAAAGTACTGAATGTATAGTCGGCTTTGTCAATGGGTTGCCTGGTACGTCTCATTTAGGGTACGAACAGCCTGAGCAATGGCCTCCTGGTCAAGAGATTGATCGAAATCGGTATCCAGAAAATGATAAGCAATCTGGCGGTCGGGGCCAATTACGTATAAAGCGGGCGTAAACGCTTCGTCCGAAATACCCGATATGCGTTCCCAAACGGGATCATCTTCGCTATACACCCCAAACCGCTGTGCTACAGCCGATTCAGCGTCGTAGGCTACCCGAAAATCGAGGTCGGATATCTGGCGAGCCAGCACTTTAGGCGATTCGTTGGAAAACACTACCAATTCGGCATCTTCACGCACCAACCGCTGATGCAACCGAACCAGCGATTCGAGATAGGGTCTGGCATAGCGCCCCCAGCAAGGGCAATAAAAACTGACCACCAGGGGGCGAGTGCTTACCAGATCAAAAATCGAGGTAGCCTGTTCGCTTAGTTTCTGACCAAATACTGATACCCGCCAATCGTTGGTGGCTCCCGTCAGGCTAAAGAAAGGAGCCAGGTCGCCCGTCAGCAGTGGGCTTTTACGAGCGGTTCTCGGGCGATTGAGCGCACTGGTTACGCTGCGGATATGGCCCAATTCGTTTTCAAATTCAAGTGTCATAGCTGTCGTTCGTTTAGGTAATTTATTGGTGTGTCGTCTGTTTGAGTAAGCAATAGGCGGCTATCCGTAGACCAGCCGTAGGTATCGTTTTTGCACCAGGGAAAAATAGGCCCACAACGATAAGGCCCCGATGTAAGCCAGTACAATCAGCATCGGGTCGCCCAAGATGGTGTATAAGCCCAGCCAAAGGATAGCCACCCGGCCGATTTCGAGGTAAAGAACCCACTGACGCTGCTCAAGCAGTGCCCCACAGTTGATCAGTGTCAGCAGAATGAAGAGGGCCGTCAGAAACTGGAGATAGCCCGGTATAGAGGCTTCAAAAAGCAACAAAGCGAACAAAATCAGTAGCGTACCAGCCAGTTGCCCTACCACGTACCCACGAAACCGTCGACTCTGAAGATTGGCTGCCGAGCGACTAACTGCCTGGGCCGACAAAAACCGCTCTTCCAGTTCGGTCCGAATACCTGGGTCAATCAGATCGGGTGGTCCAAACACGATCTTTCGTTTTGCCGACCAGCCTTTGGCCCGGTAAGCGGCCACCAACACTTCGAGTAGTCCATGAAAATGCTGCCACAAAAAACTATGGCTATCCAGTAGCTTGGTCAGTCCATACACGGGTTCCGCTTTCTCTTCGACAAACGTGCCAAAAAGCTTATCCCAGATGATCAGTACGTCCCCATAGTTTTTATCCAGATATTCGGGATTGCTGGCATGATGAACACGGTGGTGCGAAGGGGTAACCAATACATATTCGAGCCAGCCCAATTTCCCAATGGTACGGGTGTGAATAAAGAATGGATACAGCCCATGCACCAGTAAAATAGTTGTAATCATCTCGGCCGGAAACCCGATTATGGGCAAAACAGACCAGAAGAGGGTACGGACAGCCGCCTGAAATACGGTAATCCGGGCCGAAACGGTATAATTGAAATCGTCGCTCTGGTGGTGCACCACGTGCACGGCCCAAAACACATTCATCTCATGCGCCAGCCGATGATACCAGTACCAGACAAAATCCGTTGCGATCAATAAGCCAATCCAGGTTCCGATACTGGCCTGAATGTCAAATAAAGCGTAATGCCGATGCAGGTAATCGTAAACGAAGTAGAATAATCCGACCGTAAAACTGTCGAGCAACCGCTCGGCAATACCCACGTTCAGATTGGCTACCGAATTTGTAAACCGGAAGTACTTCTTTTTCTGAATCTTCGATACGAGGTATTCCAGCCCCATGAAAAACAGAAACAGCGGAATTGCAAAAGCAAGCCAATTCATGTCTGAAGTCATTAATCGTCTGTATTCAATCGATAGCTTTCCCCATTAGCTAGGGCTATAAGGCTACTTAAGAATTTTTGAACCCAGAACGTGGTAAAAAGGGGTTTTACTGGTGGCATGTTTCGGTTGGTACTCGCCCGTAATGATCGGGATGTACATCACCCGACGGCGGCTTTCAGCACCCAGATTCGGCGACTGCTCAACCCGATGCCAGAGGCTACCATTATGAATGGTTAGATCACCAGCTTCAATATCGAATCCAACTTCGCGTCGGTCGGGTCGGTGGTCAATAAACTGCCGCTTACGAAACAGGGTCATCAATGTATTTTGCCGGTGCGTGCCGGGTAGCACCCGTAATCCGCCGTTGCTCTGTGGGCAATCGTCCAGATGAAGACCTACATTCAGCATAGGCCGTATCCGGTGCCCCAGAAACAGATCGCGCGGGCTATCGGTATGCCAGCCCATCCGCGAAAAATTGCTTTCCGGGGTACGAACGTAATGATTCACGACCAGGCCATCTTTCTCTTCTTCGCTGATACGGCCCTCGTAGGGTTGTAAAAGCGTTGTCAGCGCCTGCAATTCAGGGCTTTTCAGAAATCGGCTCAATAACGGGCTAAAGAGGGAAGTAAACGCAAACCGTTGTACAATAAGCTGACCATGCTCATCGCGGCCATATTTTATCGGTGTACCATTGATCTTATCCACTTTCTCGGCAATCCAGTTGGCTTCTACACGCTGTAGCTCCTGTAAAAAAAGCTGTACGGTATCCCGACTGACAAAGTTCTTGATGTGGAGGAAGCCATTTTTCGAAAAAGAAGCTACCTGTTCGGCTGTTAAACCCTCGATTGATCGTGTAGATGTTAACGGTTCATTCAGTACCATTGACGTGTCAATTTTTGATTTACTATTTAATATATAGAATTAGTATAGTAAATCGGTTAATGAAAAGCAAACGAATCGTTTGCCGGAAAAACTAACTAAGTAAAACTACTTTATAAAATTGGAAGCAGTAAAAAGTGTCTCAATGACATCTTTTACCACTAATCTTCGTGTCAGCCATTCAGATTGATGGATTATCCATTGGTTATCAGTAAATTGACTACAGGTGCGTTCAGCAGTGCTAGCCAGCTCGCCTTAAATCTTCTTTATTGATAGACAAAGGTGAATAACCAAATTTAGATTTCCAAATATTTTTTGAATGAATGGCGCGAAGAAAGTAGATAGATCAAATTTAATCCTTTCTTAATGTATATTTAAGAAAGAAAATTTTGTCTTTTTCAAATAATAAACCTACAAACCAATCTCTTATTCTGATGAAACACAATTTATCGATGAAGGGCGGCACCTGTTGCCTTCTGCTTTGGGTTGTTTTCCTGATTAGTCAGGTAGCCCAGGCGCAGGACCGCCGTGTAACTGGCCGGGTCATTTCGGCCAAAGACCAACAACCCATCCCAGGGGTAAACATTCTGGTACGGGATTCACAACTGGGTACAACAACCGATGGCAACGGAAATTTTACGCTCAATGTGGGTCCTAACGCAACGCTGGTTTTCAGTGCGATCGGTTTCGCTGGACAAACGCAGGCCATCGGCAATCAGACCCAACTGACCATTACGCTTCAGGAAGCAGAACAGAACCTGGGCGAAGTTGTCGTAACGGCGCTGGGTATCAAGAAAGAAGCCAAGCGACTAGGGTATGCCACGGCTACGGTAGCCCCAGATCAGATTACAACAAACCGGACCGTCAACTTCATGAATGCCCTACAGGGGAAGATTGCCGGGGTTAACATTTCAAGCTTAGGTACGGGCGCAGCAGGTACGAGTAAAATTCGTATTCGGGGGCAGTCGTCGTTCTCGGGTCAGAACAACCCACTTATCGTGGTCAATGGCGTACCCATCGATAACACCAACTTTGGGCAGAACAACGGGAACGTTGGGGGTGATAACTCCATTGGCGGTCGCGATCGTAACTATTCCGACGGTGGTGATGGGCTTTCGTCGATCAACCCCGACGATATTGAAGGGATGACGGTTCTGAAAGGAGGTACAGCTGCTGCGCTTTACGGATCGCGGGCGAAAGACGGGGCTATCCTGATCACGACCAAAACGAAAGGGGCCAGCCAGGGTATTGGGGTTTCATACAATACAAACTTCACCACCGACCGACCGCTGGATTATACCGACTATCAATATGAGTATGGTCAGGGCGAGTATGGTGTTCGCCCAACGGCCCCTAACCCAACATCGGGTGTATGGAGCTTTGGGGAGAAATTCGCTGGGCAGACCCAGGTTCTGTTTGGCGGAGTAACAGTTCCCTACGAACCAGTTCGTAACCGGATCAATAAGTTCTACCGCGACGGTTCGACCTGGACCAACTCGATAGCCGTATCGTCGAGCAGTGAAAAAGGCGGTTTTAACCTGTCGTTATCGAATACGGACAACAAAGGGATTACGCCCAACAACTCATTCAATCGGAAAACCCTCAATCTGGGCTTCAGCTACAACCTGTCGTCGCGGCTGACGGTAACGGGAACCATGAACTACTCGAACGAGTACAACAAGAACCCACCCCAGATTGCCCAGCAGGACAACAGTACGCCAACAGTGATTTATACCCTGGCCAACTCCATGCCGCTGGACGTACTGGAAGCGAATCAGATCAACCCGGCTACCGGCAACGAGTTTATTTACTCGCGCTTTATGAACCGGACCAACCCGTATTTCGTCCTGAATTACAAGTTCGAAAACATCCGTCGGGATCGTCTGTTCGGTAACGTATCGGCCCGGTACAACGTAACCGACTGGCTGTATGTTCAGGGCCGTGTTGGTCAGGATTACTGGTCGCGCGATCAGGACTATAACTTCCCAACCGGGCAAGCCTCGCTGGCAGCCGCTCCAGCCGGTTATGTGAATGGTGCTTACGTGCAGGAAGCCCGCCGATTCCGCGAACTGAACACCGACTTCCTGATTGGGGCTAACCGTAAATTCGGTTCCATTGGGGTCGACCTTACGCTCGGTGGTAACCAGCTCTACCGCCGTAGTGATGTAAACAGTACGATGGTAACCGATTTCGTTATCCGTGGTTTATACGTACCCCAGAACGGTCGCTTGAAGGACCCTACCTATGGGCTTAGCGAGCGGAAAGTCAATTCCCTTTACGGTGCTGCTGAGTTTTCGTACAAAGACTTCCTGTATCTGAACGGAACAGTTCGTAACGACTGGTTCTCCACCCTGGCTCCGGCCAACCGTAGTATTCTCTATCCGTCGGTGACGAGCAGCTTCGTCTTTTCGCAGGCGTTCAATAATCTGCCAGCCTGGTTAAACTTTGGTAAACTTCGGGCGGCTTATGCCGAAGTGGGTAGCGATGGCGACGTAGCTCCTTACTCGAATAACCTGTTCTATTCGATCAACTCAGCTACTTTCGCAGGTCAGCCCGTTGGCAACATTACGTCCAGCACCATTCCCAGCTCTACGCTGCGCCCGAGCCGCACAGCCGAAACCGAGTTTGGTCTGGAACTGAAGTTGCTCAACAACCGAATCGCCCTCGACATGGCGTATTACAATAAAGTGACGAGCGATCAGATTGTAGCCGCTCAGGCATCGGATGCATCAGGTTATACCACAAAGCTGATCAACAGTGGAGAAAGCCGCAACCGTGGGGTCGAAATGTTGCTCACCCTGTCGCCCATACGGACCAAGAACTTCTTCTGGGATGTTATTCTGAACGGTTCATACAACGAAACCAAATTACTGCGACTTCTGACCGATACCCCTGGCGAATCCATTGTGGTGGGTAACGGGATTTACGTAGGCGAACTTCGGCAGGTAGTAGGTATGCCGCTCGGTCAGTTGTACACCTACGGATACGCACGCGACACGCAGGGACGTATTGTCCATGGGGGCGATGGCTTACCGAACCGTACGGCCACCTCGCTCTCGTTTGGTTCAGCTATTCCTAAATATGTGGGTGGTATTACCAATACGTTCAACTACAAAGGCATTAACCTGTCGTTCCTGATCGACTTCAAACTGGGTGGCAAAATGATTTCGGGCACCAACCTGAACGCCTTCCGACATGGCTTACAGAAAGAAACACTGGTGGGTCGTGGCGAAGCTGATAATAAAATGGTAGGCGTTGGCGTCAACGATAAAGGCGAAACCAATGCTGTTCGGGCCTTTGTACAGGATTATTACTCGGTAGGGCGCACGAAGAGCCTGGGCGAGCAGGTCGTATATGATGCCGGTTTCTGGAAACTTCGCCAGATCAGCCTCGGCTACGACTTCACGCATTTCCTGCCCAAATCAATGTTCATTAAGGGCATCCGGGTAAGTGCCATTGCCAACAACGTAGCGATCCTGAAAAAATGGGTGCCTAACATCGACCCTGAACAATTTGGGTTCAGTTCCGATAACCTGGTTGGTCTGGAATCAACGGGCTTGCCTACCACGCGTAGTATCGGCTTTAACCTGAATGTTAAATTTTAACCCTAAGGAGGCTAAATCCTGTTAAAACAATGAAAAAGAAATTTCTCTATACACCGCTGATCGCTCTATTGGTTGGTCTGAGCAGTTGCGATAAAGGGTTCGATCAGTTGAACATCAACCCAACGGCCGCTACGTCGCTCAATCCGGTATTTACCTTCAATAACGCCATCATCAATACGTCGTTTCCGGGGTCGACGTTGATCTTCGAAGAAGGTATCGTCCAGCAAATTTTCACGCCCAACTCCGGGATTAACTCGGGCGGAAACTTCAACATCGACAACCGAGGGCCCACGGGCAACAACGGTGGTCTTTGGCGGCAGTATTACCAGAACAACATCCGGTATCTGATCGACGTACTGACTCAGACCAAATCGGATGCCAACCGAACCAATCTCTACAACATGGTTCGTATCTGGAAAGCGTATTCGTTCATGGTGCTTACCGATACCTATGGCGACATCCCCTATACCGAAGCCGGGCTGGGCTATCTGTCACAAAACACGACGCCCAAATACGACACGCAGGAAAGCATTTACAATGACCTTATTAAGGAGTTGACGGAAGCCTCGGCTGCACTCGATGCCTCGAAAACGATTGAAACGGGCGATGTGATGTATGCGGGTAACATTACCAAATGGAAGCGATTTGGCTATTCGACCTTATTGCGGGTGGGTATGCGTCTGTCAAAAGTGAACCCAACGCTGGCCCAATCGACCGTTCAGAAGGCGGTAGCCGGTGGCCTGATGCAATCGAATGCCGACAATGCGGTCGTTAAGAATGACGCGAACTATAAGAATGGTGTTGGTAATACGCTGACCTCTACGGAAGCAGCGAACTTTTACCTGACCAAGAATTTTGTCGACTACCTCAAATCGACCTCCGATCCACGGCTGACGTCGATAGCTGTTCGGTACGTTGGCGCTAAAAGCGGGCCGGAGCAAACAGCCGCTCGGGCAAGTAAAGATCCAGCCGTTCAGATCGGAATGCCCATGGGCTATGATAACGGTACAATTCCAGCGCGGGTTACGGCCGATGGCCTGGCGAGTTTTTACGATTATTCGCAGCTAGACCGCACACGAATGGGCAAATTCGATGCGCCCTGCTACCTGGTGACGTATGCCCAAACCCAGCTTCTGCTAGCCGAAGCCGCTCAACGGGGCTGGACAACGGGCAATGCGGCTGATTATTACAATGCGGGTGTAACGGCGCACATGATCCAGTTAGGGGATTACGATGCCACTTCGCTGGTGCCTACGGCTGCCATAACGGCTTATCTGCAACAGAATCCCTACGTAGCGGCTAAAGGGCTGGAATTGATCAATACCCAGTATTGGGTTGCTTCACTGCTGAATGGCCCTGAGGCTTTTGCCAATTTCCGGCGGAGTGGTTACCCAGCCTTGACTCCAAATCCGTATCCGGGTAAGGAAATCAAAGGAAGCTTTATTAATCGCCTGTCGTATCCTGACTCTGAAGCCTCGGTAAACCTCGCGAAGCTAACCGAAGCGATCAACCGCCAAGGGCCCGATAATCTGGACACCCGTGTTTGGTGGGACAAACAGTAAGTACATGACGAAACGAGGGCGAACGTCCTCGTTTCGTTTTTAGTAGGAAACCATTTGCTCATCGACGTAGCACCACAACCATCGCTCACCAGGCTCTGCCGATGCAACAACCGGATGCCCTGTCCGATGAAAGTGTTTGGTAGCGTGTTTGTTTGGCGACGAATCGCAGCAAAGCGTAATCCCGCAGGTCTGGCAGGTGCGCAAATGGACCCATGAACTCCCCGTTTTGACACACTCTTCACAAACATACGCCTGCGGAGTGCGCACTTCGGTCAGCGACACAATGTGATTGCAAATGGTTTGTTTAAGCATAGAGTTTATGAAGGATGTATGGTGTATTATCTATTTATACATCATACATCATACATCCTTTAGTTTTCATCCTTTAGTTTTCTGCCAGGTATTTATGGACGAAGCTAACGGCCATGGCCCCTTCACCAACAGCCGATGCGACCCGGTTCATGGCACCCGACCGTACATCGCCAGCCGCAAAGATGCCCGCACTACAGGTTTCTAGTACATACGGCTCCCGATCGTGTTTCCAGACCTTTTTGAAATCGGCATAGCGGGCCAGATCACGCCCGGTAGCAATAAAGCCTTTATCGTCTTTGATGATATTCATTTCGATCCAGTCGGTAAAGGGTTTCGTACCGATAAAGATAAATAGTCCGGCCGCCGGTACGGTTGTCCGCTCTTTTGTGTCCATGTTTTCCAGGACCAGACATTCCAGTTGCTCGTTCCCTAACCCTTCGATCACTTCTGTGCAACCCATCACCTTAATATTGGGCGTATTGGCAATCTGGTCGATGAGGTATTGCGACATCGTTTCGGACAAATCCGGTCGACGAATGCAGATGACGACTTCCGAAGCCGTACGGGATAGATACATGGCCCCCTGCCCTGCCGAATTACCTCCTCCCACAATGTAAACAGGCTTCCCCCGGAAGGCGTAGGCTTCGGTAGTGGCTGCCCCATAATATACCCCAGCCCCGGTGAATTTATCCAGGCTTTCATTGTCCAGTTTATGATAGGCCACACCCGTACTCAGTAGAATAGCGCGTGCTACCACCTCACTCCCATCCGCCATTTTGATATGCTTGTACTGCTCGCCCTGCGACCGGATGGAAACGACTTCCTGCGGAGCCAGAAACTCAACTCCAAACCGCTGTGCCTGACTAATGGCCCGTCGGGTTAGATCGGCTCCACTCAGACCGTTTGGAAAACCAAGGTAATTTTCAATTCGGGAACTGGTTCCGGCCTGCCCACCCGGTGCCCGTTTGTCGATCAGAATGGTACGCAAGCCCTCCGAACCGCCATACACAGCAGCCGCCAGGCCAGCCGGACCAGCGCCAATAATCGCCAGATCGTATAAGCTCTGCGAAGCCTTGGGCTTTAAGCCTAGCTTTTCGCCCACATCACTCAAGGAAGGCCGCGCCAGTGCGGTTCCATCTTCCATGACTATAACAGGGAGTTGATCACGGCTCAAGCTGTGTAAATCAAGCAATTCCTGCGCCTGCGTATCGGCTTCAATATCGAGCCATTGATAAGGGAACAGATTCCCGGCCAGAAAATCCTTTAACTCGTGCGAACGGGGTGAAAACTGGTAACCAACCAGTTTGAGTCCCTCGAAAGCCGGTCGATAATCCGACTGCCAGTCCTCCAGCAGGTCGTCCAGAACCGGGTATAGCTTTTCTTCAGGTGGGTCCCAGGGTTTGGCAATGTAATAATCCAGTTGCACTTCGTTAATAGCCCGGATGGCAGCTTCAATGTCGGAATAGGCCGTGAGCAACACCCGCTTGGCATTGGGGAACAGGGAACGAGCCTGAGCCAGAAATTCGACCCCGGTCATATCGGGCATGCGTTGATCCGATAAAAACAGGGCTACCTCTTCGCCTTTTTTCTTCAGGTCGGGCAATGATTCCAGGGCTTCGCGAGCCGAAATGGTCGAAAGGATACGGTATTTTTTTCGATACTGTTTCCGCAAATCATACTGGATAGCCTGCAATACCTGCTGGTCGTCGTCGATGGAGAAAATAATGGGTAGTTTCATGGGTTAAAGAGCGATTTTAAAGAGTGAAAGAGTGAAAGAATGAAAGAGTGATACCATCCGGCGGCTTTTCACTCTTTCATTCTTTCACTCTTTCGCTCATTGAACAGGCAGGCAGACACTAAACTCGGTCCGACCCGGCGCCGACTGGACTTTAATGGAGCCATTATGATGCTTCACAATACCCTGTACAATATCCAGCCCAAGCCCAGTGCCTTTGCCAATTTCTTTGGTTGTAAAAAAAGGTTCGAATATTTTATCCTGAATATCGGCCGGAATCCCACTGCCGTTATCGATAACTTTGGTGAGCACGAAGTCAAAGCCGCTTGCCTGATGGTCGGGCTGACTGACGATCTCGATCTGGCCACCATCGGGTAATGCATCGATGGCATTGTCGATCAGATTGGTCCAGACCTGATTCAATTCTCCCGGCCAGCCGCAAACAGCGGGCAGGTCGTTGGGCAGGTTGAGATTGACGGTAATATGTTTGCTTTTCACCTTATGATTCAGAAGCGTAAGCGTGTTGCGAATCCCTTCGGCCAGTTGAATCGCTTCTTTACCTACCCCACGATCCATATGGGTATAATTTTTTATGGAGCCTACCAGCGTAGAAATGCGTCGGGATGCTTCGCTGATGTCGAATACCAGATTTTCAGTAACCAGATTATTGACTAACCAGTTAACAACACCACCCAGATTGGCCTCCCCAATTTTTTCCAGAATCCAATCCAGATCTTCTACCGAAAAGCAGTACTCGACCAGTGGCCCAGCCAGATCCAGCGAATCGTCAACACCATGATCGTCGAGCCAGTCGGTGAGTTCATCTTCGAGGCTGCTGCGCTCCAGTAAGGTTAGCGGTGCAGACGCCCCTTTGGCCAGGCAAGCATCCAGTTTACCGAAAAAAACCGTGTTGACGGAATCGACCTGCTCGTTGGTCAGCCTGAGATCCATGACCGTTTTGAACGCTTCAGGAGTTGCGCGCAGGTGAGCCTTCAGCGTTTCGGCCGACCGTACCACAGCCGCCACCGGGTTATTGAGTTCATGAGCCAGTCCTGCCGATAACCGACCCAATGAAGCCATTTTCTCATTCTGCTGAGTCAGTTTGGTAAAATCCCGAACTCGTGTGGTCATCTGATGAACCAACACCTCTGTAAGTTCATAGCAGGCCCGAATCAATGCCTGAAGATGATCGCGATGAAGCTGAAGAATGCGCGACCCTTTGTCCGAAATCAATCGGTTCGGGATGCTTTTCATACGCGAAAAGGGTAACACCCCAAGAATGGCATGCGGCTCGTAAACAATCAGTTCATCGCCCGCGCCATTGGCTGCTGTTTCGACCCGAATCCGCCCTTCGAGCAGTAAAATCAAAAACTCAACCGGCTCACCCGGTTTGTACAGAACCGTTTCTTCCGAAAACTGTACAACTTCAGCACGTTCAATGACCCACTGAAGCTGCTCATCAGGCACCGATTCGAACGCTGGAAACTGGCGAAGGCTTTCTAAAAGTGTCATATAGATTGGCGTTGAGGACTACGCTTAATCACAATTTGAGGAGGTTTGTCAGGTAACGAATTGTTTCTCCAATTGGTTACTGAATAGCCATTGGTTGCGATTTTTCTGAAAATTGCAGAATTTTTAGTAAGAAAACCTCACTGTACCGCAAATGCGACTGACTTTATTACTTCTTTGCCTGCTAGCGTTCTCGTTTCGGCCCGACAAGCCAGCCTACCGTCTCTATACCTCAGCTCTGAAAACCACAACCTACCCTAAGCTTGTGCGTCAGGCAGCCGAGGCCGATGTCGTCCTGTTTGGCGAATTACACAATAACCCGATCTGCCACTGGCTCGAACTTCAACTCACCAAAGATTTACAGGCGACTAAAAAAGGCAATCTGGTACTCGGTGCAGAAATGTTTGAAACCGATAATCAAACGGCGCTCAGCGATTACGTTCAGGCTAAAACAACGGCCAAAGAGCTAGCTACCCAAGCCCGGCTCTGGCCTAATTTCACTACAGACTACAAGCCAATCACTGATTTTGCCCGCGAGCAGCATATTCCATTCGTTGCCACCAATGTACCCCGCGTGTATGCCCGACTGGTATCGCGCCAGGGATTATCGGCGCTCGATACGCTTTCGGCCGACGCCAAACATCAGCTAGCCCCCTTGCCGTTGACCGTCGATCTCACGTTGCCCGGCTATAAAGCCATGATTGATATGATGGGCAATGCTTCGCACAGTAGCGTGACCAACCCCCAATCAACGACCAGCAGCAAAGCGCCTAGTGATATGGCCGCCAATTTTGCCCGCGCCCAGGCTATCAAAGACGCTACGATGGCCTATTTCATTTTGCAAAATCGTAAAGCCGGACAAACCTTCCTACACTTTAATGGCGACTACCATTCCAAAAACTTCGAAGGAATTGTCTGGTATCTGCGCCAACAGCAACCCGATCTGAAAATCCTGACCATTTCCTCCGTCGAACTACTCGATATTGAGAAGCCAGGTAGCGAAAATCGGGATCTGGCCGATTTCCTGATCACGATACCTGTCGACATGACCAAGACGTATTGATCGTTTTGGTCCATACTAGTCGTTGTACTTTCGACTAATTGAATGATTGAATTGACGGGTGAAGGTACTTCCTATTCAGTCATTCAAAATTAAATACTCCCCTACCAGCGCCCAGCTATGGGCTTCGCAGTGCCAGCGCATCTGAACAACGGGTCGATGCGCAAACCGACGAAGCCAGGGTTGTTCGTAAGCAGTCAGTAAACCAGCAATGAAAAAGTGGAATGTTTTGACATCGGTTTCGATACCCTCCCATGCTACAGCGGGCGGTGCTTCGCCCAGCCGTTGCAAGGACGTAGCCAGCATACACTGTTCAACCTTATTGCGGGCCTTTTTTAATTCCTGATAAGCATCCTTAATCAGTTGTTCACGAACAGAAGCCAGTTCGGACATATCAAAGGCGGCCATCAGCCGAGCTATGTGATAGATAATCAGCGACGTGCGAGCGTAGTGAGGGGCACACTGAAACGGTTCTGACTTATAGCGTCCTGTTTCAACAATGGATCGCAGGTAGTACAGAGAATCCGTATCATGCTGATTGCGTGGCAGGTTATAGTGATAGATGCAATAGAGCATGTTCGTTAAGGCACAGGCATCGAAATCGACACCCATGTTTTTACCAAACCAGGTTGAATAAGCCCGTAAATGCCGATAATCGGGGTAGGTATTCCGAATCTGATGGTGATGAGTACCATTGGCATGTTGACTCAGCTTATCTTTCAACCAGTGCGCATCGGCAGTTGACGGCTTTGTGGTCAGGAAAACCATGGCTGTATCATCGATATCATCGGGAATCCGAAAGTGCTCAAACCGACGAAACAGGTAGCCATTCGGAAAATGCCGGGAAGGGCGCGTTGGCCAGAAATTGTACGTATTGAGTCCGTCCTTATTGCGAAAAAGCGGATAAGCCAGTTGCGCTCGCTCGGCCATCTGGTCGATCAGTTGCTGGCTCGCGAGTGACACCCTCTGTCGCAGGTTTTGCAGCGTAAAAATCGTAATGGTCGTAAAAAACACATTCGTATCCGGTCGACGATAGCCTAGTTGATCATTCCGGCGAATGGCAGGAAACAGGCCATCAGCACCCTGCAAACTGGCGATATGCCGGATAATAAAATCGATTGAAAGGGCAGCCATAGTTTTGGTAAAAGTACTGTTTCATGTGTTCTCTTTTTCCAGATTAAGGTTAGATATTTGTCCACTTATTCAGTGAACTACTCAATGCCAAACCTCATTTTATTCGACGATCCGGTTATCCGAACCGCCCTGCTACCTTTCACATTCACCCGGCCGGTAGCCGACATCCGTGTTGGTATTCTGACGATAGCCGAGAAATGGGCAAGCCGTTTATCGGCTACTGCTTCTTTTCTGACAGAACCTTACCTTCAAACGAAATACCCGTCCGTTTCCGGTTCTGATAATGTATACATCAACGGAGCCATATGCCCTACCGATGCGCTGACGAACGCTGTCAAACAGTTGGCAATGGGTGAGAGTCTGGTAGCCTCTGACGGGTTAGTACTGGCTTTACGTACAGATCAGACCCTATCGTTTCATGACAGCCTGACCAATCTGGTGCAGCAGACCACCGTTTTTGATGAACATGTGCCAACCATGCGCTACCTATGGAGCCTTATTGCGGCCAATGGGAATCAAATAAGTGTCGACTTTGCCCTTCTGACTGCTGGACGAAAATCACAGCCGATCACCGATCCCTTTACCCATTGCTATGCCCCCGAAAACGTATTTATTGAAGAGGGTGCCGTCATACGGGCCGCTACCTTAAATGCCGAAGATGGTCCTATATATATTGGCCGGAATGCCATCATTAGCGAAGGAAGTATTCTGATTGGCCCCTGCGCCTTTGGCGAAGGCACGATGGTGCATTACAATAGTAAAATGCGTAAGAACACCAGTGCTGGCCCTTACTGCAAGGTAGGGGGCGAAATAGGTAATTCGATCTTGTTTGGCAATAGCGGCAAAGGCCATGAAGGTTATCTGGGCGATTCGGTTGTTGGTGAATGGTGTAATCTGGGGGCGGGTACCAATACATCGAACCTCAAAAACGACTATACAACCGTTAAGTTGCATAGTTACTCGACCAATGGTCTGGTCGATACCGGCCGGCAGTTCTGTGGGCTCATGATGGGCGATTTCACCAAAGCCGGTATCGGTACCATGTTTAATACAGGAACTGTGGTGGGCGTTAACGTAAATGTATTTGGGAGTGGGCTACCTCCAAAATATCTGGCTTCATTCTCCTGGGGGGGTGCCATCAATGGCTTTACAACCTATCGACTTGAGAAGGCCCTTCAGGTAGCTGCAGAAGCATTCAAACGACGCAATAAAGAATTCGATGAGGTAGAAGAAAGTATTCTGAGAGAAGTTTTCAGGCTCGAACGAACCCGATCAATCGACCCCTCAACATCCTTTGATCTATAGATACTTTATGACCTGACCAATCGGTTCAGGAGGTAAAGTATTCCCAATTACGTTGATTTATGCAATTTTCCGAAATTATCGGTCAGGACGAAACCAAACAGTTGCTGCTTCGGGCGGTGCAGACCAACCACCTGGCGCACGCGTTGCTGTTCGATGGCCCGGAAGGCAGTGCCAATCTGGCACTTGCTCTGGCACTCGCCCAGTATGTTAACTGCGAAGATCGGCAGGCTGGCGACTCGTGCGGACGGTGTGCGTCGTGTATAAAAACCCAAAAGCTCGTTCATCCTGATCTGCATATGGTATTCCCGGTCGCGAATCTGGCCAAGGGAAAAACCTCCGAAGCGTACCTGGCCGACTGGCGTTCGTTTCTGCTCGAATCGGCTTATCGTACCTTACCCAACTGGCTCGAATCGGTCAATGCCGATAATAAGCAGGGGAATATTTCGGCCGAAGAAGCCCGCAACATTTTGCAGAAGCTGTCGCTGAAAGCGTACGAAGGGGCCTATAAAATTATGCTCATCTGGCTTCCCGAACTGATGAATACATCGTCGGCCAATGCCTTGCTGAAAGTTCTGGAAGAGCCTCCCGCCCAAACCCTGTTTTTACTGGTTACCAATCAACCTGATAAGTTGCTCATCACGATTCTGTCGCGAACCCAGCGGGTAGCCATTCGGGCATTTACGGACGACGAAGTGGCTACTTACCTCCGACAGCATCTGAACTTCGACGAAACCACAGCCCGTCGGCTGGCTTATCTGGCCGATGGAAATCTGGCCGAAGCCCTCAGCCGCAGCAAACAAGATACCGCTTCGGTCGAACAGCACAACTGGTTTGCCGAATGGATGCGCACCTGCTATCGGCAGGATTTGATCGAACTGGTCAAACAGGCCGATCAGTTTGATGGTTTTAGTAAGGAAAAACAAAAAGGGTTGCTGGAATATAGTATCCGGCTCTACCGCGATCTGTTTCTCTGGCAGCAGGGTGCTGCTGAACTGTTACGGCTGCCCGACACTGAGATGGCTTTCGTCAAGAATTTCGCCAAAATACTGACCGTCAACCACATCGAACGCATTGTTAATGACCTGAACGAATCGGCCTATCATCTCGAACGAAATGCCCGCGCTAAAATGATTATGCTCGACATGTCGCTTACCTTTAGCCGATTGATAAAAACGAAGCTATAGGGCAATAAAGTTTTTTACGCACAGCCATGCGCTTCATACTTTATATCTTGGCAACGTTATAACTTTACAGCTCCAGAATGAAGCCTCGTACGTCTAAGTCCAAAAAACTGATCGGCATGACAGACCTTGTCGATTTTCCAGATCTGGAGCTTATGAATGTGCAGGCAAAAATTGATACAGGCGCTTATACATCATCTCTACACTGCAAAAAAGTCCGTCTGATTAAATCAGGGACACAGACAAGATTGCGTTTTTCCCTCATTGGCAAAACAGGCGAGCCCCACCGGGAGTTTTACAGCGACCAGTTCAGTCAACGCATGATTCGCAATTCGTTTGGTGTCGCCGAAAAACGGTACGTTATCAAAACTCGCATAATCCTATTTGGGCGCACCATCCGGGCGGAATTTACCCTCGCCGACCGGGAAAATCTAAAAAACCCGGTACTACTGGGTCGAAAACTACTCCGCAATCGATTCATCGTAGATGTCTCGCAAAAAAATCTCTCGTATCAAGCCAAGCAACAGTCTATGGAAATCAGTCAGTAGCTGGTAGTATCATACCGCTATCTACAACTTACGGGCGACTGACAACCATCGACGACTTACTATCGACTTTCTCACGTTTATGCGTATTGCTATATTATCGGCTAAGCCCGATTTATATTCGACTCAACGCCTTCTGGACGCCATTCACGCGCGTGGTCATGAAGGCTGTGTCATTAACCATCTGAACTGTCAGATGATGATTGAAGGGGGTCGCCCATCGGTATTGTATGAAGGCGAAGAGCTTTCTTCCTTCGATGCCATCGTACCCCGTATTGGTGCTTCTGTTACCGACTACGGGTGCGCCGTTGTCCGGCAGTTTGAAATGATGAACGTCTTCACTACGGGTAAATCACAGGCCATTATGCGGTCGCGGAATAAACTGCGCAGCTTACAGGTACTTTCTAAGGCTGGTGTAGGACTCCCCAAAACGATGTTTGCCAACCATCCTAAAAATGGCGACGTTACGCAGCTCATCAAGCTTGTTGGTGGCCCACCCGTTGTGATCAAACTGCTGGAAGGAACACAGGGCATTGGCGTTGTACTGGCCGAAAGCATCAAAACAGCAAAATCGACCATCGAAGCCTTTTACGGGCTGAAAAAGAACGTACTGGTTCAGGAGTTCATTGCCGAAGCCAAAGGGTCTGACCTGAGAGCATTCGTTGTAGGAAACCGGGTAGTGGGTGCCATTAAGCGGCAGGGGCTGGACGGTGAGTTTCGTTCCAATCTCCATCGGGGTGGTAATGCGGTGTCGATACAGCTTACAGCCGATGAGGAACAAACAGCCATATCGGCAGCCCGCGCCCTGGGTCTGAAAGTAGCGGGAGTGGATATGCTGCCTTCTGAGCGCGGCCCCCTTGTGCTGGAGGTAAATTCGTCGCCCGGCCTGGAAGGCATCGAAACGGCTACGGGCGTCGACATTGCCGCCGAAATCATTGCCTACATCGAAGAAAAAATAAAAGCCGACGAGGGCGATACGGTGGGGGTGTAATAAAAAAGAGTGAAAGAGCGAAAGAGCGAAAGAGTGGCTTACGCATACTATATTCGCCCATTCACTCTTTCGCTCTTTCACTCTTTAAATATGCCTGCTCTTGACCCCGATCTGAAAAAAGCCATTGTTCGAATGCCGGGTGCGGAAAAAGACAAATTGCTTCTGCGACTCATTACCAAAGACGCTGTACTGACCGAACGGCTTCAGTTTGAATTGGTTGAAGGCGGCAAGACCGTTGACGAACGCCGGGGCCTGATTCGGGAGTTTATTGACCGAACGGCCAAACTCCATGCCGATACGGCTGGCTGGCTCATGATGGATATGCGAACGGTCAGTGGCTACATCAGCCGTCATCTGAAGGTTACCAAAGACAAATACGGTGAGGTCGAGTTAATGTTGTACATGCTGAATACCTTTTACGAGCACAATGCTCATCTGCTTCAGAAATACAACTCCCGCACCGATAAAGCCGCTGAATACATTGCCAAACGAGCCGATCAGGTTTTAAAGAAAGTCGTTAAGCTCGATCCTGATTATTATATCGAATTTGCCGATGACATCAATAAACTCCTCAGTTGGGTACATTATACGGCCCCTGCTCATTATGCCCGACAGGTAGGATTGCCCAAAGAGTGGGAACTGTAGACAAGCAGAGGCACTTTAAACCGTATCGCTAAACATAAGGTTAGGGAGTACACTATTCCATTCACACGGGTATGCAGCAAACGGTTTTAATTACAGGCGGTACCGGCACCATCGGTAGACGACTCACTCAACTTTTACAGGCGCATGGTTTTCAGGTGTCGCTATTAAGTCATTCGGCAAAAACAATTCCCGGTCTGACGGTTTACAAATGGGATGTTGAGTCGGGCGAACTGGATTTGACGGCCATCCAAACCGCCGATTACATTATCCATCTGGCTGGCGAAGGGATTGCCGATGGGCGATGGACCGATAGCCGAAAAGAAAAAATTCTCAATAGCCGCACCCAATCGACGGATTTGCTGGCAAAGGCATTAGCTGAAAACGATCATCATGTAAAGGCATTCGTTGGTGCATCGGCCATTGGCTTCTACGGGGGCGACACAGGCGACCGACCGCTGACGGAAACCAGCGAAGGAGGCAGTGATTTTTTAGCGCAGGTTGTGCGCGCCTGGGAGCGATCTGAAATGCAGATTGCGGCACTCGGTATTCGGACGGTTCTGCTTCGAACGGGTGTTGTGCTGACAAACGAGGGGGGAGCCCTCCCTAAAATTGCTCAGCCCATTCGTTTGGGAGCTGGTGCACCGATTGGCTCAGGGCAGCAATACGTAGCCTGGATTCACCTGGACGATATGTGCCGAATGTACCTCCAAGCTCTTACGGATAGTAGCTGGCAAGGTATCTACAACGCAGTGGCCCCCAATCCGGTCACGAACGAAACCTTAACCAGAGCCATTGCCGAGGTACTGCACAGCCCTCTGCTGCTGCCCAACATTCCGGCTTTCACCATCAAACTACTCTATGGCGAAATGGGGATTGTAGTAACTGGCGGCAATTATGTACTCAACAAGCGCATTGCTGATGAAACAACGTTCACCTATCAATATACCGATCTAAAAACGGCATTAGAAAATTTATTGATGTAATACTGACAGAAGCCCTTGCTGGCTGTAGTACGCTAGTATAAACGTACTACAGCCAGCAAGGGCTTCTGTCACTGTCTCATACTAACTCCACTCCCGGTCGGCCGAATCGCGGGTGTTCCAGGAGTCAGTTGGCGCAAACCAGGTAGCGCCTTTCTTAAGGAATTTTTTCGCCACTTCTTCGTTCAGTTCAACCCCCAGACCGGGTTTTTCGGGCACTCGAACAAAGCCTTTCTCTACAATTGGCTTCATACCCGTTACCAGATCTTCCCAGCCTGCCACATCAACGCCGTGGTGTTCCAGCGCAACAAAGTTTTCGGTAGCTGCTGCACAGTGTACGTTGGCCATCATCGAAATGGGCGAACCGGCAAAGTGCATGGCCATTGGGATACCTGCTTCTTCGGCGTAGTCACCGATTTTTTTCGTTTCCAGCAAACCGCCCGACGATGCCAGATCGGGGTGAATCATATCGACAGCACGGGCGTCGATCAGTTTCTTAAAGCCTTCTTTCAGGTAGATGTCTTCGCCCGTCAGCGTTGGGGTATCGATAGCATCCGAAATTTGTTTCCATTGGTCGGTATAGAACCAGGGGACAAGGTCTTCCAGCCAGGCCAGCCGGAATGGTTCAACCGCTTTCCCGATCTGAATAGCCGTGTTTACGTCGAAATGGCCGAAGTGGTCGGCGGCCAATGGCGTATCGTAGCCAACAATTTCACGAACTTTGCCAACGTGTTCGGCCAGTCGATCCAGGCCCTTTTTGGTAACCTGAATCCGGGTGAAGGGGTGTTTCGTATTGGCGTAATTTCCCAGCTTACCGGGTTCTGCATCGCTCCACTGGCGCTTTACACTCCAGTTGTTTGCATTCACCAGCATACCCGGCTGATCGGCCAGCATCCCAATACCAAAGTCCATCTTCAGGAACGTATAACCCTGATCCCGACGCTTCTTCATATTCTGGGCAAAGCCTTCATAGCTATCCGCTTCGGGGGTATCGGCATAGAGTCGGATAAAATCACGGTACTTACCGCCCAATAGCTGATAGGCCGGAACGTTGTAGGCTTTACCGGCCAGATCCCAAAGAGCCATTTCAACGCCACAGACGCCACCGGCTGCCCGGCTTTGGCCCCCAAACTGCTTGATCTGCTTAAAAATCTGTTCGACGTTGCAGGGGTTTTTTCCTAATAGGCGGCTCTTGAGCACCAAAGCGTAATTAGCACTGGCTCCATCCCGAACCTCACCCCAGCCAACTAGCCCCTGGTTGGTATCGATCCGGATAATGGGGCTGGAAAACGGAACGCCCTGCAGCACCGCAATACGCATATCCGTAATCTTCAGCTCAGCAGGCTTCGAGTCACGGTTTACCTTCTGCGTGATAAACTCCAGTTCCTGATCGACAACGTGGGGGCCACCCAGTTTGTCGAACATCATACCAAGAGACAGGCCACCTAATCCGGCATTTCGGATGAAATCACGGCGGTCAGACGAGTTGCCGGGCGACGACAATCGGGAGAAAATGTTTTTCATGAGAAAAAGTCAGGGTGTTATAGCGATTCACTCATAAAATGAATCAATGGCAGTAATTTACTTATTACAGTGCCTTTTATGTGTAGAATAGTCTTAAACCCTTCTTTTTTCATATGAAAAAACTGGCTCTACGTAAAACAATGGTAAAGAGATCGTTACTCACCGTAAGCGCCATAGTTACCTTATGTATTTCGGCTCAGGCTCAGCGCATAGGCTCATCGGCCGAATACGTTACGGCTCTAACCGCCAACTGGAAAGGTGAACGTTTTGCCGATGGGCGTCCGAAAGTACCTGACATTGTGCTGGAACGGTTGCAGAACTGTACGCTGGAGCAAATCTGGGGGTATCTGGGCAACAAGGGGTATCGAAACCAGGTCGAAAAAAACTGGGTCATTCTCAAACCGGGCGAAACCATGACAGGCCGGGTTGTAACGGCGCAATTCATGCCTACCCGCCCCGACCTCGATAGTCTGGTCCGTGCGCAGGGCAAGGCCGAAGGGCGTTCGCAAAAAGGAGGAATCAATATCTGGCCAATCGACATTTTAACCAAAGGCGATATTTATGTGGCCGATGGCTATGGAAAAATCAAAGATGGCACCCTCATTGGCTCAAGCCTGGGAAATGCCATTTATGGCAAAACCGGAAAAGGGGTTATCTTTTACGGCTCCATACGCGATATGCAGGAACTGAAGGATACGCAGGGATTCAACGCCTGGGTAAAAGGGCATGATCCTTCTTACATCAAAGACATGACCCCTACGTCTATCAACGCGCCCATTCGCATTGGTGAAGTTACTGTACTACCGGGTGATGTAGTTTTTGCAAATGAATACGGTGTGGTTTTTATTCCGGCTCATCTGGTCGAAGGCCTGGTATCGGCCTCGGAGATGACGGCTCTACGCGACGAATTTGAGCGGTATCTTCTCCAGCAAAGCAAATACCCTTCGGGCGAAATTCATGGCGACTGGTCAGAAAAGATCAAGGGTGAGTTCAGAACCTGGGTCGGTAAATACCCTAAAAAGTTAGCCGTTACGCAAAAAGACATAGAAGCGTATTTAGCCAAAGAGGGGCATAAGTAAGCGCTATTTACTACTCATGAAACGGTCATCTCCTGTGTAAAACCTACTTTTGCGCAGGAGATGACCGTTTCAGCATTCTTCTCATTTTTTAGTATTTAACAATTCGATTTAATGAAATTCAGCCTTGTCAGCGTCTTATCGCTTCTCGTCGTATGCTGTCTCTCGAATGGCTTATTCGGGCAAACCCTTCCGAAAGAAGAGCTTCTATTTCTAACCTCTGAGTGGAAAGGAGAACGTTTTCCCGATGGTCGGCCTAAAATCTCTGATGGCCTTATTGAGCGGGCCAAACACATTGGTATCGATGATGCCTGGACCGTCCTGAAAAATGAAGGGTATGTCAACCAGTTTGAAGGCGGCTGGAAACTAATTCATAACGACGTACCCGTAGTGGGCCGCGCTGTTACGGCTATGTTTATGCCCAGCCGTCCCGATGTGGAGAAGAATATCAAAGAACGCGGTATCAGCAAACAGGGGCGCAAAGGCAATACCAATGCCTGGCCCATTGAAACGCTAACGAAAGGGGATGTGTATGTGGCTGATGCGTTTGGTAAAATTGGCGGAGGTACGCTGATGGGCGCCACACTAGGCAATGCCATTTTCAGTAAGACAGGCAATGGGGTCGTCTTTCACGGAGCTGCTCGCGACTTGCAGGAACTAGAGAACATTAAAGGGTTCAACGCGTTTGTCCGCGACTTTCACCCCTCCTTTCTGGAAGAAATGGTGCTGATGGGATTAAATACCCCGATACGTATTGGGAGTGCGATGGTACTTCCGGGCGATCTGGTTATTGCCCAACGGGAAGGAGTTTTGTTTGTACCAGCCCATATGGCCGAACAGGTCATTAGCACCTGCGAATTTGTGGTCCGTAAAGATCAGTTTGGCTTTGAAGTCGTGAAGTCGGGGAAATATACTACCGGCCAAATCGACAGCCAGTGGACCGATGAAATCAAAACCGAATTTCTGGCATGGCTTAGCAAACACCCGGAGCTAGGCACAATGAGCCGGGCCGAACTTGATAAAATGATGAGCAAGCGAACCTGGTAATCGGAGTGATCGTGAACCGCAATAAAAAAAGCCACCGCTCAAAACGGTGGCTTTTTTATGAATAGCAATGCTGGCTCTTAATAGAACTTAGCCCGACGATCATCAACTTTAGCGGCATCCTTAATGGCTTCGTTGATGTAGAAACCTACGCGCGACGAGTTGTTCTGCTGGAGCTGTGTTTTATACATGTTGTAGTCGGCAACGGCCGGAGCAGGTGTCAGCGAGGTCGTTTCCATAACCAGTACCCCGCCCTCACCAGCAAACGGTTTCGTGCGTTTGCCGGGCTTCAGCCCAAAGGCTTTACCCAGAGCAACCGGATCGACACCAGCGCTACGGAGGAAACCAGTAGCCAGATTAACGTCATCGGCCGTTTCGACCAGGGCACCCGAACCATATTTCTCGGCAATTGCGTCAAGCTCGCCAGTAGCATTCCCCAGTTTGCTGATAATCTGCTGTGCTTTCAGTTCATTCCGAACTTTAGCCGTCAGCTCATTCCGATAATCATCAACGGTTACTTTGTCTTTATCGGTCTTGTTTGTCAGTACGGCAATCACATATTGGTCACCTACTTCAAACGGCTCCGATACGTCGCCAATGTCCGTTTTGTCATTATACGCCCAACGAACAATCTGACGAACCTCCTGCCCAGATAAAGCATTAATCTGCGAAGCTCCTTCAGGAATCCGGTCGGCGGTAGCAATAACCAGCGATTTGTCTTCTTTCACCTTCGTGTCAAACTCAGCTTTGGTATGCACATCGGCAGCAAACTGATCGGCCTTCCGAAGAGCTTCATCACGTGTGGTTTGGCTTGGGGCAATGGTCTTGCCGATAGCCGCTACCCGATACAGAACATTCGATTTGGGCTCCGTTACTTTGATGATGTGATACCCAAATTCGGTTTCGACCAGCCGAGGAATCAGACCAGCCGAGGTCGCACCAAATACCGCCGACTCGAAAGGTTTCACCATCTGACCATTGTTTTTGAAATAGCCCAGATCACCACCAGCCTGTGCTGAACCATCCTGGCTGTTGGTTTGCGCCAGAGCCTCAAAGCTCGCTCCACCCTGAATTTGCTTCAGGATTCCCTCGGCCCGGCGCCGTGCATCTGCTTTCGCTGAATCGGCCAGGCCTTTGGTCTGAATCAGGATATGGCTGGCCCGAGCGGTGAAGTTGGTGTCTTTTTTAGAGCCGCCATACTTATAAATAAAGTAGGTGTTGCCTTCGCGGAACGGACCATAAATACCACCGGGTGCAAAAGTCGGGATAGAAGCCCGCAGTTGCTCTGGCATTTCGCCCGCCGTCATGTAAAGGGGCACCCGAACATCGCTGTTTTGCTGAGCAAAGGTAGAGTCATTTTGAGCAGCACCCAGGCCACGAGCCAGCGATTTGATTTCGTTGTAGAGCGTAGCACTGTCTTCTTTCGACGGCGCTACCGAGAAGGTTACGTACTGAATCGAACGGCTATTCGAACCGGGGTATTCGTCCTTATGCTTATTAAGGTACTCTTCCAGTTGCGAATCCGTCACCTTCACGGTCGTATCGTTGATCGTGTAATACGGTACAAACAGGAATTTCACATTGGCTTTGGTATTCTGAGCCTGATATTCTTTCTGCGCTTCGGCAGTGGTAGCAAATACTGACAGACGCATCAGTCCTTCGTATTTTTCCCGAAGCCGATCAGAGCTAAGATTCTTCTCGAAACTAGCCCAGGCAGCCTGCTGCTGAGGGGGCAGATTTTTCAGCCCTTTTAGGTAGCTGATGATCGAACTTTTGTCGAAAACACCCGTTTGAGGATTCGTAAATGCCTGACGTACGGCGGGGCTGATGTTGTTGCCCTGCACCATATCGACGAGTTCTTCAGATGACACTTTCAGGCCGAGTTTATCGAACTCTTTCTGGTAGGCGATTTCGAACAGGAGTTGATTCCAGGCTTGCTCACGAATCTGTGTCAGTTCCTGATCGGCTGGAGCCCGGCCTGTTTGTTGCTCGTACTGTGCCCGTAGCTCGTCTACTTTAGCATTGAAATCCTGGTAATCAATCGATTGACCAGCAATCTCACCCACTTTCTGTTGGTCTCCCCCGAACAGCAAACTCCGACCGCCGAGCAAATCACCACCCACAATAAACAGAATCAGACTCACGGCAATGATACCGACAGCTAACCCTGAACGTTCTCTGATCTTATTAATGACAGACATTTCGCTTTTAACAGACAATTTAGCCCGCAAAATAACAATTTTCCTCGCTGGAATACAAGTAGTAACTGTATATCTATCCTCAAAACTGAGGAGCGGATTCTACACCTTCCAATACACAAAAGGTGCCAACTTTTGTGTGAGTTGACACCTTTTGTATAAATTTAGTGGATTCGATTACTCTTTCTTTAGTTTTTCACCTGCTTTATCGAACGCATCGCCAATATCGCGTCCTGCCCGCTTAAAGCCTTTTTTTACATCCTGCCAGGCATCGGCCGTTGCATTTTTGGCGTTATCGATATCGGCTGAAAGCTCTTTACGCTCCTCTTCCAGCTTCGCTTTTTGCCGCTCGGTTTCTGCTTTCGCTTTATCGCTTTGCTTGTCAGCTTTCGCTTTTAATTCATCAATTTTTGCATCTAATTTTTCTTTCTGAACCTGCATTTTAGCTACAGCCTCATCCCGTTCACGCTTAAAATCAGCACTCATTTCCTCCGATTTGTCCTTTGCTTTATCGCCAGCTTCCTTCAAATCTTCTTTAGCTTCTTCAGTAGCATCCTTGGTATCAGCCGAAATAGCATCGCCTGTTTTTTCCAGTGCATCTTCCGTACGGGATTCTTTTTTACCGTCGGAACCACAAGCCTGCAACAGAGCTAAAGAGGCAACGAGGAGTAGCGTACCGGCTACCTGTCTGATTTGCGTAAAAATTAATACGGGCTTTTTCATAGTAGTTTGTGTAGTTTGATTTCACAAACCAGTTTGGCAAACGATGTGCCAGAAAGGCAGCACAAAAGAAGTAAGGTCTGAACGAATCAAGAGAAATCGCTGCCAGCTTCCTTCGTCCTCATGCCTTCTATTTCCAGTTAATGGCGCAGCCAATTGGCTTCGTAATGGGCGACTGCACAGGTTTACCCAGGAGTAGATTACTTACAGCCTCGTCGACATAACGGCGATGTACGCTGGCACTATCCTGTGGGTTATCATCAATCGTACCTACATATTCAAGAAAGAACTGGCCATCTTTCTGATGCAACACATACACCTGAGGGGTACGCGCGGCTCCAAAGGCACGGGCCACCGCTTGCGTCTCATCGATCACGTAGGCAAATCCATACCCTTTTTCCTGCACACGGATTTTCATTTTGTCGAACGAGTCTTCTTCATAAGCCGTCGGATCGTTCGGCATGATCGCCAGAACAGGATAGCCTTGCGGAGCAAATTTTCGATCTAACTCAATGATCCGGTCTTCGTAAGCTTTCGCAAATGGACAATGATTACTGGTAAATACAACGATAATGCCTTTTTGCGAACGATAATCAGCCAGTGATATGGTCCGGCCATCTACATTTTTCAGACGAAAGTCGCCTACGGCATCGCCAATATTGTATCCTTTCGGCTGCGCATACGCAGCTATTGCCACTGCCAGCGTGAGCAGCATGGAAAGCGACAGACCGATTCGTTTACCTGTTTTCAACGGATTATGGTTTTTGTACTTAGATAACAAATCGTCCCTAAAGATTAGTTTACTGCCAATTTAGGCTTACTTTTCTTTAAACTATTACCAAACCTACTATTCAGACACCCATTTGCCAGACAAACCTATAGGCGTTCTGCACCCATGAACCGACGAATACTTTGGTTGATATATACCTTCAGTTTCCTTACCCATATCGCTTTGGGGCAAGGCATCCGTATTACGCGGGGAGACGGTGACCTGAAACGATCAAAATGGCGTTTCCAGTCGGGCCATAACCCCCACTGGGCCGATTCGGCGTATGATGACGGTCGTTGGAAAGTTATAAAGGACGTAGATGCCACTAAACTTGATGAAGACCTGGGACCGGGTAACAATGCCTGGTTTCGCCAGGTAATCACGGCAAGCCCCAAAGCTGTCAATCGTAGGTTTCAGGTAGTCGTTCAGCAGTTCGGCGCTTCAGAACTTTATCTGGATGGGCGTTTGCTGGCTGTACTTAAACCACCCCTGTTCGACTCCAGCGGCTCTCAGCGACTGATTCAATTCATTCCTCTTCAGTTGCACGATACGAAGCCCCATGTGCTGGCCATACACTATCAGATTCGCCGGGACCCTGTTATTCAATCCTCTACCAGCGTCGATCCAATTCATGTTGACATTTATAACACTGACGAGGCTGGTAATACTGTGGTTGGAGAAGCGCACTGGACATCGGTACTCGACGGTTGCTTCATGGGAGTTTTCGCTATCCTGGCTCTACTCCATTTTTTATTTTATCGAGCCAACCGTAGCCAGCCCATAAACAGAACCCTGGCCTGGACCATGCTCTTTTTTGCGATGATCTTCGTCATGGCTGAGCTGGACAACTATATTGGAACACTGACCTATATTTCTATTACGGATCTGGTAAGCAATTTAAGTCTTCATGCAGGCTTTATACTATTGCTTACGGCTGTATATCAGTATATGCATCTGCCAAGAACCTGGATTTACTACTCGATACTTACCGCAGTGATCCTGGTCCAGGTATATCATCTATTTATAGGCTCCGTTCAGGAAGCATCAGCAGGTATTCCGTTCGTTCTGGTTATAATCGATTACATCCGCGTTAGTTGGAAAGGCCGAAAAAGTAAGGACATCGACGCCCGGCTACCGTGGAACTCGCTCAAAGCTGCACTACTCTGCTACTTTCTGGTCATTATCTTTTCCATCAGTGCTGGTATTTTAGATACCGTTGTTCATTTCGGAATGGAATATGTGCTGGCACTCGATATTGCCCTCAGTGCGCTGGGGTTGTTTAGCATTCCAGTCGGGCTGTCACTTTCCTTGGTACGCGATTATACCCGAACCTACAAAGCACTGGGCGATAATCTACGCGAGGTAGAGCAATTGTCGGCCCGTACACTGGCTCAGGAGCAGGAAAAACAACAGATTCTGGCTCGTCAAAATGAACTTCTGGAAGAACAGGTACAGAAACGAACCGCCGAACTCCATCAGTCACTGGACGAACTAAAGACTACGCAGGATCAACTCGTTCAACGGGAAAAGCTGGCTTCACTGGGCGAACTTACTGCGGGGATTGCGCATGAAATTCAGAACCCGCTCAATTTTGTCAACAACTTTGCCGAGGTATCGGTCGAATTGGTAGAAGAACTTAACGAAGAGCGCCAAAAACCCGCTGATCAACGCGATGAAGCACTGGAAACGGATCTACTTCATGATCTGAGTCAGAATGTTCAGAAAATCAACGATCATGGAAAACGAGCCGCCAGTATTGTCCGGGGAATGCTTCAGCACAGCCGAGCCAGTTCAGGACAAAAACAACCAACGGATATAAACAACCTGGTAGACGAATACCTCCGATTGGCTTATCATGGCATCCGAGCCAAAGAGAAATCGTTCAATGCCCAGTTACTCACTGACTTTGCGCCCAATCTGCCAACTGTACACCTGGTCCCCGAGGATATTGGCCGAGTACTGGTTAACCTGTTCAATAATGCTTTCTATGCTGTTCAGGAAAAAAGTGCTTTACTATCAGGCTTTAGCCCAACGGTTTCGGTAAAAACCTCGCAGGAAGCTGGTCAGATACTAATCCGAATACGGGATAATGGTACGGGAGTTCCGGATAGCGTTCGCCATAAAATCTTTCAGCCCTTCTTCACCACCAAGCCTACCGGGCATGGAACAGGCCTTGGTTTATCGCTCAGCTACGACATCATTTCGAAGGGGCATGGTGGAACGTTGCACATAGAGACAGAACCCGGAGAATTTACGGAATTTACCATCGCCTTACCAGCCTAATAAAAATACCTTTGCCCGATTTAGTCGAGTATAGTCTGTAACCCGTTCACTACCTGGGCCATTTTAACGACCGTTTACTCAAATTCGATTAAAAAAATCTGATCAACGCTTGTTTACTAAACACTGTTCAGTAAGTTTGCATTGTTAACAAATAAACGGATGGGAATTGTAGAGCGTAAAGAGCGGGAACGGGAAGAAATGCGGAGGCTGATTTTAGATGCCGCTCAAAAGCTATTTCTGGCAAACGGGTACGAAAAAGTAAGTATCCGAAACATTGCTGACGAAATAGAATATAGCCCGGCTACAATCTACCTATACTACAAAGACAAAAACGAACTGTTCTTTGCCTTACATCAGGCTGCTTTTACAAAATTGATTCAGGATTTTGCACCGATTGCCCAGATTGAAAACCCTTTCGATAAACTGGTTGAAATGGGCCGCCTGTACTTGCAATTTGCTGTCACAAATCCCGAGTTATATGATTTGATGTTCATTATGACGGCTCCTATCGACACGCTAGACTGCCGTAACGACGTATGGGAAGATGGTCATAATGCATTCCTGCTGTTGCAGAATGTGGTGCAGGCTTGTATCGATATGGGCTTAATCAAACATACCGATGCCGAACAGGCTAGCCTGATGATCTGGAGTACGGTACATGGTATAGTCGCCCTGTTTCTACGCCGACGGCTAAGTATGTTTGGAGAGGACCGTGTAATACCCCTTATGGAGGAAGCATTCTTTTTGTTTATCGAAACACTTAAAAAGGGTCTTTGATATTTTTTTGCCATTATACTAAACACTGTTCATTAATTGATAGGCGGTTATGAGACTGATATTTAAACACATTCGCTATCTGACACTGCTACTTCCCCTATCCATGACCGCGCAGCCTGCCTCACAAGGCATGTCGCCGATTCTGGAAAACTACATTCGCGAAGGAATGGCCAATAACTTGGGGCTTAAGCAGGAATCACTGGAAATTAGTCGCGTTACGGAGTCATTGCACCAGGCTCGCTCTCTGTTTTATCCGCGTGTTGCATTTAATCCAACCTATTCGCTGGCGGCCGGTGGGCGACGGCTGGAGTTTCCGGTGGGTGATCTGCTCAATCCGGCCTATCGTACGCTGAATCAGATTATAGGTGCCGATCGATTTCCGACCAATATTGAGAATGTCAATCAGTTATTGGCTCCCAATAATTTCCACGATACGAAGCTGAATATCAGCTACGCAATTTTCAACACCGATATTCAGTACAATTACCTTATTCAGAAACAATTACTTTCGGCCCAGGAGGCACGCAAACGGGTGGTAGAGAACGAACTTCGTTATACCATTGCTACCGCTTACTACCAATACCTGCAAACCCTCGATGCTATTCAGATTTACGAAAACTCGAACAAAGTTCTGAACGAGCTGGCGCGACTAAATGAGAAACTGATTGCCAATAATGTAGCCACGAAGGAAGTACTGACATCGGCCCGTTACGAGATCAGTAAAGTAGATCAGCAATTAGCCGTAGCGCAGAAAAATCGTGAAACAGCCAAAGCCTACTTCAACTTCCTGCTGAATCGGGAGCTAACTACAACTATTGAGGTAGATTCATCGCTAACGAAAATCCTGCCCGAATCGAAGGAGAATCTAAGTGATTTGCAGCAAACAGCCCTTCGGGGCCGACAGGAACTGGCTCAGTTGAATGGCTCGCTCGATGCCGCCCGCACGGCCGTAAAGCTCAATGAAGCCAACGCCAAAATCCCTAACGTATATATCGGAGGCAATACCGGCTTTCAGGGATATGGCTATACGTTTCAGAATCAGGCGTATGCAGTGGCCCAGGTTGGCCTGCAATGGGATTTATTTAAAGGCTACGAAAAACGCTCGAAAATTCAACAGGCCAAAATCCAGACCGATGCACTACAGAATAGACTTGCTGAAGTTCAGCAGCAAATCCAGTTGCAGGTGGTACAGGCCTATTATGACCTAAATGCGGCTACCGAAAGTCTGGTCGCTACGCAAAGTGGTGTGCTCAATGCCGATCAGACGTTCCGGGTGATTGACAGCAAATACCGCAATGGCCAATCGCTATTGATTGAGTACATACGCTATCAGAATGATCGCCAAACGGCCCAGCTACAGCACTCGCTCGCTCGTATGGATGTCCTTGTCAAACGCGCGGCACTCGACCGGGCCGTAGCCGTACAGTAGTATTGAATTAAGTTGATTCGGCCATATCTAGCACAGCCAAAGCTTGCTCAAACCTAACCGAAGGAAAATCATCGATAAACTCAGCAACCGTATGTCCACCTTTCACATAATCGAACAAGTTCTTAACCGGAACACGCGTATTGAAAAAAACAGGTGTTCCGCTCTGAATATCTGGGTGTATTGTGATGAGTTGGTTCATGGCTGAGCGCATTACACCGTAATACAAGTACAACTTAGTAAAAGTGCCCTGGCAAACAAGATAGCATATGAAATTGACTCAAATTATCCTCTCAATCTTACTCGCTGCTGCACTATGGGCGTGCGGTACTAAAGCCGAAAACAAACAGGTTGAAACGACCGACGAAACGGTAGTTCCCATCAAACTAGCGCCCGTAACTACCGTAGTTCGGGCAGAACCCGTCGTAGCATCAGGACTGGTATCTTCCGATCAGGAAGCCCGGTTGTCGTTCAAAATCGGTGGCATTATCAATCGTATGTACGTCGACGAAGGCCAGCAGGTTCGTAAAGGCCAGCTTCTGGCTACCCTCGATCTGACGGAAATCAACGCCCAGGTAAATCAGGCGCAACTAGCCACTGAAAAAGCCGAGCGTGATCTGAGCCGGGTCAAAAGCCTGTATGCCGACACAGCCGCTACGCTTGAACAACTGCAAAATGCAACGACCGGCCAGAGCGTAGCGAAACAAAATCTGACTATTGCTCAGTTCAACCAAAATTACGCTCAAATCCGATCAACGGTCGATGGGACAGTGACTCGTAAAATTGCCAATGCTGGTGAGATAGCCTCGCCTGGTGCCCCTGTTTATCTGATTTCATCGAATCGCCCCAGCGACTGGGTTGTGCGGGTGGGCGTGTCTGATAAAGATTGGGCGCGGCTTCGGCTCGGCAACAAAGCCAGCATCAAACTGGATGCCTACCCCGACCAAACGTTTACGGGTACAGTTAGTGAACTGGCTCAGGCTGCCGATCCGGTCAATAAGCTTTATGAAGTAAAAATACATATCAATGCTGGTGGCGTTAAGCTGGCTCCAGGTCTGTTCGGTAAAGTCACCCTCGTTCCTGCCCAGAGCCGTAGTTACTCCCTTGTACCCGTAGAAGCCATTGTAGAAGGCAACGGTAAAAATGGCTTCGTATATCTGCTGGCCGACGACCAAAAACACGTTCGCAAGGCCCCTGTTCAGATCGGTTTCCTGGACGGCGATAAGGTATTACTGACCAACGGATTGGCAGGTGTACAACAAGTGGTAACGGCTGGCTCAGCTTATCTGACAGAAGAGTCAAATGTGGTACTAAAATAACCCTCTGGGCATCTCCACTACCCCTGTGTAGCTCAGTGTCACAACTGTACACAGAGCCCAAAAGAGATGCCACTGAGATTCACAGAGAAAAGCGATGAACCTATCCGAATTTTCCGTCAAAAACTGGCAGTTTATGCTAGTGCTATTTCTTGGAGTAGCTGCACTGGGGATAAACTCACTATTGAATATGCCTCGGGGTGAAGACCCTGAATTTACGGCCCCTACCTACATTGTAGCGGTCATTTATCCCGGTACCGACGCCCTTGATATGGAGAAACTGGTCGTTGATCCAGGCGAAGCACGCTTTAACGCCCTGGAAGATATGGGGCACGTTATTACGAACGTAGATGATGGCCTGGCTGTGTTTCGGATTGAATACAATTACGGTGTTGACCCCGATGAAAAATACCAGGAAATAATTCGGGAAGTCAACGCGCTGAAAACCGAACTACCTTCCGACATCTACCGAATCGATATCAAGAAATTTTCGCCGACCGATGTAAACATAGTTCAGGTTGCTCTTTTATCAGAAGTAGCTTCTACGAAAGAACTGGGCGAGTATGCCGACAAGCTCAAGAAGGAATTTGAAAAAATAAAAAGCCTCAAAAACGCCGAAGACTGGGGCTATCCAGCATCAGTTGTCCGGGTATCGCTCAATATTGAGAAGATGGCCCAAAACGGCATTGCGGTCAATCGGGTGCTCGGGGCGCTACAGGCCGAGAATCTGAATATACCCGGTGGAAATATTCAGGCGGGTACTCGCAAATTCAACGTCAAAACATCGGGCGACTACCAATCGCTGGATGAAATCAGAAACACGATCGTATCGACCAATGGGCAAAAAATTATCTACCTGCGCGATGTGGCCGACGTCGATTTCAACTACGAAGACGAAACCTACATTACCCGACTCAATGGGCATCGGGCGGTGCTGGTAACAGCCGGGCAAAAAACGGGTGAAAACATCGCTAAAGTCGGGCAGCAGTTGAATCCGGTCATCGACCGATTTGCGAAGACCTTACCCCCACATATTACTCTGGTTAAAAACTTCGACCAGACGGTTAGTGTCAACAAGCGGCTGGATCATTTCGTGCAAGATTTTGGGCTGGCCATTCTACTGGTATCGCTTACGCTTCTCCCCCTGGGATTCCGGGCGGCTATCGTGGTTATGATTTCAATTCCGCTGTCGTTAGCGATTGGACTGGCGGGGCTCGACCTGTTAGGCTTTAGTATCAACCAGTTAAGCATTGTCGGGCTCATCGTTGCATTGGGAATTCTGGTCGATGATTCGATCGTTGTCGTTGAGAATATCGAACGCTATCTGCGCGAGGGGTACTCTAAACGTGAAGCAGCCATTAAAGCAACCAGCCAGATTACCCTGGCCGTAATTGGCTGTACAACAACATTGATTCTGGCGTTTCTACCGCTGCTTTTCCTACCCGAAGCCTCCGGCGATTTCATCCGCTCGCTACCGATGGCGGTAGTCACAACCATTCTGGCATCGCTGTTTGTTTCGCTGACCATCGTTCCCTTTCTATCGAGTCGAATTCTGAAAGAAGAGCATAACCCTGAGGGCAACATCTTCATGCGGGCGCTGAAAAAACTCATTAGCGGGTCGTATAGCCGTCTGTTGCATTGGGGGTTACGTCATCCGGTTGTGACTTTACTGATTGCCGGTGTCTTATTTACCGGCGCCCTGTATATGTTCAAACTGGTTGGTTTTGCTCTGTTCCCAGCTTCGGAAAAACCACAGTTTCTGATCAATATCGAAACCCCAGATGGGACCAGTTTGTCAGAAACTGACCGGGTCGCTCGCTATGTAGAAGGCCAATTGAAGCGCGAACCGGATGTCAAATATATTACAACGAATGTAGGTCGTGGTCAACCCCGCATCTACTACAACATCATTCAGCGAAATGAATCGCCCAACTACGCTCAGTTTTACGTGCAATTGGTGGATCTCGAACCAGCCGAAAAACGGGTTTTGATCGATAAACTGCGTGAACGATTCAAGTATTATCCCAACGCTAAAATCGAAGTAAAGGATTTCGAGCAAGGACCCGACCAGGAAGCTCCCGTTGCCGTCCGTGTCTTTGGTGAAAACCTTGATACGCTGAAAGTAATGGCCTCCCGCGTAGAAAAGGCTTTCAAACAAACGCCTGGTCTGATTTACGTCAATAACCCGCTTTCGAATCAGAAAACGGATTTACGAGTGCGCATCAACAAAGAAAAAGCGGGCTTACTGGGCATTTCGATTGCTGATGTTAACCGTACGATCCGGCTGTCCATCGCCGGACTGAATGTAGGCACATTCAAAGAACCCAACGGCGACGATTACACCATCAATGTAACCCTGCCCAAAGGTAAAGTAGCCGACCAGCGCGTTTTGAGCGATTTGTATGTCAACACCTTAACGGGTTCAGCCGTGCCCCTCCGCCAAATCGCTGATCTGGAATTTGAAAGCAGCATGAACCAGATTCGCCACTACGACAAAGACCGCTACGTGACCATCACAGGTTTTGTAAAAACGGGCTATCTGGTCGATAATGTCTTCAACGACGTACTGGCCAAACTGGACAAGATGAAGTTTCCTAATGGGTTTAGCTATAAAGCTGCGGGCGAGCTCGAAAGCCGGGAGAAATCGTTTGGTGGGTTAGGCACAATCATCCTGATCACCATCTTCGGATTTATTGCCGTACTGGTACTGGAATTTGGCACTTTCAAGAGCACACTGATCGTGTTATCGGTCATTCCTCTCGGGGTAATCGGCGCGGTACTGGCACTCTATTTTACGGGCAATCCGTTCTCGTTCGTAGCTGTTATTGGGTTGATTGCCCTAATCGGTATCGAGGTTAAAAATTCGATTCTGCTGGTCGATTTCACTAACCACCTGCGCGAAGAAGGTATGTCGCTCATCGATGCGATTCAGGAAGCGGGCGAAATCCGATTTGTGCCTATTGTTCTGACCTCGCTGACCGCGATTGGCGGACTCATTCCACTCGCTATTGAAGGGAATCCACTTTATTCGCCATTAGCCTGGGTCCTTATCGGGGGCCTGATTTCCAGCACCTTACTCTCGCGTGTGGTAACACCCGTCTTGTATAAATTGCTGCCCCCACGCGTTGAAATAAAAACGGTTACGCCAGAACCTGAGTTTGCTTAACCTTTAGCTTCCCGAAAGGTTGACCTTTCGGGAAGTTGCTTATACCTATCGCACCAACACCTCTATTACTTTTCGTTGGCTATTGGTTTGCACTACAAGCCAGTAGAGCCCAACTGCCAACGGCTGATCGACCAAAAAATCCCCTTCCCCCGCCTGCACTTCCAATCGCCCCAAAACGGTTTGCCCAGTCCGTGTCAACAGCTGTACAGTTGTCCCTTCGGCATTCCACAAGCGAAGATGAATCCGGTCGGGATTGGCAGGATTGGGATATACTGCGATAACAGGCTCATCCTGCCGGATAATAGCCGATATAAGTTTATAGGTATGAACTGTTCCATCGAAATCCACCTGTTTCAAGCGATAGTAGTTGATTCCGGGAAATGGATTGCTGTCAATCAGCCTGTAATCCTGCTGCTCATTTGTAGTGCCTCGGGCTGCCACCTCCCCAATCCGTTTATACTCACCCAAATCGCTGCTGCGTTCAACAACAAACTTATCGGCATTATACTCAGCGGTGGTTGCCCAGACCAGTTGAACCCGGTCGCCATCGGGTCTGGCCGTAAATGAAAGGAGCGTAACGGGCAACGATGAACCATTTATCTGAATTTCATCCAACTTAAGCGTACCTCCACCAGCGGCCGGCTGACATGCATAAATGCGAAAAGTAATAGCCGACGATTGATTGATGAAGTTCCCACCATTGAGCGTAATTGAAGCCGTTTGATAAGACGTAGAGGTTGTATTGGTATAAATATCACTGGCAAAGCCATCGGCGCTTGAACGAACATAGATCTGTTGCGGCCCCTGGGCAGAACGAGAAAAGGCAAAGGAAAGAGACGTTAGCGTGACGTGAGCGGTCCCCTGAGGCTGCACCGAAAATTGAACATACTCGGTTTGATTACATAATGATGTGGACCAGTTCTGTACGTTTACACCCAGATTCACATAGCCGCTGGTGTAGGGATTAACCGCTATCTTATTAACGCCCGTATAGCTGACCGACGAAACTGCTACTAATGGATTTGACGAGCTGCCATTATCATTTCCTTCAAAACTCCATGTACCAGCAAATGGAGCCGTTTGAGCGATTGCCATCTGGCCAATGAGCAACCCAATCAATACAGCAACTCTGTATAGTTTTCTCATATCCTGCAGGTCATTAAGCGAATTCGCCTATTGGACCGCAAAACAGGAATAAGTCACTTAGTACACAAATTCACCGACTTCGCTCCGAATCGTAACCCGCTTGCCCGAATAAGCCTCCACACGTCCGATTATCTGCGCATCAATCCCAAACGATTGCGAAATCTCGATTACCCGCTGGGCATGTTCTTCCGACAGGTAAACCTCCAGCCGATGTCCCATATTGAAAACTTTGTACATTTCCTGCCACTCGGTTCCGCTTTCGCTTTGAATCAGTTGGAACAAAGGAGGAATAGGAAACAGATTGTCCTTAATAATATGCAGGTTATCCACAAAGTGAAGCACCTTTGTCTGAGCTCCACCCGAACAGTGGACCATGCCATGAATCTGGTTCCGAAGTTCGTTAAGCAGGGCTTTAGCCACTGGGGCATAGGTACGGGTAGGCGAAAGAATCAGTTGCCCAACTGTTGGTTGGACAACCTGCGAATCTGAATTCGCAATATCGATGGTGTCTGTCAGCTTTTTTGAGCCGCTGTAGATCAGACTACGGTCAACGGCCGGGTCGAAACTTTCTGCATATGTATCGGCCAGGTAATGGGCCAGTACATCATGCCGGGCCGAAGTCAGGCCATTGCTCCCCATGCCACCGTTATAACTCGTTTCATACGTGGCCTGCCCAAACGAAGCCAGCCCAACAACGACATCACCTGCCTGAATGCGGTCGTTGCTAATGACCTCATCGCGTCGCATACGGGCAATAACTGTACTATCTACAATTACGGTACGAACCAGATCGCCCACATCAGCCGTTTCACCACCTGTACTGTAAATCTCGATACCATGTTCGCGCAGCATGTGAAGTATCTCCTCAGTACCGTTGATAATTTCGGCGATTACTTCACCCGGAATCAGGTTTTTGTTCCGGCCAATGGTCGACGAAAGGAGCATAGGTCCCGTAGCCCCCACGCAAATCAGATCATCCGTATTCATGACCACAGCGTCCTGAGCAATTCCTTTCCAGACACTCAGATCGCCCGTTTCACGCCAGTACAGATAAGCCAGTGATGATTTGGTACCGGCCCCATCGGCGTGCATAATGGTGCAGAAATCCGGATCGCCCGCAAGCGTGTCGGGTACGATTTTGCAAAAAGCTTTGGGGAAAAGGCCCTTGTCGAGTTGGGCAATGGCGTTATGAACGTCTTCTTTACTGGCGGATACCCCGCGCTGTGCATAGCGGTCAGTCATGGGGCAAAGGTAGGAAAAAAGGAGCAGGGAAACGGGAGATAGCAGCAGGTAAATAGCCCTGCCCCTTCTCCCTTTTATCGCTTCCTCCTTTCTCCTTAATAACTAATCCCTGCTTCTGCCCGAACGGTATCCAGCAGTTGCATCAGGTTCAGACTATCATCGAGCGACCAGAGCGGACTTTCTGTTTTCCCTTCCTGCAGACACTCCATGACGTGTTTTGCTTCGTAATCATACCCGTGTGTGTCGCGGTCGAAGGTAAATGTTTCAGTCGTTCCATCTTCCCGATTGAGCGTAATACCCTTGGTTTCGTGAAATCGGCTATGAATTCGAATTTGGCCCGTTTCGCCCTGAATGATACCCAGACAATCCGTAGCGGCCAACAGACAGCTATCCAGCAAAGCCACTTGCCCATCGGCATAGGTCAAAACCATGCCACACTGTTCATCGACATCGGTAGAGCTGAACGTTGCCGATGCCTTTACTGTCGTTGGCTTCCCTAAAATCAGGTAGGACAGAAACAACGGGTAAATCCCGATATCGAGCAGGGAGCCTCCACCCAGAGCCTTGTTGAACAAGCGTTTTTCGGGTAAAAATGGGGCTTTAAAACCAAAATCGGCCTTTACCGAAACTACGTTCCCGACAGCACCTGATTTAACCAGATCCTGCGCAAACACAATACCAGGCATAAACCGACTCCAGAGCGCTTCCATTAGAAATACCCCTTTCGAACGTGCCGTTTCGACCATTTCGCGAACCTGATCGCCATTCATCGCAAAGGGTTTCTCACCCAACACAGCTATACCACCGTTTAGCAGCATCATTACGTTTTCATGATGTTTAACATGGGGCGTTGCTACGTACACTACGTCTAAGTCTGGCAGGGTTAAAAGTTCTTCATACGAGCCAAAGGCGTGTGGAATTGAATAGGTTTCGGCAAATTCAGTCGCACGTTGCAAGTCGGAGGAAGCAACAGCATAGAGTTGGGCGTCAGGCACCGTGAGCAAGTCCTGTACAAATTTATGGGCAATACGGCCCGGCCCTAAAATTCCCCAGCGGGTCATGATACGATTAGTTAATTGGGCTATAGGATAAATTGAGTCGTTTGACAACTGCCAAGTAAGCTCTTTTTTTCTAAGTTGCGACCTCACCAATACCTCTTTCTGTGAAATACACTCCGTTATGGCTCTTTTTGATCGGTTTTCTTTCCGTTTGCTCAACCGTACAAGCTCAGATTGTTGAACAGCCTGACCCACTACGCCCTTCAACACCCAGCGCCGATTCAACCAAAACGAACGCAAACACAGATTCCACAAAAACTACCCCAGATACCGCCCACCGGGATACCTTAGTGAAGGTACCGACTCCGATCTTTCGGTATCGGTTCACAGCCGATGGAACGATTACCACCGGTAATGTCAATCGTACTTTACTTCAACTCACGGGTTCTATCGATTACCAGCTTAATAATTATTTCAAGCTGTCGAGCAACCCCTCATTTGTGTATGGTCAGCAAAGCGGTATCCTGGCCGAACGGGAGTGGTTTGGTGATTTCCGAACAACACTTCGCCACGAAAAGCGGCTCTACTATCTAGCATTTGGCTCCTACGAACGAAGCAATTTGCGCCAGATTAACCACCGCTGGACGGTAGCCGCCGGCATGGGCTATAAACTTCTCAATCGAAAGCGAGCGTATATTTCGATCACAGATGTGCTTATGCAGGAATACACCGATTTTATCGAGCTAGCCGATATAAACATCTTCCGAAATTCAACTCGGCTGTTTGGTGAGTACGCCTTTGATAATGACCGTTTTAAAGTAACCCATACCGTCTTCTACCAGCCCGCTTTAGGGCAATATAACGTCCGGTGGAACGCCAGTCTGAGCGTTCAATTTCAATTTACCAAAGTGATCAGTCTGCGCTCGACGGTTGCCAACGCCTATGAAAGCCTGGTTGTACCGGGTCGGCAAAACAACGATTTCCGCTTCACGATGGGATTGGTCTATGAAAAGCAGTAAAAGGAGCGAGTCGTTCGGAGTGAGCATAGCTGATGCAAAAACGTTGCTTTCGCATCAGCTATGCTTACTCCGAACGACTCGCTCCTTTTACCTCCTTACTGTTTATCAGGAAACGGAATAATCAATTTTTCGCCACGGGTAGCCATATCTTTTGTGCGTTTGTTGGCGCGCATAATAGCCTCCTTGCTAACGCCGTATTTTTGGGCCACAACACGCAGCACATCGCCCGGCCCAACGGTATGCACGGCCATTACTTTTACATTCAGTTTTGTAATACCTGCTTTCACATCACTTTCCGACACGCCCGGATTCATTTCCTTGAGCGTACTGATTTTCATATTATACCGATTAGCAACGCCATAGAACGTTTCACCTGAGCCAACCGTGTATGTGCTGGTTACCCCTCCAGGTTTAATTTTTGGCTTCTCGATCACTTCTTCGGCTTTAGGCTTCTCCTCCTTTGGCTTTTCTTCCTTCGGTTTCTCAGCAGGCTTCTCTACTTTAGGTTTCTCAGCGGGCTTTGCAGCTTCCGCTTTCTCAGTGGGAGCTGGCTTTCCATCCGTTGTTTCCCGGTTATCTTCTGCAACCTCTTCTGCATTGGCGTTGGCTTCTGGCGCATCGTCAGGAGGAGCCGCCTGCGAGAGGTCGACGGGCGCGGGCTGCGATGAGGTATCTACCTCTTCGGGCGACATCAGCATGTCGGGATCGTTTTGCGCCAGTGGTTGCTGCGATGTCGTATCGAGCGCTACATTAGTCAGCTCATCTGAGCCGTTGGTGTCATCTGTAATATAATCGTAACCGATGTATAACAAAGCAGCAATCAACCCCACCAGTACAACCAGCGTAATAGCTGGCAAATTGGAGTTTGAAGCTGGACGTGGATTAGAATGTTGGCTTTCAGTTGCCATGGTTTACTTAATTACAGGTAGTGAATAACGTAAAGTAGCCGTTTCAACTCATTTCGCACTATTGGCTAATTCAGAACTCATTTGAGCAACCTTTTCCTTCAGAGCTTCTTTAAACTGACTTAGTTTTTCGGCAACGGTACCATCAAACGTACCTACGATCTGTGCCGCCAGAATCCCAGCATTACGGGCTCCGTCGAGTGCCATAGTAGCCACAGGTACACCGGCCGGCATTTGCAGAATCGACAAGACTGAATCCCAGCCGTCAATAGAATTACTTGATTTGACAGGGACTCCGATAACGGGCAGTGTTGTCAACGAGGCCACCATGCCGGGCAGGTGAGCGGCTCCCCCCGCCCCCGCAATAATTACCTTGATACCCCGACTGCGGGCGGTTTTTGCATAATCGACCATTTTTTCAGGGGTCCGATGGGCCGACACAATATCCATTTCCCACGATACGCCCAACTCATTCAGGATGTCGGCAGCCTCCTGCATCACCTTTCGGTCCGAAAGGCTACCCATTATAATACCTACCATTCAGATGAACTAACTTGACTCTCTGCGAAATAACGTAGATTATAGGAGAATTGCGCACCGCAGCAAGTAATTTTATTTGTATATGGACCTGATGCCTGGTCGTAATGATGTATTATTCATCTATTTTGACAACAAACATTCAAAGCCCTGTAGCGATAAACTAGTTGTTGCTAACTGTTAAAAAACCTCAACAAATGTTAAATCTGCACGCTCTCTCCCGAAAAACACCCTGATTTGCCTGACACAAAATCAGGCAACATGAAACAATTGCTATTTTTTCTCTCTCTTTGGACAGTCTCTCAAGCACACGGACAAACTGCCCAACTTGACCAGCTATGTCAGGTATTCCATCTGCCCGACGGAAAAGACACCACTACTTTTATCATTTTTGGCACTCAGGAAGACCTAAAGGTCAAAAAACCGCTATTCCTGTTTCGGCAGGGCTCACAGCCAATGCCTCTTATTGTTCAGGATAGTGGCAAGTATTACCTCATAGCCTCCCCGTTTCATTTTCGAACGTATAAAGACTCGTATCATTTTGTTATGGTGCAGAAACCGGGCGTCCGCCTAGTAGCTACGCAGCAGTTTCTGGACAGTTATCAGGAAGCGATGCGTACAGGCAAACCAACACCTGAGTACATCAGCCAGAAATACACCGAAAACAACTACCGCGAACGGTATGTAGCCCAGTGCAATCAGGTTATCAATTTCCTGATCAAACAGCCGTGGGTCGATACGCGTAAAGTGGTATTCTGTGGTGGTTCAGAGGGGTTTACAGTGGGAGCCGATTTGGTAGCCAATTATAATCGGCATATAACCCACACGATTCTGTTTTCGGGCCACGTCGGTCGACGTTTTGAGAATCCAATTTTTGATATACGTCAACAGACTGAAAAAGGTCAACTAAGCCCAGAAGACGGCCAAAAACAGATTGAGTCCTTATATGCCTGGTGGGCAGACATTCAGAAACATCCTACGGCACTAACCAATGCGCCCGCCGATACATACCGGGCCTGGAAATCTTTTTCAATTCGCAATCTGGATAATCTGTTACGGATCAATACTCCCTTATACATTGCTTACGGTACAGCCGACAGAGAAATCGCCATTGGTCTTGATTATCTCCCCTTAGAATTTATTGAGCTGGGCAAAACTAACCTTACTCTCAAAGCCTATCACGACCACGACCATCAGTTTTTCAAACTGAAACGCGATACGAACGGGCAAATTATTGATAAAGAATACAATGGCGAAGCTGTCGCCAAAGATTGGATGGACTGGCTCGACCAAAAAAGAATCAAAACTTCTTTAAAATAATTTTTCTATTTCTCACAACTATTTTCTAATTTTGCACTCCCAAACTCGAAACACGAATCAACAACATACGAGGGTGAAGGTCTGCTTCTGTGGAAACCACACCTGACTTTTGGGCAAACAAGCCTTGCAAGCCAAGGTTTTGTATGTCCGTGAAAGGTCAGGTGCAGTGCGCCCGACCTTTTTTGTTGTTTCAGGGGCTGATTTTTAAGCAGATATAGGATTCGTCTGATTATTTGTCTAATTTTGCGGCCCGATTCGGAAGGTCCGGGTTGGAAAAGCGTATCTAAATTTTACCTGCTTACTTTAAACAAACACAAATGTCTGGTTTAATTGGCAAGAAAATCGGGATGACCAGTGTGTACAATGCGGACGGGCAGGCTCTGGCATGTACAGTCATTGAAACGGGTCCCTGTGTCGTAACACAAGTACGTAGCATCGAGAAAGATGGCTACAAAGCCGTGCAGCTTGGTTATGGCGAGAAGAAAGAAAAGCACAGCAACAAGCCGGAGTTGGGCCACTTCAAGAAAGCGGGTACCACGCCTAAACGCAAACTGGTTGAATTCAAAGAATTCGAGCAGGAGCTGAATCTGGGCGATACACTTACGGTAGCCGATGTATTTACTGAATCTGACTTCGTTGATGTAGTCGGAACAGCAAAAGGTCGTGGTTTCCAAGGCGTTGTGAAACGTCACGGATTCGGTGGTGTGGGCGGTCAAACGCACGGTCAGCACAACCGGGGTCGTCACCCAGGTTCGATTGGTGCCTGTTCGTTCCCATCGCGGGTATTCAAAGGTCTTCGTATGGCCGGTCGTATGGGCGGTAACCGCGTAACGGTACAAAACCTGCGTGTTCTGCGTATTCTGCCTGAGCAAAACCTGATTGTTATCAGCGGTTCAGTTCCCGGAGCTAAAAATTCATACGTAATTATCGAGAAGTAGGCCATGGAAGTAATCGTATATAACAGCAAGGGCGAAGACACAGGCAAAAAGGTCACCCTTTCGGAAGAGATCTTCGGTATTGAACCGAATCAACACGCGATTTACCTCGACGTGAAACAGTACCTGGCCAACCAACGTCAGGGAACACACAAAGCAAAAGAACGCGCTGAAGTTGCCCGTTCGACCCGCAAGCTGAAAAAACAAAAAGGTACTGGTGGTGCCCGTGCAGGTAGCGCCAAGTCGCCAGTTTTCGTTGGTGGTGGTACCGTTTTCGGACCTCGTCCCCGCGATTACAGCTTCAAACTGAACAAAAAAGTAAAATCGCTGGCTCGCCAATCGGCTTATGCCGTTAAAGCGCAGGCTAACAGCATTTCGGTTATTGACAGCATTTCGCTGGAAGCTCCCCGCACGAAAGATTACATTCAGTTCCTGAATGATCTGAAACTATCAGGCCGCAAAACGCTCCTGATTCTGCCCGACGTAAACACGAATGTGGTTCTGTCGAGCCGGAATGTTCAGAAGGCGAAAGTAACAACCGCTGCGCAGGTAAATACGTACGATCTGATGAATGCCGATCAACTGCTCATCAGTGAAGAAGCGCTGTCAACCATCCAAACCTTGTTTGAGAAATAATCATGAGCGTACTGAAACGACCAATCGTCACCGAAAAAATGACGGGCCTTAACAAGCAGGGGAAGTATGCTTTTGAGGTTGAACTGAAAGCCAACAAACTCGAAATCGGCAAAGCCATCGAGAAAATGTATGGCGTCAATGTTGAGTCTGTCAACACGATCCGGACTTTCGGAAAACGTCGCAGCAAAAACATCAACGGACGCATTGTATCGGGCAAAACCCCTACAACGAAAAAAGCAATCGTAACGGTTGCAGAGGGCGAAGTAATTGACATTTACGCTGACCTGTAAACCGAGCCTTGCTCTATCACTTAATCAGTCATGGGAGTTAAAAAACTAAGACCCGTAACACCGAGTACACGTTTTCGCGTGGCACCCGATTTTGCGGAAATCACCACCTCCAAGCCGGAAAAAAGCCTGCTGGAGCCCCTCAGAAAAACCGGTGGCCGGAACAACGAAGGTCACCGCACTATGCGCTACATAGGTGGCGGTCATAAGCGGCATTACCGTATTATTGACTTCAAGCGCGACAAAGTCGGCCAACCAGCCGAAGTTTTGACTGTAGAATACGATCCCAACCGCTCGGCCCGCATCTCGCTGGTACAATATGCCGATGGTGAGAAGCGCTACATCATCGCTCCCCAGGGAATCACAGTTGGTCAGAAAATCACGTCGGGCACAGGCTCTACTCCCGATGTAGGGAACGCACTGCCACTGTCTGAAATGCCACTGGGTACTATTGTCCACAATATCGAGCTGACACCTGGTAAAGGGGGCTCAATGGCTCGTTCGGCGGGTACCTACGCTCAATTGGTCGGACGTGAAGATAAGTATGCAATCCTGCGTCTGCCATCGGGCGAAACCCGTCGTGTGCTAAGTGCTGGTATGGCAACCGTTGGTTCGGTATCAAACCCCGACCACATGAACGTAGTGATCGGTAAAGCCGGTCGTAAGCGCTGGATGGGTATCCGTCCTCGTGTTCGTGGTGTGGTTATGAACCCAATCGATCACCCAATGGGTGGTGGTGAAGGCCGGGCTTCTGGTGGTCACCCACGTTCGCGTAACGGTCAGATGGCTAAAGGTCAGAAGACCCGTAACCGGAACAAGGCATCTGAAAGCATGATTATTAGCCGACGCAAAAAGTAACAGATAACAATGGCACGTTCACTTAAAAAAGGCCCATATATTGATTTCCGTCTGGACAACAAAGTACAGGCACAGAATGAATCGGGCAAGAAATCGGTCATCAAAACCTGGTCGCGTCGTTCGATGATTTCGCCAGATTTCGTAGGCCACACCTTCGCCGTTCATAACGGTAACAAGTTTATCCCGGTTTACGTAACGGAAAACATGGTAGGCCACAAGCTTGGCGAGTTCTCACCAACCCGCAACTTCCGGGGGCACACCGCAAAGAAAGACAAGGGCAAACGATAAATCAGCATAGGGCGTTGAGCATTGGGACGAGGGTAATTTTTAATCCCCTGCCCCCTGCTCCGAACCCCAAGCCATAAAACAATGGAAGCAGTAGCAAGACTTAGAGATGTGCCCACGTCGCCCCGTAAGATGCGGTTAATCGCCGACCTGATTCGTGGTCAGCGCGTTAGCCGGGCGTTGGGTCTATTAAAATATCAGCCACAGGCTGGTGCCGCCGTATTGCAGAAAGTGCTTTTGTCGGCCGTTGCCAACTGGCAACAGAAAAATGAAGATGAGCGGATTGAAGATGCTGATCTGTACGTAAAAACGGTTTTTGTTGATGGAGGTCCTATGCTGAAGCGTCTGCGCCCCGCCCCTCAGGGCCGTGGTCACCGGATTCGGAAACGCTCGAACCACATCACAATCGTAGTCGACAGCGCAGCCCAATCCCTGTTGCAATCGGCAGAAGCAGAAACCCCTGAAAACGAACAATAAGAAGAAATGGGACAAAAAATAAATCCAGTTGGCCTGCGACTTGGTATTGTTCGGGGCTGGGAATCGAGCTGGTATGGTGGGAAAGAGTTTTCGGATAAACTCGTTGAAGACGAAAAAATCCGGAAATATGTAGCTGCCCGTATTCCGAAAGGAGCCATTGCTCGTGTAGTTATCGAACGTACGCTGAAGCGCGTAACGCTCACGATTCACACAGCCCGTCCGGGTATTGTAATCGGTAAGGGTGGCGGAGAAGTCGATAAGATCAAAGAAGAGCTGAAGAAGATTACGGGCAAAGATGTCCAGATCAACATCTTCGAGATCAAACGGCCAGAAATTGATGCCAAACTGGTTGGAGAAGCCATTGCTCAGCAGCTACAGGCTCGTATTTCGTTCCGTCGTGCCATGAAGCAGGCTATCCAGTCGGCGCTTCGGGTTGGAGCTCAGGGTATCAAAGTGAAAGTATCCGGTCGTTTGGGCGGTGCTGAAATTGCCCGTTCTGAGCAATACAAAGAAGGTCGGGTACCTCTTCATACCCTACGCGCTGATATCGATTACGCTATCTCTGAAGCGCAGACGGTATACGGAAAAATCGGTATCAAAGTGTGGATTTTCAAAGGCGAAGTATATGGCAAGCGCGATCTGTCGCCAGCAGCCATGATGAGCCAGGCACAAGCCGGTGAGCGTTCTGCTGCTTCGAATGATCGGGGCGATCGTCGTGGCCCACGTGGCGACCGTGATGGGAACGATCGGGGCGGCCGTGGTGGACGCAACCGGGGTGACCGTGATGGTAATGATCGGGGTGGCCGTGGCGGTGGTGGTCGTGGTGGTAACGATCGTGGTGGTCGCGGAGGTCAAAAACGATAAAATAAGTTTCATGTTTCCTTGTTTCGAGTTCCATCTTTTACACGCGTAATCGAACCTTGAACTTGACATTTGAAACTTTAAACTGATAACAGAAAGATGTTACAGCCAAAAAGAACAAAATTCCGCAAACAACATAAAGGACGGATTCCAGGCATCGCATCCCGCGGTCATGAGATTTCCTTCGGTACGTTCGCTATCAAATCGCTGGAGCCAGGTCGTATCACTGCTCGTCAGATTGAAGCGGCTCGTATCTCCGTAACGCGGGCTATGAAACGCGAAGGCCAGGTTTGGATTCGTATTTTCCCCGATAAACCAATTACCAAAAAGCCAGCCGAAGTACGGATGGGTAAAGGTAAAGGTGCTCCCGAATACTGGGTAGCCGTTGTAAAACCCGGCACGATTATGTTCGAAGCGACGGGTGTTGATCTGGCAACGGGTATGGAAGCCCTGCGTTTGGCCGCTCAAAAGCTGCCCGTTCGAACCAAATTTGTGGTTCGGCGCGATTATCAGGAGCAAACCGCTGAATAGTACCCTAAGCGACGAACAAAATGAAAAAAGAAGATTTAAAAGGATTGTCGGCTGAACAGCTTCGTACCGAGATTGGTGCCGAACAGGACCGACTGCTGAAATTGAAGTTTGCGCATGCTGTATCTCCTGTTGAGAACCCAATGCGCATCCGCGAGAGCCGTAAACGGATTGCTCGCCTGAACACGGAACTGACAGCTAAATCGCGGCAAGCCTAATAAGACACGACGATGGAAGAGCAACAAGCACCAGCACCGCAGGAAGAAGTAACCACGCCAGCGGCAGCTACAACAGAACAGCCGGCAGCAGCCGCTCCAGCAGCGAGCGAAGCTAGTTCGGCTTCGGAGCGCAACGCTCGGAAAGAGCGTATCGGACGGGTGACCAGCAACAAGATGCAGAAAACCATTACTGTTGCTATCGACCGCAAGGTAAAGCACCCTTTGTACCACAAGTTTCAGAATAAAACGAAGAAACTGACGGTTCATGATGAAAACAATGCGTGTGGTATCGGCGACATCGTTCGTGTCATGGAAACCCGCCCATTGAGTAAAAACAAGCGTTGGAGATTAGTCGAAATCATCGAGAAGGCGAAGTAAGCCATGGTACAGCAAGAATCAAGATTAGGAGTAGCCGATAACAGTGGCGCCAAAGAAGTGCTGGTTATCCGCGTTCTGGGCGGTACAGGCAAGCGGTATGCATCAGTCGGTGACAAGATTGTCGTGACAGTAAAGCAAGCCCTGTCGTCCAGCAATATGAAAAAAGGTACGGTTTCGAAAGCCGTGGTTGTTCGCACGAAGAAAGAAGTACGCCGGAAAGATGGTTCGTACATTCGTTTCGAAGACAACGCAGCCGTGTTGCTCAACAACAACGACGAGCCACGTGGCACCCGGATTTTCGGGCCTGTAGCCCGCGAATTGCGTGAGAAGCAATTTATGAAAATCGTATCGTTAGCCCCAGAGGTACTGTAAGCAATGGAAAAGAAAGTAACGCTACCGAAACACAAATTCCACATCAAAACGGGCGATACCGTTCTGGTGATTGGCGGTAACTCGAAAGGCCAGCGTGGTGTTGTGAAAGAAGTAATCGTAGAAAAAGATCGTGCTCGGGTTGAGGGCGTCGCTATGATTACCAAACACTTGAAGCCAACGGCTTCGAACCCACAGGGAAGCCTCGAAAAAACGGAAGGATCGATCCATATCAGCAATCTGAAACTGGTTGACCCTGCCACCGGCGAACCTACCCGCACAGGTCGTAAGTTGAATGAGAAGGGTAAACTGCAACGGTATTCGAAGAAAACCGGCAATTTCATCCCAGACGTCCGCAAATAATAAAGGTCTAAGAAAATGGCAACGCCAAGACTGAAAGAGAAATATTTAAATGAGGTAATGCCTCAATTGAAAGATAAATTCCAGTATAAGTCGGTAATGCAAGTTCCGCGTCTGAGCAAAATTGTCATCAATAAAGGTATCGGAGCCGCCGTCGCTGATAAAAAATTAGTGGACGTAGGTGTTGACGAACTAACGCAGATCACTGGTCAGAAAGCCGTTGCGACCCTATCGAAAAAGGCGGTCTCGAACTTCAAACTTCGGGAAAAAATGCCGATCGGTGCGAAAGTAACGCTGCGTGGTGAGCGGATGTATGAATTCCTTGACCGGCTAACGACCGTATCGTTACCCCGGGTTCGTGACTTCAAAGGCATCAGCGATAAAGGGTTCGATGGTCGCGGTAACTATACGTTCGGCGTGCAGGAACAGATTATCTTCCCTGAAATCAGCATCGATAAAGTAGCCCGCATTTCGGGAATGGACATCACTTTTGTGACGACTGCCAATACCGATACCGAAAGCTACGAGCTGCTGAAAGCAATGGGAATGCCGTTTGCTAAAAGTGGTAAATAATAACCGACACAAAGGCTAAAACAATGGCAAAAGAATCAATCAAAGCACGGGAACGGAAACGCGAAGCGTTAGTTGCCAAGTATGCTGCTAAGCGTAAGGCTCTGAAAGAGGCTGGTGATTACATCGGTCTGGATAAGCTGCCTAAAAACGCATCGCCCGTTCGTCTGCACAATCGTTGCAAACTGACAGGTCGTCCTCGGGGATACATGCGCAAGTTTGGCATCTCTCGGGTTACCTTCCGCGAGATGGCTTCAGCAGGTAAAATTCCAGGTGTAACCAAGGCAAGCTGGTAATTCCAGAATCCATTTCAATTTGTAATTCAGTTTCCGTAATTTTGCGAACTTTCCTGGAAAACAGGGGTTTGCAAGTAACGCAACGCTTAGAATGAATACAGATCCAATAGCAGATTACCTGACACGCGTCAGAAACGCTATCCGGGCAAAGCACCGGGTTGTGGAAATTCCTGCTTCCAATATAAAGAAAGAAATTACCAAAGTGTTGTACGATAAAGGCTACATCCAAAACTATAAGTTCGATGATAGCACAGCACAGGGCACCATCAAAATTGCACTGAAGTACAACCCCACGACGAAGCAATCCGCTATCGTTGATCTGCAACGCATCAGCCGCCCAGGTCTGCGCCAGTACCGGGGAGCTGATAACCTGCCGCGTATCCTGAATGGCCTGGGTGTCGCTATCCTTTCCACTTCGAAAGGCGTAATGACCGATAAAGAAGCCAAAACGCTGAACGTGGGTGGAGAGGTATTATGTTACGTCTATTAATCCGAATTGAACGATGTCACGTATAGGTAAGAAACCCATCGCCCTGCCCAGCAACGTAACGTTGTCCGTCGACGCCCAAAACGTCGTAACGGTGAAAGGGCCTAAAGGCACCCTGACCCAATCGGTTGACCCGGACATTTCGGTAGCAGTCGAAGAAGGCCAAATTCAAGTATCACGCCCAACTGACCAGAAGCGTCATAAGGCAATGCATGGTCTGTACCGCTCCCTGGTCAACAACATGGTAACCGGTGTTAGCACTGGCTATAAACTTGACCTTGAAATCATCGGGGTTGGTTACAAAGCAGCCGTTACGAATAACGTACTTGAGCTTCAGTTAGGCTATTCGCACAATGTGTACGTAGCTGTTCCAAGCGAGATCAAAGTAACGGCCGTAACCGAAAAAGGACAGAACCCGAAAGTTTATCTGGAAGGTTCGGACAAGCAACTACTTGGCGATGTAGCGGCCAAAATTCGTTCGCTCCGCAAAGTTGAGCCTTATAAAGGAAAAGGTATCCGCTTCATTGGTGAGCAAGTTCGCCGGAAAGCAGGTAAAACCTCGTCTAAGAAATAAGTTATTCATTGTCATTAAATTGTCATTTGATAGGGGTCCATTTAGTGTATGGCTCAATTAAATGACAATTATGACAAGAAGATGACAACTTACTGACAATTAAACAGCCTATTTGGTCGGAATCAAATAAGATGGCAACGAATAAACAAGAAAGAAGACAGCGCATTAAGTACGGTATCCGGGCAAAAGTATCGGGTACAGCAGAACGCCCTCGCCTGTCGGTGTTTCGCTCTAACAAAGCGATCTATGCTCAACTCATCGACGACGCGGCTGGCCGTACCCTGGCTTTTGCTTCATCAGTTGAATTAAAGAGCGAAGCCGAAGGGAATACGATGGAAACGGCGAAAAAAGTAGGCCAGCGCCTGGCCGAGAAAGCAGTTGCTCAGAACATCAGCGCGGCTGTGTTCGACCGTAACGGCTACTTATATCACGGTAAAGTAAAAGCACTGGCCGATGCAGCCCGCGAGGGTGGCCTTAAGTTCTAAGCGATGAATATTAATTCAGCAAGACCGACAAAATTCAACGAAGCCGACCTGAAAGAACGGGTGGTAGCCATCAACCGCGTAGCGAAGGTGGTAAAAGGTGGTCGCCGGTTCAGCTTTTCGGCGATTGTTGTCGTTGGCGATGGTAACGGCGTAGTAGGATACGGACTAGGTAAGGCTAACGAAGTAACCGACGCAATTGCCAAAGGTGTAGAAGACGCCAAGAAAAACCTGGTACAGGTTCCCCTTCTGAAGCGCACGGTTCCCCATGAAATGGAAGGAAAATTCAGTGGTGGCTTTGTCCTGCTGAAGCCTGCTGCTCCGGGTACAGGTGTGATTGCTGGTGGTGCTATGCGTGCCGTTCTCGAATCGGCCGGTGTACACGACATCCTGGCCAAGTCGAAAGGTTCGTCGAACCCGCACAACGTAGTAAAAGCTACGCTGGATGCCCTGTTGAAAATGCGGTTACCGCATCAGGTCGCTTTCCAGCGTCAGGTTAGCCTGGCAAAAGTATTTAACGGTTAATTTAAAAGGAGCAACAGACATGGCACGAGTACGCATCACGCAGGTCAGCAGCACCATTAAGCGGCCGTTATCTCAGAAAAACGCCATCAAGTCGTTAGGCTTGGGCAAGATCAACCGCAGCGTCGAACTGGAATATACCGACGCGCTGAAAGGTGCAATCAATAAGGTGCAGCACCTGGTGAAAATTGAAGAAATTTAAGTACCTTTGCGATTCTTTTGGTTTTCGGCCTGCTTTTTGTAACATAAAAGCGGTTACGACTAGCCAAAAGAATCACTTTTTACACATAAACCAATGAATTTAAGCAACCTTACACCGGCAAAAGGTTCCGTTAGGGAGCGCAAGCGAGTCGGACGCGGTCAAGGATCAGGTATGGGAGGAACCTCTACCCGTGGTCACAAAGGGGCGCAATCACGCTCAGGGTATAGCCGTAAAACACACTTTGAAGGTGGCCAGATGCCGCTTCAACGTCGTGTTCCAAAATTCGGCTTCAAAAACATTAACCGCGTCGAATACAAACCCCTCAATCTGGATAGCATTCAGACACTCGTTGATGAAACCAAGGCAACCGTAGTTGACCTGGATTTCCTGCTTCAGCATGGGCTGGTCAGCAAGAAAGACCTGGTGAAAGTACTGAGCCGTGGTGAACTGACCAGTGCTGTAGAAATCCATGCGCATGCTTTCTCGGCTAGTGCCAAAGAAGCCATCGAAAAAGCAGGGGGAAAGGCCATTGTGCCTGTTAAAGAAGCGAAAGAGGAAGCAGCTAACTAAGTCGTAGCACGGCAACAGTCGACCTACTTTTATGAACCGACTCATCACCACGTTTAAAAATATTTTTGCAATTGACGAGTTGCGGAGTCGAATCCTCAACACGCTGTTGTTTATTACAGCGTTCCGTCTTGGCACGGCTATCGTACTGCCCGGTGTAGATCCTCAAAAACTGAACTTAAATCCTCAGGGATTGCTCGGTTTGCTGGATACCTTCCTAGGTGGTGCTTTTAGTAAAGCGTCCATTTTCGCGCTCGGGATCATGCCGTATATCTCGGCTTCGATTGCGATTCAGCTTCTGACGCTGGCTCTTCCTTACTTCCAGAAAATGCAGAAGGAAGGAGAATCAGGTCGGAAACGGCTGAACCAAATCACACGGGTACTTACGATCGGAGTAACGGCTGTTCAGGCTATTACCTATGTTCGTACGACCATTCCGGCAGAAGCTTTACTGATTGATCGGGGATTATTTACGATCTCGTCTCTGTTTGTACTAACTGCTGGTACTATTTTCTGTATGTGGTTAGGCGAGCGGATAACTGATAAAGGTATCGGAAACGGAATATCCATGATCATCATGATCGGGATTGTGTCTCGTCTTCCGGGTGCTATTATTGGTGAACAACAATCGAGAGGTTCGGCTGGTATCCTGATCTTCGTTCTGGAACTGGTAGCCCTTTACTTTGTTGTGATGGGAGCCGTAGTCCTGACGCAGGCTGTTCGTCGGATTCCGATTCAATATGCCAAGCAGGTCATCGGGAATAAAGTGGTTGGTGGTCAACGCCAGTACCTGCCCCTGAAGCTGAATGCTGCCGGTGTGATGCCGATTATCTTTGCTCAGGCATTGATGTTTATCCCAACCTATGTAGCAGGTCTGTTTGCCGAGAAAAGTGATTTTGCCGCTAGTGTGCAGAATGCTTTCCAAAGCTATACAACCTGGCAGTACAATGTTCTGTTTGGACTGCTCATCATCATCTTCACGTTCTTCTACACGGCTATCTCGGTCAACCCGACACAGATTGCCGATGATATGAAACGGAGTGGTGGCTTTATTCCAGGTGTGAAACCAGGTGTTCAAACCTCAGACTATATCGGTACTGTTCTTGACCGTATTACCCTGCCAGGTGCCGTTATGCTAGCCATCGTGGCCATCTTACCAGCAATTGCCAACCTATTAGGCATGACCAGTGGATTCGCCCAGTTTTTTGGTGGCACATCGTTGCTAATTATGGTTGGTGTTGTTTTGGATACGCTTCAACAAGTAGAAAGCTACCTGCTCATGCGTCGCTACGAAGGTTTGATGAAGTCAGGCCGTGTACAGGGACGTGCAAACGAAACGGTAGCCGCTTAACTAAAATGGCTGGTTCTGACAAAAAGGACAAAATGATTTACATCCGAAGCGAAGAAGAAATCGCTTTGATGAAAATCAGTGCACAGGTTCTGGGAAAAGCACATGCTGAAGTTGCAAAACTTATCCGGCCTGGGGTTCAAACGAAGGAACTGGATAAGGTCGCAGAAACGTTTATTAAGGATAATGGTGGCACACCTTCATTCTTAGGGTATAATAAGTTTCCGGCTTCGCTCTGTATTTCCGTAAATGACGTAGTGGTTCATGGTTTTCCAAGTCGCTACGAACTTCGCGACGGGGATATTGTCTCCATCGATTGCGGAGTAAAACTAAATGGCTATCATAGCGATAGTGCTTACACGTATCCTGTAGGTAATGTAACTCCGGCCACTCGCCGGTTGTTGGCAAGAACGAAGGAATCCCTATACATCGGCGTTGAAAAAGCAACTGAAGGGAATCGGGTAGGTGATATTGGATATGCCATTCAAACGTATACAGAGAAATTCGGTTATTCGGTGGTGCGGGAGCTTGTAGGCCATGGTGTTGGTCAGAACTTACATGAAGCCCCTGAAGTACCTAACTACGGCAAACGAGGTCAGGGGCCGAAATTGTACGAAGGAATGATCCTGGCTATTGAGCCCATGATAAACTTCGGCAAAAAAGGCGTTGTGCAGGAACGTGACGGCTGGACAATCCGTACGGTTGATCGCAAACCCTCTGCACACTTTGAGCACACGGTAGCTGTACGAAAAGGGAAAGCCGAAATTCTGACCACCTTCGAATACATTGAAGCAGTCACCGCGAATACAAGCCTGATGATCGAAACATCCGAACTGATGGTAGCTTAAGCGAATATGGCAAAACAGAATTCTATAGAACAGGACGGCGTTATTTTGGAAGCCTTATCGAATGCGATGTTCCGAGTTGAATTGGCAAACAAGCATGAGGTAATTGCTCATATCTCCGGTAAAATGCGGATGAACTACATCAAAATTTTACCAGGCGATCGCGTAAAGTTGGAAATGTCGCCTTACGATTTGAGTAAGGCGCGGATTGTGTATCGGTATAAATAAGTTTTTAGTTTTCAGATCCTGTTTCGGTTATGACCATTTGTCAAACTAAAACAGGTCCTGAAAGCCAGAAACAGTAAACTGGAAACTTTTATCATGAAAGTTAAAGCGTCAATCAAAAAGCGCAGCGAAGACTGCAAAGTGATCCGTCGGAAAGGGAAACTGTACGTGATCAACAAAAAGAATCCCCGTTACAAACAAAGACAAGGCTAAGAATGGCACGTATTGCAGGTGTTGATATTCCAGACAAAAAGCGTGGCGAGATCGCGCTGACATACATCTTCGGCATTGGTCGGAGCCGGGCAAAGAAAATCCTGACCGACGCAGGCATCAGCGTTGATAAAAAAGCCAGCGAATGGACAGACGCTGAAGCCAGTGCTGTACGTAATGCGATTTCGAACGAATATAAAGTAGAAGGTCAGCTACGTTCGGAAGTTCAGTTGAGCATCAAGCGGTTGATGGACATCGGCTGTTACCGGGGGCTACGTCACCGGAAAGGCTTGCCCGTTCGTGGTCAGCATACGAAAAACAACTCCCGTACCCGGAAAGGAAAACGGAAGACAGTTGCCAACAAGAAAAAAGTAACGAAATAATTAATTGGTCGCTCATCGTCATACGGACCATTTGGCGTCATTTGTTTGGCAAATGGCAAGTAATGAAATCCGGTGACCCATTGACGATTACCTAAAAACAATGGCTCAAGCAAAACGCAAAGACAAAGCGAAAAAGCGGGTGGTAGTGGTTGAACCCGTTGGTCAGGTACACATCCGGGCTACGTTTAATAACATCATCATTTCTCTCACAAACATGAACGGTCAGGTCATTTCCTGGTCGTCGGCGGGTAAAATGGGCTTCCGTGGCTCAAAGAAAAACACCCCTTATGCTGCGCAGATGGCCGCACAGAACTGTGCCGCTGTTGCCCACGATCTGGGTATGCGTAAAGCAGAAGTGTTTGTGAAAGGGCCAGGCTCCGGTCGTGAGTCGGCAATTCGCACAATCCAAAACTCGGGTATCGAAGTAACGACCATCCGGGATATTACCCCGCTGCCGCACAATGGGTGCCGGCCGCCAAAACGTCGTCGCGTATAATACGGATGACATGAATAGGGACAGGCGACATTCGGTTGTGTCTGTCCAATGTTTCACAATTATTCATTCATTGAAGAATGGCACGTTACACTGGGCCAAAAGCCAAAATTTCGCGCAAGTTCAACGAACCCATCATGGGTCCGAGCAAAGCGCTCCAAAAGAAAAATTACGGACCGGGTATGCACGGTCGGGGTCGCAAACGGAAACAATCCGAATATGCACTCCAGTTAACAGAAAAGCAGAAAGTTAAATACACCTACGGTATTCTGGAACGTCAGTTCCGGGCGCTGTTCCACCGGGCGCAGGTTCGGGAGGGTATCACGGGTGAAAACCTGCTCAAATTGTGTGAAGCTCGTTTAGATAACACCGTTTATCGGCTGGGTATCGCTTCATCTCGCCGGGCTGCTCGCCAATTAGTATCCCACAAACACATCATTGTAGATGGCGAAGTGGTAAACATTCCTTCTTACTCACTGAAGCCTGGCCAATTGATCGGTGTTCGTGAGAAATCGAAGTCGCTTGAAGCCATTGCCGGTAGCTTAACGGCTCGGAATACAAAGCGGTATAACTGGGTTGAGTGGGACGCACAACAAATGACGGGTAAGTTTATTAGCTACCCTGAGCGCGACCAAATTCCAGAAAACTTCAACGAGCAGGCCATCGTCGAATTGTATTCGAAGTAATAAATGGTTTTCAGCTTATGGTGTTCGGTTGGTCAACGCAATTCTATTTCGTAGTCCCATCGCAGATCATAAACTGAAAACCAAAACTAGTTTAGTCTTCACGCTAGGCAGAGAACTGCTTTAAAAATACGAAACGTATGTCCATATTAGCGTTCCAGATGCCCGACAAAGTCGTAGTGGAGAAAGCTGACGACTTTCACGGGGCGTTTGAATTCAAACCCCTTGAAAAAGGATACGGTGTAACCATAGGCAATGCGCTTCGTCGCATTCTGCTGTCATCGCTGGAAGGATACGCCATCACAAGCGTAAAATTCCCCGGTGTGTTGCACGAGTTTTCTTCAATCGAGGGCGTTGTTGAAGATGTGACCGAAATTATTCTGAATCTGAAAATGGTTCGGTTCAAAAAGATTTCGGACATGGTTGACAACAAAATCACCGTCAACATTAAGAAGCAACCAGTTCTGAAAGCTGGTGATATATCCAAATTCTCGCCATCATTTGAAGTGCTGAATCCTGAACTGGAAATCTGCCACATCGATGATACACGGGATTTTGAAATGGAAATTATCGTGGAAAAAGGTCGTGGCTATGTTCCGGCCGACGAGCCACGGGCTAATGAGCTGCCATTTGGTCATATCCCTATTGATGCCATTTACACGCCTATCAAAAACGTGAAATATGGTGTAGACAATACGCGGGTTGAGCAAAAAACGGACTACGAACGTCTTCTTTTAGACATCGAAACAGATGGTTCGGTACACCCTGAAATTGCCCTGCAGGAAGCCGCCAAAATTCTGATCCAGCACTTCATGCTGTTCTCAGATCAAACCATGACCTTCGAAACGGCTAAGCCAGAAGAAGAGAACGTAGTAGACGAAGAAGTGCTGCATATGCGAAAACTGTTGAAAACGTCGCTGGCCGATCTCGATTTGTCGGTACGTGCTTACAACTGCTTAAAGTCGGCAGATGTACGGACACTGGGCGATCTGGTTCGACTAGAGATTTCGGATATGATGAAGTTCCGCAACTTCGGGAAGAAGTCGCTTACGGAGCTGGAGCAATTGGTGGCAGAGAAAAATTTGACGTTCGGAATGGACGTCAGCAAATACAGATTAGACGAAGATTAAAACCTAAGGAAAAGGGATAAAAGGAAAAGGGAAAAGGAGCTTGGCTCTTCCCTTCTCCCTCCTCCCTTCTTCCCTTCTCCAAGACAATGAGACACGGTAAAAAAGATAATCACTTAGGCCGGACACATTCGCACCGCGAAGCGCTGTTACAAAATCTGGCGTCATCGCTGATTATGCACAAGCGCATTGAAACGACGGTTGCAAAAGCGAAAGAACTCCGCAAATTCGTAGAGCCTATTCTGACGCGGGCCAAAGACGATACCTACCAGAATCGTCGGGTGATCTTCCAGACGCTCCACAATAAAGAGACCATCAAAGAATTATTTGGTACGGTCGCCGATAAAATCGCCAGTCGTCCTGGTGGTTACACACGGATTATTAAATTAGGCAGCCGTCTGGGCGATAACGCCGAAACCTGCCTGATCGAACTGGTCGATTTCAATGAGTTGCTGATTGCTGCTGCCGCTGAGAAAACCGCTGCTGCAACCAAAACTCGCCGGAGCCGCCGGAGTGGTAGTGCCCGTCAGGCAACTGCTACTACAGAGGCAGAAGCTGCTCCAGCTACGGAGGCCCCAGCCGAAGAAGCTCCAGCTGCTACCGCCACATCGAGCGATGATCTGACCAAGATCGAGGGTATTGGTCCCAAGATTGCTGAGTTGCTGAATAACGCAGGTATTACTACCTTTGCACAGTTGGCCGATGCACAGGACGAAGCCGTTCAGCAAGTACTGACGGATGCAGGTCCTCGTTTCAACGTGCATGACGCTACAACCTGGAATGAACAGGCTGCCCTGGCCCGCGATGGTAAATGGGATGAACTGACTGCATTACAGGATCGTTTGAAAGGTGGTAAAGAAGCCGAAGAATAGTGATTCACAAACATGTCATATAGAAATGGGTTAACCGTACTGGTTAGCCCATTTTTTTAGTATTTCAAGCTCAAACGCATACATGAAACATACGAAGCAACCTGAAGCATTGTTGGTTTTACAGGATGGAAGCGTATATCGCGGTCTGGCGCTGGGTAAAATCGGGACAGCCGCTGGCGAAATCTGCTTCAATACCGGCATGACCGGCTACCAGGAAATTTACACAGACCCCTCCTATTATGGGCAGGTAATTATCAATACTACCTCACATATTGGCAACTACGGTGTGTTGAACAATGCCGAACAAGAGTCTAATAGCGTAAAAATCCGGGGGATGGTTTGCAACTTTTTCTCCAATATTCACTCACGCTATACCGCTGATGGGTCGTTACAGGAGTATTTTGAACGGGCCAATATTGTTGGTATACACGGAGTCGATACGCGGCAGTTGGTACGCTATATTCGTTCGAAAGGCGTTATGAACTGCATTATCTCCTCGGAGATTTTAGATCCAGCGGCTCTGCTGGCCGAGCTTCAGAAAGTGCCTGACATGGCAGGTCTGGAACTATCGTCGGAGGTATGTACAAAAGAAGCGTATGAGCAAGGCGACCCCGAAGCTAAACTGCGTGTGGCAGTATTAGATCTGGGCGTTAAGCGTAGCATTATCAGCAATTTCAACGAGCGGGGCGTCTTCTGTAAGGTGTTTCCTGCCCGTACGCCCCACGAAGAATTAGCTGCCTGGAAACCAAATGGCTATTTCATCGCCAACGGCCCCGGCGACCCAGCCGCAATGCCTTATGCCGTTGAGACCGTGAAACAAGCCCTTGATACGGATAAGCCCTTGTTTGGGATCTGCCTTGGTCATCAGATTCTTTCATTGGCCAGTGGTATTTCAACTTATAAAATGCACAATGGCCACCGAGGGCTGAATCATCCCGTTAAAAACCTGATTACGGGGCATTGTGAGGTGACCTCTCAAAATCATGGCTTTGCCGTGAAAGCCGAAGAAGTTATGGATATGGATAATGTGGAATTGACCCATATCAACCTGAACGATAAAACCATCGAGGGTATCCGCCGAAAAGACAAGCCTGCCTTTTCGGTGCAATATCACCCCGAATCATCGCCCGGACCACACGACTCGCGGTACCTGTTCGATCAATTCGTACAGATGATGAACGAATAATCTGAAAAAGCCTGAGATTGCTCTCAGGCTTTTTCATTCATATAGCAATCCCGTGCTAATTAGACAGCAGGTATCGACGATAGTTGCTCGGTGTATCGTGATAATATCGCTTGAATAACTTATTCAGATGACAGACATCAGCGAAGCCAAACTCATCGGCAATCTGCGAGATTGTCATTGCACTTAAACTCAAGCGCGTTTCAACCCGTTTGAGTTTATACCGAATTATATACTGCTGAATTGATTCACCTAGATGTTCTTTAAAGAGTGCTCCTAAATGTCCAGGTGAATAATTAAATACATCGGCTATTTTCTCCATCCGTAATGAATCAGGCTGCGTTATATGCTGGCAGACATAAGCTACCACACGTTGGATCAAATCCAATGAAGCCGATGGTCGCGTAGTCGTTGCTATTGACTGCTGAGCAAGCTGCCGATCGACTAAGCTCAAAATAGTCTGCATTAGAGAGTCTACGACCAGGCTGGCGGTTATCTCATGGATTTCCTGTTGTTCTGCCAGGATAATATCGACTAAAGCCATCAACTTACGGGATGCTATCGGGTCAGTAAATAACTTACCAAAATCGGAAGAGCTATTCTCGTGGATATGCCGCCAGGTATATGAACTACCTGCAATCAGGCTGGCCAGATAAAAAGTAGTAAATGAAAGGCTGTATAGATTGGTTTGTTGTTGTACAATAAGGCCATGCTTATCAGCCGGACTTAACCAATACAGATCACCTGCCTGATAAGCAAATTGGTTTCCATTTATCAGATGATACCCACAGCCCGTCTGAACACTAATAAGTTCATAATAGGTATGGTCGTGTAGCGGAATAAACCCCTCGTCGAGAGTTAGCTGCTGAATCTGAAAAGGCTGCTGCAATACAGTACGTTTCATAACGAATAGCTTTGGACATGGTTAGTTATAGAGGTACCTTCTCCATTACGAACATAGTGCCAATGTGATTTAAATTACATAACCAACTCACTGTCAAAACGATAACAATAATCTATAGGCTCCAAAATACTAGAGCCTCCAATATATTGGAGCTTACTATTGGAGTTAGCAATACGTCGTATCTTTACTGTCGATCAATTAGAATCGATATGGCTTATGTTTCTGACCCAACGCGCCTGCCTAAGCTACTGGTTGTAGAAGATGAATTTCTAATTGCCCATGACCTAAAACGCATTTTGATAAAAGCAGGCTATCAGGTAGTAGGTTTGGCAGGATCCGTCGATGAAGCCCAGGCCATCATTGATGACCATCGGCCCGATATTGTCTTGCTCGATATTTTCCTGAAAGGCCAAAAAACGGGCATTGATCTGGCATACTGGCTTAATGACCAGTCGATTCCGTTCGTTTACTTGTCTGCAAACTTGACCGACCATTTACTGGAATCAGCCAAACGAACCCAGCCATTTGGTTTTCTGACCAAGCCCTTTCGGGAGAAAGATGTCTTGACAACCCTGGAAATAGCGCGGTATCGGCACGCGCATAGTGAAGAAGCCAAACTTCGTCAACAACAAACAATTCAGATTGCTGTAAACAACGCTATCGTAACCATACAGGACCGCGAACAGTTATGTCTAGCCATTGCCGATCAAATCAATCGCCTGGTTCCATTTTCGTTCTTAAACCTTCGGATTGGCTTGCCCGACGAAGCCTCTTTTTATTGGCTTATGCTCGAAAAAACACCAGCCAATACCTTTATGCGGGTCAATTTAAGCGCTCTACTGCAAGAAGACTCGAACGAATTACTTGAGAAACTGGATCGGGAAGCACCCGACCAATTGGGAAGATTAAGAGGGGTATTCACAGGCGAAGCGTTTGATCAACTTTGTGAAACCTACGTTACTGCCCGATCATGCCGGGATAATTTTGGTGTACGGTCACTGGCTCTTTTTCCCATTCAACTAAAGCGTAATTCGTTAACCACCATTATCCTCTCCAGTACCCAGCCTGATGGGTTTACGACAAAAGACTATCAGGCGGTTGACCTCATCATTCCACAGATTGCCCTGGCCCTGGATAACCTGCTGGTCTACGAAGAGCTGGCAGCCCGACAACAAATCAAAGCTATAGAACTTGCGATTGTCAATGCTTTCCGAAATGGTATTGATATTGGGGCTATTTTAGCCCAGGTTGCCCAATCGATCAATGAATTGCTTCCTATCGACCTGGTGGGTATCTACCAGCTCGGACGACCATCCGCATCGGCCAATCTGGATAGTACGGTGCAAAAAGTAAACGGTACTTTTGTGCCAACTACCGACCATCTGACAACGCCATTTCCGGCAATGAGCAGCCCGATTGACCAGAGCGACGCCCGGTCTTGGCTGATTAAGCCAGCCTTAAACGTGGGAAGTCAATTTACCGATAGCATGCCCGACAATACCCTGGGGATACAATCGTCGCTGTACGTGCCCATTTTCATTCAGGACCAGCTCACCGCATCGCTCGTACTAGCCAGCAAAGCCGCCTTTGCGTTTACGTATAAAGACCTGCGCATCATGCAGGACATTAGCGTTCAGATGGGCCTGGCATTGGAAAATTTAATGGCTTTCGAACGGATCAAAGTGCTGAGCGAGCAACTGGAGCAGGAGAAAACGTATCTGACCGAAGAGATCAAAACCCGTTATAATTTTGAAGAAATCATTGGGAGTAGCCCTGCCATACAGGCTGTTTTTACAAGCATTGGTCAGGTGGCTCCTACCGATGCTACTGTTCTGATTATGGGCGAAACCGGAACAGGTAAAGAGCTGGTAGCCAGAGCCGTACATAATCTATCATCCCGAAAAACCCGAACCATTGTCAAAATAAACTGTGCCACTTTACCCGCACAACTTATCGAATCCGAATTATTCGGCCATGAACGCGGTAGCTTTACCGGAGCAACTGAAAAACGAATCGGCAAGTTTGAGTTAGCCAACGGGGGCACATTATTCCTGGACGAGATTGGTGAGCTTCCCCTCGAATTGCAGGCCAAACTGCTTCGGGCCATTCAGGAGAAGGAAATTGAACGAATTGGGGGGAAAGGCCTAATTCGAATCGATACCCGAATCATTGCCGCTACCAACCGAAATTTACAACAGGAAGTAGCCCAGGGGCGGTTTCGATCCGATTTGTATTACCGCTTAAATGTATTTCCGATTGTGATACCTCCCCTGCGCGAACGCCCTGACGATATCCGGCCATTAGCTATGCACTTCCTTCGTGGCATTAGTAAGAAGCTGGGAAAACCCGTGTCGAGTATTGCCAACGATTCACTGGCGCAATTACTGGCTTATAACTGGCCAGGCAATATCCGGGAATTAGAGCACGTTCTGGAGCGAGCAGCCATTCTGTCTTCATCACCCACGCTGCAATTAGCCGAACCCTTACGGCCAACTCCGTTATCCGTTTTGCCCGCTACCACGATCCAACGAACAGAGGTTCAGCCCATTGAAGAAACCATGCGTACGGCTATTCTGGCGGCACTGGCTAAATCAGGCTACCGAATTCGTGGGATTGGGGGCGCAGCGGAACTCCTCAACTTAAAACCAACAACCCTGGAAGCGCGTATGAAAAAACTGCATATAAACTCATCCCCAAAATCGGATTAGTATCATAAATTACTGGTTATCAGTAAGTTCAGACGGCCTTATTGGCATGTTGCACCGGGCCGAACAGCAACTGGATATGAACACCCTGATCCTGATAAACGGTTAATTGTCCATCAATCTGTTGGCTTAACCCCCGCATCATGGTCATGCCCAGTGTGTCACTGCGACGAATATCCAATGCTGTCGGCAACCCTACCCCATTGTCGCTGATGGTCAACTGATACGTCTGTTCCTTTGCTTGCCGAAAGGATACCCTAATACGGCCGGGTCGATTTTTAGGGAACGCGTATTTAAGCGAATTAGTAACGGCTTCATTCAGAATCAATCCGATGGGAATAGCCAGGGCAATATCCAGTAGAACAGGGTCTATAGCAAAGTCGGCCTGTACGGAAGGCTCCTGCGCAAATGAATCAATCAGATACTCAATCACTTCTTTTATAAATTCGGGCATACTTACCTGCGCCAGATTTTCCGATTGGTAGAGCCTTTGATGGATCAGAGCCATCGCATGCACCCGATTCTGGCTATCCCGAATCGCCGTCAGCGCCTTGGGGTCCTGCAAAAAATCAGATTGTGCACTGAGCATACTGGAAATAATTTGCAGGTTGTTTTTAACCCGGTGGTGAATTTCTTTCAACATCCACTCCTTTTCTTCCAGTAACTTTTCTTTCTCTTGTAAAATCTCTACCAGCGACTCGTTTTTGAGGTTAATCTCTATTTGCTTGGCTTCCAGCAGTTGATTGCTACGCTGTTTGAGCCGATACCGATTATAACTCAACGCCAGTAGCAGGATCAGCAAAATAACGCCTATAATGATGCTGTTTCGCTGCAGATCGCTCTCACGGATTCGGGCTTGCTGGAGTTGATTCTGACGAGTCAGCAAGGCTATATCCTGTTCTTTTTTGCGGGTGTTGTACTGAATTTCCAGGTTAGCAATCTGCTGGCTTTTCTTTTCGTTGAAGATCGAATCGCTTAAAGATTTGTATTTCTGGTAATGATCGATAGCGGCTACGTAGTTGTGCTGAGCAGAATCAAGTTTGAATAACTGAAGATGTACACTGGGCGTACCTCGCGTCATACCAACCTGTTTCAACATACTCAAGGCCCGATTCAGATAGTCACGCGCTTTATCATAGTTTTTTACAATGCCATAAAATGTACCGATCTTGATGTAGGAGGCTATAGTAGCGTTGTCAGGTGTGTTCCCTGCGTGCACCGACGCCATTTTGATGTAATAAGTTTCGGCCAGCGTGTAATGTTTGAGAGCCAGATGGCACTCAGCCAGGGTCATATACGCATAAAACCATTCCGCAGAGCGATTGGGAAGCGGATACTGCTTTAAGATTTGTGAATAATAGACAAGAGCCGCTTCCGGGCTTTCATGAACAATTTGCAGACTACACAGGCTATGCGCAATCACATGCACCATGGGAATGACGTTGCTTTCCCCAAACGACACTAACGCTTTCTTGTAGTACGGAATAGCGGTTTTCCATTGCTTTAGTTCATCATACAAGACTGCCAGGGTTAGATCAAAGCTACCCATGTATAGGCTGTCGTGCGTAGTCTGAGCACTTTCTATGGTCAGCAGCGCATATTTCAGCGATTTGTCATAATTATTAAGCCCATGATAAAGTGAACTGAGCAGGTCGTAGGTATAGTGTAGGTAGGGATAATGGATGGATCGATACAGCGCCAGTACCTGAAACAACTCCTGCTCGGCCAACGCTATATTACCTTGCAAGGCATGCATATCGGCAATGGTCTTAAGCATATAGGCCTGCTTATCGACCCGACCCAACTGCTGATACAACTTCCTGGCCTGCTCATAGCACGCTATCTTCCTGGGTAGCCCTTCGCTACCACGCTCATAAATTTGTCCCAGAAAATACCAGGTTGCCGCCTGCCCTGATTTATCTCCTTGCCTGGTATAGTATGATAGTACATTCCGAAGGAATTGTTCAGCCCGTTTCCGATTGCCGTTAATCGCTTCTATTCGGCCCAAGACACACGCACTTTGAATTTCACCAGCTCTGAAATGTAATCGCTGGCTTAGTTGCCCTGCCTGCTCGCCATAAGCATACGCATTCCCCAAATCCATATCAAACTCCTCATGGCGAGTAATCAGATCGGCACTCAACGTTAGTAATATCTTAATCCGATTTGTATCCTGCCGGCTTGCCGCCAGCAACGTTTTCAGGCTATCGACTGATTTTTGGGGAAGCAAGGAGAACAATGGCTCACCCCAGGCCATAGTGCTTGTTATAAACAGGGCAAAAACGAATAGAAAGCGACACCTCATAGCCAATCGACAGATATACCGGCCTTCGCCTGTTTCTTCGTTTAAAGATAAGGCTATCGAAGCGGATGATGCTACAACGGGAACAGTTGGGCCATGCGTAGCCTAACTGTTCCCGTTGTAAAAAACCAGGTTAAAACGTTATTTGAGGTGCGCCCGCAGCATCCAGGCTATTTTTTCGTGCTTTTCCATCAGCCCGGTTATGTAGTCGCTGGTGCCGGCATCTTTATGGGCCTCCTGAAATTCAGCGATGTTGCCGCGCAGAAACACGATTATGCTTTCGTGATCGCTCAATAACTTTTCAATCCAGCTTCGGCTCGTGTTGCCTTTGGCTTCCTGTTCGGTCAGATGCGTCAACTGAAGAAAGTTTTTCAGCGTAGCCGGTGCATAATGCCCTAATTGCCGAATGCGCTCGGCCACATCATCAACGATCTCGGCCGACTGTTTATACAGCTCTTCGAAGTAGAGATGCACAGAGTGGAAGTCCATGCCTTCCAGATTCCAGTGGGCATTGAGCGTTTTGGTATAGAGCACGAATTCGTCGGCCAGCAATTTGCTCAATTGATGAGCAACCACCTCGCGGTTTTGGGCAGAGATGCCAATCATGGTTTCCATAGGGTTAAAAATGAACAGAGGGTAGTTTATTATATACGTTGTAATTTAGCTATAATCTGCTCGGAAATGGCATCTTCCGAAGCACCATAGCCCGTAATCAGTAATCCTTTCAGCCCTGTAGTCGACTGGATTGCGTAAACAATGGCTTCGTCGGCCGGGTCCGAATCGCCTTCGTATCGATAAACATCCACAATGGAGAATTCATCGGCTCCCAAACGGGCCGTAGAGCAGGTAAGCTGATCAAATTCCAGGCGAAAATCAGTAGAGAAGCCCTGCTGCCTCAGCGCATCGACGGCTTCTGATATGGTGGCATAATGCGTTTGTTTCATCCTTATCTACCCGAATTAGTGGATGCGTTCGGCCAGAAAAGCAGCTACCTCAGCCAGTCGATTCGAAAAGCCCCATTCGTTATCATACCAGGCCGCTACAGATAGTAAGTTGCCTTCTTTAGCGGTGAGGGGTAGATCAATAATCGACGAGTGCGGGTCGGCTACTATTCGCGACGATGCCCACTGCTCTTCCAGCACATCCATTACGCCCTGTAAGGGGCCTTCCGCAGCCGCTTTGCGAAACGCATCGTTCACTTCCTGTACCGAACAGTCTTTTTCCGTGATCAGATTTAATTCGGCAATACTACCGGTCCGGGTTGGTACCCGGTAAGCTTTACCCGTGATTTTAAGGTCTTTCCAGATAAACTGTAAGGCCCGCGCTGCCCCCGACGAGGACGGAATGATATTTTCGGCGGCCGCCCATGAATCGCGTCGGTCTTTCATCGGCTGATCGGTCAACGACTGTGTGTTCGTGTAGGAATGTACCGTCGAAAAAAGACCATATTGAATTCCGAAGTTCTCTAAAATCACTTTCACAACGGACGCCAGCGCATTGGTCGTGCAACTACCCATGCTGATGAGTTTGTGTTGTGCCGGATCGAAAGTTTCCAGATTGATACCTTTCAGCAAGACGGCATCGCAATCAGCCAGGGTTTTACTGGGGGCACTGATGAGTACGTATTTAGCTCCCCGGTCTATGTGAGCCTGAGCACCAGCACGCGTTGTTGCCCTACCTGTACAATCCACCACCAGATCGATACCCAGCGACTGCCAGTCGGGCACCTCTTTGGCTGAATTAATATACGGAATGGTCTGGCTACCAATTGACAGGCTTCCCTCCTTTCCCGATACAGGTTCATGCCAGCGGCCATAATTCGTGTCAACCGCAAACAACGCTGCCAGCGTTGGCTCGTCGCGTATATCAGCAATGGCTGCAGGCACAAACAGTTGCTTCTGAAGCCCAATACGTAGAAACTGCCGACCAATGCGGCCAAATCCGTACAAACCAATGGTTGTCATAAGAATTGATTGAGTAAAATACCTGATTCTAAACCTATTAAAACCTTACCCTAACCTCTTCCGAGGAAGGGTAAAGCAAACCAATTACAGGTTGATAACGGAAAGTATAAGTAAGTTGGTTTCTTAAAATCGGTCCCGTACGATGGGTGTTACAATGACTTCAGAACCGGGAGCGCCTTTTCAATTTTTGCTCTCGACCCTTCATACTGTCTGGGCAGCTTCAAGTGGGTTCCCAGCTCGTCCAGCGGTTCATCGACCGTGAAGCCAGGGTTATCAGTAGCAATCTCGAAGAGTACGCCACCGGGCTCGCGGAAATAAAGCGAAAAGAAATAATCGCGGTCGATCTTGGGGGTTATTTGCAGACCACTTTCCAGAATCTTCTCCCGAAACTCCATCTGAACAGCATCATTGGCAACCCGAAAGGCTACGTGATGATTCGTTCCTGCCGCATTCCGTCCTACTCGTCCTTCGGGCTCTTCCAGCAGATCGACCAAGGCAGCTTCTGGCACCGCATCCGTCTGAAAACGGTAGCGATTTCCTTCCTGTGCTACCAGACGGTATCCAAAAATATCGGTCAGGACTTTGGCCGTTGCTTCTATTTTTTGCAACGTCAGGGTTACAGTATGGAAACCCCGCAACGCCATATCCTCCTTAATTGCTTCCGTTTCCCAGCCTTTTCGCTTATCGAGCTGCTTGGGCACGATCAGGGCAATCGCCAGGCCATCAGGGTCGGTAAAAGGCAAATATTGTTCACCAAACCGCTCGGCAAGCTCACCTGCACCAACACCCAGTTCCTTAAACCGACCAAGCCAATTGTCCAGGCTATCGGCAGGTACCGAATAGCCGATTTCGGTGGCCATACCAGTCCCATTGCGCCCCGATCCAATGCCCTCCCACGGAAAAAAAGTGAGAATAGTACCGGGGGTTCCGCCTTCATTACCATAGTAAAAATGGTAGGTACTGGGGTCATCGAAATTGACCGTTTTTTTCACCAGTCGAAGGCCTAGTACGTGCGTGTAAAAATCATAATTGCGCTGAGCGTTGTTAGCGATGGCCGTAATGTGGTGCAGGCCCAGGATGGAATCGTTCATGGTAAAGAGGTTAGATGTTCAGGAAGTGGATAAAAGACCACTCTGGTCACAATAGACATCGGCAAGCTCTGATTGCTACACAACCAAAACCTGCCGATGTACCACTTACTTACGAGTTGATGAAAGCCAGAATATCGGCGTTGATCGTAGGCGCTTCAGTTGTGGGCATGCCGTGTGGGAAACCCGGATAGGTAATTAACTTGCCATTTTTCAGGAGTTTGATCGCCTTCAACGCCGTGATTTTATAGGGAACGATCTGGTCGTCTTCCCCATGGAGCACCAGTACCGGCACATCCACACTTTTCAGGTCTTCGGTAAAATCACTTTCCGAAAATGCCTTTACACATTCGTAATGAGCCAAGATACTACCCATCATTCCCTGCCGCCACCAGTTGTCGCGAACGCCCTGTTTTTCAACGGCACCTTCGCGGTTGTAGCCATAGAAAGGAATTGAGAAATCCCGGAAGTACTGCTGGCGTTGCGTAGCGGTCAGTAACCGGATTTCATCAAAAATGCTGATAGGAACGCCATCTGGGTTACTCTCGTTCTGTACCATAAGGGGCGTTACGGCACTTACCAGAACGGCTTTGGCTACCCGGCCTTTACCATATTTATTGACATAGTGGATCACCTCGCCACCACCTGTCGAATGTCCAATGTGGATAGCATCTTTCAGATCCAGGGCTTCGACCAACTGAGCTACGTCGGAAGCGTAGGTTTCCATTTCGTGCCCACCCGAGGTCTGACTAGAGCGTCCGTGCCCCCGGCGGTCATGCGCAATTACACGAAACCCATGCTGTAAGAAGAACATCATCTGGGCATCCCAATCGTCGCTCGATAAGGGCCATCCGTGATGAAAAACAATAGGCTGCCCTGTGCCCCAATCCTTGTAGAATAGATCTGTACCGTCTTTTAACTTTAAAATGCTCATGTTGCTATTGGTTAAAATTGACAATACAAACCTACTCCACCTGCATGGGTTGGTAGCGGTAAGAATCGATGGTTGTGCGGTAACTTAACAGGTTTCTTCGCAGGATGTGGTAGAGCAGTTCAGCCTTATCCATTCCACACAAGCCGGAGGTATATGGCTGGACTTAGGCTTTCAGGCGCTCGATCAGCTCCCGGCGATAGGTTAGTCCGACTGGCAGGCTTACGTCTCCGATGAAAATCTCGTTGCCGCTCATCCGGCTTATCCTGGCCAGCGGAATCAGATAGGATTTATGAATCCGGATAAACTGATCGGAGGGCAACCGACGCTCCACTTCGGTCATGGTGATTGAGGCTACGTAAACCTGCTGGGCAGTAAAGAGCTTGACATAATTCCCCCAACTCTGAATGTATTCCAGATGGCTGTGGGCAATCCGAACCCAGTCAGTATCTACTTTTACCATCAGCGACTGTTCGGATACAACAGGAAGAGGCTCCTGAGGTTTTTCAGCCTCTGCTGTCATGACTTTGTCAATCGCTTTCAGAAACCGGGGGAATTCGATGGGCTTTAGCAGGTAATCGACCACACCATACTCATAACTTTCCAGGGCAAACTCCGAATAGGCCGTAGTGAGAATGACGCGGGGCGGGTTGGCTAACGTCTCCAGCAGTTGCAATCCGCTGATTTGCGGCATATTTATATCCAGAAACAGCAAATCGACTGGCTGCCGATGTAGAAAGTTGATGGCTTCCAGCGCATCGTAGCAATTGCCCACCAGCGTCAACTGATCGACCTGCTCGATGTAGTGCTGCAATACATAATGAGCAGCCAGTTCGTCATCAATAAGTAAACACCGCAGCGGGTTGGGCATCGGATCGGGTGGCTAGCTGGATTTCTAACTGGGTAACGTAGCGGTCAGTTTCCTGAGTTAACACGAACTGATATTGTCCGGGATACAGCATGTCGAGCCGTTGCCGGGTATTCTGCAAGCCCAGGCCGGTAGAAGTCCCATTGAATTTGTGATAGGAGAGCGAGTTTTCAATGGACAGCAATAGGCAATTGTTCCGCAGTTGCAGATTGATATGCACAAAGCACCCTTTAATATCGCCCGTACCGTGTTTAAACGCATTTTCAACCAGAGGCATTAACAGCAATGGAGCCAACTGGTAGGTTTGCAGTTGATGTTCGCTGGTAGGGTATTCATAGCTGATCTGGCACCGCTTCCCTAACCGCTCCCGCTCCAGTGTGACATAGCTGGTAATGAACTCGATTTCCTGTTGAAGCGACACCCGCGAACGGCGGCTGCTTTCGACCTGATACCGCATCAGTTTCGATAGCTGCATCAGTAAATCAGGCATCCGGCCAGGTTCATGCAGACTGATGCCGTATAGGTTGTTGAGGGTATTGAAAAAGAAATGCGGATTTAGCTGGGCGTGTAGAAATCGGATTTGTTCGTCCTGATGCAGCAACTGGTCTGTATGGCGTTGCTGCTGTTGCTGATAAAATCGCTGAATGAGAAAAACACCGATGAGCATCATCAGGCTCACGAGGTAGGTGGCCAGCAGAAAAAGGCCCGTCTCGCGCCATTCTTCTATAGGGCAGGTTTCTGGGTAAAGCCAATGATTCACACCATATACCAGAAAACTACCCACCACCAGGGCCGGAACCGTCCAGGCAATGTATCGCTTAAGCTGATGACTGAAAAAAAGAGGGAATAAGGCAAAGCGATGAAACTGAGCCTGCCCGTACAGAGTCAGAAAAAAGAGCAGTGCCCGCCCCAGATCGTTCCAGGAGGTTAGCCGATTCCAGGAATTGAGCGACATCAGAATAAACAGAAACACAAAGGTCAGCACTTCCCGCAACCAGACTTTCTGCTTTCCGCTTTTGGTAAACCCGCCCATTCTTCTTCCCATTTTTTAAACAAAACAACCGAATGTTGGCCGACATTCCAATTGAAAATGACCAATCGAATACGTCATCCGAAAACGTGCGTTTGTCATTTTTAGTCGCCTTTTCCCGAAAGTGGCCTTGTACTTTGTGGCCAGATGACCAGCTACCGTCTAGCTGTATAGTACCGATGAACACACTCCAATTCGTTTTTACCGTTTCCTTTCTGCTGATCATAACCTTGGCGAAGGGCCAACAAGTACCCGTTAATCCGGCAAATCAGATCGCAAAAGGCCAGCTAACAGGTATACTAACCGACTCCGCCACCCGCCAGCCTGTACCGTTTGCTACTGTGGCGCTTCTGTCGGAAACCGGGACGATCTTAACCGGGCAAACCACCACCGAAACAGGCCATTTTACGTTTACGGGCCTAACCATCGGCACCTATGGTTTACAGATTACGTTCGTTGGTTATCAACCCCGAATCCTAAAAGGTATTGCCATTACAGCCGCTCACCCCATTTGGGAAGTAGGCAAGCTTCTGCTCCAGTTAGAAAGTCGTCAGCTCAGCGAAGTTCGGGTGACCACTCAAAAAGCGCTTGTTGAAGAAAAGGCGGATCGACTGGTTTACAATGCAAGCAGCGATATTACAAATAAAGGTGGGACGGCGGTCGATGTCCTGCGAAAAGCACCTATGCTTACCGTCGACGTATCAGGCAATGTTCAGATTCGGGGCAGTTCCAGTATAAAAGTGTTGCTCAATGGCCGACCCTCGGGCTTGCTGGCCCGCAATCTGAGTGAAGCTCTGAAGATGATCCCGGCCAATACGATTCAGTCGGTCGAAGTGATCACCAGCCCGGCCGCCCGCTACGATGCCGAAGGGGCTGGTGGCGTCATTAATATCATCACCAAAAAGCAGTTGAAAGGCTCCAATGGGAGCCTGGACGTAACGGCGGGCAATTACGTTCAGTCGGTGGGCGGCAGCTATGGGTTTAAACGGGAAAAATTTGGCCTGACGTTTTCGGGCAACACCAATGCCGAGCGTGAAAAGAGTATCATAGAAACGACTCGTACATCGCTGGTGAATGGCCAACCAGCCGGGGAGCTGTTCCAACGAATCAGTGCCAACAACATCCATCCGGGTTGGTTCGGGGATCTGAGTATGGAGTATGCCTTCGACACGTTGAACCGGGTCAATCTGTCGGTCAGTAGCTGGGGTGGCGCCTGGCCTACATCCAACACGGGCTATTATCGGTTTCGGAACGCGGAAAATGTGGTCACGCAGGCGTACAATCAGGTGGTCGACCAACAGAATCCGTTTGGCAATATCGAATGGAACCTGGGCTACACCCGCACCTTTCGTAAACCGAAGCAGGAACTTAGCCTGCTGGGTCAGTATAGCTATACCTTCGATAACTCCCGCTATGCCAGCGATCAGTTTAGTCTGACCGATCAGCCTCTTTATCGGGAAACGAGCACTAACCGAAGCCATAACCCGCAGTGGACCTGGCAGATCGATTATGTCCATCCGTTTTCGCGCAATGGGCAGCAAGTGTTTGAGGTAGGAGCCAAAATGGTCCGGCGAGATGTGAGCAGTATGTACGAGGTATATACCAGCCAGCCAGAAAATGTCGCCCTCCTGAATCTCAGCGCCGACCGCTCCAATACATTCTCCTACGATCAGCAGGTGACTGCGGGTTATGCCTCTCTAAAGCTGGTAAACCGAACATTCTGGACACTTCAACTGGGCACCCGGCTCGAAAACACCACCATGCATGGTCAGTTTGTTCACACGATTTACCCTTTTCAGGTCCAGTTCAATAACTTCATCCCCAGCGTTATTCTATCAAAACAGCTCACTGAACAGCAATCGATTAAACTGACCTACACCCAACGAATTTCCCGGCCAATGATCTGGGATCTGAATCCGTACGTCAACGCCAGTGATCCTAAAAACCGAATGGCTGGCAATCCCCAACTCCGCCCGGAACTAGCCCATCTGGCCGAACTCGCATACAGCCTGACAACCAAAAAAGGCACGTATCTTAACCTGGCTCTCTACCGCCGACAAACCGATAATTCCATAGAAGACCTACGAACCGTCGACACGTCGGGGGTATCGCTGACTACCCGGCAAAATGTAGCCCGCAATGAGCGGACAGGATTGAACGTAAACGCAGCCGGGCAACTGGGTCGCAACTGGAAGCTAAACGGTGGCGGAGAATTTTATTATGCCCATTTCAGCAGTCCGGCCCTGCAGGTACAGAACTCCGGCTGGCTCTGGCAGCTTACGCTCAATCTGGCGTATCAGCTTCCCCGCCAATATACGGTGCAGGCCAATGGAATTTATAGTACGGGATGGGTGCTGTTGCAGGGGAAAAACTCGGCCTGGTACGATTACAGTCTGGCCGTTCGTAAGGAGTTCTGGGATAAAAAAGCAAGCCTGACGCTGGGCATCAACAACCCGTTTACATACCCCTTCCGTCAGCAGAACGATTCGCAGTCGAGTACGTTCCGGGCGCATACTGCCAATCAATACTTTACTCGTTCGGCCAAATTAACCTTTAGCTGGCAGTTTGGTCAAGTCCGGGCCAGCCACGACGAGCCCGTCCGAAAAATAACCAACGACGACGCCCGAGCGAAATAATCGGACCAGCTTTTGCTTACAACGAAACGAACAGTAGTCTAATCAATTCATATAATCTCTATGCAATTCGTACAACCCACTCCTGCTACATCCTGGAACGTAAACAGTGCTACGCTATGGTTACGCCTGGGTCTGGGCATCGCCATGATTCCCCACGGATACGACAAATTGACTCACTTTGCAGACTATCAGAACGCCTTCATGAGCTTTCTGGGATTGAGCAGCCCCGTTTCGCTGGCGCTGACTATTGGGGCGGAGTTTTTCTGCTCTATCCTATTGATGCTGGGGCTGTTGACAAGGCTGGCCCTGATTCCACTGATTATTACCGCACTGGTTATTGTTTTCGTCGCTCATGAAGGCGACATCGTGGGCGATGGGTCGGCAGGCTTTTTATTATTGATCGGTTATCTGACCTGTCTGCTGACTGGCCCCGGAGCGTATAGCCTGGATGCAGCCCTGTTTAAACATCGGGCTTTATCCTGAATCAGCAACGCTACTGGTAACCTTTTTGTCGCCAGTACTCCCGGCTCCAGACCCGACGGAAGGGCCATTTACGGGTAGTCAATGCGATGGGTAGGTAAGCATGAGCCTGCTTGGTTGTCTGCTGATAATAGGCGTCGTCGTCGGTTAGCACCAACGATTCATAGGCGTCATCTACCTTAAAGGTTAAATCGGCAAATGGGAGTTCAGGCCGCCAGTTTGGGCAGTCGGCGGCCAATCTGGTTTTTAGTAGCGAGTCCGATGGCAAGGCTTGCTGAGGGTGCGGTGTCGGCCGAAATTGTTCCTGAGCTACATTTAGGGCATAGCTTAGATAGGCTTTAAGCAGCTTGGGGCCTTCGTTGGCAGCATCGGCCACGTTCAATTGGTCGGGCCATAGGCTCGTAATCACATAGATTCGCTCTCGGGCCCGCGTAACGGCTACATTCAGTCGGTTTTCTCCTCCGCGTGCATTGAGGCTGCCAAAATTTGCCGATACCCGGCCACGTTCATCAGGCGCATAGCCAATGGAGAAAATAATAATATCGCGTTCGTCGCCCTGTACGTTCTCAATATTCTTGACAAACAGATGCGATGCAGAGTTAGCTGATAACGCGGAGGTACATACCTCCGCGTTACTTTCCAGCATATCCTGAATGAGCTGCTGCTGTGGATAGTTGAAGGTTACGATACCGATGGAACGCCCCGGCATTTCGGTTTGTAATTGCTCCAGAAGTTGTACGACCGCTTTGGCCTCAACAGGATTGGTAGTATGCTGCCAGATACCTTTCACATTTCGATAGCGGATGGCCGGTTCATGCTGATTAGCCTCGTCAAAATGCGGAAGGAGCGAGAGCTTATCGCCATAAAAATGGTGGTTAGAGAAGCTAATCAGATCGAGTGAACGACTGCGGTAATGCTCCAGCAACGAAACCTGTGGTAGTTGCTGAGCAGCCAGTTCGAGCAGAGATTCAACTTCCAGCGCTATGGGCGTTTCGTCGTCCTGTTCATTTTCGTCCAGCCGAGTCCGGTACAGATCGCTGGGACGAAGCTGTTGATTATCGCCCGTTACTACCACCTGTTTGCCACGTACAATAGCCGGAATACCGTTTTCGGCAAAACACTGCGAAGCTTCATCAAAAATAACCAGATCAAATAGACCCTCCTGAAGCGGAAACATCGCTGATATCGATTCGGGTGAGGCCAGCCAGCAGGGAACCAATTTAAAAACTTCATCGGCAAAGGATTCCATCAACTTACGAACGGGCCATACGTTTCGCTTTTTGGTCGTTTGGTGGAGCAGGTCACGGTAGGTGACTACATTATTCAGTCGGTTGAACGTCAGGTTACGGTAGGTTTGCTCCCGAAGCTTCACCAGCAAAATATCACGACTCAGGGCCTGTTTCCGCTGAATACTTTCCTGCAACGCCTGCTCCCACTGGGCCATTTTGAGCGACGAAACACTCCGCAATTCCGGATACAGCCCTTCCAGATGGTCAAGCCAGGCCCTACGCAGGCTTTTGTCAAACTGTTTCACCCATGCGGCCGTTTCGAGTGGTTTCAAGCGCTCCATAACGAGCTGTTCCGCATCCGAAAAACCTTCCTGTAACCGATCCGCTTCGGTAAGCAAATCGAAATCATTTCGAAGCGATTGACGGAGTCTTGGGCCGAATGCTTCATCCTGCCAGATATGTGCCAGTTGATTGGCGGTCAGGTAGACCGATGAGGCTATACGTTGTTGTTCTATCGTCGTTGAAAGCGCCAGAAGTTGCCTTACAACGTCCACAAATCGCTCCTGCGTTTGCCAGACCGATTCGGGCAGCTGTTGCAGGGGCCCGATGGCCGCTAACCGTTCGACGATGTGGTGCGCCCGGCGCAGAAGGCGTAAACTATCCGGCGCTTCGGGCAAAGGCAAGCCCGCTAGCAAACTACCCGCTTCATGACGGATGGCTTCTACCCGTATTCGCTTATCGACTTTTACCGCTAATGTTTGTAAACCCGGTTCCGACCCATCCAGCGCATTGGCCGAAACCACCGTCTGAAGTTGCGCTTTACCAGCATTGGTCATTTGCCACCATTGCCAGCTCACCCACGACGACCGGGCTGTAATGGCATCGGCCAGAAGGGTTCGAAAGCTGCGCAGGTCGGGCGTATGAATGGACAACTCCGGCCCTGGGGTTTCGAGCGCTTCGTCCCACGCCTTCGCCAGTTGTTCCAGTTTCGCTTCTTCGGTAGAAAAGAGCAGATGGTTTGGCGTTCGTCGTAATTGCTTTATAACCTCCCAGAGTTGTTCGGCATCGGCCGTGTCGAGCAACGCCAGCAGGGCCGTCAATTCCCAATCATGCGCTAACCAGTCGGTCAATTGAGCCAGGGCAAGTGGCTGCCCGATCAATGGCGCCGTTTGCTGATTGGCAGTTTCCCGCCATTGTGCCCAGCGGGTAATCGTTTGATCGGCTTTTCCCAGATCAGCATTGGTGAACGAGGCAAAACTCACCCGCTCTTTCCACAAATGGGTTAAACCCAGCCGCTGTTCATAAGCGGCATAATCGGTAAGCCTTCGGACAAAGTTATCCACATTTGCCAGGTGGAATTGTGGATAAATATCAGCCAGGGCCAGATTAGAGGTTTCTGAGTCGGTAGTCAGGTATAGCTCCTTGGCCGAAACGCCACACTCGTCGGTGTTGAAAAGGGCTTTTTTAAAGGCTTCCAGTTCCGCAACGGTTTCATCAATACGTCGGCTCTCCAACTCAAAATCGCGTTCCAGCAACACGGCATTCAGACTGTTGTTCTGCTGCCGATACGCATCGATCTGATTAATCTGTTCCGCAATTTGTGCGTATAAAGCGCGTCGGTCGTCCTGAAAATCGTGGATCAGTGCTAAAAATGGCTCCATGCCTACCTGGCGCAATCGTTCCTGCACCACATCAAGCGCAGCCCGCTTCTGGCAGACCAGCAATACCCGTTTTCCCGACGCGGCTGCATCGGCCATCAGATTGGCAATAAGCTGCGATTTACCCGTACCTGGTGGCCCCTGCACGACCAACCCATGTCCCGCCTTCACGGCCCGCAAAGCAGCTTCCTGCGAGGCATCCATTGGCAGGGGGGTGTGAATGGATTTTTCTAGCATAGGGCGTGGGGGGACGGACAGAGGAGTAAGGGCGGAGGGCGCCGTATCAGTAATTTCCAGCTCCCATTCATCCAGCTGCATAGGCAATTCACGCCCCTCTGCCCTCTCCCCTACGCCCTTTGCCAAAAGCGCATCATAATCCGGTACCAGAAACGACCCGGCCTGAGGGAAAATACCCAATACAGCTTCCGGAAAGAGCTTTAACTCTCCCGTCCGTTCGATTTGTGTTAAATCTTTTCCGGTTTGTTTGTTGAAAAAATGAAGCGAGTCAGTGAATAACTCCTGATTGAAATTGATTTCGAGTGGGGTCGTTTTGAGCCACTCGTAAAGTTGGGTTCGGAAAACAAGCGGGTCGCGATCAAACTCATCAAACGTTTTTTCGACAACCTCATCGGGTACCTTCACCTGGTTAAACTGCCCATAGGCCAGTGCCAGCGTTGGGTTCAGAAAGGCCAGCTCATCGCCCCGGCGGGTCAGTTTCCAGAATTTCCCCTGTTGTTCAATCTGTACCGGAAAGAAGAGTAATGGCCCATGAATAACGGTATCGTCCAGAAATTTGCCCTTGACAAACGGCCAGCCAATGTACAAATCTTCGGTTCCGCGCTCCTCCTCAATAAAGCGGGCCGTTCGATCGATTCGGCGGAGTTTCCGACTCACTTCGTTGCTTCGTTCCTGGCGTGGGTCCAGTACTTCACAAAGCGCAACAGCAGGCTTACGGCCAATCAGGTCCGCAATTACGGAAAAGGCGGGTTTATTGAGCAGGAAATCCGTTTCCTGTACATCCAGAAACTGCCCAGCGGGCAAACTGGTCAGCAACAACGAACGGTTACGGCTACTAAGGTTGGTTAAACGTCGGCGAAACGTGCGGAGAACGGTTTGGGACGGGATATTCACTGGCGCTTGTTGACAGAATTTTCAAGATTGTCAGGATAATAACGTTCTGCAAGGTAAAAAATCCTATCAATCCCGGAAAGCCCATCAATTTATCCGGCTCATAGGCCGATACGCCGTTTTCGCAGGCACTACCGTGGCAATGGAAGACCTGGTACTTTTTGCCTTTTTCTTTCGGCGTCCCCACCAGATCACGAAACCCGATACAGGCAGACTCGCACAAACCAGACTGGCACAAAACGCCAGAACTTTTCCGGGCAAACTCAGGATGGCTCCGGTATGAATATCGTAGTTCATCCGACGCAGTTTATCACCAAATCCAGCTTTCGCATACGCTCCTGAGTAGGGGCCTCCCATGTCCAGCGGTTTGAGGGTTTGTTGGTCGAAGGTGTAGTAGTCCAGTTTGTAGTACGTACCGGGCACGTAATTGACATAGGCAAAAATTGACTCAGACGCTTTTTCAGGACACGAAATATAGATTCCGGCAGTAGTGGGTTTGCCCACGGATAAGCGCTGCCAGACCCCGTCGAGTGGAGATGTTGAAGGGCAGGCAACCGTAGTATCGGACAAAGGGATTTGAAAGTCGGGCAGGGCTTTCCCTGCGGTTGTTGCCCAATAAACAGACTTCGAAAACCATTGAAGGCCAAAAACCATACCCGTCAACGCCAGTATTAATGAGAATACCAAGGCATAAAACCCCGGTACATTGTGCAGGTCATAATTGACGCGTCGCCATTGGGCTTTCCACTTAATGGTAAAACTCTTTTGCCGGTTTGTCTTATTTAGATTCTTTGGCCACCACAATACTAGTCCGGTAATTAATAGGATCGTAAAAGTCAGCGTTCCGTAAGCAACCACTGGCTGCCCTATCGATTCGGGTAACCACAGGTAATAATGCCCGTGTAGGATAAAGTGAAAAAAGTCGGTCTCCTCGTCTTTTATGTGGAGCAGCTTTCCCGTATACGGATTCAGATAAACCTGATAAAAATAGTCGGGAGCCGCACCGTAGAACGAGACGATCGCACTTCGGCCAGCGCCCCCATACGTAACCGCCTTGGCCAGCTTCCCTTTTATTTCTTTCTCGGCAATGGCTTTCAACCGCGAAGGGGGTAATGCCTGTCGATCACCGATCGTCTCTACAAATTGATAAGGCCGTAAAACTGTCTTGATTTCCTGCTCAAAAGCCAGAATGCAGCCTGTAATGGCCACCACAAACACCAATAGCCCCGACGCAAGCCCGAGCCAAAGGTGCAATTTACCAACCACTTTTTTTATCGTCATCGCCATCTATTCGTCGGATTTAATTTTTACCACGCTTAAACCATCAGTTGGCTAGCCCCCCCCCTCCTGAAGCCAGGAGAGGGGTTAGGGTAAGGTCTTTCCAGCCCTTAAAACTTATACCCCACACTCAACCGGAAATTGCGCGGAGCTTGTGCCTGCCAGTAATAGGCATTGCTCCAGGTATAGTAAGCGCCCGAATAGATATAGGCATCGAACAGGTTATTGACATTCAATGCGACATTGAAGGGGCCCCGTTGCCAGGAAACAGCGGCATCAGCCTGAAACGAGTTAGGCAGCGTAGGATTCTTATCCACAGCATCCGAAAACCAGCCATACCGATCAAGTTGCCATTGATAGCCCAGCGAAACACCCAGTCCCTGCACAGCCCCCTTTTGTACCCGATACGATAACCAGGCATTGGTAACGTGTTTGCTAAAGCCCGGAACCGGCAGATCCACATTTTTCGATTCGGTATCCTTCGTGATTTTCGAATCGGTATAGGCGTAGTTCGCAATCAGATTCAGGCCCGTAACAATTTCGCCCCGGATATCGAACTCTACCCCGCTGGTTTGGGTCTGACCCAACTGAATCGAGAAGTTCGGATTGGTCGGATCAGTTGTCAGGACATTGTTTTTTGTGATTTTGTATGCCGAAATGGTCGAATTCCAGCGGCCTCCAGCCCAATCTTTCTTCAAGCCGATTTCGGTATTGTTTCCTGTGATGGGTTTGAAGGCGTTGCCCTGCCGGTCGGCTCCTGCCTGGGGTACAAATGCCTGATCGTAGAGTGCGTATACGGACGTCTGCTTATTCAGCGAAACACTCAGCCCAACTCGTGGAGTCGCTTTTGTGACATCCGTACCCGCCCCGTATTGGCTATCTTTCGTTGAGGTAATGCGTCCGGCCAGTGTCAGCCGAATTTTGTCCTGCAAAAACCGGAGTTCATCCTGCACGTACAGGCCGCTGTACGACTGACTTAGTACATTAGCTCCCGCCCGGTTAATCAGGCTTTGTGAACGGTCGAACGCAGGCAGCAGGTTGGTGGGCAGGTAATAGTTGGGGGTATTGGCGTTGAAGACGAAATCTTTATCGTAAAGCGGGAAGCTCTGCCCCCAGTCGGCATAATATTTTTTGCTGCCCAAATCCAGACCCGCCAGAATCCGGTGTGTAATGGGCCCAGTGATAACGTCGCCATTGACGAAAATCTGCGCGAATTTGCCCTGATTAGCCGCATCCCAAATGCTGACACGGCGATAGATATTTCCGTTGGCCTTGGCCGAATCGGCCCACATGGAGCTACCAATCTGTGTCGAATTAAAGTAAGCCAACTGGCCCGTCAGTTTCCAGTTGGCACTAAGCTGATGCTCCAGAATCAGAAACGAGCTGTGGTCATTAATTTTCGTCGGGTCAAGATTCGCAGAGGCCAGTGAAATATTCCGGGGGTAAACCCCTAAACCCGCCCCTGAAAATACATAGGCCGAACCAATCACTGACATCTGTGCATATTGATAGGTATACTCAGCCGTAATGGAGGTTTTATCGCTTAGTTTATACTTCAGAACGGGCGCAATGGTGTATCGGTTGTTGTATTCGAAATCCCGGAACGAGCCTTTCGACTGGCCCATAACGTTCAACCGATAGAGCAGGCTAGCATCCTGGTTTAGTTTCCCGTCCAGATCAAGCGTAGCGCGGTACGTATCGAAGCTGCCTGTTGTCATGGCAAATTCGCCCTTCGTAACACCAGTCGGTTTTTTGGTCACGACATTATAAAAGCCACTCGGTTCACCGTTGGCCATCATGAAACCGGCCGGGCCTTTTACAAATTCGATCCGCTCTACCATCGACATATCTTCGGCCAGCGGCCCCCAGGTCGATTCCACATTCATGCCATTCCGAAAGGGAGCCACGCGCGAGCCACGCATATTGAGCCGGGCGTAGTTGTCCCAGTGCTCCATCCGCGTAACCCCACTCACATTGCGGGATACGCCTTCCAGCATATCAAAAATCTGCTGATCGGCAATCAGTTGCCGGTTTACGACCTGTACATTCTGCGGCAGTTCGATCAAGGGCGTCTTGATCCGAAGGCTATTTGATGGAATATCGGCCTTGTAGGAGTTTTTACCCTCGACTGTCACTTCCTGAAGCGATTCGGCTGTTTCCAGCAATGTCAGATCTGTCAACCGCGTCGTTTCGCCCGCTATTATAGTGACCGTTTGGCGAAGCCGTCCGTGGCCTATGCGGCTAATTACCAGGGTTTGCTCGCCAGTTGGAATACGTTCCAGCACAAATTCGCCCTGATCGTTCGTGACCGTCCCAATCCGGCTATTGGCCAGGCGTACCGTTGCCTGAGCCAGAGGTTGAGCCTGAGCCGTTAAAACTCGCCCAGTAAGGGTCCCGACAGACTGAGCATAACTGAATGTATAGGAGAGTGATCCCGCTATAAGCAGAAACATCGATAAGAAATAACGTAGGGTAAAATTCTGGCTATCCATTTTATTTAGACTAATTCTAAAACAAATGTATTGACCAACTTTTTACGCGCCTTATTTCCCTTGGAAAATTCATGAAAATTCTTTCTTCTGTTATTTCAGACACAAAAACAGCCTGTGAGCATATCCCACAGGCTGTTTTACAGGCTGGTTGTTCGATGTGTATGTATTATTCTTTCTTCTCAGGAATGAGCCAGGAAGCCAGAACGCTGATACTCAAAATACCGATAATAACATACAACGAATAAACCGGCTTAAAACCTTGTTCTTTTAGCCAGTGCTCGGCCAGCATCTTAGCGCCTATGAACGTCAGCAGGAAAGCCAGCCCTATTTTGAGGAACCGGAACTGGCTCATAATGCTCGACAGGAAGAAGAACATAGACCGCAGCCCCATGATGGCGAACACATTGGAGAAGAAAACGATATAGGGGTCTTTCGTAATCGAGAAAATAGCCGGAATGGAATCAACGGCAAACACCAGATCGGTAAAGGCAATTACGATTACAATAATGAACAGCGGAGTGACAAATAACTTCCGGTCCGACTTTCTACGAATGAAAAAATTGTCGGTTACATTCCGGTTATACACGTTCAGGTATTTACTGACAAAGCGCACAACCGGGTGTTTGGCGGGTTCAATTTTTTCATCCTCTTCTTTCTGAAAGAACAACTGAACGCCCGTATACACCAGAAAGGCCCCAAACAGATACATGATCCACTCGAATCGCTGAATAAGTGCCGAGCCGACGAAGATAAAAATGAACCGCAGGATAATGGCTCCCAAGATGCCCCAGACCAGTATTTTCTTATAATACCGCTCCCGAACCCCAAACGAGGTAAATATCAGGATAAAGACAAAAATATTATCGGCCGACAGAGAGTACTCGACCAGATAGCCAGTAATATACTCCAGCGCCATATTGTCCTGAAAACGGGCTAAACTGGCCGCAAAATTGCCAGGTACAAACTCAACGTGGTCGGCATAACTATCCCTAACCTCTTTCAGGCGGGCAAAGGTGTCGATACCATGTACCAGATAACCGTAGTTTTTGAGAAAAATGTAAAAGGCAATGGATAACGCTACCCAGATTGCGCTCCAGATAGCGGCTTCTTTAAACTGAACGACGTGGCTTTGACGCTTCGAAAATACGCCCAGATCCAACGCCATGATGAAGAGAACGAAAGCTGCAAAGGCAAGAAAAAATACGGTTTCGCTAGAAAACATAAGTTGAAAGTATACAGGCCATTAAGCCTCTAAAGCAGGAAGGCTGCCAGATAAACAACAAATCTACACGCAATATGGCTAAGGACACGGCTTCAATTGTCAAAATTATTGGTATCGTAATATTCTGCTTTTAATTTTGCCCCCATGTTCAATAACAAAAAAGTAGTTGTGGTGATGCCAGCCTACCGGGCAGCACTAACGCTGGAACGTACCTACCGCGAAATTCCACTTGATCTGGTCGACGATGTTATCCTGGTCGATGATGCCAGTCCTGATAATACCGTCGAAGTAGCGCGTAATCTGGGGATTAAACATGTGATCCGCCACGATAAAAACAAAGGCTATGGCGGTAACCAGAAAACCTGCTATGCGAAAGCCATTGAGTTAGGCGCGGATATTGTCATCATGGTACACCCTGATTATCAATACACCCCGCTGCTGATACCTGCCATGACGAGTATCATCGGGAATGACCTATATCCGGTTGTCTTTGCGTCGCGTATCCTAGGCAAAGGTGCTCTGAAAGGAGGTATGCCTATGTATAAGTATATTGCCAACCGTTTCCTGACGTTCACCCAGAATCTGCTGATGAACCAGAAACTGTCGGAATACCACACAGGCTACCGGGCTTTCTCAGGAGAGGTATTACGCAGTCTGGATTTTACCCATAACTCCGACGATTTCATCTTCGACAATGAGATGATCGCCCAGATTTTCTACAAGGGGTATGAAATTGGCGAGGTAACCTGCCCGACCAAATATTTTGACGAAGCCTCTTCGATCAACTTCAAGCGTAGCTCGATCTACGGACTTGGGGTTTTGCGAACGTCGCTCCTGTATTGCTTCACCAAGCTGGGCATTGGCCACTGGAAAATATTGAAGTAAGCTAGTTATAGGGAAGGGCCAGCCTGACGAGATTTCATTAGGCTGGCCCCTTCGTATACTTCGCTGTTATTCCAGCAGACAGGATGTCCGCATTACAGGTGAATCGCTTCGCCGTAAGCCGCTTCGGTAGCGTCTTTAATCGCTTCCGACATGGTTGGGTGCGGGTGAACAGCTTTTAGGATTTCTTCGCCGGTAGTTTCCAGTTTACGGGCTGCTACCACTTCTGCAATCATTTCGGTTACGTTGTTGCCAATGAAGTGAGCGCCCAGGAATTCGCCATACTTGGCATCAAAAATCACTTTCACAAAGCCCTCAGGTGTGCCTGCGGCTTTGGCTTTACCCGACGCCGAGAACGGGAACTTACCCACTTTCAGTTCATAGCCTGCTTCGCGGGCCGCTTTTTCGGTATAACCCACTGAGGCAATTTCGGGTGTGCAATAGGTACAGCCCGGAATGTTGTTGTAATTGAGCGGCTCAACGTGCGGCAAACCAGCAATCTTTTCTACACAAATGATCGCTTCGGCCGAGGCTACGTGTGCCAGTGCCTGCCCTTTGGTACAGTCGCCAATTGCATAAAAGCCATCTACGTTGGTCCGGTAATAATCGTCCGTTACGATTTTGCCACGATCGACCGAAATCCCGGTTTCTTCCAGGCCGATGTTCTCGATGTTGGCCACTACACCTGCCGCCGACAGGACCATATCAACGTCGAAGGTTTTTTCGCCGTCGGGAGTTTTCACGAATACTTTGCAACCATTGCCACTGGTATCGACTTTGGTTACTTCCGACTTCGTATAGATATCGATGCCCAGTTTCTTATACTGCTTGGCCAGCTCTTTCGAAATGTCTTCGTCTTCAACGGGCACCACATTTGGCAGAAACTCAATGATGGTCACCTTTGTACCCATGCTGGCATACACATAGGCAAACTCAACGCCAATGGCACCTGAACCAATCACCAGTAACGAATCGGGCCGTTTTTCCAGCGACATGGCTTTGCGGTATTCAATCACTTTGGTACCATCGATGGGGACACTTGGCAATTGGCGGGCACGCCCACCTGTGGCAATGATGATGTGTTTGGCTTCGTACTCAGTTACTTTCCCATCGGCAGCCGTTACGTCGATTTTTTTGCCGGGTTTTACTTTTCCGTTGCCGTAAATCACATCGATTTTATTCTTCTTCATCAGGAACTGTACGCCTTTGCTCATGCTTTCGGCTACGCCCCGGCTCCGCTTGATAACGGCCCCAAAATCGGGTTTCGACTCACCCGAGATCGTGATGCCATAATCGGCAGAGTGCTTGATATATTCAAAAACCTGCGCCGATTTCAGCAGGGCCTTGGTAGGGATACACCCCCAGTTCAAACAAATACCACCTAAGCTTTCGCGCTCGATGACGGCGGTTTTTAATCCCAACTGCGACGCGCGAATGGCAGCTACATAGCCGCCCGGCCCGCTACCCACAACGATTACATCGTACTGTGAAGCCATTATCTATGAATGAATAATGTAGAATGATTAATGAAATGCTCTTATCAAGCAAACGCAAAGGTAGGGCGAAAAGTTGATACGGGAGTCACACGATTCCTGTTGGTCTACGGACTTCTCATAAGTTGTAACTGACTACCAGGGGAATATTGTAATTTACCGAGCAGGGTTAGCGATAAAGCTTGTTTGCTCCCACTACTGATTGAAACGGTGTGCAAAGCCTGAATCGAAACCAAATCCGTGGCTCCTGGCACACAGGTACAGGACCAGGTACCGGGCGTTGTCCAATTGCCCGAAGCGATGGAAAAAACGGATCGCGGCACAATAACTACCGTATAATCTTCGACCTGTCCACTACCATACGTGGCATCTCCTGATAAGGAGCAGGCGGTGGGCGCTACCCCCTGTGGGCTATCGGCAACGATGCGTAGGCGAAGAGCAGTGTTTAACACAACAGAGCTATTGACCGGAACTGTCACGGTGGCAGTAACACTTCCACCTACTGTTGTCAATAACGTTTCTCCAGCATCGTTAAAATCGCCATCGGCATTATAATCCAGATATGCCTTCAGGTAATGATAATTATCGAACGCCCCCTGAATAAGTAACGAATAAGATTGGCCTGCAGTAAGTGTAGTTCGCTGGTTACAGGTTCGGTCAACATAAAAACTACCATCCGCTTGGGATGAATTGGAGTATACATCCAGCGTATTGAGTGTAAAACGACTTACACCAAAGTAGGGCGAAAGACCATTGGCTGCCGAAACGGAGCATACACTAGCCGGGCTTGCTTCAGGAGCCAATAAAGCACTGGACGTAATGAGTCCGGGCCGAAAGGCGAAGAGAGCCGCCCGAATACGATCTTTCTGCCCTTGTGTAAACATCCACTGGCAGTTGGTATAGCTCATGTAGTTGTTTTTGACGGTATAATTCAGGCTAGCGTCGGCAGTTTGAAAAACGGCTCCTGTACAGGTATTTAAAGTGGTGCTACAGGGCACATTTAGCATAGGCTCTGTGTCACAAACGTTATCGCCGGTAGTAGCACAGGAGGTTGAAGAAGGGCAGGTCGTTTCGTCCCCACCGTCGTGAAAGGTATGGAATAGGTTAAAAACATGCCCCATTTCATGCACCAGCGTTTTATTGGTTCCAGTAACTGTACTGGCCACTACAACAATTCCGTCGGTAAGTGCCGAGTTATATTGTGGAAACCAGGCAAACCCTGCAATATTGCTATTGCCATCAATTTTATTGACAACCCAGATGTTGATATAATCGGTATTAGGCCAGCGACTAAGATTTTTAATAGCGGATTCGTCGGCACTTCCGGTGTAAGTATCTATCGCAATGCCTCCGGTTGTATAATTGGCAACACCGCTGCCATTCACCCGATTGATACCCGTTGTTGCACTGCATTGTGGTGAGCGAACAGCTAGCTGAAACTGAATACCTATATCCGCTCCCCCATATTGCAGGCCATTTTTTCGCCAGCTCGTGTTCAGTTGCGCAATCATGGCCTGTATCGACGCATCCGATGGGTTGTTGGTCGTGCCAACTGCTTCTCCATTATGAATCACATGAACCACAATAGGCAAGGTGTATACTGTTTCCTGCCCCATACGTGCCCCCTTCGACCGGTTGATCTGCTGCTGCAATATCTTTTCGGCCTGACGGAATCGCTGGTCAAATTGTGGGTCTTGCCGACGACGCAGTTGCAGGAGCTGACCGAAGCCACAGGTTGCTCCAGAATCTGCTCTTTCCTGACCTACAGCATCAAGAACACTAACTATCAGGAACGTTAAAATCAGTAATCGTTTGTTCATAGTTCACAGATCAAGTACGGGGCAGGTAATCAATTAGCGAGCAGGAATAAACCAGATAATCGCTGGCAATTCTTCTGAACCCGACCCGAAACCCTGATCATCCTGCTTTTGTTCTATCTTTGCAGGTACAAGTTTTATACCACTCCTATACTGAGAATCAAGAGATTCTCTCTATACGTTGTGTTATACTTATTTTTAAACGTTTACGACAAGTTCATGACAACTGACCAGTTGACCGACTTGAGAGCCAGAGTAGAGGCTCTGAGGGGGTATCTTTGACTACGATTCCAAGAAAGAACAATTAGCTGAACTCGAACAGCAAACCTTCCAGCCCGAATTCTGGAATGATGCCGCCCGCGCTGAGGGCGTAATGAAACAGGTCCGCGCCCTGAAAGGCTGGATTACGGGCTACGAAAACCTGAACGGCCAATTCGGTGATCTCGAAACCCTTTTCGAATTTTATGAAGCGGGTGAAGTAACCGAAGAGGAGGTTGACGAGGAGGGCAAAAAGGTAAAAGCGACCCTGGAAGATCTCGAACTCAAAAAAATGCTCGGCAACGAGGAAGACCAGCTCAGTGCCGTACTCGAAATCAATGCCGGAGCGGGTGGCACCGAAAGCCAGGACTGGGCCGATATGCTCTATCGCATGTACATGCGCTGGGCCGAAAAACACGGCTACAGCCTGAAACAGGTCGATTATCAGGAGGGTGATACCGCCGGTATCAAGTCGGCTACAATTGAGGTGGATGGACCGCTGGCGTATGGGTTTCTAAAATCCGAAAATGGGGTTCACCGGCTCGTACGGGTGTCGCCTTTCGATTCCAACGCACGTCGGCACACTTCGTTCGCTTCCGTTTTCGCGTACCCACTGGTCGACGATACCATCCAGATTGACGTTAACCCGGCCGATATTGACTGGGATACCTTCCGGTCTGGTGGTGCTGGTGGCCAGAACGTCAATAAGGTAGAAACGGCGGTTCGATTACGGCACCGACCTTCGGGACTGATTATCGAATGTCAGCAGGAACGCAGTCAGTTGCAGAACAAAGAAGTAGCGATGCGTCTGTTGAAATCGAAGCTGTACGAAATCGAAGTTCAGAAACGTAATGCCGCTCGTGCGGAAGTGGAAGCTGGTAAGCAGAAAATTGAGTGGGGTTCGCAAATCCGTTCGTATGTTCTTGACGACCGCCGGGTGAAAGATCACCGCACGGGCTACCAAACGTCCAATACCGACGCGGTACTCGACGGCGATTTAGACCCGTTTATTAAGGCGTTTTTGCTGGAGCAGGAAGTCTGAACCGAAACTGGGATTCTTAAGATTTAACTGATTTTCTTTATTTTATTGCTTGTAAGGGCATCGGGTTGTGAAACTCGATGCCCTAATGGTTTAAAACCCTATTTTGCATCATTCTGTTGAGTAGGCAAATTCATTACTACTATGAAAACAATATTGATTACGGGCGCATCGGGCGGCTTAGGACAGGATGTGGTGGCTTATTTGCATGAACAGGGGTACAACATTCTGGCAACAGTAGGCTCAGACCGCCATCTGGATGCGTTCAGAGACTTAGCGAACGTGAGCACCAGCGTGGTAAACGCAATCGATGAAAAAAGCGTTGCTGACTACTTATCCGCGCACCAATCCACTGACATCCAGGCGGCTGTTTTACTGGTGGGTGGTTTTGCCATGGGTAGCTTTCAGGAAACCGATAGCAGGCTTATACAAAAGATGTTTGACATCAATTTTCTGTCGGCGTTCAATTTGGTTAAACCGCTGATGAGTCGATTCGAGGCCCAGGGCGGAGGACAGTTCATCTTGATCGGGGCCCGTCCGGCGCTTCGCCCTACCGACGGAAAAAATGTGGTCGCCTACGCGCTCAGCAAATCGTTGGTTTTTCAACTGGCTGATCTAATTAATGCCGAAGGGAAATCCAAAAGCATCACCGCATCCGTACTTGTACCAAGCACCATCGATACGCCCACCAATCGGGAAGCGATGCCTGATGCTGATACCAGTACGTGGATACCGGCCCGAAACATTGCCGAAACGATTGGCTTCCTGCTTAGCGATACGGGCCAGATGACACGCGAAACGATAATCAAACTGTATAACAAGTCCTGATTGGCTGGAACAAGGGGCGAAAATACCTGTATCACGATGCACAAACTATTGGTTTTCTTTGCCCCTCTCCTACTGATCTGGCCCCACGATGTAGCGGACGTTTCTCAGATGACAGACCACGTAGCCAACTACTCCTTTTTGTCGCTTGGCGATTCGTATACCATTGGCGAAAGCGTTGGCGAAGCCGACCGCTGGAGCGTTCAACTCGCTGGGCTGCTTCGCAAAGAGGGTATCAGCATAGACAACCCAGCTATTATTGCCCGAACCGGTTGGACCACTGCCGAACTCCAGGACGCTATTAAGGCCAGTGGTAATCAGAAAACGTACAGCCTGGTTTCACTGTTGATCGGTGTCAATAACCAGTATCGGGGGCAATCGGCAGATCGGTATCGAACAGAATTTCGAACGCTGCTTCAAACTGCTATCCATTTTGCGGGTGGAAAAGCCTCGCATGTATTTGTGCTCTCCATTCCCGACTGGGGCGCTTCCCCGTTTGCAACAGGACGCGATAAAGCTAAAATTGCCCAGGAGATTGATCTGTTCAATACAATCGGTAAAGAAGAATGCCAGAAAGCTCATGTCGCTTTCGTCGATATTACGCCCCTGACCCGTTCGGCGGCTGGCGACGTAACGCAATTTGCTTCGGATGGCCTGCATTATTCAGGCAAGCAAATGAAACAATGGGCTGAGCAGGCATTACCCGTTGCCAAAAAGCTGATGACTCAGTAAACCATTAAACTTGCCGCAACGAGACTCTCGGTTTGCCAAGGTCACTCCAGTGCTTTTTCCAGGCCCGATCGCTGTTCAACGGCCACTCGTTCACAACAACACAGGGCTGAACACCAGGTCGGTTGTTCGGCATTTTAGTCGTGTGAACTCCCTGAAACGCAGGCCCCTTTAGCCACAACGTTAGCCGGAAGAAAGCTACCTGCATACCCGCACTTACCAATCGGCTTCCTCCGCTTTCTTCGCCAATAAACGTAGCACGGTTCTGTTCGCGCCGATAATCGGCCGTTCGTGTATTCGGTGCGGCATTTCTGTCATTGGCCAATACCGTCAACTTACCGTATGATAATTTCTTTGGGGCTATATGGTGTAGGTATAACACACCTGTTTCTCAGTCCGGCTAACCGACGTTCTCAAAGCCATTTGTAGGCCATACAGGAATCGAAACACTTGATTACCTACGCCTAACGTGTGTAACTGGCCTGTTAAACAAGCCGGGTTACCGGGCTATTTATTTAGTCGTTATTGGCTATGCGGTCTACTTACCTATGCTCTAAAAGTACCTGAGTGGCGAATAAGGTATCTAACACTTTTGCCGAGATGGAGTTTACATCATCGTACTAACAACTAATCATATTACTGGATTTTAAAAATGAGAACCTCGTATTTATCAATTTTGATAGCTCTCATGTTAGGGCTCGTGACGGTGATCTCCTGCAAAAAAACAGAAAATGACTTAACGCCCTCTTCGGCGTCAATTTCTGCCTTTACCTGCGGATCAGCCACATTTTCTGCTACGGCTGTCAGCGGTACTTCTTATACCGCGACCGCTACGGTTCCCTACAGGGGTGGCAATGGGGCCTCCTATGCCACAGGTAGTGCCATCGCATCAAGTGGTGTGACAGGCCTGAATGCGACATTAATACCAGGTAATCTGGCCAATGGTGATGGGAGTATAGTCTATAACATCACTGGAACCCCATCAGGAACAGGAACGGCCAATTTCGCGCTCAATTTTGGCGGGCAGACATGTACCCTATCTTTACCCGTCACCTCACCCGGTTCGACTACCGTATCACCAGCCATTTCTGGCTTTACCTGTGGATCAGCCACGTTTTCTGCTACGGCTGTTAGCGGTACTTCTTACACCGCGACCGCTACGGTGCCTTATACAGGTGGCAATGGCGGATCGTATGCCGCGGGTAGTGCCATCGCGTCAAGTGGCGTGACAGGTCTGACTGCGACCTTACTAGCAGGTAATCTGGCCAAAGGTGATGGAAGTATAGTCTACAACATCACTGGAACACCCTCAGCGGCTGGCACGGCCAATTTCGCGATCAATTTTGGTGGGCAGACCTGCACACTGGCTCTCCCCGTCACTTCGCCTGGTTCGACTACCGTAACACCAGCGATTTCTGGACTTACCTGCGCATCAGCCGTATTTTCTGCTTCTGCCGTTAGCGGTACAGCCTATACCGCGACCGCTACAGTGCCTTATATAGGTGGTAATGGCGGATCGTATACGGCGGGCACGGCCATCGCATCAAGCGGTGTGACAGGTCTGACTGCGACCTTGGTATCAGGCAATCTGGCCAAAGGCGATGGAACGATAGTCTTTAACATCACTGGAACACCCTCAGGAACTGGCACAGCCACTTTTGCGCTCAATTTTGGTGGGCAGACCTGTACGCTGTCTCTACCCGTCAAGTAAGGGTATATGATTTAAGCAGGGCTGCTGCTTTTCAAAGCCATCAGCCCTGCTTAAATCATATACCTAAGTACTAGTTATGTTCATTCTGCTTGAAAAAGCCAATCATACGTTTCCTGACTAATTCAGCCATTGAATTTGGCGAATAATACGCTCGAATCGCTAACGCAGGCTATCACCGATCGGTAGTAAACACAACCGGAATGCCGGGTTTCCAGGATATTCGCACTGGCTCCAGATCGGCCTGAAGAGGTTCCGGCGACAACAATGCTCCAGACTCCGATGAGCGAAAAGTACCAGAAGAAATAGAAGGGCAATCAATCGATTTATAGCCAGCTAGGCACCAACCATGTGCTTAGTAGCACTGAATTTTAGTTTATAATACCGTACTGTATACCCGATCAACATACTTCCTACGAGCGTAGGCGCTATCCAACCAGCGGTAAATAGCCATTCGGGCGAGTCAGATGACAGCATGCGTCCCATATTCACAACCAATGCTGCCGTGAATGTAGCGATGTATGAACCACCCATACGGGTAAAATGCTGAAAAAACCAATGCATTTTTTCAACAGGTCTTGCCATAAACTGTAGATCACGCCCAGCGAATACCAGGGTCAGTATCCCGAAGAACGAAAATAGGATGGGGAAAAACGAAGCCCCGTAGGTTATCAATAGATACCCACCAAAGCCGATCATAGCCAAACTAACTGCCAGCGTGACGAAGGTAAGCCCTTTATCGAACGAAGATGGGCCCGACTTCTTCTGCTTGGTAGCCCGCCAGCCCGTCATGCTCAGGTAAAAACTGAATACAGCAATGCCGGTCAGAAACAGGCGCATCATTTTAAAAGGTTGTAAGCCACATAGGAGCAATGCCGTAATGGCAACGGTTATCATACAGTAGACATAGACGAGTCCGGCACGGTTATGCAGACGGCTCCCTTTTTGGGAGAACATGGGAATCAGACCAACCAGTAAGGCAATAGAGCCCGTGGCAATATGCGCTATAAGTAGTGAGCTAAGAAGCGTTTTCATGACCGTTTTCGGCTTGTTGTTTGTTGAGGCAAACCTACAACGACCAGCGCATTACCGGCTCTGAAAAGGGGTAAACAGCATCCTAAGGGACATTTGACAAACTTAATTGCCGTTAGGGACGAACGGTGGGTTAATTTACAAGGCTTTCAACTCCGCTACCAGGGTTTCGTTGTACTGCCGGGCTACAGGAATCTGAAACTGGCCACCGAGTACGTGCAGCTTGTAGCCCTGAGCATTACCCGTTACACGCTCAACCCGGTTCAGATTGATTACGTAAGATCGATGACACCGAACAATATGAGGTTGGGCAATCTGTTTTTCCAGACGACTCAGGCTACTACGCAGAAGCGGTTTCATAATCCGGTCATGGCTGAGGTAAACAACCGTACAGTAATTATCGCTCGATTCGATGTATAGCAGGTCATTGACGGCTAAAGTCAGGCTATCTTTCTCATTATCAGCCAACAGGACCAGCAAATGCGTAGACTGCGGATTCGTTCCTACTTCCGGCTCCTTTTCGACTGGTGGCTCTTGGGCAGGCATATTATGAACAGGCAATGTAGCAGCAGCCTCACTATACTTCTTTAGCTGTCGGATGTAGTTGAGCGATACCAGCCCCACAACCGGAAAGATCCCAACCGAAAACGTGATTACTATGGAGCTGAACCAACTCATCCCACTATGCCTGGAGGCACCTAATAGATTCCCTAAGTACAGTTGGTTCGCAATGGCGATAAGCAGAATGTTAGCTGTAATGAAGAGTATTTCCCGGCCAACGGTCCACTGCTCTTCGCTGAATAGTCGGGGAAACAACCGTCGCCAGACTATGAAATTGAACGCTGTGACCAGAAATGTTACCACGCCAAATCCCGCAATTTTCAGGTCTTTATAGGGCGTATCCCAATTGGTGATCCCAAACGGCTGAAACACCCATAGAAACAGGCCAACGAATAAACCGATACCTACGGCTTTTTGTAACTCCCGACCCGGCGAGTCCTCAGATGGATAAGGTTGGTTGAGGAATCGGAACATAGTAAGGGCTAAAACAGACGCCAGCCCGCAATCTGTTCGATGAACTGGGAAAGCACAGGTGGGTACACAATAATCATAAATAAAACCCCAAACAACGCCCCGTAGAAGTGTGCATCATGATTGATGGCACTCATACCTCTGCGCGATTCATAGTAAGAATAGGCCAGATACAAAGGGCCGAAAATGAAGCCGGGAATCCCAATCGGGATAAAAAACAGGTAAATGGGGTTTAGCGGCCTGAACAGGATGCCAGCAAAAATAATGGCCGATACTCCGCCCGAAGCCCCAAGTGAGTTATAACTCGGATTGTTTCGGTTCTTGAGCAGCGTCGGAATATCCGAAACTATAATGGCTACCAAATAAAATCCGATCAGATAAATGGGACCACTCCCACCAAACAGCGCATAAAAAACCTGCTCGATAAAGCCGCCAAAGAAATAGAAGCTGAGCATGTTAAAGATCAGGTGGCCCCAATCGGCATGTAAAAACCCGGAGGTTATAAGCCGATAGTACTGACCTCGGTTCATCACCTGATATGGATTCATCACCCAACGGTCCATCAGACTGTAATCTCGCCAGGCCATCATACTGATGATGACCGTAACCACAATGATTAATAGTGTAATACTCATAATGTTGTATATACGAAGCATGATGGATCATACAGGAAGCATCATACCTATTTTCAGCTTTCTCGTTCGACCAATTGCCGGGTAAATTGAATTAACACATTTTTTCGATCCGTATTTGCTTTTATCTGATCGAAGTTGACAAACCCCCGGGCAAAATAATCATTAATACGCGCTTCGGTTTGCTGGCGAATACCCAGTTGGTCGTAAATAGAAGTAATCGCTTCTACCTTTTCGCGTTTATCGAATTCGGTTTTCGTAAGCCAACCCGTCAATTCTGCCAACAAAGGCCCTTTTGCCTGCTGCAATGCTTCAATCAGTAGAAACGTTTTTTTATTTGCGATAATATCGCCCCCTACCTGTTTACCAAACTTGGCCGGGTCGCCATATACGTCCAGTAGATCATCTTTTAACTGAAAACCAATGCCGATGTTCATGCCGCCTTCATATAAATGCCGGGTTGTCTCGGCATCGGCCCCGGCAATAAGCCCACCCAATTCGAGCGCGTAGCCGAGCAGTACCGACGTTTTCAGACGTATCATGTCAATATATTCGCTCTCGGTCACATCCCAGCGTGTCTCAAAATTCATGTCCATCTGCTGGCCTTCACAGACTTCGGCGGCTGTTCTACTAAACCGCTCCAATACAGGTTTAAGTCGTTCCGTTTCTACATCCAGCAACAATTGATAGGCATTGACGAGCATGACATCGCCCGATAGGATGGCCACGTTTCCGTTCCATTTTTCATGCACGGTAGGTTGCCCCCGACGCAAAGGCGCCTGGTCCATAATGTCGTCGTGCATGAGTGTGAAGTTGTGAAATACTTCCACGCCCAGCGCAGGCCGTACGGCTTTTTGCCAATGGTCGGTGAAAAGGGAAGCCGCCATTAATGTCAGCAGGGGTCGCATCCGCTTGCCACCCAGGCTCATAATGTACCGAATCGGGTCGTAGAGTTCTGGCGGGGACTCGCCATATTGTAGGTTCTGTAGTTCGGCTTGAAGGGCATCAACAAAAATTGCTGGACTCATTCGGGTGGGGCAGGGTCAGTTCTGCTAAGTGAGAGGCCAAAAATAAAGCAAAAGCCCTCAAAACCCTAACGTCCAATCATCCGGCGGTAACTTCGCTGACCTGGGGTAATGATCACAAATACCAGCCGACCCATTATCACGAAATAACCGTCATTTTTACCCGTATTGCCCCGTATTTCTCCAGGCAGATTAAGCGTTGTCCCCAATTCGGCACGTCGGTCGGCTAAAGCGGCTCCTAATGCACTCATGCCCGTTTTGTCCCGATAGAATGAACTGACATCGTCCAGATAATCGCTCAGAACATGCGTATACGTACCTTCCAGATTGACTCGAAATCGTTCGGTTGCCAGCAAGGGGATACCCAGCCCATATCGCGCAATTCCCGCCAGTCGATTGTACGCAACTCCTTCGGTTTGAAGCGGTGCTAAACTTACTGACTGGCCCTGATAAATGGCTTTGGGTGTCATATACGTTACCCCTGCACCTACCAATACGTAAGGAATGGTAGCCCGGTAGGGATCATCAATAGGCCAGAAATCGACCTGTACGCCACCCCATACATCTGGATTCAGGCTCCGAAACGACAGGTTGTTATAGTAGTTGCGGGTATATTTCTGCTGGGCGTAGATATAGTACAACTGAGCCTCGAACCGATAAGAAAGTCGATTCGAGGCTCGATAGGAAGCAGCCAGGTTGAACGCTCCCCCCAGTTGCAGATGGGCCAGGTTCCCAAACTGGGCCAGATCGCCAGTATAGTGGGTAATCCCCAAACCGGCATGGAGCAGCCAGGTTCCCGGCTGTTCGGCCCAGATTCTGGAGCGTTGTGCCAGCGATGCCGTTATGCAGCAAAGGTACATCGTTACCCAAACTATATGCTTTAAAATCGTCACAAGGCTAACTCGTTAAGAAGACAGCCATGTGACGATTTAAGCAGACAAAGGTAACTTACTATGGCCTTTTACAATTCGCCAATATCCTCATTCCAGAGAGTTGGTTTTTCGGCGATAAACTGCTCCATCATCTCAACGCACTCCGGCAAGTCGAGGTCAATAACTTCAACGCCGTGTTGCTCCATGAATTCACGAGCACCCGGAAACGTACGGGATTCGCCAACAATAACTTTCGGAATTTTAAACTGGACAATGGTTCCGGCACACATATAACAGGGCATCAGCGTCGAATAAATAACGGTGTCTTTAAACGACCCCACGCGTCCGGCATTGTTCAGGCAATCCATTTCGCCATGCAGAATCGGGTTATCTTCCTGCACCCGCTTGTTATGTCCCGACGCTACCAACACACCATTTTTGACCAGCGAAGACCCGATAGGAATGCCGCCTTCACTTAAACTTTTCCGGGCCTGACGAATGGCCTCCTGCATAAATTCGTCCATAGTGTCTTAGGAAGTAGAAATGGTTATCGTTTGATGAAAACTAAACTACAACAATTTCATCGTCTCATAATCGCCAATGTGTTGTAAGTAGAGGAAATTAAGTAAAAGGCCATTGACGTTGGTAATCAGCTTATGCGATTCGGGAATGGTTGCCACCACACTGACAATACGTTCGTGCTCCGACTCACTTCCCATATTCTTGTGGTGGAACGACATGATTTCTTCCCGCGCCATTTCGCGCTCGACGTAGAAAAAATGCATGCCCTCGTCGCTGGTGCCCGTACTCGGATACCAAACCCGTGGGTTTAATTTAGTTAGTTCACTGGCCGTCACAACCAGACCTACTTCTTCACCGATCTCACGGGCAGCAACCTCATCGGCCGCATCGCTGGCATCGACCATACCGGCTGGGTGTTCATAGATTTGAGAGCCATCGGCAATGCGCCGTTGTTTAACCAGTACCACAAATTTTTCTTTCGTGTCTTTGTCGATCAGGCAAACCAGCATGGAAGCTGCGTGGCCTTTCAAAAACAGGGCAGGTGGAATTTTATCCCCTTCGGGCGTGTCGGCATCCACTTCGAGCATAGCAAACAGTACCTCGCCATTGTGCCGTCGACGAATGTAGAAATCGTTGACCGTATTGATTTTCATACCATTCGCTTCCATTTGGCTTTTCCAGTAGCGAAACTTATGGGCCTCTTCCAGCGCTTCAGTCTTTTGGTGGTCGCTCATATCCGTTGGTTAATAGTCAGCAAAAATAAACCGCTAAGGCGCAATAGCCGCAAAGAATTATTGATGGGCAATTCTTTGTGGCTATTGCGCCTTAGCGGTTCACAAACTAATTCCGCGCAATCGCTTATTTGATTTTGAGCCGAATTTTTCCGTTCGAAATGGCGATTTCGTCTTTCTTGTCCTGCTTTTTGTACCCGTTTCCTTCAGGATCAATGTCAGAATCATAGCCCGATGCCTTCGTAATGGCTTTGTCTTCCATTTTACTCATCAGTCGGCCCACGCCACCGAAAACCGTAGCGGATGCTTTCTCTTTCCAGTAGGTTCCGGCCAGTTTCCCCGAAAATGTAGCTTCCAGCGTTCCATCGGTAGCTTTGGTTACCACAACGGTTTCATCATTATTCTGCGAATCGCCTACGTGATACTCCATGCGGGGCTCACGGGTTTCTTCGATGTAGCGGATCGCGGCAATGCCCTTATATTTCTCCAGTCCTTCGTATTTTTTGCGGTACTCTTTCCGATACGGGTCACGGGCATCGACCACCACGTAGGTACCAGGTTCGAGTGCATCCTCACCATTGAAGCTGCCCAGCCAGATTCGAAGTGATTTATCGGGTTTGACCGTATTCGCGGTTATCCACCAGTAATTACCAATCCGGATTCGGCGTGGCTGCGTCGTAAAGTCCTTACCATCAACTTGAGCGGCCAGGGTATTGTCGTTTGCAATCTGGCCAAATGAGGCTGTTGCTGTTAAGAGTAGGCTAAAAAGAAGTAAGCGCATAAGGGTATGTGTCTAAGACCAATAACAGCGGTAAACTTATTGAAATAAATACTACGATGTTATTTCGCTTGAGTGTTCGGTCGATGACTTTGGTCAATGTTTAGACTATCGGATTATCAGCGCATTACTAACAGGTCGCTCGCCAGTGTGGATCCACTGCTTGCTATCGGATGGATAGTTGACAACTCCCTGACTGCCCTTCCCTACCGACCTGATCCAGAGCGTTGTGGACCCTCCTCCATCAAAATTGATGGCATCACGACAACCTAGCCAGCGCATGAAGTTCGTCAACTCATGAAGATTCATTCCCTGTGCATTGGCGTTCCGCCCATCCACCGTTGCCAGAATCAATCGTTTACCCGGGGCAATACACAGACAGGTGCGAGGATGGCGGTTGTCGTTGAAGGCATTGACCAGTAGCTTGTGCGGTTCACCGTTTTGCAGCAAAAGCGGTCCGGTCGTCATCACATTTTCTTCCGAAAGCTGGCGATCCCAGCCGGGTGTATTACCACCAAAAACAATCCTTACCTGATTATTATGAATGACGATGGCCGCCTGCTGATGCTCGATAAGGGTTTTACCCGTAATGCGGGTCGTATCCATCAGTTTCCCATCCACTTTTATCAGATCGACCGAGCCACCGTTTTTAGTATCGAAGAAAGTACCGTTCAGAGCAACCAGCGCTCCAAACCGCTCACCAAACCAGCTTGTGGGTTTCAAACTGTCTCCCGCCGAAGCCAGGGCTACCGTCGGGCTTCGACGCCGATTTTTCAATACGACCAGATTAATGTTCTGTTTTGCCCCAAACAGGCTATCGAAATGCGCTTCCTGCCAAACGACTTGCCGGGTTATACGGGTTGTTCGCCAGTTCGCTTTTTTGACCTGGATTGAGTCGGGCGTTGGCTGCGCATATGACGCAATTCTCCAAAACCCAAAAATGATCAGCAATACACAGTTTTTCATGACGGAATAACTAGAGCCGTATTAATAGAACGCAGATGATTATGGTCTTAACGAATCATAACGATCATAATCATCTGCGTTCTATCGATACGGCTCTATTAAGCTTCTGTTATTTCTGCGATAGACCCTGTGCTTCAGGCCCTATATACCGCTCAAAAAATTCGTAAATGCGAAGCAGTCGGTCAATTCGCTGACGAACATTACCGGAGCGGCTCAGTTCGTGCGTAGCGCCAGGCATTCGTACATATTCAACCGGGCGACCGAGAATTTTGAGGCTTTTATACATCATTTCGCTCTGGATCGGCCCTGTCCGGAGGTCGTTTTCACCATGTTTGATCAATAATGGCGTTTTGATATTCTGTACGAATGTGTACGGCGAATTGGCATCCAGTACTTTGGCTTCGGGCGTCCAGGGATAGGCGAAGTAATTAGGAACTAATCTCCAGGCATTTCCTTCGCCCAAAAAAGTGGTCAGATCGTACACACCGCGTTGCGCAAACGCAGCCTTAAAGCGGTTGTCATGTCCAACAATCCAGGCCGTCAGATAACCTGCATACGAGCCCCCCGTAATGACCTGCCGACTGGTATCGACCCAGGCTTCTTTGGCTGCAGCACTTTCGGCTGCCAGCACATCTTCAGCAGGGCCAGTTCCCCAATCTTTGATGTTGGCCCGCTGGAAAGCGATACCGTACCCGCCCGATCCGCGCGGATTGGCATACACAATGCCATAGCCCTGCGAGCACATATACTGAAACTCATGCCACATCGACGCTTCACCCGGCCCCCACATGGCTGTTGGCCCACCATGCATATTGAGCAACAACGGGTACTTTTTAGAAGCCTCAAAAAAAGCGGGCTTCATAATCCAGTAGTCGACGGTTTGCCCCAGCGAATTTTTGTAGGTATGTTTTTCGGGGAAGCTGAGCTGGCGCTGGGCTACCCAATCGTTATGACTGCTCAGTTTTGTTTGCGACTTGGCCGACGCATCGGCAAGGTACAGCTCGGATGGATTAGCTACTTCTGTCTTCGCAAAAACCACCTGGCTGTTGGCTACATCGAAAGCCGTAACCCCTGTTTCAAAATCGGTTAATTGTGTGACCTGCCGGGTTGCTGGGTCAAGCTTATAGAGAGGTACTCCCCCATTCGACGAAGCTGTAAAATAAATGGCGTAGCTGGAAGGAGCTTTTTTTCCTTTAGCAGCGGTAGTCACTTCCGTCCAGACCAGATTACCAGCCGCCCGGTCGAACGAAACAAGTTGCGGATTGGAAGCGGTAGCACCAGTCAACGTAGCTAAACCAATTTGTGAGAAATTAACCCCTTCGGACGGACTTACCAGAAAGGCCAGTTGTTTGCCATCGGGCGAAATTTCAGGCGACCCGTAGCTCTTACCCGCTTCACCCAATACGGTCGTTAGCTTACCCGATCCGTCGGCCGGAATAAATACAATGGCGTTGTCCTGCTCCCGGTCGGGATGTTTCAGCGAATCGCGGTCGGTAACGGCCAGCAAGCCCTGCCCATTCGGAAGCCAGTTAGCCGCCTGATAGGATTTGTAACTCCGTGTGAGCGGCTTGGGCTTTGCTCCCTCGGTTACGTCCATGCTATATAGATGCTGAAAGGTAATATCTGGCTCGGTCGTCGCTTCGCCCTGGAAATTAAGCCGATTTATAACCTTGGCTTTTTTATCCTCTACATCCTTTGCCAGATAGGCCCGGATTTCGGCCAAAGAACCATCGGGGTTAGGCTTTATTTTCTTATCGACCTTTACGAAATCGTTATTGGCAAAACCGGGTTTTTCCAACGACCAGGATGGCCCACCTTTAGTAGGATTTAGCAACGAATCGGTAAGCATCTGGTTCATGGTTACCCCCCCTGTAAACACAATCCGCTTGCCATCGGGCGACCAGAGCGGGTTTGATGCTCCGTAATTGCTATTGGTCAGTTGCCAGGCTTCGCCCCCATCCAATGGCATAATAAAAATCTGGCTTTTGCCTTTCACCGTCCGAACAAACGCCAGTTGCTTGCCATCGGGAGCCCAAACCGCCTGCCGAGCCGACTCCGGGCCATGCGTCAGCGCCCGCGAATCACCCGGTTTCAGGCTGGTCAGGTAAATATGGGTTTTGTAATCGTATTCTTCGGGGCGGCCATCCACTTTCTGATCGGGGTTCGGCTCGATGGTCGTGATCGTATAAACGGCTTGTTTGCCATCGGGTGACAGTTCAATACCGCCAACCTGCTTGATGCGAGTCAGATCGGTTACGGTTACTTTTGACTTTGTTTGGGCAACAGCAATCTGCGCCGAAATAGCGGTAAAGAGGAGGATTCGTTTCAGCATAGTTTGTTTATGAAAGGAGCGGTAAATAGCGTTCACGGATGATGTTCACATGGTGTTTGGCATGGCCGACCAGCACAAAGCCCAGCGCCACCACCGAGATGGTCCTATGAAAACAAATGCCTGTTCGGAGGAGCATATCGTTGTCGAAGCTTTTGAAGAGCGCAATGCTGGACTGCCGTACCAGAGCGTACTCTTCATACAGATCAGCCACTGTCCGGCGGCTGGCATTGGCGGTTTGACCAAACAGTTCTTCGTCGTAACCGGGTAGTTCGGTTTTGTCGTTACGGGCGAAGCGCAAAGCCCGATAAGTCATAATGCGCTCGTTATCAATAATGTGTTGCAGGATGTCGGTTACCAGCCATTTGCCCGGTGCATACCGACGGTCGCCAAGAGCTTCGAGTTTATAGGCCGGAATTAGAGTTTCGAACGAAGCGGATTCCGTTAGGGCATCAATCAGAAAAACATTATCGGCCAGATTGATATATCGGTCGAAAAAATCGGGCATTACCGGGATTTCAGACTTTGTCATAATCAGGTTGGAGCTGTTAAAACACAAACTCCCCGAAAGTACTAAACTTTCGGGGAGTTTGCATTGCTTCGTTTTCTCCGGTGCAACCGATACGTTCCCGTCGGGGTAGTTTCGTTTGCCCTTCTATATCGTATTATTTCTTTTTGGCCGTTGCTGGTTTAGCGGGTAGACCCGTGCCTGTTAGTTCGGTTACTAGTCGGTCAGCTTTATAGATATATCTAAGCGCAGCAACGATTCCCCCCGTATGTACCGAAATGGTCCGGTTGGCATCGGGTACGAAAATGAACTCGCCCGGTAAGCTTTCCATATTGCCATCAAAGGCCAGCCCAACCGCTTCCCGATTTTTATTGATCATCGGACTACCCGAGTTGCCGCCGATAATATCATTGGTCGAAATGAAGCACATCGGTTGCCTGAGCAACTCCATCGGTGGGGTTTTCCAGCGAGCGGGCAAGTCCCAGGGGGCTTTGTCGGCAAACGAATAGTTCCGGTCGTATAGCCCGGCAAAAGTGGTCATAATTGGGGCTTTGGTACCGTTATAATTGTAGGATTTAACCACCCCGTCGTTGATCCGAAGCGAAAACGTTGCGTCGGGGGGCACAGCTGTTCCGTACACGTCGTATAACATCCGTCCCAACTGCCCACGCAATACTTCCTGACGCTGGCTGATTTGCCGGGCCTGTAGGGCCGCTGTCCGATACCGTGGGAAGCCAATTTTTGCCAGTGCCAGCATAGGGTCGTTCGAAGCACTGGCGGCATTCGGGCGTGTGGCCAATTCGCTGATAAAAGCCGGGTCGAGCAGCTTTGTATTTTTGAATAAATAAGCGGCTGCTTCTTTAGGCGTACGGGATTTACCATCGGGTCCGGTCAGGGCTAATTTTACGTATGGATCATCGTTCCCCAGGGCCTGTTGCGCTTCGGAGAGATGCGCTGCCAGATACGCCTGATCCAGGGCCAGATTTTTTATCGTCGGGACAACCATCAACGGCTTTGCCCGTTCAGCATCCTGCGGCCTCGTTGCCAGAATTTCACTGTATTGGGTCACCAGATTGGCGAAAGTCATCAGTTCGCCCATGGTCTGTTCGCTGGGCCCGAGATAACTGGCATCTTTAAACACACTCCGAAGCTGGGCCGTATTCGATGCGATCTCATCCCAGGTTTTGAGTTGATCGGCCGGGAGATTTTTAGCTTTCGCGGCTGCCTTAAACTGATTTTCAAAAACGGCCTTCCGCTCCAGCAGACTGGGATCGCGCAGTCCTTCTAGCTGGCCGCCATAGGCTTTCAGGCTGTTTTCCAGGCTGAAAATTTCGTTCAATACGCTATCGCTCTTAGCCGTTGCATTGTAAGCCTGCAACGCAGCCGAACGATTACGCAGCAATTGGATGGTAGCTGGGGTTTGCAAATCCCGGTCAAATTCAAGTTCGGCAACGGTTTTGAGTCGTTCGGTATGACCGGGGTTTCCAATCACGAAAATGGGTTCGCCATCGCGCACCCCATTGGGGTTGAACTTGAAATAGTGTGTGGTTTGTAAGGGTTTGCCCTTGTCGTATACCCGGAAAAACGAGCAGTCGAGGGCATAACGGGGGTAGGTAAAATTGTCATAGTCCCCACCGAAAAAGCCAAGCTGCAATTCGGGCATGAACACCAGTCGTACATCGGTATAGCGTTTGAATCCATATAGTGAATACCGCCCACCATTGTAAAAGGTAATGGTTTGTAGCTCCAGCCCTTTCCAGCCTTCTTTCTGGCCAAATTCCTGCTTAATATCTGAAAACACCTGTTCACGAGCCTGCAATTGCGCCTGCTCCGAATTGGTGGCGTTCATGGCGTCCTGTACCCGTTTCGTGATGTCTTCGATTTTCACCAACTGATCCACGAACAGACCGTCTACTTTTCGTTCGTCAGCCGCCGTCCTGGCCCAGAAGCCAGTAGCATTCAGGTCTTCGCCCTTACGTGTAACCCCCGTCCCCGACTCGCGGGCACAGTGATGATTCGTCATAACAAGGCCATTAGCCGACACAAACGAAGCCGAACAGTAATCGGCAAATCGCAGCGAAGCCAATCGGGCTTCATCGAACCATTGCTGGTCGGCCTTGAAGCTATAGGTCTTCTGAAAAAAGTCGGAGGGTGGATTATCGAAGGTCCACATCTTGCCCAGGTCAAGTGGGCCGCCCTTAGTGGTGTCAGATAGGGATTGAGCAGGCAGCGAAACCGACAGAAAAACAAAAGCCCCTGCCAGGTAAGCTGTGCGAAAGGTTTGATAGCGCATGGAATTAGGCAGCGTTTTAATAAAGAACGCGAATATGCGATAAACGTTTGGGAATCGCGTTAATCCGCGTTGGCCCGACAAGTTTAACCAAAGATTAATGTATGTACTTTAATCGATTGGGGCTGCTTATACTCTAACAAATGATTTTACACAAAACCGATTTAAGGCTATGCAAACGGTAAAATGGTTCGGATATATAACCGTGCTGATGCTGGTGCTATCCATCAGTAGCTGCACCACCTACTACAGCAGACCCACGTATAGTGCTGGTCGTCAATATGGTTACCATCGTCATCGTATCCCGCCCCCACCCCCTCCCAGATCCTATGGTGGTCATTATGGGTACGGACGCCCTGGGTGGTAATATCCATGGTTAGTGAGGTATAAATGAAGAGGTAGCCAATAACATGATTACCTCTTCATTTATAGACACTTAGGGAACTTTATGCAGACAATACGTATTTTGTATCATGTGTTTCCTACCCACGTTTAGGTAACCATCATTCACTATACCGTAATTGTACTTCATGGACCTAAAAGCTCTACTGTCTGGTATTGTTTTCTGTTGCTGCTTGCAATCTATCTACGCCCAAACATCACCGCCCCAGAATACAGTAAAACTTGGCAAAATGCGTGGTAGCCTTTACTTCACCTGGGGGTACAACCGTGAGTCCTACTCCCGCAGCACGATCCACTTCCGCAATACCACTACCGATAATTACGATTTCACCTTTATAAAAGCCAGTGCGCACGACCGGGCCGACATGAAAGACTTTTACCGGCTCGATAATCTGACCGTGCCCCAGTACGACATGAACCTGGGCTATTTTTTCAACGACAAGCACGACCTGGGCATTGAGCTAAGCTGGGACCACCTGAAGTACATTGTTACGGACAATCAGGTTATACACGTGCAGGGCCAGATACGCGGTCATCAGATCGATAAAGACACGCTCGTTACGCCCGATTTTGTGCATTTACAGCATACCAACGGCAACAATTATCTGATGCTCAATCTGGTGAAGCGCCATAAGCTCTGGCAGAGCAAACATCTTCAGCTCAGTGCCATCGGAAAAGTCGGTGGTGGTGCCCTTATTTCCTATACCATCTCGACCATACTGGGCAATCAGCAGGAAGGTCCCTTTCATTTTCATGGCGTAGTAGCGGCTATGAGTGGAGGGTTAAAGCTCGACCTATTCCGGTATTTCTTTTTGCAAACCGATGTTCAGGGGGCCTGGGCCGACTATACCAACACTCGTTTAGGAGCCGACCAGCAGGGCCTGGCGACGCATCATTTTTATTCGTTGCAATACAAATATGCTTTTGGGTTCAATTTCCCACTCGGCAAGCGGTAGAGCCTAGTGCACGTTAAAAAATCATTTTGATGCAGTTTGTTAGGCCGAGTTATAACAAACTGCATCATTCTTTTTCTGAACCGTTCGTTCATTAAGCGTTTAGCTCATTTCGTTGTGGGCCATAATTTCCTGTCCAACTTTATCATCCTTGCGAACAAACGGGCGGATAATGATGCGTGTACCTCGCTGATACGTGAATAGTCGGTAAATCCAGTTGCTGAATACGATCAGTTTGCTACGGAAGCCGACCAGATACCAGATGTGCACAAATAGCCAGGCCATCCAGGCAACGAATCCGCCTAAATGCAGCTTGCCGGGTAAATCGGCTACAGCCCGGCTACGGCCTACAATAGCCAACGACCCTTTGTCGAAGTATTCGAAGGGAGTGGTTGGCTCGTTTTTCATCAGGTGTTTCAGGTTTTTAGCCAAGTGCTTACCCTGTTGAATAGCTGGCTGTGCTACACCCGGATGCCCTTTCGGGTAATCGTTCAGCTTCATAAAGGCAATATCGCCAATGGCAAATACATCGGTTAGCCCCTGCACCCGGTTGATCGGATCGACCAGAATCCGCCCCTTCTCGGTGGCCTCGGCGGGAATACCTTCAATCAGCGCCCCTGTTACGCCAGCCGCCCAGACGAGCGTTTGCGTTTTAATTTTTTCGCCCCCTTTAAAGGTTACGGTTTCGCCATCGTATGAGTCAACCAGTGTGTTCAGCTTAACAATGACCCCCAAATCTTCCAGATAGCGCTGCGCCTTTTGCCCGGCTTCGTCCGACATGGGCGGTAAGACTTTACCGAGGCCCTCGACCACAATGATGTTCATCTCGCTGAAATCCAGGCCTGGATAATCGCAGGGAAGTACATGTTTGCGCATTTCAGCCAGCGAACCCGCCATTTCGACCCCGGTAGGACCGGCTCCGGCAATGACGAAGGTGAGTAAACCTTTCCGTTCTTCAGGATCAGTAGTGACACTAGCCTGCTCAAAACATTGTAAAAACTGACTTCGGACGTTGAGAGCTTCGGGGATGGTTTTCAGCGGAAACGAATATTTCTGGATTTGCTCGTTGCCAAAAAAATTAGACTTGGCTCCGGTGGCAATGACCAGATAGTCGTAATGAAGGTCGCCGATGAAGGTCGTTACGGTTTTTGTTTTGGGGTCTATTCTGCTGACCCGTACCATCCGGTAGTGAAAATCGTCGTACCCATCGAACATTTTTCGGAACGGCTCGGCAATCGCGTCGGGCTCCAGACCAGCCGTAGCTACCTGGTAAAGCAGTGGCCAGAAACCGTTGTAATTTTGTTTGTCGAACAGCACCACCTGCACATCGGCATCGCGCAGGGCTTTGGCTAAATTCATACCGCCAAAGCCGCCCCCAATAATGACAACGCGTGGTTTGGAGGTATCGGGTATATTGAGCGAAAGTTTATCGAACGTAAGCATAGCTATTCAGGTCTTTACACGACAGGTGCCGTCGGTTGTATTACCGTTCATGCCGTTCTTTTGTTTAGTAATCGACTAAAAAACAGCCGTATGGATTCTGAATAAGCACCTGTTCTTTCTTACTTGTATAACATAATTTAGCTAGCGAAACGTTTTATCGTTTACAGACTCAGCACTCCTTAATTCATTTTGTCCGCTTTACTCATTTAGTCGTCTGGTCAATGCCCGTACGTTTCCAAAGTCTGCTTATTTCAATCTTGTTCCCCTGTCTTTTGTATGCTCAGTCGGGCAATCGTTTCACCATTAGTGGCTATGTGCGGGAAGCAGGGAGCCGCGAAGCCCTGATCGGGGTAAGCGTGTATTTGCCGGGCACTACCACGGGGACAACCACCAATACTTACGGTTTTTATTCGCTGACGCTGCCCGCACAGGATAGCCTACGCCTGGCTTTCTCATTTGTCGGTTATGAAAGCATTGCCTACACGGTAAGTCTGCGATCGAACCAAACGCAGCATGTTTTATTAAAGCCCGGTCAGTCGCTGGCGGAGGTTGAGGTGAAGGCAAAGAACACCGTCGAGAAGGTCAGCGAAAGTCCCCGTATGAGCACCATTGATGTTCCCGTAACCCAAATCAAAAAAATACCGGCTTTTCTGGGCGAGAAAGACGTACTCAAAGTGCTTCAGCTCATGCCGGGCGTACAGAAAGGCTCTGAAGGGCAAACCGGAATCTATGTGCGCGGGGGTGGTCCCGACCAGAACCTGATCATTCTGGACGATGCCGTTGTGTATAATGCCAACCATCTGTTTGGCTTCTTCTCCGTTTTCAATGGCGATGCGATCAAAAGTGTTGAATTAATAAAGGGCGGGTTTCCGGCTCGGTATGGCGGGCGTCTTTCATCAGTTATCGACCTGAATATGAAGGATGGAAATCGGGAGAAATTGCACGGCGAGGGAGGTATTGGACTCATTGCCTCACGGCTGGTTCTGGAAGGGCCGCTGACAAAAAATAGAAAGCCGGGCCAGCGTTCTGGCTCTTTCCTGATTTCGGGCCGGCGCACCTACCTCGATTTTGTAGGCGCACCAGTGATTAATGCCCAAACCAATGGGCAACTGAATGCGGGCTATTATTTCTACGACCTGAATGCCAAAGCCAATTACGACCTGACTCCCAAGGACAAAGTCTACCTCAGTGGTTATTTCGGCCGCGATCGCTTTTACGCCAACGATAAAGTGCTTAATACAGACACAGGCCTAAGCTGGGGCAATGCCACGGGTACGTTTCGTTGGAACCACCTGATCAATCAGAAGCTATTTTCAAATCTATCGCTCATTTTCAGCGACTATAAATTCCAGATTTCGTCGGTCGAAAAAAGTACGCAGGATACGGCGGTGTATTCACTGTTCTACAATTCGGGCATCCGGGATTTATCACTCAAGTACGATTTCGATTTTTACCCAACTCCTCAGCACTCGATCCGGGCAGGCATTCAGGGTATTTACCATCGCTTTACCCCCAGTGCCGTTGTCCTTCAAAATGCCACCATCCGCCAGTCGATCGATAATGCCACGAATATTGATGTACTGGAATCGGGTGTATATGCCGAAGACACCTGGCGGCCTTCCACCCGTTGGCGTCTGAATGGTGGTATCCGTCTGAGTTATTTTTCGGGCCAGAATATCCGTTATCTCCGACCCGAACCTCGTCTCTCAGCCGCCTATACCCTGAAGCCCGATCTGTCGATCAAGGCATCGTATGCGCTGATGAATCAGTATGTTCATCTGCTGTCGAACACGGGTATCGGCCTGCCTACCGATCTATGGGTGCCCACCACCGACCGGGTAAAACCCCAGCAAAGTCAACAGGTAGCCGCTGGCATCGCCAAAGATTTCACCAACAGTGGGCTAACCCTGACCGTTGAAGGGTATTACAAGCAGATGAATAATATCATCAATTACAAGGAGGGGGCCAGTTTTCTGCTGATCAACGATCCAACGAATGCCAACAGCGTGCGTTGGGAAGACAATGTTACGGCAGGACGGGGCTGGTCGTACGGAGCCGAATTTCTATTGCAGAAAAAAGTAGGGCGATTTTCGGGCTGGGCGGGGTATACCTTGTCGTGGACCCAATGGCAATTTGCTGAACTGAATGGCGGCCAACCGTATTACCCTCGCTATGACCGTCGACACGACATTTCGCTGGTCGGGATTTATGAACTAAACAAACGCATTACGTTATCAGCTCTGTGGGTATACGGAACTGGCAATGCACTGACCATACCCGTGGGGCGATATGACACCTATCGGCTCGACAATTCGCTCATTTATACCCCCCGCACTTCGGACGACTACGGGAGCCAGAAGAATACCTTTCGAGCCGAACCTTACCACCGATTTGATGTGAGCATTCAGTTTCACAAACAGAAAAAGCACCACGAACGGACCTGGGAAATTAGTGCTTACAACCTGTATAACCGTCGGAATCCGTTCTTCTATCGACTCGAATCCGTAGCTGCCACCGCAACCACTCCTGCCCGTACTGCCTTGTTCCGGTATTCAGTCTTCCCGATTGTTCCGGCAATAAGCTATAATTTCAAATTCTGATGGCCCACTTCATTCGTTTATATATTCCTTTCCCGCTACGAATCGTCAGTCTGATTGGTCTGATTCTGTTTAGCGGTTGCACTGGCCTGCGAAACGAGGTAGACCCCAGTGAATTGGGTGTTGACCCACCCAAACTGGTGGTAAGTTGCTTTTTATCGCCCCAGGATGTGGCTCTAACGGCCAATGTGACCCGCTCCCGAACGGTGGTGGGCGACAGTATCAGTCAGTATTTGTCGGGCACATCGGTCTCCAATGCTACCGTCATGCTATCGGAAGGCGATCGGTCCGTACAACTCCTGTACAAAAACACCCTTTTTCCCGGCGATTCGGTCCGTCTTTACTACAGTGCCGATGCCAAATTACTCCCCATCATAGCCGGACATACCTATAAACTGACCGTAACAACGGCCGATAGGCAGAAAGCTACCAGCACCTGTACCATTCCTTATGCGGTCAAGCCTACCTCTGTTAAACTGGATTCAAACGCCAATGCGATTCTTAACCGGAATCAGAATCAGCGGTATTTTGTTCGGGCAAGCTGGCAGGACCCTGGTGGGCAGACGAACTTCTATCAGGTATCCGGGAATTTCCAGTACGTTGTCAATTGCAGCAATTGTAGCCGAACAGACGGGACCAGCAACCTGTCGTTTGATGATGACAACCGGGGACTATTTTCGGACGAAGGCATTGATGGAACTACGATGGTTTCGGGGAGGGCCTATTTAACATCCAGTCAGTCGCCAGGTAGCCAAGACCTTAACTTTTATCAACGCTACCGATTGGCAAGTGTATCCATTAATCTAATGACTGTAAGCGAGCCGTATTATCGCTACCGAGAGGCCATCATCCGACAAAATCGCTCCCGCAACAATCCATTTGCCGAGCCGGTTCTGATACCCAGCAACATTGATGGTGGGCTAGGCTGTTTTGCTGGCTATAATAACTCGATCCTCTCGCTAAGACTCCGATAAAAGGCTAGCCTGTAAAAAAAGGTAGACTCGTACACTGAGGGTGTTACCTCCTGTACGAGTCTACCTTTTTTACGGCTTATATCAATCTAACTACGCGCTCTGTGCGGTGTTGTGGATGATTTCGGTCTGCTTCCGAATCGACTCCATGTGGATGATCTTATAGATTTCTTCCACCAGTTCAGGATACAAGCCTAGTTTTTTACCTAATTCGGTACGCGTTTTCAGAATCTCTTTCCAACGCTCAGGCTGGAACAGCGTCACGTTATTGTCACGCTTATATTCGGCCAGCCGCTCCACCAGTGCCATACGGGCAGCCAGCATTTCAACAATCTGACGGTCTACATTATCGATGCTACGACGCGACTGTTCGGTAAAGCTCTGAAACTCCAGGTTCTGCGATTCAACCTGACGAATTTCCAGATGATCGAGCATGTCACCAAAAGCGGCTGGAGTCAACTGCTGGGCAGCATCACTCCATGCTTTGTCGGGATCGATGTGCGATTCAACAATTAGACCGTCGTAGTTGAGATCCATGGCCATCTGCGCCAGTTCGTTCAGATAGGCCCGCTTACCCGCCATGTGGCTTGGATCACCGATGATGGGGAGTTGTGGGAAAATCGATTTCAGCTCAATGGCCATTTGCCACATAGGTACATTCCGATATTTGCTGGATTCGCCCGTTGCAAAGCCCCGGTGAATAGCCGCCAGCTTTTTGATACCCGCTCCGGCAATCCGTTCAAACGCACCTACCCAAAGAGCCAGATCCGGATTTACCGGATTTTTGATCAATACCGGCACATCGACACCGCGAAGCGCATCCGCAATTTCCTGTACGTTAAATGGATTCACAGTGGTACGAGCACCAATCCATAGAATATCGACACCATATTTCAGCGCCAGCTCGATATGCTCGGGGGTAGCTACCTCCACGGCAACGGGCAGACCTGTTTCGGCTTTTGCCCGCTGAAGCCAGGGGAGAGCCGCTTCGCCCATACCTTCAAAACTACCCGGACGTGTCCGAGGCTTCCATACACCCGCACGAAGGGCATGTACTGCTCCCAATGTACTCAATTGGCGAGCCGTTTCAACTAACTGATCTTCGGTTTCAGCGCTACAGGGCCCCGCAATGATCAGAGGTTTGCCGTTGGTCTCAATCCACGATCCAAGCGGCTCTACAGCTAATTCTACTTTCATACTAATCAGGTATTCTAAGAGTATTGCTTATACTCTATGGGGAACTTTCAATTTAAATTTGTGGTATATTTGCATTGGGAACCGGCTGTCAGTCAAGCCGGTTCCCTAATTTGTCTAAAACCGTTTTTGTTTGTCAAACTAAGTCGCGCCGGAATTTTAACCGTTTGATTTAAAATTCGTTTATATTTCGGCCGTGTAACCGACACGCACTTAAGCTATGCAAGTAGCACCGCCCAAACGGAGCACTGATATGTCGAACCGAAGTAATCTAATGCCGGAGACTATCCAGGGTCAATCCGATCGAAAATCAAGCTCGGAACGCCCCATTTCATTTGAGGATACTTCGATTGCTTTTTCGTCCCAGTCGGACTTCAAACTCCGAAAGACCTACTGGTTATTTGCGTTGATGAATCAGGGATGGCTGGTAAATTTAGGTACTTTTTTTATAAAGATTGCCTTACGCCTACATCTTCCCATTAAATTCCTGATTAAAAACACAATTTTCGAGCAATTCTGTGGTGGTGAGAGCATTCGCGATTGCGAATCAACCATCAAACACCTCCACAACGTGCATGTTGGCACCATTCTCGATTACTCAGTAGAGGGAGAAGACACTGAAAAAAGTTTCGACGAAACAGCCCTCGAAATCCTCCGCACGATCGAACGTGCCAGCGAATCAAAAGACATCCCATTTTCCGTTTTTAAAGTGACCGGCATTGCCTCTACCGAACTGCTCGAAGCGGTTCAGATTGGCGATTCGCTCAACAAAACCCAGAAGGCCGAATTCGACCGGGTTATGCAACGGGTCGATATGCTTTGCCGACGAGCTTATGAACGCAACGTCCGCATTTTTATCGACGCTGAGGAAAGCTGGATTCAGGATACGATTGACACGCTGGCCTACGAAATGATGGACCGTTATAATCACGAACGACCCATCGTTTACAACACCTACCAGATGTACCGCTGGGAGAGCCTCGCTCATCTTCAGCGCGATACGGCCGAAGCTCAGGCTAAAGGGTATTACCTGGGTGTAAAACTGGTACGGGGCGCTTACATGGAAAAAGAACGGCTGCGAGCCCACGAAGATGAGTATCAGGACCCTATTCAGGCCACCAAAGATGATACTGATCACGATTTCAATGCCGCCATCGATTTCTGCCTGGAACACCGGGATACTATTTCGGTATGTCTGGGTACGCATAATGAAGAAAGCTGCCAGTATTGTGTGCAGGAAATGAGTCGGCTGGGCATTGCTCCCAACGACCCCCATATTTTCTTCGCACAATTGCTGGGTATGAGCGACAACATCTCGTTCAACCTGGCCAACAAAGGCTACAATGTGGCGAAATACGTGCCTTATGGACCAATTGACGCTGTGATGCCGTATCTGTTCCGCCGGGCCGATGAAAACAAGTCGATTGCCGGGCAAAGTAGCCGGGAATTTACCTTAGTCAGTAACGAGCTGAAACGCCGAAAGGATTGTCGCTCGAAATAAGTAAATAGCTACGGGTGTAGCCGATGATTGAAAAGAATAGTCAGGACTGAAACGACAACGCTTGCCAATCATTGACTACACCTGACTATTTTTGGCAGTTTTTATGACTGGCACAGCAAACCGGGAACTCACCCGGCCGTGAAAGCGGTCCCTGCTGTGCCTACTTTTTTATCATGATTCAAAAAAATCCCCTTAAATTTTTCCTACTGACACTCGCTTTGATTGCGCTGGATCAGGGCGTGAAACTGGCTGTTCACTTTTATATGGCCCCTGGCTTTGCCGGTCAGATAAAACTAATCGGCGACTGGCTGAAACTGCATTATGTGTTGAATCCGGGGATGGCGTTTGGCATGCAGTTGGGGCATGAATACGGAAAGTTACTACTGAGTATATTCCGGTTGTTCGCCATGGTAGGTATTGGCTATTATCTGGTCAATCTGGCACACCGGGGAGCCCCCAACGGATTATTATGGGCTATGGCCATGATTCTGGCGGGAGCCGTTGGCAATGTAATCGACAGCACGTTCTATGGGGTTTTTCTTCACAATGCCCCCTATGGCTCACCAACACCCTGGTTTCATGGACAGGTCATCGACATGATTTTTGTGGATGTGTGGGAGGGCTTTATTCCCGACTGGGTGCCTGTATGGGGAGGCCAATATTATTCGACCCCCATTTTCAACATTGCTGATTCCTGTATTTTCATCGGTGTCTGCCTGATTTTGTTCTTCCAGCGCCGATTCTTTGGCGAACCGCATGTGGAAGATAGTATGCTTCCCGTGTCGGGTCCAGACCCTGTTGAAGCGTCGGTCCTGCCAGCCGCCGACTATCTTCAGGAAGAGCAGGAGTCGCCCTCGGCTGAGTCGGATTCAGAAACAACCAATTTATCAGACGACGACGCTAAGACCGACACCGAGTCTGTTCTTCCAAACGACAACGAATCGGAACAACCCAGTCATACGGATTCAGAGCGGGAGTAAGCTAACTGCTTCATTTTGAACGACTAAACATTTGAAGCCTTTCAGGCGGCCCAAGGCTGTCTAAACTCTCTAAAATTGACCTCTAAGCCGTATAGGTTTTGTCATATATAAACGTTTAACCTGCTTCTCAATAAAAAATCCCGGTTGACACATCAACCGGGATTTTTTATTGATCAGAAATCTGTAAACAGATCAAAATCTTATTTGCTTCCGCCAGCCTGGCCGCTCGACAACAGATTGAAGAACTGGTCCAGTTTGGGTGTGATAATGATTTCGGTACGACGGTTTTGCTGACGACCTACATCCGTCGTGTTATCGTCTTTTGGCGCGAACTCAGAACGGCCACCCGCTGTCATACGCTCAGGAGCTACAGCGAATTTCTTTTGCAGCGTCCGAACGACCGAAGTAGCCCGTAAAGCGCTCAGATCCCAGTTGTCTTTGATCGACGCCGTTGAGATGGGGACAATATCGGTATGACCTTCAACCAGGATGTCCAGTTCTTTGTGGTCGTTTACCACCTTAGCCACTTTACCAAGAACGGTTTCAGCAGCAGGCAGTACCTCGTAGCTACCCGATTTGAACAAAAGTTTGTCCGACAGCGATACATACACAACCCCTTTTTTCACTTCAACCTGTACGTCCTGATCATTGATATCGTCCAGTGATCGTTTCAGGCTCATCACCAGCGCCAGGTTCAACGAATCTTTGCGCTGAATGCTCGAGTTGAGGTTGTTCACATACTTCGTTTGCTCGTTCAGGGTCTCAAGCGATTTTTTAATGCTCTCGGCACCTGATTTACTGACAATCGACAAGTCCGACATCCGATCCAGAAGATTGGTGTTGGTTTTTTTCAGATAGTCAATCTGAGCCTGTAAATCACTAACCTGCTTGTCTTTACCTTGCAGATCCGTGTCTTTGGCCGATAGTTGAGTACGCAGATCAGCCGTCAATTTGTCGCAATCGGCCAGCGAAGATACGGCCTTGTCACGAGCATCCTGTAGGGCTTTCATTTCGGCCAGCCGCTTCTTACTGTTACAGGAAGCCAGCATTACTACTGCCGAAAAAAGAATCAAAATTCGTTTCATACTGATTTAGAGAAAATAGTAACGGTAACGAAAAAGTTAGGTTAAAACGATACCTACTGTTAATAAACAGAATCGTTTTGCAAAGGTAAGGGATTCTGCTTAATCGTTTTACTACTATTGATTCATGTAAACGTATAAAATTGCACTATTTCTTTATTAGTCGGCTTCTACTGAATTAAATATTAGATTCGCTTTGATAGCCTAATGAACACAAAACGGTAGTTTATGAACGCTACACACTTATTAGTCGTACTCATCCTTGTTTTATGAATAAGCTATTGACTTCTATTTTAGTAAGTGCCAGTTTGGCGGCTCACGCCCAGACTGGCAAAGAAATCATGTACATTGGTACGTACTCTTTACGGGGTAGCGAGGGCATTTACGTATTCGAATTCGACCGAAAAACGGGCACTATGCACCCGGTTCAGGCTGTTTCAAACGTAAAAAGTCCTTCATTCCTGGCCATACATCCAACGGGCAACTATCTGTATTCTGTCAACGAAGGTGCCGATAAAGGCGCAGGTGGCGTCAGTTCTTACTCGATCGATAAGGCTACGGGTAAACTCCAGTTTATGAACAGCCAGTCGTCGTTGGGTCCGGGCCCCTGCCATGTGAGTGTTGATCATACGGGCAAAACGGCTTTTGTTTCCAACTACGGTGGGGGCAGTCTGGCCGTATTGCCCATTAAAGCCGACGGCACTCTGGGCGAATCGACCGATAAGGTACAGGACGAAGGAACGGGGCCCAATACGCAGCGGCAGGAAAAAGCGCATGTGCATTCGGCAACGCTGGCCCCCGATAATCGGTTTTTGTATGTAGCCGATCTGGGCACCGATAAGCTGAATATCTTTGAAATCGATGCCGCGAACAGTAAAGTAAAACCAGCGTCAACGCCCTATGCTTCTGTAAAGCCGGGGTCAGGCCCACGGCATTTTACATTCCATCCCAATGGTAAATATGCCTATCTGGTTGAAGAGTTAACCTCTACGGTAGCTTCTTTTTCCCGCGATGCCAAAACGGGTAAACTGACGATGATGCAGGATAATGTACCGACTCTGCCCACCAACTTTAGTGGTCAGAATACCAGTGCCGACATTCACATTGATCCATCCGGCAAATTCCTCTATCAATCGAATCGGGGCTTCAACGGCCTGGCCATCCTTGCCATTGGAAAGGATGGAAAACTGACCAAAGTAGGCGAGCAAACGACGGAAGGCAAAACACCCCGCAATTTCCTGATCGACCCGAAAGGCGAGTTTGTATTTGTTGCCCATCAGGACACGGACAACATCACGATTTTCAGACGCGATCAGAAAACAGGCCTGTTGACCTACACTGGTCAATCCGTCAAAGTACCCGCTCCAGTATGTGTGTTGATGGCCAGTTCACACTAACCGTAGCCACAGACAGTTCTCAATAGCGGTTTTATCCGTACTTTCGAACACAGAAAACCCCAAAACATTAAACCTATAACTTCTAATGACCAAAGTACTTACGGCCGGATTGCTGCTCGTTTTATTTGTAATGGCAGCCCCCGCCAAAAAGACCATCAGCCTGTTCAACGGAAAGAACCTGGACGGCTGGAAAATTTACGGCACTGAAAAGTGGTATGTTGAAGATGGTAACCTGGTTTGCGAAAGTGGTCCCGATAAAAAATACGGCTACCTCGCTACTGAAAAATTCTACAAAAACTTCGACCTGACGCTGGAGTTTAAGCAGGAGGCCAATGGCAATAGCGGGGTATTTTTCCGGTCAACTATTGAGGGTACCAAAGTCAGTGGCTGGCAGGTTGAAGTGGCCCCTCCCAACCACGATACAGGTGGTATTTATGAATCGTACGGACGTGGCTGGCTGGTTCAGATTCCCGACGAAAAAGAAACGATTCTGAAACCTGAACAATGGAACAAAATGCGGATCCGGGTGGAAGGTGACCACGTTCAGACCTACCTGAATGGCAAAGAAATGGTTGATATGCACGACGAAAAGATTGGTCAGGCCGACGGTTCTATTGCTCTCCAGATTCACGATGGCGGTGGCATCAAAGTCCGCTGGCGGAATCTGGAACTGAAGCCTCTATAATACACTAATGTGGCATACCGACCTCTGGTCCGCATAGTCCATAAAGGATTACCTATGCGGACCAGAGGTCGGTATGCCACACCAGCTCGTTACAAGTCTACATACGACATGGTATGTACTTTATCGGCTTTCGTGTTAACGAATTTCTTTTCGGGCTTATCATAGTCCGTAATGTAGAGCCGATTTCCTTTCAAAAGAACCTCAGCAGGCTGGTCAATTTTACCGTTTTCACCTTCCGTATCGCCATTCTGCACGAGTGTACTCACCTTACCATCGGGCGCAACGGTCATGATGGCGTTCATCCGAGAATTGCACAGGTATATTTTATCCGTTTTCCGGTCGATGATCAACCCATCCACACAGGCAATTTTTTGATCGGTATTCACTACTTCCTTCGACGCCAGAGAGCCGTCGGGCTTCAACGTCAGTTTGTAAAGCGTTCCATCGCCGAATGAACCCGTATAAAAAGCTCCTTTACTGTCGTAATCCAGCCCATCGGCTCCATTGTCTACCCCCGTTTCGTTAACTTGCGTAGTAAACGTAGCCAGAATGTGGGGGTCCATCGTTTTAGGCTTTAAAGTAACAAGCCCTTTCGTCAGTTCGTCGAGTGTAAAATGGAAAACGGCACTGCCTTTGTCGTTGTCGGGCATATCCCACTGGCTGTCGGTCACGTAAATCGTATTCCCTTTCCAGACTACGGCGTTTGACAAACCAAATCCGGTAACGACGGGGTCAATTCCAACGACCTGACCATTCTTTATCCGAATCCGCATCAGCCGCGACTTATAGTCTTTATCATTTTCGTACTGATTGTCAGCATAATACAAATTCCCATCGGGACCGAATGCCAAATCCATCGGACAGGCATGTTTTGTGTCGGGATGGGCAGGTAAACTGGTAAAAAACTGAACCGAGTCGCTGGCGAATTTTACAATAACCCCAGGATAGCTATTATCGGCAAGGTTCGGCACCGACAGATAAATAGAACCATCGGGTGCCAGGGCCATGCCATCGGGCGTATTGTACTTGTCAGGAAGCGTGTACAATAGTTTTGGGTTACCCACGGTCGATACGTCTTCTTTGGCACTATCCAGATTTCCCGTATCAACCCCTTTTGCATTTTCTTTCTTCTGACAACCAGCAGCCAAACAAAGGCCGAGTAGAACCACGATCAAAGACTGTTTCATAATGTTGAGTAAATCATATATCGCGACTTAACCGTCTGTTCGCTGAATTGTTATACGACCTTTCCAAGCTAAACCGCTTCATTCAATGAAAGTACTTATTCTGGTATCTTGCCTGGGTCTGCTTGCCAGCCCAACTCTTGGTCAACGTCAGGCTAAAGCAACGGGCTGGCAGTCGTTGTTCAATGGCAAAGACCTGAGTGGTTGGGAAACCTACCTCGACAGTCCTTACTCGGCCGATAGACAAATGCCTAAGCCCGCTCCGATTGGCTTAAACAATGATCCAAACCACGTTTTCTCGGTCGTGACAGTCGATGGAAAGCCTGCTTTACGGATTTCTGGCGAAACCTTCGGAGGTATCAATACACGGGCCGATTTTGAGAATTATCACTTCCGGGCCGAATTTAAATGGGGCACTCAAAAATGGCCACCCAAACTTGATCAGCCGCGCGACAGCGGATTGCTCTACCATAGCGTTGGTGCACACGGAACGCCTATGCTTTGGATGGAGTCGTTTGAGTTACAGATTCAGGAGGGCGATTGTGGCGACTATTGGGGCGTAATGAATGTGCTGGCCGATATTTCTGCCGTCAAGAACGACAAAGGGAAATATATCTATCAACCTGGAGCGACTCCCCTAACCTTTCAGGATAAAACGCCTATTGGCCGCACCTGTGTAAAAAACCCTGATACCGAAAAACCATCAGGCCAATGGAATGTCGTTGAGCTGTATTGCGTTGGCGATACCTGCCTGCACGTAATTAATGGCAAAGTCAACCTAATGCTGACCCATACGCGGCATATCGTCAATGGTGAAACCGTCCCGCTCACAAAGGGTAAGATTCAGATTCAGTCAGAAGGTGCTGAAGTATATTATCGAAACATTCAGATTCGGCCAATCAGTCAGTTGCCGAAATGACAACCTGCTCCTAAAGTAAGTAGCGTGTTAATCAGGCTTTGAGCTACTCCTGCTATTCACTTTTCGGCTCCTGTTACCAATTGGCGCTGGCTATCAGGGCATCCATTCATGTAGTTTTGGGCAAGACATCAAATACATGAACGCCTTTCATACCCCAGTCTTCGGATTGGTAGCCGCCCTGATTATGACTCAATCCATTGCCCAGAAAACACCCAGATCGATCGCCGGAGAATATTACCTCACAGGCGTCCGTGAAGTTGGATCGGGGATCAAACTAAACCCGGATTCTACCTTTGAATTTTTCTTCGCCTATGGTGCCCTCGACCGTATGGGAAAGGGTACCTGGAAACTACAGGGTGACCAGATCATCCTGAACAGTCGCCCAAAACCCGACAAAGATTTTGCCCTGGTAAAAAGCCGAACCGTTCCCGGCAATCAGTTGACCATCCGCATTGTGGATACCAATAAGCAACTGCTGAACTACATATTGGTTGGGGTTAAACATGGGGCCGATATTGAACAGGGCACCACCAACAACACTGGACAGGTGCGTTTTAGCAAACATCCTGTTGACGCGCTTATGCTTCAGTTTGAGTTTTGCCCCGAACGCTACTCGATTTTCCAGGTCACTCACCACGAGCATAATGATTTCGAATTCCGGTTTGAACCCTGGATGATGGACGTTTTCTTCGAAAATCTGACCCTTACGATTGGCGACAACGGACTGAAAGGCCCCCATCCGCTGCTAGACCCTAACAAATCGTATTCATTCGTTCGAAATTAAGTTGGAGTAACAGAGCGACGCGGAGTACACAGAGAATAGATCGATCTCTGTGTACTCCGCGTCGCTCTGTTAAAACGATCTAGTTGACGCGTTTGAAGACAAACAGGTCGCTGAACGCCCAATTGCCATCTTTGGGTTGACCGCGTTGAATGACCAACTGGTTGGCTCCGCGTTTTTCGTAAATGATGCGAATGGAGCCGTCTTCTTTCTCAAACAAAGCCCGGTTTGGGCTGGCCTCAATGAACCGATAGCGATCTGATTTATCTTTTTCTTCCTGACCGATCAGGCCCGGCTTAAAATGCTTAACGAGGACAATGGGGCCTTCGCTGGTTTGTTCAAAGATCAACATTTCGTACATCGTCACCTTATTGTCTTTCATCATACGCATGAAGCCCGACAGATTGTCGCCAACGGGCGCAATCCAGGCGGCCTCAATAGGGCCTCCGTTGAACGTACCCTGCCAGCGGCCTTCCATAAAGGCGACATCGGCTAGCGAGCCAGTTTTACTAGTTTGGGCCTGAACAGTAAGCGTCGCCAGAAGACAGAAAAGGAAATAAAGCTTTTTCATACAGATTTAGAAATACTGGTATGCGAAGGCAACCAGCAACGAAATCTACCGTAGCTACGCTATTTCCCCATCCATTTCTTAAACTCCGTAGCCCGTTCGCGGCTCACCAGCACTTCATCGTCGGTGGCGGGTTTGAGGGTCAGTTTGAGCTTGTTGTTGAAATACGGATGAATCTGCTGGACGGTGTTGATGTGGACGATAAACTGCCGGTTGGCGCGGAAAAACTGCGACGGATCGAGCATATTTTCGAGTTCATCGAGCGGATAATCCAGCGAAAACTTCTGATTGGTTGTGGTGCGGAACAAGCTCACCCCTTCTTCCGAGTAGAAATAGGCAATGTCGCTGACCTCTACGGGTACCCATTGCTGCAAGTGCTTCACCAGAAACCGACGTCGGTAATCGCTGGGTTGAATCTGCTGGCGAAGTTGCTGAACCAGTGCATCAATATCGACCGTACCTAAGTGGTTGTTTTTGGCTTCACCCGACTCATTGGCGGTGCCGCCTTTCGTACGTCGGTATTTGGTCAGGCTGGCTTCCAGCTCATGCCGTTTGATCGGCTTCAGCAAGTAATCTATACTATTGACTTTGAATGCTTTAAGCGCATACTCATCATAGGATGTCGTAAAGATAACGGGGGCGCTGACGGTGGTCTGCTCGAAAATCTCGAAGCTTTGCCCATCGGCCAGCTCAATATCCATCAAAATCAGATCGGGCGCCAGCGGCTGACCAGGGCCATTGGCATTGAGCCATGCCACCGACGACCGAACACTGGCTTCGGTGCCCACAATGGTAATGGTTGGGTCTACGTCCTGCAATAATTTGGTGAGTTTGCGAACGGCTAATTCCTCGTCTTCAATCAGCAGTACGTTCATTGGTTAAAAGAGTTAAGATGATTGGTATTTGGGAGAATAAAAATACGATTCGAACTACCGAATCTGCAACCTGCTTTGGCGCTAAACCAGCAAATCGATGTTCGAAACGGTACGAACCTGTCATGAACCGTTAGCTCTGTCGAATCAATGGTAAGGTCACGGTAAAAAAACGATCGTCGTCCTGCACGTTAATATCGCCCTCACCCAGCAGTCGATACTGCGTAGCGATGTTCGATAGCCCAACCTGATGTGACACAACCCGGCTGCTCCGTCGCTGGATGTTGTTCCGAATGACCAGCCGCGCATCAGGCCGGGTTTCAATACGAATATGGAGCGGCTGTTCGGGCAATATGCTGTTATGCTTTACGGCATTTTCGAGCAGCAATTGCAAGGTGAGTGGCGGTAACTGGTAGTCAGCAAATCGATTATCAACGGTGTGTTCCAACCGAATATGATCGCCATAACGCGTACGGAGCAAATGGAAATACGACCGGGCAAACTGCATCTCTGCCGACAGAGGTACTAACTGTGATTCATTGCTCCGGAGCAGATACCGGTATACACTGCTCATTTCTTCGACAAACAACTCGGCCCTTTCGGCGTCTTCTTCAACCAGCGAAGAGAGTGTGTTCAGACTATTGAATAAAAAATGGGGATTGATCTGGCTTTTCAGGCTCTCAAACTTGCGCTGTAGGTTGGCCTTTTTGAGTTGCTCCGTTTCGATGATGGTCTTCTCCCACTCTTCAAACGCATTGATACTCTCGTAAACAAACGAGACAATCAAAACGGTTAATACAACAAACAACAGCCCATAGCCTAGTCGTTCGAGTTGGGGTTCATAGTTGGGCAAACCCACCTGGCCGAAGGCCCACCAGGCTGCGGCTGTAAACAAACTAGAATTGAGTGCCAGCAACAGTAAATTCGGAATGAACCGCCGAACAAACTGCCGATTGTTTGGAAACATCCGGTGTGATTGCAACGTAATCAGATTGTTGACATACCAGTGCGGGTAAATAAACAACAACATAATCAGCGATGTGACCCAAAAAATGCGCCAGTTGTGCCAGTACTGGCTCCCCAAAAGCAGGCTGTTTTCAATGACTATGAAAACAGGCAGCACAATCCACTGCATGGTAATATCCTGTTTGGTGTAGTGAGGCAGTTTCAAGACACAACGGGTTTAGCAATCCGTGAATGAATATCGACCTGTTCTTTTTGGGCGAGTGCCAGCTGGACGGTAAAGAAATGACCATCATCGTCGATAAGCGGTCGGGCCAGTCCAAACGACTCAAAGCGAATAGCCAGCGTTGCCAACCCACCTCCCTGCTGCTGGACGTTAACAGCCATTTTTTTCCGTAGAATCGTATTACGCACAATCAGCATGCCGTCGTCCGATGTATAGATACAGATTCGTAAAGGCTGCTCGACCAGCAAACTATTATGGCGCAATGCATTTTCGATGAGTGTCTGCAAGGTAAGTGAAGGAAGCAGGCAATCCAGGTAGGTTTCATGTATGTCAATCTCCCAATCGAGTGTCGAAGGACCGTCGCTTCGATTGAAACGGGTGTCGAGCAGATACCGATAAGCCGTCAGAAAATCCAGTTCATCTGATACCGTTACCAATGGACGTTGCCCAGCCTGAAGTATGTACCGATACACACTGGCCAGTTCATCGATGAATAAACCAGCCCGTTTTTTATCGTCGGAAATGAGTGCTGAGAGCGAGTTCAGGGCATTAAACAGAAAGTGCGGATTTACCTGATTTTTCAGGCTATCGTACTGGCTCTGTAAACCAGCCTTCTTTACGGCTTCGGCCTCCTCAACTGCCTGCCGATAGCGTTGCAGATAGTACATCACTTCGTAAAAACCACCAATCAGAAGCATGGTCGAAAAGCCGATGCCTAAATACGTCAGATACACTTTACCCGTAATGGGCACCAGGGCAAAGTGTGTAGCATCGGTCAGAAAAACGAAGAATACCTGGGACAAAGTCGTGATTACCCCCAGCCCCACCAGCGTAAACAAGACCCGCCGACGAGTTTGCTCAATGGCTTCGTAGCGCTTACGAACCAGCAACAGCCAGCGCACATGAATTTCCCAGACAATAGTGACATAGACCATACCGAAGATGGCCCAACTAAGGTACACTACCGGATTGTAGTTGTACTCTTTCAGGTAGACCAGGTTGGCCAGCAGAATCGAAATGGGGATAGCGAACCAGCGTATCCACCTGTCATTCAGTCGTTCCAAGAAGGGTGATGTTACTTCATGCAATATAGAACAAACACCGTAAAATTCCTCAGCTCCTATAAGGATACTATACGGGCTTTTCGTCAACGACTTGCACCCTACTTTCCACTTCTCCAGACGAACGGCAACCGGCAACGATCACTTGAACAGACACTTTCATCAATTCAGCCCCTAATCCTGACGCTTCGGCTAACCCTCTGTTTAGTAGCCAATTGTGCCGCTATACTTTTGCAGTGTTCTTTTTTAACCGCTACGGCGAATCATAAACAACAAATAACTTCTGAAAGTCATGAAAACAATTGCCACAACACTCCTTGCTGCTGTACTGCTGAGTACGTCAGCCTTTGCAGCACACGTTCCTCACCTACCGAAATACCCCGTATCGGTTGGCCCAACAGCTATTACCAATTCGTACAAAGTAGCTGTCTATCCCTCGGCAGTATCCTCGAAAGTCAATGTGATGGTTGAGCGGGAACCCGGTAAGGCTATGGAAATTTCGTTACTGGATTCAGACGGATTTACCCTGGCGACAAAGTATATCAGTAAAAAGGAAGGGAACATCCATGTAAAATTCGACCTGGCCGAACTGAACGATGGCGCCTATCAGATCCAGGTTGTTTCGGGCAATGATAAAAGTGTTCATGCCATGAGCATCAACACCAAAACTGCTGAACCGTCGCGTACCATTGCCGTAAACTAACACCTTGATCCAAAATTCGGGTGCATGAAAAGGCCGTTTCACAATGGCCTTTTTTCAGTTCAGCCCATCAGAATACCGATTCATCCGAAACAAGGCTGGTTTATAGGCTCATTACCAGCAGTTTTGCTTTGGTCTTTACGGCCATGTTCCTCTTTAAACAGACAAATACAATGAAAAAAGCTCTCAAAATTGTCGGCATTATACTTGGCTGCGCCCTTCTGGCGCTGCTTGGCTTCGGCGCTTATGTATCCATTGTGGGCGTTCCAACGTACGATCCACCGTCTATCCCTGAAATTACCGTTGAAGGCACACCAGCTCGGGTAGCGCGGGGCGAAGTGATTGCCCAGATTCAATGCATGTCGTGCCATGCCGATAAAAATAATCGCCTGACCGGCAAGCATCTGGCCGAAGTACCCGCCATGTTTGGTAAACTCTACTCCAAAAATATTACGCAGGACAAAGAGAAGGGAATTGGCAACTGGACCGATGGTGAGTTGATGTATTTCCTGCGCACGGGTGTCCGGCGCGATGGGTCGTATGCGCCCGTTATGCCCCAGTATCCGAACATGGCCGACGAAGACCTCAAATCAGTAATTGCCTGGCTTCGCTCCGATCGGTTCCCAGTTCAGCCGTCGAAAGAAGAAGCTCCCGGTTCTGAGTTTACGCTATTCTCTAAGGTACTGGCGCATACCATCATGAAACCCCTACCGTATACAGGTCAGGTAGTAGCTTTTCCGGATAGCACCAATCCAATTGCTTTAGGCCGTTATACAGCCGACGCCATTGGCGATTGCTACGCCTGCCACTCTGGCGATCTGATCGACCAGGACAAAGTAAATCCTCAAAAAACGAAAGGCTACTATGGCGGTGGTATTGAAATGGTGGGCGAAGGTGGAAAAAAAGTAATAACCGCCAACCTGACTTTCGACGAAAAAACGGGCATTGGAAGCCGCTATACCAAAGAGCAGTTTATCCGGGCGGTGAAGTTTGGCGTTCGGCCCGACGGGAGTATTCTCAAGTACCCTATGGAGCCTAAGATGGTCTTATCGGACCGGGAAGTGGGGGCTATTTATGAGTACCTGAAAACCGTACCGAAAATCAATCACGACATCGCGCAAAAAACAGCCGAGCTTCAACTGGCAGAGAAATAACCCAATCCTGGACGGAGTACGATGAACGATGCCGATAATCAGCGCATACGTCGTTCATCGTACCTCGTAAATTAAGTAGTCTGCGAAAAATAGTTTGCATTATTTTCTAACTTGCCCTCATGGGCCGAGTAAACACCCCGGGTCTAACCGATACCCAACGGATCGAGTTAGAACGTGAACTGAAAACTAACAACAGCCATAGCTTTCGGATGCGCTGCCAAGCCATCCTGCTCAAAGCGGCTGGCCGTAAATCGAAAGATGTTGCCCAGATTGTGGGTATGTGCCATGTAAGTGTGAACAGTTGGCTGAAACGCTTTAAAACCGATGGACTCCAAGGACTAAAAACTAAACCAGG
>NZ_KB893242.1 GCF_000374025.1 Spirosoma panaciterrae DSM 21099 | reverse complement strand
TGACTTTGGAACGCGCTGACTGTCACACGCAAGCCAAACAATACGCTATTTTTCAGTACGTTACGTTGTTCGCTTGGTTCATCACCCAACACCCATGAGGGCTGATGGATGATAACGCTACGTTACTGAACAAAACCAACTGCCAACCTTTACACCCTCATTTGGTTGGGCTGCAACCTCTCCCTCGGGACGAGCTCCCTGTCGCCGGAAAGGCCACTGATAACACCTCATAATCAGATTTTAGCTGTCTGGAGGTTTCAGTTTTAGCAACTCCACGGGTAGTTCAAAATTCTTCCCTGTCTTTAGCGGAAAGTCAATAGTTGTTTTTTTTCGGTTCCTAGCTTTGTCAATCAAAGAATCTAAATAAAAAGCTGTACCATATATTTTTTTAGGCGCTTCTTCGCCATAAACGTAGACAGAAAGAGTATCAGCCTTTGATTCTTTGTAAATCTGAAACGCTGTACCGTCAGAAAGACCAGCTTGGTAATAGCGAGCTGTGGTTGTATCGAGTTTCAACTCTGCTACTTTCAGCTTGAAATTATTAATAAAGTCTTGGCTTACATCAACTTCATACTTCCCTGCTTTTTCATATGGAAAATACGTTTTTAGATATACTCTATCATTTGTATCTATTACAAACGAATACGATTTGGTCCACGTATTGTCGTAACTAAATTCAATATGCGTTTTCTCTTTGCTTTTTGTACAGCTTAGAAGTAAAATAAGTACAAACAAATAAGTGTATCTCATAAAGGCCGCCTATTTATCTTAAGATGCACAGGGCCAATAATTCCACACTTGTTGTGCAGCTTAAAAATCCGACATACTAAGGCGTTTATGCTGTCGCATACTACCTTACAAACTCACCTTTTGAACTTCCCAAGCCGGGGCGATTCTCGTGTCGACCGCAACCCGATCAACGAGCCAAAAAGGTTGCCTGTAGAGCCGTGCCCCGTGTCGACCGGAATCTGACCACTACGTTGTTGTTCAGCCTGTTGCATCACCCAACACCCACAGGGGCTGATGGCTGCTGAGACCGGCTCAAACAACAAATATACTTTCCAGCCTTTACACCCCTGTTTGGTTGGGCTGC
>NZ_KB893241.1 GCF_000374025.1 Spirosoma panaciterrae DSM 21099 | reverse complement strand
ATCGGTAGCGGTGGGGGATTTCAACGCCGACGGCAAGCCCGACCTGGCCACCGCTAATAGAGGTTCCAACACCGTCTCGGTGCTGCTGGGCCAGGGCAACGGGAACTTTGCAGCCGCCACCAACTTCGATGTAGGCAGTCTACCTGTTTCGGTAGCGGTGGGCGACTTCAATGCGGATGGTCAGCCCGATCTGGCCACCGCTAATAACAGTTCCAACAACGTTTCGGTGCTGATCAACACGCTGGTGTCGATGGTGAGCCAGCCACCCAGTGGCTCAGCGGTCTGCGTAGGCAGCCCCATCAGTGTCCCAATAAACGTATCGGGATCCGTCACCAGCTATCAGTGGTACAAAGATGGCGCCGTGCTAGCCAGCCAGACCTCAGCCACCCTGAGCTTATCGGCCGTCCAGACTACCGACCAGGGCAGCTACTCCGTGGTGGTCACCGGAGCCTGCAACAGCCTGACCAGTTCCGCTTTCAGCCTGACCGTCAGCTCTCCCCCCTCGGTGAGCCTGACCAACAACGGCCCCCTCACCTGTAGCCAGCCCTCAGTCACCCTCTCCGCTACCCCTGGAGCCGCCACCTACCAGTTTGCACCAGGCACCACCCAGCAGGGAGGCTCGGCCGGCAATACCGCCACCGTAGCCACACCAGGCATCTACTCCCTGACCGCCCTCAGTAGCAGCGGCTGTTCGGCCACGGCCGCCACCACCGTCACCTCCACAGCCAACCTCTCCCTCGCAGCCGGGGCCTCTCTGCCCCAGGCCAATGTGGGCGTCACCCTCAGCCTGACGGCCTCCGGGGCCACATCCTACCAGTGGACTGCCCCAGCCTCCGCACCCCTCACCAGCCCCGCCAACGCAGCCATCACCTCGGCCAGCCTCACCACCGCGGGCATCCAGACCTTTACCGTCGTGGGTACCACCGGCGCCTGCTCCCAGACCGCCCTCGTCAGCCTCACCGCCCTGGCCGGACCCGACCTCTCCCCCCTGCTCCAACTCCCCAGCGGGGGCTTCGCTCCCAACCAGACCAAAGCCCTGCTCGTCCAGATCCAGGAAGTCAATGGGGGCACGGCCAGCGGTCCCATCCTGATCACCATCACCGTGCCCAGTGGCTACTC
>NZ_KB893240.1 GCF_000374025.1 Spirosoma panaciterrae DSM 21099 | reverse complement strand
GGATCAAGGATAATACTTGTGGAGTAACTTGGATTAAGCATATAATTGAGACAGCCTATATAAGAAGAATGCCACGTTACCAACCCCTCTGAACTGAGCCCGAAACGCCTTGATCTTGGCATTGAATGACTCCGCTGAGGCATTCGTACTGCGGTTGTCAAAGTAGTTGAGAATCGTTTCATAGTGATTCTGGATCGAACGAGCCACCGTGTTGAAGGCCTTAAAACCCGCTTGGCGGACTTTCTCATGCCATTTAGCCAACCGGGCTAAGCCGTAGAGCTTATCGGTCGTATGCTCAAAAATATGGCTTAGCGACTGACTCAACTCATAGGCTTGCTTCAAATCAGGATACCGCTCAAAAAGCAGACCAGCCCGCTCTTGTTGACTAGCTGTCCAAGCCGATGCCTTTTTATAGAGTACATAGCGACTGCGAGCCAGCAACTGTTTCACCGTATCGCCATTAGAAAGTAACTCGGGTTGATAACCCATCTGGTGGAGCTTAGCCTGCTCAAGAGCCTGATTTTCGGCTTCCAAGGCTTGCCAGCGATACTGGATGCGCATGTCCTGAACCGCTTCTAGGGCCAATTGTTGTACATGAAAACGGTCAGTTACCTGAGTAGCCTTAGGAAAACATTTCTTAGCGATCAGAGCCATATTACCTGCCATGTCTAAGGTGACTTCCTTGACCTTTTTCCGCTGGTTTACAGGTAACTTACGTAACACTTCAATCACGGTCTCGGCCTTTGTGCCAGCCATAATGGCCACGATACTGCCCTTGCCCCCTTTGGCAGCCTTATTGGTCAGAATCGTATACAGTTCGCCATGCGATAAACTGGTTTCATCAATGGATAGCTGTGTGCCCAGATTTTGAGGAAATAAAAGCCATTGTTTAGCATGGGAACGCTGAGGCCAATGCGTAAACTCACTTAGCTGAGTACGGTATTGGCGGGCCAGCCGGTTGCCATCCACCCCATACAAACGACCAAGGCTATTGGTACTGTGGGGGGACGAATCCGTCAATTTCTTTTAAAAAAGCCGCGAAGTCTGTCGTCATTCGCGTGCCTTGTGCTACCTGGTTCCAGTCCCGTTGCTCTACTGTACCGGTTTTGGTATTGAGCCAGCGACGGCGTTTGATATGCAAGAAAACTCGATTGTCTCGAATGGGAAAGTCTTGAATAGTAATTTCTGGCAGAAAGCCTTTGGAGAGTAGGTCTGGTTTTGCCCTACCGGCGTCTTCATAGTTGTTTTCTTCCAAATACAGATGAAGTACTTCTAGGGACTTCTCGACACGCGTCAATTGATAATAGGATAGGATGAACTCGGGCAAGAGGTATTCGACTAAAGGCAAGAAACTTTCCAAAACGGCTCGGTTTGATCAAACGTACAAACCTAGAAAAATACAACGCCCTCCACAAGTATTGTCCTTGATCC
>NZ_KB893239.1 GCF_000374025.1 Spirosoma panaciterrae DSM 21099 | reverse complement strand
TCCACTGGTCAAAATAATAGTATACGGCTTGCCAGTGCGGAAAGCTAGGCGGCAGGTTTCGCCATTGACAGCCGGTGCGTAACATCCAGAAGATGGCATCCATGACGGCACGTAATTGGTGTTTACGCTTGCGTTGAAGGTTAAAAAAAGGCGAAATTGCTGCCCACTGGTAGTCGGTCAGTGGTTGCCACTGCTTAGTCATTACTTTGTTTCTTGGTCGATACAAAGTTGACTCGACTACCAGTCCTTATCAATTCCCCAACAAGCTCTAATAAAATAGAAATAAATTTCGGTCCTGACCTTAAAATCCATGTCCTCATAAATCTGGATCGCCCGCTGGTTATCGGAGCGTACATGCAGAAAGGGTATCCCGCCTGTTTTCTGGATTCGATGAAGCTGATTGGTAATGAGTTGTCGGGCAAACCCCTTCCCCAAATAATCAGGATGGGTACAAACAGCACTGACTTCGGTGTAGTTGAACGGATTGAGCCGCTGACCCGTCATGGCAACTAGCTGAGACTGGTCAAAAATGCCTTCATAGTACCCGAATTCGATGGTTCGGGTTGAAAAAGGTCCGGGCCTGGTTAACTGGGTCAGGGCGAGCATGTCAGGAATGTCTGCATCGGTCAAGGGTCTGATTGCCAGATCGCCTGAAGGCTGCCCGGCTTTGGCCTCGTAAATCATTTGAAGCCCATCAACCCGTTGTAAAAGCGTCCAGGGATCAGGAATGGACAAAGGCACTGCCGAAATTATCCCAATCGGACTGTTAAAAGGGATAACCTGATCGAGCAGATAGAGGCTTTGGTCTGTGTTTTCGTACAGGGCAACGAACGGAGATACGTCGGGAATAAAGTACTTTACTTTGTCGGTACCCTTGCCTAAATGTTTATTACCCGATACCAGGGCGTTCCAGGCTGGATTGTCCAGTATATGTTCCATCAATTGCTTCGGCTGTATACGAAGACAAGCAATTTTAAGCGTAAACATGTTCCCGAGTGGGGGTTTATCTGTTTCGTTATCAGATTATCGGCCAATTCCAGGCAGTACACGATGGAGCCGCGCTTGACGGCCACCTGATTCCGATTTTCCTCCACCAGCGGATTCGATTCAATCCGTTTTACGGGAATCGGGCAGCGTTCATAACAAGCGGATCGTACAAAAGTCAAAGTCTATAGTGATAAGTAGGTCATTGAATAGATGATTTTCTCCGTTGATTATAGAGAGTTAGCATTTGATAAATAGGCTGAATCATCGGTTTATAATGAGCCATTTATCACTCATGCCAAAAAATAAAAAAAATCATTCACATACTTTGTAATACAAAGTTCTTTGATAATTTTGTTGTCACAATGTAAACAGAACAGATATGATCACTCAGAACACAAGACTTACCGGGATTTTGCTGGCCGTAGCCATTCTATTATCGATTCCGTTTATAGCCATGCAGGTTACGAATGAGGTAAACTGGAGCCTTTTCGATTTTATCGTGGCGGGTACGCTGCTGCTTGGTACTGGCCTGATGTGTGAACTGGTTTTGCGAACGGTACGCAAACGCGAGTACCGAATTGCACTGGTGGGAGCTATATTGCTTGTACTGGTACTCGTCTGGATTGAACTGGCCGTCGGTATTTTCGGAAGCCCGATTGCTGGGAGTTAGCTGGGATTAAATACAGAGGCACAGCATTCTCAGAGTTTTATATATCTTCTCTGTGAACGCTGTGCCTCTGTATTTAATCTTGACTTAAACCCGAAGTGCCCCTCGGAAGCCTCGGGCACCGTAATAGGAATCGGCCCCGTTGTGGTACACAAAAACTGTATCGTAGCGACGGTCGCAAAAGAGAGCCCCACCCAGTTTTCGGATGGCCGGAGGGGTAACAATCCAGCTCGATGTTTTCAGGTCAAACTTCCCAAGTGTCTGTAGCTGCCGGTATTGCGCTTCCGTCAGTAGGTCAACCCCCATTTCAGCCGCCATATCCAGAGCAGTATTGGCAGGTTTGTTCTCTTTTCGGGAGTCCAGCGCTTCCCGATCAAAGCAAATACTCCGGCGACCTTTGGGGCTTTCGGCCGAGCAATCGTAAAAAATGTATTCGCCCGTGCCCATATCCTGACCGACCACATCGGGTTCGCCACCCGTGCTTTCCATTTCCTGGAGCGACCAGAGTTTTGCGGGATTCGCTTCCAGCTTTGCCTGTACAGCCGCCCAGTCGAGTCCATTGTGGCGACTCATATTCTTCTCAAAACGGGCTTTTAATAGGCTAAGTAGCTCGTTTTGCTGTTCGGGTAAAAGTTGTTTTTTACTGTTCATATGCCTGTCTGATTTACGAAAGTTAGTTTTCTATTGCCGGGACGAAAGTACCAGGATACCACCGTTAGGGCCAGTAGTAACAGGGCCGGTATTACTGAGCTGATCGAATCGTCCGATGCGATATGCGAGAATATGGCGCCCGACATGATGAAGAAGAAACCGGCATAGGCCCACTCCTTTACTAAGGGAAACTTTGGAACAAGGATGGCTACAACACCCAGAATTTTACAGACGCCCAGCAGGGTCAGCAGATATACAGGATAGCCCTCATGGGTAATCATGTCGACACCACCCTGTCCCTCTTTTGCGTTGGCTAACTGAGCGATTCCGGTCGACAGCATGCCTAAGGCAAGCCACAGCGTAGCCACCCAATAGATGATTTTATTGCGCTTTGTCATGATAGAGTGCGTTTTTTACGGTCTCCTGCAACCGATTATGTGCCATGTTGATCCCTTTGGCAAAGGGTAGTTGCAGCACCTGATCTCTGATGCCGACGGATCGGTATACGACATGCATGGTCAGTTTGCTGGTGTGGTCGGTAAGTCGTTCGAACTCCAGAAACTCAAGCTGAGCGCCAAAGGGAGCGCTCTCCATTTCGAAGGTTCGGGTGATTTTCCGGTTTGTGACAAACTCGTGAAAAACCCCATTGAAACCGTGTTTATTCCCTTTGGGGTCAGTGGTTTCGAATTGCCAGCTACCGTGTTTTTTAGGTTCCAGTTTCAGCACCTTCGTCCCCATCCATTGCTCCACAAGGTCGGGTTCGACATGCGCTTTGAATAATAGTTCGAGCGGCAACTCAAACTCCCGTGTGATGACTAGTTCCTGTTTGCCATTTTCGGCATGGACTTTGGTTTTTGGCTCCATGTGGTTCTACGGGTTGGCTTGATAGTTCTTCATGATGGCTTCCAGTTTGTTGAATCGGTCGTCCCATAGCTGGCGGAACGGCTCGATAAAATCAGCGACTTCCTTCATTTTCTGGGCATTGATGTGATAATAAATTTCCCGGCCAGTCTGCTCCTGCCTGAGCAATTCGCACTCGGTAAGAATGTGCAGGTGTTTGGAAACGGTTGGCCGGGCCGTGTCGAAGTTGGCGGCTATGGCACCGGCTGTCATGGCCTGTGAAGCGACCAGCAGCAGGATGGCTCGTCGGGTCGGGTCGGCTAGGGCCTGGAATACGTCACGGCGTAAGTTCATTGTGTAGTCATTTGGCTACAAATATACGTGTAGCTATTTGACTACGCAAATTTTTTTGTGATAATTTTAAGGCTGTTTGTGCTGGTTTGAGATTGTGTGGCGGACGAGTTGGGTTATCTCACTGCCAAACAGGTATGCGGAAGTAGCTGTTCGTGTACCAGTTTATGAGTAGAGGCTCTTTGGCATCCCGTATGGACTCGGTGCTTACGTCGTTGCCGGTGCCATAGTTCAGTTGCGAAAAGGGGTTTTTATTGACGTTGATCGCCACCACCAGCCGACTGCCTTTGCTCAGTTGTTTACTGACCAGGTGCGTGTTTGATACGTCGATGGTCGTTTGGGCATTGGGTTTCAGCAAGGTTCGTCTAGTGATGTCGTTGGCATAGCTCGCCCGGCCAATGTAATACGATAGATGGAAATAATCGCCGGTGGGGGTTAGTTCGTAAAGGGTGATGCCAAGGTCTACATCCTTTTTGTTGATGCTGATAGTCAGTTGGGCCAGAAAGGAGCCATTGATAAGCATCGACTCCGACAACGGTTCGCTGACGAAGACAAAGCCATTGCTGGTGTCGATCTCTTTCCGCGAAATAGGGTCGGGGTAATAGTTGTTATTACTGGTTTGTCGGTCTGCAAAATCGACCGTTTGCGACAAATAACCTGTTATTGATGGCTTTTTAGGGGCTAACGAATAGAAGGAACCTGTTTTCTGGTTGGTCAGGTAAAAGGTTAAGTAGCCATTGTGCATCCTGTCGAGCGAAGGCGCACTTCGCCATTCGTTCGCACCCATCACTTCGTAATTGATTTTGTCGGCCAGCCTTTCAGGCTTGGGGCCCTGTTTCAGGATGTAGTCGAACCACTGATAGGTTATTTTTTTGATGTCGAACAACGCAACCGAATCAACTGAATACCCATTAATCACCCGTTCGCCACCAATCTGGGTTCCGAAGTGTCCGTATGGGCCCATAACCAGATACCAGGGCGTTTGGGGGCTGTACTTCTGGAGTTCCCGCAGGTAATACAGACTCGAATTCTGGGAGTCGTTGTAGTAGCCGTCAAAAGCCAGAATGGGAATGGTGATCTGGGCAAAGTCGCGTTCATAGGGTGCCATCGCCTGCCAGTATTGGTCGAAGTCGGGATGACTAATCCAGCGTTGAAACCATTGGTTGGGCATTCCGTCGAGACTGTCCATCCTGTTGTAAGCCACGCCACTTTGCCACCAGTCGAACATCATTTTTCGGAACCGCTTCCGGTCATTGCCGACAAGGGTATCGAGGTATTTGTTGTTGCCTACGTAGAACGACCATTCGTAATTAGGGTTTACAAACACGTTGTTTTCCATCGGTAAGCCCATACCTGGGCGGTTGGCTACATACGGAACAATGGTTTTAAGGGCAGGGTGTAGTTTTTTGCAGGCCGCCCACTGCGAGAATCCGTTATAACTGCCACCAAACATGCCAACGCTCCCGTTGCACCAGGGCTGTTTACTAACCCAGTCGATCACCGCATAGGTATCTGTGGCTTCGTGTTCGTATGGATCGATGGCGTTGGGGCTAAACCGTTTTCCGCGTGAGTAGGCGATAACGCCTATATAGCCCCTGTCGGCCGATTCTTTCAACGACTTTAGATCTCGTCCTTTATCCCGCACATAAATGGTAAACTGAAGAATAGCGGGCAACGGCTGCGTTACGTCTTTCTTTCGAACAACGATGGCCGATACGGTGGCTCCATCCGGGGTTGTAATCAGTACGCTATCCTGTATGTTATAAGGGCTGGTTGGGTCATCGGCTTTTGTGCTGGCTGTTTGTTGAGCCATACAGATTGAGGACCAAAAGAGCAGAAGGAGGCAAAGAAAGGGTTTACGGATTATGAGCATACGAAGCGATCAGTTGTATCGTATCATCAGCCGTTACCAGCCGACGATACCGATACAAAGACGCATTTCTTGATAAGAAGCTGCAAAAACAGGCTAAATGAGCGTAACTGGTTAAATGTCTGGCTCGGTCGGGAGGACAAAAACATCCATGTACTCTCCGGCTCACAGGATTTCAATAAAACCATCAGTGCCGTTTAGCCGGATTCGTTGCCCGTCTTTGATCCGCTTCGTGGCGTTGTCGATACCCACAACGGCAGGCAAACCATATTCGCGGGCGATAACGGCACCGTGAGTCATTAGTCCACCGACTTCAGTAACCAGCCCTTTGATGGCCACAAACAAGGGTGTCCAGCTTGGGTCGGTGAAGGGGGTGACCAAAATATCGCCCTCTTCCAGATCAGCCTCGTCCATGCTCAGAATAACCCGCGCCCGTCCTTCAATCACACCCGCCGAAACCGGCAGCCCAATGATAGCGTCAGGCGGCAGGTTCTCCCGTTTATATTGCCCCGTAATGATTTCACCGTCGGAGGTCATCACCCGTGGGGGCGTTAGTTTTTCAAAGCGTTTGAACTCGTCTTTCCGACGATTGATGAGTTGCTCATCCAACGCATGAGTGCGTATGACCTCGCGTAGTTCGTCGAACGTCAGGTAATAAATGGCTTCTTTTTCATGAAGTACCCCCGCTTGTACCAGCCGTTCGGCTTCGTTCAATAACGCCTGTTTATAGACGAAGTAGCGACTGACAATGTCGTATTTGGGGTACTCGCGGTATCCGGCAAGGTTGCGAAGCAGGTCGATCATCCGGGTGGTTTCGTTGGCTTTTTCGTCGCCATCCGGCAATTGCTTCAATCGCTTCAAAATCTCCTGTTTTTTAGTCAGCGCTTCCTGTAGCCCGCGATCAAATTTCCGACGACTTTCGCCCGCTTCAAAGTGTTTAATAGTAGTGAGAATGACGGGAATAAGCATCGCTGGATTTTCGCTCCAACGGGTTCTTGTGATGTCGATTTCTCCGGCGCAGCGCATCCCGTATCGGGTCAGAAAAGTCTCAATAGCGTCCCGAACGTCCTGACCACCCTCAAATTGGCTCAGTTCTTCCAGAAAAGGTCTGTTTTGGACCTGTTGTAAAAACGCAATGATTTCCGGGTAAGGACGTACCACATCGGCCACATCCAGCAAGGCCAGCCCCATCTCGGATGTGATGTTGTTGGGCACCGATTGCGTAAGCGTGTCGGCTACGGCCTTTTCGCCCAACCACTTTTCCAGATGTTCGTTGAGCCAGGAGGCCGCATTCATACCCGTCATGATGACGCCAAAGCTTTGTGGATGCGCGGCTCCCCGTTTGGTGTGATGGGTCGTTTCCTGAATAAAATCAATTAAGTCCGTACCGGATTTCGACTGGATGGTTTGCTTTAACTCGGCTATTGCTGTTTGGCTTTGCCCGATCAGTTCCGACACAATGACCGGGTCGTAGTCGGCCAGGGTTTGGTAGTTGACAGGGGGTGGCCCTGGAGGGCTTTGACCGGGTGTCGGTTCCGGTTCAGCATCCGGCAAGGTCTTAATGAAATCGCCACGGTCAAGAAGGGTGGTAAACGCATCCCGGATGAGCGGGTCCGATTTGCCCAGCACATTGACAAGCATGTGTCGTTTAGCGGGCGATGCCAGATCAGCGGCCACATCCACGAATATTCGTCCGCCCGCTGTAGGCATGGGGCGGCCTGCTGTCAGTTGCCACATCGCTATGCCTAACGGCTTCATAGCGTCGGTCATCATTTGCTGGTGCCCCACCGATACATACACGTGGGGCTCTTCATCGGCTACTGCCGGTAAGGGGAACAGGGTCGTAATGGGCCGACTCTGGACAATGTAGACGGTATTATTGGCCAGACACCATTCGATGTCCTGCGGCTCCCCAAAATGGGCTTCAATGGTCCGACCAATATGTTCAAGCTGCAAAATCTGCTCATCTGTCAGCGCCTGTAGGTTCTGTTGCTCCGGTTCAATCGCCTGTTCGGTCGTACCACCCTCATTTACGGCATAAATAGCCAGCTTCTTGGTAGAGACTTTCTTCTCGATAATCTCGCCGTTGCGTACTTTATAGGTGTCTGCATTGACCAGACCCGACACCAGCGCTTCACCCAGTCCGAAACTGGCATCGATGGACACCACCTTGCGATTACCCGAAACCGGATCGGCCGTAAACAGAATGCCCGCTGCCTGCGGAAACACCATCTTCTGAACCACCACCGCCAGCCGGACATTGCGATGATCGAAGCCATTCTGAATGCGGTAGGTTACGGCTCGCTCGGTGAACAGCGACGCCCAGCATTTATGGATATGTCGTAGGATAGCTTCTTCTCCGATACTATTCAGATAGGTATCCTGTTGACCGGCAAACGACGCGGTGGGTAAATCCTCGGCGGTGGCGCTGGATCGCACGGCATAAGCGGCCTGTTCGTCAACCGTTTTGAGATGCTCCGCAATCGCTTTGGCCATATTCTCCGAAATGGGTATACGTTCAATAGCCGCCCGAATTTTGGCGCTGATTTCACGAATCACTTCCCGGTTGTCTGCCTGGAGAATAGCTAACTGATCCAGTAGTGCATCAACCGTTGAGTTATTCTCAACCAGTTCTTCATAAGCCTTCGTCGTCACGCAAAAGCCTGCGGGTACGTTTATGCCCTTAATCCGGGACAACTCTCCCAGATTAGCCCCTTTGCCACCCACAGCGTTGAGCTTTGCTTTGTCTATATCCTGAAAATCCAGTGTGTATGTGTTCATGTAAGGGTCGAATGTTTAAATTGTTGAATGTTTAAATTGTTGAATGATTGAATTGTTGAATGATTGAATGGAATACTGCATTTGTTTCACTCTGTCAGTCGACAAATCAATCATTCAACAATTCAATCATTTCATTCATCAGGGCAATGGCTTTTGTAAAGTAGGTGTCAATGATGGCGCGCTCCTCCTCCGAAAAGGAAGCTAGAAGTTGCTGCGACTGGCTGCGGAATTCCCGGTATAGTGGTTCGAGGAGGGCCATGATCGTTTCCGTGTTGGGAACAATAAAAACCTTCCGTCGGTCGTCGGCTGCAAATTGTCGTTTGACTAACCCCTTCTTTTCAAATCGGTCGATTAAGCCTGTAACAGCCCCAGTTGTCAGGCCTGTTAATGTAGCCAGTTCACCCGCTGTCATTTGCCCTTTTTCGATCAGGAAGCCCAGGTATTTATGGTCAGTCCCCGAAAGTCCGGCTTTGCGGGCCACAGCTTCATGCATCTGAATAGAGGTGTAGGCGTAAAGCTGGCTGAGTTTTCTTGTGGTTTTTACGGAGTCATTATCCATCAATTATCTTATTTTCTAAATATCTTAGTAGCAAAGATAATTAAAAAATTAAAATTCCCACCCCTAAGCAAGACCCTACCGGATGGAAGCATAATTTGAACCTATCTAAACGTTTGCTTTAATAGCTTTTTTTGTCATCCTGACCAGCCCGCCAGTGCGGCAGGAGAGATGACAAAATCTAATTATGACTCGATTAAGGAAAATCTAGACAGTCTATTTTTTTAATTCATTTGGAACAATCATTCCGTTATGATTATGTTTGCGGAACGATTGTTCCAAATGAATTAAAATTGACGAAAAATGAGTAAGCTGAGTAATAAGATCGCCGTGATTACCGGCGGAAATTCGGGGATCGGGTTTGCTACCGCCCAACAATTTATTGCAGAAGGAGCCGATGTAGTAATCACCGGACGAAATCAAAAGGCCATCGATGAGGCCGTGGAAAAACTAGGCCAAAAAGCCATTGGTATTCTGTCAGACGCGGCAAGCATCAGCGATACCGAAGCCCTGGTCGAAAACGTAAAGGCACGCTATGGTCGGGTCGATGTGCTGGTCGTTAACGCCGGAGTTAATTTTATGGAACCCGTTGGGCAGATTACCGAAAAAGGTTTCGATTATATTGCCAACATCAACCTGAAAGGGGCCATTTTCACCGTAGAGAAGTTTATTCCCATCCTGGCCGAAGGGGCTTCCGTTATCAATGTCACTTCCGTTAGCGCGTTTGTCGTTGGTATGGGAACGGCGGTATACGCAGCCAGTAAAGCCGCGCTCACCGCTTACAGCCGAACGGCAGCCATCGAGCTGGCTCCCCGAAAAATCCGGGTTAATACCATTGCTCCAGCCATGACCGAAACCGAGATTTTCCATAAAGGGAACGGGACTTTTACAGAGGATATGATTGCGTTTACCAAAAATAAAATGCCATTTAAGCGCTATGGCTTGCCTGTAGAAGTAGCTAAACTGGCCGTTTTCCTGGCTTCCGATGACTCGTCTTTTATTTCGGGCAGCGAATACGTGATCGATGGGGCTGCTTCTGTGAATGAGCCCTTTAGAATGTAATTTTTTTTATCTTTAAATGGAACGTTCGTTCCGTATTATTACCTTTGTGAAGAAGATCCTTTCTTCACAAAGGTTTTATGGCAAGGACAAAACTGTTTGACGAAGCTCTCATTCTCGACAAAGCGATGAATTTGTTTTGGGAAAAGGGCTACAACGCTACCTCGGCACAGGATTTGGTGGACGGGCTGAACATTAGTCGTTCGAGTCTGTACGATACGTTTGGCGACAAGCATTCGCTGTTTGTAAAAGCGCTCAAACGGTATCGGCAAGAGCGCGTCGATCCGGTTCTCAATGGGCTGGATTCGGCCGGGGATGTTGAGCAGTATATCCGGGATGTTTTTGTGGCCGTCAAAGATGAGGCTCTGAATGACGCGTGTTCAAAAGGATGTTTTATGGTCAATTCGGCTGTGGAGATGGCCCCTGTCGATCCCGAAATCGCGTCGATTGTTCATGCTATTATGATCGATACGGAAAGTGCCGTGGCAAAAGCCATCGAGAAAGGGCAGAAACAGGGTCTCTTTACGACCAGTCATTCAGCCCAGTCGTTAGCCCGGTTTATCTTTAACGCTATAAACGGATTGCGGGTTACGGTTAAGTTTGATACGGACAAACGCATGTTCGACGATATTGTTGATGTAAGTCTGGCGGCCTTAAAAGTCTAAACCTCATTCGTGATTGAATCACGAATGAGGTTTGGTTAAATCATATAGAGCTTATTGTCAGACTGTCACTACAACCTTGCCGACCGTTCGGCCACTTTCGACCTGATGATGAGCTGCAGCCATTTCTGAGAAAGGAAATGACTTGAAAACATGGACACGTAGTGCCCCACTCTCCAATAGCGAAGCCACTTGCTGCATATCATCGCCATTCGACTGGACCAGCATAAAGAAAGCATTAACCCCTTTTTGCTTCGCCTTTTCGGCAGTTTCATTGCTAATACCAGTCGATATACTGATAACCATACCTCCTTTTCTTACCACGTCTACAGACCGATCAAGGTTGTCGCCACCAATAGTATCGAGTACAAAATCGAATTCGTTCAGCGAGTTAGTCCAATCGTAACGGTGATAGTCGATGTGCTTATCGGCACCAAGGCTCAGGATAAACTCTTTATTGGCCCCTGATGACGTTCCCGTGACATGAGCGCCCAAGTGTTTGGCGAGCTGAACGGCCAGATGCCCAACTCCTCCGGCAGCGGCATGGACAAGCACGTTTTGACCAGCGTTCACCTGAGCTTTTTCGACCAGCGCCTGCCAGACTGTTAATGCCGTCAACGTAGCGGCTGCGGCTTCGTCATGAGAAACCGTAGCGGGTTTCAGGGCAAGCTGCGATGCCGGTGCTGCGACGTACTCTGCATACGACTTTCCATGACCGGGGAAATTGATCATGCCAAATACCTGATCGCCCACGGTAAAGCTTTCCGACCGTGTTTCGACCACTTCTCCGGAAATATCCCAGCCAATAATGAGCGGGTTCTGAATCTTGATCATCCCGTATAAACCCTGACCTGCTCGTGTCTTCACATCAATAGGGTTTACGCTAATCGCTTTCACTCGGATGAGTACTTCGCCAACTGCGATAGTTGGAGTTGCTAGTTCTATGTACTCCAGTTGATCCGTGCCTCCTGGCGCTTTTAAACGAATGGCTTTCATCGTCAATTTATAGATAACGGCCCAGATTTAGTTCAACATCGCTGTATTGCTGTAATCCCTTGCCAAACAGTGCTTTTACCCGTTCCTGGCTTTCTTTCCAGCCGAGGGCGGTAAAGAATCGTTGCTGAGTGTCCAGAATATGCTCGTTTTGAGGAAGGGGAGCCCGCTGGTTCATAATGGCTTTAACCGAACCGATAGCCTGCCTGTCGAATGAGGCAATTCGTTTGGCAAAGTTATCTACAAAGCTATCTAGCTCATCGTCCGGTATTGCCCGGTTTACCCAGCCATACAATGCTGCAGTTTCTGCGTCATAATCATCACCACTGAGGATAATTTCCAGGGCTCGGGCTTTGCCTGTCAGTAGATGCAGCCTTTCTAAACCACCTCCGCCAGGAAAGGAGCCAATCCCAATCTCTGGCTGGGATAAAACCGCTTTTTCTTTACTGGCAAATCGAAGATCAAAAGCCTGGACAAACTCACTGCCAATGGCTCTGGCCCGCCCCCGAATGGAAGCTATACTAACAAACGGAGCCTGCTCTAGGCGTTTGGCAATGTCGGGCCAGGCTACCGGGAGGCCAGTTTTACCAACTCCTTTCGGGAAATCGGCGGCATGGAGCAGCTCGATGTGAGCGACAAAAAAGTCGGGATTAGCTGTTTCGAACACAACAACCTTCAGATCTTCACTGGCCTCCAGTTCACCCATCAAAACGGCTAATTGCCGGGAAAACTCGGCATCGAATAAATTGATCGGCGGATTATTAATTACAACCTTCCAATAGGCGTCGCTTACTTTGTTCGTTGTGAAAATCATAATTCGTTCATGTTGCAAGCACAAAATTGAATTATGACCTTTTCTGACTACTAATACAAAGCCCGGAAAGGCTTATACATTTCCCTGATTTCTGATTTCGGTGGGCGAGATACCTTTGGTTTTTTTGAATAGTTTTGAAAAGTATGGAACGTTATCGAACCCAAGCTGATAGGCTATGTTACTCACATTCAGATCGGTTTGTAGTAACAGGATTTCGGCCTGCTCAATTATGTAGTTGTGGATAATACTAATGGTACTTTTCCCGGTTTCGGCTCGTATCAGGTCGGTAAGGTAATTGGGCGACAGATGCAGCTCCCCGGCAATGGACGAAACACTGGGCAGATTCGGTACGGGCGTTGACAGATCGTTGTAGTGACGTTGAAGCACCGTTTTGACTTTTGACACAACCGAAGTTTGAGGATTGTCTGTTTCGCTAAACTGCCGCTTATAATACAGCTCGGCATACGTGAGAATGACGTTTAGAAGCGACAGAATAACATCCTCGTTGGCTTTGTGTTTATTGTCGACCAGTTCGTAATGAATTTTGGTGAACAGCCAGGTAATGGTCTGTTCCTCCTCGGCAGTCATAAACAGCGCATCGTTGATTTCGTAGCTGAAATAGGTATACTGCGTGATTTTGCTGGCTATCGGGTGTTTTTTGATCAGGTCGGGATGGAACACAAAGGCGTATCCGTCCCAGAAGGTGAGTGCATCCCACGATACCACCTGCCCCGGTTCGCTGAATAACATCAGCCCGTTTTCGGTATTGTATTTAGCCTTGCCGTATTTAATGTCGCCGGGAAAATGTTTCTTCAACGAGATTTTATACAGATTGACCTGTATCTCGTCGCTGGATGTGGGGAAATTGGGAATAGCCTGTTTGCAAACCCGGCTATCCATCAATGGATGAAGTGGAGTGGTGAGGTTCAGGTATTTATTGTAAGCCGTCAGGTCGTTGAATACGTTCATGGGTGAGCGTGGCAAATGGCAAGTTAAAACTGTTATTAATTTTTGAGGAATTTCAGCCTGTTTTCACAACGCTCTTCCTCCGTGAACCTTTGGCATCCACGATACAATCGCGGACGAGCCCGTCGATTCCAGCAGGTTGGGGATCGGGGCAAGGCAATAGGTGTTTAAAAATCGGAGGTTCTAATCAAAATGTAATTGATGCCTGAGCAATTCCGGTCACTATTCACCACTCCATTGCAGCTATAGTATTCCAGACTATTGAGGAGGTTGTTATTAGCGAGTTTTCGTTTAGTTTTTCGAATGTATCCGTTGGCTTATGATAGTGTTGAAAAATAAGTGCATTCGACATGATTTCGGCCAGCGGTTCTCTGTCTACCTCAAACTCGAGTGCTTTGTAATAATGTATTGCTGTTTCAATATCTTCATCTGAAATACACGTAACGGTAAAAGAATCTTCTAAGCCTGCTTTTTGAAAAGAGATATGATCGGCTGTGTTGGTAACAATCCTATCAAATCGCTTAGTTGTGATATGCATCGTTTCGGAAACTCGTTCAAATGTGCTTAGGATTCTCCCTTGGGAAGATTTACCAACTGGCCATAAAGCATATTTATCTCCAAGCCCTACAAGTTCCAGGTTACTAAGTCCTAATAAATCCTTGACTCCGAATTGCTGTACGTAAGCTTTTGACCCTTTAAGTCCTGTTTCTTCTTCGTCAAAGAAAAATACCCTGAGTCCAATATTATTATTATCAATGTTTTTGAATTTCTGGATTATATCAATGCAAACAGCGATAGCCGAACCATTGTCATTTGCTCCGGCGGAATTTTTTACTCGGTCAAAATGAGAGGATATTCCTACTCGATGGCTCCTGTCCCCCAGGTCAACAATCAAGTTTTTACCTGTTGAATATTCTTGTGTAACGTACTTTACATTTAAATGATTAAGCGTCGCGATAATAATATCAAGACGCTCATGATTTGACTTATTATCAAGTTGCTTAATCAGCTCTAAATGTGTCATAATCGGATTCTGATGTTTTAATGTGATCAGCCGTCTTGCCTATCAATTAAATCGCTCGCGGAATGCCAGCGGGGTTTGTTGGGTCTTTTCCTTGAATAGTTTGCTGAACGATTGGGGATGCTCGAAGCCTAGTTCGTAAGCGATTTCGCTGACGGACAGATGGGTCGTTGAGAGTTTCTCCTTTGCTTTTTCAATCAATTTTTCGTGGATCATTTGCTGGGTGTTGAGGCCGGTTAAGGACCGCAGCAGATCGCTCAGGTAGCTAGGGGAGAGGTGAAGCCGGTCGGCGAGGTATTGAACCGTTGGAATCCCTTTGTCCAGTGAATGAGGGCCATCAAAATAGTTGTTCAGTATTGTTTCCAGATGTTGCAACACCGTATGGTTGACGGCCTTTCGGGTCACGAATTGCCGTTTGTAAAAGCGATGGGCATAGCTAAGCAGCAGTTCAATCTGGGAGATGATAACATCCTGGCTAAACTCGTCGATACGGTTATGCAACTCCTCTTCCAGATTCCGGAATAGGGCCAGAATAACCTCTTTTTCCTTATCCGACAAGTGAAGGGCTTCCTGAACCGAGTACGAAAAATAGTTGTACTGCCTGATCTTTTGGGCCAGCGGGTAATTCAATAAAAAATCGGGATGGATCAGCAACGAAATCTGCTGGTTGGTACAGCTTTTCTCCTGGCTATTTGATTCATCCTCGCTACTGCCAATAAGCTGATTCGGAGCTGCAAAGAATAAGCCGCCCTCGTTGTAATCGAAATGGGTTTGTCCATACCGCAAGGTACCTCCCAGATAGGGCCTGAACGATATTTTGTAAAAGCTCAGCACGTGCCTGGGAAGAGGAGCAGAACCTTCCAGCGGCTTATCGACCCCGTTGAAAAGCGTAATCAGGGGATGTAGGGGAGCCGGAAGCCCGGTCGCTTTCGACGCTTCGGACAGCGACTCGAATCGGATGGGGGCGGTCTCGGTCTTTTTCATACGTTCTTGGTTAAGCGTTCAATTGGGCTTTTCTGTCATCCCGAGGAACGAGGGATCTTCGGGTGAGGCTGAAAAAACAACTGTTACCGAAGACCCCTCGTTCCTCGGGATGACAGAAAAGCTATTTAACCTGGTTACCCTTGTGCCGCGTTGGAAACCAACTCCCAGGCCTCCCAGGTGGCCATGCGTTGGGCATACGCGTTGCGAACTTCTGGTAACGTATGTTTTCCCAGAAAAAGCCGCAAAGGCGGATTCGGCGCATCGACCACGCTAAAGATCGCTGCTGGTGTAGCTTCAGGATTACCGCGTTCCAACGCCCGTAGATTTCCAAAAAAAGCAGCTTTGAACTCGTCGTAAACCGGCAGACTATCCGCGAACTTCAACGACTCCTGACTACCAAACTCGGTAGCATAGGCTCCGGGTTCAATAATGGTGACGTTGATGCCAAATTGGTTGACCTCCGCTGCCAGACTTTCGTGAATCGCTTCAAACGCCCATTTGGACGAACAGTAATACCCAATGACCGGATACGTAACATGCCCCAACGAACTGGATGTACCCAAAATATGCCCCTTTCCCTGTTTACGCAGCAAAGGCAGAGCGGCCTGAATAACCGAAACGGGGCCCAGCACATTGGTCTCGTACAACGCCCGGATGGTATCGGCAGAGGCTTCTTCAATGGTTCCGATCAGTGAGTATCCGGCATTATTGAAAACAATGTCCAGCCGTCCGAAATGAGCATGAGCTGCTTCAACTGCCGATTTTACCTGTTCAGCATTGGTCACGTCCAGCGCCAGGGTGAGCACGCGATCACCGTATGCTGACTTCAGATCGGTCAGACTTTCGACGTTGCGGGCGGTAGCTGCTACCTTGTCGCCCCGTTGGAGTGCCGCTTCGGTCCATACGCGTCCAAACCCACGGGACGACCCCGTGATGAACCATACTTTTTCTGCCCTATTGCCGCTATTGGCCGCATTTTCCTGTTGTTGTACCATGATTAATTTCTGCTATAATGAACTACGGTACAAAGGTCAGCAGGGCGTTTTCGGGGGTTGTAGTCTAAATGCGGTTCGTTGTAGTCGATTTGCAGACTGCCTGTTTAATTGCTCAATTGCGTCCGCAGTTCGGGTTCATTCTTCTTCAAAAAACCAGTATGGTTTTCCGGTCAATTAAACCGCTCCCGAAATGCCAGCGGGGTTTGGCTGGTTTTGTCTTTGAATAGCTTACTAAACGATTGTGGGTGCTCGAAGCCTAGCTGATACGCAATTTCTGATACCGAAAGTTGGGTGGTGGAGAGTTGCTCCTTCGCTTTTTCGATCAGCTTTTCATGAATATACTGCTGTGTACTCAGTCCAGTCAATGTTTTCAGCAAACTCCTCAGGTAGCTTTGCGAAATGTTCAGGTTGTCAGAAATATACTGCACTGTAGGCAACCCCTTGGAGAACAGCGCTTCATCGTTGAAATACGCACTCATCAGGTGCTCCAGTCGGTCGAGTACCTGGTGGTTCGACTTTTTTCGGGTCAGGAATTGCCGCTGATAAAAGCGTTCGGCATAGTTGAGCAAGGTTTCCAGATGCGAAATGATGATGTTCTGACTGAAGGTGTCGATGTTGTTCCGATACTCCGTCTGAATGTTTTCGACAATGCCATTCACAATGGCTTTCTCCTTGTCGGACAGGAACAGCGCTTCATGGACGGAGTAGCTAAAAAAATCATAGTTCCTGATCGTCTTCGCTAGCGAAGTGCCCCACAAAAAGTCGGGGTGAATGAGCAGCACCCAGCCCGAAAGGTCGTCGTCTGGTTCAGGTCCGGCTCCGCGCAAAAGCTGGTTGGGGGCTACAAAGTAGAGCATACCTTCGTCAAAATCGTAGGTTTGCTGCCCGTAAAACAGCTTGTTCGTGAAGCCTTTTTTCAGAGAAATGTAATAGAAATCAAACAGCGCACTCAACTCGCCCGTGAAGTCGGGCATCTTCAGATCGGCGTAGTTCAACAGGCTGATGTGTGGATGTTCGGGAGCGGGTAGGCCCAAAATCCGATGCGCTTCGGTTATGGTTTTTACTTTTAGTGGTGTCATAGCCTATCAGACGTTTTTGACGAACGGGTAGCGCAGCCAGATCATGACCAACGGCATGATCAGAAACGGAATTTCCATCAGGGCCATATTGATATGGCCAGCTCGTATCGCCAATGCCATAATGATGACGATCGATATGGCATTCAGTACATTGCCCAGGAAAAACGTTTGGGGAATGAGCAGCAATACCCCGATCAGAATCGTTAAGCCTCCGAAGAACGGAACCACCGATTCGCTGATGCCCAGCTCATTCATCATCTTCATCGATTCGGGGTGATTCCGGAAATTGAACGTATCCCAGCCGTGTTTGAATGCCAGACCTACCGATACGATCAGCAATACTAAGGAAATGATATTTTTTGCCATGATGCTTAGTGGGTTGTTTGTCTGAATTTTTGAAATTCCCGGTGGCCGAATTTGAGCATCAGGCCGGGGGTGATCCGACTCATTGCCTTGATGATATGAATCAAAAACGGCTTGATCTCTAAGGTATCGTTTTTAAGCGCTTTCACCACCACGTTTACCATTTTATCGACCTCCATCATCATGGCCGGATTGGGCTGTACCGCCCAGTCGTTTTGCAGGTTGGTGTTCACCCCCGGCGGAATCATTTCAAAGACCTTTACATGCGTGTCTTCCAATTGCAATCGTAGGGCCTGGGTATACGCACGAACCCCCGCTTTGGTCGCGCTGTACACGGGGGCAGAGGAATAGGCCATAAACGCAATCCCCGACGACACATTGACGATGGCAGCCGACGGTTGTTTCAGCAAATGAGGGAGAAATTGATGTACCATCTGGATCGTTCCCGACAGGTTGGTGTCGATCTCGCGAGTGACAGTTTCCAAACTCATCGAATGGTCGCGCAGGTCGATCAACCGCATGGCTCCGGCATTATTAATAATGATGTTAAGGGCCGGAAATTGACTGGTAACTTCCTGGTATAACTGTTCAATATCGCGAGGATTACTCACATCACTCTGAAACGTGTGTACGTTGGGAAATTGAGTCTTTGTTCGGTTTAACGCGTCGGGATTCCGGCCCGTGACGATGAGCGTTGCGCCCTGGTCGGTCAGTTGTTTTACCAGCTCCAGGCCGATTCCGCTGGTGCCTCCCGTTATGAGAATAGTGCTGTTTGCTAAGTCCATTGTCAGCTGTATTAGTTGATGCGACAAAGGTCTGCACGCAGCCAGACACCGACGTAGCCAAAGCGACTTTTGCTGTAGTCAAAAGTGTAAAGGTGAATTTGATCTCCTCGGGCAGAGAGTGTACTCCGTGCCAATGTCAATTAAATGTCTATTGGTCTCCGTGCGGGTAAGGGAGTAATGCGTTTGGGAAACCTTAGTTAAACTGTTCCCGGAAGGCTAGGGGACTTTGGTGGGTCTTACTTTTGAATAAGCGGCTGAAGGATTGCGGCTGCTCGAAACCCAGTTCGTAGGCGATTTCTGATACCGATAGTTGGGTAGTAGAGAGCTTTTCCTTAGCTTTTTCGATAAGTTTTTCGTGGATCAGCTGTTGGGTCGACTGGCCGGTAAGTTGTTTCAGCAGACTACGCAGATAGCCGGGCGACACATGCAGGTTTTCGGCTATGTATTGCACCGAGGGTAGCCCTTGAAGCATTAGTTTTTCGCTGTTGATGTACTCGTTCAGGATGCTTTCCAGCCGCTCCAGAATCTCGTGGTTTACTTTTTGGCGGGTAATAAACTGCCGCTGGTAGAAACGGTCGGAATAATGCAGCAGCGTTTCCAGTTGCGATACAATAATGGCCTGGCTAAAGGCATCGATCCGGTCCTGGTATTCGTCGTCGATGATGCGGATGATCTGGTTCATTTTCTGCTCTTCAACTTCTGATAGGAACAGCGCTTCGTTCACCGTGTAGTCGAAAAAGGCGTACTTCTTTATGCCCGACGCCAGGGAGGTATTCCACAGGAAATCAGGATGGATCAGCAACATCCAGCCAGACGGTCCGCGCGTTTCTTCGTCAAACTGAACGCTGAACACCTGATTCGGAGCCATGAAGAACATCACGCCATCGTTGAAATCGTACTGATACGTTTGCTGACCGTATTTGTAGGTATGGTTCATGCCCCGCTTCAGCGAGATAGCATAAAAGTCGAACAGCAGGTGTTCAGTGCCTTTGCCCTGTCGTTTTTTGAACACGTCAAAGTGAACCACGCTGATGAGCGGATGCTTCGGTTTCGGCAGATCCCGCAATTGGTGAAACTCGGCAATGGTCTTGATCCGGTGAGGCCCTGTGCTGTTCATAGTTTAAAGGTACTGTGAATTATAGATAAAGCTGAGGTTATCTGGGCAATAATCATTGAGTTTTCTGTCATCCCTCCTTCGTCGGGATGACAGAAAATGCAGTACTACTGCGCCGGGAAATACACGTCGCCCTGCAAATCTTCCATCAGGCTCGGATGGGTGGGATGCCAGTCCAGCATGGCCTGCGTGATGGCACTGGACGACGGATTATTGAACGACGCAAAATGCTGGAACCAGTTGAAATAGGCCGGAGCTTCTTCAGTCGTTAATGACACCACAGGCAAGTTGAGTTTTGCCGCAATGGCTTCTGCGATCTGGCGCGTCGATACCCCCTGATCGGCCACGGCATGGTAACGGGTGCCGCTGGGGGCTGTTTTTTCCAGCGCCAGCCGATAGAGCCGGGCGGCATCCAGTCGGTGTACACCTGGCCACACGTTGGTCCCTCCATTGATTACAGCTACTTTACCGTTTTCGCGGGCCAGGTTAATCAAAATGGGTACGAAGCCATACGCATCGCCGTCGCCATGCACCGAGGGCGATAGCCGTACCACCGATACCCGAACACCCAAAGCCGCTACTGCATCCACCGCTAGTTCAGTAGCTGTACGCGGATTGTGCGTAGGTCCCTGCAAACGCATCTCTTCGGTCAGCAGTTGGTTACCATTGATTACGGCAGTGCCGGAGGTGACCACAAACGGCTTTTCGGTGCCCAGTAGGGTCTGTCCCATCGTCTCGATAACGGTTCTGTCAATGGCGCACACTTCTGCAAAGCGCGTAAAATCGTGGATAAACCCTAAATGAATGACGCCATCTGCGGCTGTGGCTCCGGCTTTCAGGCTATCCAGATCGGTTAAGTCGCCGAGGTGGGGTGTTACGCCGAGCGATACAAGTTTCTGAACTGCTGCTTCCGAGCGGGCAAGTCCCGTTACCTGATGTCCGGCGGCCATTAATTCTTTTACGACGGCCGATCCGATGAATCCGGTTGCGCCTGTTACGAATACGTTCATGATGCTGTTCTTTGCTTTTTGTACGGCAAAGTTCAGCCGCTGTTGATCGGGATACGTAGCCGAAACGCAGGTTGTTGTAACCGAAAAAATGATCTGAAATGCGACTATCTAGTAGTTCGTAAAAAGCGTCAGACTTAACGAAGCTGGTTAAATTCCCCGAATTTAAGCTATGAGAAGGTTTTTGTCATGGCGACGCAGGAGCCATCTTCGGAAGGCGATGTTTTTTTGTATTCGAAGATGGCTCCTGCGTCGCCATGACAAAAAGCCATTGAAACAAAAGTTTAAACAGTTTTAAGGCTTACCGATCAATCCGTATCGTTTCAATCTGGCCATATTCGAAGGTGATGTTGACCGAACGTTCACCTTTGGGTCGGGTTCGGTGAGCAATATTTTTAGGAATTGTAAAGAGCTGACCTGGGACTAATTCAATCGTTTCGGTTTCCAGTTCAATTACCAAAATGCCTTCCACGGTCATAAACGTCTCATCGGAGTTGGGATGGTGATGCCAGAAATAAGGTTCGGTCATCACACTCAGCCTGACAACATGGTCATTCACTTCGGCTATCGGGAAATTAGCATAGTTGGTCGTCACCGTTCGGATTAGTTCGTCGGTATCTAGTAGGGTAAGGGGAGCAGCCTTCACAGGAGTGTTTATAGAAAGAGATTACAAAAGCCTAAAGGTAATTCAACGGCTATTACCTGTTGATCTCTGGTCTAAATTCCGATCAAGTGATTAGATGAATGGTGTGTCTGAAATACAATCTCGTACGAATATGAGCAATGTTGATGTGTTCAGAATGCGCACTAACCTGGTTTCTGAGTCAGGCCAGTGCAATTTGTCTTGATCAATAGACTTCCCATATTGGACTCGTTTCAGGTTCACGGTAAGGAAGTAGAATTGATTATTTTTTGAATAATATCCGATTTAGCCAACGCATAGTCCGCACTGTCGATGTCTTTATTTGTCAGGTTTTCGAGCTTTATGCGTTCATAGTCTCTTCGAAACGATTCATTCGCGATTAGTTTATCTCGCAGTTTTAGTTGATTCGTCACCACCTCAGACTGTATCGAACAATAGTGAAGATTGAATTTTCTTGGATGCCCTTTTATAAACCAGTGTCGTCCCTGAACACCTGCTTCCCCCTTATATTCATAGTCGATTGTGGCAAGCTGGTCAATGATGGCCTGTGAGGGAGGAAATGTGTTGGCTTCAATAGCGATGTCAATAATCGGTTTGGCCAGTAAGTCTGGTACGGCTGTACTGCCTACGTGATGGATTTTAGCGACGTGATGGCCCAAAACGTTGGAAAGCTCCTGTTGCTCCACGTTAAAAATCGCGTCCCATTGGCTATCATGTTTTTGTAGCGTGATTAATTCCATTTGCTCGGCTGATCATCGGGTGATCACACAGTCGTTTTTCAGCCCGACCGCTGACTCGTAAATATATGTACATTTTACCTTCGGTAAAGTAGTTGACAAGCGCCAGCTCTGCTTTGATTTCCTTTGTAATCTACTGATGAATAGGCTGTATGTTTTAGGGTTTCAATCCAAAGGGCAATGCGTATTCTGTACTGCCCGTAATCGGGTGCAATTCAAAATACGCATCTCACGCTGTTGCTGCTCAGGAGGCTCTCGATTTGTCTGCTACTTTATCAATCTCTTAACCTGAGTAGGCTCATGCCCGTTAAGGAATGAGTGAGGGAACCCCCTGGAATCGGGCCGATACAGCGATCGGGGTTACTTCTTTGTAGTATGTGCCTGCTAAGGTCCCGCGCATGGGCTTTTCGGCACCATTGTATTCGGTAATGGTTAGCAGGATATTGCCCGACACCCATTCTATACTATACGGTTTATAGTAGCCATGCGCGTAGCCCTCGCCCGATGCGCCGGATGCTGTGGTTTGATTCGGCCCGTTTTTAGGGAAGCTGTAGGTCCCTTTTCCACGAAAATCGTCGATGATAAAGGAGACAAATGGGCGTGCCGTAGGGGAGGCCGATACAAGGGTACCCATGAGCTTGTTGCCCATGATGGTGAGCGCAACATTCGGGTTGTTGTCTGTAGTACCGCCCCCAGTTAAGCGTGCCGCCGATTCTACCCGGATGGATCGTAGTACGGTGACTCGTCCGAAAGGTTGCAAATCCAGTTCGGCGCCGATCATCACCGGATTGGCATCCGGTTCACGAATGGGAGCGTCGTAGCTGGCTTTAGCCAGGGTTCGGCCTTCGGTAATCTGGCCCACGTTTCCATAGTTGTCGCCCTGGGCGGTTCCATCCGTTACGGTATCATTCTCATCGGAGCCTTTGCCTGCCATCCCTTACATACCACCTGGTTTGGGCTCAATTACAGAGGGGGCATAGGTGGAAAAAAGGTGCCTCGTTCGGTACGCCGATGTAGCAGGATATTGCCTAACCAGCAGCCGAAACCGCCAGGATACCAGATTCAGGTGGCCTGTTGCAAAAAAGGAAGTGGGACAACGGAAAAGTAGACAGAAAAACGAAAGCATGTGTTTGTACAGATCGCACACTATTCGAAATAGAAGGTAAGTGTCGAGGGTAGTTAGAAAATAAACGAAAGTTTTGCACTTCATTTAAATTATATAGGGTATGTGATGGCTATTTAACCCTTTTATTGTATCTATCTGTGAAGTAACAGGATTTATATACTGTATTTTGCCTCTTATTTTAGTTAAGCAGATTAGGATTATCGCTGGTTGAAGGGAAAGGCTTCCTTTATTTTATTTCGTTTGTTTTCTTTTTATTTTTATTGTTTTCTTTTAGTTTTGTTCGGAGATCTACACGTCATCGTTTCCCGAACCGATTGACTGTAGCGGCCAACGAATCACTACTTTAACCATGAGCGTAAAAACAGGTAGTCCCATAACCTTAGGTGTCATCATTGGCAACCGGGATTTTTTCCCCGACAAACTCGTTGGCGAGTGCCGTTCCGATCTGCTGGACGTTTTTCAGAAAGTCGGTGTAAACCCTATTATGCTGGATGAATCAGCTACCAAATTAGGTGGAGTCGAGACGTTTCAGGAAGCCCAGAAATGTGCGGAGCTGTTTCGCAAGCATGCCGATGATATGATGGGGGTTCTGGTCGTACTACCCAACTTTGGCGATGAAAAGGGTGTGGCTGAAACCCTGAAGCTCGCTCGGCTGGATGTGCCGGTGTTGATTCAGGCGTATCCCGATGATCTGAACCGGATGGATGTAGCCCGTCGGCGGGATGCATGGTGTGGAAAAATTTCGGTTTGTAATAATCTTTACCAATTTGGCATCAACTACTCGCTCACGACCAAACATGTTGTCCATCCATCCGACCCGAGCTTTGAAGCCGATCTGAAAAATTTCCTGGCGGTCTGCCGGGTCGTCAAAGGGCTTCGGAATGTTCGGATTGGGGCTGTGGGCGCACGTCCGGGAGCGTTCAATACGGTTCGATACAGTGAGAAAATCCTCCAGCGCAACGGAATTTCGGTGGTGACCATCGACCTGTCGCACATTCTGGGCAATGCCAATAAACTGACAGCCGCCGATCAATCCGTCAAAGACCGGCTCGACGCCATTAAAGCCTATACACCTACGGGCCGCACACCCGACGATAAACTGGTTCAGATTGCCAAATTAGATGTCGTCCTGAACGAATTCATGCAGGAACATGCGCTGGATGCCACGGCCATTCAGTGCTGGACCTCACTCCAGCAAAACTACGGCTGTAATGTTTGTACCAGCATGAGTATCATGAGCGAGAACATGCTCCCCAGCGCCTGCGAGGTCGATGTTACGGGTACACTCAGCATGTACGCCATGCAACTGGCATCGGGTTCACCCAGTGCCCTGGTCGATTGGAACAACAACTACGCCGACGATGAAAATAAGTGCGTCCTGTTCCATTGCGGCAACTGGGCAAAGTCGTTCCTGCCCGACATTGAAATCAGTACGGCACCGATTCTGGGTACAACAGTATGCGAAGAAAATACCTATGGGGCACTGGCTGGCCGCACTCCTGCCAACCCTCTGACGTATGGACGCATCAGTACCGATGATCCGAAAGGTGTGATGAAAGCCTACATTGGCGAAGGGGTTCTGACCAACGATCCGCTGAATACGTTCGGCAACCGGGCCGTGGCTCAGATCGAGAACCTACAGGGGCTGATGCAGTACGTGTGCCGGAATGGCTTTGAGCACCATGTGGTGATGAATGCGTCCAAAACGGCCGGAATCCTGGAAGAAGCCATGCGCAACTACATGGGCTGGGAGGTATATAAACATTGATTGGCTCCACTTTACCCCCTTAATTACCATAACATGAAATCCATCCCTACCCTTATTTTCCTGTTATACGTCGGGCTGATGGGCAGCTCATGGGCGCAGCAACGGCCCAACCCTGTAGTGTCGCCCGAAATCCTGCCCGACAACTCGGTTATTTTTCGAATTAAAGCGCCCAGTGCCAAGTCGGTACGCTTGTTCGGAACCTGGCTGAAGGATTTACGGAATACGGTCGAAATGACACCCAAGGATTCGAGCGTTTTTGAAGCCAAAGTGGGACCGCTTCCGGCCGATATGTATGAGTACCGCTTTATTGTTGATGGAATCCCCATTCTTGACCCTGTCAATACCATTGCCACTCGCGATGGCTCATATATCGAAAGTCGGTTGATGTTGCCGGGGCCATTAACGCAATTGTATGATGTCCAGTCAGTTCCACACGGTGTATTGTCGGCTGTGTGGTATCCATCGCCCACAATTGGCATGGATCGGCGGATGGAAATTTATACCCCGCCGGGTTATGAGAAAAGCGGTAAAAAATATCCGGTGCTGTATCTGTTTCATGGGGCCGGGGGCGACGAAGAGGGCTGGGTTAGTCGGGGGCGGACCAATTATATTCTGGACAATCTGATCGCGGCTGGCAAGGCAGAACCGATGATTGTGGTCATAACGAATGGAGTGCCCAGTGTGGCGGGGGCTCCGGGCGAGCGACCTGCGTTTGCGAAACCAGCTACCAACGGAGTGCAGGCGATGACCAGCGGAAAATTTGAGGAAAGTCTGATGAAGGATGTTATCCCATTTGTCGAAGCCAATTATCGGGTGATGGCCGATCCGGCCCACCGGGCCATTGCCGGTCTGTCGATGGGCGGGTATCATACGCAGCAGATTACTAATGCCAACCCAGGTACATTCAGCTACATCGGTGTGATGAGTATGGGCCTTTTCGACGGACCCAATGCTCGAAACTACAACAGAGCGGAACATATCAAACAGCTCAATGCGCTGAAACAGGCCAAACCTAAACTCTACTGGATTGGCTGCGGGAAAGATGACTTTCTCTTTGAGAGTGTCACAAAACTCCGCGCTTTATATGATCAGGTCGGTTTGCCCTACACCTACCGGGAAAGTGACGGTGGGCATACGTGGGTGAACTGGCGATTGTACCTAACGGAATTGGCGCCTAAGCTTTTCAGGTAATCCGGTATCAACAGATCGGTAGTATGGTAAGAAATACGTGACTAAGCAACCAGTTATGACTGTCAACGAATTAGCGCATAAGTCGGTACAGTACCGCCGGAATATTCTTAAATACATTGTGGGGGCCAACGCGGGGCATACAGGCGGTAGTTTATCGTGTATCGATATCCTGAATGTACTCTATAATAACGTTCTGAATATCAGTCCCGAAACCGTCAAATCGCCCGACCGGGACCGATACATTCAAAGTAAAGGACACACCGTTGAAGCGCTCTATGTGGTGCTGGCCGATCAGGGGTTCTTTCCGGAGTCGGATCTGGAAACGCTTTGCCGCTACAAGTCGCATTACATCGGGCACCCAACCAAAAAAATTTCGGGTATCGAACAGAATACGGGATCGCTGGGACATGGCCTGTCGTTGAGCGTCGGTACGGCTATATCGGCCAAACTGGATGAGAAACCATTTCGGGTGTTTACTTTATTGGGAGATGGTGAACTGCCTGAAGGTTCAAACTGGGAGGCTGCCCTCTTAGCGGCTCAGTATAAGCTCGATAACCTTTGCGCCATTGTCGATAAGAACGGTTTGCAGATCACGGCTCCTACCGCTGAGGTGTGCGGCACCGACCCCCTCGATAAAAAATTTGAAGCGTTCGGCTGGGCCGTTCGGGAAGTCGATGGGCATGATTTTACCCAATTGATCGATGCGTTCGATGCGTTGCCTTTCGAGCCGGGCAAACCCAGTGTTATCATTGCCAACACAGTAAAAGGGAAGGGTGTCAGCTACATGGAAAATCAACTGAAATGGCATCATGGCGTACCCAACAGGGAGCAGTACGAACAGGCGCTGGTCGAATTGAGTGAATGAGTGATTGAGCGATTTGTTAACTAAAATCAATGAAAAAGCTAGAAACAGGAAGCTTTCTCTTTTGCGTGAGCTTGATCCTCAGCCTGATGCTCTCATGTACTGCCTTCGGACAGTCGAAAGGCTTGGCGGGAGTAGAACCCCGGATGCGGGTTATTGTAGATAACGATTTTAGTGGCGACCCCGATGGGCTGTTCCAACTGGCTCATTTACTGATGTCGCCCTCAGTGGAGATTCGGGCTATTATCGGTTCTCATCTCCATGTGAATGACGGGTTTGATCGTTCGAAAACGCAGGCCGACAACGCGGCTAAAAAAGCACGGGAAGTGTTGCAGGTCATGAATGTGACTAAGGCCATCCCCGTTTTTGCCGGGTCGAATACGGCGATGCTGAATGACAGTACGCCCGTAAAAAATGAAGCCGTCAACTTCATTATCCAGGAAGCTTTACGAACGGATACCCAAACACCCCTTTACGTGGTTTGTGGGGCCGGGCTTACCGAAATTGCATCGGCGGCACTGACCAATCCGCAAATTGCCGATAAACTAACGCTGATCTGGATTGGTGGCCCTGAATATAGCGACCTGGCCTTACCACCACCGGGCTATTCGGAGGTAGAATACAACCTGAACATTGACCAGGCGGCAGCGCGGGCTGTATTCAATCGGTCGGCGTTGCGTTTGTGGCAAATCCCTCGAAACGTATATCGGCAGTGTTTGCTGTCGTATGCCCAACTGCTGACGAAAGTAAAACCTCACGGCAAAATTGGGGCTTACCTCAGCGAGACGCTGGAGAGCTTGATGGCTCGTATTCAACGGTTTATCAATATCGGTGAAACCTATATTCTGGGCGATAGTCCGCTGGTATTGCTTACGGCTTTGCAGTCGTCGTTTGAACCGGATCCTTCGTCGAGTCAGTATGTGGTTCGGCAAGCTCCCCGCATCAATTCCACTGGCACCTACGCGCACAACCATACCGGCAGACCCATTCGGGTGTATACCCTATTGGATACAAACCTGATGTTTGCCGATTTTTTTGCCAAACTGGAACTGATGACTGGGCATTAGTGCCACAGAGCAGATTTATTTTCAATTCACCGCAATGACGCAAAGGCGCTAGGCTTATAAAGTTTTAACAATCATTCTTGGCGCCTTTTGCGCCTTTGCGGTGAACTATAAAACACAACCATGGGAGACGTAATTACTGGACTCGACAAGAAGGCACAGGCCAATCTGGATGTGTTTTCGAGCACATTGCAGGAACTGGCCAGCACCGACCGGCAGATTCTGGTGGTTACCAGTGATTCGCGGGGGTCGGGCAAACTGGTACCATTCGGACAGAAATACCCGGCCCAGCACATTGAAATCGGAATAGCCGAGCAGAATCTGGTAGGGGTAGCCGCCGGACTGGCTTCAACGGGCAAAAAAGTGTTTGCCGTGTCGCCCGCCTGTTTTCTGTCGGCTCGTTCGTTCGAGCAGATCAAAACGGACGTGGCCTACTCCGATAATCCCGTAAAGCTCATTGGCATTAGTGCAGGTGTGAGTTATGGCGCTCTGGGGTCGACCCACCACAGTTTGCACGATTTTGCCGCGTTGCGGGCTGTTCATAACCTGATGGTCGTGGCTCCTGCCGATAATTTTGAGACTGAGCAGGCCATTCGTAAAGCTGCCGAACTTGACCACCCGATTTACATCCGGTTCGGTAAAAAGCCAATGCCCATCCTGACGGAAGAGAACCAGGAATTTGAATTTGGTAAAGGCCGAATCATCTGTGAGGGCAATGATCTGGCGATTGTAGCGACTGGCGAAACGGTCTATCCCGCTCTTTTGGCAGCCCGTAAGCTGGATGCGATACACGGCCTAAAGACCACGGTCGTAAGTATGCACACGATAAAGCCACTGGATTACGACTTGCTGTCTGCCGTCGCTGCCAAAGGATGCCCCATTCTGACGGTTGAAGAACATAGTGTATTCGGTGGGTTGGGCGAAGCCTGTGCATCGTTCCTGATCCAGAATGGTTTTCGTAATCGATTCAAAATCATGGGTATTCCCGATGAGTATACCGTTACAGGTTCGCAGATTGAAATTTTCAACCACTACGGCCTGTCCGAAGAAGGTATTACGAACGAAGCATTGGCGTTGATCCAATAGAACACAGATTTTCATGATCGTTATGATCTATTATGATCCGTGTAAATCATAACGATCATAAAAATCTGTGTTCTATTTCTAGTTCCTAAACCAAACATGAAACGTATTCATTTCTTTATTACTCTAATCCTGCTGGCGAGCTTTCCTCCACCCAGCTATGCCCAGCCATCGGCTAAAAAGACCCGGTTGCTGATTTTGACAGACATTGAAAACGAACCGGATGATTCGGAGTCGCTGGTTCGGCTGCTCACCTATGCCAATCAACTGGACATTGAAGGGCTGGTGGCAACAACCTCCATTCACCTGCAAAAGCGGGTGGCTCCCGAAACCATTCATAAGATCGTAGATGCCTACGGAAAGGTGCAGCCCAATCTGCTGAAACACGAACCTGGCTATCCAACCGCACAGGCACTGAAAGCGCTCATCAAAAAAGGGTTGCCCGTTTATGGCATGGGAGGTGTGGGCGATGGTAAGGATTCCGAAGGGTCGGCCTGGATTATCCGGCAGTTGGAAAAAACCGACGATCGGCCGTTATGGGTATCGGCATGGGGGGGCGTCAATACGCTGGCCCAGGCCCTCTGGACAATTCAAAAGAGCCGAACACCCGAGCAGGCGGAGCGGCTTTACCGTAAGCTCCGCGTGTATACTATTTCGGATCAGGACGATAGTGGCCCCTGGATTCGTAAGACCTTTCCGAGCGTATTTTATGTTGTCAGTCCTGGGTACGGGTATGAATTTGCCACCTGGCGCGGTATCAACACCAACGAACCCGGCACTCGCCCGGAGTATGTCAGTGATGCCTGGATCGCCGAACACATTCAGCAGGGACATGGGCCCCTGGGGGCGATGTATCCCGATGTAGCTTTCGGCATGGAAGGGGATACGCCCTCTTTCCTGGGCCTGATTCCAAACGGTCTGAATGCGCCAGAGCACCCCGATTGGGGCGGCTGGGGAGGGCGGTACATACGGCAACAGCCTACACTGGTGCCCAGTCGGAACAAGCCTGCCAGTGCCCCTGCCGAAGAACCCGAAACACGACCCATCTGGACCAATGCGGCCGATTCGGTATTGACTCCGAGAACCTTTATGAGTGCTCCTTCGGCCAGTGGGCCAAAACCGGGCAAAAGCACGATGGCTACCATCTGGCGGTGGCGCCCCGAATTTCAGAACGATTTTGCCGCCCGGATGGACTGGTGTACCAAATCGTACCAGGATGCGAATCACCCACCTGTTCCCCGTTTGTCGCATCCCGAAAATCTGACGGTTAAATCGGGAGAAATGTTTTACCTGCGAGCTTCCGACTCTACCGATCCCGATGGCGATTCAATGAGTTTTCGCTGGATGCAATACCCCGAAGTGGGTACGTACCAGGGCATTATTTTGTACGAAAATTTTGTCACGAACATCTACGAAGCCCGTCCAATTGCCCCTAAAGTGACGAGCCCGCAGACCATTCATTTTATCCTGAAAGTGACCGATAAAGGCACACCCGCTTTAACGCGGTACAAGCGTGTCATTGTTACCGTTGTTCCCTAGCATGAAATCAATACGACTAAAGCCATGAAATCTGCTTGTCGAGTTTTAGTTCTCATTCTGCTGGGTCTGACCATTGTGCCGAGTCAGGCCCAACAAACCGGGAAAAAGTTGCGGGTACTGGTGCTGACGGATATCGAAAATGAACCCGATGATGCCCAGTCGATGGTGCGCTTTCTGACGTATTCGAATCAATGGGACGTAGAGGGCCTGATCGCGACGACTTCGGTTCACCAGAAAGAGCGGGTGGCTCCAGAGCGAATCAAACAGATTGTAACGGCCTATGGGAAGGTCAGAGCCAATTTATTGCTGCACGAAAAAGGATACCCCGAAACGCAGTACCTGACCAGTATCATCAAGTCGGGTTACCCTAATTTTGGCATGGGAGCCGTTGGGCCGGGGAAAGATTCGGAAGGGTCGGACTGGATTATTTCGGTTGTCGATAAAAACGATGATCGGCCCATCTGGATTCCGGTTTGGGGAGGGGCCAACTGTCTGGCGCAGGCGCTCTGGAAAGTCCGGCAAACGCGTGCGCCCGAAGAGGTCGATACGTTCGTAGCCAAACTTCGGGTGTATACCATTTCCGATCAGGACGATACGGGACCCTGGCTGCGGAAGACCTTTCCGAATCTGTTTTATATTGCCAGTCCCGGCTTTCATGCGGGGGGCGCTTATCATCAGGCCACCTGGAGCGGTATCAGTGGCGATAAATTTCACGGGCGGTTTCAGGGGGCTGATTTTAGCCTGGTCGACAACCCCTGGCTCGACGAGAACATCCGTAAGAATCACGGCCCGCTAGGCGCTGAGCATCCGTTTACGAAATTTCTGATGGAAGGGGATACGCCAACGTTTCTGTTTTTGATCGACAATGGCTTAAGCGATCCTGAGCATCCAAACTATGGCAGTTGGGGAGGGCGTTACGAGTTCTATACCCCCCGCATGCGCAAGTGGTTCTATGAGCCCGAAACGCGCCCGTTCTGGTCCGATGCCGAGGATGAAGTGATGGGCGTTGACAGCGGTTGGTATACCAGCAATAAGGCAACGATCTGGCGGTGGCGGAAAGCGTATCAGCATGACTTTGCCGCCCGTATCGACTGGTCCATCAAGCCCTATAAAGAAGCCAATCACCCGCCCGTTGCCAGATTAGGTCACCCCAATCAGGTCCGGGCGAAAAGCGGAGAGAAAGTGATGCTGAGCGCCGAAGGGTCTACCGATCCCGACGGGAATACGCTGGCGTATGAATGGATTTATTACCGTGAACCGGGTACGTTCGAAAGTAGCCGGGCGTTGGATGTGCAGGATAAACTGAAGAAAAACGCGTTTATTATGGCCCCAACCGTGTCGAAGCCCGAAACATTTCACGTCATCCTGGCCGTGACTGATACCGGATCACCATCACTGACCCGCTATCAGCGTGTGATCGTAACGGTAATGCCTTAGCCTGATGGAACACAGATCATTTTTAATCATAAAAATCATAAGAATCTGTGTTCTATCTTTTTTGTAATGATCATGAAAAATCGATATTTCTGGGTACTGATTCTTCTGCTGCTGGCAGGAAGCTGTACGAATAAAAGCGATGCAAATGGTCCGAAGAAGGTAGCCGTAATCGTGTCGACGCTGAACAATCCGTGGTTTGTAGTACTGGCCGAAACGGCGGCTGCTGAAGCCAGGGCGTTGGGTTACGAAACCAAAATTTTCGATTCGCAGAACAACACAGCCCTCGAAAGCGACCATTTCGAGAACGCGATTGTGTCGGGTTTCAATGCCATTCTGCTGAATCCGACCGATTCCGACGGCTCCATTGTCAATGCTCGTAAGGCCATTGAGGCTGGTATACCCGTGTTTTGCATGGACCGGGAAGTCAACTCGCCCCAGGCGGCAACCTGCCAGATTCTATCCGATAATTATTCAGGTTGCGTAGCCATTGGCAAATACTTTGTCCAGACGTTGCGCACCAAAGCGACCAATGTACCCATCAACTATGTTGAGATTCTGGGATTGGTGGGCGACAACAACACCTGGAATCGATCCAAAGGCTTTCACAGCGTGGTCGATCACTACAAAAATTTTAAGATGGTAGCCCAGCAAAGTGCTGATTTTGATCGGAATAAAGCCATGGAGGTACTTGAGTCCATACTTCAGGCGCACCCCGATATCGACGCGGTTTTCTGTGGAAACGATGCCATGGCCATGGGGGCCTATCAGGCGCTGGTGGCGGCTGGCAAAGCAAACGAGGTGGGGGTGTTTGGCTTCGATGGTGCCGACGATGTAATGAACTCAATCCGCGATGGAAAGATTAAGGCAACCGGGCTGCAATCCCCGCAAACGATGGCTAAAACAGCCGCTCAGTTTGCCGACGAATACATCAAAGGTAAACGAGACTTCGCCAAAAAGATACCCGTAGCGGTTGAGCTGGTCGATCAGACCACTATCAGGGACTATCCAGCCACTAAAAAATCCTGACGAACCATGCCGAAAAACGCGCTGAAATACATGGTTCTGCTGGTTCTATTGGGGGTAGTTGCCTACCATTCAGTTTATTTCAAACGGCTGGATGAGGTAAAGGGATCGGCAGGCCCTAATGCCGGTCAGGCATTCGACGCTGCTTCCTACGCGGGCACCTTCTGGACCCAAAAGCTTTTACCCGCTACGGCAAAGGCTACCGACTTCGATGCGCTCCTCTCGCTGTTGAAGACCGACAAAGAGAAAGCGTTTAACTCCTATTCGCACGCGCTGGGTATCGGCAACATCCGCTATTTTCTGGTGAAAGGCACGAGTAAGGTAACCGCCGTTGGCGACAACGACGTAACCGTTTTGCTCTCGTCTGGCCAATCGGTAAAACTCGCTACGGACTATATTTTCGGGAATGCCGCCCGCGATGTGTCTGGCCTGATTCAGATCACCGAATTCGACAATACTATGGACCTCAACAACGTATCAGCCGAGCTGAACGCCATTATCCGAAACACGGTTGTGCCCCCTCTGAAAGCCAGTGCCAAACCAGGAGCTACCGTCAATTTTGTCGGTGCTGTCGAGCTAAATCAGGCACATCTGCATCTTGACACGATAGAAGTGATTCCAATTGTGGTGGGGTATGGGGCAGAGGGCGTGGGAAAAACGGCATTAAAAGTGAACTAAGTTACGGTTTGATCAGGAGCGTGATGAGCACCTTTACCCTTCTACCCCATACCCTATGCTAGTAGCCGAACATATCACCAAACGATTTGCGGGCGTAACGGCGCTGGACGGGGTTTGTCTGGAGTTTCTGGCAGGCAACGTAACGGCGGTGATTGGTGAAAACGGTGCGGGAAAGTCGACATTGATGAAGATTCTGTCGGGCGTTTATCCAGACTATGAAGGGCAGATTCGGCTCCATGGAAAACCCGTTCGGTTCAACTCCATCCGCGATGCGCAGGCATGTGGTATTGCCATCATTCATCAGGAACTGAATCTGATTCCGTACCTGAGCATTATGGAAAATATTTTTCTGGGTCGTGAAATCACGACGCGCTGGGGTACGCTCGACCAAAAAGCCATGCAGTCGAAAACCCGTGAACTTCTCGATAAACTCAACCTGCCGATTGATCCTGATACGTTAGTGGCCGAATTGAAAGTGGGTCAGCAGCAGGTGGTTGAAGTGGCGAAGGCGTTGCTGGTAGAGTCGGAGATTATCATCATGGATGAGCCAACCTCAGCCATTACGGAGAGCGAAGTAGCGGTTTTATTCACGATCATCAACAACCTACGGCGCGAGAACAAAGCCATCGTGTACATCTCGCACAAACTGGATGAGCTGTTTACCATTGCCGACCGCTATGTGGTTTTACGCGATGGCAAAACCATTGAATCGGGGAGTATGCAGGGCATTGACCACGATGCGCTCATCCGTAAAATGGTAGGTCGGGATATTAACACGGCTCGTCGGAAAACGACCGATCGGGTTCATGATGCGTTGTTGACGGTCGAAAACCTGTGTCTGAAACATCCGGTTCGTTTGCAGGAGAATCAACTCAGAAATATCTCGTTCAGGGTAGGGCGGGGCGAAATTGTCGGGTTGTTTGGACTGATGGGCGCTGGCCGGACGGAGTTACTGGAAACTCTGTTCGGGCTTCATTCCAAGCGATCTTCTGGAACAGTATCGCTTGATGGTCAATTAGTTCGGGTAAAAGCGCCGGCCGATGCGATTCGATTGGGGATGGCTCTGGTGCCGGAAGATCGAAAGAAAGACGGTCTGGTGCTGGGCATGGATGTGCAAACCAACATCAGCCTGACGGCGCTTGAAAAAGTGGAACGGGCTGGGTTGCTGAGTCAGTCGAAAGAAGTGGCATTGGCGAAACAATACATTGCTGATTTACAGATCAAAACGCCATCGGGAAAGCAGGCGGCTAAGAACCTGAGCGGAGGCAATCAGCAGAAAATTGTGCTGTCGAAGTGGCTGGCAACGCACCCGAAATTGCTGATGCTGGATGAGCCAACGCGGGGTATCGATGTCAATGCCAAAAACGAGATTTATAAGCTCATTCTGCAACTGGCCGACGAAGGTATGGGCATTCTTGTCGTGTCATCAGAATTGCCCGAAATCATGGCCATCTCCGATCGGGTGCTGGTCATGAGCGAAGGCGTCTTAACCGCTGAAATGGCTATTCAGGACGCATCGGAAGACGCAATTTTAAAAGCAGCGATACCAAAATCAATGAGTGAATGAGCGATTGGGTGATTGAGTGAATGACTTTTTTCGCTCAATCACCCAATCGCTCATTCACTTAATCACTCATTACAGACATGCAACTGACCGCAACTACCTACCGACCTTTTCTGACGCGATTTCAATCGCTGATCGCGCTGTTTGTGCTTTGCCTGGGAATCAGTCTGCTATCCGACAAGTTTCTGACGGTGGCCAATTTCTGGAACGTACTCCGGCAGATTTCTGTCAATGTGTGCATCTCAACCGGCATGACGCTGGTGGTGCTTACAGCCGGAATCGACCTGTCGGTGGGCTCCGTTCTGGCGTTGTCGGGAGCGATTACGGCTGGCCTCTTGCGCAATGGCATTCCGGTTCCATCCGCTAATCTGTTCATTGGATTTACGGTGTTGGGGGCCATGCTGGCTGGTATCCTGACGGGGTCGGTGCTGGGGTGGTTCAATGGCTGGGCGATTACGCGATTCAAATTACCCCCTTTTGTGGCTACTCTGGCCATGCTGACGATTGCCCGTGGCCTGACAATGCTCTGGACTGAAGGGTTTCCGATTACGGGACTTGGGGATTCGTTTACCTTCTTGGGAACGGGCTGGTTTTTAGGTGTCCCGGTGCCCGTCTGGCTGTCGGGCATGCTTGTCGCCATTGCTGTTCTGGTTACCAACAAAACCCGGTTAGGTCGCTATATCTATGCCATTGGTGGTAGTGAAAGCGCAGCCCGGTTGTCGGGGGTGAACATTGATAAGATCAAAATAGTCGTGTATACCCTGGCGGGCGGGTTGGCGGGCGTTGGCGGGTTGCTTGTCACCTCGCGACTGGATTCGGCCCAGCCCAATGCAGGCACCAGCTACGAACTCGATTCGATTGCGGCTGTTGTGATCGGTGGCACTTCGCTGTCGGGCGGGCGAGGTAGCATACTCGGTACGGTACAGGGAGCTATTATCATCGGTGTCCTGAACAATGGCCTGGTCCTACTGAACGTATCGCCTTTCTGGCAGCAGGTGGTAAAAGGATTTGTCATCCTGCTGGCCGTAATCATTGACAAACGAACGGAGAAAGAATAATGACCCCTTCCTATATTCTGGCCATCGACCAGGGTACCAGCAGTACCAAAACCCTTTTGTTTGACCAGCATGGGCAGGTAGCGGCACGTGCTTCGGAGCCATTGAAAACCAACTATTTGGGCGATGGGTATGTAGAGCAGGACCCAGCCGAGATCTACCGCAATGTGCTGACTTCGGTAGGGAAATGCATTGGGAATTTTTTGGCCGAAGGGGGTGATCTGAAAGCCATTAGTGCCTGTGGTATTTCCAATCAGCGCGAAACCTTTGTCGTTTGGGATGAAACAGGTGTTCCGCTTCATAACGCAATTGTCTGGCAATGTAAACGCTCAATTCGGGTCTGTGAACGACTCAAGGCAGAAGGAATGGAATCGAGTGTCCAGGCCAAAACTGGATTGTTCATTGATCCCTATTTTTCAGGAACCAAACTGATCTGGTTATATGAGAACAAAGAGAACGTGCGGCAGGCCGTTGATGCGGGTAAGGCATACTTTGGAACGGTCGATACGTGGCTGCTTTACAAACTGACCAACGGCCAGTGCTACCTGACGGATTATACCAACGCATCCCGAACGCTGTTTTTTAACCTTCAAGCCCTATTGTGGGATCAGGAACTGCTCGCTGCGTTTGGATTGTCGAAACTGAATCTTCCCGAACCAAAGCCCTCTTCGGCTTTTTTCGGAGCGTCGAATTTCGATGGGCTGTTTGCGCATAACGTGCCCATTACCAGCCTCATTGGCGATTCGCACGCGGCTGCTTTTGGCGAAGGATGTTTTGCGCCGGGAGCCGCAAAGGCCACGCTGGGGACGGGTTGTTCGATCCTTATGGATATAGGGGCCGTTTACAAAGCATCAAAACAGGGTATGGTTACAACCATTTGCTGGAGTACTGAAGAGCGTGTAGACTATGCTCTGGAAGGGGTGATCGTGACCTGTGGTGCTACCATCGAATGGCTTAAAAACAGCCTGGGACTTTTTGCAGAGAGCCGTGAAACGGAAGCTATGGCAACGGCTGTATCCGACAACGGTGGGGTATACATCATTCCGGCATTTAGCGGGTTAGGAGCCCCTCACTGGCAGATGACCCGCAAAGCGTCGATTTCGGGCCTCACTTTTGGGTCAACAAAAAATCATGTGGTCAGGGCTGCTCTGGAATCCATTCCCTATCAGATCAAGGATGTGCTCGTAGCTATGGAGCAGGATACCGGAATACCGTTAGATGAACTGATGGTCCATGGAGGCATCAGCACCAACCCGTTTGTGGTTCAGTTCCTGGCCGATCTGCTTGGCAAATCCGTCGTTAACCGCGACATGCCGGATGTATCGGCTTTGGGAGCCGCTTACCTGGCTGGCCTGAAAACCGGCCTCTTCAGAAACCTCGACCATATACGGGAACTTAATGCAGGTAAAGTCTCGATAATACCCAGGCCAGAGCGGTCGGTGGTTGAAAAGGCGTACGCTGGCTGGCAGGCTGCTGTGAGTAGCTGTTGAAGGTATAGAACGCAGATTCTTAGGATGATTATGATCTGTGCGAATCATAAAAATCGGGGTTCCAGATGAAGCAGAATTAAAATAAACCTTTCCCAAAAAGGTGGTCCAGACTGATCGGCTCGTTGTGCAGGATGAAAAAATAGACCAATGCCGCCAGGACTAAATAGCTAATAGCCAGCCATTTTTTCTTCTGATCAAACTCGTTCCTGTGGTGATGGTAATCATAAATCATAGAAGCCGACAAGCCCATGACCATTAAAAAGAACGAGAACACGCCGAAATCTGTTCGGTACATACTCACCGATTGCATAAATCGTGCACCCGAAACAATGTAAAACAACCAGGCACCGAACCCTGCCCGGTATAAGTATACGCTTAACCGGCGGTCGTTTTTAAGGTCGAAAAGATCGTCGGTGAATTTTTCGGACATGGTTTTATTTACTTTGAGATGGTGAATATAAACAGTTTAGGTTATAAACGCAAAAAAGACAATGCTTGATTCACAACCCGTTACTGCTACTCAGGAATTTAACACAATGCAGATCGAACTGGTGCGTGTCGATGATGCTTTTCATTTTGAAGCCATCGGCAAATCGGGAGTTGCCCAGCACATGGATGCCGCTACCGATATTGGCGGCCATAATGCCGGAGCCCGGCCTATGGAAATGCTACTGATGGGCCTGGCCGGATGTACCGCTATCGACGTAATTCTGATTCTGCAAAAACAGAAGTATGTTATCGAAGATTTTCGGCTGAAAGTAGATGGGATGCGTGAAAAAGATGCTCACCCGGCTCCATTCCGTAAAATTCATATCACTTACCTGCTGAAAGGTAAACTGGATACTGACAAAGTAAAGCGGGCTATCGATCTGTCGATGGATAAGTATTGTTCCGCAACGGCCCAGTTTCGCCCGTCTGCCGATATTACGTATTCGTTTGAGATTCAGGAGTAACAGGTGCCTGTAGCCCACTGGGCCGATTCATTTTTATCAGGTGAACGACAAGGCTGTGCGACAGTAAATGGCGTAGTTTTTGCATAAAATTGGATACTATGCGTTATCGCATAAACCCTGCTAAACTACATGTACCATGAAAAAAGCCCTGCTTGGATTGGCCCTGCTGACCACCCTGACTACGGTTTTGTTTGCCGGAGAAATCCGTAAAGAGAAAAAGGCAAAAAAAGCGAAAGCTGAAAACTGCGAAAAATCGTGCGAGAAAGGCAGCCATGCCTGCTGCATGAAAAAAGCACAAGCCTAAAAGTGCCTGTCGTATAAAGCGTAAAGGCCTGATGACGTACTGCGAACAACAAAAATAAACCCCTCATCCTGATTGGTCGAGGGGTTTATTTTTGCCCAACGGTTGACTTATCCCTTCCGACTTCCGACTTTTGATTATGCAACAGTACCACGACCTCCTTCGCCATATCCTTCAGAACGGCACGCGTAAGACCGACCGTACCGGCACCGGCACCCTCAGCGTTTTTGGTTATCAGATGCGCTTCAATCTGGAAGATGGCTTTCCGCTTCTGACAACCAAGAAAGTCCATACGAAATCCATTATCCATGAATTGCTGTGGTTTATCAAGGGCGATACGAATATTAAATACCTGAAAGATAACGGCGTGTCGATCTGGGATGAATGGGCCGACGAAAACGGTGATTTAGGGCCTGTGTATGGGAAACAGTGGCGGAGCTGGGCCGCTTCGGACGGACGGGTGATCGATCAGTTGCAGGATGTTCTAAAACAGTTAAAGAATAATCCTGATTCGCGACGGATGATTGTTTCGGCCTGGAACCCTGCCGATGTACCCAACATGGCGTTGCCACCCTGCCATGCGCTTTTTCAGTTTTATGTGGCCGATGGGAAACTGTCCTGCCAGCTTTATCAGCGCAGTGCCGATGTCTTTCTGGGTGTACCGTTCAATATTGCCAGCTATGCCCTGCTGACCATGATGATCGCACAGGAGTGCGGCTACATTGCCCATGAGTTTATCTGGACGGGAGGGGATACACACCTGTATCTGAATCATTTGGATCAGGTCGAAACGCAGCTTTCCCGCGAACCTCGTCCGCTGCCAACCATGCGCCTAAATCCCGACATAACCTCTATTTTCGACTTCAGCTACGAAGATTTTACGCTCGAAAACTACAATCCCTATCCGGCCATCAAGGCTCCGGTAGCCGTTTAGCCTTCGGGAAATGGAATACTACGATCAGATTTTTGAGCCACTGACAAGTGATATAGCGAAGTGGGCCGGGCAGGAATTCGAGCAGTGTACGTTTCGAAAACTGGATTTAACCCAGGCTGTGCTCAATAGCGCCAGTTTTGTCGATTGTCGGTTTGAAGCCTGTAATCTGACGCGGGCTCAGTTGAAAAATACAAAGCTGTACGATGTTCGGTTTACCAACTGCCAATTGACTCACATCGACTTTGGACAGTGCAACCCATTCGGTTTTCACGTCGATTTCCAGACGTGTCAACTTGATTACACCGTTTTCCTGAACCGGAAGTTGAAAAAGGCTTCGTTTATCGACTGTTCGATACGCGAAGCCTTTTTTCTGAATTGTGAACTGGTCGGGACTCTCTTTACAAACTGTAATCTGGAGCTGACCAAATTTGAAGGCAATGACCTGAGTCAGGTCGACTTCTCCAGTTCATACAATCTGATCATCAGTCCGGAAGATAATAAACTCAAAAAGGCTCGTTTCTCACTACACAATCTGCCGGGGCTCCTCACGAAGTACGATCTGGTGATTAACCGATGAGTACAGAGTCAGAATCTTAAATCGGACTCTATACGCACTAATAGCCTTGTTGTCGAACCAGCTTCTGATACTCTTTTTCAATCATTGAGCGCTCACTGCCACCATGGTACACATGAAAATAGTGTGACGCCAGCCCAATGCCCCAACCCAGCATCGGAAAAATAGGCCAGGGAAATAGATAGCCAAACCGGGTAAATGAATGGATCGAGAAACTGCTGACAAGCCAGATAATCCACAGACCGGCGTTGATGATGAAATAGGAACGTAAGTGCATCTGAAAACCCGCACGGGCTTTGGCTTGTTTCCAGAGGTAAGGATCGTATTCAGATTTGGATTGAGTCGGCTCCATACGTGTCAATAATCTAAGGTTGAATCGGTTAATTGGTTTTGATGAACTAAAGGTAGACTAGTCGATGGCGAATCACGACTGAAATCTGACCGATTGCCTAAATTGCGGAGTAAATTCCCCTTTTTGTATGACTAATTCCGAAATCGTTGACCTGCTCGAACTGACGGGCCGCTTAATGGAACTCCATGACCGCGACGCGTTTAAAACCCGGTCGTACCAGACAGCCGCATTTAACCTTGATAAATCGACCGCCGATTTAGCCAGTTTACCCGTGGAGGAACTGGTCAAACTGCAGGGGGTTGGCAAGTCGGTCGCTCAGAAAATCCGGGAAATTGCCGAAACAGGCCGCCTGACCGAACTCGACGAACTACTGGCTCAAACCCCGGAAGGTGTGTTGGATATGTTTCGGATTAAAGGGTTAGGGGTCAAGAAAGTACGAACGCTCTGGCGGGAATTGGGTATCGATAACCTACGCGACCTGCAACGGGCGGGCGAAAATGGTGAGATTGCCAAAATTAAAGGCTTCGGAGCCAGTACGCAGGAGAAGATTCTGGCGGCTCTGGAGTTTCTGCAGGAGCAACAGGGTAAAGTCAGAATGGACAAAGCAGCCCTGATTGCCAAACTATTGCACGACCAGTTAACACAACATTTTGAGCGGGTCGAAATAAGCGGGCAGGTACGTCGGAAAGCCCAGGAGGTAGATACCATACAACTGCTTGTCCAAACCAGCGACCCACTTTCGGCCATGCTTACGCTGAAAAGCCTCCCCAACCTGGAGCAGAATGAGTCAGACTCGTCACCCTTTATCTGGCGGGGAAAGCTCGCTGGTTTTGATGTACAGGTTGAGTTACTCCTGTATCCGGCTGAGCAGATGAACCGACAGTTATTTGTTCAAACCGCCACCGAATCGCATTTACAGCAGGTAGGCGTGGGGGGGGCGTCGCTGTTGCAGGTGGCTTATACCAGCGTCTTGTCGGAAGTGGCAACGGGAGAAACGGATGAGATCGAAAAAGCCATCTACAGCCGTGCCGGTTTGCCATACATTGTCCCGGAAATGCGGGAGGATGGTTTCGCCTTTCGCTGGGCTGCTAAACACCAGACCGAAGAGCTGGTAACCTGGGATGATCTGCGCGGTACACTGCATAACCACAGCACCTGGTCGGATGGCAAGCAATCGGTAGCCGATATGGCTGCATACTGCCGCGAATTGGGGCTGACGTATTTTGGCATTGCCGATCATTCCAAAACGGCTTCGTATGCCAATGGACTGGATGCTGAACGGGTTCGGCAGCAGCAAGCTGAAATTGATCAGCTTAATGCCGGTTTCGGCGCCGATTTTCGCATTTTTAAAGGCATCGAATCCGATATTCTGGGCGATGGCTCCCTGGATTACGACGAGGCTACTCTGGCAACGTTCGATTATGTGGTGGCTTCGGTACACCAAACCCTGACCATGTCGCTCGAAAAAGCAACAACGCGACTACTGAAAGCCATTGAAAATCCGTATACAACGATTCTGGGCCACCCGACGGGCCGTCTGCTACTTGCCCGCGAAGGGTATCCCATCGACCACCGGGCCATCATCGATGCCTGTGCCGCGCATAATGTCGTTATCGAAATCAACGCCAGCCCGTATCGACTCGACATCGACTGGCACTGGATCGATTACGCCATGCAACAAGGTGTGATGTTGAGCATCAACCCCGACGCGCATGACCTGGCCGGGTTGCTGGATATGCACTATGGCGTAGCGGTTGGGCGAAAAGGTGGCCTAACCAAAGCCATGACCTTTAATGCGCTGACCCTTCAGGAAATGACCGATTACCTGCAACAGCGTCGGGAGCGGCTGCGTAAGTAGGAGAAAAGCCGGATGGTTCAGGATTAATTATTAGTTAATAAGGCCGTAAAGTGGGTAAATTCAACGGATTAGCTCTTTATATCCACAAGGCTTCATTCTTAATTACCTGTTTAATCCTGTTTCGGAACATCCTGCGCATTCTAAACCCGGCTCTATGCGGTTATTACTTGTACTCGTAGTTATCTTTTGTGTACTCAACAAAGTCTTTGCTCAGCAAAGACCAAACACGAATACTGCTTCCGCTACCTTTTCGGCTACGGGTTATGTGAAGGATGCCAAAACGGGCAAACCGATTCAGGGGGCCAACATTGTTGTGCTGAATGTATCGAAAGGCTATGTGACCGCCAAAGATGGTTTCTATACGGTACAACTTCCCCCTGGGAAATACATTCTGAGGTTTTCGCACGTAGGCTATCGAACCCGCCAGGATACGATCACGCTGAACAGCACACTTTTTCGTGAAGTGATGATGGAAGACGACTCCAAAGATCTGGAGGAAGTCGTTGTGACCAGTGAGGCCCCCGACCGTAATGTGCGTAAGGTTGAAATGGGGGTTTCGCAATTGACCATCCGAAGCATCCGCCGGATTCCCCCCCTGATGGGCGAGGTCGATGTGGTGCGAAGTCTGCTGTTGCTGCCTGGGGTTACAACCGTGGGCGAAGGGGCACCCGGTTTCAACGTGCGGGGAGGAAGCACTGACCAGAATCTGATTTTGTTCGATGATGCGCCGGTCTTCAACTCGGGTCACCTGATGGGCTTTTTCTCTGTGTTCAATCCCGACGTAGTACGCGACGTAACCCTGAATCGGGGAGGAGTCGCGGCTGCGTATGGCGGTCGGGCTTCGTCTGTCCTAGATGTGAAAATAAAAGAACCCGATGCCCAAAAATGGGGCATCAATGGTGGTATCGGCCTTATTTCAAGTCGATTGGGGATTGAGGGGCCAATTGTCAAAAATAAACTGTCGTTTCTGGCGGCTGTTCGGGCGTCGTTCAACGACTTTCTGTTCAAGCTGGCTCCCCCCAATCTGCGCGGAACCACGGCCAATTTCTACGATGTAACTACCAAGCTGAAGTATCAGCCCAGTGAGAAAAATACGATCACCTTTACGGGCTATGTCAGTACGGATGTGTTCAAACTGGCTTCCGACTCGCTGTCGGGTCAGGAGATTAACGCGTCATCGACGAAGTTCAATTACCAGACACTGACGGGTTCCGTTCGCTGGAATTACTTCATGAGTAGGCAATTAAACCTGGCTACATCGGTTATTTTAAGCCACTACAAGGCCGATTTGTCGGTGCCCGATTCGGCCAACGCTTTTGATTTAAAATCAGGTGTATGGCATCGGCAAATCAAATCCGATCTGACCTACACGCCGAATGAGACCCACCAGTGGCAGGTCGGCATTAGTGCCATCGACTATTCTATCCAGCCCAATACCCGGATTCCGGGACCATACTCCAATATTTTGCCGATCGACATTGCCCGGGAGCAGGCCTATGAATTGGCTGCTTATATTCAGGATGAGTGGAAACTGAATACCGATGTATCACTCATTGCCGGGCTGCGGTATTCGGCCTTGCTGAACCGGGGACCCGCTTCGGTAAGGACCTACCAGGAAAATGGCCCGCGACAGGACGAAGCCGTAACCTCGACAAAAACTTACGAAGCCGGTAAAATCTACAACACCATGGGCGGCCTGGAGCCCCGGCTGGCGCTGCGGTGGTCGGTAGGAGAGGGGAAGTCGATAAAAGCGGGCTACAGTCGTTTACGGCAGTATATTCAGCAGGTGACCAATACGACGGCCGCCCTACCTACGTCGCGCTGGCATTTGAGCGATCTGTATACCAAGCCGGTCATTGCCGACCAATGGTCGCTGGGTTATTTTCGGAATACGCCCGACAATGCCTTCGAAGTATCGGGCGAGGTGTATTACAAAACGCTGACCAATGCCATCGATTACCGCGATGGGGCCGAACTTCAACTCGCGCAGGCTGTCGAAACCCAGATCGTGCAGGGAAGCGGTCAGGCATATGGGCTGGAAGGCTTGTTACGCAAAAACAAGGGCCGTTGGACGGGCTTTATGAGCTATACCTTTGCCCGTACCTTTCTGACGATGAACAGCCCCTTTGCCAGCGAGCGGGTGAACAACGGAAATCCGTATCCGGCCAATTACGATAAGCCGCATACGATCAATATTCTGGCCACGCACAGGCCCACGACCTGGTTCAGTATGTCGCTCAATTTTACGTACAGCACCGGACGACCGACTACGCAGCCCGCAGCGATTTCGCGAATTGGGGGCGCGCAAGTCCCGATCTACCTGGATCGAAACCAGCAGCGCGTACCCGATTACCACCGCCTGGATTTTTCGATGACGTTTGAGCAAAACCCCGAAAAGAAAAAGCGGAATCAGAGCAGTTGGGTTTTTTCGGTATACAACGTTTATGCTCATAAAAATGCATATTCCATTTTTTATAAGCTAAGCCCGGCTTCAGCGACTGATGCGTATAAACTGTCCATTTTCGGTACGGCGTTTCCATCCCTGACCTACAATTTCAAATTCTGATGAAACGATATTTTCAAAGAGTGCCGCAACGGATGTTGAAAGAGCGAATGAGCGAAAGCATGAAGACCTACCGGATCGTTTTTTCTGGCGCGTCCGCCCTTCGCTCATTCACTCATTCACTCTTTCACTCTTTCTTTTGGCTGCTATTTGTCGCTTCCTGCGTAACAGAGTTTCAGCCCGATGCGGTCAGTATCCCTGCTTCGCTTGTTGTGGAAGGCCAGATTACGGATCAGCCGGGACCTTACTCCGTCAAACTGACCCGAACGGCCGATTATTCCTATAAAAGCCTGAACCTGCTCGAAACGGGGGCTACCGTAACCATTTCGGATAATCAGGGCAATCAGGAAGTGCTGAAAGAACAGGCTTCGGGAGGGGTGTACATGACATCAGCGAATGGGATAAAGGGGGTAGCAGGCCGTAGTTATAAATTGACCATTCAAACGAAAGCAGGGAAGAAATACGAATCAGATCCTGAAGTATTGGTAGCGGCACCACCCATCCAGAAAATATATTACGAGTATACGGTAGAGCCGGGAAGCAGCAGTCTGGCAAAACGCCAGGGATGGAATGTGTATCTGGATACGAAAGACCCAGAAGCGCCGGGCAACTTCTATCGCTGGGACTGGACACATTATGAATTCACAGCCGTCTGTTTTAAGCGGGAAGTACCCAATACGAATACCGTAACCGGATTGGGCTGTTGCTCAAATTGCTGGGATATTACCCGATGTTACAACTGCATCAATGTGACCTCCGATGTCAATGTCAATGGCCAGTCGATCAGCCGGCAGTTTATTATGCGTGTGCCTTACAAATCAAAGAGTAAGTACTATCTGGAGATACAGCAGCAGGCGTTAAGCAAAGGAGCGTACGATTTCTGGAAGAGTGTTCGTGGATTGGTGAATAATACGGGGGGCTTGTTCGATCCGGCTCCAGCATCGGCCCCTGGTAACCTGCGTTGTGTCAATGACCCTACGACCATGGTGTACGGCTATTTCGGGGCTACCGGGCTTGTAGAGCAGTATATCAACGTTGACAGAAGCAATGGGCAAGGTCCCCCCGACGCCGATCCGCCCGTCATTATCCCCGTTCCTTCGAACTGCGTGGTTTGCGAGAATAGTCTATATAGAACCCCTAATCAGCCGCGTTGGTGGCAATTTTAAGCCCATATTTGCCTTAGTAATCGGTTTGGTGACTTCATAGAAATCAGATATTTTTGTACAAATGACGATAGCATGACTCGCCCGGTTAAAATATTGATTTTGCAGTTTTCGTCAATCGGCGATGTTGTGCTGACCAGTCCCGTTGTGCGTTGTCTGAAGCGCCAGCTCGCCCAGGCAGACCTACACTTCTGCACCAGGCAGCCGTACCGGGCTATCATCGATTACAACCCCTACCTAACCGGCCAGCATTATTTCGATGGGAATCTGTACGCGCTGATTCGAGAGCTTCGGGCTGAGCAATTCGATTATATAGTCGACCTGCAAAACACGTTTCTGACCAGCCTGATCAAAGCGGCAGTAGGGTGCCGGTCTTTTAGCGTTGAAAAGCAAACATTCCGGCAATGGTTGTACGTTCGCTGGAAAATCAACGCCATGACAGAGCAGCACATTGTCGATCGGTACATGGCTACTGTTTTGCCATTGGGTGTTGAGAACGACGGTCGGGGACTGGATTACTTTATTCCGTATAAGGATGAGGTCGAGATCGACTGGCTCCCCGAAACGCATCAGCACGACTTTGTGGCCTATGCGATCGGCGGACAGAGCCCAACCTGCAAACTGCCGGTATTGCGGATGATTGAACTATGCCTGAAAATTAACTACCCAATTGTTCTTCTGGGGGATAAAGCCGATCGGAAAATTGGTGACCAGATCGTAAAGGCAATTGGTGATCGGCAGATTTATAACGCCTGCGGCCATTACAATCTGAATCAGTCGGCTTCACTCATTCAGCGGGCGCGGGTAGTATTCAGTCATGATACGGGGTTGATGCACATAGCGGCCGCGTTTCGAAAAAAAGTGTATTCGATCTGGGGCAGTACGACCCCCCAATTTGGATTTTATCCCTACAAAACTCCTCACGTTCGGCTGGAAACACTCGGCCTGGGATGTCGCCCCTGCACAACTGGCAGTTCGGGTAATTGCCCCATGAAGCACTTTAAGTGTATGAATAACCTCTCGTTCGATTTCGAAGTAAAGGAACTACGGACGAAGAAAAATTTTTAAGGCAGATCTACGTTGAAATTTTAGGCAAGCATGTGTCGAACCCGATCAGCCACGGCGTCTACGCTAATCATATGCAGACAAGCTAAATCGCCACGCCAGCAGGGTTTATTGCCAAAAACAGAACACGGGCGGCAGGCCAGTACATCCGTTGGCACTTGTAAAATAGCCTCATCCCCCTGCCCCCAGGGGCCAAAACCTGCATCAGGATGCGTAGCACCCCATATTGACAGTACAGGTATACCACTCAAGGCCGCCAGATGCATATTCCCCGAATCCATACACAGCATCCCGTTCAGCCGTTGAATGAGTATGAGTTCAGCCGCTAAGCTGAGTTTGCCCGCTACCAGAATGGCTTGAGGGTACTGCTGTTGTAAAGTTTTCAGTTTTGCCAGCTCCTGTGAGCCACCTCCAAACAGAAAAATAGTAACGGGCATATTGGTATAGAGCTGTTCCATTAAGGGCGCTACCCGTTCAAATGGCCACATCTTTTGCTCGTGTTGAGCGAAAGGAGCAATACCCAGCCAGCGTGTTTCAGGGGCAATGGTTTGCTGGCTCAAAAAAGTGGTCAGCTCCTCGTCAACGGTCGCGATTGGCCGTAATCGAAACGGTTGTGCAGGCTGCAGAGCAAATCCGGCCCTATCGAAAACCTGTGCATACCGCTCAACGGTATGAGGCAGTTGACGGCGTATTTTATTCTCCTTGCGGGTGAGCTCTTTTTTCTCCGCTCGGCCTTTGTCGATGGTTACGGAAGATGTGCCAATAAGCTGAAAAAATGCTTTTAAAACGCCAGAGCGTAAGTTCTGGTGGGCATCGACCAGAATATTGAACGGCCTCAGCGAACGAAGTTCATTAAATAATTGAACCAGGCCTTTCAGACCTTTGTGCCGCCCGTCGAAATCGGCCCCCACTACACGCACATTTGGGAACTGAGAAAAGAAAACAGCAAACTTCTGTCGGGTCACGAGGGTAATAGCCACATCAGGGTAACGCAATGCAAACGCCTGAACAACAGGCGCCAATAGGGCTACATCGCCCATGGCCGAAAACCGAAGCAGGAGCAGACTCTTTTTCAATGGATAAGATACGGTATATGATGGATGATGGGATAGCGGCAGGTTCCTATATCATACATCCTGCACAACTCAGGCCTGGCCGTAAAGAACGGGGTTCAGCGTCGGGTCGTTGTACATTTTCATTTGTCGGTAGACCTTCATGTATCGATTACCCTGCTGAATATCTTCCAGTAGTTCATCGAAGCAGCGGGCCAGATCCTGTTCCTGTTCAAGGAGTACCACGAGTTTTTGTTGCGCTTTGTGACGGTGCTCGTCCGATACGTCGGGACGGTCGACCTGCTCACGGAAGTGGTAAAGTTTCAGTTGGAGAATCGACATGCGATCCAGAAGCCAGGCCGGAGTTTCGGAGTTCATCCGGGCTGAAGGCTGGGGTATGACGCCGGCGAAAAGGTCTGAAAACCAGCTATCGATCAATTCTACAGTATCGGTACGGTCCTGGTTCGACTGGTCGATTCGGCGTTTGATAGCTACTAACTCGCTGGGGCTTATTGATGGGCTGCGAATAATGTCTTCAAGATGCCATTGGACGGTATCGATCCAGTTTTTCTGGTAGAGCAAATAGGCGACGTCGTTGGATGAATAGGGATTCCTGATAGGCGTATCGACCTGATCGGTCAGATGATAGTCCTGAATACTCTGGCGAAAAATGTCGTTAGCAAAAGTGGCGTTCATAAGCAAATAATCATTTGCAAAGATACAGCTTTTCGTGGGTTATGGTTCGAAGGCGTACCAGGCCGTTTAACGGTCTTATCCACCATTAGTCCCTAGTCGAGTGCGAAGAATGAACCTTTCCCGAAAATTTAAATGTTTGTTTAAAACAAGAATTAAAATGCAACTGAGCCCTTTCCATTAAGCAATTAACGACTACGTCCATGCATTGCAGCCCATCAAAAAATACGGAAGAACGAATCCGGGAAGCAGCCCGCCGGGTTTTTCTGGAGAAAGGATTCGATGGTACTACCTCGCGCGATATTGCCGAGGCCGCTGGGATCAACATTGCCCTGACCAATTACTATTTCCGCAGTAAGGAAAAGCTGTTTATCAGCATTTTCGATGAGCTGATTCAGTTGTTTTTTGAAGGTATGTTCTGCATTCTGAATAAGCCAATTGGATTACGTGAGAAAATTGCCGAACTGGTTGAACATGACTTTCAACTGATGAAAAATAATCCAAATCTCAGCATTTTTATCATGAACGAGATTCATCGGAATCCTGAGCGGATGGCGAATGCTGTAGAGGCCCGGAAGCAATTCCAGCAGTCTGTATTTGACGACCAACTTCGCCGGGAAGTGGCCCTCGGTACTATTCGGCCTATCGAAGCCATGCATCTGATGGTGATGATCATCGCTAATATTCAGTTTCTGTTCGTCAGTAAAGCCATGCACATCCGAATCTGGCACATGAGCGAAAAGGAGTTCGATGCCTTTGCTGATCGGCATAAAGACCTGGTTATCGATATGATTACCAGTTATTTATTTGTCTTTGAAAGCGTCTGATTTCTAATGTTCAACCCACCCATTTATTAACACTTTAATGCTGAATACTGCCGATATAATCCCCACCATGTTTAGCGCCAACTCAGTCAATTAACCGAACCGCACTACCTAGCCAGTCTGGTTCGTAACCATACATCCTCTATGGAAGCACTTTTTACCGTTCCGCCGGTGGTTGACCTGCCGGTTGATTTTCGCCTTTCGTTTCGCCCGTTTGTGGCGTTTCTGAAAGCGCAGCAGCAAAAATTTTCCTCTGCTACCGAATTGTCCCGGTTGTATTCCTATCTGATCGACCGATTTATGGCGGTCGATGCACTGGTTGATTCTCCGGAACTTCGATTGAGTGAAGCCCAACTGACCGAATTGTTTCAGTTAGTGAGTATAGCCATGCTTCCACTCTCGCAGACCCGCCCCGTCCCGTTTGCGTTTGGACTGCCGCTGCCGCTTACGTTTTACCATTACTCCTCAACGTTTGAAACGTTGATTCGGCAGGTGCCCGAGTTTCTGCACAAAGCTCCAGATCAAATTCAGTGGGAGAAAAAGCTGTTTTACCTCTATCAACTGATTCTGAACAAATCGTATGGGATTGAGACGACCGAGTCCTGCGGGCCAACCATGCATTTTGAAAAGGAGCAGGATGGGCTGATACGCTATTACCAGATGGAGGTCGATGCGTCGTTTTTCGAACCCCGGATCGAGGGTGAGTTGCCGCCACTCAATTCGGCCTGGGTCGATTTTGCCAACGGACTGGGGCCACTGCCACAGGGTGACGATGCGCTGCCATTGGAACGATTTATATTCGAAGGCTTTTCCTTTTTCCGGATCGAGGACAACACCGAAACCGAAACCATACGGCAGTTGGAGGATGTCTTTGTCCATCTTCAGTCGGATACGGAGCCAATGATCTACCGTCGGTTCGAGACGGCCATGCGGAATCTGTGCCGCCGACCGGATTTGCAGATTAGTCTGATGCCGATGCCACAGATCAACGGGCATTTTGTACACCATCCCGAAGGGAAAAAACGCAGCATTTTTATGCGGAATGCCATCAACCCGATGGATGCGTATAATGACCCCGATACGCAGGCGTTGGCGACCAAACTGATGAATAATCCCGTTCCGCATGTGTTCGCTGGCCTACAGGGGTTGCCCGAAGCAGAAGCCAGAGCGTTGGAAAAACGGGGGATTCGGAGTTTGCTGGCCTATCCTATCGTAATGGCCAACGAAGAGTTAGGTATTCTGGAAATGGCCAGTTCACAACCCGATGCGTTTGACAATACGGTATTAAAAATCATCGAGCGCATTAAGCCGCTGGTGCAGGAGCTTCTTCGGTATCAATTGAATCAGTTTAAAGCCGAAATCGAGCAACTGGTTCGAACCAAATTTACGTCGTTGCAACCAGCCGTAGAGTGGCGGTTTTATAAAGAAGCCTGGGAAGAATTACGCCGTAGCCGCTCGGGTGATTCGACGGAGGTACTGGCGCCTGTGCGGTTCGAACAGGTGTACCCGCTCTATGGAGCTGTGGATATTCGGAACTCGTCGGTGGAGCGGCACAAGGCCGTCCGGCAGGATTTAGCCGATCAGTTGGTGGCCGTTGAAGCCATTTTTAGCCATGCTCATTTCCCCACTCAGCAGGAGCGGCCCGAACAACTGCAGCTTGAGAATTATGCGTGTCAAAAACGGTTGAAAGAGGGGATGGCCGCTGAGGATGAACAGGAGATCGGCCTGTTTCTGGTCAACACGATCAATCCCTATCTCCGTCAGCTTGTGGAGGAGCATCATACACTACTGCCCGAACTGGAAGCTTATTTTGCCCAAATCGACCCCATGACCGGACTCTTCAACCGGGCGCTGAAACGGTACGAACTGACGATGGATAAGCTCAATACCACCGTGAATGAGTACATCAATCAGGAAGAAAAACAGCTACAGGCCATTTACCCGCACTACTTTGAGCGTTACCGCACCGATGGCACGGAGTATACCATCTACATCGGCCAGTCGATTGCCCCTGATAAACCTTTTGCCCGGCCGATTCATCGGCAGTTGATCGAGTGGCAATTGACAGCGATGGTGAAAACGGCCCGACTGACCCAGATGCTCCTGCCCGAACTCCCCTTGCCCCTGAAAACGACGCAACTCATTCTGGCGCACGCGCACCCGGTCGATATTGGGTTTCGGCAGGACGAACGTCGATTCGATGTAGAGGGGTCGTACAGTATTCGATACGAGGTCGTCAAAAAACGAATCGACAAAGCCCGGGTAGAAGGTACTGGCCAGCGTTTGACCCAACCCGATACGATTGCCCTGGTCTATAGCCACATCTCCGAAATAGGGGATTACATCGCACAAATCGAGCGCCTGCAGGCGAATGGGGATTTAAAACCTGAGATTGAATTCCTCAATCTGGAGCCCATGCAGGGTGTTTTTAATCTGAAAGCCCTCCGGGTGGGTATCAACTACAAGGCGTAACCACAGCCCAGAACCATGAAACGAGTACAAAAAGCAGGGTTTGGGCTGGTGGGGTTACTATGCCTTTTAGCGGGCTTCGGCCCTGCATCGGCCCAGTCGACCAGCGTAAAACCGACGGTCAGTGATTCGATCCGGCAGCGGGTAATTCTGATTGGCGATGCCGGACGGTTACGACAGGGTAAAAATCCCGTAGTCGATGCGGTATCCAGCCACTACAACCTGAATGATCCCCGGACAACGCTGGTGTATCTGGGGGACAATGTATACACCTACGGCCTCCCCGAAAAAGGCACCCCCGGCTATGATTCGCTGGTGGCTGTGCTGGCGTATCAGGCCCGGCCTGGATTGGCCCAGCCTGGATTGGTCGGGCCTGGATTAGGTAAGGCGGGGAAAGTAATTTTTATTCCGGGCAATCACGACTGGTCGAAGGGGCGGCCGGATGGCTGGGAGCGTATCAAACGGCAGGGCGAATGGCTCGACAGCCTACAGGCTCCGAACATCCGAATGATTCCATCAGGCGGTTGCCCTGGCCCGGAGGAGATACCCCTGGGGAATAATCTGGTGCTGGTGATAGTAGATACGCAGTGGTGGCTACATCCCTACGCGAAACCGGGTGTTGAGTCGGACTGTGCCTGTAAGAGTGAAGATGAAGTAGTAGCCCGGCTGGCCGATATTGCCTACCGAAACAAAGGCAAGGGGATCATTCTGGCCACGCACCATCCCATGCGCAGTTACGGCATTCACGGGGGTTATTATACCCTAAAACAGCACATTTTTCCGTTGACCGAATTTTCGCCGAATCTGTACATTCCATTACCCGTAATTGGCTCTTTGTATCCGTTGGTGCGGGGTGTATTCGGTAATATTCAGGATTTGCCCAATCCCAGTTACCAACTGATGGTGAAGGCGTTTGAACAAGCTATGGCTCCTGCACCAAATGTGGTCTTTGTGGCAGGCCATGACCATGCGCTACAGCATATTGTGGATGGAACGCGAAATTATATCGTGAGTGGATCGGGCATTAACCGCGAACGGGTAAAACAGGGTAAGCTGGCTCAGTTTGTCAGCAGCGAATGGGGGTACGTTGTGCTGGATTTACTGACTAATGGTAAGTTGACGGCCCACTTTTATACGGTCGATGAGCAGGCGAAGGCGACCGAAGCGCATACCGCTAATTTGTTTACAGTTTCGCCCAGAGCGGATTCGGTAACCGAGAATCGCCAACGACCCAACTGGCCCGACAGCGTTCAGGTGGCCATTGCGCCCGAATACGAGCGTGTTGGGCGCGTGCATCGTTGGTTGTTGGGCAATAACTACCGGACGGAGTGGGCGTCGACTGTGAAGCTGCCAGTTTTCGATATAACGCGGACCATGGGCGGCTTTAAAATTTTACAGCGGGGAGGAGGCTTTCAAACCAAATCCCTCCGCATTGAGGACTCTACCGGACGTGAGTGGGTACTGCGCAGCATCCAGAAAGATCCGGCCAAAGCTTTGCCACGTGTTTTGCAGCAAACCATTGCCAAAGATGTGTTGCAGGATGAAATATCGGCGGGGTATCCGTTTGCTCCTTTGGCGGTGCCCACGCTGGCGAAGGCGGCTGGCGTTCCACATGCCAATCCGCGCGTGGTATATATCCCCGACGATCCTGCGCTGGGTATTTATCAGGCCGATTTCGGGAATGGCGTCTTTTTATTCGAAGAACGAAGTCCCGGCGATAGTAAGTCGGTCAGTACGCCTAAAGTGCTGGATGCGCTGGAAAACGACAACGATAACCGGATTGATGAGAAAGCCGTATTGCGGGCGCGGATGCTTGATTTGTTCATTGGCGATTGGGATCGTCATGAGGACCAGTGGCGCTGGGGAAGTCGGAAGCAGGATAAAGGCAGACTGTATTACCCCATTCCCCGCGATCGTGACCAGGTATTCTTTCGCGCAAACGGATTGCTACCAATTATAGGGTCGTTGCCCTGGATACAGCCTAAATTCCAGGGGTTTACGGATAAGTTGCCGAACGTGAAAGGGTTTATGTTCAATGGCCGCTATTTCGACCGACTTTTTTTGCATGGACTCACCGAACAGGACTGGATAACCGAAATAAAGAAACTGCACGATGCCCTAACGGACGATGTGCTGGAGCAGGCTATTCGGCAACTGCCGGAATCATCCCGGAAAAAAACTGGGCAGAACGTACTGGAAACCCTGAAAATTCGTCGGGAATGGCTCTTGAAAGAAGGGCTGACCTATTATCGCTTTTTGGCCAAAGCAGTCGATATACCCGGTTCAGATAAGGCCGAACTGTTTCGGATTGAGCACCAGCCCGATAATAAGCTGACTGTGTCGGTGTTCAAAATAACCCGGAATGGGGTAGAGGCTTCACCTTTTTATAGTCGGGAATTCGATGGTCGTGTCACGCATGAAGTCCGTCTGTATGGCCGCAAAGGCGATGATCGGTTTGATGTGCTCGGAAATCAGGCGACGACCATTCGTGTACGGCTGATCGGTGGGAAAGGCGAGGATACTTTTACCGTAGAAGGACAGCCCGGAAAGCCGGTGGTATACGATTTGCGAACCGACGCCAACGTACTGCCTGAAGCGGGTAAGGTAGTCGATCGCCGTTCGACGGATAAAGCGGTTAACCAGTACGATCCACATGCCTTTAAGTATGACCGGGTGGCTCCATTAGCAACCATCGGTTTTAACCCCGACGATGGCCTGATTCTGGGGGCAGGGGTTCAGTGGATCAAACAGGGATTTCGCAAAGCGCCCTATGCCGCCATGAATCGCCTGATGATTTCCCGTTCGCTGGCCACCGAAGCCATGTCGATCAAATACGACGGTATTTTTACAGACTTGATCGGTAAAAATGACCTATGGCTGAGTGCGTTTTCAAAAGCGCCCGACAATGTGACCAATTTTTTCGGCCCTGGCAACGAGACGGTTTATGATAAAAGTCATTCGATTCGCTATTACCGTACTCGTTACGATTTAATAAACATCGCGGCTTTACTCAAACCTGAAATGGGCAATCATCTGGAACTGTCGGTTGGGCCGGTTTTTCAGCATTTTAGCCTGAATCGAGGAGATAACGAGGGCCGATTTATTGAGAAATACCTGGCTGATCTGCCGCCACAGGCGCGTTTTCTGCAACGGGAGAGTTACGCGGGGGTACAGGCCGGGCTCCTGATCAACAACCGAAATAATCCGGTCCAGCCCTCACGAGGTCTACACTGGAATACCACTGTACTGGCCCTTCAGGGATTCAACGAGCATGGCAACAACCTGCTTCAGTTTCGTACGGATCTGAGTGTTTACACCAGTTTTAGCCCGGCTGCCCGGTTTGTGATCATCAACCGAATCGGTGGCGGACTGACCTATGGTAATCCGGCGTTTTATCAGTTGTTGTACCTGGGTGGGCAAGACAACCTGCGGGGATTCCGAACGTACCGATTTGCCGGTAACCACCTGATTTACCATAACATCGAAGCCCGGTTGAAACTCTTCAGCTTTCGGTCATTTCTGTTTCCGGCCAGTGTGGGGTTACTGGCCTTCAACGATGTGGGGCGGGTATGGCTCAACGGCGAATCGTCGCATCGCTGGCACGACGGCTACGGGGCAGGGTTGTATATGAATCCCGCTCAATTACTGACCGTGACGGCTTCTGTTGGCTTTTCCGATGAATCCACCTTACCTTACGTGTCGCTGGGTTTCCGATTTTGATTGTACCGAAAAACTTAATCCTATGACTCCTGACCTCTTATCGCAGACTGAAACCTACGCTACCCAATTTTTTGCCGATCATCTGACGCCTGATTTTACGTATCATAATCAGGTACATACCCAGGAGGTTGTCCAGGCTGTTGACCAGATGGCCCGATTTTATAGCCTCTCCGAATCGGATTATGTGGTGGTAATGGTAGCAGCCTGGCTGCATGATCTGGGGAATCTGACCGGGCCATCGGATGGGCACGAAGAACGAGGTGCTGCGTTGGCCTCCAGTTTTTTGGCGGATTTGGGCACATCGACGGCGTTGATTGAACAGGTGCAAGCCTGCATCCGGGCAACCAGAATGCCCCAAGCGCCTACTAACCGTCTGGAAGAAATTCTGTGTGATGCCGACCTGTTTCACCTGGGTAGTACGGATTACCCCGATTACCAGAAGCGACTTCGGAAAGAGCAGGAGAACCGGACAGGTGTGGAGATTCCGGGAAAATCCTGGCGGCAGCAAAATATTTCGCTTCTCGAAAGCCACCGCTACTTCACCGACTATGCACAAAAGCGATTAACGGCCGGGCAGGCCGAAAACCTCCGTCAACTGTTGGAAAAACAAGCCGAAAAGGCTGCTGGGAAAGAAGCTAAACATGAGAAAAGTATCCTGAAAGAATCTGTCGATATTGCCGCACAGTCAATTGTAGAAACGGTTGGGTCGCCAATGCCAGAGCCTCTGATCGGGAAAGAGCCAAAAGAAAAGAAAAAAGAGAAGGACAAGGATAAACGCTCGGAGCGCGGTATCGAAACCATGTTTCGGACCACATCGACCAACCACATGCGCCTGAGCGAAATAGCCGATAGCAAGGCCAATATTATGATTTCGGTCAATTCGATTATGGTCTCGGTGGTTGTATCGGTATTGCCGCGCCGGATCGAAGAAAATCCATACCTGATGGTGCCTACCACGTTATTTTTGATTACGTCGGTACTGACCATCGTGTTCGCCATCCTGACTACCCGGCCCAACGTCAGTCATGGGACGTTTAGTCACAGCGACATTGAGCAGGGAAAGGGAAACCTACTGTTTTTCGGGAATTTTTACCAGATGAGTCTGGGTGAGTATGAATGGGGTATTCAACAACTGATGAACGACAGCACGTACCTCTATAACTCAATGGCTCGCGACATCTATTACCTGGGGCTGGTGCTGGCCAAAAAATACAAACTGCTTCGGGTAGCTTACAACATCTTTATGTTTGGCTTCATTATTTCCATACTAGCTTTTCTGATTGTGTTTCTCATAAAAAAATGAACGGCTATCGCCCACCTGCAATGTCGATGAATGTACCTGTCGAATAGGAGGCTTCGTCGGAGAGCAACCACAGAATCGCCTTGGCCACTTCGTCGGGAGAACCACCCCGTTTCATAGGGACGCTGCCTTTGATCCGATCTACCCGGCCTGGTTCACCTCCGCTGGCATGAATATCCGTGTAAATGAATCCGGGTCGCACGCCATTGACACGAATGCCTTCCTCAGCTACCTCTTTCGATACGCCAATGGTCATGGCGTCCATAGCCCCCTTTGAGGCAGCATAGTCGACATACTCACCCGGCGAACCCGTTCGGGCCGCCACCGACGATACATTTACAATGCTTCCGCCTGATCCACCCTGCTTCGTCGACATGCGTTTAATGGCCTCTCGGGTGCATAAAAAGCAACTGACAATGTTCGTCGTAAAAACCCGGTTCAGTCGGTCGGCGGTCATGGTATCCACCCGCATCTGGGGTTCCAGAATCCCAACATTGTTAACCAGCGCCGTAATCGGACCGATTGGGTCAATGGCTTCGAACAAGGCAATGACATCTTCTTCGGACGAAACATCGGCCTGGAAAGCAAAGGCTTTTCCGCCTTGCTGGTGAATAGTTTCTACTACCTGCAAGGCTGCTTCTTTGTTGGCTACATAGTTGATACAAACCTGGTAGCCTTTTTGGGCTGCTAATAACGCCGTTGCTGCCCCAATCCCTCTGCTTCCGCCCGTGATTAGAATTGTTTTCTGCATAGTCCAATCGCAATAAGTAATCGGGCAATATACAGCGTTTTTAATATTAATATCAATGTTTTTTCAGGTATTCATAAAAGCCCTGCACGCCATGCAAGGCTTGTCAGGTTGAAAGGGTAGCGTCCCCATACCAGTACGCTACCAGGTTAATGATTAATGCGTTGGCCATACCTGAAAGGATTCTCCAGCCCCAAATTCTGATCGATCGGCTGGTAGCTCCATAAAGCCATCGGCAGCTAACAGGTTGGCAAAATCGGCAGACCCTGAACCGGGCAGTGGGTGGGCCAGTGTTCGTCCGTCGGGTTCGGAGGTGAGCCGGACGGGCAGGAAATACGTAATGGCTGGTTTGAACACAACGGATTGAGCGAGCTGTGCATAGCGTTCAGGAGCGGGTGCCAGCCCAAGCGATGCCCGCAGGTAGGGGATCACATACCGATACGCACACAAAACCGTCGAAACAGGATTGCCCGGAAGGGCAAAAACAGTTCGGTTCGGATAGGCTGTATCATCTGACGAGGTTCCAAACCAGAGGGGTTTACCCGGTCGTTGTTCAATCTTGTGAAAATGCTTCTGAATCCCCAGACTCACCAGCACATCCGGTACAAAGTCAGCTTTGCCAGCCGACACACCCCCGCTCAGAATTAGGACATCATTCGCTGCCAATAACCCCTGAATGGCGGTTTGTAACTGGTGCTCATCATCGACAATGTGGTGCAGTGTCGCCGAAATGCCCAGCGAAGTCAGAGCAGCCCGCAGCATGTAGGTATTCGACCGACGGATTTGATGGGGGAGGGGCGTATCACCCACATCGACCAGTTCGTCGCCCGTTGAAATAAGGGCTACGCGGGGCAGTGCAGAAACCACAACCGCTGATTTTCCAACCGAAGCGGCTACGGCAATGGCTGATGGGGTTAGTAGCGTGCCAACAGGCAGTAACTCATCGCCCGCCCTGCGGTCAACAGCTTGTGTGTGAATGTGTTGTCCAAGTGTAACGTCGTCAATGGTGATCGTGGCCTGGCCGTTAGAAACCCTAATGTCTTCATAGCGAACAACGGTATCAATTCCGGCAGGTAATATGGCCCCGGTCATCACTTCCAGGCAGGTTGTGGTATCGGTGAGCGTTTGCTGAGGCTGGCCAGCAAATTGCTGACCGGCAATTGGGAAGGTCCGTTGACCGGAAGCATAAGTGGCAAAGGCAATCCCAATCCCATCCATCGACACGCGATTGAACGGCGGAAAATCGCGGTCGGCATATACCGGCTCGCGTAGTACCCGGCCCAGCGAGTGCACTAGTGAAACCGTCTCGGTAGGCAGGATGAGCAGGTGTTGTTGAGTAACGGCAAAGGCTTTGGCAACAGAAAGCATGACGGCAATGATGACTGATAAAAGATAAATGATGAATTTTGGCGAAAAGAACTGCAATCTATTCATAATTGAACTAATGGCTTCTTTTTCGCATCTGAACGCCGAAGGAAATCCCGCCATGGTGGACGTGGGCGGTAAATCGGTATCGCGTCGAACGGCCCGCGCCCAGAGCATTGTGGCCCTTGGACCGGAGATTATGCAACATCTATCACCGTCGGGTTCGACCGGAACGGAGATTAACACGAAAAAAGGTCCTGTATTCCAGACGGCGATCATTGCCGGAACAATGGCCGCCAAACGCACGGATGAGTTGATTCCGCTTTGTCATTCGCTGGGGCTCGATAACTGCCAGATTACCATAACCACTGAAGGAACCGATGCGATTGTAGATTGTCTGGTAGCGACGGAAGGAAAAACCGGGGTTGAGATGGAAGCGCTGGTAGGTGCATCGGTGGCTGCTTTGACGATCTATGATATGTGCAAAGCATTCTCGCACGACATTGTGATCAAAGAAACCAGGCTCATGGAAAAAACGGGCGGTAAACGGGATTTTCGACGTGAGTAAAATCAATGGACTCATCCTGACGGGCGGTCGGAGTACACGTATGGGAACGGATAAATCGCAGATGATTTATCACGGTAAGACCCAGCGCGATCATCTGACCGAATTGCTGCGTCCGTATTGCAGTGTGGTATTCTGGTCGGTGAATACCACCCAGGAGACCGAACTGGAAGTGGCCGGAAAACTCCAGCTTCGGATCGTAGATCGGTATGACCTGCCTGGGCCGATCAACGGTATTCTGTCGGCGTTTGCCTATGATCCGGCTGCGGCCTGGCTGGTGGTGGCCTGCGACATGCCACTTATATCCTCCAAGTCTATTGATACATTGGTAAAAGGGCGTAATTCGGCTAAGCTGGCAACGGTATTTTATGATTCGGATGGTCAGTTGCCCGAACCTCTGTTGGGTATTTATGAACCCGCTTTCGGACCTATTCTCCAACAGGCCGTTGCCGAAGGGACCTATTCGCCCCGGCAGATTCTAATCCAGCAGGATATTCATTTACTGACCGTGCCGGATGTGCGTGAACTGACCAATATTAATAATCCTGAGGAGCGGGAAAAACTTGGACTATGAACGGTTGGTTTGAATAAAAACTGATCGTCAAACCAATCCGCTATGCTTATGTTTCGTCATTTTCTCCTGGCTGCTGGCTCAATGCTGCTGAGTCGCCCAGCTACAGCTCAGTCGGCCCGCCCCGAATTACAGGACTTTACAAACCAACGTATTCAGCATCAAAAAACGCTTGGTCTTACCCTGGGTGGTTATGCACTGGCAAATCTAGCTATCGGAAGTATTGCGGCTGGCCAAACCACAGGCGAAACGACGTATTTTCACCGAATGAATGTGTACTGGAATCTGGTCAACCTGGGTATTGCCGGAGCCGGTTTGTTGGGTTCCCGCAAAAAACCGGGAGCCAATGAAACCGTAGGTGATGCGGTTCGGAAACACGAATCCATGAAGCAGATTTTGCTGTTCAATGCCGGGCTCGACGTGGCCTACGTGGTCGGAGGGGCTTATCTGCGCGAACGGGCAGAAACCCGACCGGACCAGGCCGATCAACTGCGGGGCTACGGAAAATCCATCATGATGCAGGGCGGTTTTCTGCTGGCTTTCGATCTGGTCAACTACATCATCTTCAAAAAGAGGGGAGACAAGCAGGAGCGTCTGCTGCTTTCATCCGGGCCGTCGGGCGTTGGGCTGGTATGGTCGGTTCGGTAAATAAGGTACATAGATCGTCCTTGCCTTACTCTCGAAACGAGATGGAATAAAAGATGGGTTTTTGCAGTCGTACACTTGTGCCATTCTTGTATTGAATGCGGGCGTCCTCAATTTGAATAATGTATCGGTCGCCCGGAGCTTCAGCAGGAGCAAAGGAGATCGATAAATCATTATCTGAACCTGACCAGTTCAAAAAACCGACTCGTGTGGTCCCTCTCACCCGATTGATAACGGCCTTTTTAATAATTACTTGAGAATCAAGCTCTGGGTGTTGCTGATGCGCTTCTGGCGTAAGCTGGCAGGTGAGGGTAAGGGTTTGTGAAGAAATCGGAACTTTAGGGGTTGGTCCAACGGGTTTTCCATCGGCCAGAATAGTAATCTGAACGGGAGGGTCTTCATTGATCGTCTGAGCGCATGATCGTCGAGATAGCCCGGTTAAAGATAAGATTACGAAAACGATGAATACGTATCGCATGGCTAAAGGAAAATGGCTTTTGGAGAACAACGTGCGTCTTAAGTATGTATTGTGGGCTTGTCGATGTACGAGAGGAGGGTGATACAATGGAAAATAGTGTACGGGTTGTCCCTACGTATGGGCAAGACTGAGGTTATGAACTATTCCAGATGCCTTACCGTTCTGCGGTAATTTACCAACCGCACCGCCCTCCGGTGTTATGAACCATGCAGGTACCGTTACAACCGTTTCAATCATTCATTACAAACGCCATTACCGTTATACAGCAGGACCCCGATGCCGTTGGATTGGCCGTTGGTGGTTCCTGGGCTTCGGGTGAATTGGATGCCTATTCCGACCTCGATCTGGTTCTGGTCAGTAATCGGCAAATTGCCCCTGAACTGGCAGCTATGCAGGCTGTTGCCTCCCAATTCGGGTCGATGCTGGCCTCATTCCGGGGCGATCACGTAGGCGAACCCCGTTTGCTCATCGCTCTTTATGAATCGGCCTTGCTGCATGTGGATATTAAGTTCTTAACACCCGATGAGTTTCATCACCGCGTCGAAAATCCAACCATTCTCTGGGAACGGGATAACCTTCTGACGTCGATCATAGAACAAACGACGGCTCAATACCCCCCGTTCGATTTTCAGTGGGCCGAAGATCGGTTCTGGATTTGGGCGCACTATGCCGCGCTGAAGGTAGGCCGTGGGGAATATTTTGAAGCGATCGATTTCCTGGCCTTTGTACGGAACGCTGTCATTGGGCCGATGCTTCATCTGAAAAACGCCAGTTTGCCACGGGGTGTCCGCCGGGCCGAAACAACGTTTGGTACCGATGAATTGACCCGACTCCGTAAAACGGTTTCGATGCCCGACCGGATGACGTTGCTGAGCAGTTTGTGGGAGGTAATGTATATGTATGAATCCCTGCGCGATGCACTGGCACCCGACACCTTTCGTAAAAACAGTGCCGCCCAACTGGCCGTTACCAAGTATCTTGCAGCACTTTAAAAGGGTCAGGAATGGTCAAATATCGTTAAGGCTTGACTATCTCTGACCATTCTTGGCCACATTTGACTACCAGATAATAATGAATCAGGACGAAATCTTTTTGCGCGAGGCTATTCAACTGGCCCGCGAAGGCATGAACAGCAATCAGGGAGGACCATTTGGCTGCGTAATTGTTCGGGATGGGAAGGTTATTGGGAAAGGCTGCAACCGGGTTACCTCGACCAACGACCCAACGGCCCATGCCGAAGTGGTAGCCATCCGTGACGCCTGCCAGAATCTGGGAACTTTCCAACTGGATGGCTGTACACTTTATGCTTCCTGCGAACCCTGCCCGATGTGTCTGGGGGCTATTTACTGGGCCCGCCCCAGCCGTATTGTATACGCGGCTGCGCATGACGATGCGGCCAAAGCGGGTTTCGATGATTCGTTTATTTATCAGGAACTGGAAAAAAAGCACGAAGAACGCCATATCCCCATGCACCAACTACTCCGCGATGAAGCTGGTCAGGTCTTTCGGGAGTGGGTAGCACTGGAAAAGCGAATACCGTATTGATCGTTATTTAGTGGTCATTTGTCGTTGATCAACCACTCTGGGAGTACCAATCAAGGACAATGAAGGATCATTAATGACAATCAAATGACCACTGAATGACTACTCAGTAGAAAACCGTACTTTTGTAAAAAAATAGTTTACGTCATGCCAGGAATGGAATTTTTTGGAGCGGCTGAGCGCAAGGAGATCAACGATGTGCTCGAGACCGGTATCCTGTTTCGGTATAATCACGAAGCACAGCGGAACAACATCTACAAAGCTCGAGAGTTTGAAGCTGAAGTGGCCAAAGTTGTAGGGGCGAAATATGCCCATGCCGTATCGAGTGGCTCAACGGCCGTCCTGTGTGCGCTGGCTGCGGCTGGTATTGGCGCAGGCGATGAGGTCATTGTGCCACCGTTTACCTACATCGCTACCGTCGAAGCGGTGCTGATGATTGGCGCCTTACCTGTTTTTGCCGACATCGACGAAACCCTTTGCCTGAGTGCCGACGGGATTCGGAAAGCGATTACGCCCAAGACCAAAGCCGTTTGCCTGGTGCATATGTGCGGACAAATGGCCGATATGGACGCCATCATGGCCGTGATCAACGAGCACAACCTGGTACTGGTAGAAGATGCGGGTCAGGCGATGGGTGCATCGTTCAACGGCGTTTCGACGGGACTATGGGGTAAAACCGGCGCGTATTCATTCGATTTCTTCAAAATTGCAACGGCTGGCGAAGGGGGCATCATGGTTACCAACGACGAAACGGCCTATAAACACGCTGATTCGTATTCCGATCACGGCCACGACCATATTGGTTCCAACCGGGGCATGGAGCAACACCCGATACTGGGTTTCAACTACCGGATCAGCGAACTGCATGCGGCCGTAGGGCTGGTACAGACCCGTCGGGTTCCTGAAATCATCCAGAAAAATAATGCCCATAAAAAGCAACTGATGGATCGGCTGGCGAATGTACCGGGGGTATCGTTTGCCCGTATTCCTGACGCTGACGGGGATTCGGCTACGTTCCTCAACCTGTTTCTGGAGGATACGCAGTCGGCTCAGCGCACCGTTACCGAACTGAATGCGGCTGGTGTGGGTGGATTCAACTACTGGTTCGTCAATATGTATCACTTCATCAACCAGTGGGATCATATCAAAGAAATGCGGACTGCTTCGGCATTGGCGGTTGAAAAGTTTGGTGCCCCACAGGATTATAAAAACCTCGAGATTCCGCGGGCACAGGCCGTAATCGGTCGGTTGATTTCGTTTGGTATCCGGGCTTCCTGGACCGCAGAAGAAGTCGATAAACTAGCCGCTGCTATCGAGGCCGCCGTTCGGAAAGCGACACTGGTAGAAGCGTAATTTTAATGGACTAAACGGATGTCAACGACTGCCCTATTGACCGAAATAACTGCCCTGCCTCCTGAATTGCGTCAGGAGGTTGAAGACTTCGTTGCATTTTTACGAGCCAAAAAACAACGAACTGTAGGGCTAAAAGAGCGTGAATTCGGTTATGCAAAAGGTAAGGTACGATTGACTAAGGACTTTGATGAGCCATTGGACGAGTTTAATGAATACATGTAATGCGATTGTTGCTTGATACGCACACGCTACTCTGGTTCTATGGTGGCGACGAGTCTTTGTCGGACAATCTTCGGCGACTAATAAGTGATCCTAATAACCTGTGTTATATTAGTGTTGCCAGTTTGTGGGAGATAACCATTAAGATTGGTATAGGAAAACTGGACATTGATTCACCCATAACTGAATTATTTAGCTTTTTAGAACGTAATCAAATTTGGGTAATACCAATAGAATTGGGGCATTTACTACAGCTTCAACAATTGCCCTTTCACCATAAGGACCCTTTCGACAGGCTCATTCTAGCACAGGCTTTATCCGAAAATCTGCCAATTGCTACAAGAGATTCTGTTTTCAATAAATACGGCTTAACAATAATATGGTAGCTGCACAGACACAAACCACGCATAAAAATTTTAAAGGCATCGAGAAGACCGTGTTCGGTCGGGGGAGCTTTTCTCAGCTCGATGACATCTTGGCTCTTCACCGGACCGAAAATGAACACTATTTCGTTTTTCTGGTCGACAACTACTTCAAAGGTAAACCGCTCGAAGAACGGGTGCCAGCCCATCCCGAAGACCTGACCTATTACATCAGCGTGGAAGAGCATGAGCCAACCACCGACCAGATCGATCAGCTTCGCGACGAAATTCTGGCGAAAAAAGGACTGCCCTCAGGCGTTGTCGGTATTGGTGGAGGCAGCATCATGGACATCGCCAAAGCCCTGTCGCTGATGTTCACCAACGAAGGATCGTCTACGCTGTATCAGGGACTCAATCTGATCAAAAAGCCGGGCATTTACCACGTTGGCGTACCGACCATTTCGGGTACGGGCGCTGAGGTGTCGATGACAGCCGTACTGACCGGGCCCGTAAAAAAACTCGGCCTCAAATGCGAATGGACGGTTTTTAATCAGGTCGTTCTCGATCCCGAACTCATTGCGACCGTACCGCGTAACTGGTGGTTCTATACCGGTATGGATACGTATATCCACTGTGTGGAGTCGGAAAATGGGCGGATGAACAATGCCTATTCGCATGCGTATGCCGAGCAGGCCATGAAACTTTGCCGCGAGGTGTATCTGGGCGAAAACTCTGGACAGACTCCTGAAAACGACGATAAGCTAATGGTAGCTTCACTGATGGGCGGTTTAAGCCTCACCTATTCGGAAGTGGGCGTGTGTCATGCACTAAGCTATGGGCTGTCGAAAATTCTGGGAACTCGCCATTGTTATGCCAATTGCCTGATCATGAATCATCTGGAAGATTATTATCCAGAGGGTGTGGCTGAGTTTAAGCAGATGGTCGCCTATCACCAGATCGACCTGCCACAAGGGCTGGCAAAAGACTGGGACGACGACACCATTACGAAAATGGCGCATGTGTCGTACAACCTACCGCATATGTGGCTGCATGCCATTGGCGACAACTGGCAGGAGGTCATCACTATCAATCTGCTGAAAGATTTGTTCCGTCGGTTGTAATCAGACGGGTTGAGGCTATCACGAAGTATGAAAAACGCTATCCGAATTTTTCTCATTATACTGACGGTTTCGGTCAATATCGGGTGCGATCAGGTGTCGAAAACCATTGTACGTGGCAGGGTGAGCTATGGCGAACGTATTCCATTGCTGGACCGCCATCTGACACTGACGAAAGTTGAAAATACGGGAGCGTTTTTAAGCTTAGGCAATGCCTGGCCTCCGTTGGTTAAAAATACCTTGCTGCTGGCACTGCCCATATTGGCGCTTCTGGCCGGGTTGGCGTATCTGCTTTTTTCGGCTAAGGTGCCACGGCTTGTGGTTTTGGGAACCAGCTTTATCATAGGTGGCGGCATTGGTAACCTCATCGACCAGGCAACCTACGGTTCGGTAACCGACTTTTTACATATCCGTTTAGGGTTATTTCAAACCGGGATTTTCAACATGGCCGATGTGTCGTTTATGGTGGGTGCCGGACTTATTTTACTGAATTCCTTCCAGAAGAAGGACACGAGCCAGTTTACTTAAAACGACAGAGAAATGTCACAAAAAATTGTTCGCGTTGGCGATATCGAATGTGGAACCGATGATTTATTCCTTATCAGCGGGCCATGCGTCATCGAAGACGAAAAAATCATGATGACCGTAGCTGAGCAACTCCGCGAAATTCAGGAGCGGGTCGGCATCAAAATCATTTATAAATCCTCCTTTCAGAAGGACAACCGCTCCAGCCTGAATTACTACAATGGCCCCGGCCTCGAAAAAGGAATTCAGGTGCTGGCTAAGGTAAAGGAGCAATTTGGTTTCCCACTCCTGACCGACGTTCATTATCCTGATCAGTGCGCTCCGGTGGCTGAGGTGGTCGATGTAATTCAGATTCCGGCATACCTCTGTATGCAAACCATGCTGGTGACGGCTGCTGCCAAAACCGGCCGGGTTGTCAATATCAAGCACGGACAGTTTCTGGCACCGGAGAATATGAAACATCCGGTCAAAAAAATTGAGGATTCGGGCAACGACCAGATCATCCTGACTGAGCGCGGCTATACCTTTGGCTATAACGATCTCGTCGTCGATCCGCGTAGTTTCTACCACATGGCGCGTACCAATTATCCGGTTGTGTTCGACGTAACCCATGCCATTCGCAAATACGGTATACCATCGGCCGATGCCAAAGGTGGTGCTCGTGAGTACCTGCCTGTACTGGCTCGCGCGGGTGTCGCTGCCGGTGTCGATGGGTTGTTCGTGGAAACGCATACCTGCCCATCCGAAGCCCTGTGCGATGCGGCCAGTCAGTTGGACATCCGTTATCTGGAAGAGTTCCTGAAGCCCCTGCTCGAACTCCACGCCGTAGAAGTAAAATACCGGAACACCTTGCCAGAACTGGCGTAATGATGTATGATATATGAGGTATGATGTGTCATTTTGAAAATATATCATACCTCATACATCATACATATATTTTATGGCGACAATCGAAAATACCTTTACCGCCCTGGGTGGAAAATTTGTTACCCCGGCCGATCAGATAGCGGAGAAACTACAGTCGGTGAAGGCCATCGTGTTTGACTGGGACGGGGTGTTCAACAACGGAATTAAGACCGAATCGGGGAGTAGTTCGTTCAGCGAAGTCGATTCGATGGGTACGAACCTGCTACGCTTTGGTCTTTGGCTGCAACATAAGCAGCAGTTGCCCGTTGCCGCTGTCATTACGGGTGTAACAAACGATCTGGCCGAAATGCTGGTGCGCCGGGAACATTTTCATGCCTACTACGCACAGGCCAAACACAAGATCGATGTACTGCATCACTTGCTGGAACAGCATCGGCTCAAGCCATCAGAAGTCGCTTTTTTCTTTGATGATGCCCTCGATCTGTCGGTTGCCGAAGTAGCGGGTGTGCGGGTTATGATTCGTCGGGAGGCCAATCCATTGTTTATGGAGTATGTCATCCGAAACGGCCTTGCCGACTACGTGACGGGCAATCAGAGCGGGGAGTTTGCTGTGCGTGAAAGCAGTGAGTTACTGCTGGGTCTGTTGGGCCAATTCGAAACCGTAATGGCCGAACGACTCCGCTACAAACCGGTTTATGATGCGTATTATCAGCAGCGCCAGGCCATCGTGCCTACGTACTGGACAATCGGTGCCAACGGACCTGAACCTAAATAACTATTACACAGAGACACACGAAGAAACCCAAAGATTCACAGACAGAATCTACTAAAACTTGGTGAATCTCCCGTCACTCTTTCATTCTTTCACTCTTTCACTCTTTCACTCTTTGTAATGATTATCGGTATCATCCCCGCTCGTTATGCTTCTACCAGGTTTCCCGGAAAACCATTGGCCGATATTGGCGGCAAATCCATGATTCAGCGGGTATTGGAACAGGCAAAAAAGGCAACCTCGCTAAGCAAAGTCGTTGTAGCGACTGACGACGAACGAATTGCAGAAGCAGTGCGTCGGCTGGGGGAAGAGGCCGTTATGACCCGAACCGATCACCCTAGCGGAACCGACCGTTGCTGGGAAGCCTACGACCGGCTGGTTGCCGAGGGGATGAAGCCGAGTCCGAACGATTACATCGTTAATATTCAGGGGGATGAGCCTTTTATCGATCCGGCGCAGATTGATGAACTGGCATCCATTCTGGATGGGACCGTTGAACTGGCTACACAGATGGCAACTGTCGATTCAGCCGCTATACTCCATGATCCTAAAGAAGCCAAAATCGTGGTGAATGGGCAAAATGAAGTACTCTACTTTAGCCGATCACCTATTCCATATCTGTGGGGCGTCGAACCTGATCAATGGCATTTGCATCATGCGTATCACCGCCATGTTGGCCTGTACGCGTACCGGGCTGATGTGCTAGCTAGCATTACTCAACTGCCGCCATCACCCCTTGAGAAAGCCGAATCGCTGGAGCAATTGCGGTGGCTGGAAGCCGGTTACCGGATCAAACTCGTATCGACAACCTATCAAACCCCCAGCGTCGACAGTCCGGCCGATATTGAGAAGATTCTAGGTAGTTTGTAAAGAGTGGCGCGGGGAATTGGGTTGGGTCCAGATCTGGTATTGAATCCGCATCCATACCAGCAGACAAGGAACTGCTTTGATATTGTACGGCTGAAATACCTGCTTTTGAATAACCTGTGGGAAAATATCCGTTGGCGAAAGGGAGGTGAACACAATGACCAGCGCCAGCAGGATTTTATCCAGTTGCGTAGGCTCGCTAAGGGTTACCCACCACAGCGCCACCCCTGTTACGGCCATAACGTAGGTGGGCGACTCCGCCATTTTGTTGAACACAATCATAAACAGCAGGAAGTAAGCCACCATCCGGCGCTGGAACAGTCGATCCTGCCACAGCCCGAACCGCAGAAAGGGCAGGAGAAACAGCGTAGCACCAATCAGTTCGATAATGCGGTAGTTGCCGTCCGTTTTGGCCATACCAAACCAGGCTTCGGCAATGCCCATCACTGATACCTGTAGTCCCAGTTTACTGACCACAATCACGCTGAACCATTCCTGGTATTCGGCCAGCAGATGGTCGAAAGGGATCATCGTTGCAGGGGCAATGGCAAACAGGAGCGTCCAGCCAATCATGGCCAGGATGAACTGTGGCTTTTTGGGGTAAAACAGAAAGAAGCCCGCTGCCGCAGCCCCATAAAACTTGATGAAGCCACATAGCACGAAGAAAAAAGCGGCCTGCCATACTCGTTCGTTGCGCAGGTGATAGAGTCCCAGCAGGATAGCACCGACAATCAGGTTGTTGCTTTGCAGATTTTGCGCCGTAATCAGTGCTTCAAGCAGAATGATCAGTAGAGCCGTACGGCGCTGGCGATCCGGATCTTTTTCGTCGGATAGGTAAAACCATACACCCGCTAGTAAAACAACCGTGTTGAGCAGATTCCAGAGGATTATACCGAGCAGATCGGGCAGGTAATAAAACGGCCCCATCAGCCAGGCAAACGTTGGGCTGTATTTATAATTGTCGAAGTAGAGATGTGGGTGAAGTCCGTAAATGCTCTGGTCTTTGAGCAGGTTATCGAACGGGCGGGCAAACATCAGGTAATTGTTGTAATTGCCATACCCAAGCAGGTAATTTTGAAGCCCTACCAGACAAAACAGGAAGATAAATAACCCCATCAATCGGGGTAAGGTCAGGAAATTAAAAACGCGCTGCAACATCAGGACTGTTTACGTTGACGCTGTTTAAACGTTGAAATGAGCTTAAAGGAGTGCATTTTGTCATTCCTCCTATTATTGGAATGACAGAAACGTACGCTTTGTAGCTAAAACGGACAGTTTGAACAGCTTCGTTCTGTAAAATTAAACAGGATAAGCGGTTTACGGTTTACAGTATTCGGTTTTCATGGGCTGACGCATCAAAACGTTTCATGCTAGCCCACCGAAAACTGAATACTGTAAACCGTAAACTATATTTGTTCCATCTATGTCATCCCATCACATCGTCCGCGAAAAACAGGAGCCGGCTTTATTGATTGCCAATGGCGAAGCCTGCCAGCCCGAACTGATTGGCCAGTTACTGGAGTGGAGTCCGACGGTAGTTGTGCTCGACCGGGCTATCTGGCGGGTTTTTGAACTGGGTATTAAGGTCGATGTGCTACTAGGCGATTTTGACCAGGGCCTGGACCAGGAAGCAATCATGGCACAGCAGTATCCGCTGGAAATTGTCCATACGCCCGACCAGAATAAGACTGATCTCGACAAGGGTATTGAATTCCTGATTGAACGTGGCTATCCGGCGGTCAACATCATCTGGGCAACGGGCCGTCGGGCCGATCATACGCTCACAAACATGACCAACATCGTGCGCTATAAAGACCAGATTCGAATAACGATGCTCGACGACCATTCCCGAATTTTTCCATTAGTCGGCCGTTTTGAAAAATGGTACGAAGCCGGATCGCCTATCTCACTGATTCCGGTTGGTACCGTAACGGGGTTTACGTCCGACGGTCTGAAATACAATCTTCAGGAGGCAACGCTCCAGATTGGCTACTTTACCAGCAGCAGTAACGAAGCCGCTCAGGATGGTTTTGTCCGCATCGAAGCTCAAACCGGCGATCTGCTTATTATGGAATGCTGGGACTAGGGTTAAAGAGTGAAAGAGTGAATGAGTGAATGAGCAAAAGCCTACCGGATGGCTTCACTCTTTCACTCATTCACTCTTTCGCTCTTTAACCAGTTGTACACCGGGCGTTCAAGATAATTGTACAAACCGTAACTCATAGCAATAAGCAGGAGGAAGAGCAGCCAGATGTTGGTAATGCCTGCTTTTAGCAGGCCGTTCGCTACCACCCCATTGTGAATGAGAAAGAATGCATAGGAGCTTTTACCCGCTGTTTGCATAAACGTGGTGGATAGGAATCGTTTCGTGCCGGATGGACGCGTTAGGATGTCAATGAAAAACAGACCGATGCTTATAGGGAGCAGGTAATTGTAAACGATGAGCTCGCTCCAGAACAAGCGGTCGGGCTGCGCAGTAAAAATGGGTAGGGACGCTTGCCAGAGTATACAACCAGCCATAGCCAGCCATCCCAGACGGCCGTATTTGATGTAGTGCAGTCGGTTTTCATGCCCTATCTGGGCCAACCACATGCCTGTCACAAACTCAAACCCACGCCCGAAAAACGTATAAAAGGTTACGAATTGTGGATTTCCGAATAGCCCTGATGTTGGGGCATAACGAAAAGAGCATTGTCCCAGTGTTTGCCAAAGAATCGATCCAATTCCCACTAAACCTACTGTAAGCCAGAGAGGCCCCAGGCGTTTGAGGGCGACGAATAAAAAAGGGGCCGTAAAGTAGAAGCAACACTCAACCGTAAGGCTCCAGCTTTGGGCGATACCTGAGAACTTATAGGTGTCAAAAAAACCTTTTAACAGGCTGACATTCAAAAATATAATTGGCCAGCTTGCAGGCTGTCCGCTGGCTGCTTTTACGGCCAGGGTAAACAGGAGTAGTAGGGCGTACAGTGGAAGAATTCGGGCAAAGCGGTTCTGAATATACCGACGCCATGACCAGACTTGTCCCGATAAATAGCGGTTGGCATACTGGTGATAAATCAGGAAACCGCTGAGTACAAAAAAGATCCCTACGCCCGTATAGCCTTGATCAAGTAGCTGATGGGTGGCTGTGTGTATGGGGGCTGGATTATGATGGTGAAAAAAGACCATAAAAGCGGCAATAGCCCGCAAGCCGGTCAGGGCAGGAATATACGGACTAGCTCTACCAATTGCCGGATCAGTGGTGGATTGATTCATCAGTGTACGAATACAATTCGACCCTTCATACGCCATCGTTCTCCGCCCGCTATCGGCCAGGCGTCTCCTTTCGCATCCAGTAGGGTAAGCTGGTAGATATACATTCCGGCTGGAAGTAGCTTCCCTACGTCATTCCGACCGTCCCACACGAGTTGATTCAGGCCGATACGGGCAGTAGGCGATAAGGTTCTGACAAGGTGTCCGTTCAGATCGGTAAGAGCAAGCGTCAGGGTAGTGGGGGGCTGTTCGCCTTGTAGTTCAAAACGAAACACGGCCTGATGCTGGAATGGGTTGGGTGATACCGAGAATTGATCCAGTGACCTTTCGGATACCATCCGGAAACCAACCTGATACGGAACGGCTGAATTACCGACTGCATCATGGGCCGTGACAAGCAGGTGATATACACCATCGGTAAGGTTGGGTAACGGGTACCGGAGCCGAAAAATATTGTCTTTATCAATGGTTTGGTGGACGAAGTTTCGCCAGTTAAGCCGTTCAAAAGGGGCATTCTTTCCGGGTTTTTGCAGGTATAAATCCATCCCGGTTGTGTCGTACCGGATGAGAGATCGATTATCGTCTGCCACCAGTATGTCAAGAAGCGGATGGGCCGAAACCACGGTTCCGTCGGCAATTCGGGCGCCGTCGAACGCCACTTCGAGCAGGGGTCCCAACACATCAGGATTGACAGTCAGGGGTATATCGAGTGTGTTGTTCAGGTACGAGTATTCGGGTTGCAGATGTGGATTTACGGTCAGCCGTACCCGGTTTATACCCGGTAAGTACGTGGTTGGGATATGGAGCGAAAAATGAACCGTATCGGTCGGGGTTGGTGGTTTTATTCGCCATTGGGTGAGTTGCGGAGTCGAAAGGGCGGCTGCATAGACCGTTTGCTGAACAACCAGCGAGTCGGCAAATGGATACGGGCTTAGGTTCGTGAGCTGGAGCGGAATGGCTACGGTGTCACCTTGCTGAATGTCGGTAGGCAACTGAAACGCAAGCTGAAGTTGGGCTTCGGGCAAACGGATGGCTGGTGCAGCCGTCCCATACACGAACGAGCCAACCGCCCAGGCCGTTGAGTCGGGGGGAAGCGATGTCGTGTCGGCCAATCGGACCCGCCAGAAATACCTTACGTTAGGCCGATTGGGCAGAACGGTCGAGTACCTGATAAACTGGCGGGCTGTCAGGCTTTGGCTACTATGAAAAGGGCTGTTGAAACCAGCCGTACTGTCCAATTCCAGTTCGAAGCGGTGGATGCCATCGTTTAGGTATTGAGCCATCAACTGAACGGACGGGGTGCTTAACGTGGTGCCGGATGGTGGGTAAATCAGTACAGGCTTAGGACTGATTAGGGTCCATTCGATATGAGCCTGATTGTTCGAATGATCGCTTTCCGGTTGCGTGGTTGGCAAGCCAAGGGGATTGATGGTTATGTCAAAACGATTCTCTCCTTCGGCCGTTTGGTCATTGGGAAAGGCTAGCATAAGGGTGTCCCGATAGGCGACGGTATTGGCAAGAACCAGGTTGAAAACGCTTGTTTCCTGATCATTTACCCAGCGACGCACCTGAAAGGGGAGCGGACCAGGCCGAAACAAGCCACTGTTTTCAACGACCATCCGAATACGCACCGAATCGCTGAATAAGGTCAATGGGTGGCTGGAAGGCGATTCAATAGTCAGGCTATTGGCGTTCAGTGCGTAGTCGGGAGTGCGAAATGGAAACAGGCGAATGGCGGGGTCACCCTGCAAAACCATCTGCTGACAGGTAGCCAGCGCCGGCCCGTCGGAAGTTTGCATCAACACCCGTCGGATGGTTTCCTGCTGAAGGAGGCCAATGGGCTTGTTGAGTTGTGTGCTGTCTGTCAGGAGATTATAAAATGTCGAGGTGTACTGGTGCAGGTTGTCGACCGTACCGAGGTGGCTATGCGCTATAGCCGCAATGGCTCCCCGGTTGGCCGTAAGAATCCAGTCGGTTGCCAGCGTGGGTCGCCCGTAGAAAAAGTTACCGATAGCACAGCCGTTGACCAGTAGGAGCGGGTATTTTCCTTTGTTGTGATAGCCCAGTGCTTCATTCGAAGAAAAGCCAATATCCAGATCCGTAACATCCAGTCCCGAATGGCCGAAAAAGGTAATTAGGCCAACACCCACATTGACGATTTTGGCTATGCCTGGTACTTCAACGGCCTGATCGGTCGATTTGGAAACGGTCATTACATGGGCACCCAATGGGGGATTAATGGCCTGATTACGATATGCATCAACGAGTTGGCGGAACAAATTCAGTTCGTTCGATGATAGCCCCCCACTCAGATGCAGTAGATTTTTGCGCCACAGTTGATTGGCAGAAGGGGTTTCGTATTCTTTTACTTTGGCCAGGTAGTTCATAACCTCCTGCGGGGTGGCAGCATTGATTCGGCCGGTAGGCACTGCGGGAACGTTGGGTTCTGCAGGCAGTTGCCCGGCACTAAACCAGGTGTCAGAACCCGGAAACCCGACTGTCATAACCATATCGAGCCTTGCTTGTTGTGGGTCTTTTCGAATGCCGGGTGTACTGCGCCCCAGGCCGATCAGCAACAGATAGAGACTGACTCTGTTTGCGCGAAAAAATTGTTGGATAAAACGCCGGATCGCCATCGGATGACGCTCCCCGTAACTGTATTGATCGATGAGTTGCTGCATGGTTACGGTCAGCGTATCGAAGCCGCCACCTGCTTCCGAGGCTCGGTAAGCCGCGTAGGCCCGAACTGCATTCGACGTAGTATCGCCAGCCGGACCAGTAGCGGGTTTCATGAGCGATTCGTGGCTGATAATCACATAGGACGGCTTTAGGTTCGACCAGTTCGAAAACCTGGTCCGATGGAGACCAGCTACCGTTTTGCGCGCATGGCTGCTCAAAAGGGTTCGGCTGATGGTTGTACCGGGTACAACCAGTCGGACAGCGGTTCCCGAATTGCTGAGGACAGGCAATCGGATGGGGACATCCGGGTTGGTTATGTCCCAGAAGTCTGTATTCGGCAGGACATCACTGACTGTAAGTACTGATTTTCCAACGGTATTGGGTTCGAGTTGGAATCGTTTCGATACCTGTCCGTTGGTCGTTAGCCGTTGGGGATACCGGAGACGGATATACGATACGGAATAGGCATCGCTGGCTGTAGTTTCATTGCCTGAAATGGTGGCAACAGAGAAGTGCCCATCGGCACCAATGGCCGACCAGCTTATTCCGAACTGTAGCCTGGCATTGGTATAACCGACAAAACGTACACTGTCCTGCACTTGCTGATGTTCGGGGGTTGAGCCGATGAGACAATCGACCCGGTGGTTGGTTACCGACCGGCCCACGACAAGAACATCGACCTGTGGACCTGGAGCATCGTGTACTGGGTCTACGAGTTGGAAATGAGTCGGAAAGGGTTGATTTTTCTGTTGTACAGGGCCAGTATACCCTTCGCCTGCTTCGTAGTAACTGTATTCCGTTTTGCCGGACAAACCAGCCGCCCAGCCGGGGTAGTCGGACGTAAACAAACGCAGTTCGTCTGCCCAGTGATAGGTTTCGGGTAGCAGACCAGTGCAAACTGTATCGGTCTGTATAACCATACGTTTGCCGAGCGTTCCATCAAGTCGCCAGGTCAGAAAGTAGGCCGTGGTGTCATTGAACAAACTGTAATAGGGATGCGGTTGCGCCGAATGTGGGCGATAGAGGAGTGAATCCTGAGTCCCATCGTTGGGCTGGCCGTAAAATTCCAGATAGTCGGTGTTATCTAACCGATGGTCGCTTTCACCAGCTACGAAAATGGCCTGCTCTATACCCCGGTGAAAAAGCTGAATAGTAACTGGGTCGATCTGATTGACAGCAATTCCGGCTTGAGCCAGTTCGGATACGGTAATGCGATAAATCCCCGATTCAGCTACCGGAATTTTAAAATAGGTCTGGTTGTAGGAAATCCATTGAGTAGGGTCGGGAGCAACTGCCTGAGCTTTACCACAAAACGGCAAACTAATCGAAATGAGAGAAAATAAGGCCAGAAAAAGTCGAAACATGATACAACCGGATGAACCTGTATTAGACGAACAGGAGTATCCGTAAGTATCGTGTTTGGGTAGATAATGGCGACATAGGGCGGAGAAATAAGTCATTTCCCCCTGACTGGGCTAACCAACAGCCGCCAGTTTAGTTTATCTGAAGAACAACAACTGCAATACGATGACACAATTGGTTAGAACAATATATGGAATACTGGGGATGTGGCTAGTTAGTCTGTCATTGTCCAGTGCCCAAAACAAATCGACCGCTACGGCACCCCCTTCGATTGTCTCTGTGATTGAAAGTGTGTCTGGTAAACATTTTGTACCCGACACGGTCTATGCCAGTTTGTCGGCGGAGGATGAGGCCTTACTTAGCAAAGAGCCAATCGCCAACTGGAGTCTGATGCAGGAATCGGGCGAGATGGCCTATTCCAATCTGGTGATCGGTACCCGGTCGTACCAACTAGTAATCAGACGGCCACCCCGGTCGTCGTACCCAACAGCTACTCTGGTACGCTATACGACCCCTAAGTCCAAACCTGAGCCCATTGTTCAGGGCATGTTGCAAGCCAAAGAAGAGAAGCCTAAATAAGGAAAAGCTATATACGTATGTATGCACGCACGCACGAAGCGGTTCAGGAACAATCCGAACACGGTTCAGGGCTACCCTGATCTTGGAGGGTTTAATGATGGTGACAGCCAAAAAGTTGACACGGTTCGGAGGGTATATGGCAACGGATGTATCGGTATGTCGTTAAAATTTAATCAGAGGTTGACTACACTAGCCGTATAATTTATTTATTCCATTAGTTAGGTAGAATTACTCCTTTTGGACGTGACTTCTTTTGGTTTCGGCGTCTAGTATATACACGCTTAACAACTCTGGTTATGAAACAAAGTTCGATACAACTCTCGCTCATGCCCGCTCTGATCGTCGCTACTACATTAATTGGTGTTTGCGTCCGGGAGCTTTGGCATCTACTTGGCTAAGGATTATCCCTCACTATTCACTGATTGACCCTGTTTCTGCCGAATTCTAGTTGGTTGCGACAGGGTCTTTTTTCTGGGCCGGAATCCAGAAGGCAGTTTCGCTTGAACATCCTCGTAAAAACAGTAGTTTTACTGACATGGCTTCATCGAAAACCCCGCTCTATACCGCACTGGCAGCTAATCTGGGCATTGCCGCAACCAAATTTGTAGCGGCTGGGGTAACGGGTAGTTCGGCCATGATTTCGGAAGGCATTCACTCGCTGGTCGATACCCTCAATGAGCTGCTTTTGCTACTGGGACTTGCCCGCAGTCAGCGGCCGCCCGATCAGAAACGTCCGTTCGGCTACGGTCGGGAGCAATATTTCTGGTCGTACGTAGTGGCCCTGCTTATTTTTGCGGTAGGTGGTGGGGTATCGTTGTATGAGGGAATTACGCATTGGCAACATCCTGAACCGATTCGTGACCCCAAGTGGAACTATATTGTACTGGGTGTGGCGTTCTTGCTGGATGGCTATTCGATGCTGACGGCCTTACGCGCCTTCAATGCGCAACGAGGTTCTCAATCGTTCTGGGCGGCTGTGAAAGACAGCAAGGATTCGGCTACGTTTACGGTGCTGTTCGAGGATGTTTCCGACGTGCTGGGGCTGATTATCGCGTTTTTAGGGGTATTTCTGGGGCATACTCTTCAAAATCCGTATCTGGATGGAATGGCGTCGATCCTGATTGGCCTACTGCTGGTAATGGTAGCTGGCGTACTGGCCCGCGAAAGTAAGAGTTTGCTGCTGGGCGAAGGGGTTGATACGGACACCCGCAACCAAATCGTCGCGATTACAAAAGCCGACCAGGCTGTGCAGCAAGTGGTTAAAATTGCTACTATTTACCTCGGCCCTGAAGAAATAACCCTGGTACAGAGCGTAGCATTTTTATCGGAACTGACGACAGACGACATTAACGAAGCCATTGTGCGTATCCATCATGCCATACAGGAGCAATTTCCGGCTATCAGGCACGCGTATATACAACCCGTTGCCTGGTCAGCTTCTCAGGGCGAGCAGGCTAATCAATCCGATTCTGTTCACAAATGAACCGAAGCAAGGCGTCTATTCCAGCCGGATCAGCTTCTTACGCTGATCGAATGAAACGGTATGATTTTTTAAAAAATCGACGCCTACGCTGATCTGATGCGCTTTCTCCGAGTAGTAAATCGTTTGATCCTTCAGCGAAACTCCTCCCAGAATCAGTTCATCATGAACGACGGCTTCCTGTAGCGTGAAGGTTGTGTTAGCCTGGCTTACCGTTCGCTGCTGGGACGTATCGGTATAACGAATGCCCGCCAATAAGGCTTTCGGGACGAGTAGGGGTAGGGCAGAACCTACATCCAGATTGAACAGTGCATCCCGTGGCCCTACTTTTCCCAAAACCAGAAACGGATTGGTATAACGAACTACCCCTTTTTGTTTACTCGCCAGTGTATCCAGCGATAAGCGTAACTGCTGGTTTGGACCATCGACCGTAAACAGGTAACGACTGAAGAACTCTCGGCCAACGACGCCGTTGACAGGTAACTGGTGCGCGCGTTCGTTGTCATTATGAACTGCTAGTTTGAGGTTGGTATGCGTAACCTGACCGATGCTAAGCTTATCGACAGCTACCAGAAATTCACGTTTGATTTGTGTGCCTTCCCGGTTCTCCTGAAAACCAACGATGTTCAGATTCAGGTCTTTTGCCAGCCGCTGGTCGATATGCCCTAACCCACTTATCCCCGAATTGAGCAGGAAATTATAAGGCCCTCGCCCATTGACCCGTACCTGAACGTAAATCAGATTATCCTGAATAGTAATTGGAAGTTGCTGCCAGACCGATTGGGCTAAACCGATAAAAGGAACAAGTAAAAAAACAGCCAATAGAAGCGTAGGGAGCCGGGGCAAACGTCCAGAATGCATATAAAGCGTGTACGGAATCAGAAGATACAGAGCGTTCCTAGAGCCTAAACGTAGTTTCTGGATGAACGTATATACTGCGACAGGGCTTATTGATTAGCCCTGTATAAAGCTACGGAACATTTACGTAAACAATAAAAATCACCCGGCTTTATAGGGGTGTTTTTTATTGGATTCATTTTATGAGAGGGAATTCGCTATCTTAGGCAAACCAACTCATCTGGCTTACCTTTTTCTATCTATGCGACTACTTTACCTCTTTTTTGCTGTTTGTTTGCTCGCTGCCTGCCAATCGAACAATACCCCGACCTCGGTCCCTGTTGCCAATTATTTTGCCTATGGCGATTCGCTCGAATCAGGCGGGGTCCGACTGATTCCCATAAAAACACCTGTTGGGGAGTTCAAGGTATGGACAAAACGGTTTGGCAATAATCCGAAACTGAAAATCCTGCTACTGCATGGAGGCCCCGCCATGACCCATGAATACATGGAATGTTTCGAGACCTTTTTCGGCCGCGAAGGGTTTGAATTTTATGAATATGATCAACTGGGTTCCTATTACAGCGACCAGCCTCAGGATGACCGACTCTGGACGACCGAACGGTTTGTTGAGGAAGTGGAACAGGTGCGGCAGGCTATCGGAGCCGATAGTTCTAATTTTTATATTCTGGGCAATTCATGGGGTGGGGTTCTGGGAATGGAATATGCGCTGAAATACCAGAAGAACCTGAAGGCGTTGCTGGTCGCGAATATGATGGCCAGTGCAATCGAATATGGTAAATATGCGGAGAACGTACTGGCCAAACAAATGAAACCCGAAGTGCTGGCCGAAATTCGGGCTATCGAAGCGAAAAAAGATTTTGCCAATCCGCGCTATATGGAATTACTCATTCCGAATTTCTATCACGAACATTTATGCCGATTAGCGGAGTTGCCAGATGGGCTTAACCGAACTATGAAACACGCGAACAATTACGTATATACCCTGATGCAGGGCCCAAGCGAATTTGGGGTCAGTGGGCGCCTGGCAGCGTGGGATATTAAAAACCGATTACACGAAATCACCATTCCGACGTTGATGATTGGGGCCAAATACGACACAATGGACCCCAGAGCGATGGAAGAACAAAGTAAACTGGTCAAAAAAGGACGCTATTTGTATTGCCCGAATGGTAGCCATTTATCCATGTGGGATGACCAGAAGGTATTTATGAATGGCGTCATTCAGTTTATTCATGATGTGGATTCAGGACGTTTTTAACGTCCCTTACCTGTTAAGTACATCGCCCGTATCTGCCTGGCAATCTGCGTAATTTCCGAGAAAATCTCAATCTAAACCGACACCTATATATACGGAGGAAGCATGACCTTTGCAGGGGCAACCTATTCCCTCGTTTATGGCTGACTTCGACCATCGTCTACTTCTGATTGCTGCCTATGCAGCGTTTAACGCGCGGGCAATCGAGGCTGCCCTGGCTACTATGCATCCCGACGTCGATTGGCCTAATGGATGGAAAGGGGGGCGGGTAGTGGGTCATGAAGCGATACGGGCCTACTGGACGGAACAGTGGACAGAACTCAATCCGCATGTTGAACCGCTGCGCTGTACAACCGACGATGAAGGGCGGGTAACTGTCGATGTGCATCAGGTTGTGAGTGATTATGCAGGCCATATCCTGTCCGATGAGCAGCTACAGCATGTGTACGAGTTCGACAACGGACTGATCAAACGCATGACGATTCGGCTACTTTAGCGCTGTAGCAGAGGGTTCTTCTGGCCGCTGGATACCCAGCGGCTTTTCTGTTTTGCAGAAAAATTGAAAACGATTGCAACGTTTTGCCGGGTCAGTCGTCTTTAATACGACTTTAATGCACAGCAACTCTCTCAACACTCCTTACACAAAAACATACTGTCGGTAGGCGACACCTCCTATGAAATCGTTTTTACTTATGCTGCTCGCCTTTGCGTCGGGCACGGGAATCGTATTGGCTCAACACACGAAAATTTCAGGTTCGCTACTCGACTCAACGGCAAACAAACCCGTCGAATTTGCGACCGTTGCACTCGTAAAAGAGGGGAAAATTGTGGATGGAGCCACGGCCGATGCCACTGGCAAATTCATCTTTACGAAGGCTTCGGCAGGGAAATATGCCCTTCAGATTTCATTTGTTGGCTATAGCCCCAAAACTGTTGAGGGTATTAAGGTAGTTGAAGGGCAGGACCTGGAAGTGGGACAAATCAAACTCAGTCAGGCTGTGCAGAAACTAGCCGAGGTGACGGTAACTGAGCAAAAGTCCCTGTTCGAGGAAAAGTCGGACCGGATGGTATACAACGCCGAGAAAGATATTAGCGTGAAGGGGGGCGATGCCACCGACGTTCTGAAGAAAATTCCGTCGATAGCGGTCGATATTGAAGGAAATGTGCAACTTCGGGGAAGCGCGAACATCAAGGTACTGATTAACAACAAACCGTCGAGTATCGTAGCGCGTAGTATATCGGATGCGCTAAAACAGATTCCGGCGGATATAATCAAGCAGGTGGAAGTAATTACCTCTCCTTCAGCCAAATATGATGCAGAAGGCACCGCAGGTATTATCAACATCATCACGAAGAAAAATACGCTTCAGGGTACCAATGGCTCCATTAGCCCGAATTTTAGCCAGTGGAACAACTGGCAGAATGCCACCCTCAATCACCGCATGAAGAATCTTAGTCTGTCGGCCAATGGGGGATACAGTGATTGGAAAAACAAACGGTACATCCAGTTGCTGCGGTCGTTTTCGGCCGAGGGCCAGACCACCAATCAGCGGCAGCCTCAGTGGGTACTGGGCAATGGTAAAAACGTGTATGCCAACCTGAATGCCGACTGGGATATTGATTCGCTGAATCGGATGGGGGCGGGCATAAATTATTACAATGGACTCAATACCAATGGGTTCAATATCGACTTTGAAGAAAGTCGCCAGGGGGTTGTGAGCCAGTATTTTCATCGGGATATGAACCGCACCTACGATTGGGCTGGGGCGACCCTAAACCTTGATTATACCCGTCTGTTCAAGAAGCCCAAAAAAGAACTCAACTTCCTGATGATGTACTCGTTTGAAGGGGAAGACAGCGATTACTGGTCGAATCTCTTAAACCGGCAGAACACCGTTTATTACCGCGAAAAAAGTTACAATATCAATAACAACAAGGAAGGGACGGTTCAGCTCGATTTTACGAACCCGCTGGATAGCATCAGTAAACTCGAACTTGGAACCAAAACCATCTTCCGACAGATACTCAGCGACTATCGTATAGCCAATGCCGTTGACGGTTCAACCAACTTTGCCGATCAGCCGGCTTTAGCCAACGTGTTTGATTATGCGCAGCAGGTAGCAGCCGCCTATGTCGTATATAGCCGAACTCCCAAAAAGAACTGGGGTATCAACCTGGGCGCCCGTTATGAGCACACATTTATTCAGGCTAATTTTCTGAACGGGACTGCGCCTTTTTCCAGCACATACGGAAATTTTATCCCCAGTGTAAGTCTGTCGCGCGCCCTGAAAAAGGAGCAGCAGATCCGGTTCAATTATTCGCAGCGGATACAGCGGCCCCAATTTTATTACCTGAATCCATACGTCAATCAGTCGGATTCAAAAAATCTGTATGGGGGTAATCCTTATCTGAAGCCTGAGCTGACTCACTCGGTAGAAGCCAACTACAGCATTTCGATCAAGCAGACGAGTTTCAATCTGTCAGCGTTTTTGCGTCAGACCAACAACGCCATTGAAAGCATCAGTACGGTTGATAATGAAGGGGTATTGAAGCAGATTTTTCAGAATGTAGCCCAGAACTCGGCCTACGGATTCAATCTGAGTGCCAACACAAAACTAACCAAGCAGTGGTCGGTGAACGGATCGGTCAACGTATTTTACAATGTACTGGAAAGTGCCGAGCTGAAAACCCGAAATGAAGACTGGATGTATCGGATCAATCTTAACTCGTCCGTTGATTTTGGAAAAGGAATCAAAGCCCAGTTTTTCGGATTTTACAATTCGGCACGGGTAAACCTGCAAGGCTCTTACGGTGGTTTCGGTTTCTACAATGTGGTGGTACAGAAAGAAGTGCTGAAAAAGAAAGGAACCATTGGTTTCGGGTACGATAACCCCTTCAACGAAACAATCAGTTGGCGGAACGATTTTGTAGGGCCCAATTTTGTACAGACGCAGGATGTCTCTATGTATCGGCGTGGCTGGCGGCTGAATTTGAAATATGAATTTGGGAAAATGTCCAGCAGCCAGCGCCAGAAAAAACGGATCAGCAACGACGACAAGAAGGGGGGAGACGGCAATAATTAAAGGGTATTCAGGGCTTCGTTGGTTAAAATGCGAGGGGTTCAGACTTTAGTTACGGACACTAATCTTAATTCCTCGTATGAATCGAGCCCGGTTTGGTAACGGTTATTGGATTTTTACCACCCTGTTTAGTCTGATCGTTGGCGTACAAGGCTACAGTCAGACTCCCTTGCAAGGGACAGTAGAACGGGTCAGAGTACATGGAAAGGGCCTGGAAGGTAATCTGGAAGGGGATTCGCCTGATCGGGACGTGTCGATTTACTTACCACCCAGTTATAAAAAAGAATCGAAACGCAGATACCCGGTCGTTTATTTTCTGCATGGCTTCACCGATAATGATGGACAATGGTATGGCGTAACCAAGCACTGGATCAATCTGCCGACAGTCGTCGATAAGGTTTTTACATCCGGGCAGGCGCAGGAGATGATCATTGTAACGCCCAATGCCTACACGCGCTACCGGGGAAGTATGTACTCCAACTCGGTAACAACGGGCAACTGGGAAGATTTTATCGCTAAAGAGTTGGTTACTTATATTGACCGACACTACCGGACCATTCCGAAAGCAACCAGTCGTGGGCTGGCAGGGCATTCGATGGGTGGCTATGGCACTATTCGGATTGGGCAAAAACACCCCGAAATCTTTTCGAGTCTCTACCTGCTAAGTCCGTGTTGTATGACCGCTAACCCCAATCGGGTGTTCAGCCCCGAAGCCATTGCCAAAATCGAAGCGGTAAAAACTCCTGATGACGTGGTGAAAGCTGATTTTGGTACCCAGGCGCTATTTGCGTCGGCTGCGGCCTGGTCGCCCAACCCTGGTAAGCCGCCCTTCTTTTTCGATCTGCCCATTGAGAATGGTCAGCCTCAGCCAGCTATCGCTACCAAATGGGCAGCCAACGCGCCTTTGGCAATGATCGATCAATACATCATGAACATCAGGCAATTGAACGCGCTGGCCTTCGACGCGGGTAATCGCGATCAGAGTATTGCCGCCAGCAATAAGATTCTGGATCAGCTATTGACCAATTATCAGATTGCCCATACATATGAGGAATATGAAGGCGATCACATCAACCGGATTGGCGAGCGGATCGAGCAAAAGATGCTACCTTTCTTCTCAAAGCACCTAACTACGAAGTAGTTGAGCCGATTTAACCTTTATCCTTGAAAGCCATTTTTTCCTTTCCGACGCAGGAGGAATCTCAAGTTTCCCTAATCAATTACTGAGGGATGTTGAACTTCCTCCTGCGTCGGAAGGGAAAAAACGCTTCATAGCCTAAGTTTAATCAGTTTCATTGTGTAGAAGCAAGCGATACGTAAGAAGCCACAGCCTGCCGTTTACACATTATCTGTACTCTTCAGCGCCCAATAAACCAGCACAGGCTGGAAAAACAAACGGACGAACCGTTTCGTGTCGGTGTTCAGCCCAAACGCACTTCGCTTATTGACATACTGGGAAATATTGCCGGGAAAAACGGCAGTAAAAAAAGTAGCAGCTATTTTCCCGATTGATTTCTGATGAGCTTTGTCGGTCAGGATGAGGCTACTACCGAGGGCAATTTCGGCAATGCCTGAATATACCACTGTATCATCTTTCGGCAACGGAATCGGGTCGGGAACCTGAGCTTGGAATTCTTTTCGGGCCACGGTAAGGTGACTGATGCCAGCAGCAACTAAACTACCTCCCAGCGCAATTCTGGCTATCTTTTTAAGTGTTTTATCGTTCATCGTCAGGCAATATTCGTTTAGAAGAGATCTAAAGGCTGATGCGGATCTGCTATCGGTCCTTAGTAAGGATGTAACTGCTTCTGCCGCGAATAGTTTGAGCCCCTGTCTGATGATTGAAACGTATTAATAGCGGAAAAACGCTGTGGAACACAAAATCCAGTTTGTCTTCAACCTGTATGACATCCGGGAGAATTCTGTTCGGTACGGGAACACCATTTGGTATCGGACAGAAGCGATGAATCCGTTTGCCGCAACGGTCAATTAAACAGAACCTCGTCTACGAAAAACCAGCCGGGTTGCCCCTTGCCCGGATGCCAGGCAGGGAGTTTCGCGACGGGCCGGGCCACCACTTTCACCACCGAATATGGCTCTCCTTTCAGAGTCATATAAACACCATCAATACGGGCGGGGATTACTTTTTGAGGCTGTTCGGGCTGTAGTTTCTGGAGGAGTTTCAAATGGGCTTTGTCGGGGCCGCCCCATAGCTCAATCGAGGCAGGTGGCATAATGAAGCTGCCAATGTTTTTACCGACACTCAGCGTGACAGATTTGAGCGCAATCGGCTGGTCAAAGGTGAAGTAAGCCTCAAACGGTTTTTCGCGAAAACCAAGCCAGGCCGCATCTTTGAAATTGTCTATTGTCCCTTTTTTCTGGTCAATCAGGGTTTTGCCGCCTTCGCCCATATATTGTGGATTTGGCTGGTTGACTAGCTCGGCCTCTATCGGTTTGTAACGTCCGACAAAAAAAGTGTATTCGATCAAATCGCTGGCAGACCAGTTCGGTTTGGTGGCTCGGGCTTTCACAACTGCGAGGCCGTTTACCGCAAACGGCTTTTGATACACCGGCCCGTTCAGCGAATCGGGTTCTGTGCCATCGGTCGTGTAGCGAATCGTAACGTCGCGAAGAGGGTGCCGGAATGTAATCAGCGTTTGCGGGGTAACGACCGTTTGTTCATTCACCAGCATGGGCGGGTTGAGTTTCAGGATTTCTGTATCCGAGGGAATGTAGCCCGCTTCGAACCGGATGGATTTGTACTGTTTTTGAAGCACAGCCAATTCGGTAGGGGTAATGGGGGTGTTCCAGACAAATACGTCTTTTAGACCGGGCAATTGGGTTAGTGTACGCAAGGCGTCCTGATTGACTTTGGTGCCCGATAGAGCCAGCGAACGAAGGTTGGACAGGGGTTTGAGTTCATCTAAGGTCTTGCCTGTAATTTCGGTGTTATTGAGAACGAGTTTTTCGAGATTCCCGAACTGGGCAATGGTTTTCAGGTCTTCGTCCCGCACGGGCATATTCGCCAGGTTGAGCGAAACCAATTGGGTTTTTACATCCGATAATCCGCTCAGGTGTTCGGGTTTGTAAGCCTGACGGACAAAGAAGCTGGCCTGTAGGGCGGGCGATTCGTAGGCGATCGGAACCACTACCCGAAAGGGCGTATTGACCTTTTCGAGCGTTGCGGCCGAGGCTGCGTCAAAGGAGTACTGGATGGCTGGCTGGCCGATGGGTTGGCTTTGCTGACTGAGCCGGGCCTGGACGAATGGGCGCAAGGGGTCATTTTGAGCCAGTGCCCGCAGCGTTTTTTTTGTAGCGGCCCCGGCCCGAATCCAGGCCGTAAGCAGGGCCGTTTCGTCGGGCGAAAGCTGCGGCTTCCCTTTGGGGGGCATGTGCTTTTTATCGTCGAGGGGCAGGTTGGCGCGTTGAATCAGGTGGCTGTTCAAGGGATCGCCAGCTACCCAGACCGGGCCGTTCTTACCCCCTTTGAGCAACCCGGCCAGTGAACTCATCAATAATCCGCCCTTCTGTTTTTGTTCGTTATGGCAAGAATAGCATTTGGCCTTCAGAATGGGTTCGATGGTGCTTATAAAAATGGGGGTATCGTCTGTGAAGACATTTGCCATCTCGCCCTCTTTGGTCGGAAACAAATAATCTTCGCCATGCGTCAGGCTGGCCCCAAAATGTCCGCTCACGAATAAGCAAACCGTACTGAGAGCTAATAGGGAATTGAACAGTAGCGGTTTCGTAATCGGCTGTTGCTGTACCAGAAAAAGTCCGTAAGCCAACAAACTCAGGGCTACACCGCTGTATTTATGCCAATTGAGCAGATGATCGGTATACCCACCTTCGCGCGACAGGAAAAAGCCCATCAGGGCCGACAACGCAGCCGATACGGCAACGAGCGTCACTAAAAATCGAAAAATAGGCTCGAAGCTATTGCCCCCAAACGAGTTTCGGAATACCCACAGCAGCCCAACGAAGGCCAACAACCCGATTGGAATATGCAACAGCATGGGGTGAAGCCGACCCAGGGGCTGTAGCCAGGCAGGAATGACAACCTTGTCCTGAAAGAACAACAGAAAAATAAGCAGTAAGTGAATCGCCAATAATCCATTGGCGGCAATAGCCTGAAAACGGCGCATAATTGAGACAGGTTACGGGGTGGCGGGTTCGACGGATTAGGCCATTAGCCCTGGCAACACCTTCCCGGCAATATCGGTCAGGCGATACCGCCGACCCAGATGTTTGTAGGTTAATCGTTCGTGGTTCAGGCCCATCAGGTGCATCACCGTCGCATGAAAATCGTGAATGTGAACCGGGTCGCGTACGATGTTGTAGCCAAACTCATCGGTTTCGCCATATACGGTGCCGGGTTTCACCCCACCCCCGGCCATCCAGGTGCAATAGGCGCGGGGGTGGTGGTCCCGGCCATAGTTGTCTTTGGTGGCGGTGCCCTGGCTGTAGTTGGTACGGCCAAACTCGCCCCCCCAGATCACCAGGGTTTCGTCGAGCAGGCCCCGCTGTTTCAGGTCGGTAATCAGCGCAGCCGACGCCCGGTCGGTATCTTTGGCCTGTAAGGGCATTTCGCCCACCATATTGCCGTGCTGATCCCAGCCCTGGTGGTAAAGCTGCACAAACCGCACCCCGGCTTCCGACAGTTTTCGAGCCAGTAGGCAGTTGGCGGCAAAAGTGCCCGGCACCAGGCATTCGGGGCCGTAGAGCTTAATAATATGGTCAGGTTCTTTGCTGAGGTCGGTTAGTTCGGGTACAGCCGTTTGCATCCGATAGGCCATTTCGTACTGCTGCACTTTGGCTTTTATTTCGGGATCGCCAAAATCGTCATACGCCAGGTTGTTCAGCTCGGCCAGGTTATCGAGCATCTTCCGGCGGGCCGTCCGGTCGGTGCCTTCGGGGTTGTTCAGATACAGAATGGGTTCTTCGCCACTGCTAAACACAACCCCCTGATGGGTAGAGTCCAGAAATCCATTGGTCCATAACTTGGAGTATACCCCCTGTCCGTTGCCCTTCCCCCGCGACAGCAGCACCGAAAAAGCAGGCAGGTTTTTGTTGTCGCTACCGAGTCCGTAGCTGACCCAGGCCCCCATGCTGGGGCGGTTACCCTGCTGGGCGCCCGTTTGCAGGAAGGTGAGGGCCGGGTCGTGGTTGATGGCTTCGGTATTCATGGTTTTCACCATGCACACATCATCTACAATACGGGCAATATTGGGGAACAATTCGCTCACCCACATACCCGACTGCCCGTATTGCTTAAACTGAAAATGTGAGCCTACCAGTGGGAATTTGGCCTGATTGGCGGTCATGCCCGTCAGGCGTTGACCGTTTCGAATTGAGGCCGGAAGATCCTGACCCGCCAGTTTGTTGAGCAAGGGTTTATATTCAAAGCTTTCGTACTGCGAGGGAGCCCCATTCTGAAACAGGTAGATCACCCGCTTGGCTTTGGGCGCGAAATGGGGCATACCCAGCGGAAATCCATCGACCTCCTCGCCGGAACCCCGAAATAAGTCGGGCACCAGCAGTGACCCCAGGGCTAAACTGCCAATGCCCGTAGCCATTTTACCCAAAAAGTGACGGCGGTTGACCGTCAGCCGATTTTCGATGTACTCGTTCATAGCATGATGGTTTCTTCGAGGTTATAGATCATCAACAGGGTTTGCATCAGGGCGGCTGTAGTGGCCTTATCGGCCAGGTGAGCCGGGGGCGTTTCGCCGATGGCCAGCAAGTTGACCGCCTTTTTAGGGGTGGTGGTAAACGCCGACTTTTCGTCGGCAAAATAGTGTTGCAATACGCTCAGTTCTTTTTCCCTGGGTGTTCGACACAAAATCAGCCGGAAGGCTTTATTGATTTTTTCGTCGGTCGTCGTTTTTTCGAGCATGAGCTTTTCGGCCAGCACGCGCGCCGATTCGAGCACCATTGGGTCGTTGAGCATGGCAAGCGCCTGTAAAGGGGTGTTGGTTCGGGAGCGTTTCACCTCACACTGATCGCGGTTGCTGGCATCAAACAGCAGCATCGACGGGGGCGGCACCGTTCGTTTAATGAAAACGTACATGCCTCGTCGGTAGAGGGCCGTTCCATGATCCTGCACATAACGGGCGAGCGAACCCCGGCCCGAGGTGGCTACTTCCCATAAACCCTTTGGCTGATAGGGTTTTACGCTCGGTCCGCCGATTTCGGGGTTTAATAAGCCACTGCTGGCCAGTACCAGATCACGAACCAGTTCGGCCGGTAGCCGTAGCCGGGGCGCGTGTGAGAGGTACACATTTTCGGGGTCTTTGAGCCGTTTGTCTTCCGAAATTACTCCCGATTGCCGGTAAGTGGCCGATAGCACAATCTGGCGTACCAACCGCTTAATGTCCCACTGATGGGTTCGGAAATCGACTGCCAGCCAATCGAGCAGTTCGGGGTGCGAAGGCAACTCCCCCTGCATCCCAAAATCACCAACGGTTTTTACGATGCCCCGGCCAAAAAACTCCTGCCAGATTCGGTTTACAAAAACACGGGCCGTCAGCGGGTTTTTGGGGTCGGTCATCCAGCGGGCTAGTCCAAGCCGGTTTTGTGGGTATCTTTTGGCGTCGAAGGGCATAATAAATTTCGGCATCGAGGCTGTCACTTCATCGGCTGGCTGATCGTAATTACCCCGGCGTAGTATATGGGTGGGCCGAAGAGTATCCCGGTCTTTCATGACCATCACCATCACCGAAGCCGTATCTTTTTTATTGACAAACCGCAGCAGGTCTTTCACGTCCTGGTCCGAAATTTTCATGTTCGGCGGGTCGGCAAAGGAAGCATCAATCGTTCCGAAAAGGCCTTTTTCCGGCACCTGGTTAAAAAACGCAAAGGCGCTGTAATAATCTTTCTGAAGAATGGGGTCGTATTTATGGTCGTGGCATTTGGCACATTCGTAGGTAAGGGCCAGAAATGTTTTCCCAACGGTGTTGGTGCGGTCGGTCACGTATTCGATGCGGTATTCTTCGTCGATCACCCCGCCCTCCTGCGTGATTTTATGGTTCCGGTTGAAGCCCGTAGCCAGCAGCATCTCTTTGGTAGGGGGGGTGTTGTTGGGGCCTTTCAGCAAATCGCCAGCCAGTTGCCAGGTCAGAAATTGGTCGTAGCCGTAGTTTTGATTGAACGCATGAATGACCCAATCGCGCCAGGGCCACATGGTTCGCAGGCCATCGTCCTGATAACCGTGTGAATCGGCATACCGGGCCACATCGAGCCAGCTAATCGCCATTTTCTCGCCATAGTGTGGGCTTTTTAGCAATTCGTCAACCACTTTTTCGTAGGCCGTTTCAGACTGATCGGCCATGAATCGTTTTTGTAGGTCGAGCGATGGGGGGAGGCCCGTCAGGTCGAGCGAGACGCGTTTGAGCAGTCGTTCTTTTTGGGCTTCCTCATTGGGTTTAAGCCCCATTTCGGTCATTTTGGCCAGCGTGAAATGGTCGATCTCGTTACGGGGCCATTCGTCGTCGTCTACCTGGGGGAGTTTAGGAAGTTGGGGCGCAATGAAGGCCCAGTGTGGTTTATATTTAGCCCCCTGCCTGATCCACTTTTCGATCAGGGCCACCTGATGCCCAGTCAGTTTCAGGTTTGAATTAACGGGCGGCATAAGATCGGCCGTGTCTTTGGTGGTAATGCGTTGCCAGACTACCGACTGTAGCGGGTCGCCGGGCACAATGCCATGCGCTTTCGGATTGTCTTTGAGGGCGGCATAAGCATCGGCCTCCGTGTCGAGCCGTAGGTTGGCTTCGCGTTTGTTGGCGTCAGGACCGTGGCATTTGAAACAGTTGTCCGACAAGATTGGCCGGATATGGAAATTGTAATCGACTTCATCGGGGATTGCTATGGCCACTGCTGTTGTCTGGTGGCTACAGGAAAACAGGTAAGCCGTTAGCAGCAGCGAAAAGGCTGTGCCAACGGCCAAAAGAACCCTATTCTGTGCCAGCCATGTCGTGAGCGTACGCACGTTTTTTTCGTTCAGTATCATGTGGGTATACTACATTTGCGTTACGCTTAAAGGCTATCGGTAAAGCATATTTGCTTACTTTTTCTGTAAAAAACCAGTTCATTGGGTACCAGGCTGTCAATCAGGCATGCAGATGCTTTTGGGCTAGTCTCCATAAAGGTCAAGTAGAGGCATTTGGCTCTGTGCACTAAAGCATCCAGATCATTTTATCTATTTGTTCCGGATAAAATTAGTTTCCAGGCATTACCGAAGTCTTTTTAACCAATCTAGACATAGATTGGCAACGCGCAGAACCCAGTGTCATGGCTCTGAAATCGATTCTGTTTCCTTGGTACTCCTGACTCTTTAGTTGCTTTTGTCCTACTAGCCAGACGTTTGCGCTCCGCACTAGAAGGACAAGACTTACCCGTAAATTACTGGATTTAGAGGAGTATCAATCACTTGATCGACTTCGGCACCCGGGCACCACGTATTCCAGTCGTTGATTTGATGGCGGTTTTCGGGCTGTTTTAGCCGCATATCTTTATCCATGTAAATCATCGTCATTACTTTCCGTACCTGGTCGGTCTGATTGGCACCAGCCCGGTGGAAGACCCAACCCGAATGAAAACTTACTTCGCCCAGATCGTAGGGTTCTATGACATGCTGAAAATCGGTAACCCGTAGCCGCTGGGCTATTTTCTGCTCGCTGTCGTCGCCAATGGATAGTTCACGCCCTTCAACTATGGCATGGCTCCCGGCACTGAACTCGAGTGGCCCCATCTGAAGCGGTACAGGTTGTAATGGAATCCAGGCGGTTATGGTTTTGTCGGAGCTAAGCGGCCAGTAATACTGATCGGCATGCCAGGGTGTAATGCCTCCGCCCGCTTCTTTGAAAAGAGCCTGGTCGTGGTAGAGTCGTACACCGTCGGTCTGCATAAGTTGAGCAGCAATTTGCCCCAGCCGTTTGCTCAAAACAAAGGTTTTGCTGGCCTCATCTTCGCGCCAGAGGTTGAACACCTGCAGGAAGGCTTTACCGTAGGTATCACGCTGATCGAGGGGTTGATTCTGATTGGTGAGGAATTCGACTTTACGGCTAATGGCTTCATTATAGTAGGCTAGCGTGTCGGCATCAAGCACGTTTTTGAGCTTGACGAAGCGATTCTTCTGATAAAAGGCGATAGCGTCGGCCGGAAGTTCGTAGGGTTGGTCTAGTAAGGAATGCATATACAGAGATGTTAGGAGATTTATGCCTACAAATCTCTGCACGTTCGATTAGACACACTTGGCGTGTTTTAGCCTGAAATTGTCTAATTTTAGCAAGAATAGTGCTTTCGCTCTGAATATATTCATAATATAACGCTATTGGTTGTATGCGCCCAGTGTTCGAACAAATCTCTACAGGCGCAACCTGTTCGTTTCTGGTACGTCGATTCGAGGCCACGCAATTTTGGGGATCGTACCATTTTCATCCCGAATTTGAACTTACATTGATCCTGAAAGGCGAAGGGCAACGCTATGTCGGTAAGCACGTTGCGAATTTTGAAGCTGGTGACCTGGTGCTGTTGGGAAGTAATCTGCCGCATTGCTGGAAAACCCTGCCCACTGACGATCAGCAGGCTGTAGGGGCCATTGTCGTGCAATTTGGAGACGATTTCTGGGGCTCCGATTTTGGTAGTTTACCCGAAATGAGGCCCATAAAATCGCTGCTGGAGAAAGCACAGGCTGGCTTGCAGATACGGGGCGATTCCCGGCAACGGATAGCTGAGCAGATGCAACAGCTAGTAACACAGACTGCACTTCAACGTTTGCTGACCTTACTGGATATGCTGGGAGAGCTGACAGGATCGGAGGACGTGTATCCGTTGGATATGGCCTTTCCCGACTACCAGCACAAACCCGCCGAAACACTCCGATTTCAGCGGGTATTTGCCTATCTGATCGACCATTTTCGGGAAGATATTACACTTGATGACATGGCGCAGGTAGCCCATCTATCACCCACGTCATTTTGCCGCTATATTAAAACCATCACTCAGAAAACCTTCGTTGAGCTGTTGATTACGTTTCGACTGCGCTATGCCTGTCAGTTGCTGGTTCATTCCGAATTGCCTATTCAGCAGGTGGCATTTGAGAGTGGTTTTGGCGATGTCCCCTATTTCAACAAAGTTTTCAAAAAGCAGCAGGGCAGGTCGCCGTTGGCGTACCGTCGATCTCATCAGGCAGGGTAAAAATAAACCTGTACCACAGCAGATCTTTTTGGCGTTCGGATCAACCAGTTGTCATGCAGTATGCCTAATTGGCTACCTATACTGTTTGAACTACACAAGGGAAGGTTAACATAGATAACTGACAAATAACCATTCAGCCCCTTTTTTTTACCATTGGTCCAGGAAAGCAGACGAAAAGTGGCAAAGTACCTTGCATCGCATAGTACCTTTTACTACCTTTGATGTAAGAAATTAACGAAATTCTATATACCAATGAATATTGAAAACGCTCAAGTGCAAATGCGGAAGGGCATCCTGGAGTTCTGCATTCTGCACATCATATCGCGGGGCGAAGTGTATGCTTCCGATATGCTCGACGAGCTGACCTCCGCCCGAATCATGGTTGTGGAAGGTACGTTGTACCCACTGCTAACCCGATTGAAAAATGCCGGTCTGCTCGATTATAAATGGGTAGAGTCGACCTCCGGGCCCCCTCGTAAATATTATATTCTGACAGAGCTTGGCCGTTCTTCGCTGGATGCCCTCAACGAAACCTGGCAGGAACTTGCCGAATCGGTCAATGCGATTGTCGGTAAAGCGGAGCAGCATAAGAAACCGGCCAATGGGGCGTCGTCTGTTCTACCATCCGATCCTACCACTCCATCTGCCAACGCTTAACCTATTCTCTTCTCAATAGCCGAAATGTCGGATCATCATGAAAAAGACCATAAGCATCAATATTAGTGGCGTCATCTTCCATATCGAAGAGGATGGCTACGACAAACTTAAAAATTACCTGACCTCGGTACAGCAGTACTTTTCTACCTACGAAGATAGCCAGGAGATTGTAACCGACATCGAGAACCGAATTGCCGAAAAGCTGTTGGTGAAATTGAAATCTGCTGATAAACAGGCTGTTTCGCTGGAGGATGTAAACGAACTGGTGGCGGCTATGGGTACCGTTGCTGATTTCGAAGCCGTGGAGGAAGAAGAAGTACTCGTTACCACGGGCGGTCGTAACTCGGCTAACGGAAGTACTCAGGCCAAATCCACGCAATCGACGCCCCCTAACACAGGCACTTTTGCGTCGCAGCCTGCCGGTACAACCTTCGAACCACGTCGGTTGGTGCGTGACCTCCGCCGGAAAACCCTCGGTGGGGTGTGTTCGGGGCTGGCGCATTACTTCAATATCGATGTGGTGTGGGTACGGCTGATTTTTCTGACTTTGTTTCTGGCTTTACCTCCGCTGGGCCATGAGTTTGGGGCTGGTGTTTCGAGCTTTACCCTGATCGTGTACATTGCCATGTGGATTGCCTTGCCGGGCGTTAATACCATTGAGGATGACAAAACGGTCAAAAAATTCTTTCGGAACCCTGAAAATAAAGTACTGGGCGGGGTAGCCTCTGGGATTGCCGCTTACTTTGGCGTCGATACGGGCATTATCCGGTTGCTGTTTGTACTGGGTATTGTGTTTTTTGGGGTTGGGTTTCTCCTCTACATCGTGCTGTGGATGATTGCCCCCCAGGCCAATACGCTTACCGAGAAGATGGAAATGCAGGGGCAGCCAATTACGCTGTCGAATATCGAACACAGCATCAAGCAGAATCTGAATATCAACGAATCGTCTACGAACGAAAGTACACTTACCCGGGTTCTGCTGTTTCCGTTTCGGGCTATTGCAACCATTATTGGCGGACTGGGTAGTGCCTTAGGCCCATTTCTGAATGCGGTTGTCGCTGTGATTCGGATTTTTGCGGGCGTACTTATGCTCATCCTTGCCTTTTCGTTGATGGTGGCCTGTCTGGCCGTGGCAGGAGCCTTCATCGGATTTGAATCGGGAGCACACTTCGGTAACCTGCCTATCGATATGATTCGGGGCGACATCACTGCGCCTATGGTTCTGGCAGCGTTTCTGGTTGGGTTTATTCCTGCCTTTGGATTGGCCATATTGGGTATCATGCTGATCGTAATGCGTAGTGTCTTGAGTAGCCGTACGGCCTTAACGCTGGCCGGTGTCTGGCTGGTAAGTCTGGTCATATTTGGCGGTACGGTAACGCCTTTGCTGAGCAGCTTCCAGCGTCGGGGCACGGTCGAAGAAACCAAAGTGCTGAACGTACCGGCGGCCATCCCAACATTCGCGATGAACGATGTGGAAAACGACGACAACTGGCGGCCATCTATCGAATTGAAAGGCTACGAGGGCACGGCGTTAAATCTGGTCCAGTATTTCCGGTCGCAGGGGAACACCCGCGCTGATGCTCAGGCCAATGCCCGCCAGATCCGGTATGTGTACACCATCAAAGACTCGACCGTGCGTTTTGATGAAACTATTGAATTAGCGCCAAAAGCTCGGTTTCGCGGCCAGGACCTGGATATGGACCTGATGATCCCCTACGAAAAACCGTTCCGCATGACCCGCGAATTTGCCCGGTTTATTCGTAATGAATTTGGCGGTAAGGAATTTGATCGGATGGAGTCGAGTATCTGGAAGTTTACGAAAGTCGATGGACTGGTTTGTATCAACTACCCCCGCGAAAAAGACCGGGGCTACGACGACGAAGACAACGACGTGACCGATCTGACGGAAGATGTGCAGAATGCCGTGGCGAGCGAATTAGGAGATGATTTCGACCATGTTGGCGATCATACCCGCCAATTCAACGCTACTGATTTTTCGAAAGTCGATGTGGGTGGCGCTTTTGTGGTGCGCTTCCGTAAAGGAGATGCTTATAAGGTGGTGGCCGACGGGCGAGAAAAAGACCTGGAGGATGTAAACGTAAAAGTAGAAGGCAATACCTTGAAAGTATTCATCGACCGGAAGGGAATATTTGACTGGAGCAACCGCAAGCGGATTGGCCTGACCATTACCATTCCTAAGGCGATTGACGAACTGCAATTATCGGGGGCTTCCAAGGCCAGCCTGACGGGTTTCGATCGGTATACGCATCTAACCATCGGAATGAGTGGCGCTTGTCGTACGGTATTCGATGGCGAAGTCGATAAGCTGGACCTCGATATGTCGGGTGCTTCCAATACGGTGCTGCATGGTCATGCCAATCAGCTAGAGGCCGAATTGAGCGGTGCCTGCAAACTGGAAGCAACAGGAATGAACATTGATAAAGCACGAGTAGATGCAAACGGAGCCAGCCATGCTGATCTGGGGCAGGTAGGTTCTCTCGATTCCGAAACCTCAGGTGCCAGTAAGGTGACGCGGCAATAGGGAAATGATTGAATGATAGAATGGCGGAATGATTGACTAGGCTGGAGCCAGCTTTGTATTCAATCATTCCGCCATTCTATCATTCAATCATTTCGTCTTTTCCGCAGCTTGTTCAAGCTTTTCCTCGGCCAATGCCGCTTCTTTTTCCTGCTTCTTATTCTCTCGTTCGAATACGTGAATCAGCACGATGAAATAGGAGAGGAGTAAAGGGCCAATAACCAGACCGATAATGCCGAAGATGGGTACGCCCAACACAATACCAGCCAGTGTGATAAGTGGGTGAATATCGCCCATGCGCTTGGCAAGCATGATGCGAAGGAGGTTGTCAATGTTGATGATCACAATGACACCAACCAGTAGAATACCAACTCCTTCACCCGTATTTCCCTGCGATAGTTGAATAAGTCCGGCAGGAGCCCAAACCAGCGGGGTGCCCAATACGGGAATAAAAGCCAGAAAAAAAGCAACGGTGCCCCAGAATGCCGAGTCAGGTACCCCAAAGATCCATAAGGTTAGCCCCGTCAGAACACCCTGCACCAGGCTGACCAGCGCCTGCCCCAATACGTTGGCATTGACATTGTTTTTAAGTGATTCCGCCAGTTCCTTTTGGGTGTCCCGCTTGAAGGGTAAATATTTTTGTAGCCCTTTCTGAAACGACTCCTGTTGCACAAACATAAAGTAAAGCGTAAAGAGCATTAGGCCGATAATCACAATAAAATCCAGCGCTCCACCCGCTATGGAAGGCAGCAAACGGCTGGCATAAGTACCACCCTGGCGGAGGATGGCCTGAATATTTTGCTGACTGGTGATCTTGTAGCCCGTTAGTTCTTCGACTTTTTTTACCAGATTTAGTATGACTTCGGTATGCTGACTATAATACTGAATCCGGTCGATCAGTAACAGACTGAGCGTTAAGAAAGGTAAAATGATTACTACCAGGGAAAAAACGATCAGCAGAGAAGCGACTAACGTTCGGTTCCAATTGCGCTTAATGGCAAGCGCCGTAAACCAGGGCCGTAAGACCACATATAAAATGCCTGCGCCCAGAAACGCCGTCGTATAGCCACTTAAGCCGAATAGGATGAAACCGGCTATAATGAGTAGGCTTGCAATTAATAAAATGCGTTGTTGTTGGGGTGTATAAATCGAATTCATCGTGCTGAATGGTACCGTATACGTTGACGGTATATCATTAAAAACATATTAAATGGGCAAAATTGTTTTTAACATTCTGTCGCACTAAGGGCCAGCCCTGCTTCGGAGGTCTCTTTGTATTTGGTCGACATATCGCGGCCGGTGGCTTTCATGACTTTAATAACGGCATCGAGCGAGATTTTCTGGAACGAGGCCGCTCCTGAAGTGGCCAGTAAATACGCATTATACGCTTTTACGGCTCCCATGGCATTGCGTTCGATACAGGGAATCTGAACATACCCACCAATGGGGTCACAGGTCATACCAAGGTGGTGTTCAATAGCAATTTCGGCGGCCGCTTCAATCGGTCCAATATTGACTTTGTCCTGTGCGCACCGGGTCAGGAAAGCAGCTCCCATAGCGGAAGCTGTGCCAATTTCGCCCATACATCCCATTTCAGCGCCCGATATACTGGCGTTATGTTTGACCAGAAATCCGATCGCGGCAGCTGCCAGCATACCCGCTCGCAGGGTGGCTTTATCGTGATGAAAATGATGTTTGGCCAAATAGGTCAATCCCGGAATTACACCCGATGCTCCCGAAGTTGGTGCCGTTACGACGATACCTCCGGCTGCATTTTCTTCAGATGCAGCCAGACAGTACGCATTCAAAAAAATCAGAAAGCTATCGGACGACTGGCTCATTTCCTTCGCCTGCTGAAACAGAATCGGCGCTTTGCGGCTTAGTTTGATCGACCCCGGCAACGTACCCTTGTGGCGTAGTCCGCGCCGAACCGCTTTGTGCATGAAGTCCAGAATCTGGTCTAGCCGCTGATTGACGTCTACACGACTTCGACCCGTAACAGCCATTTCGTTGGCCAGTAGCAGGTCGTCCAGAGAAAGCTGGTTGTTGGCAAGCTGTGCCTTCAACTCGGCCATGGTTCCATATGGATAGGGCACCGACTGCGGGCTGGGGGCAGCCTCCGGCTCTCCTTTTCGCAGTATAAACCCTCCGCCAATGGAATAATATTCTTCCTCGGCCAGGGTCTCCTCGCCCGATACCAGCTTCAGTACCATGGTGTTGGCATAAGGCGAATCGTAGCGTTTTTTATGGAAGAAAATAGCCTTTGGGCCAACGCCAATGGTTTTTTCACCCACCAAGACGGGATAGGTGGTTACATCGTCCCGCAACAATTTCAACAAGGCATCGGGGTCCGTTGTTTCGGGCTGCCAGCCAAGCAAACCCGCCACAATAGCCCGGTCGGTACCGTGCCCTTTGCCGGTTGCACTCAGCGAACCATATAAATGAATCTGAATCGAATCGGCCTGCTGTTGCTGATCGGGAGCGAGCTGGGCCAGTCGCTGACGAAAATCGAAAGCAGCCTTCATGGGGCCAATCGTATGCGAGCTGGATGGCCCGGGGCCCACTTTAAACAGATCGAACACGGAAGTTGTAATTGGCGAGGAAGTCATTGTTGATGAAGGTTTTAGGAATTGATTGACCAACGTCGGTTTACAATGGGCTGACGAAAGAATCCCCTAATGGGTTTACCCTCAGACTGCAAACGGAAGCCTGTAAACAGAAAATTATCGATCCAATGCCCGAATCTGCTGTAAATATTCGGTCGGTAAAAGCACCCGCTGAACAAAAGATCGTAAGCCGATTGTATTGAGTAAGCCGTATAAGCCCAGCGAGTAATTGAGGAGAGGTCTCTGAGGTAGTTCGAGTAACTGACGAACCTGTTTGGGAACCAGTATTCCCTGTACCTGCCGGAGCAGATCATAGCGCCAGATTCCCAGTTCTTCCCGATACCGTTGAAACAAGCGATCCGTAAACTCACTACGAACCAGATCACGATTCAGATGAAGCTCCCGATCGGCCTGCCAATCGGTATACGTGGTTGGTAAATCAGGAACGCCCATGCCCACACCTACTTCACGAAACGTCATGAAAAGCTCATTACACTCGGCAACAGTAAGCGGACGTTTCAATAATTCAAAAGCACGCTGTGAATAGTCGATGAGCATATAGAGTACGTCACGATAGGCCCAGGCCGGTATCTGATACCCGCGTTTCTGCTCAATACCCTGGTGAATAGCACCCATGCGGGAAATGGCCTGGCGGGCTTTTTCATCGGGGGTAAATACAATTTCCTGTGCATAGCGCACCGTTGAAAACAAGCGGCCAATCGGGTCGGCGGGTAATTTGCCAGTATAAAACAACCAATCAACGGCTCGGTTGAGGGCGAACTCAGCCGCCGATCCGGCAAAAACGAGCAGGATTACATCCGCATCGCCCCAAATCTGGCGAACAATGGAACCGGGTTTTACGAAATAAGTCATCGGGAAGCCATTTCGTGGTCATTCATTATCATCTGGTTGATCACTGTGAACAGTTCAATGGCAATTTATGACAAAGAATGACCTACTTACATAGCTAATACAACAAATTCGACCCGTCGGTTCTTTCGTTTGTTCTCTTCAGTATCGTTGGGAGCGGCCGGGTGGCTATCTCCGTAACCATTGTGGCGAAGACGGTTTTCCGGGATGCCATTTCGAACCAGATAATTGGTAATGATTTTGGCCCGATTTTCGGAAAGGGCTTGATTCAATCGTCGGTCACCCACATTATCGGTATGCCCGGCAATTTCAATAACCAGTTTTGGAGTCGTAGCCAGCGTTTTGATAAGCTTATTTAATTGCGGATACGATTCGGGTCGTAGGATGTAACTACTCTGATCGAAATACACATTATCGAGTCGAAACGCCTGGTTGACCTGTAGATTCCGGAAGATACTATCGGGTTTGGGCTCTTCTTTTTCAAGCCGGATCACATAGCCATAATCTGTACAGGTATCGCACGAAACCACCATAAGTTCTTCGGCTTCGTAGTAACCGGGCGAACTGGCGATCACATTCAGGGTATCGGTACGGGTGAGTACGAAGGCAAACGGCTTTCCATCGGTAAAGCTTTTTCCCACAAACTTCTTCCTGGCCTGTTTGGCCTGAATGGTAAATTGGGCCGGGACTTCCTGCGATGTCTTTTCATCAACTGCCGAAATGGTGAATAGCGTTTTCTGGGTACGGGCAACGGCCAGATTCTGACTGTAAGTTGTTGGTACGAGCGCTAGTATAAAGAATAAAGAGAGTAAAGCACGCATTTGGGTTATGGTTATTCATTTGTGTAACCATAGCGCAAAAAAAATGCCGCTTTTGTTAAGTACCTAAATTGGTATTTTGGGGTCTTTATTTTCGGTTGAAAGTTGGATGTATAAAAAAAGCCAGTCCATTTCTGAACTGGCTTTTTTTATTAATTGATCTTCAAAACGGCCATAAACGCTTCCTGCGGGATTTCGACGTTGCCTACCTGGCGCATACGTTTCTTCCCTTTTTTCTGTTTTTCGAGCAGTTTACGTTTCCGCGAAATATCCCCACCGTAACATTTGGCCAATACATCTTTACGCAAGGCGCTCAGGGTCTCGCGCGCAATGATTTTCTGGCCAATAGCTGCCTGAATCGCGATTTCGAATTGCTGACGAGGGATTAATTCCTTGAGCTTTTCGCACAGTTTTTTCCCCCACTCATAGGACTTCGAGCGGTGAACAATGGCCGAGAGGGCATCGACTTTATCGCCGTTGAGCATAACGTCGAGCTTTACCATGTCCGATTCGCGGTTGTCCATGAACTCGTAGTCGAGCGAGGCATACCCGCGTGAAATTGTCTTGAGCTTATCGAAAAAGTCGAATACAACCTCAGCCAGTGGCATTTCGAACTGGAGTTCAACCCGTTCGGCAGTTAAGTACACCTGATTTTTAAGTATACTCCGCTTATCCATACAGAGGCTCATAATACCGCCCACATACTCTGCTTTGGTAATGATCTGCGCCCGGATAAACGGCTCCTCAATATAATCGATCAGGTTGGGGTCGGGCATATCGGCGGGGGCTGATACCTGAATCTCCTGTCCTTTCGTGGTCATGACCTCAAAACGCACCGATGGCACGGTGGTAATGACCGTCATGTCAAATTCGCGTTCCAGGCGTTCCTGTACAATCTCCATATGGAGCATACCCAGGAATCCGCAGCGGAAACCAAAGCCCAGAGCGGCCGATGTTTCGGGCTCCCAAACCAGTGCTGCATCGTTGAGCTGGAGCTTCTCCATCGCATCGCGCAGATCTTCGAATTCACTGGTTTCTACCGGATAAATACCCGCAAATACCATCGGTTTTACTTCCGAGAAGCCCTGAATAGCAGCACTGGCAGGATTGTCGACGGTAGTGACGGTATCCCCAACTTTAACTTCTTTCGCGACTTTAATACCCGAAATGAGGTAGCCTACATCCCCACATTCGATCACGGGCTTAGGCACCTGATCCAGGCCCAGTGTACCTACTTCATCGGCAATGTATTCTTTGCCGGTATTCATAAACTTAACCTTATCGCCTTTCCGAATGCGTCCGTTTTTGACCCGGAAAATAACTTCAATACCCCGATAGGAATTGAAATGCGAATCGAAAATCAAGGCCTGTAACGCGCCGTCGGGATCGCCAGTTGGCGCCGGAATCCGCTCGACAATGGCGGCCAGGATTTCTGGGACCCCGATTCCTTCTTTACCCGAAGCCGGAATAATGTCGTCCCGATCGCAACCCAGCAGGTCTACCATCTCGTCCTTAATTTCTTCAGGCATGGCTCCCGGCAGGTCGATCTTGTTCAGCACAGGAATAATGACCAGGTCGTTATTTAGCGCCAGATACAGATTGGATATGGTTTGGGCCTCGGTTCCCTGCGATGCATCGACCAGAAGTAAGGCGCCTTCGCAAGCGGCAATGGATCGTGAAACCTCATAGGAAAAGTCAACGTGCCCTGGGGTATCAATCAGGTTTAGTGTATATAACTCCCCCTTATGCATGTACTCCATCTGGATGGCATGGCTCTTGATCGTGATGCCACGCTCTCGTTCCAGATCCATATCATCGAGCAGTTGGGCCTGCATATCACGGGCACCTACGGTCTTGGTAAATTCTAACAAGCGGTCGGCCAGGGTACTTTTACCGTGGTCGATATGAGCAATAATGCAAAAATTACGGATGTGTTTCACGTAGGAAAATCCTGTTTGATGTTTGGTGTTTGAAGGATAAAGTTGGTGGATTCGGCAGCTATTCGCACATCAGCCAGTAGTAAATCCCAACCTACATCTCTCAAATTACCTTTTTAAACGGCAAAAATACGCATAAAAAACAAACGCCGGTCTCATCCAGGAGCCGGCGTGTTCAATTACACTTCATCAACAAACTAAAAACCAAATGCTGTAGGAGGGGGACTCGAACCGCCCACGGTGCAGTTAGCTACAGTACAATCTCTGGTGGTCAACCCCAGTCGCCACAAGGGCGGCATTATGCTGCGTTTATCCTTTATCACCACCCCCGAGACAGGAGGGCACGTCTGCCAATTTCGACATCCTACAGTGTGAGGAAAAAATGTCAAGAAGACCGGCGTGCTGACCCCGCTCGATCAACTTGACATTGCAAAGTTAAGCAATAGATCATATTTGTTGCAAATTTCACATAAAATTTTCTTAAAATTTATAATTCGTTTAAAAATGAAGTAGATTTGTTGCACTTCATCAAAAAATTGATTGAAATGGCGGAAAAAAATTTAGAAATTGATAATACCGATCTGAAAATCCTGAGTTTATTGATGCAGGACGCCAACATGCCGTATACCGAAATAGGGAAACGAATCTTCGTATCGGGCGGGACGGTACATGTGCGGATGAACAAGCTTCGGAAGATGGGTATTGTTCGGGGATCACAACTGGTGATCGATCACGCCAGGTTGGGATGGGATATTAGCGCCTTTCTGGGTATCTATTTAGATAAAAGTTCATTGTACGAAGACGTATCGAGGCAACTGGAAAAAATTCCTGAAGTCGTCAATGTGCATTATACCACGGGGATTTATAGCATCTTCGCCAAGATCGTTTGTCGCGATACGCAGCACCTGCGTGAAGTCCTGCATGATAAAATCCAGAAAGTGAGCGGGGTGCAGCGAACAGAAACATTCATCTCTCTTGAAGAGAGTATAAACCGCTCCATCCCGTTTTCGGAAGAGTGATGCGCAGGGGGCAAGGAGTGTGAACCCTAAACCGCCTTACCCGTGTTATACCCACCAATACAATTTAATTTATGCAGCCTACAATTCATGCAACAACCGTAGTTGGTATTCGGCACAATGGCCATGTGGCCCTGGGTGCCGATGGACAGGCTACGATGGGAAATACCATTGCCAAGAGTAATGTTCGAAAAGTTCGGGTACTGATGGGGGGGAAAGTGCTGGCTGGCTTTGCCGGGTCAACCGCCGATGCCTTTACGTTGATTGAACGCTTTGAAGAGAAATTAAATGCGTACGGAGGTAATCTCAAACGGGCAGCTATTGAACTGGCCAAAGACTGGCGGACAGACCGCTATCTGCGAAAACTTGAAGCCATGCTCATTGTGGCCTCCAAAGATGATCTGCTCATCGTATCGGGTACGGGCGATGTGATCGAACCCGACACTGATATTGCGGCTATTGGTTCAGGCGGAATGTATGCTCAATCGGCAGCTATTGCGCTGAAAAAACATGCATCCGACCTGTCGGCTGAAGAGATGGTTCGGGAAAGTCTGCATATTGCCGCCGACGTATGTATTTATACAAACCATAATTTGGTGGTTGAATCGTTATAAGGAATACAGACTCATTAACGTTGTGGAGCAAGCGAAACAAGACAATAGGCTTGAGGGTATATTGTAATATGTTAATTGTTTCACTTTGATTGATCCCATTCCTTACATTTGCTGTACGAGCATTCAGACGTTATGAAGATTGCACCACAGTTTGGTCCCAGACTTATGAACCGGCGAATAGCCCTGGGATTCATTGTAGCTATGGTACTGATTGCGTCGGGGTTTATTATATCGTTTTACAGCTATAACAAGCACGGCGAAGACACACAACGGGTTCGGCATACCTACGAGGTCACTGGCACCCTTGAGCGGATTCTGTCAATGGTGAAAGATCTGGAAGCAGGCTCGCGCGGCTACCTGATTACCAATGATACCTCCTACTTGCAGCCCTACCGGAAAGCCGTGATTCAATTGCCCGTTGAACTCAAAACGCTGGAAGGACTAACCACCGACAATCGGCTTCAGCAGCACCGTCAGCAAGTGCTGGCCGAGCTAATCAACGATAAACTAGCGGCCACCCAGGTGCGAATCGCTACAAGCATTGCCGACAAAAATAACCTGGCAGTGAGTGCACAAAACAAGCGCCTTATGAACATCATTCGGCAGCATGTGTCGGTGATGGTCGAAACAGAACAGTCGCTGATGGAGATGCGGAACAAACTGGCCGTCCGTTCGTTTCGGAATACACTGACTGTAATTTTTGCCCTGTCGTTGCTAACGTTTATGACGTTGGTTATCTCGTACCGACTGCTGGAACAGGAGCTGCTTCGCCGTCAGGAAACGGAAGATCAGCTCCGTGAGTATGAGGATCAGTTGAAAGGGCAAATTCGGCAACTTGAAACGTCAAACGAAGAGCTGGAACGGTTTGCATTCGTAGCCAGTCACGACTTGCAGGAGCCACTACGAAAAATTCAGTCGTTTGCCAATCTGATTACAGATCGCTACAGCAGCTTGTTCGATGCCGACAGCCTGATGTTTATGGGCAAGATTTCGCACTCGGCCGAGCGCATGTCGAAGCTGATCAAGGATTTATTAAATTTCTCGCGGATATCGAATCATCAGGAAGGATTTAAAGCGGTATCCCTGGCCGATATAGTGCAGCGGATTCTCGACGACCAGGAGTTGCGGATCAAAGGGATGGATGTACAGCTTGATGTGGGTGAGTTGCCTACTATTCAGGCCGTTCCCAGTCAAATGGACCATCTTTTTAACAATTTAATTTCGAATGCGCTTAAATTTACCAGGTCCGACGTTCGGCCGCTGCTCCGGATTCGAGCCCAGCCCGTTCGTGGGGATGCGTACAATGAACTAATTCCGGGCAGACCTTATTTTGAAATTACCATTGAAGACAATGGAATCGGGTTTGAGGAGAAATATTTAGATCACATCTTTAAAGTTTTTCAACGATTGCATGGCAAAACGGCGTTCGAAGGGACTGGCATCGGGCTAGCCATTTGTAAACGGGTTGTTATGCGTCATCACGGCTTTATTACAGCACGGAGTCAACCAAACGAGGGAACCACATTTGTGGTTGTCTTACCAGAAAGCCAATTACTACAACATTATGACAGACCAACTTCAGCCGAAACCTATTCATATACTGCTGGTCGATGACGACGAAGACGATCGTTATTTAACACGTGAAGCTTTTCATCAGCATTACCCAGCCAGTCGTATTTCGTTTGCTGAAGACGGAGAAGATTTGCTGGACTTTCTGAACTATAGCGGCCGGTATACCGGGGCAACTCATTCAATTCCTGAGCTGATTCTGCTGGACTTGAATATGCCTCGAAAAGATGGTCGTGAGGTGCTGCGTGAGATCAAGTCAAGCGATCAGTTCCGGCACATTCCAATTATTGTTCTGACCACCTCCGATGCCAAGGAGGATATTGAAACATCGTATTTTAACGGTGCCAATAGCTTCATTACCAAGCCTTCAACCTTTCAACGTCTGAGTGAGGTTACGAAGGCCATTGGCCAGTATTGGTTCAGCATTGTGACGTTCTGTGAGCACCCCGAAAATTTCTAACGTGTGAAAAAGGCGGCCGCCTGCTTATTTTTCACGCTTTTCGGCGTTCAATGAATCGGCTCCTTTCAATCCGACCAGACTTACAAAGATTTTTTCCAGTTCATTCGTGACGGTACGGCTTTGACCGGGGGTGAATTTATTGACCAGAATGCAGAAGGCCATGGGTTCACCATCGGCCGCTGTAAAATACCCGGCATACGCGCGTACGCCCTCAATGGAGCCACTTTTTGCCCGAATATTTCCGGCAGCTGCTGTTCCACGGGCCAGGCTCCGTACGGTACCAGTCTGCCCAACGATCGGTATGGTTTCGTAGTACTGCGGAAAGTTTTTGTCGCGGCCCATTGCACTCAGAATTCCGGTCATATTATCGGCCGTGAGTGCGCCAACCGTCGATAGACCGCTGCCATCCCGAATGCGAAAACCATCGAGGTTAACCCCTTTGGCTTTCCAGAAAGAAGTAATCGCTTCCAGGCTTTCTTCGGTAGTGCGTACGTGTTTATTAACGGCTAAGGCTGTGGTTCTTAATAACGCTTCGGCATAAAGATTTATACTCTGAAAATTGGTTTGCTGGATCAATAGGGGCAGAGTGGGCGACTTATACTGATTGATAATGGTTCGTTTCGCACTAACGGGGATGGTGGTTGGTAAGCCACCACCCAGTGAAAGGGGAGGATTGCTGACGGTAATGTTGTTTTGCGTAAGCTGATTTTGGAGGGCATAAGCTGCAAAGTAGGCCGGGTCGGGCAGGGCTCCTTTTACACTAAACTCATTGCCCGGTTCGCCGAGTGGCACTTTGCCCGTTAGCCATTGCTGATTCATAAATGGCACGCCATAGATATTCACCTGGTCGCCCGTGTTAGCCGCATCGGTCGTAACGGTATTTCGAAAGGTAATGTACGGAACGGGAGGGTCGGTACGAAGAACGGTGGCAGGGACATGTACGGATTTGCCGGGTCTGAAAAATACGCGGTACAAATTCTCATTGATGTTCAGTGCGCTCAGGCTGGCTCCGTAGTAATTGCCTAAATCGCCAAATGGCCAGGTATCGGGGGTGGTAATGTCGTCATACAAACTGGCATCGCCAACCACTAGGCCCTGTATTCGTCGGATACCCGCAGCTTTGACGGCATCGGTCCAGTTCTTTAGGAGTGTGGTTACATCGGGATAGCCCGGAAATCGCCAACTCCCCAAAGAAGGGTCACCAGAGCCGCGTACATAAAGATTACCAGTCAGCACACTGTCTTTAACCATTCCGTCGTATTCAAGCGTGGTTGTATAGGTAAAATTTGGGCCAAGTACGGCCAGTGCAGTTGCTGTGGTGATGAGCTTGAGTGTAGAAGCCGACGGTAAACTGAGCCGGGCATTGTAGCCAATGAGTTCTTCGCCGTCCCGTACCCGCCGTACCGACAGGGCAACGGTTCCGAATCGAGTAGCCGGACTGCCCTGAAAGGCGTCTACCTGGGCCAGCAGATGTTGGGTTGCCAGCGAATCAATCGGTCGTTTGTTGGAGGGTTGTGCGTTTAATGAAGCAACGTCAGCGAAAAGACAAACGGCAGCGGCAAGGGCATATTTGAGAGCAAAAAGGCGAAGAAAGCGCATTTAAGAACGGTTAGGCGATTCGATGGGTATTGCTTACCTTTGCAAACTTACAAAATACGAGCCATCCAGTTTACGTTAAGCCACCTTCGCAAACCTTCGTAAGAAAGAACACTGGTAAGTTAAAGTTGTACGCATGAAATTATCATTTCTGGGGGCAGCCCGGCAGGTAACGGGTAGTATGTATCTGCTGGAACTGGAGGATGACTACCGCATCCTGATTGACTGTGGTTCGGATATGGAGCGATCCAGTTCGAACGGGCAGACGGCCCCCGCCGTTACTCATCCGGGATTTTTTCCGTTTGAGGCATCAAGTATTAATCTGGTCCTGCTCACACACGCGCATGTAGACCATTCGGGAAATCTACCTAACCTGTTTCGGGAAGGGTATGAAGGGCAGATACTGTGCACAGAGCCAACCTTTGCGCTCACCAATGTATTGCTTAAAGATGCCGCTTCACTGAATCAGAAGCGGATCAACGATCTGAATGCCAGTAAAAAGCAGCGGGTAAAAGAACGGCAGTTGCAGCTACAGAAAGATTTGTATCTGGATAAGCAGGTTCGGGAATCGATGGAAAATGTAGTTCCGATTTCCTTCAATCGAAAGTTTCGTGTCGCTGATGGGGTCGATGTTACGTTTATTCCGGCCGGGCACCTGCTGGGGGCTGCCCATATTCTGATTAATGTAGTGGAAGGGGGTGTTCGGAAAAGTATCTGCTTTTCGGGCGATATTGGCCGCAGGAACTATCCGCTGCTGGTTGATCCGGCCCCTGTGCCTCCGGTCGATTATCTAATTTGCGAGAGTACCTATGGGAACCGGCTGCACGATAATCACCTCTCGCCCGAAGATACATTGGCCGATATTATTCAACGGACTTGTATCGATATTCCGGGTCGGCTCATCATTCCTTCGTTCAGTGTAGGACGCACGCAGGCCTTACTGTATACGCTGAATCGATTGTATACCGAGCGCAATTTCCCGCCCATCAAAGTATTCTCGGATAGCCCTATGGCATTCGAAAGTTCAAAGATTTACATGCAGCATGTGCGGATGCTGAATACGGAAGCCCGGGAGTTTTACAAAGAAAACGAAACGTTGTTCGACTTTGAGAATTTTCAGTTTCTGGAGTCGTCGAAAGCCAGCAAAGCTGTTTCAAATTATAACGAACCGTGCATCATCATTTCCTCGTCGGGTATGGTGCAGGGCGGACGAGTCGAATACCACGTTGCCGAAAATATCAGTAACCCGTATGCTACAATCCTGATTATTGGGTATTGCGCCGAAGGGACGCTCGGCTGGCGGCTGTTGAATGGTCAGCAAACCCTGAGTATCAAAGGTAAAGACCATCAGGTGCTGGCAAACATTGAGAAAATAGATGTGTTTAGTGGTCATGGCGACCGCAATGATCTAATTGATTTTGTCGGAATGCAATCGCCCGACACGCTCAAGTCGATTTTCCTGGTTCATGGTGAATTTGAGAGCATGGAGTCCTTTCGCGACACACTGGCCGAAGAAGGGTATCCACAGGTGGTTATTCCGAAAAAAGGCGAAACCTATGAATTATAAGTAGTGAGGTGTTAGGAGCAAGGAGTGAGCATGCTGGCGCTTATTTTTTTCTGATGCGTCCGCATGCTTGCTCCTCGCTCCTAACTCCTCGCTTCTAAAAACTACTTCATGAGAACTTATCTTGATTTTGAAAAACCCATTGCCGACCTCGAAGCGCGGCTGGAAGAAACGAAAAAACTGGCTCAGAGCAGCAACGTGGACGTGAGTGAAGCGGTGGCTATTCTGGAACAAAGTATCGATAAGCTTCGGCAGGAGATTTTCCAGAATCTGACGCGCTGGCAACGGGTCCAACTCTCACGGCACCCTGATCGTCCGTATACGCTTGACTATATTTCGCTCATGTGCGATCAGTTTATTGAATTGCATGGCGACCGTACGGTTCGCGACGATCCGGCAATGGTGGGTGGTTTTTGTGAGCTGGGTGGTCAGACGGTCATGATCATCGGTCAGCAGAAAGGGCGAAATACGAAGCAGCGCCAGCACCGCAATTTTGGTATGCCAAACCCTGAAGGCTATCGGAAAGCCCTACGACTGATGAAACTGGCCGAAAAGTTCAACAAGCCGATCATCACCATGATCGATACACCGGGAGCCTTTCCGGGGCTGGAAGCTGAAGAGCGCGGTCAGGGTGAAGCCATTGCCCGCAACCTGAAAGAGATGTTTATGCTTACGGTGCCAGTCATCTGCATTGTCATTGGCGAAGGGGCGTCGGGCGGTGCCCTCGGGATTGCCATTGGTGACCGGGTGTGGATGCTTGAAAATACCTGGTATTCGGTGATTTCGCCGGAGAACTGCTCAACCATTTTGTGGCGGAGCTGGAACTTCAAAGAGCAGGCTGCCGAAGCTATGAAGCTGACCGCCCGCGATATGCAGCTCAACAAACTGGTCGACGAAATTATTGAAGAACCCGTTGGCGGTGCGCATAATGATCACCAGGCCATGGCCAACCATCTCAAAGACGTCATTCTGTCGGCACTGGAAGAACTAAATGCCCTTTCGCCCGAAGAGCGTATCAATCAACGTATTGAGAAGTTCTGCGAAATGGGGGTTGTTGTTGAATAGATTGTTTTGGATTGATACCTGGAAATTCTGAATCAGCCAATCTGGAACCTAGAGCAATTCATTTGTGAAAAACCTGATTTTTGACCTTGGCGATGTGATCATCCCGATAGACTTGACGGCCCCCGTTCGGAATTTTGCCATGCTGGCCAATTTGCCTGAAGATGAAGTCTGGGCCATTTGGAAACAGCACGACTTTATCAATCGATACGAAACTGGCCTGATCGATGATATGGCCTTTCGGACGCAAATTCGGCAGTTGCTGAAAAATGATAGCTGGGCCGACGAAGTCATTGATACAGCCTGGAATACGGTGTTGCTGGAGCTACCCGTTGAGCGTGTCGAGCGTATCAAGGAATTAAAGAAAGACTATCGGTTATTTCTGCTCAGCAATACCAGTCCTATTCATATCAAGCATGTGAATGGTGTGTTGGCTAGCCTGAATCAGCCAACGCTGGAAGATCTTTTTGAACGGGTATTTTATTCATACGAAGTGGGCATGGCTAAACCGTCGCCCGATATTTACCAGTTTGTATTATCTGAAGCAGGGCTTGAGGCTACCGAAACAGCATTTTTTGACGATAATGGGGCCAACATCAAAGCGGCCGCTGCGTTAGGTATTCAGGCTGTGCAGGTCCAGCCACCGAAAACAATCCTTGACTACTTAAGGGATATATGATGTATAACAGGTCATGTATGATGTAGGATGTATAATGTATCCTATATCATACATCCTACATAAATAAGCATGAGCCCTCGCACCCGTACCTACCTCCTGCACGGAGGTCTTTTTTTGATCACCCTCATTACCACCACCCTGGCGGGAGCCGAATGGATGTTTGGGCGGTTTTTTATTCCGTCTGAAGGCATGCCTTCGCTAGGCTGGGATGAGTTTCTGGCTGGGTTTCAGTTTTCGATACCGTTTCTGGCTATTCTGACCGTTCATGAGTTCGGTCATTACTTTACGGCCAAAGCCAATCGTGTACGGGTGACGTTACCTTTTTACATCCCACTCTGGATCGGTATTGGGCAGAGCATTGGTACGTTGGGCGCTTTCATTCGGATTCAGGATTACATCAATAGCCGTCGGAAATACTTTGATATTGGGATTGCGGGCCCACTGGCCGGATTTGTATTGGCACTGGTTGTGCTATGGTACGGTTTCACACATTTGCCCCCTCCTGAATTTATTTTTACGATCCATCCTGAATACCAGAAATGGGGGCTCGACTACGGGTTGTATGCCTATCAGAACTTACCCGAAGGGGCTGCTATAGGATTAGGTGATAACCTGTTGTTCCATTTTTTCAAAACCTATGTTGCCGACCCTGCCCGTGTACCCCACCCTTACGAAATGGTACACTACCCGTATATACTGGCGGGGTATCTGGCGTTGTTTTTTACCTCGCTTAACCTCATTCCAATTGGCCAACTGGACGGAGGACACATTTTGTATGCCCTCATTGGGCGCAAGCGTTTCCAATGGGTAGCCCCTACGTTATTTATTGGATTTGCTTTTTATGCGGGATTGGGAGCCTTCAAACCCGCCGATTTTGCTGTACCCACCGACGAAGCATTCTTCTCACAATTGGGCAATTTCGCTTTGTATATTATCTTTTTGTATCTGGCCTTTGGGCGTATCAGCGATAATCGCACCACCAATCTGCTGATTACGCTTAGCGTTGTGGTAGGCCAGTTGATCGTTTCATGGATGATGCCAGCCGTAAATGGCTATTTTGGCTTTACGGTGTTTGTGTTTGTACTAGGACGGTTTTTGGGGGTCTATCACCCTGAAACGGAATTGGAAGAACCGCTTGATCTGAAGCGGCAGATACTCGGATGGGTTGCCCTTCTGATCTTCGTGATCTGTTTTAGTCCGCAACCGTTTTTGATTTCGTAATCGGCTTAAGACGTTTTCCACAACACGCCTGTCGAAAAGATGGCTATCGTTCAGCTCGTTCGACAAGCTTACCAATATCACTGCTGATTTGCTGAATAAAGTTGAGTTGCTCCTGAAGGGACGTGTCGTTCATCGAAGAAGTGGACGATAGCGATTCCTGAGCAACAGAATCCGTAATGGGTTTGGCTTCGGCAGAATCTAAACGACGCAGGCTTTCTGTTAAAGTATACAGCGCACGTTTGACCGGACGTAGTACGGGAGCTGGGTATGTTTTGGGCTCTCCATTGAGTTGTGTGGAAGTGATAGTAGCGACATTGGCCGACAGCACATGATTTAGCACAACAAATTCGTAGATCAGCTTTTCGTTACGTTGTTTGTGTTTAGGTTCCGAAAGCATTCGCTCAAAAGCAGAGCCCAGGTTGGCCGAGGTTACATACACCTCTTTTCGGGCTAGTTTGTAATCGACCAGCGCAAGCTGGCGTCCCGACAGGCTATCGAGCAGGAGTTGAATATACCGAATGTTGGCTTTTAGTACGGCTTTCATCGGTTTCAGAAGCTGGTCCGATTCCCACTGCGGAAAAAGCAGATACCCGGCTATCAGGGCAATTGTGCCGCCCAGAAGCGTATCAAATAATCGTTCTTCGGCTACCCCTAAATGACTGACGCCCAAGAAGCTGAACAGAATGAGTACAAACGGAGTGACGCAGATCACCATCACGATGTAATAGGTTCGCTGGGTGCTGTAGGTGCCCAGCATAAACAACACCATGAACCAGAAGTGAACGGTTTTGTCAGAAAAAAGGGTCAGTACCAGCACCCCCATCAGCCCCCCCACCAGTGTGCCGATAATCCGTTCGATGTTACGCTGTTTGGTCAGGCTAAAAGCCGGTTTTAGAATCACCGCTATTGTCAGCAGTACCCAGTAGCTATGGTGGCCATAGGGGAGGAGCTTGGTCAGCACGAAGCCAATCAACATCGCCAGCGAAAGGCGTACTGCATGGCGGAAAACGGCCGAGTCGAACGTCAGGTTATCCCGAAACGATTTGAGGTCAATTTCCTGGTGCGACACAAAACGGCCATATTCCATATTGTCGGCCTGGACAGGGTCAATAACGGGCATGGCCAGGTTGTTTTGTAAGGTTGACAGCCGCTGACTGACATTCCGCAGGCTGACCAGCACTTTTTTTAGAACCAGTGTACTCCCTTCCTGATCGCCCAGCGAATCGATTCGTCGTTTTAACCGATCCAGCGCGAGGGTCATATCGTCGGCCTGATGCATAGGGAGCGGCACCGGCGACTGAATGGCTAACCCAATATGATCGAGCGAAACGGATAAATGCCGAATGAGCCGGGCAATCTTCTCCAGTATCCCCGAACCGCCGAACCGTTCGCGAATGGCACCGTAATCGTAATACATGGCCGTAATCTGTTCGTACAGGTCAACTACATCTACGAACGTAAGCAAAAGCAACCGACCCGTTCGGGTTGATTCCGCTACAATACGACGACTTTTGAACAATACTTCCCGAACCGCATCCTGCTTTTCACTGACCACTACCTGCTGCGTAATAAGCCGTCGATAGTTATCATCCAGATCGGTCGAAATGGTATAGAAATCGGCTTTGATGGCCATGAGTTTAGCCATCTCATGAATGCACTGGCCGAGTGCCTGTTGCGCCAGACGGTAGGGTTGTAATCGGGTGGCCAATAAGCTGATGCCCGTATACCATAGTCCACCGATAAGCACACAGAGGCTTTCGTGGATAACCCCGGCCGCGTCGAGTGGGCGGTCGAGCATCAGAATCATGATCAGTACGGCAGCCGTTCCGACCGAAGTAGCCCGATTGCCGTAAATCCCCAGCATGGAAAAGAAAAAGCTGAACAGCAGAATTTCGACTCCCAATACATACGCATTCATCCGGGCAAAACCCGTGATGAGCGTCACCAGAAAGGCAAAAAGAACGGTAACGGTCATGCCATTCCGTCGATGGGCAACCGGACCTGGGGCATCGCTTATGCTGACATTCAATGCACCCAGCGACATAGCCAGGCCCGTCTGTAACTGGCCAAACTGCATGAACAGCAACGAAGGCAGCAAAATAGAGAGCGTAGTGCGCAACCCATCAGAAAAATACTGACTGGACAAGAAGTAACTAACTTGCCGGGTGCGTTTGTTCATGCGGGAATTGGTGGTTAGATCGCTGGGGCAGCGCCGGATTTACGTTCGCCAATCTGTTGCCGCCACATGGCGTAATATAGACCTTTCTGCGCTAACAATGCATCGTGGCTACCCGTCTCAACGATCTTTCCTTTTTCAAGCACAAAAATGGTGTTGGCGTGCATAATTGTCGATAGGCGGTGGGCAATTAAAATCGTAATTTGCTCATGAAGGGCCGAAACGCTCCGAACGGTGTCGGTAATTTCTTCTTCGGTGAGCGAATCAAGGGCCGAAGTGGCTTCGTCAAAAATTAACAGCCGGGGGTGCCGAACCAATGCTCTGGCAATCGACAACCGTTGTTTTTCGCCACCGGACATCTTCAGCCCCCCTTCGCCAATGGGCGTATCGAGCCCTTTTCCTGAGCGGGTTAACAGATGTTCGGCGGCCGCTTTATCCAGAGCGTCGAGCATATCGGCTTCGGTAGCATCGGGCCTGACGAAAGCCAGATTTTCGCGGATGGTGCCCGAAAATAGGTGAGTTTCCTGCGTAACAAACCCAATTTGCCGACGCATGGGATTAAAACGGAGGTCTTTGGTCGAAATGTCGTTGTAATAAATTTCGCCATCAACAGGTCGATACAGGCCAACCAGCAATTTAACCATTGTCGACTTCCCTGATCCTGATGGCCCAACAAAGGCAATGGTGTCGCCCAGGGAGGCTTCGAAGGAGACCCCGTCGATGGCGTTCTGTGTGGCTCCCGTATGCCGGAAAACTACATGCTCAAACCGCAAATGTTCGATAGGCCCTACTTCGATAGCGGCTTCCGGGTTCCGTTCGATGGGTTTTTCCATCAGTTTCTCGAAACTGTTCAATCCGGCTTCAGCTTCCCGATAGGCCAGTATAATGTTCCCCAGATCCTGTAATGGGTTGAAGATCGAGACGGAAATGAACTGCATGGAGATCAACTCGCCCGTGCTGAGTACATCTCGAAAAATGAGCCAGAGGAGGGTAAACAAAACGGATTGTTTCAGCACGTTTAAGGTTGTGCTTTGCCAGAATGTCAATAAGCGGACCCGACGCACTTTGGTAATTTCCAGATCAAAAATACGGGCTGTCAGGCTTTTGAGCCGACGTATCTCGGGGAAGGTCAGGCCGAGGCTTTTGATGAGCTCAATATTTCGCAACGATTCGGTAATGACGCCCGAAAGCAGGGCGGTTTCCCGATTGATGGTGCGCTGGGTGGTTTTAATCTGTTTGCTAAGTAAGCCGGTCAAGCCGCCCAGCAGTAATACGCCAATCAGAAAGACCGGAATGAGCGCCCAGTGTTTGGTGATGGCATACCAGATCAGAAACCCCATACCCACGATGGACGAAAACAGGACATTGACGAAGGAGTTGATAAACTTCTCGGTGTCGGTCCGAACCTTTTGTAGCGTCGATAACGTAGCCCCACTACTCTGATCGCCAAATTCCTGATACGATAGCCGGAGTGTTTGTCGCAACCCTGCATCAAAAATGTCGGTCCCAAATCGTTGAACGACCAGGCGGGTAAAATACTCCTGAAAGGCTTTGGTAATGTTCGACAGAATGGCTACGCCGATAGCGATAGTCAGTAAATGCAGCACACCCTTGACTTTTTCCGACTCGGTTTTCTGACCGGGATGGGTTGCATACTGGTCAATGATTTTACCGAAAATAATAGGATCAACCAGGGCGAGAATCTGAGCAATTCCTGCAAGGGCCAGCGCTGCCAGAGCCAGCCAGCGATAGGGCCTTAGATACTGCCAGAGAATGCGCATAATGTAAGCTATAGGATGTATGATGTATAACCAGAAAAAACATCATACATCCTATATCCTATATCAATAATTATCCAGTTCCTGAATACGGGCCAGGTGGCGACCGCCTTCAAACGGGGTATCCAGCCAGATCTGAACCAGTTTCAGGGCTGTTTCCTGACTCATCATCCGTTCGCCCAGCGAAATCACATTGGCATCGTTATGCTGCCGACACAGCCGGGCCGACTCCTCATTCCAGCACAGACCACAACGAACACCCCGAACCCGGTTGGCAGCTATGGCCTCGCCATTGCCCGATCCACCCAGTACAACGCCCCGCTCTACATCACCTGCAGCGACGGCCTCGGCTACCGGACGAATAAACAGGGGATAATCGACAGAAGGCGTAGCGGCATAGGTTCCCTTATCGATGACGTCGTGACCCAGGTCGATAAGCATTTGTTTGATGGCTTCTTTGTACTGGAAACCGGCATGGTCGGAGCCAATGGCAATTTTCATCTGGTAAGCTTGATTAGTAAAACGTACATGTATTCGTGCAAAATTAGCCTGTAGTTTGATGGCTTAGGCATGAATACGAAGAAAAGTCTGTGCTACCCTGATTTTCTATAGTTCAGGGTAGCACAGGACGGGTGATCAGGCAGGGGCACCACGTTATTGGTGGAGGTGCTGATTGACCATTGATTGTAAAATGGATTCTGAGAGGGGTTTGGCGTAATACCCCTTAATATCAGGCAACAGAGCCGCCCGTTTGGTATCGAGTGGGTTGAGTGATGTCGTCAGCACCAGAACGGCATGCTGGCATTTCAATTGATTATCCAGTTGCTGGTAGCGTTCCAGGAACTCAAATCCATTCATGCCCGGTAGGTTGATATCCGTCAGAATGAAGTCTGGACGCACATAAGCAGGGTGGGCGGTATCCGTCAGATACTGCAGAGCCTCCATGCCGGTGGTGGTAATCCGTACCTGATCGCACAGACCTGAATCGTCGATTACGATCTGATGCAGAAAGTTATCGTCGGGGTCGTCGTCAACCAGCAGAATGCACCGAATCGGTTTGGGCATAATGATGCGTCGTTTTAATGGTTTTAGGAATTGTAAAGTAAAAAGTTGTGCCTACGTTGGGTTCGCTTTCGATCCAGATTTGTCCACCGTAAATATGGACAACTTTTTTGCAGGTTGCGAGTCCGATCCCTGTGCCTGAATATTCGTGTCGTCCGTGCAGCCGTTGGAAAATCTGAAAAACGCGGTCGAAATACTGGGGTTCAATCCCGATCCCATTATCCCGAACCGCAAAGCAGAACTGATCCGACACGTCAATAGCCCGAATCGTAATCTGGGGCGATACACCGGCTTTTCGGTATTTCAAACTGTTCGAGATCAGGTTTTGAAAGACCTGTTTCAGGTCGGTAGGGTGCGCCTTAAGAATAGGAAGCGCCCCAACGTCCAGTTTGGCACCACTGGCCCGGATTTCGTCCTGTTGTTCTTCCAGCACTTCCGATACGATCGCATTCAGGTTCACCTCTGTAAAGACTACATTTGAGCCGACCCGCGAAAAGTCGAGCAGATCATCGATCAACGTACGCATCCGTTCAGCCGCACTCATCGAAATCGTGATCAGTTTGCGGGCATCTTCAGAAAGCTGCGGTGCATACTTATTGTTCAATAAATTTAGGTAATTGAAGATGGTTTTTAAGGGCGACTGCAAATCATGCGATGCCACATAGGCAAACTGCTGCAGCTCTTCGTTCGACCGGGTCAGTTCCAGAACGGCCTGTTGCCGAAACGATAACTCACGTTCGTATTCTTTTGATGTACGAAGGCCCACGGCTTCGTTAAAATACCGGAACAGCGCCAGCACGGTAGCGATAGAGACGAGGCCAGTCAGAAAGCGTATCAGCGCACTGATCCGGTAAATGGGCACCCAGAAAATGATGGCATCCAGCAGGTGAGTGAGCCCGCAGAGGAGAATAAAGGCGCCAAAAAGCCAGAAAACACCCGGTAGGGGGACGCCTTTTTTGACAAACAGGTATCGAACCAGAATCATCGGAATGACCATATACGCCAGCCAGATCATCAGATCGGAACCAATATACAGCCAGCCATGAAAATCGGTCCAGTTTCCGCAAAACCAGCGGGGGGGCCAGTCGCTTGAGTCAGTGAGTCGTCGGAAAAAGTCAATGACCTGCTCCATAAAAGACCTTAAACGTACAGTTTACGTAAATAGTAGACTTTATTTTAATCGTTAAAGTTAATTCGGTAAATTAAATAATTGTGGTCAGAATGAACAAAAAAGTTAATTGAAGCGGTTTGAGGGAATAAGTGCAAAGGTCATGCCGACACTCTGCACGACGCAAACACATTTAAACTTGTTCGACAACGGGAAGGCGGGTAACTTGCACCGTCTTTCTGTTAGGCAACAATCCGTTTTCTAATGATTCCTGCAACTAACCAGCGTCCGGCTGCTACCATACTGTTTATTTTCGGCGGCAGTGGCGATTTGAACCTGCGTAAACTTACTCCTGCTCTCTACAATCTTTACCTCGACAAATACCTGTCTGACCGCTTCGCGGTTGTTGGGCTTGGTCGGAGTAATTATACCGATGAGTCGTTTCGGGAGCGCCTGCTCGAAGGGGTCCAATCGTTCTCCCGGCGAAAAAATGGCCCTGATGATGCCTGGAAGTCGTTTGCTCCCATGGTATCGTATCTTCAGATGGATGCGGGGGATAAAGCTTCATACACAAAATTGTCCGATTTTGTGGCTGGTAAAGAGAGCGAGTGGGGTGTTCAGGCCAATGTGGTGTTTTACCTGGCCGTGGCTCCACAACTGGTGCCGGGGATTGCTACCAATCTGGGTAAACTTCCGCTTTGTGGTGATAAATCGCGGGTTCGGGTTGTAGTTGAGAAGCCCTTCGGCCGCGACCTGAAAACGGCTCAGGAATTGAATGCATTGCTGGGCGGGTTGTTTGCCGAAGAACAGATTTACCGAATCGACCATTATCTGGGCAAGGAAACGGTTCAGAATATTCTGGCGCTTCGGTTTGCCAACTCCCTGTTCGAACCGATCTGGAACCGTCGTTATGTCGATTATGTACAGATTACGGCGGCTGAAACCGTAGGGCTGGAAGGGCGTGGGGGCTATTATGAAGGCTCTGGAGCCCTGCGCGATATGATTCAGAATCATCTGCTTCAGGTATTATGCATGGTGGCTACCGAAGCCCCGATCTCCTTTGATGCCAACGAGGTTCGGAACAAAAAAGTAGATGTGCTCAATGCCATTCGTCGGATAAAGCCCGAAGAAGTCAATGATGTAGCGGTGCGTGGGCAATATGGTCCTGGTGAAAAAGATGGTAAACCGATTCCGGGCTACCGGGAAGAAGAAGGAGTAAAACCCGACTCGACTACCGAAACGTTTGCGGCTGTCAAGCTCTTTGTCGATAACTGGCGGTGGGAAGATGTGCCTTTCTATCTGCGAACGGGAAAGTCGTTGCCCGAGAAAGCAACGGTTATCACGATCCAGTTTAAGCCCGCTCCCTATTACGCATTTCCTTCCGAAGCCACCCATAGCTGGCAGTCGAACCGACTGACGATCGGGATTCAGCCCGGCATGGATATTCGGTTGCGGTTCCAGGCCAAGCGGCCGGGACAGACACTCGCCATCGATCCGGTCGAAATGGTGTTTAGCTACAAAGATGCTTACGCTGGTCAGGAACCCGAAGCCTACGAAACCCTGCTGCTTGATGTGATGACGGGCGATGCCACGCTGTTTATGCGGGCCGATCAGGTAGAAGCCGCCTGGAAAGTTGTTACGCCTATTCTGGATGCCTGGGAGTCTGAAACCCCTGACTTTCCCAACTATGCACCGGGTTCCTGGGGCCCCGAGGCCGCTATGCAACTGGTGGAGAAAGATGGCTTTCACTGGATGATGAAATAAGTGAACTACGAACAGAAAACGGGAAACTGCACCTATGACAACCCAATTAGCGGCCCTATTTGTCGATGACCAGAATCTGCCGTGGGAAACGGTAGGCGAGGGGGTGAAGCGTAAAATCATGACCTACGATGCCAGCCTGATGATGGTGAAAGTGGCCTTCGAGACGGGCGGTATCGGTACTCCGCATAGCCACCATCATACCCAGATGAGTTATGTGGCCAGTGGGGCTTTCGAGATTACCATCGGCGACGAAACCCGTACGGTTCGTGAGGGCGATGCCTATTACATTCCATCGAATGTGTGGCATGGGGCGGTCTGTGTGGATGCGGGAGTACTGGTCGATCTATTCACTCCTATGCGCGAAGACTTCGTGAATCCATAAGCTGTATTTACTACTACAGGCACAGAGACCATAGAGTATGATAAAACGTATAAGCTCTGTGGTTTCTGTGCCTCTGTGTTTCAGCCTGAATCCTAATTGTATTAATCCATGCAACTGATTGTTAAAAAGAATCCGGCCGATCTGGCAAAAGCAGCAGCAGAGTTTATTACAAAGCGTATCAAAGACGTACTTAAAAAGCAGGATCGATTTACCATTGCATTATCGGGCGGCAGCACCCCTAAAGCACTGCATGAACTGCTGGCCAAATCGCCTTATGTTGAGCAAATTCCGTGGCTACAGTTGCACGTCTTCTGGGGCGACGAACGATACGTACCGATCGATGATCCTCAGAGCAATGCCGGGATGGCCTATGATACGTTGCTGGGTCACGTCTACACGCCTGAAAGCCAGATACACGTATGGCGAACTGATCTGGAGCCTGATGCCGCAGCGGCCGATTATGACCGGGTTTTACATGACTATTTTGGTGATACGGGCCCAACGTTCGATCTGGTGCTGCTCGGTATGGGCGACGATGGGCATACGCTCTCGTTGTTTCCCGGTACCGAAGTCGTTCATGAACAAACAGCCTGGACCAAAGCCTTTTTTCTGACCCAGCAGGCTATGTACCGGCTCACGCTGACTGCCCCTCTTGTGAACCGGGCCAGTTGTGTCGCATTTTTAGTGGCTGGTCCCAAGAAAGCAGCTCCCCTTAAAGAAGTACTGGAGGGGGAATACGACCCGGACCAGTACCCATCGCAGGTCATTAAACCGACACAGGGCGAACTCATCTGGCTGGTCGACACCCAGGCGGCTGAGTTGATTACGAAGAGATAGAATGAAGCTAAACCGCAAAGACGCAAAGAATGGGAAAAAAGACCGTGTTCTTCGCGCCCTTGCGTCTTTGCGGTTCAATCATTTGCAACGGATTATAAACCATCTGCCATGAACACCGTCGTATTTGAGTCGCCCCTGGGTTGGGTTCGGGTTTCGGGCGATGCCAATGGCGTTTCAGTGATTTCCTGCACCGATGTTTCGCAAGCCGAAGAAGCCCCGGAAAACAAGGAAGATCAGGCAATAGCCGATCCGGTTAGGCAGGCAGTACAGCAATTGCAGGAATACTTTGCCGGTACCAGACAAACATTTGATTTTCGGATGAATCCGGCTGGGACCGAGTTTCAGCAAACCGTTTGGAAGGCTTTACTCAATGTGCCGTTCGGAACCACACAGTCGTATCTGGCGCTATCACGACGTATTGGCGATGAAAAAGCAATCCGGGCCGTAGCAGCCGCCAACGGCCGGAATCCGCTTTGGATTGTTGTGCCCTGCCACCGGATCATTGGATCAGATGGTTCATTGACCGGGTATGCAGGCGGCTTATGGCGAAAGCAATGGTTGCTGGAGCATGAAGGTGCTTTCGCCAAATCGGGCCAGTTGAGTTTGTTCTAAAACAATTCACTCAAATACACGGCTACCCCTGCTGAGATGCGGAATGAGGTTACATCGGCCTTTTGGTTGAGATCGAAACCGTTCAGCGAGACAGGGTATTTGCCCAGGGTCTGAAAGCTACCATTCAAGGTTATAGCCACCGGAAGTGCCACAAAATACTGTAGGCCCGCCCCAACGTGTAAGGCTCCCCCTTTGAAAATCAGATTATCGCGCCCACCACTCACGTTAAGAACCTGATCCGCTTTCCCGGTTTGATAGACATAGCCCAGCTCGGCATAGGGACGTAAAGCACGGGTAGTAGCCGAAAAGTTGAACCGAACGCCACCCGTCAGATGGGAAAAATGGAACGATTTGCCCGCTATTTTATCGGAGTTCAGGCTTGTGTAGTCGTACTGGCCAAACACTTCGTAGCGTTGGTTCAGACCGTACCCTACCCGCCCACCGATACCGGGACCTGAGCCTGCATTTTCATCCAGAAACTGAAAGTAGTCCGATGACCAGCCCATATAGTGCCCCTGTAAACCCAGGCTTAACCCTTCGGTGGTCGATCGTTGACGAATGGTTTGTGCCCAAAGCGTACCCGATGAAAGCAGATTAATACCCAGAAGAAGAAAGGAAATACGGAGAAATTGCATGAGGAAGATGCGTTAAGTAGGTGAATAAATAGTCTGATCTAAAAAGTTAATACGTCGTCGCCCGTGCGCACCTCGAAGGTTTGACCGGGGTGAAAAAGTACTGCCTGTCCTTTGGCTTCATCACTGATGGTGGCCGACCGCAGGGCGATCCGTTTGCCATTGGCGGCTTCCACGCTGTTGATGCGAAACTCCAGCAAGCTTCGTTTGCGGAACATCTCGCCATCGGCCCGTTTGATACGACTTACTTCGCCATAGGCTATGGCCCCGCTCTGAATGACTACTTCGCCCTCACTGACAACGGGTTCAGTGACCCGAAAACGAATCGATTGACCTTCCTGCGAAGCATCCGACGACAGCCCGTCCAGCAGCGCCAGATTGACCCGCAAGCGCCGGATGACAATTGATTTTCGAGCGGTTGTTTTTGGAGCTACTGTTTCGGGTGTATGTTCCGATTTGGTAGCGGGTGTGATCGGATTGACAGGTGTTTCAGAGGGCGTTACAGGCGATCCGGTTCCCGATTTTTTGACCTCGGTCGGTCCGGCAACATACTGCCTGGGGAGTACGGTTTTGGGTTGGGGTGTTTTTTCTTTCTTCTCTACCGGAATGGGCGTAACGGTTTTGGGTTGCGTTGGGGGCGGGGATGAGATCGTAGTTGGCGTTTCTGAAGCCAGAGCTACCTCCGTTTTGGGCTGATCGGTTACCGCTTCAGGTTGTTTTAGCTTCGCTTGTTTCTTTTGTTGAGGAACAACCGTTTGCGTTTGCTCGGCCGTGGTTTGGGGTTTATCGGACTGGTCGAAAAGGATCAGACTGATGAACAAAAGCGCCACCAGCGTAAGGCCACCTGCCAACAAGGTTTGCCAGTTGTCGGAAGCCCATCGCATAGCCGGATGCGCCATGACCGACTCTGTTGCGGCAGGCGTTACTTTGGTTTCTGCCAGTACCGTTTGCCGTATGGGCTGGATGTTCCATACATCGGTTGTAGGCGCAGGCGTTGAAGCGACCAGCCTGGATGGGTCGAGGATAGCCAATTGCGAATAGTACGGTTGCAGTGCTTTCTGGAATTCTTTGGCATCCGTAAACCGTCTGGCTGGATTTTTATCGAGCGCTTTGTGAACGATGGCTTCCAGCTCTTTGGGCACCTGCGGGTTCAGTTTCCGAAGTGCCGTAGGCTTTTCCTGAACGATAGCCTGCATCAGTGCGTAATCGGTACGGCTGGCAAAGGGCAGCTTTCCCGATAGTAGCTCATACAGCAGAATCCCCATGGCATACAGGTCGGAAGCTGCCGATGGCGCTTCACCCTGCACCAGTTCGGGAGCCATGTATTCGAGTGTACCAACGATGCGATTTACCTGGGTTAGCCGTTGGTTTCCAATAACGCGGGCAATGCCAAAGTCCATCAGCTTTACCGTTCCCTCGGGCGTCAGCATCAGGTTGGCGGGTTTAATGTCACGGTGTAAAATACCTTTCCGGTGGGCATGAGAAAGGCCCTCAAGACCTTGCCTGACAATTTCGGCTGCGACCGGAGCCGATAATGCCCCTGTTTTACGGATCAGCGCTTCCAGACTGTCGCCTTCTACAAATTCCATCGCCATAAAATAGTCCGCTCCATCCTGCAGAAAATTGTAAACGACGGCAATATTGGGATGGTTGAGCCGAGCCAGAATCAGCGCTTCGTTGCGGAAACGTTCCATAAACGAGGTCTGACTGACGAGGTGCGGATGCAGCATCTTGACGGCTACCGGACGTTCGAGATGGGTATCGATGGCCTGGTAAACGGTCCCCATTCCGCCCTCACCCAGCAGTGATTCAACGCGGTAATGGTGGATTAATCGGCCTCGCATGGGGGATTGCATAGTAGTAGTCATTGAGGGAGTTCGACATCACGGGTGAAAGGCAAATCGAATTCGCGGGTTTCTTTCGGAACAGCACCCTGGTCGGCGTTGATGCGTTCGGCCAGCACAATCGTAATGTTGTCGTGCCCACCCCGGCTTTTGGCCAAATGGACCAGTTCGTTGGCGGCATCGTGCAGGTCAGTCTGTTGCAACACACGGCTGAAATCGGCTTCCAGACAGTACTCGTACAGGCCATCGGAGCAGAGCATCAGCCGGTCGCCCTGGTCGAAGGGAAGAATGCAGCGGCCCAGATCGACCCGGATATCGGCTTTGGTTCCCATGGCCTGTGTCAGTACATTACGTTCGGGATGGCTGGCGGCCGCTTCGGGCGTTATCCCCCCTTTTCGCAGTAATTCCTGAATATACGTGTGATCCTGGGTTAACTGAATCAATTGCCCCGATTTGAACAGATACGCCCGGCTATCGCCAACATGGGCAAAATAGAGCTGATGGTCGTGGACCACGATAGCCGTGCAGGTGGTGCCCATACCCCGGAAGGTGTCGTGCTGCCGAGCTTCGTCGAAGATCTGTCGGTTCGCCACCTGAAACGCCCGACCCAGGCTTTTTTCGATGTTTTCGTTGTGCTGAAAGTATTCCCGGTTTATGATTTCGGCGGCCATCTGACTGGCTACTTCTCCGGCCAGATGGCCGCCCATGCCATCCGCTACCAGGAGCAGGTGTCCTTTGATTCGCCGAAGCCCTTCGTCGGCCAGCCGGACAAACAGCCCGGTATCTTCATTGTTCTGGCGTACATTTCCCAGGTCAGAAACCACCACGGCATTGATTTCATCGGCCTGAGTTGTGACGACTGGTGGCGAAGTGACCTGAGTTGGTTGGTCGATTACCGATTCGGCTGTTTCCGGCAGCGTTGTTGGCTCGTCTTGCCCAAATAGCCATTTGAAGAAATTTTTCATGCTGATGTCGTTGCTATCGGTCGAAATAACACTGATAAATGTCTTTAACTTGGGGTGGTATGGTGTACTGCTGCTCAACACCCCGGTAACGAATGGTAATGGGAGTAGGCTGACCAGGTTTTCGGTTCACCACAAACGGTTCCTGCGATTGTACGCTCCCGTCGGGCGAAACCAGTTCAAGCTCATAATCAGCGTTGAGTACTTCGACTTTTACCTGTTCATACTGAACATTCGGTTTTACGGGTTTATCCACTGTTCGATTGGTGGGTTCGGGTTCAGTGTGCATACTGTTCAGCAGGATGAGGATACCAATACCAGCTAACCCGGCTAACAACCAATAGCGAAACGACTGGAAGGCAAAAGACCAGTCGACGGCCGGCAGGTTGAACTGAGCCCATGCTTTTTCGATCCGGTACCCCGATTCAGCAGGCTGTTCCAGGATCGACTCGATTTCGTTGGCGGCTGGTCGTTTTACCGAATTTACAGATAAACACTGGTTTATCAAGGCGGCCAATTCGGGCGAGATGGCTGGGTTAAGCAATTGAGGACGTGTGAATTGGCCTCGTTCGATCTGTTGCCGCAGCAGAAGCGGATTTGTAGCGTTGAAGGGTAAGTGGCCGGTTGTCATTTCATAAAGCATAACGCCCAGTGCCCACACATCCGATTTGGCATCGACCGATCCCCGAAACTGCTCAGGCGCCATAAATTCAGTGGTTCCAACGGCATACCCTACTTTCGTCAACTGAGGAGTGTACTGGCCTTTCGCAATCCCGAAATCCACCAGCTTTACCTGACCGTTGGGCTGAATCTGAACATTGGATGGCTTCAGATCGCGGTGTACAATGCCTTTTTGGTGCAGGTAAGCCATGGCTTTAGCAGTCTGTTTGATGATCCGGGTGGCTTCTTCGTTGCTCAATCGATTCTTTCGCTGGATCATAACGTCTAACCCCAGGCCGCTGATCCATTCAATAACTAAAGCCGGGCGATCATCCAGGAAACTGAAATCGTACAGGGCGGCAATGTTTGGGTGCGAAATGGAGGCTTGTACCAGTGCTTCGTTGCGGAATCGGGCGGCAAATTCGGGGCGGTACAATACCTTGACTGCTGCCTGTCTGCCTGTTTCGACATGGGTGGCTTTGAACACCTCACCCATACCACCGGCCCCTACATACTCAGTCAGGCGGTAGCCAGCAACGGTGCGGTTTAGGAAAGGGTGAACAGGTGACATGACGTTAGTTTTTTGATTGTTTATTGTTCGGCTTACGGGAACTGAGGGCTTTCCGCTCCCGTAAGCCGGTTGCTGTACACTAGTTTTATTCGACCACCTGCCGACGACCCATCAGTTCCAGTCCGTATTTGATGGGGATGGCGAAGGTGATCCGGGTTGCATCGCCACTGTTGGTGCTGGCAGAGAAGATACCGATGGTATTGCCATTTTTGTCGAACACCGGGCCACCACTGTTACCAGCACCCGTTGAATTGGCGGTCAATTGATAGTAGTCGCCAAATTCGCTGTAATAAGCGGCTGCTTTTCCGGCTGCCTGGCCACGGATCAGCTTCCCAATGTAGCCGGGGGTTACGGTGGCATCAGGGACTTTTACAATTTGCGGATTGCGGTTCGAGAAGTCGGACGAGTACTCACCTACGAACACATCGGGCGAAATGCCGGGGTAACCCATTACCGTGATTGGCTGACCAGGTGCGATGGTTTTATCGGCATCGAGTACTTTAACAGGGGTCAGCGACTCGCCAATGTCAATCTTGATAACGGCCACGTCATGCTTTTGCGAAACGATGGGCTTACCCTGGGCCGGAAAACGCTGTTCATTTTTGTTGAACGTAACATCCATGTAGGTGTTGACCCCATCGATGATTTTGCCCGACATGGGTTTCTTGCCGAAGAACTGGGTTTCGCCGGGCACCCACCGGAATTCCTGAACGGGCTGCGCACTGATTTCCCATCCTTTGGCTCCCTGAACCAGCAGAATTCCGGGGAAAGCATCCTGCGGGAAGCTGTAGTATGAATTCCAGGCGGCTGCCACGTGTCGGTTCGTCATGATATGGCCTTGGGGCGACATAACAAATCCGGTTCCGCTGGCGCCTACCATCGCAATGGGTTTACCAACTGCTACATCTCGTTTCAGGCCCAGCAGTGGCTCTATTTTGCCCGGAGCGGTTTCGATGTACACGGCTTTGTTGATGATTGAGCCATCCTTTAGCTTGATCGGCATGTATTCATGGTAAATGTCTTCGCCCGTCGTATGAACCAGTTTGTAGCCAAATTCGATGAATACCACTTTACCCGTGTTTTCTGAAGCGATCTGTTCGGGGCTAAGGCCCTCCTTAACGGGTTCGATAATTTTCGTGGTGTCGTGCTGGTGGATCGTTATCGTTTTTACTTCGGGTTTGATTTTATCTTTGAACGCATACGCTAAACCGGAGAGCACAACTAGCAGAGCAGCTACACCGACCAGTACCGACTTGTTGGTTTTCCGGCGCTCGGTCATCATCATCCGTTCTACCGTCTGTTTGCCCAACCCCACTTTGTGCGGAACCGCCATCTCATTGTCGTTCGAAGAGCCAGCCGCTACGGTTTCGGCAAGGCTCAGTTCTGTCGTGGGTTTTATGGAGGTGGGAATGTCGACTACGCGTGTGCTCATCATCAGCTCGGCCGGACGAGGGTTCAAATCGAACTGGAATACCGGCCCGCCCTGACCCAACTGGATTTCGTCGCCTGGTTGAATCGGGGACGAACCGGCAATACGGCTTTTGTTGACAAAAATGCCATTCCGCGAATTGTTATCGACCAGTGTGAAGGCGAACTCTTTACCGGCTTCCCGGACAATTTTGCCATGTTCGCGAGAAACGGCTGCGTCTCGTTCGGGGTCGAATCGGACCACATTGGTAGCCGCCCGACCAAAGGTCAGTTCATTGTACTTCTTGTAGTCGAACTCTTCGACTTGATTCGCTTTGGTGCCAGAGAGGTGGCGGATTACGTAGCGGTTTACAATCGTTGCCATGATTTCGTATCTATCTTGAGGTGAAAAGTTGTTGTCGTTTTGACTGATACAAAGTTGGCGGATGGGGCCTCGGTGAGAAATCGGGAAATGCCCGGATTTCCGTTCAGAAAAACCTATATTTTGTATCTATAGGAAAACCTGTAGATTTACGTAAAGAGCGAAAGGGTTAATGAGCGAAAGAGCGAAAAGTTGCTCATTGTGAGATTATTGGCTTACCTTTGACTTAGTCGATTATTCTCCGTTCGTCCACTTTGGTGGCTCGATTTCGCTCTTTCACTCATTCGCTCTTTCACTCTTTTTCACCATGCGCTACCTACTCATTCTCTGCCTGAGCTGTACGATGGCTGTTGCGCAGAACCCCATCATCGACTCATTAAAGACTCAGCTTACCAAACTGCCTGTCGATAGCAACCGCGTAAAAACAATGCACGAACTGGCAACAAACCTGTGGTGGAATGGCTATGATTCATTGGCTCGGCAGACACTCATGCAGGCGATGCAGGTAGCCCGGAAAGTAGCCTATAAGCCTGGCGAGATCCGTGCCCGACTGGCGCTGGCTCGTATTGAAGCCGACTACCTGTCGGATACCAAATCGGCCCATGCTCAGTTGGATACCGCGTTGAGAATGGCTATAGCTAGTCATGATTTGTCGCTGGAAGGGCAGGTGTATTTACGGCGGGCGCAGCTTTACGAAAACATCATGGACAAGTTGCCCAGGGCCCGAACCTTGCTGGATCAGTCGTTGAAAAAATTTCAGCAGGGGCACGACCAGAAATGGGAAGCGCAGGCCTACAACGAAATGGCGATCATGAAAATGGGTGAGGGCAATTATGTAGCGGCCATTAATCTATGGCTCAACGCCCGACGTCTTCAGGAAAAAATTCAGGACTGGAAAGGCTTACGGTCGACTTTGCCCAATCTGGGAGCGGTGTACATTAAACTGAACCGTTACGACGAGGCTATGGCCTGTTTTACGGAGGCTAAGGCGGTGGCCCAGCGACTAAACGATCAGATGGTGCAGCACTTTCTGACGGGTCGGCAGGCGGAGATTATGGAGCGCAAAGGGCAGTATGCTAAGGCGTTACCCCTCATGCTTGGATTGGTCAACGCCTATTCCAGCCCTTACCAGCCTGCTTCGCTGGCCAGAGCCTACGGCATAACCGGGCGATTGTATATTGAACTCAAGCAGTATGATAAGGCATTGGAATACAGCAAGAAGGCGCAGGAAACCTACCGAAAGACCGTAGAAGATACCCAGGATGTGGTTGAGCATAACGCACAGAGTAATTTTGGGAAGATTTACCTGGCGCTAAAGCAGTATGATAAAGCGGCTGCTTCGGCGAAAGTTGGCCTCGACTGGACGAGAGGGGTGAAGGAGATGCGCCCCGAACGAACGGAATACATCCGGCAGATGGCCGAAGCGTATGACCATATGGGGCAACCCGCGAAGGCGCTCACGTATTACAAATGGTACAAAGCCGAAGCCGATACCATGCTGAACGAAGAGGCTATGCAAAAGGCAACGGTAGCCAGCATGACTTACGAATTTGAGAAGAAACAGCAGGGCGTTCGGCTGAAACAGGCGCAGCAGGAAGCACAGATTCAGTCGCTGGAAAACGACAAACTCGAACAACTCCGTAATTTTCTGATTGCCCTGCTGGTTGCGGCTGCGGGTATTCTGGGGTATGTGTTCTGGTCGAATCGGCAGTTGAAAGCGAAAAATGTAGAGCTTTCGCAAAAGAATGCGGAAATCGAAGCAGCACTCTATCGCGGGCAGACCATCGAACGCAAGCGGGTAGCCAGCGAATTGCACGATAGTGTAGCGGCTAAAGTGTCGGCTCTGAAATGGCGGTTTGAAGCTTTCGATACCGACACTTTCGATGACCGGCAACTCCGTGAACACAACCGTCTGTTGGAGCACTTAGGGGAAGTGTACGACGACATCCGGGCCATATCGCACAATCTGATGCCTGAGATTCTGGAAAAGCAGGGACTGCAGGCCGCGCTGATCAAACTGACCGATACGTTGAACGTACAGAACCGGACCAAATTTCAGCTTGCAGTAGACGAGTCGGGAGAGGATGTTCGGGGGAAAACGGCCTACGAACTCTATGCCATTACACTCGAGCTAGTCAATAATATCCTCAAACATGCCAAGGCGCGTCAGGCCGATATTACGCTGGCCCGCCAGAATGGAATTCTGGCCCTAACCGTTCAGGACGACGGACAAGGTATTGCTTCCGGTAAGGCAAGGAGTGGTATCGGACTACACAATATTCAATCGCGACTGGAGCGTCTGGGCGGCACCTGCCAGATCACAAACCGCGATCAGGGGGGCACTCAGGTATATGTACAGATTCCGGTAGCTGCTTAAGAAATTGGGTTACTCGTTTAATAGCTTTTTTGCTTCTATTTGTAAAAAAGGCCATTGCATTCTTACGATGCCCCAGGTCAGTTCATCTGAAACCGAATCATATCCGTGAATGATTCGATCTCAAACGGCTACGATTTTTCGTGAATTAGAAATTTCAATTGCCTCTTCCTGGGTAGTTCTTCGGAAAGGGAGAGCCCCGCCCGAGCAGTTAATTCGTCATTTGAAAAGAAAAACAGTCCACCGTCACTGACTATGCCTTGTTGGGCGGAAGGCTTCAGTATAACAAAGAGCCAGGGCAGAGAGGCTATAAAAGAAACTATTAGTAGAGGGAGGTTGCTTTGAGAGCATGGATTATTTAACTACAAACTCCTCGTCGCTCAGGCCAGTATTAAATTCATATTTGCTCACTTGGGTTACATATTGCCCAGTTGAGTTAGTATCGATCGAATGATACGGGAGCTGAATCCCATTTACGGCTCGATAGTCGCTTATGTCCATCGTCATAGGACCATCCTGATACGCATAGACCGTTCTTACCAACAGGCCGCCTTGGGTGTCATAGTAAGAAGTCCTACGATCTCATCATCAAAACCGATAGCCCAGGGTCAGCCCAAAGCGGGGCGTAAAACCTTGCCGGCTCATCTGTTCTGGCAGAACTGCCTTAAGAGGGGGACCGCTGGTCGGTAGTTGATAGTGAAGTCCCAGAAACAAATCGACTACGACTCGCGGTGTGCTTGTCTGTACACCAGCCATAACGCCGGGCATCCAGACGTAAAGCTGCTGGATAGCCCTGACTAACTTACCGCTCGGGTCTCGAATAACAGTCCCCTGATCGTCGAACTGATAGTCGTAGAGCGTGAGCCCGGCATAGCGACCGTATACACCTGCGTAAAAGCCAGTGGGGGACAAAGGACGCTTAGGGAAATAATGCCGGTATTCCAAGGTAACCCGCTTATAGTGAAATAATCTTGGCGAGGGGGTGTTGGCGTTGTGATATTCATACGTTTCCGAACCGAAGCCCACCCCACCCACCAGCGATGCACGTTTGGTCAGCATCCGTTCATAAAACACAGATACGTCGCCGACAATAAGGCTCAGTGGGTTAATTTTCAGACTATTAGTTCGGTTGACTGCTGAGTCTGCCGTTGGCTGGGCGTAAGCCCTACACAGGCTGATGGCACTAAGTAGAACAAACAGGGATATTTTCATTGCGAAATTTGGGTGTCCGTGGCCTGTCACCAACAAACGGACATCCGCTATTTTTTGCGGCCGTTGCCTGTTCGGCCATTGTCAGCCTGACGCTTCGTACCGGTTGGCAATATTACCAGTTTTTGAACGTTCGGCAACATTAACCTTCTTTAATATCGGCTCTATCAGTTACGTGTGTTAAACCAGCGTCGACTGTGAAAGTTGACAAAAGATATAAAATAAGTATTCGTGTGTTAGATATCCCTTTAAATCCTCCAGTCTTGAGGTATCCTGTATACTCAATATATATAAGGTTTATGAACGCTTGTTAAATACTTAAAATTAAGTGTATTGCCAAAGCCATTACCAGCACAGGTAGTTTTATGTTCCTCGACGTACCAATGCAATCGGCTATCCGGATTCTTCTCATCCGTTTTTGGCCTCCCCTGGGCGTCGTTAGGTTCTTTCATCCACACAATTCGGCCCGAGAACTCGACACCATGCCTTCAACACAAACAAAATGGTTTTTATGGGGTAAGTAAGTTTATGCTTTACAGGTTTGAACTACTTCATTTCCCGAAGCCCTTCCTGAACAGAAATAAGGTTTTTGAAGCCCAACACACGCCGGATTTTAGCGTCCGAAACAAGGAAGGGTAACCCAAGCGTGTTAATCATGCCTGGAAACAAAGGCGGATGGCCCGGGCGACGGAAGGTCCGCCAGAACCACGCCATAACTTGGGCCATTGCTCTGGCTACACCCAGGGGTACTGAGCGATCCGGTGCTTTGATGCCCTGCGTCGCCAGCATATCCGTCAGAAATTGTTTGAACTGTAATGTCTCGCCATCGGTCACGAAGAACACCTCTCCGCCAATTGCGCTTTCTGCCGCCAGGATGAGCGCGTGACAAACGTTGCGAACGTGGCTGGTAACGAAAGGATGCTTCCCCCCGCCGATAAACGCTAGCTGCCCCTTTTGAGCCGCTTCGACGATTTGTGGGAGAGCCGACGTGTCACCTTTACCCCAAATAAGCGGAGGCCGAATGGCTACTGTTTCCATCGATGGCGAGTTAGCTTGTAGCACCCGCTGTTCCGCCACCAGTTTGGTCTTTGAATAGCCGTCTATAATGTGGTTAGACACATACTGCTCATCCGCATCGACAATAGGGCGACCGTCCATGATGACCGACGCTGCGCTCAAATACACAAACTTGGGAACACGAGCAAGCTGCGCGGCTTTCAGCATATTTTCGGTACCATTAACGTGGTCGACCCAAAGTATCTTCTCGTCGGCCCAGAAGTCGACCGAAGCCGCCAGATGAAATACGGCTGCGCAGCCCACCATTCCGGCTTGCAGCGCAGGCTGGTTTTGTAGATCGCCTTGGATTGGAATAGCACCCAGTTGGCGCACAAAGTCGGCAGTTTTAGCTGACCGGGCCAACGCTCTAACCGCGTAGCCCTTTTCCAGCAGCATGGCGATCAGGTTTTTTCCCACAAATCCTGACCCGCCCGTGACGAAGACTGTTTTCATAGCTCAATTGCGTTTGTTGGTACGACACAAACTTATTGGCTATTTTTGCCCAGAAATAACCCTAAACGGTCAGTTACTAACCGATTCAGGCTGGGAAAAGCTTTTATTCTTAATCATTCGGAGAAAATCGCGGGGCTTGAGTGCGAAATGCTTATGAAAGGCTTCGGCAAAGTGCGTCATGTTGGTGTAACCCACCTGGTAACCGACTTCCGAAACACTGAATTGCCGGGACGTTAGCAGTTGGCGGGCACTCTCCATGCGCGCAACCAGTTGATATTGGTAAACACTTCGGCCAAATAGTCGTGGGAAAAGTCGTTTGAGCTTGCTTTCGCTAAACCCAACCATTGCCGCCAAGTCGGTCAGCAACACTGTTTCGTTGAGGTGAGTAAGTAGGTAGGTGCGCACCGCGAACAGCTTGTGTATATCCTGTTCAAACAACCCGCTCGTGTCGGCTACTGACTGACGTTGCAATACTTTGTTCAAAACGGCCGTCCATATGTCCAGCGTCAACGTATATTTCGCCAGCTTGTTCAACTCCAATTCACTCCCTGTATTCCTAGTAAAAAGTTGCTGGAGTTGCGATTGCATTGGTACGTCTATGTCGAGGAACAGAAAACTGCCCAAGGACGGCACTACCTTGGCCCTTTGCTCAAGGGATACTAATTGCTCAAATGTGGATTCAGTGAAGGTTATCGCCACAAACCGTAGTTGACGGTTCTGCGCATTCTGTTGTCGAATCTGATTGGCGGGGGCGTAGTAGAAAATGCCGTTGGGCGACTGCTGATTGATCGCGAACGTTTTCCCGTCGATGGTTTTCTCAATCCCTTCCTCGGAGAGATTGATGAATAGGCAATACACTCCGCTGTTGGCTGGGTTGATGGTTTCAAACGAAATAGGTTGGCTTAACCGTAATTGGTAGACATTCACCGTAAGCCCGAGGGGAAAGTAGTAAGCCTGGACAAACCCATTGCCTATGTGGGACGGACAGTCGAGTCGGTCAGGTGCCGTAGGCTGTAAACGTAGTTGCTCAGCTACTGCTTGAACCTGCGTTTTCTGGGCGTCGAGTGTTAAAGTCAAGTGCATAAGGAAACGCAGATAAACGGATTGTTAGTGACTAGCTGTCTATACTAAGTCAACGGACCAATGATCCTTATAAATAAAGTTGGGCAAAAAGTAGAGCATAGGGTACTGACTCGCGTTGACAGCTACAAAAAAATCAGCGACGTATTCTAAAAAGCACAGTCTCCATAATCCTTCCCGCCTTAGACGCAGGCGCACTAAGCTGTCTGCTGTCTGAATTGGGCGTCATAGGAAACGACTAATAAACCGGAATAGGATAGTTATAAAATGGTCGTCAGCCAACGTATTCAAGCCCCCATTTATATAATTCATTAATGATGGGCTCTAATTTTTCACCTTTTGTCGTCAACGTATATTCCACAGTAGGCGGCACAGTGGCGAAAACCTTTCTAGTGACAATCCCATTTGTTTCCATATTCTTCAATTCCTTGACCAGCATTCGGGTATTAATGCCTGGCACAAGTCGCTCTAATTCGCTGAAACGCTTTTTGCCAGTGAATAATGCATAAATAATCGACATAGACCATTTCCCCCCGATTACACCCAAAATTTCCTGAAGTGCACATCGTTCCTCATTTTTTTTATAGTTTTTATCAGCCATAAATAGTTGACTTTGAATAAGGCTTTACTTTCTGTTATTACTATACAAAAGTGTTACTACTTTCAAAAGTAAAGTATTGAATTTTACTTTGCAACTCATTTTTAATCAACATGATGGATACAGCAGTAAAAGGTCAGGTTGCTTTAGTAACAGGAGGAACAAAAGGCATAGGCAAGGCCATTGCCGATAAATTAAGTAGTAGAGGTGTCCAAGTGGTGGTTACTGCCCGAACTGCACCTGAAGGAAACCCAAACGGACATCACTTCATTGCGGCCGACCTCACTCAAGCTGGAAGCGCAGAAATTATCGCTAAGGAAATTCTAGACAGATTTGGTAGAATAGATATTATCGTCAATAACGCAGGCGCTAACCTGAGTCCTGGTGGTGGCTTCGAAACTCTTTCGGACGACGATTGGTATCATGACTGGCAATTAAATTTTTTGTCGGTAACCCGCATCAACAAATCACTATTGCCTTTCATGATTAGGCAAAAAAGCGGTGTAATCATCAATATATCTACGGGTGCTTCAAAACAGCCGATCTGGGAGATGACCATGTCTTATTCTTCGGCAAAAGCAGCCTTGAATGCCTACAGCAAAGCATTAGCAAATGAATTGGGCTCAAAAGGCATACGGGTAAATGTCGTTTCACCAGGGGTAGTCAAAACACCGTTAATGCTGGATTTTATTGAAACGATAGCGAAGTCGTCAAATAGTACTGTTGAGGAGGCTTTTCAATCAGTTATGGACAAAGTAGGTGTTCCGGTGGGCAGGATGGCAGAGCCAGAAGAAATTGCTAACCTTGTCGCCTTTTTGGTATCATCGGAGGCAGCGTATATTACCGGGACTAATTATTCAGTAGACGGTGGTGCTTTACCCACAATTTAAAAAAAGCCTATTCAAGCGGGGAGATGAAGATAGCTTACCCGATTGAGGAACAAGCCAAGTTCCTAAGAACTCAAGTTAGGCTGCTCATAACGCCTTAGTTTATTAAGGCCAGCCAGCAGGCTTAATGGGGGTTCGTTCGTCAAGCGGAACACATAGCGCCGTACGATCATTGGGCAGATTTAAAATGAAATCCAGGTACGTTTCGGCTACGGGCGAGCGGCCGTTAAGGGCGTAGAATAAGCCCGGAGAAGCTTGCCCTTGCGTGTCATTTCGAAGCAGATAATAGTGGGTAACTGAAACGGCGGAAGCTGTAAAATAGCCAATAACAACTTCGGATTGATTCGAACGGTTATGAATATTACCACCCAGCGCCGACGGGGGCGTATCGGATAGCCCACCCGTGCGCTGGGTTTGTTGTTGAAACAGATCATAATACTGGTACGCATCAATAGGCAGCGATTCCTGCCGGATATCTATCAGACAAGGGGATTGCTGGTAGAAAGGTATATGGGCAACGCTTCGATTCGTAATCAGGCCACCGTTGCTATACTGGTCTGAAAACACATTGATGCCATAACCAGGGATGATCTCCCAGCATTGTGTCCGACACAGATAATCGGCATATTGATTCGATAGACGCGTCCGGGGGAAGCTGCCGGTAGGTGGAGAAAAGCAGTCTTCATAGGATTGCTGGGTAGATACGTAGTAGTAGGGATAGACAGCTGGGGCAAGCGGCTGCAGGAGATTCTTCGCATATACACCCTCATAACAGGATCGGCACCATTTCTGAGTTTCATAAAGCGTCCACCTCCAGCGGTAATAGTTTCGTTGATTGACCGGATCGGTAAAATCAACAAACAGCTCATGTCCAGCCGTATAGACGTTATCCGAGAAAGGCGTTGGGAAGGCTTTGGGATTAAACTTCGCGGTTACTTTACCAATAGGGGGTACAGGCTGCATGATCTGCGGAGTGGATAGGTATTGGGTACCATCTGACAGGGTAAACCGCAGTTGATAAGCATGCCCTATCTGTCCTTTGAAATCGCTGGGTAACTGATAGCTCCCCGCTCTGGTTTCGTGGCAGGCTATCACCAGCGAGGAATCCACAACAACTTCTACCTGGGCTTTGGTCAGGGGCAGTGTTCCAAATTGCCCTGTGACTGAATCCGCTTGAGAGCGGTTAAGATGAATCGTTTGTGCTTCGGCCAGATTGGTAATAGTGCCATCTACCACAATGACATCGTTGGTAGCCCGTAAGGTAAGTAGCCAGGGGTCAACGCAGGCCAGTGTGAGAGCACAAGCCATCAGACACGACGTCAATAAGGTGGTAGTAACACGCATAGACGAAGCAGGGCTTTAAGTGAAAAGCCTGTATAAGCTACTATTCTACTAATGATGGGAATCATGGGTTGAAAATCAAGATATTAAAGTCCAGCCGCTAAACGACCAAAGCAGTGTAGTAAGGCTCCTTTCGAGGAACGCACTTTTGAGCCATCCTGAATCTCCTGGTCGGTGAACTCAGGTTGATAATTGTTACTGTGCCGCTGCAAATGCAGGCTCAAGTTCGTATCATAGCACCGGGCTGGCGCTCCAGCGGCAAACGTAATCGTAGAGAGCAATGAGTTGTAGTATTCTACAAACTTATTCTTACAACGGCATTTCGCTGTTTTCAACTCTTCTTTAATCAAACTTCTATAGCCAATAGCGGCAATTGGATGTCAACGATCGTACCGATTGGCTGATGGGCTTCATCGGCTTTGTCGATGATGGTTACGGCGCTTTGTTTGCCGGTTTGCTGACTGATGAGCTGGAGCCGTTCTTCGGTCACTTTAAGGCCGACACTCTTGTGCGACGAAACGGTTTTGCTCTTCAGCTCAGCCGCTTTCCGGCGGCCTACACCATCGTCATCAACAATGCATTGCAGACTATCGCCATTCTGCCGAACGGAGACGCGTATATGCCCCCGGTCGAGTTTGTGCGCGATACCGTGCAGAATTGAGTTTTCGATATACGGCTGAATGATCATGGGAGGTATAGAAACACTCTCCTGCGCAATTGCTGCATCGGTTTCGACCGAAAATTCGAATTTATTATCAAACCGAAGCTGTTCCAGTTCGAGGTAAAGTTCCAACTGTTCGAGTTCGCTGGCCAGTGTTACCCATTCCTGCCGGGAGTTTTCCAGAATCAGCCGCATAAGCCGGGAGAACTTTACCAGAAACTTGTCGGCGTTATCGCTGTCGTTTTGCAGAACAAACAACCGAATGGCATTCAGTGAGTTATAGAGAAAATGAGGGTTCATCTGCGACCGTAGGGCTTTCATTTGTACGGCCGACATCTGCTGCTGCAGTTTTTCGTTTTCCAGTTCGGCTTCAACCTGCTCCCGGTGATGTTGTTCCCGCTCACGAGCCAGTTCCTGTTCGATGATAGCACTTTGAATGGCCCCTCGTCGCTGACGATAGCCGAGCAGGAGGGTAAAACAGATCAGTTCGCCCAGAATCCCAAATTCCAGATAGCTCAGCGGTGAGTACAAAAACGAATCCGGGTTCAGTTTATATACTTCGCCAATCGACATAATCATGGAAGCAATAGCGCCCAGAAGAAGCAAACCAGAGCCTATGGCCAGATAGCGCGGCACGGTGCCTTTCAACTGGTTGATTTTTGGAATGGCATACGCAGCCAATCCGATAATGAGCAACCGAATGACTGTATGGGCTATATTGAAGATGGATTCATTCCAATGCCCAAAACACAAAAGGCCAATCAGCAGGACATAGACCAGAATGACAATACGGCCAATACGGAATAACCTTAATAGAAACGGCGTGGTGGTACGTAAATGAATCAGCGCATCAATGAAATCGAAATAGACAACGTAGGCCAGCATAGGGGCTGTTCCACGAACGAACTGTTGCAGACTGGATGAGGTATATACCGCTATACCATCGAATCGCAGGCCGAAGTATACCAGCCAGGCCAGCATATATATGGCATACAACCCATAGATCCGTTCACGGTAGATATTCCATTGAACCAGATTGAGCAGTAAAATCGAACTGACCATGCCTGTAAACAGTAGGTTCCAGGTCGTAAAATGCATGAAATGAGCTTGATTTGTTACGAAATTTGCCTGAATAACGGGCAATTTAAAGTTTCCAGCGCAATCTTTTCATACATAGCTGCCTGAACATTAGCCCTTACAGCAACCCATGTTTTACGGCATATTTGATGATACCGATGGAGTTTTTGACGCCCAGCTTACGGAGAATATTATGCCGATGGGTTTCTACGGTACCGGGGCTGATAAATAGTTTGTCGGCTATAGCATTGGTCGACAATTCCTGCGCCACCAGTTTGATAATTTCGATTTCCCGATCGGTGAGGGGCACCAGTGGGGCAGGGGCTTCGTCGGTCGGGCGGGGCGATTCAACGGGCAGTGCCATCAACTGGGTCATGACGGATTCGGAAAAATATTTTTCACCGCGAGCCAGCGTTTTAATGGCCCGCTCCAGTTCCGCTTTCCCCGCTTTTTTCATCACATAGCCCGAAATCCCCGCCCGGAAAGCCTCTCGTATGCGGTCGGCATCTTCCGAAACGGTCAGCATCAGCACCCGAAGCTGGGGGAAATGCTGGCGAACCTGTAGCGTCAGGTTAATCCCGTTTAGGTCGGGCATGTCCATATCGGTAAGCAAAATATCGACCTCATGTTCATGGAGAAAATCGACTACATCCCGGCTGTCGTTTAATGCTCCAATGACCTCCACACCTTCAATACGGCCCAGAAGCAGGGATAAACTATCTAAAATTATTTCGTGGTCATCCGTTAACACTACGCGAATTGGCGAGGACATAGGTAGTTGGGTTAGTAGAGAGGAATAGTATAACTCAAAGATAAGGAGTGTTTTGATATTCGCGAATTCCCTGAAAGTTTTGAACATTCAGCTAGTTATTCGATTTATATTCAGGTTCATTCGTAGATTGACGGCATGTATTACCTGCTCCCGATTCTCATTTCAGGATTGATTTTACTGGTGTCGGCCTGTGCCCCGCGTTATAAGGGCCCGGTGACAGATCACTTCGATGGTAAAAAGTTTTTCAACCCGGGTATGCCGGAACGAGGTACAGGTAGTCTGCTGAAATGGTTATTGAACCGCGACAAAGGTCCCTGGCCTGAGCAACCCGATGCCTACGTAGGGGACCGACCCGCTACCCGCATCGAGGGCGATAGCGTAGTGCTTACGTTTGTAAATCATTCGACGTTTCTGATTCAGACGGCTGGGCTGAATATCCTGACCGATCCGGTCTGGTCAAATAGGGTAGGGCCTACTTCGTGGTTGGGTATTAAGCGAAAACGGCCACCCGGACTTCGCTTCGAGGAATTGCCCCCGATTGATGTTGTGTTGCTGAGTCACAATCATTATGACCACCTTGATCTGCCAACCATCAGGAAACTGGTCAAAACGCACAATCCCCTCTTTGTGACGCCCCTGGGTGTTTCGCACTTACCAAAATCGGTTGATGGACGGACAACCCGTGAACTCGACTGGAACGATACCCTAACCATCAATGATAAGCTTTGGTTAACCTGCACACAAGCCCAACATTTCAGTAACCGGGGTATGGGCGACCGCGACCAAACGCTTTGGTGTGGCTATCTCCTTCATACCGGTTTTGGCATTACATACTTTTGTGGTGACAGTGGTTACGGCCCTCATTTTAAACACATTGCTGAGCAGGCCGAACAGTCGGGCGGACCCATAAAACTAGCGTTGCTCCCCATTGGCTCCTATCGGCCGGAGTGGTTTATGGCGCCAGTGCATGTATCGCCAGCGGGTGCCGTTCAGGCGTTTGTCGACCTGAAAGCCCGACAGGCCGTGGGGATTCACTTTGGTACATTTCAACAAGGTGACGATGGTTTGTTCGAACCTGCCGAAGATTTGCGCAAAGCTCTTAAAGAAAAATCAATTCCCGATAGCCAGTTTCTGGTGCCGCAGGAAGGCCGACCGATGGTGTTTAAATGAGTAAGTTAGAATCAAATTTTATAGCAAAATATTTTGTACAGGCGTCAGGGCGGGCGGTATGTCGGTTTCGTCGAGCATTTCGCGAAGGTCAATTTCGATGGTGCGGCTCATGTTGGTAATGGGAACGTCGTTAGCGCTGCCTTCAAATGGATTTTCGGTGCTCTCGCCCACTTGCTCAAGGCTCATAAATACCCAGGAAACCAGCATGCCAAATGGAACCGTAAGCCATACTAAATGCTCGCCCAGTTTATCGAACTCTTTTAATAGACCAAACGGTACCATCCAGGCAAACAATCGAATAAACAGCGTGCTGATGGTTGCAAATTGCCGGGGATACGGAAAGTTTTTGATACGCTCACTTTTTCCCTGATGTTCATATAGTTCTTTCAGCATCAACTCTAGTTCGACATATCGATAATTCTCAATCCAACCTGTATCAACCAGGTCTCGCAGTTGTTTAGACTGAAGGCTGATGAGTTGCGTAGCCCGGTTTTTCTTGCTCAATACGTAGTCGGCTTCTTCGCTCGGCAATAGCCTGCGAAGTTCATCAGGCAAACTGCTTTCGCGTTCAGGTACTTTGTAATTCTGACGATATTCGATATTATAGGACTTCTCCATATTTTCCCAGGCTCGTGGTTCCCGTAACTGAAATCGGAGCGCTGTCAGCCAGGCAACATGCCGGTAAATAAGCTGCTGATGGATCTGCTTTGACGCATCAGCAGATGAGGCCGGGTCACGTATGAAATCACGGATCATTATACCCAGACTGCGGCTGCTATTAATAATTCCTCCCCATATCTGCCGCGCTTCCCAGGCACGGGCGTAGGTAGCGTTATTTCGAAAACCGGCAATGAATGCAGCTGCTGTACCGAGTAGCGCAATGGGAACCCAGGGTATGCCAATCCAGGTTAAGCCTATCACTTCATAAAGAAATGTAACGCCTACATTGATTCCTAACAGCCAGTAGATCGTTCGACGGGTCCAGAAGAGAAATTCTCTCAGGGTATAGTTTTGTCCGGCATGCATAACAAGTTAAGTATAAGTGTTGGTGGTCAAAGCGTATTTATCAGTTGGGCTAAACCGCGCAGATCGATGTAGCAGGCAGTTATCAGGTTAGCCGTTTTTCGTAGGCCAGAAACCGCAGGCCGGGTCGAAAACTCAGTGTGATCTCTCCGGCATAGACGTAGCCAACTTTTGGAAAAAGATTCTGGGTCGATTGGTTTTCTGAGTTGGTATCGATGCGTAGGAAAGCCAGTCCCCGCTCCCTGGCGAGTTGCTCGGCCTGGGTTAATAAAGCAGCTGCAACCCCTTGGCCCCGAAAAGCAGGATCAACGGCTAATCGGTGCGTTACTACAGCGCGTTGAGTCAGATCGAAACCTACCTGAGCATATTCCGGCTCCTGATCTTCGGTCAGAGCGGCTACACCGGCAAGTTGCTCATCAATCTCAGCGATCCACAACTGCCCTTTTTTAATGTCCTGCGTGAAGACCTCTGCATTCGGGTAGTGCTCATCCCATTGAAAATTGCCGGTTTCATGCATGAGCGGAACAACGCGTTTCAACAGGGACAGTAAGTTAGGTAAATCGGCTAGGGTGGCAAGGCGAATGGTCATACGAAGGGGTTACTCAGCGTTTCTGTAAGGAGAGTACTAAATATTGACTATTGATTCAACAACAACCCGATCACCGTGACTTTTGGGCATGGAGGTTACCATGAAATGCAGGTCGGTGGTTGAGTCATTACGCAGTTGATGGGCTACCAACGGTGGAATTTCAATGCCATCGCCTACATGTAAGATGACCTGTTTAGAGCCAATTTCCATTGTTGCTTCGCCCGACAAGATGAAAAAGAACTGGCGGGAACGTTGGTGATAATGTTTGGTTTCAGCAGGGCCGGGGGACATTCGCTCCTGAATGATGCTTAGCGAGTCGGACTTGACCAGATGCCATCCGTCGCATTGATCGCCCCACGTATAGTGCTCAGCGTTATGTGAATTGATGATGTTAATCGACTCTGGATCCATACGGGGGTGTAGACAGTCGGTTTTGGCGAATTACTTTCCTTCTTTAAGCAGTTCAACGACCAGTGCCAGCTCATTGACAGTGGCTTCGGGGTCGCCGGAGTAGCCGATGGTCCGGTATCGAACCCGCCCGTTCGGGCCGATGACCACTTTGGTGGGTATCCCCAGCACCTTGTACGCTTTCGATACTTTCTGTTGCCCATCAATGGGTACGGTAAAATCATACGGATGCTTCTCCATAAAGGCGTGTACTCGGGATAGGGGGCCACCTTCACGGGTATTAACGAACAGGAACCGGACGTTCGGATCGTCCTGAAACTGGTTCTTAGCCTGTTGCATAGCCGGGAACGACGCAATACAAGGCCCGCACCAGGTAGCCCAGAAATCCAGCACAATCACCTTGCCTTTGAACGATGACGACGAAATGGTTCGGCCCTGCAAATCGGTGAGGGCAAAGGCAGGAGCAGGTTCATTGATCAGTTTTTGAAGCAGTTCATCACGCTGGTCGGCCTTAATGTCGGCTTCCAGATTCGCCAGATACGCTTTAGCTTTGACGGCGTCGTTGCCCGGTTGTTTGGCGTACCAGTCTCGCAGTGTATTTTTCAGGCTGGGCGTTGCTTTCCCGGCCTGAATAGCGGCCTCAACCATGGGCAGGGCATCAGTAGCCTGATTGGTACGCAGGGCACAGAGAAAATAGCGTTCAGTGGTGCGTGGGTCACTGTTCTCCACATCGTCGGGATTAACGACCGACTGGTATTTGGCGAAAGCTTCAGGATATTTTCCCTGCTGATCGAGGGTACGGGCATACGTATTCGTCAACTGTCGAAATCGGGCTTGTCTGTCTGCTTCCCAACTGCCGGGAGCATTACGGGGTTTCGTCTGGCCATTCAGCACAGTCAGCGCCTGTTTGATCAACTGTTCGGCTTCGGGCAATGAACGGCGCTCTTCGGCCAGCTGATTGGCAATGGTGTTCAGAACCAGTACATCCGTTTGGGCTGTCGGTTGTTTTTCGGCAAAGGCGATCAACCCCTTGATGTCGTTGTTTTTAAAATAGCTGTTCAGCATCACAGCCGCCAGATCGGGCAGATGGGCAGAGGCCGGATAATCCTTAATAAAGGCTTCGTAGGCGGCTTTTTTGCGACCCCAATCGGCTTCGTTTCGGATGGAAATAGCGCGGTCTTTCTGCATCAGCAACCCACCCGGATCGGTCGTTTTCTGCCGCTCGCGCAGAGCCGCCACTTTCTGGTAATCGCCCATGCTTTCGTAGAGCCGGGAAGCATCGGCCAGTTCAGTTACTGTAGGCGACGGGCGAGCGGCCAGGTAGGCTTCAATAGCCGCCTTGACCTTCGGACCATAACCGGGCTTTCGCTGCTTGATCAGAGCGGCCAGATGGTCGGCCCAGTACAGCGAACGCAGGTCAGGGTTCATCGTCAGTTCATGTTCGTAGAGGGTAACCACCCAGTTTGGATCGGCTCGCATACCTGTTTCGTTCAGGAAGTGGCTACGGGTAAATACGGATGCCTGGCCACCTGTAGCATGTGGGATGATGCGCCCTGTGCTATCGTACACCGGAACGACATAAAACTGCCCATTATTCAGGTCGGTGCGATGCGGTAGTTTGCTATTTCGAAAGAAGAGCATGGTTCCGGCTACATCTTTTTTAGGGATGTATAACTCACCGACGTAATTGGAACCCTGTCGCACCAGGGTAACGGTTGTGGGCTGACTTATGCGCATCATGGTAGGAGCCCCGTAGCGTACAAAGCGGCCTTCCAGCGTGCTATCCTGAACCAGTGTTGCTGAAGGCGTGTACGTAAACGATACGATCTGTCCGATCTGCGGTCGTTCAGGTGAAAAGCAGAGCTGGGCGTTGGCAGCCAGGCAACGAATCAGAAACAGGAAGAAGAAACTACTGATTAACTTCATAACGTAAAGGTAAAAGGGCGTACTTAGGCGACTACTGGCTTTTCTTCAGGAACGGGTTTCGAAACGGCCAGAAGGCCCAGGAAAGTGATTAACCCATTCAGCAGCAGCCGCTCAAAACCGAATTGATACCCACCAAACCAGGCTGTCGAGTTCTCGTTGATGATGTAAGTCAGTATAGGTGAAGCTACGCAAATGAAAGGTACAAAGCCATCTCTGACCGGGCGTTTGCTGAAAATACCGAACGCATACAAGCCCAGCAAAGGACCGTAGGTATAGCCTGCAATATCGAATACGGCTGTAATCACTTCTTTACTGTTCAGTTGTCGGAACACAATAATCACCACGTAAAAAAGCAGCGAAAAACCAATGTGGACAATGTGTTTAATCCGCGACCGTTCGGCTTCGGGGCGTTTCTCCACGTTCATGAAATCTACACAGAACGAGGTGGTTAACGCCGTCAGGGCCGAGTCGGCGCTGGCGTAGGTAGCGGCTGTGATGCCCAGCAAAAACGTAATGGCAACTACGAGACCGAGGTGATTAAGGGCCAGCATCGGATACAGATCGTCGGTGCGCTCGGGAATAGCAATGCCTTCGCGCTGGGCAAAAACATACAACAGTACCCCCAGCGATAGAAACATGAAGTTCACAAAAACCAGCGTGACCGTAAACCAGAACATGTTTTTCTGCGCTTCGCCAATGTTTTTGCAAGTCAGGTTTTTCTGCATCAGATCCTGGTCCAGCCCAGTCATGACAATGGCGATGAACGCCCCCGAGATAAATTGCTTGAAGAAATTCTTGGAGTCATTGCCGTCCCAGAAGAAAATCTTCGACATCGAACTGTCATTTACGGTTTTGACCAGTCCGCTAAAGGACAAACCCAATTCCTGAGAAATCAGAATGATGGTTAAGATAACGGCCGTAACCAGAAACAGGGTTTGAAGCGTATCGGTAACGATAATGGTTTTTACGCCCCCTTTGAACGTATAAATCCAGATGAGTGCGATCGTAATCAGGACCGAAACACCGAACGGAATACCCAATGAATTGAACAGGGCCAGTTGGAGTACCCCGGCGGCTACGTAAAGCCTCACCGCTGACCCTACCGTTCGGGAAAGCAGGAAAAATCCCGCCCCCGTTTTGTACGACCAGAAGCCAAATCGTTTTTCGAGATAGCCATAAATCGAAATCAGGTTCAGCCGATAATAGAGCGGCATCAGTACGGAGCCAATCACAAAATAACCAACGATGTAGCCCAGCACGACCTGGAAATACGAAAATCCGATTTTGCCTACCGCACCCGGCACCGAAATAAACGTAACCCCCGACAGCGACGTACCAATCATGCCGAAGGCTACCAGCCACCAGGGCGACTGCCGGTTGGCGGTAAAAAACGTATTGGTATCGGCTCCCCGGGCGGTATAAAACGAAACGGCAATAAGTACGCCGAAATAGACAATCAGGATAACTAAAGCAAGCGTTGTGTTCATGAAGGAAAATTACGAAACGGCCCGCAAATGCGGGGTAAATTGTACGATAAGCAGGCTAGTCCAGGCAACTTTTTGGCCCCGATTCCGGTTTTTTTGTATACAGGAACGGCTTTTAAAAGTGGTCGTTTTTTTGTAAATTTGCTAAGTAAATACGCTTTTCGCTCCCATGCAACCTTTTGAAGAAAACGACTGGTCGACGGATGTCGATGTACTCGACGAAGTGATTGAAACCGACGTGCATAACCTCGTCGTTTTCAACGATGATGTGAATACCTTCGATCATGTCATCGAAACCCTCATTGATGTTTGCAAGCATACGCCCGAACAGGCCGAGCAGTGTACGCTGTTGATTCACTATAAAGGCAAGTGCACCGTCAAAAATGGTTCCTGGGATGAACTGGTCCCGATGCGGAACGAAATCTGCCGTCGGGGCATCTCGGCGGAAGTCCTAAATTAAAGAGCGAAAGAGTGAAAGAGTGAAAGAGCGAAACTTGAAGCGCCAGCCACTCTTTCGCTTTTTCGCTCTTTCACTCTTTAATTTTACGAAATTGGAGTATCCATCCAAACTTATCGAAGACGCGGTCAATGAGGTGTCGAAGCTGCCGGGGATTGGAAAGAAAACCGCCCTTCGGCTTGTGCTCCATTTACTCAAACGCGACGAAGATCAGACCGAACTACTGGCCCAAAGCCTGACGGCAATGCGGACCAATGTCAAATACTGTCAACGATGCCACAACCTGTCAGACCATGATCTGTGTACGATCTGCGCCAGTCATAAACGCGATCAGTCGACCATCTGTGTGGTAGAAGATACGCGTGATGTGCTGGCGATCGAGAATACAGCGCAGTATAAAGGCCTGTACCATGTGCTGGGCGGAATTATTTCGCCCGTTGAAGGCATTGGCCCCAGCGACTTACAGATCGACTCGCTGATGGAACGCCTGCGCGGTGCCGAAGCTGAACAGGTGCGGGAAATCATTTTGGCCATCAGTCCGACGATGGAAGGTGATACGACGGCCTTTTATCTTCAGAAAAAACTCAAGCCATTCAACCTGAAAATTTCGACCATTGCTCGTGGCGTTCCAATTGGTGGCGATCTGGAGTATGCCGACGAAGTAACCCTGGGCCGGAGCATATTGAGCCGGATTGCCTACGAATAACGGGCGAATGCCTACGGCTTATCGATTTTCAAGGCGGAAAACATAACGGCTCAGACATAGCCGGAGAGGTAAAAATGTCGTTTATTTGCGTTTGGTGAACATCTGCCCCGAAAACGGGTTTGTTCATCAAACGCTTTTTGTTTTCCCAAAACCAATCATTCGCATGAATCGCTCCGAGTTTTTGAAACTGGCTTTTGGTGCTTCGGCCGGGCTGATCGCTTTTCGCTCCTTTGGATTGTCGCCTGCGCAGGCAGAAGGTCCGTTTACCTTACCCGCGTTGCCCTATCCGACCGATGCGCTCGAACCCCATATCGATAAAATGACGATGGAAATTCACCACGGCAAACACCATAAAGCCTATGTGGATAACCTCAACAAAGCTGTTGCCGGAACCGACATGGCGAAAATGAGTATTGAAGCGCTTGTGAAAAGCGTAAATGCCAGCACTCCGGCAGCTGTTCGGAACAATGCAGGTGGCCACTGGAATCATACATTCTTTTGGAATATCATGGGGCCGAATGCGGGTGGTGCTCCCAAAGGAGCCCTGGCCGAAGCCATCAACAAAAAGTATACCTCGTTCGATAATTTCAAAACCGAGTTTGCGAAAGCAGCTACGGGCCGTTTTGGATCGGGCTGGGCCTGGTTGATTAAGAATGGTAACGATATCGAAATTGTCTCAACTCCCAATCAGGACAATCCATTGATGGCTCTGGCCGAGAAAAAAGGGACTCCTCTGCTGGGGCTCGACGTATGGGAACATGCTTATTACCTGAAATACCAGAACCGCCGGGCCGATTACATTACAGCCTTCTGGAATGTGGTCGACTGGAACAAGGTGGCCAAACATTTCGCATAACCTTCTAAGTTATAAAGGAGACTGTTTAAACTTTTGTATTAGAAGCGTTTTTGTCATCCCGACGCAGGAGGGATCTTCGAGGGAGGAGGTACTAGCTAGCACCCGAAGATCCCTCCTGCGTCGGGATGACAAAAACATGCTTATGTAGATCCAATTTGTAAAAGTTTAAACAGGTTCAAGGTATAGAGTCATAAGGTTATAGAGTTGACTGACGAAACTCATGTAAATACGTCGGTTAACTCCATAACTTTATGACTCTATACCTTTATAACTCTGTGACTAGCCTCTAAACTTTCGTATTTTTGTAGAAATTGATTTTGTCTATGTTATCCGAAGAATTATACAATGAAATTCCGTCATTAGATCTGGCGGATTTCAACTCAGGCGATCCCGAGCGTAAAGCCCGATTTGTGCAGGATTTAGGCCGGGCTTTTAACCAGATTGGCTTCGTTGCGATCCGTAATCACGGCCTTAGCGATGCGCTGGTCAAGCGTCTGTACGATTCAACCCAGAAATTCTTTTCGCTGTCCGATAGTGTTAAACAAAAATACGAACACCCTGAACTGAATGGCCAGCGTGGTTATGTCGGTAAAGGAAAAGAAACCGCCAAAGGGTTTAAAGTAGCTGACCTGAAAGAGTTTTATCACGTTGGTCAGCCAGAGCCGGAAGGTGATATGCCCGCTAACGTATTCCCGGATGAAGACCCTGAATTTGGCGAAGCTACGCTGGAAGCCTATCGCACCCTGGAAAATGCCGGAAAGCAACTTCTGCGGGCCATTGCGCTTTATCTGGACTTGCCGGAAAATTATTTCGACGATAAAGTCCGGAATGGCGACAGCATTCTGCGTGCCCTGCATTATTTCCCGCTCGATCCCGAAACCACGCCGGAAGGGGCCGTTCGGGCAGCCGCGCATGGCGATATTAACCTGATTACGTTGCTGATGGGGGCCTCTGCCGATGGGCTTGAAGTGCTGCGTCGGGATGGCAAATGGATTGGCATTACGGCCCTGCCCGATCAGGTGGTGGTTAACGTAGGCGATATGCTTGACCGACTGACCAACCACACGCTAAAGTCAACGATTCATCAGGTGGTGAACCCACCCCGCGAAAAGATGAACCAGTCGCGGTATTCGATTCCATTCTTCATGCACCCCCGCGCCGATATGGACCTTACCAGTCTGGAAAGCTGTATCGATTCGCAACATCCCAAGTTATATGTCGACATGACAGCGGGCGAGTTTCTGGATGAACGCCTGATGGAACTGGGGTTAAAGAAAAAATAGTCAGATGTAGTCAGGACTAGTCAGGGTTGGTCAAAAGTTGTCAATGATTGTAGTACACCTATGCCTGACTAGCCCTGACCATGCTTGAAGACCCCTGACCGCTCTTGCTCCTCAATATCCTTCCTCTATAAATGCTTCCTTACCTGACCACTCACCAGCCTGTTCGCCGAATACGGTACATCATCTTTCTGAAAGATGTGTTGATTCTGGCCTGTACAACGTTTGGGGGACCTCAGGTGCATCTGGCTATGTTTTTTGATCGGCTGGTGAAAAAACGGAGGTATCTGACGGAGGAGGAACTGCTTGAATTGAACGCACTTGGGCAGGTATTGCCAGGGCCAACCTCCACGCAAACCATTACGGCTTTAGGCTTCAAAATTGGTGGGCCGAATCTAGCCTATCTAACCCTTCTGATTTGGATACTACCGGCTGCCAGCGCCATGACGGCGGCCGGTATTGGCATATACTACCTCGAACGTCACCAGCTTTCGCTGCATTTTACCCGGTTTATTCAACCAATGGCCGTTGGGTTTATGGTGGTAGCTGGCTATCGCATCGGGCAGAAGGTGATCCATGATAAAGTGAGTCTGGCGCTGGCACTCACGGCTACACTAGTGGGCTATGTATTTCACTCACCCGTAATGACCCCCATTGTGATCGCCGTTGGGGGGCTGACTACAGCCCTGACCTACCAGAAGCAAGAACGGATGAAGAAAGAGCCCCTGCGCGTGCAGTGGGCTAATTTTTTTCTGTGGATGGGGGTTTTCGTTACTGCTGCTTTGCTGGGGGCCTTCACCCATTCGTTGCCAGTACGTTTGTTCGAAAATTTCTACCGGAATGGCAGCATTGTGTTCGGTGGAGGACAGGTGCTGACCCCCATGCTCTATAACGAGTTTGTCGCGTTTAAACATTACCTGACGCACGAGGAATTTCTGTCAGGGTTAGGGCTTGTACAGGCCATGCCCGGGCCGGTTTTTTCCTTTGCTTCCTACATTGGTGCTCTATCGATGCGAGGGGCTGGCTGGCATGGACAGCTTTGGGGAAGCCTAGTTTCGACGGCAGGTATATTTCTGCCTGGTACGTTCCTGATCTTCTTTGTATATCGGTTCTGGGAGCAGCTCAAGCGCTACCGAGTCGTGCGGGCGTCGCTGGCTGGTATCAATGCCGCCAGTACGGGCCTGACCGCAGCCGCAGCCATTGCGTTGTTTGAGCCGATGGCTCCGCACTGGCCATCGGTAGGGGTGGTCATGCTGACCATCGCTCTGTTGCTCTACACCAAAACACCCCCTTACCTGCTGATTCTGGGTGGGTTAATACTTGGGGTTGTTCTTACTTAACGCACCGGATCGCCACCGACCATTTGTTCGTACACTTCATCGAACTCAGCATTTCTGCTTTGCCGATAGTGCTCAGCATGATACCGATCAAGTTTATCCAAAAGCTGAACCAGCAATGCCTGTTCGCCATCGGTCAGTGAGCTAAAGGCAACGTCAGCAACTTTATTCATCACGGGAAAGCATTCCTGGAGTGCTTCAATCCCTCTGAAAGTGATTCGAAGGCGTTTGGAGCGCCGGTCCTCTTCATCCGGAAATTCCTCAACCAATCCCATCCCTACCAACCGATTGACTATGTCGATGCCTGACGCAAATTCTGACATCATTTCGTAAATCAGCTCGCTTTTTTTGGGGGTACCCATTTTCATCAGGACAAGTAGATACACCGGATCGTCTATTCCCTTGAACTGGAGGGGCTGCATGGCTTTCTTCGAGTAGAAATAGCTGTATTTCGATAACCGCCCAACCAGGGCCGCCAGTCGGGATTCGGGTCTGATCTCTATAAAAGAGGGATTCCCTGAGTTATTCTGTGGCCTGTAATTTTGCTCATTGATTGCCTTGACAGGTTGTTGCTGATCCACAACGGGTGGGTGTACGTGTTCCGTTAAGTAATGCAGGCAAAATCCGCCCAAATCAGCATTAGGGGTTGCCTCACTGTACGCGGCCCACGCATTTACCAAATCAATCAATGCCTTTTCTCCTCGTTCCATAAACTACAACATCCTATGAATCTAGCTAGGTTTTACCCTATATAACTACGAAAATAAAATAATTTTCTTTAACAATATTGTATTAACTGTGTTTTCGTAATAATATTGCCTCGTGAATTCCTGGAAAGTATGATTTCATAGTTTTTAGGATTGAGAAAATACATTGGCAAACCACTGCCTTTAGTGTTCTGGATGGGATGGGGATTTGATTTTAACTTTCAGAATCTATGATAGCCGAATTAAAACAGGCTGGCAAGGAATATCGGGCAGGTGATCAGACAATTGTGGCGCTTCAGCCGACAACCTTGCAATTACACGAGGGGGAGCTGTTGTTGATCATTGGTCCTTCAGGTTCCGGGAAAACGACCCTGTTGTCGCTGTTGGGGTGTGTAATTTACCCCAGTTATGGCGATCTGTGGGTCGATGGGCAACACGTGAATAAGCTGAATGAAAGAGCCCTGGCCAAACTACGTCTGAATTCCATCGGATTCGTCTTTCAGAACTTCAATCTACTGGCCCCCCTTACGGCTGAGGCCAATGTGATGATGCCTCTGCAATTGCAGGGCGTGAGCCAGTCCGAAGCGCGGGATCGAACCGAGAAGGCACTGCAAACGGTTGGCATGACCGATCGTCGTAAAAACTTACCAAGCCAGCTATCAGGTGGGCAACAACAGCGTATTGCCATCGCCAGGGCGCTGGTTACCAATCCTAAACTGGTACTCTGCGATGAGCCTACCGCATCGCTGGATAAGGATTCGATCAACATAGTCATGCAGGAATTACGAACCCTGGCCGATAATGGGAAATCAGTGGCTGTGGTCACCCACGATCCACGATTAAAACCGTTTGCTCACCGAATTGTGGAGGTAGACAATGGGGCTGTGAAAGAAGTTTCCGGATTTAACGAGTAAAGATCAATTATGAAGTCAACGCATTACGTAGCAAATGTACTTGGTATACTTATGGCCATTTGCCTGGTCAGTTCCTGCGGAGGAAAAAAATCGGACGCTACTGACGGTAAAGACACCGTACGAACGGTGCGAACCCCCAGGCGAGTTGATGAAGTATTGGGTATTGCGGTTATTGAACCCGCTAAACGCATCAGTCAGCTATCGCCCGAATCGGGCGGTCTGGTCAAATCCATCCGTGTCGATATTGGGCAGGTGGTTCAGAAAGGCGATGTGATTCTTACGTTGGACAATGCCGTCGAAACTGCCCAGCTACGACAGGCCAGCGTAAAGATTCAGACCCAGCAGGAGGCCATCGAAACCGCCCGGCAGAACGTACAGACGCTACGGGTGCAGTTGCAGAAAGCCGAAGCCGATCTGAAGCGGAATCAGATGCTGTTTTCGGGCAATGCGCTGACGCGTAAAGAGTTGGATGATTCGCACTATCAGGTTACCAACCTACAGCAACAGATACGAGCCTCCGAAGCGCAGGTAAAACAGGCCGAGGGGCAGATCAAGCAACTCCGGTCGGATATTAACTATGCATCGACTGTAGCGGGGCTGAAAACGGTAAAAGCGCCCGAAAACGGAACCATTCTGAGCCTCGATGCCAAAGTAGGCCAGTATCTGAACAGCAACCAGTCGATTGGTGATTTTGCCCCCGAAGGCCCTCTAGTTGCTGTTACCGAAATCGACGAACTGTTTGCGTTGCGCGTGAAGGTTGGCCAGAAAGCGTATGTACGGCCTCAGGGAAGCAATGAACGCCTGACAACGGGCACCGTCATTCTGGCATCGCCCTATCTGCGAAAGAAATCCCTGTTTTCAGACAACACGGCAAATCTGGAAGACCGGCGCGTTCGGGAAGTTCGGGTTCAGTTAGACGATCCAACTAAAGTCATTATCGGGGCGCGGGTTGAATGTCTGATTCAGGTAGGGGCCGAAAATAGATATCCGAAAGTAGCGCGGCAGGTTCCGTAGTTCGACTCATTCAAAAACGTATCTGGTATGTTTAGCATTGCGATCCGGTTTATTCGCTACGACGTGGCCAAGTCGTTTGGGGCTCTGGCAGGTATCATTATCTCCGTGTTTTTGATAGGGCAGCAGGCAGGGGTATTTATTTTCCTGACCGATGCCATGCGGAGTATTGTCGATAACAACAAAGGGTACATCTGGGTAACGGACGAAACCACCACAAACGCCAATCAATTGAGTCCACTCGACGTTCGAAAGGGCTACGAGATAAGCTCGCTACCGGGGGTTGAACGCGCCTATCCGGTTGTGGTAGCAGCCGTAGGGGCCAAATTTGCCAATGGTACTACGGGCGGATTGTCGTTGATTGGTTCCGAAGCGCCAGCTTTCGTAGGTGGTCCCTGGCGATTGTATACCGCCAAAAATGAAGACATGATACCCGATGGGGCATTGATTACGGATTACTACGATTCAAAAGCCCAGGGAAATCTGAAACCCGGTGATTATTTTGAGGTCAACGGGAAGAAAGTTTACAACGCCGGGCTGACCCGTGGGGCCCGATCGTTTGGTGGAGGTTTGCTGGGCTTTACGACCATCGAACGGGCCCGGTACCTGGGTAACGTACCCACTACCCAGGTCAGTTTTTATCTGGTCAAGCCTAAAAAGGGTGTGGCGGAATCGTCGGTTATCCAGCAAATCAATCAGAGTATCAATGGCGTAAGGGCCTGGAATGCCGATGAGCTTTCCCAAACAACGGTTAAAACCGTTTTGGCTACGAACGGCATTGCGGCATCATTTGGAAGTCTGATTGGCTTTGCCATCATTTCCGGGTTGGTTATCATTGGTCTGACGTTGTATTCGGCAGCCATCGACCGGATCAAGGATTATGGAACCTTGAAAGCAATCGGGGCGACGAATGGCTATGTAACCCGCCTGATTCTGACGCAGGCATTATTATTCGCCATCCTTGGCTTTATCATTGGGCGGCTTCTGGTTGAGGGGTTTAGGATCGGTATTGCTAAATCGGGAACGCTGTTTTATTTCCCCGGTTGGTTTGAATATGCGCTGTTTGCCATTACGCTTATCATCTCGCTGGGCGGGTGTGTCTTTGCTATCCGACGAATCAACTCCCTGGAACCGGCCACTGTATTTAGAGGTTGAAGCAACCTGTTTTTCTATCTCCGTATGAAATACGCATTTGTTCTTGCCGGGATTTTTTTAGGTCAGCTTGTCAGGGCACAGCCGGTTGGCAGCGTGCCCAAACCCATTAGCCTTACCGAAGCGCTTGAACTGGCCCAGACGAATCGGCTGGAAATAGCCAATCAAAAACTTCAGGTGGAACTGGCCGAAAGTGATGAAGCCCGACGACGGGCGGCCTGGCAACCCCAGGTTAATCTGGGGGCCGACTTTCGCTGGAATACCCAAATCCAGCGCAACATCATCAAAAACGCTCCGTTTGCCAATAATCAAGACGTTGTGTTGCGATTCGGAACGCCGTTCAGTAATGCCCTAACGGCACAGGCTGAGCAAAAAATTTATGATGCACAGAGCCGGATTGATCGGCGCATCAACCAGTTGACGGTCGATAAGCAACGGTTGGCGCTCGATAAACAGGCGATTGATGTTCGTCAGCAGGTAACCGAAGCGTATTACCAGGCCGTATTTAACCGGGAAAAGCAGCGCTTATCGGACCTGGCCCGGTTGCGGGCGCGGGGTTATCTAGAACAGGCGCAAACTCGCCTTCAGGCGGGTACGCTGCTGCAAACGGATTTTGATCGGTTCAAACTTGACCTGAGCAATGCTGACCTAACGTTTCGGAACGATCAGCGGGATTATGCACTTAGTCTGGAAAACCTGCGGTATCGAATCCATTCGCCACAGGCCGTTGAGCCCATGGACTCCTTAAAGGCTTTATTTGATCAGTTTACCCAACAGGAACTAGCCGCTAAAACGCGTCCGGAATTGCATCAGGAAGAGGCCGATCGGCAGATTAATGTGCTGAATCAACGTCGGGAACAGGCTCGGCTGGCCCCACTTATTTCTGGTTATGGAGCCTACGCTGCGCAGCAATTTGCTGATGTGTTCAACCCAATTCAAAGCGGCACCTGGTTTCCCTATAACTACGTAGGTATCAAGGTGTCCATGCCTTTGTATAACGGACATCAGGCGCGAATCAACCGTCAGGATTACGTGCGTAGGGCGCAGATCAACCAGAATACCCTGCAGCAATTGCAGAGTGATTTTGATTACGAATTGCGATCGGCCCGTAACACGCTCGATCAGGCCCGTGAGAATTTATCCGAGACGCAGAAGAACATTACGCAGGCACAGGCTATTCTGGCCATCGACCGGGTACGATTTGAGGCTGGCACGCTGGTGCTGGCTGATTTCCGAAATAGTGAATATAGCCTTCAACAGGCCGAAACGAATTACCTACGTGCCGTATATGATGTACTACTCGGACAGATTCAGGTACGAAAAGCGCAGGGAAGCTTATAACGTTATAGCCATCCAGACGGAACACAAGGGGACAGTCTGGACGGCTATGATAGGCAGGAAAACCCTGTTACTTCTGCTAGATCAGATGTAGTGAACCTGAATTACAGGTTTTCGTCTGAAAGGAATTTGCGGATGGTTTGGTAGGGCCGCATGCCATTGGTTTTTCCATTTGTCCCATTCGTGGGGGCGGGTGGGTTGCCATTGGTACGCGGTTCATCAACACGCTTACGACTACCATTCTGAAGCGTCAGCATGTCTTTACGCAATTGCCGCTGTTCCTCGTCAGTAAGGCCAGTACGGGTTGCTTCGCCCTGGCCATACCCATCGTTAAAATTACTGATTCGGCTGTCGGTTAACGCCAGTTTGAGTTCAGCCAATAGTTCGGCCAGTTCAGCATTTAGCGTTTGCCGCTGCGCTTTCAGTTCGGTGAGCAAGGGGAGTAGCTCAAGATTATGCTGGAGCACATTCTGATGGGTACGTTGTTCGGCCAACTGTGCTTCCAGAGGAACTAATTCAGTCGTAATTCGTTTGATACGTCGCCGGAGTTTCCAAAGCTTGATATCGGCCTGTAGCCATCGGAACCAGAACGCCGACAGAACGGGTAGAGCAATGCCTAAACAGACCGCCCCCGCAATGGCGAACAATATGCCACTCAATACAAAGGACAGTAGTGCCCACGGACTGTTGACCAGGGCCAGGTTCAGCTCACTCGACTCATTCAGTTGTTTTTCAATCTGATGCATGGCCGATGGGCTCAGGGCCTGTGTCGCTGCCGTTGGGTCAGGGTTAACCTGCAACTGCCGAATCGATTTGTTGATCGCGGCTTTAAGTTGGTCGGTTCGATACGCTTCGTACCGGAACCACCCCAGAACAGCCAGCGTAAGTACGGCAAAGACCGCCAGAGTCATCTTGAAACGGCTGTATTTTCGCTCATTGGCTTCTGGGTTTTCCTGGTACGGTTTTTCGATCAGTCGATCGTAAGCAGGCTTCAGCAGGATCGACACCATGGCCAGCCCGACAGCGAAAGCCCAGGCTTCGTTGGTATTGCGAATGTTGAGCGCGTAGGCGACAATTTCGTGGGAGATGATCAGATCGCCCGCCAGAAACGAAATGCCAGCAATCAGAAACAGGATTCCGGCCAGTAACGAGTAGTCGGGGGCGGCCTGGGTTCGACGTTCGCGTAAAGAGTCGCGGTCGGCCTCTAGCATCTGCCGATCGGCCTCGCGTTGCTTCACCTGTTTATCCAGCCGATCGACCTGCAATGTATGATTTTGCAGCTCGGCAAAAGCTGTCCGGTTGGCTTCAGTGGTTTCGGCCAGACGCTGTTCCGTATTGGCTAGTTCGGTACGCTTTTCCTGGATGCGTTCCGTCAGCCAATCGGTATTGATCTGGCTCGATAAATATCCTTCGTAGGTTTCCCGATTTACACCCTCAACACCGCTCGTATACCCGTGTTGAAAGTCAGGATTGTTCGTTGGCTCCATCATCAAGTATGAATGATAAGTTTTGCGTTTTGCTATCCTAATAAACCAAAACCAGTAAGCAGCTACGGAACTTACACATTGCCGAAAAGGCGTTCTGATCAGTGCAGATCTTTGTAAGTCAGTGCTTTATCTGGTAAGTAGATATGTATCATTCATAGTTTATAATGCCTTTACGCTGTTGTTCGGTAAGCCGATCGCGAAGGCTGCGAGCCAGTTCAAATTCACTTATAAATAGATGAACAAAGCCATCGCGCTGAGTGTTCAATCGGGTCAGATTTGTTTCGGCATGATTCAGAGCTGTTACGATAGGCCACTTCTGCATCCGAAACCCATCGATCTCTCGGGTAAGTTGCTCCATATCGGCTTCCCAGGCAGCTATATTTTGCGCCTTCTGAGCGATTAGCTGCCGATTTTGCTGAATAGTCAGAAGGTCGCCCTGTAGGGATGATAACGTATTCAGCAGCAGTTTGCCAGCCAGCAAGAACAGAAAGAACACGAAAATGAATAAGCCAACAGACTTGGGTACGGTCTGCGATTGAAGCGCCTGAATGAAGATGAAAAGAGAGGTAGCCAGGGGCAGACCTACTTCTTCCAAAAGACGGCGGACCGTTAACCGGGTATTGGTTTCGTAGAAAAAGGATGTACGCCCGGCCAGATTGAACATGCCCGCCAGAAATACACCTACGGCAATCCAGTGGTTAGTAAAAACGGGGTGCAGGGTTTCGTCGATCAGGTAATAATTGCCGACACACAGCAGCATCGAAAGTACCAGGCTGAAGCCGTTTCGAAATAAGTTATTGGATACAGGTTGCTGGCTTCGCAAGGCATCAAGCTGGTCGCGGAGGGCAGTCAGGCGGTTTTCGCGCTGCTCGATGAATAGGTTCAGTTCACGGATTTTTTCGGTATACTGCTCGATTGCTTCTGCCAAAGGAGCGGTCAACTGCCCAAAATAAGCCCGAATCTGAGCGAGTTTGCTATCTGGTCGGGCGTCTGACAGGCCAAATAGGACCCCTTCGTCACGCAGGCTTTCTTCGTCAGCCAGCCAGTGAGGGAGTGGGTCGTTTGGCACGGGCACTGCCGGGATCGCATACGAAAGTGACTCGATGGCCAGCTCTTTCGGAGTAGCGTTTCCGGTTGGTGTATGAACCAGCGATGCGGGATGAAGGGGCGCAGGCGTGGGCGTATTACGGGAAAAAATAGACTGAAATCGTTGAAAAAGCGTCATTATCGAAGCCGGGCAATCGGGTTGGCTGGCCGGATCAGGTTGATAAACAGAAAACGGCTGTAAATACGGAAATAGTACCGTATGAATGCAAATGATTCTGGACAGACGGAGAAGAATTTCGCCAGAAACCACTCTCTGAGCGCTGTATGCAGTGAGGTTAAGTCTGCAATCTGTTAGATCAAAGCTACCAGTTATTGACTATGGGTGGCGAGCCTCGGCGTTTTCTACCAGTTTCGTGGCGTAGATACCGATCTGATTATATCATCCAGATCATCTGCCAGGCAAGTCTTTTACCCATGAAACTCCCCGTGGCTGACCTTTTGATTCTACTTTTCTTTCTGATCGGTGTTTTGCTGGTTAGCGTTGCTGGTTACCTCTATTATGACCACCAGCAGTTGGTTCGAACGGGCGTTATGACCAAAGGAATAGTGATTGGTATGCACCGGATGAAATCACGCGAATACCCCGTCGCTCCTTCCATTCGCTATCGTATACAGGATGGCCGTGAGCTGGTGTTTCATAGTTCGGAAGGGCGAAATCCACCTGCTTACTCCATTGGCGAGGAGGTGACGCTGTACTACGACCCACAAAACCCGGAGCGGGTTAAGCTGGATGGGAATTACCTGCTGGTATATGTTTTGGCTGGAATAGGCGCTGTATTTCTGCTGCTTTCTGTCTGGACAATAGGGGAGTCTGTTGCGGCAGTATGGGCGTGGCTGGCAGGGTAATCGGTGAATTGTTAGTTAATTATCTGTGTAATGCGAAGCGTTGTAGAGCCTACAGAAGTCAGACAGGCCGTAAAACCGACCGAAACAAAACCCACAGCCAGGCTGAAATACGTTACGGGTATCAATTGGATTGGCATTGGTATGCTGGCTCTCTTCGTGATGGGTTCACTGCTCTTTCCAACCAAAGGGGGCGATGCGGCCGGACGAGGGATCGGCGAAGCGTTTGAGTGGCTGACTCGGATTGGTCTGATCGGTTTGTTAATTCTTAATCTGATTCCCTATGCATGGGCTAAATACCTAGCTTTTACACTGATCATGCTGCCTCCTGCCTTTCTGTTGCTGAACCAGGTTGGCTCCGATCTAAAAGATATTGTTAAGGCCATTACCTATTCGCAATCCGACTACGATGGGTCCAGGTATTTTGCCGAGCCTAAACTAAAAAAGCTACTGGCGGCCATTTTTGATCAGAATGTCGATAAAGTAGAATCGCTTTTAGAGGATCCCATCCCCGAAATTAATAACCTGGATACGCACGGTGAGCAAACAGTTCTTGACTATCTGGCTACCAATTTCAGTCCGTATACCCGCGATTGGGGAAAAACAAGGCAAATCATGGAACTCCTGCTGGCAGCTGGAGCGACCATCAACAGTACGACCCCAGCCCGGATATCCACCCATGCGGCTTCGTTATGGAATGCCACACCTGAGATGCTCAAATTCTTCCTCGATCATGGAGCCGACCCTAATGCTATTGGGAGCAACGGAGTATCTATTCTCTATGAAGCCATTCGGTCCGGGGGCGACGATTCGATCGACAAAGTTCGGCTTCTGCTTGATCGGGGAGCTGATTGTAGGCAAGTGGGCACCTACGATCAAAACACGAAAGCGTATACGCCATTGCTCTTTGCATCGGCTTTTGGGTGTTGGGATACATGTCTGTTACTGATTCAGCGGGGATCTGATGTACATTATACATCGCCCGACGGAACGAATATACAGACGTATATTGATTTTTTTGAAGACCACTACAAAGGAGCTGATGACCTCCGCCCAGTGGAGTTTGATCAGGTCAAAGCCGTTTTGACGAAAATGAACCGTACCAACCGCTACCTAGGGAATACGCGCTGAAGAGCAGTCCAGAGTCGTTTCTTTAAGTTCTGATCGGCTTCAATAGTCGGTAGTGAATCGGCCATCAGGAAGGTTATCCCTTCGAAGCGAACCGGCGAATAGCGGTCCATCATAATATCGAGATTGATTCGCTCGAAAGGTACGCCAAAGGTGATGAAATGGTTGATGTATTTTCCCCGCAACAACTCCGCAAAATTCAGGTCTTTCACCCCGTGAAGATTCAATAAATCAACCCCCTCGATATTGAGGTTGACGGCTTTCAGAATCTTTTCCAGGAATAGTAAGTTGCTGGGATCTAGTTCTTCATCGGCCAGGAGCAGCACCTTATGATTGAGCAATGGCATTGGTGGCTTTTGCTGAACGGGTGGCACCACCTGCGGCACTTTAGGACGGGGGATCGGGTCTGGCAACACTTCCGGTGCTTCTGCGGTTGGCTCAGTCGGGAACCTGCCTGAAGAAGCCGTTGCTTCAGTCGGCTGAATGGCTACCGGTTCTTTAGATAACCCATTCGCCGATAAGATGTCCAGTTCGGCCAGTAAATCGACCTCCGTTATGTCAACTACTGGGCGGTCAGTCAATTCGGCAACCGACGGTTTTAGAGGCTCCCACGGTTCATCCGGCAGTCGGTATAACTGGTCAGTCTGGTAGAAGGTGCGGTAAAAATCAGTTGCTGACATAGGGCGAAACGGGCAGATCGGCTATCGATTTGATCCCGGCAAGGAGAACTGTAGAGTGCCTTGCCGGGGTCATAAACGTAAAACAATTTAGGCAATCACAGCCTGGCGGTGAATGATCGCTTCCCGGTCTGGACTGGTTGAGATAAAATTGATGGGTAAACCCAGGGTGTCTTCCAGGAAATAGACGTAATCGGCCAGCGCTTCGGGTACATCACTAAACGAACGAATATTGGTCAAATCAGCCTGCCAGCCTTTAAACGTTTTGTATATGGGTGTCACAGCCGTGTCGCACAGATCATAAGGCAGTTGCTCGGTTACGGTGCCATCGGGTAGCTCGTAATGCGTACAGACCTTAATCTCATCAAAAATATTCAATACGTCGACTTTCATCATGACCAACTGGGTGACTCCGTTAATCATAATCGCATATTTGAGCGCGGGCAGATCGAGCCAGCCACATCGACGGGGACGGCCCGTTGTCGCGCCAAATTCGCGGCCTTCCTGGCGGATGCGTTCGCCCGTTTCGTCGGAAAGTTCGGTTGGGAAGGGGCCGCTACCGACTCGTGTACAATAGGCTTTAAAAATTCCGTATACTTCGCCAATCTGGCGAGGAGCAACGCCAAGTCCTGTGCAGGCCCCGGCAGTCATGGTATTGGACGAGGTAACGAAGGGATACGATCCAAAGTCAATATCGAGCAATGAACCCTGAGCACCTTCGGCCAGTACTTTTTTGCCTTCGGTCAAGGCTTCGTTTACCGTATATTCACTATCGGTAAGTTTAAACTGCTGCATGAAATCCACCGCACCAAAAAACTCTTCTTCGGCCTGCGGAAGTACAGATGCATAGTCGAAGTTGTTCTGGTCCAGAATAACCTTATGGAGGGCTACCAGTTTGTCGTATTTTGCCCGGAAATTAGGGGATTGCATATCACCAACCCGCAGGCCCTGACGGGCTACTTTATCCTGATACGTAGGACCGATACCGCGTAGGGTTGAACCGATTTTCGATTCGCCTTTGGCCTGCTCATAGGCCGCGTCCAGCAGGCGGTGCGTAGGCAGAATGATAGATGCTTTCCGGGAAATCTGGAGGTTCTGGGTTAAGGCCAGATTATACTTGGCCAGCCCGTCAATTTCTTTTTTGAAGACAATTGGGTCAAGAACAACACCGTTTCCAATGATATTGAGAATATCGTCGCGGAAAATACCCGATGGAATCTGGTGCAGTACGTGCTTCAGACCGTTAAATTCAAGTGTATGTCCGGCATTTGGACCACCCTGAAACCGGGCAACCACCTGATATTTTGGGGCTAATACGTCAACGATTTTGCCCTTTCCTTCGTCGCCCCACTGGAGGCCTAATAAAACATCGATCATTATAAAAATGAGTTTGGGTCTCGCTCAGATAAACGTTTCAGATCATTAAAACGAAAAATTGTTGTTGTGACCTTTCCGATTTGGGTTGTAGGGACCATGCGAATCCCTTCGAGACGAAAATGTTCAGCCCAAATGTCTGAGCGAGGATTATTAAAACGCACTATTTCATTGGTTTCCCAATCTATGGAGGCCATGTCGCTCCCCTTATTTCTATTACAGTTAAAACAAGCGTAGGCTAAATGGTTACTGTCTGTTAGGCCATTGTGTTTGACTCCTATAATATGGTCAACTTCACAATATAGGCCCGTTTGGGTTTCGTCAATCAGGCAATATTCACAACAAAATCTGGCTCGTGCGGCTACTTCATTCCGTAGCTTTACGGGAATAGAGCTACCCTCTCGCGACATTCTGATTAGCGCGGGCTTTAGCCATACGCATTAAATGCTCAAACTGTTCATAGTCGTCCGGCTCTGCAATTTCGTCTTCAGAAATGGTGCCGGATTTCTCCATGGATAGCAAATATCGAACTCGCTCCCGGGTTTTTTCAGACGGTCGGAAAGCCAGGATCTGCTCAGAACTCATTCCCGCGACAATAAAGCCAACAAATTCTGAATAAGCTTTCATAAAAAAATACCGTTATCTCCCTATTCCGCTAGCGAATCTAGTCTTCTACAGGAACCTGAATACCCTGCTGATCTTTTTCGGACTCCTGACGGTTTTCGCAAAAATCGCGGGTGCAGGAACCGTAGAAAATTAATGAGTGATGCATCACATTGAACTTCAGCATATCGCCCACCATATTCTGAATGTTCTGAACGCGTGGGTCGCAGAACTCCATCACCTTGTGGCAATCGGTACAAATCAGATGGTCGTGCTGACGATACCCATACGATTTTTCGTATTGAGCCAGATTGCGGCCAAATTGATGTTTAGTGACCAGATCACAATCAACCAGTACATCGAGGGTATTATAGACTGTGGCCCGGCTCACCCGGTATTTTTTATTCTTCATCGAGATGTACAACTCGTCCACGTCGAAGTGGTCCTGCCGGTTGTAGATCTCTTCGAGTATGGCAAAGCGCTCAGGGGTTTTTCGCAGGCCTTTCCGTTCGAGGTAAGCCCGAAAAATCGACTGAGCCGCATCTAAATTAGATTGATTCGGCGCAGGCATATCCGGTTCCGATTAGTTGAAAGTACAAAGGTAGAGGTTTATCGTTCTAGGTTTCAAGTTTCAGCTTCAAAGTTTCAATAACCCAAAGAAGCCCGAAACCTGAAACACAAAACGACTTAGGAGTCGAAGCGAATGACCTCAAACACACCCGGAACCCGTTCTAATTTGTGCATAAGGGTTTCGAGATGTTCCGTATCATGAACGTAAAGTTTGATATTTCCTTCAAAGATACCGTCCTTCGAGTCAATAGCTACTGAACGCATATTGATATGCAGTTCGTTGCTGATTACGCGGGTTACGTCGTTGATCAGGCCCACCCGGTCGGTTCCCGTAATGCGTAAACCCGCCAGAAAAGCCAGTTCTTTCTGGGAGGTCCACTTTGCCTTGATGATCCGGTTGCCGTGGTTCGACATCAGTTCAACCGCATTGGGGCAGGTTACCCGGTGAATTTTTATGCCTTCATTGATGGTCACAAACCCGAATACATCGTCGCCCGAAATGGGGTTACAGCATTTGGCCAGGGTGTAATCGATCCGGTCCATGTCTTCGCCAATAAGCAGCATATCGGCATCGGCCCGTTCGCCGTGGATTTTCTTTAGCTCCTTAACGAAGGCTTTGGCATCGGGCAGGGCATCGGTATTCAGCTTGTTGGCTCGGTTTTCTTTGGCTTCCTTATCGGCCTTGAATTTCTTTAGCTCCGCAACGTCAATATGCCCTTTACCAACCCGGTAGAAAAAATCATCGGTCGTTTTCGAGCCAAAATAGGCCCGTAGCTGGTTAATGACCTCGTTGGTCATCTCCATCTTCAATAACCGGAGCTTCTTGCTGACCATATCCCGGCCATCGGTCACGTACCGCTTATTTTCCTCCTTAATTAAATCCTTGATCTTGGTTTTGGCTTTGGAGGTAACCACAAACCGCAGCCAGTCTTCATTGGGCTTCTGCCGATTTGAGGTAATTACCTCTACCTGATCACCATTTTGCAGGACATAACTCAGAGGAACGAGCGTGTTGTTGACTTTAGCTGCCATGCACCGAGCCCCGATCTGGGTATGGATACTGAAAGCAAAGTCGAGGGCTGTAGCCCCACGTTGCAGCACCTGTAGTTCGCCCTTAGGAGTGAACACAAACACTTCTTCGCTGTACAGATTACTTCTGAAATCATCAACAAACTCAATAGCGGCTTTTTTTCCATCGCTACCTGCCGACTCGATCATGTCGCGCACCTGACTGATCCAGGCTTCGATACCCGCGCCAGTTTGCGTGTCGTTGCCTTTATATTTCCAGTGGGCAGCATAGCCTTTCTCAGCGATTTCGTTCATCCGTTCGGTACGAATCTGCACCTCCACCCATTGGCCCTGCTTGCTCATAACCGTCGTATGCAGCGATTCATATCCGTTGGCACGAGGGGTGCTGATCCAGTCTTTCAGGCGGTCGGGATTGGGTTTGTAGTGGTCGGTAACGATGGAATAGGCGCGCCAGCAGGCGGCTTTTTCTTCGTCGGGCGGTACATTCAGAATGATCCGGACGGCAAACAGATCGTAGATTTCTTCAAACGGCTTTTTCGACTTACTCAGCTTGTTCCAGATCGAATAAATCGACTTGGGCCGACCTTTCACTACGTATTTAAGCCCGGTTTCAGCCAGATCTTTTTCGATGGGTTCAATAAAACGACCAATAAACCGATCGCGGGCCAGCCGGGTTTCACGTAATTTTCGCGCAATGTCTTTGTACGCATCTGGCTCAACGTGTTTCAAATACAGATCTTCCAGTTCCGATTTGATCGTGTACAGACCCAGACGGTGGGCGAGGGGTGCGTATATGTAGATCGTTTCAGATGCAATTTTCAATTGCTTATCGCGGGGCATCGAGTCCAGCGTTCGCATATTGTGCAGTCGGTCGGCCAGCTTGATCAGAATGACCCGAACATCGTCGGACAGCGTCAGCAGCATTTTCCGGAAATTCTCGGCCTGCTGCGACGTACCATATTCAAAATAGCCCGAAATCTTGGTCAGTCCATCGATGATACGAGCGACTTTAGGGCCAAACGCCCGGTCGATGTCGGCAATGGTTGTGTCGGTATCTTCAACAACATCATGGAGGAGGGCAGCTACAATACTGGTGGTGCCCAGCCCAATTTCTTCAACAGCAATCTGAGCTACGGCTAACGGGTGATAGATATACGGCTCTCCTGAGCGCCGACGCATATTCTTGTGTGCTTCGGCCGACGTGTTAAAGGCTTTTTTGATCAGCTTGGCGTCGTCGCCTTTGAGCATGGGTTTTGCGGCACGCAACAATCGACGGTAACGCTTCAGGATTTCCTGACGTTCCAGCTCCAGATCAATTACAGGCTCGGGGCTGGGTCGATGCTCGATTGCATTAGTCATAAATGGCTTCGTTGTGGGTAATGGCCTATAGGGTTGTACTCGTACTACCAAGATAACAAAATATTCATCGAAAAATGAGGCTGTATTAACTAAAAATAAAACCTTCTGAAATTTCATTTGACCTATTGATTTTTTTTACTACCTTTGCAGTCCCAAAATCAACACACGATGTAGGGTATGTAACGAATACGGGCAGTTTATCCTGTCTCGTTATTCATTCTACTCGGTTGATGGCTACCTGCGGGCGTGGCGAAATTGGTAGACGTGCCAGACTTAGGATCTGGTGCCGCAAGGCATGGGGGTTCGAGTCCCTCCGCCCGTACTATAAAAGCGAAAGAGTGAAAGAGCGAAAGAGCGTTTGTCTAAACAATTCACTCTTTCGCTCTTTTCACTCTTTCGCTCTTTACTTTTAAACCGACATACCCGTGGATATTACGCTCGAAAAAGCCAGCGACACCAACGCTTCACTCAAGATTACGCTGACCCCTGCTGATTATAAACCAGAAGTCGATAAGAAACTGAAAGACTACGGTCGGAAAGTTCAACTCAAAGGATTTCGCCCTGGCCACGTACCCGCTTCGCTCGTTCAGAAAATGTATGGAAAGAGCATTCTGGTTGACGAGATCAACTCGATGCTGAGTAAAACCGTTAGCCAGTATATCCGCGATAATAAGTTACAGGTAGTGGGTGACCCAGTGCCGAATCGGGAAGAGGCTGATGCCATCGACTGGGATAATCAGACTGATTTTGCGTTCAGCTATACGCTGGGGCTGGCTTCGGAGTTCGACATTGATTTCAACGATCTGCCGAGCGTAAATGAATACCAAATCCAGGCTGGCGATGCCCAAATCAACTCAACAATTGCCGACTTGCAACAGCGTTTTCATACCCACTCGCATGGAGAAGAAGTGGGCGATGGCGACACCATTTATGGTGAATTAAAGCAGTTGTCGGCTCCTGAAGGAGCTACCGGATTCTCGGCAAAAACGGCTTTCCCAATGGCTAAAATGGCCGAAGAGGCTAAAGGCCAGTTTGTCGGCAAGAAAAAAGGAGACGTGGTTACGTTTGTGCTGGAACAGGCGTTTCCGGATGAGAAAGCTCGGGCCAATGCCACAGGCGCTAAAGTTGAGGAAGTCGCCGATCTGACAGGTGAATTTACCTTTGAGATTGACGACATTACCCGTCATGAGCCTGCTGAACTAAATCAGGAGCTTTTCGACAAGGTGCTGGGGGCTGGGGCTGTTTCGGACGAAGAACAGTTCCGGGCTAAAGTAGCCGAAATCATCCAGAGCAATTATGCCCGGGAGACGGCCCAGTTGCTGCGCCTGGACATTGAGAAAACTCTACTTGACAACACCCCTATTCTGCTGCCCGACGAGTTCCTGAAAAACTGGTTGCTGGAAGTGAATGAAGGGAAATTTACGCCAGAGCAGATCGACGAGCAGTATGACGATTTTACCAAATCGGTAAAACTTCAACTTATCAAAAACAAAATTGCCGACAAAGCCGACATCAAAGTTGATTTCGAAGAGGTGATGGAAGCAACTCGTCAGATGGTGCGCGAACAGTTTGGTTTTGCCAGCACGGAAGATGATGAAATGAACAAGACCATCGACCGTATTGCCCGCAATTACCTGATGGATGAGAAAAATAATGGACAGAACTACACCAGTACGTTCAACCGGGTGTATGACGATAAAGTGATTGACTACGCCAAAACGCAACTGACATTGACGAATCAGGAGGTTACGGTGGATGAGTTTAAAGCATTGGTTGAAAACCGTTAATCGGTTTAGCCTTGATTTTAAGCTGCGGGCGGCTCAGTCATTGACTGAGCCGCTTTTTGTTTCGGGCAGGATAGATTGATGGGAATTTCGAATCTGGGTAATTGGAACTCATCCAAACAATAAGGGCGACTCAACTAAGTCGCCCTTATTGTTTGGGAGTAAGTTAGCCTATTGATACTGGATATACATGGGTTTTGGAGTCAGCGCCAGCACCTCTTCGGGGGTCATGATGCGAGAACCGGGCTTACGGAAGTCGTTATCATAGAATAGCTTGAACCCTGTATACTGAACCGGCTCTTTCTGAATATAATCGTGGTAGGAGTCTTTTTTCAGTACGGGAGGTCCCCAGCCATCCATATCCATCACAATCTGTACATTCGGGTCCAGTTTGATGTTCTTATAGTTTTTGATCATACCCTGCGTAAAGCGGTGAACGACCAGGACTTTAGGCGGTAGGTTGTTTTCTTTGACAATCTTGCTCAGGAACTGAACAGCCTGGTTTACATCGGCGGCATCGTAGCTACCAATTTTTGTGCCGGGTTTATGACCAGTCACCATCGAAAACTCAGGGTCGATACCCAGATGAACGAAGGGAAGTTTCAGGTATTTTGTCAGATATTCCATTTCGCCACCCAGCGGTGCGTGGCCACGTTGAATATCAAGAAACACGATGGCTTTGTGCTCATTTCCCCATTTAATGACTTTCTTGATGGTTTTGTCCGACATCCGTAGCCGATAACCGCCATCTTTACCCGGAGCCCCCTGTGCCGAAATTGCGACCAGGTGTAAAGCAGGCTGGATGGGCGTAGCCGGATCGGCTTTTTGCCAGTTCGCAATTTCCTTGTCAAGCCGCTGAAGCATCTCCTCTTTTTCGTACTTACCCAGTATGCCCATTTTTTTAGAGTGGGGGTTACCGTAGTAGGCGAAAATGCGTTTGCCCGGCAGTATGGCACCCGTGGGTGCATAGGTTAGGGAGTCGAGCGTTGAATCGCCCGTACTGACGCCACTACGGGTAGAGGCAACGGGTTCAGGCGCTGGCGTTTTCGACGAATCGGCAACGGGTTTTGCAGAAGCTTCGGCCGTAAGTTTTCCGGTGTGGGATGACTCCTCTTTTGAAGAAGTCGTGCAGTTGGATAGCGAATAAAGAGCCAGCAAAGAGAGCGCGGCCAAGGAAAAACGCATACTGTGAAATGAGTTTGATAATGTTTTTTAGTAGATGGGCAACCCCTGGCTTTATCAGTAATAACCCTGTTTATGGCAGTGAAGCAATAATCTTGCCGACAGCGCAACAAACGCTGTAATAGAATCAACCCTACAGTGCAAGTATAATTCCTATTTATAGCTTTTCAAAGCACTAATTCGCCCAGACCTTGCCGTACAATAGAAAAGTCATCGTTCGTGACATCGACAATGGTAGAAGGAATATTGCCGCCATAGCCCCCGTCGATCACGATATCGACCTGGTGCTGAAACTTTTCAAAAATCAGTTCGGGGTCAGTTGAGTACTCGATAATTTCGTCTTCATCCCGGATTGATGTCGTAATGATCGGATTGCCCAGTTCGTGGACGATCTGCCGGGGAATGTCGTTGTCGGGAACGCGTATTCCTACGGTTTTTTTGTTGGTATTCAGTAGTTTAGGGACATTGCTGGTGGCCTGAAGAATGAACGTAAACGGCCCTGGTAGTAGGCTCTTCATCAATTTAAACGCCTGATTACTTACGCGGGCATAGTCGGCAATGTGGCTCAGATCATAGCAGATGAACGAGAAATCATTTTTAGTTGGCTTTATCCCCTTAATACGGGCTACCCGCTCAACGGCCCTTGCATTATGAATGTCGCACCCCATACCGTAGATGGTATCGGTTGGATAAATGATGACGGCTCCATCACGAAGTGCGTTTACAACATGCGCAATCCGGCGGGGATCGGGGTTTTTCGGATAAAGCTTAATGAATTCGGCAGACATAGCTACATGGGTTAACTATACACTAATAACCATAAATGACCTAAACGGGTTTCGACAATACCGATGGTACAAACGGTACATGTAGTTGACGGGAAGATGAACACGAGAAATGCCTATAATACATTGGGTTAACTTATCCGGTTGTTTGATCGATTTTAGTAAACTATGGAAGTGTTGAACAAGCTCGAACTGCTCGGTATAGAAGGCTTTTCGGATAAAGGTGTTTAGCCTGCCAGCCAATGCATCGAACTCATCCGGTGTCTGGCAAAGTTCGAATGCTTTCTGGCTGACAATCAGGGTCGAAGGTAGTAGATGATTATGGCGTTGTAGGATCTGGCCGGACAGTGAGCCCGGTAATTGTCGTTTCAGCGTCAGTATATCATCGAGGTAAGCGTAGTAACAGAGTCGGGATGAGCGGACCCAGAAGTCGAAATCTTCATAACTCAACGATTCGTCGTAACCACCCAATTGCTCGAGCAATGAACGGCGAATCAACATGGTGGGCGTACAGATAAAATAGCTGGACAAGATCGCCCTGAACACATCGCCGGTTGGCACCTGTACGGTTGCCTGACCTTTTTCATTGACTGGATAATGCGTGCCCGTTCGTCGACCCAAAGCATCGATGATGGCCGCATTGGAAAAGACCACCCCGTATGAATTGGGCAATTGCTCCATACAGGTAACCTGTTTGGCAATCCGATCAGGCAACAGCACATCATCGGCCGAGAGATCGATAACATACCGCCCACTTGCTAAGGTGAGGCCCTGGTTAAATGCGCGATTCAAACCCACATTGCTATTGTTACGGATAAATCGCACGGACGGGTGAGGGTCAATAAACGAATACACCTGTTCGACGGAGCCATCTGTACTACCGTTGTCGATAACAATCAATTCCACATAAGGGTAGGTTTGGTCAATGACCGACTGCAAGGCTTGTCGAACGTAATTCTGATGATTATAGCACGTGCAAATGACCGTTACCCAGGCCGATGGACGACCGGAGTGTATTTTTTTTGGGGATAAGCTGCCAGACATGAAAACCGTTGGTAGTGAGCGGATAACCTACAGACGAACGCAGGTCGTGTTGGTCATTCTCCCGATTTACCACCTCCGTACAACCGATTATTTTAGATGGTGCAGAAGATTGGCACGCTTTTCGCGATTTTCTAACACGAACACGTGATCCCCCGTGCCAGTTTTGGTGCCTGGAAAGCGTGTGCTTTTACATTTATGGGTTAGGTTTTACAAACGTCACCTCAAGTTTTCGAGGTGGCGTTTGTTGTTTTAGCGGCTACGCTCGGGTGTTGGTCACCTTCGAGATTATAGAGAGCCACATTCATTTCAAACCCTAAAATGAGCACCAGGGCGATCAGGTTGATCCAGATCATAAGGGCGATCAGCGTACCAATCGACCCATATAATTTGTTGTAAGACCCAAAGTTGGCAACATAGAACGAAAAGCCGAGTGTAATCAGAACGATAAGTACCGAAGCGGTTACAGCTCCTGGCATGATAAATAACCATTTCATGTTCACGTTCGGGCCGAATCGGTAGATAACTGAAATTGAACCCATGAATACCGCAAACACAATCAGGTACCGCCCAATGGTTAGCAGATTGACGAAGACGACGTTGTTGAAGAAGCCAAAATGAAGCAGATAGTCGCTCACAATTCCGCCAATAATCAAAACGACCACTGCTAAAATCAGCGCAAATGCCAGCGTAAACGTTAAGCCCACGGCTATGGCGCGAATTTTGAGGAAGCTCCGGCGCTCTGCCGAATGATACGATGAGTTGAATGCCTGCATCAGGGCAACCAATCCGCTGGTTGCTGAATAGAGCGCCAGAACGAAGCCTAAGGATAACACGCCACTGCGCGGCCGATTGATAATATCCCGTATGGTGGTATCGACCGTGCTGAAGGTATCGCCCGGTAAAACCCGTTGCAGAAATCCCATCACCTGTTCTTCAAGATCAGGGATCGGGATATACGGTATCAGCGTAAAAAAGAAAATGATCGTTGGGAAAACAGCCAGAATAAGACTATACGATACCGATGCGGCCCGTTCGCTGGTGTCATTGTCAACGATCTGTGTCGCCATTCGCTTTAGAAACGAATACCAGGTGCTTTTGGAATTGAAGGGATGATGAGCCTGTAACCAGGTTTTTACCCTACGCAACGCCTTAAAACCGAATAGTTTATCGAACATATTGTAGAATTCGTTAGTAAATGGTCATGCCCAATGTGTGGGCCGTCAAAAGCCGGTTAAGGACTCTCCGAGGCAACTGACTATAAATTAGTGACTAACGATTGACAATTATTGTTCAAAGAAAGATTTGGTCGCTTCGACTAAATCGGGAGGTGCCGCACAGGGACGACCTGTATCTGTACGGACAAAGACAAGGGTAGTTTGGCCCGTATTTAACAACTGACCTTCCTGATTGAAAATCTCGTAATTGAACATCAACCGGGTTTTGGGCATTTGCGGGATTGTCACGCGGATGGTGAGCAGATCGTCGTATCTGGCGGGTCGAATGAAGCGGGAATTCAGGTCATAGACAGGCATCGAAATGCCATCTTCTTCCATTTTTTTATACGTAAGGCCCAGGTGGCGAAGGGCTTCGACACGACCAATTTCATAAAAACGAGCGTAGTTGCCGTAGTAAACAATGCCCATCTGATCGGTGTCGTAGTAGCGCACCCGGATGTTTGTAACGTCGTGGGTAATCATAGGTTATTTCATAATCTTCATGCGGGTGAGTGCCTGTTGGTACAGACGAGCGTTGGCCAGGTGCTCTGCCATGGTTTTCGAGAAGGTATGGTAGCCATTAAAACGGGCATCGACCACGAAATAAAGATAGTCGTGTTGTTCCGCATTCAGAACCGCATCGATGGTAGCAGGAGCAGGCAGGTTGATAGGGCCTGGAGGCAAACCCGTATGCCGGTAGGTGTTGTAAGGCGAATCGACGGTGAGCTGTTTGTTGAGAAGCCGACGAATCGTGAAATCGCGAAGGGCAAAAATAACCGTGGGGTCGGCTTCGAGTTTCATGCCTTTTTTCAGGCGATTCAGGTAAACCCCGGCTACGCGCGGCTGTTCGTCCCGTTTGTTGGTTTCTGCGGCTACAATCGAGGCCAGCACCTGCGTCTGCGTTTGCGTTAGACCAAGTGCTTTGGCTTTCTCCTGTCGTTCGGGCGTCCAGAATTTCTTGTATTCCGTTCCCATCCGATCCAGCAGGGTTTCGGGCTTAATGGTCCAGAACATTTCGTACGTATTGGGCAGAAACATACAAACGATCGTTGTAGTGTCGAAACCATACTTTTCGCAGGTGGCCGGGTCGTTCAGCAGTTTACCCAGGGCGTCGGAACCGAATTCGAATTTGCTGCCCAGCCGCTGGATCAGGTCCGATTTCTGCCGCATACTGTTGAATGTTACAGGCATAGCATCCTGATTGCCACTTCGGAGTTTGACCAACGCGTCGCGATTACCCATATTGGGTTTGATCTCATACCGACCTTCCTTAACGAGTTCGGGGTATTTCATCAGTTTGGCCAGAAAACGGAATGAGGTTTCGTCGTTGATGACCTTATGCGTTTTGAGCGTGTCCATGACCGACTCAAAGGTTGAACCACGCGGAATCAGCAGGGCAAATGTTTTGTCGTTCTCTTTTACCTGTAGGTTTGGGCTTTTGAAAACTTGCCAGAAATAAAAGGTAAACGTGGTCAGAAGGATAGAAACGGTAAGGAATAGTCCAATTTTAAAATTACGAGACATGATTGCGAGCGATAATGGACAATGAACAATGCAGCATGCGCAGATGGCTACAACTACGATTTTTTGGCACTACAATTGTGTAGTGTTGATAAGGCATTATTCGTTATGATGCTGCAAATTTAGCCAAAATAGCTACCTACCCATAATGAAGTACGTATTATCTCTTCTGCTAATGGTGGTCTGGACCACATCGTGTCGAACGAGTGCCGATAGCCCACGGGCCATGAATCCGGCAGCCGCCAAACGACAACAGGCCATTGATGAGATTCGTGAAGCCGATCTGAATTTTAGCCAATTGTCTGAAAGACAGGGTATGGCCAAAGCGTTTACAACCTACGCAGCCGATGAAGTCATCAAGCTCAACGATGGAGCAGCCCCTACCGTAGGGTTTGATTCGTTACGGGCGCAGATGAGCCGGATGCCGGTTGATGGAAGTGTGCTCACCTGGCAGGTGCTCAAGGCCGATGCGTCGCAGGCGGGCGATCTGGGGTATACCTTTGGTCAGTGGATGCTGAGTCGACGTGATGAGTCGGGTAAGAAAAAAACGCAGTTTGGGGTGTATGTAACCGTCTGGAAACGCCAGCGCAACGGCCAATGGCGATTTGTTGTCGATGGCGGAAACAGTACCCCCGAACCCAAATAGACTTTACGATTTCCTGCAAACCTTTTCAAAAATGAATCGTAAATTTGAGCGAACCAACTCAACTCGTTTTGACTGTTCGTTCATTGTCAACTTCCCAAACCTCGCGGGATTCCTCGCTGTATACGCTCTCGTTCTGGTTACTCTCGGTCAGTAACTTCCTGTTTTCGGCCAGTTTTTCGATGATGATCCCTGAATTGCCCGCTTATCTGACAAAGCTGGGTGGCAAAGAATACATCGGGCTGATCATTGCGCTTTTTACGTTCACGGCTGGGGTTTCACGACCGTTTAGCGGCAAACTGACCGATACGATTGGACGGGTTCCGGTGATGGCATTCGGATCAATCGTATGCTTTGTCTGTGGGTTGCTATATCCGTATCTGCTGACCGTATGGGGGTTTCTGACGCTGCGCCTGATTCATGGCTTTTCGACGGGAACCAAACCGACAGCCACTTCCGCTTATGTGGCCGATGTGGTTCCGGCCAATCGTCGGGGTGAAGCAATGGGTATGCTCGGATTGTTTACGGCAATGGGTATGTCGCTGGGGCCAGCTATTGGAAGCTGGCTGGCCACCGATTTTTCCATGAACGTCATGTTCTGGACCTCATCGGCTTTTGCCCTACTTTCCATTGGTATTCTGCTCCGGATGCCCGAAACGCTGCTGGCTCCTCAACGTTTCCGGTTTGGGCTGCTTCGGCTGAAAAAAGACGAGATTTTTGATAAGCAGGCCATTCCGCCATTTCTGGTACTGTTGCTCCAGTCATTCTCCTCAGGGGCTGTGCTAACCGTGATTTCTACCCTGAGTGGTTCACTGGGCATTACCAATAAAGGGCTATTTTTCACCGTCTATACAGTGGCCTCGCTCATGGTGCGGATTCTATTCAGTAAATCGTCGGATCGGTACGGCCGGATACCCGTATTGTTTATCTCGACCGTTGTTCTGGCGTTTTCCATGGCCTTGCTGGTTTTGGTCGACTCGCCGGTTTTGTTCTGGACGGCGGCTATTTTCTACGGTATGTCGTGGGGCATGAACTCGCCAACGGTGCAGGCCTGGACAGCGGACCTGAGCGATGAGCACACCCGTGGACGGGCTATGGCAACCATGTACATTGCCCTCGAAGCGGGAATCGGACTGGGAGCCGTAGGATCGGGTTGGTTGCTCAATCACGTAGTGGGTGAATCGGGCGTGGATGCCGCTTTTGCTGCATCGGGGGTGATGGCGTTGATTGCGGTTGGGTATCTGGGGTGGTTATGGCAAAAAGATCGTAGAACACCCCGGCATCGGACCGACGGTGCCGACGAAGTAGCCCTGATTGACGGCGAACCTGGATGAACGAAATCGAGCCGAAAATCCGTCCATTAGTCGATGCGTTGAACCGAACGGGTATTGTACGCACGTTTTCCAGTTGCGAAGGCCATTTTGACCCCGATCAGCAAACCCTGGTTGATCGCAATCATGCCTATGTGCGGTTCATACCTGCCGAAGACCGTTCAATTGCCGAGGTGGAAAACCTGCTGGCGTATATACTTCCCCGATTTAAGCGTCAGCATGGCCTGATTCCGGTAAAACTGACGGCTTACAAACTCTACACGCCCATCGAAGATGAACAGGTTGAGGAAACCTTTGTGCTGGAGTTACATCCCTTTAATCGGTTCGACTCGCCCGACCGAAAGCGAGCGGATGTAGATCGGGCCATTGAACAGGTAGCGACGTTAATGTATGCTCAATTCGGCACTGGAGATGATGTTCAGTAGCTGACGTAAAGAAGGCTCTGGGTAAGGCAGTTGTAGAGGCCACCTTATTGTGCAGTATATCCAACTACTTGCGGGAGAAAATGTATAGTAGGCTGTAATGGTAGATTTTACGTTTCCTTAATATTCTTTTACAGGTCGTTGACAGACGCCAGGATCGAAACTTTTAGCTTTGTTGACATCCTGGATATAAAAAGAATGCCTTAAACCGATCTGATTTATAAGGATGTAGATTCATGTAAACCTACAGGGAACTATGAAAAAAATCATCTATGCGCTGCTGTTACCGCTGGTTGTGGTAAGCGGACTCGTATTTGCGAATCGTGACAGTAAAAATGAAGCTTCTAAAAAGTTAACCGCAAAGCCACTCTCTGTTGCCGAGAGGAAAGCGGCATTGAAAAAATGGGAGGCTACCCCGGATGGTATAAAGTACAAGAACTGGGAATCGTCGCCCGAAGGGAAAAAAGTGTATGCTGGTGAAGCGAAAATAAGGAAGCAGTTACGGGATTTTACCAACATGGAGGCTATTGTGACCTCTCTTTCTCTGCCGCCGGGCTCACGACTAGGTTTCGGACTGATGGTCAGGATTCATGATGAGGATTATATTCTTAGTTTTGGACCGGAAAAGTCTGATAAGAATGTATTGAACGTTAACAACGAATTTCAGCAATTGCATAATCTGAAAGTTAACGACAAAATAATTATAAGAAGCCATAATGTATCGCACGCGCCCAAGTATTCCTATCCAATAGTATCGGGCGACTATGTGGAGCTAGATAGTAAAATAATCTATAAGCGTGCTCCTCGCAAAGGCGGGTGCTAAGTTCATTGTGAATACCTCTGTGCTTCATCCATGCTTTATTCTTAACGGTATTATTTTTACCCTCTTTGTATAAAACCACACAGGGGGTAAAAACAGTACCAGGTCCGAAACCAAAGACGTAGCCACACCCAGATTGATTGACATGAACTAGACATATACTGATTCGGTTAAAATCGGGTCGGCTTATCCGACCGAAAGCGAACGGATGTAGATCGGGCCATTGAACAGGGGAGGGCACTGATTAATAGCCTGTTGGCTTTTTGGATGACCCGGCAATAGATGCTGCTCTAAATCTAATTTAAGGAAAATCTAATTCTCCTCTAATGAGCCTGTACGTAGGAAGCATCTACTTTTGCATGGAATTGGTAACCCTAAAACGACCGAAAAACACCAGTCTCACCAGCCGGTGTTTTCTTGTTTGAAGGAGAACCAGTGGGAGCGGGGTAACCCAACGGGGTTATGCTTTGCCAGAGACTAACCACCGGCCATGTATGAAGAAGATTGTCATTATTGAAGATGACCGCCGAATCGCCCAGAATATAAAACGAGGTCTTCAGGACGAAGGCTATGCCGCCGAAGTAGTGTATGAAGGGATCAATGGTCGTGAAATAGCGTTGAAGCCTGGCGTCGATCTGTTGATTGTCGATATTAATCTGCCGGGTATCAATGGGTTTGAAGTATGCCGAAGTGTACGGTCGGCCAAACCGCATTTGCCCATCATTATCTTATCGGCGCTGGGGGAAGTTGACGATAAAGTAGAAGGGCTTGGCCTTGGTGCCGACGACTATCTGGTAAAACCGTTTGATTTTCGGGAATTAATAGCCCGCATCGAAGTATGTCTGCGCCGAGTGGAGTTGACAAACGGCCCCGTAATCGAGTCAGGAACCCTATGGCGCGTGGCGAATCTGACCGTGAATAGCCTGACCAAAGAGGTATGGCGGGGCGAATCGGCCATCGAATTGACTGCCCGCGAATTTGCTTTGATCGAGTATATGATTCGCAATCGGGGGCGGGTGCTGTCCAAGATGGACATTGCGGAGCATGTATGGCAGTTACAGCACGATCCAGGGTCATCCATTGTGGAAGTGTACATCAATTATCTGCGGAAAAAAATAGACCGCGATTTCTCCCCAAAGCTCATTCACACCCGGATGGGCATGGGCTATGTGCTCAAAGAAGAGGACGAATAACGGTCGAGTCCGGGCTTCTAATTGTTTTCTAATTGTTTTCTATAGGTATTCTAAGCCTGCATTAAGGCCGCTGTAACCTGGAGCCCAGACCTTTGTAGCCGTAATTATTTTCATATGCGGCTGCTCGTTTTTGTATTCTTTTTCGCTATTCCCTCTGTGTGCATTCGGGCACAGACTATTGCAGACCAGGACTCTCTTCGGCTAACACTTCAGCAGGCTGACAGCCTTTTCGTTAAAAACAACCTGCTACTGCTGGCAGAACGCTTTCGGGTCGATGCCAGCCAGGCTCAGATTCTACAGGCTGGTTTATACGACAATCCCAATCTGACGCTGGAGGTCAGTAGCTACAACAATGAAACCCGACGGGTGCTGGACGTGGGCCGACAGGGGCAGAAAACCGTTTCGATCCAGCAACTGCTGTATACGGCAGGCAAGCGAAACAAGCGGATTGCGCTGGCTTCCGAATCGGCTCGGCTGACCCAGCTGGAGTTGCTGGATTTGCTCCGTGGGCTGCGCTTCGACCTGCGGACTCGGTTCTATTCCATTTATTTTCAACAGCAAACCCTGGCCCGTTTTGATCAGCAACTGGCTACGCTGCAAACTACGGTAGCGGCTTATGAGGTCCAGTATAAGCGGAACAATGTTTCACTCCGGGAATTGCTTCGGCTGAAAGCGTTACTCTTCCAGCTGGCCAACGATCGTACAGCCATCCGGTTTCAACTGGCCGATGACCAACGGGCAATACGGACACTTTTATCTGTCGATCAGCCCATTAAGCCCGTGTCTGTCGATCAGCTAGTCAGCCGTTATCGGGTGCCTGTCCAGTCTGATGATACGCTCCAGCAACTGGCCTTACGGAATCGGCCCGATTTAAAAGCAACGGAATCGCTTGTTCAGCAAGCTAAGCTAAACCATACCCTCCAGCGTGCGCTGGCTACACCCGACGTGCGGGTAGGCGGCACCTACGATCAGGCCGGAAGCTACATTCAGAACTATGTGGGCCTGTCGGTATCGGCCGATATTCCCGTATTCAACCGAAATCAGGGTGCTATCCGGGCCGCTCGTAGTCAGATTCAGTACCAACAACAGCTACAACAACAGAAAGCCAATCAGGTGATGAACGAAGTGGCAACATCTCTGGAGAAAATACGGGAGGTTGAGCGCCGGGTTCAGACGGTGGAGGAGCAGTTCTCGACCCAGTTCGATGAGTTGAATCGGGGGGTGATCACCAGCTTTCAAAAGGGAAATATTACCCTCATCGAATTTGTCGACCTGATTGAAGCGTATAACGACAGCGTTAGCCAGCTCAATCGACTGAAAGCCGACCGGGTGAGTGCCTATGAAGAACTCAATTATCTGCTCGGCGAAGATTTATTCAAGTAAAGTTCCGTCTACGAAACATCCAGAAATCATGCTTCCATTACTTGCTGGCGGTTCAGGTCAGCTTATCAAAACACGAATGAAACCATCCATTTGGTGGGCAATCGGTGGTCTGTTTATGCTCACCTCCTGCGACCCTAAACCCGCGCCCGACGTTGCGAAGGCCTTTATGCTATCGGATACCATGATGCAGCGTATTCGCATCGATAGCGCCTATCAGCAGCCTGTACGAAGCGAATTGACGCTGGTTGGAAAAATTGTGGCCGATGAGAACCGGGTTATCAAAGTGTTTCCGCTGGTGGGCGGAAATGTCGAAGATGTACGGGTCGAATTGGGCGACTACGTCCGAAAGGGGCAGGTACTGGCCTCGATTCGTTCGGGCGAAGTGGCCGATCTGGAGCGGCAAATCATTCAGGCGCAATCGGATTTGCTGCTGGCTGAGAAAAACTTGCGGGTGGCCGAAGACCTGTTTGAAACCAAACTGACCTCGCAGCGGGAAGTGGTGGCCGCTCAGAAAGAGTTGGAGAAAGCGCAGGCTGAATCGAACCGGGTGAAAGAAGTATCGCGGATTTACGGAATCGGTAAAGCCTCCATGTATACTGTAAAAGCGCCTATCGATGGTTACGTGATTGAGAAGAACGTCAACCGCGATATGCAACTACGCTCTGATAATGCGGATAATCTATTCACCATCGGCCAGATCAATCAGATCTGGGTACTGGCCAATGTGAACGAAAGCGACATCCGCCAGGTACGAACGGGCATGGACGCGAGTGTTCAGACGCTGAGCTACCCCGACGAGCGATTCAAAGGGCAGGTCGATAAAATCTATACCGTACTGGACCCAAACACCAAAGCCATGACCGTCCGGATTCGATTGGCCAATCAGGGTATGAAACTCCGCCCGGAAATGCACGCTACGGTCACACTGCGGTATGAGGCCGGTGGTGAAGCGGCTACTGTGCCTTCAAGCGCGGTCATTTTTGATCGTTCTAAACACTACGTATTGATTTTCCACAGTCGGTCGGATATCGAAGTTCGGGAAGTGACAGTCCTTAAATCGCTGGGCGATAGGGCATACATCAGCCAGGGGATCAAGCCGGGCGAAAAAGTCATTTCTAAAAACCAATTGCTCGTCTACAACGCACTCAACAATTAGCAGAGGGCAAAGGGCATAGGGAAACACGCCTTTCCATGCCCCACGCTCTCTGCCCCCATGCTCATGAACAAATTCATTCGAAATCTGGTAGGCTTCTCTCTGAAGAACCGTTTTTTTGTCTTCTTCATGACAGCGGTTCTGGTGATTGCCGGGATTTTTAGCTATTTACATACACCGCTGGAAGCCTTTCCTGACGTAACCAATACGCAGATCATTGTCGTAACGGAGTGGAAAGGCCGTTCGGCTGAGGAGGTAGAGCGCTTCGTAACCGTGCCTATTGAGGTGGCTATGAACTCCGTTCAGCGGAAAAGTAACGTTCGCTCGACAACCATGTTCGGCCTCTCGGTGATGAAGATCATTTTCGACGATGGGGTCGAGGATTTTTTTGCGCGGCAACAGGTCAATAACCTACTTCGAAATGTGGCTCTTCCCGATGGAGTGGAGCCTGAAATACAACCCCCTTACGGCCCCACGGGCGAAATCTATCGCTATACCCTGGAAAGTAAAAACCGGGATAGTCGCGAGTTGCTTACCCTGCAAAACTGGGTTATTGACCGCCAGCTTCGGAGTGTACCAGGGGTAGCCGATATTGTTGCTTTTGGGGGGCGCGATAAAATCTACGAATTGCGGGTCAACCCGACACAGCTGACCAAATACGACATTACCCCCCTCGAAGTCTATCAGGCCGTTACGCGCAGTAACATCAACGTAGGGGGCGATGTGATTGAACGAAACTCACAGGCGTATGTCGTGCGGGGCATTGGCTTACTGACGTCCATTCAGGACATAGAAAACATCCTGATCGAAGAAGCGGGCGGCAATCCTGTACTGGTTAAGCATGTGGCCGACGTGGTCGAATCCAATTTGCCGCGCGTAGGGCAGGTTGGCCTGAATAAAAATGACGACGTAGTGGAAGGTATCATTGTGATGCGCAAGAGCGAAAACCCCAGCGAGGTACTGGCGCGGGTGAAGGATAAAATCGAGGAATTAAACACGCGGGTTCTTCCATCCGATGTAAAAATGGTGACCTTCTACGACCGCGATAACCTGATCAGTTTTTGTACGAAAACTGTGTTGCACAACCTGACCGAAGGCATCGTACTGGTTACGGTGATCGTCTTTCTGTTTATGGCCGACTGGCGCACTACAGTGATCGTATCAATCATTATTCCGCTGGCACTTCTGTTCGCCTTTATTTGCTTACGATTGCGAGGCATGTCGGCCAACCTGCTGTCGATGGGAGCCATTGATTTCGGGATTATCATTGATGGCGCGGTCGTGATGGTGGAGGGGATCTTCGTGTCCCTGGATCATATGGCGCATCGGGTCGGTATGCAACGGTACAATCGCATGGCCAAGCTGGGGTTGATTCGAAAAACAGGGGGCGATCTGGGGAAAGCCGTCTTTTTCTCTAAGCTAATCATTATCACCGCGCTGCTTCCCATTTTTTCGTTCGAAAAAGTGGAGGGTAAAATGTTTTCACCCCTGGCCTGGACCCTGGGTTTTGCCTTGCTGGGCGCGTTGTTGTTCACGCTTACGCTGGTTCCGGTACTTTGCTCGATACTGCTCCGGAAAAATGTGCGGGAGAAAAATAACCCCATCGTAAACTTCTTTAACCGCATCGTGATGGCAGGCTTTGGCTGGTGCTACCGCAATCGCCGAATAAGCTTGTTTGCCGCTATATCTTTCATGATCGCTACGTTCTTCTCGTCGACGATGCTGGGTACCGAATTTCTGCCACAGCTTAACGAAGGGGCTCTGTGGGTAACAGCCGAATTGCCCATGAGTATGTCACTGCCCGAAAGCGTCGATATGGCCAAGACCATTCGGGCCGATTTGAGCACGTTCCCCGAAGTAAAACAGGTGCTTTCGCAGGTAGGCCGCTCGAACGATGGAACTGACCCGAACGGATTTTATTTCTGCCAGTTTCAGGTCGATCTCAAACCCAAAGAGGATTGGGGCCGCCGGATCACTACGGAGCAACTGACGGATGAAATGGATGCCCGACTGAAAAATTACGCGGGGGTACTCTACAATTATTCGCAACCCATCATCGACAACGTGGCTGAGGCCGTAGCGGGTTACAAGGCAAGCAACGGAATCAAAATTTTTGGCCCCGATATTTACGAACTGGAGAAATACGCCAACCAGGCGCTGGAGGCCATTCGGGATGTCGACGGGGTGAGAGATTTAGGCATTATCCGTAATGTAGGACAGCCTGAAATCAGCGTGCTCTTTCACGATCACAAAATGGCGCTTTATGGGGTATCGACAGCCGATGCGCAAGCTGTCATTGAAATGGCTATCGGGGGTAAAACCGCGTCTGTCTTATACGAGGGCGAACGTAAATTCGACATCCGGGTTCGGTTTCTGCCAGAATATCGCAAAAGCGAAGAGGATATTATGCGGCTCATGGTACCGACGATGAGTGGCAGTAAAATTCCGCTTAAAGAGATAGCCAGCATTCGGCAGATTACTGGCCCAGCTTTCATTTATCGTGATCTGAACAAACGATTTATTGGGGTGAAATTTTCGGTTCGTGGTCGTGATTTGGGCGGAACGATTGCCGAAGCCCAGCAGCGTGTGCGCGAAAAGCTTCAAACCACCAAAGGTTATTCAGTAGAATGGGTAGGGGAGTTTGAAAATCAGGTCCGGGCAACCGAACGGCTGGGGCAGGTGGTGCCGATTAGTATTGCGGCCATTTTCGTGATCCTGTTCATTACTTTCGGCAATGCCAAAGACGCCGGACTCGTTCTGCTAAACGTACCCTTCGCGCTGATTGGGGGCATATTAGCCCTTCATCTGACGGGCATGAACTTTGGGATTTCGGCGGGGGTGGGCTTCATTGCCCTGTTTGGCATCTGTGTGCAGAATGGGGTGATTCTCATTTCGGTGTTTAATCAGAACCGGAAAGAGCGAATGCCACTGGATACCGCCATTCGCGAAGGGGTTCGTTCCCGAATTCGGCCCGTTATTATGACCGCTTTAATGGCCGCTATCGGCCTCCTGCCAGCCGCCGTTTCGACCGGAATTGGTTCGGAAACGCAAAAACCGCTGGCGATTGTGGTGATTGGGGGATTAATTACGGCCACGCTGTTGACGTTGCTCATTTTCCCGATTATCTATCGACTGTTTAACAGGCACCACGTTCACCGGCTGAGTGATCTGGACTGATCGCTTATGTTCTTTATAAGGATTCGTCAAGATTAAGTGTTTTTTGTCATTTCGACGCAGGAGAAATCTTAGGCTTACTTAACAAACAAGCCTGAGATTTCTCCTGCGTCGAAATGACAAAACGACTTTGGTAATGCCTTACAGAATAAACTGGCTTAAGTCCCGGTTTTTGACCAGGCCGTTTAATTTTTCGTTGACCAGTTCTTTGGTAACCACAACTTTGGCATTAGCGCCGATCACGTCGGGGATGTCGAACATAAAATCGTTCATGAGGTGGCTCAGTACGGTTTGCAGTCGGCGGGCACCGATATTCTCCACTTCGCTGTTCACTTCGAAGGCAATCCGGGCCAGCTCACGCAGGGCATCGTCCTGGAAACCAAGTTCGACCCCTTCGGCCAATAACATGGCCTCATACTGTTTGGTAAGGGCGTTTTTGGGCTCTTTCAGAATCTGGTAAAAATCATCTTCCGAGAGGCTTTGTAATTCGACACGAATCGGGAAACGGCCCTGCAACTCAGGAATCAGGTCGCTGGGTTTAGCGACGTGGAAAGCACCTGCCGCAATGAACAGAATGTGGTCGGTATGAATGACGCCATATTTCGTATTAACAGCACTTCCTTCCACAATCGGGAGTAAATCACGCTGCACCCCTTCCCGGCTAACATCAGGACCGCCCCCACCGTTGCCAGAACGAGCCGAGGCCACTTTGTCGATTTCGTCGATGAAAATAATCCCGGCGTCTTCGGCTTTTCGGATGGCTTCTTCTTTCACCTCGTCCATGTCGATCAGCTTGGCGGCTTCCTCTTCCAGCAGGATTTTACGGGCTTCGGCAATACTTACTTTGCGTTTTTTGCCGCGTTTGGGCATCATATTGCCAATCATCTCCTGGATGTTCATCATCGACAGGTCATCGACAGTACCGCCCATGACACCAATATTCGGTGTCTGACTTTGCTGCACATCAATGTCGATTTTCCGGTCGTCCATTTCGCCCGAGCGGATTTTTTCGCGGAATCGTTCGCGGGTGCGTTCGTTGAGTTCTGCGTCGGGGTCTTTAGGACCGTTCTCGAATCCAAGCTGGCCGTTGGTTGGTTTGACGGGCGGAATCAGAATGTCCAGAATGGTTTCTTCGACCTGCTGCTGGGCTTTGACCTGAACGGCCTCTTTCTTGGCCGCCCGCACCATATTGACAGATTGCTCGACCAGATCGCGCACCATGCTCTCGACATCGCGGCCCACGTAACCAACCTCGGTAAATTTGGACGCTTCCACTTTGATGAAAGGCGCATCGGCGATTTTAGCCAGTCGGCGGGCAATTTCGGTTTTCCCAACACCTGTAGCGCCAATCATCAGAATGTTGTTGGGCGTAATTTCACTCTGCATGTCGGCGCTGCTGTTCATCCGGCGCCAGCGATTCCGCAACGCAATAGCCACGTTGCGCTTGGCATCGTGCTGGCCAATAATGTATTGATCGAGCTCGGCAACGATCTGCCGGGGAGTAAGGTCTTTCAGTGAGTGGGTCATTGACAAAAAATAAAAGCGAAATACGAATAGCGCTTTTACTAGAAACACAGGAATTTTAAAATTGTGCCAATGCTACGGAAAAAATAGGAGTTTAAGTAACCATGATTAAAAACTTCGACTAACTGGCTTTCTCCTGAAATCAATAACCAGTCTTTGCATGAATTTGTGTCGGATTCTTCTTTTCGCGTTTTGCATAACCGCTGCTTACGCGCAAACTCCTATTCAGTTAATTCCTCAGCCCGTGAGTGTTCAGCCTCAAACGGGTCTGTTTACGCTGACGAAATCTACCTCAATCGAGTATAATCAGGTGGAGGCCCGGGTGGTGGCTGATCTGCTCAGCCAACGATTGAATAAGCCAACAGGCTTTGTGCTGGCAGCCAAACAAGGGAAAGCGGGTAAAATTCAACTGAACCTGAATCCAACTCCGAACACCCAGCTTGGCGATGAAGGCTATACGCTCGATGCCTCAGCGAAAGGAGTCGTGATTACGGCCAACCGCCCCGCAGGTCTATTTTACGGAATGCAGACGTTGACGCAGTTGCTGCCTAAAGAAATTGAAAGTCAGGCGGCTGTCACCAAGACCTGGTCGCTACCTGCGGTAAAGATTACCGACTATCCACGGTTTGGCTGGCGGGGGATCATGCTCGACGTGAGCCGTAATTTTTTCACGAAGGAGGAAGTCAAACAATACATCGATCAACTGGCCAAGCTGAAATTTAACACGCTTCACTGGCACCTGACCGACGACAACGGCTGGCGAATCGAAATCAAATCACTCCCTAAACTGACGCAGGTAGGGGCCTGGCGGGTGGCGCGAGCTGGCCATTTTGGGGATCGTGCCGAGCCGAAACTCGGTGAACCTACTCCCGCAGGTGGCTTTTATTCGCAGGACGATATTCGTGAGGTAGTGGCCTACGCACAGGCTCGTAACGTGACCATCGTTCCCGAAATCGATGTGCCGGGACATAGCATGGCGGCTCTGGCGGCTTATCCTGAACTGAGTTGCACCAAGCAGCAGGTGAGCGTTAATCCTGGAACGGCTTTTTCGGAGTGGTACGGCAACGGTACGTTTAAGATGAAAGTAGAGAATACGCTGAACCCATCGGACGAGAATGTGTATGCGTTTCTGGATAAGGTTTTTACCGAGGTAGCGGCTCTCTTTCCGAACCCCTACATCCATGTTGGTGGGGATGAGTGCTACAAAGGCTATTGGGCCAACGATCCGGGTTGTCAGGCATTGATGAAACAACTGAACATCCGGCATGTGGAGGATTTGCAAGGGTATTTTATGAACCGCGTTGAGAAAATTCTGACGGCCAAAGGCAAGAAACTGCTGGGTTGGGACGAAATTCTGGAAGGGGGGATTTCTCCGGGCGCGACCGTTATGAGCTGGCGGGGCATCAAAGGCGGTATCGAAGCGGCACAGGCAGGGCATAATGTGGTGATGACCCCAACCACGTTCGCTTATCTCGATTATACCCAGGGCGATCCGAGTGTTGACCCGCCAATTTATGCGAGCTTACGGGCACAAAAATGCTACAGTTTCGATCCGGTACCAGATGGTGTCGATGCCAAATATATTCTGGGTGGGCAGGGCAATCTCTGGACCGAGCAAATCCCGACACTGCGTTATGCTGAATACATGACCTACCCTCGTGGCTGGGCGTTGTCGGAAGTGTTCTGGTCGCCGAAGGCGGTAAAGAACTGGGCCAATTTTGTGGAGCGGATGGAAACCCACTTCGACCGGGCCGATGTCGCGCAGGTCAATTACTCGAAGGCTATTTACGATGCCATCGTCCGGACGAGTATGAATGATGGTAAACTCCGGCTCGAACTCGCCAGCGAAGCCCCCAACCTCGACATCTATTACACCATCGACGATACCATGCCCGATCAGTTTTCCACCAAGTACACCCAAGCCGTCGACCTGCCCGATGGTCCCATCACGTTGCGCGTCGTCACTTACCGCGCTGGAAAACCCATCGGTCATCTCATCACGCTGACACGAGATGCGCTGCAACGACGCGTCGGGCGGTTTTGATTGAGTAATAGTTCTAAAAGCTGCGTGGTTCATTACAGGGTTTATCTGTTAAACTACGCAGCTTTTAGGAATTTAAAGAAGAGAAATACTTCTTTTTTCTTTTATAATGGAGGATTTTAAGGGATAAAGCTACCAGTGTTCTAATCGTCAATAGGTTGTTGTCCTCGTTTACTTCGTCAATCGGGATAGATCGATGCGGAGGGATAGTTGGCTGGTGCCTGCCGTGGGCACAGACGAAAAATGCCCGTAGGTAAGCTGGAAGCTTTTGGCCTGTACTGAAATACCGTATGAAAAGCCTACACCTGCTCCACCCGTTGTCAGTTTGCCTTCCTGCTGTTTTTGATGATTATAGCCAACCAACAGGTGTACATTCCGATGAACCAGTAGTTCGGCACCAACGCTCAGATGCCGGGCTAGTTTTTCAGATACGCTGGTCGTTTGCGGAATCGGATTCCCGCTGAGGTCGTACCGAACATTCAGATTTGGGTCGTTGTAGGTAATGTCGAAGCGTTGTAGATGGTGCGCGGTTAGTGTGAGCCGGATAGGAGCGTGTTCGGGTTTCAGGGTTACGCCCGCCTGCAAATCGAAGGGCAGATCGGCGTTGAGCGTACCGTAGTTCTTGATAAGATATCCGACGTTTTTAGCAACCAGCCCGAAGGTGAGGTCTTTTTTCGGGTGTCGCCAAATGGCCCCCAAATCGGCCAGCACACCAAAGGCGGAATACATTTCGATGCTTGAGCCAACAGCTTTTACCGTGGCCCCAAACGTAAAATTGCCTTCGGTTCGGGCGTGGGTGAGGCTCAGTGCATAGTCGTTGGCGGTAAAGGTGCCCAGTGTATTGCCAACCGGATCGGTGAGGGTAAACTGCCCATAGCTGAGGTATTGCAACCCAATCGCCCATTTTCCCTGCGACTGAATGGGAAGCCCATACTGAAGCGTATAATACTTGGCCGCTGCCAGATAAGGCATCAGACTGATAGACAGTTGATTGTCGGGTAGGGAATCGGCCAGGGCCGGATTATTCAAATGATAAGCCCCGTCGGGACGAACGGCCGTGGCTACCTGGCCACCAAGGGCCGCTACACGCGCGTGAGTGGGTAAATCGAGAAATGAAAAGACACGCTGTCCACCGATGGGTTGAGCAACTACCCCAACAGGTAACAGCCCAATAAGCAGTAAAAGAATAAATCGGTTTTTCAAGCGGAGTTAGTCGCAGTTTGCTACAAAGAAACGCCAATTTCGGCCATCATGAAAGTAAACGATAGGTTAGGCCGCCAAAACTTAAAACGCATAGCCGATCTTGAAACCATAGGAGATATTCAGAGAAACAGGCGGATTGGGGCTAAATGGGTCGACCAGAAAACCTTTGGATGCGTAATAAACATAACCATCGGGACGGTTCGACTGATGGATATCGCGCGTTCGAAATCCGATTCCACCATAGAAATCGCCGATCAGCCGATTGTTGGACGAGAATGAAAACTGTCGCCCAAACTTGAGTGTCATGGCCCATACCTGCTTCGAGATGGGTAGCGAATACAAGCGGTAATATTGCGGCATACCTCCGTCGGGTGCAACGCCTATCGTTCCGGTTTCGAACGCATTTTCCTGTTTGTACAGCCCTTCCAGCGCCGTATATGCACCAAAGGGTGGTTGAAATCGACGCCAGTAAAACCGCCATTCGGCCCGAGCACGCCAGGTTTCATAATGATCGTAACGCGAATTTTTCGAATACCGCCACAGATTCATGCCTGCCCAACCATAGCCGAATTCGGCCTGTATAGTCTGTTGTTGCCCCACTACTCGTTCTACGGCAAACTGTACGGTATTGCTAAAGTCGATCAGACTGAACGGAGCAAACTTGACCACCCATTTGGGAGAGGCTCTGGATAGGGGCGCAAAAATAGGTTCGGTATTAATCGACTGGGCCTGTGTTCCGAAACAAATTCCTGATAACAGACTCGCTAACCCGATTTTGTAGACAAGTTTCATGGCTGAACCGGGATTTGGCTGAGGAGTTTTAATTGGCTGAAATCAGCGTAACTGTATTGATAAATGCCGGTTGGCCCCGTCACAATCAGCCGCTTTCGGGTAGGGATGACATCGTAGGTCTTGGTGTTGTAAAAGTATTCCAGCTCTTTCACGTCGAGGGGGTTGCTGATGTCCATTACCCGTAGGCCATAATCACCTTCGCCCACAAAAAGCAACGAACTATCGGCGCCGAGGCCACGCGGATTGGTCATTTGATAACTTTTCAGCAGTTTCGGATTACTCACATTGCTGATGTCGATCACATCCAGGCTGTTTGCTGTTACGGATTGATTACGGCAGTTTGTTCCGGTGCGTAGGGTCACGTAGGCGTAATTGCCTTGCGCCACTACGGGGTCGCAGCTAAGAATGTGGGAATAAAGACTTACCTGTTTTGGGCTGTTTGGTTGACTGATGTCGTAGATATACATTCCCGTCTGCGTGCCGATAAATAGGTTGTTTCGGTAGGGGAAAATGGTTTCGACCCCAAAACCCAGCGACGTTTTTGCCCCTTTTTTGGGGTTGCTGCTTTCTGTAATATCATAGGTTTGCAAAGCCGTATTACTGACCATGTAGAGTGTATTGCCACTAATGGTAAATCGGGCTGTCGAACCGCCAATGCCGGTTCCGGGAGATACCGAGTCGCTGTTGGCACAGGCCGTTAATACGCCAATCAGAGAAACTAAAAGAAGGTGGATTTTCATGAGGTGAGGTTGTTTAGGCTGATCATGAAGCCTAAGAGTTAATAGAAAAGGGGCTACCGATAGCATTGCGGATTTTCGACGTCGGCTTTTTCCCAGTGGATAACAGCCCCTCTGGCGGGGTCAGCACATTCAAAGCGTACGTTGGTTGCCAGTGGATAGGCCGGATAATCGAAGGCGTTTTCTATCCGCTTCACCAGCCGCACGTTGAGTGGATTGGCGATGTTGAGCGCTACCAGATCGGTTACATTATCGGCGTAGAGAATGCTGTCTTTGATCGCTAGCTCCTGATTGCCCAAAATGCCAATAAACGCGACCTGAACAGGCTTTTCGGGATTCCGATTGTCGAAAATGTGAATCCCGTTGCCCTCTTCATTGATGTATAAATAATTATCTTTTACATAAATTTTGCCCACATTTTTGAGAGGTTGAGGGCTTAAATTCTGAATGGTTCGGATGTCGGAATAGGCTGCATACACGGGACGGTACGTGTCGCCTTTGGATGGGGGAGGGGGAGCGTAATAGCGATCACAGCCATCCAGCAGAAAACAACCCATCGTTAACAAAAGGGCAGAGAAAAGTCGATGCATGGTGTATAGGTTTAGAATGGAGTAAGGATACAAAAACAATTTGAACCGTTGTAATTCGTAAGAAAAATTAACTTTGCTCGTCCTTGATGTCGAGACTACCAACTTTATGCAAACCGAAACCCCTTCTGAGTCTAACCTCTCCCCAATTACCAGGCCATCCAACGTCGACGTTCTAGCGCAGAAAAATGTGGAAGCAGAACAGGGCGGTGGCCAAAAGCGAATTGACGCTCAGCATAAAAAAGGCAAACTTACCGCCCGTGAACGTATCGCGCTGCTGGTCGATGAAGGGTCATTCGAAGAGATTGGCAAGTTCGTTATGCACCGCACCCGCGACTTTGGTCTGGACAAAGAACACTACCTGGGCGATGGCGTCGTAACGGGTTATGGTACGGTCAATGGTCGACTGGTGTATGTGTTTGCGCAGGATTTTACGGTTTTTGGCGGGGCTTTGTCAGAAACCCATGCCGAAAAGATCTGTAAGATTATGGACCTGGCTATGCAGAATGGTGCCCCTGTTATTGGCCTGAATGATTCCGGGGGAGCCCGAATCCAGGAGGGAGTCTTATCGCTGGCGGGGTATGCCGATATTTTTTACCGCAATACCAAAGCCTCGGGGGTGATTCCGCAGTTGTCGGCCATTATGGGCCCTTGTGCAGGCGGAGCTGTCTATAGTCCAGCCATTACGGATTTTATTTTTATGGTCGAAAACACGAGCTATATGTTTGTGACCGGCCCGAATGTAGTAAAAACCGTTACGCACGAAACTGTTACGGCCGAAGAGTTGGGAGGGGCCAGTACCCACAGTACCAAATCGGGCGTGACGCACTTTGCCTGTGAAAACGAACTGGCTTGTATTCAGAATATCAAGCAGTTGCTGAGCTATATTCCACAAAATTGCGAAGATGAGCCTCCCATGCTTGCCTACGAAGCTATCGACGAAACTCGCGCTGGTTTGAATGCCATCATTCCCGACAATCCGAACCAGCCCTACGATATGCGGGAGGTAATTGAGGAACTGGTCGACGCAGGTAGTTTTTTTGAAGTGCACAAAAATTTCGCGGAGAATATCGTCGTCGGCTTTGCCCGGATTGCAGGTCGAAGTATTGGGGTTGTTGGTAATCAGCCGGCTGTACTGGCTGGCGTACTGGACATTCACGCCAGTACCAAAGCCGCCCGGTTTGTGCGTTTCTGCGACTGCTTCAACATTCCTCTGTTGGTTCTCGAAGACGTTCCGGGTTTCCTGCCCGGCACCGATCAGGAGTGGAACGGGATCATTACCAATGGCGCCAAGCTGCTCTTTGCGTTCTGTGAAGCTACGGTACCCCGCGTAACGGTTATTACCCGCAAGGCCTACGGAGGGGCGTATGATGTAATGAACTCCAAACACATCGGTGCTGACCTGAACTACGCCTGGCCATCGGCCGAAATTGCCGTGATGGGGGCTAGTGGAGCAGCCGAGATTATTTTTAAGCGAGAAATCGCCGAAGCCGAAGATCCACAGGCCAAGTTGCAGGAGAAGGTACAGGAGTATACCGAGAAGTTTGCCAATCCGTACCGGGCGGCTAACCGGGGCTATATCGACGAAGTAATCATGCCCGACCAAACCCGCCAGAAACTAATCCGGGCCTTTCAGATGCTGGAAAACAAAGTGGCTAGTATGCCGAAGAAAAAACACGGAAATATTCCGTTGTAGACGGTGTATGGAAGAGTTGTTGAAATTTATTAGTACGGCACTGGAAGAGCGTGGAATTGACTACATGCTGTCCGGGAGTGTTGCCTTAAATGCTTATTCAATCCCCAGATATACGCGCGATATTGATATAGTGATTGAACTTCGTTCTGATAACTTTCTCGCTTTTGCTGATATATTTTCACATCGGGAATGTTATTTTCATTATGAAAGTGCAGAAGCTGAAGTTCAGCGACGAGGCATGTTCAATATCATTGATTGGAAGTCAGGTATGAAGGTTGATTTTATCATCCGGAAAAACGATGAATTTCAAAAAACTGAGTTTGAAAGACGACAGCGAAAAGAAATTCTTGACACAATTGATTGCTGGGTTATTTCTCCTGAAGATTTAATTGTCGCTAAATTGTTATGGATTCAACAGTTATACAGTCAGCAGCAGATTGACGATATAAAAAATATATTGCATGATTGCCCGGCCTTAGATAAAACATACATAATTAGTTGGATCGGAACATTGCAATTAAATGATTTTCGACTTTTTAGCGAATGAATGATACACCTGAGTATATAAGACGTATCTACTCCGATTATATTATGAAAAAATCGGATAGTGAACGCTTCAAAATGGGATTTGAAATGGCTGATATTGGGCAGCGTGTTGTTGAACAACGGATTGGAAAGCAACATCCTGACTGGTCAGTCGGCGAAGTCAAAGCGGCTGTATTTGAGCAAATTTATCGAAATGACTTTTCTACGAGTCAAATGAATCGTATTAAGTCGTTGATAATGGCCTATTATCAACCGTTAACTTTTTAGCCTGAGCGATCAAAAAAAATGCTGGATTTTATAAGTACATGACATAGTAGGGGTTACACGGTTCATGTCTATCAATTGATATTTTTACTAGCATGGCAAAGTCAAATCCTGAGCGACCCGGTAGTTTATTAAGAACGATACTGATCGGGCTGCTTATCATTTTCGGTTTAGCATTACTGGTCGGAACACTGACCGTATTATTTCCTTGATCTTTCCTTGACGCGAAAGGTCCGCGTTGCGAAAAGATAATCTCCTACAGAAACTATCGATCAATGATCGCACGATTACGCATTTTGGGCGTTGCCTTTTTTATCTCTCTCTCCACGTTTGGGCAAACGGTAAGTGATTATTTTGAGAAAATTCGAAACAACGATGCGCTGCTGACCGCTTTTTTCGCCCAGATGCCGAAAGGTGGTGATTTGCATCACCATTACAGTGGCTCTATTTATACCGAAACATACATCGATTATGTGGTCAGCAACAATTATTTCATCGATCGCAAAACCCTGAAAGTGTCGGAGAAAAAACCACCGGGCGACGATTGGGCTGACTTCAGTACATTGAAACAGGAGGGGACTTTTGCGGAGTACAGACAGAAACTTTTTCAAAAGTGGTCGGTCAAAGATTATAACCACGTCGATTACCCATCCGATAAATTATTTTTTGAGACATTCGCAGGTTTTGGCGTTGCCAGTCGGGCAGAAATCGACAAAGGATTACTGGAAATTAAAAACCGCGCTAAAAAAGAAAATGTCAGTTATATAGAGACCTTGTTTGTCAATGCGCCTTGTCCCAAGGACCTAACTGACTTAACGGATTTTGCCAGGAAACTGAGAGATGGGCAGGCGAAAAAAGATACGGCCGCTTGTCTGGTTTTGCTGGATTCGCTATATACGGCCATACAGGCAAAAAATGTACGGGAATGTGCCAATACGTTTCTCAATGAAACGCTTAATCGCCTGCATACCAGCCTGAAAATTGACGACGACCAGTTTACTATGCGCTACCAGAGTTATGTAGTCCGTACGGTAGAGCCGGTCGAATTATTTAAAGCTATGATCGTTGCGTTTGAAGCAGCCGCCAGCAGCCCGCTGGTGGTTGGTGTCAACATCGCGGCTCCCGAAGATAACGAAATAGCGATGAGCGACTACTGGCTACACATGCTCATGTTCAGGTATTGCCATGCCAAATATCCCTCCGTCAAATATACCTTGCACGCGGGCGAACTAGCCCTGGGTATGGTTAAGCCCGAAGACCTGAGCTGGCATATCAATTCGGCCATTTATCTGGCGGGTGCCAATCGGATCGGCCATGGCGTCGATATGCCCTACGAAACCGATTGCTATGATCTGTTACGGTACATGAGCCGCAAAAAAATAGCCGTCGAAATTAATTTATTCAGCAATGAATTTATTCTGAAAATAAAAGACGATAAGCATCCGATCAGTCTGTATCAGGCGTTTAATGTACCGATTGTTATTTCGTCGGACGATGCCGGAGTATTGCGGACCAACCTGACGGAGCAATATGTGCTTTTGGCCAAACGCTACAAACAAATCTCGTATCAGGATATAAAACAATACGTTTTCAATAGCATCGACTACAGTTTTATTGAGGAAGAGAGATTGAAAAAATCGTTGCTGAATGACCTGAAACAGCGATTTGCAAAATTTGAACGATCAGTCCCCGGTGTTCGCCACTGAGTCAGTTTTAGTGTTCCAGCCACTTAGGGCCAGCCATTTTCCCAGCCGATACAGTGGATAAGTAAACGCAAAAGCGCACAACACATCAATGGTGTAATGGACATGTTGTACGAGCAATAAAGCCCCCACGATCAACGAGCCGACCAAAGCCATAATCCGGTCTCCACGCCGACGGAAGCAGAGAAACATCAGAAAAATGGTCGAGGTGTGGCCAGAGTAGAACAGGTCTTTGGTGATGTATACTTTCCCATAAAAGGCGTTGGTGATCGGGTCTACCATCGGAATCAGGCCAATGGGCGGATTCAGGGGCATGACATTGATGCTGACCATACGGGATAAGCTGACGATGACATAACTGTATACAAACATCATGAATAGGGCTGGGCTGCGTCGGACCCGAATCAGCAGGAGTAGAGCCGTGGCCCAGATCACCAGAAAAATGATGAGCGAAACATCGACCGGCGGAATTCGGCTCAGCAACCAGTCGTTCAGAACAGGGCCGCTATGTTTTTCAATCGTAGCAAAGAAGTAGGGAAATGTGGCTAATAAAGCAAGCAGGCTTACAACGCCAATCGCAAATTTCCGGCGAAATACGGACGACTGCCAGGCAACTGACCAGGCTATATCGCCAACGGGATTTGGTGTGACAATGGACATAGGTACTATAAAATGGCCGCAAAGGTACGAATAAGAAGACGATTACGGATGCTGAAAGCATAAACCAGCATTGGACGGAATAAGTTAAAATCCGATTAAGGGTATCGGGCTAACGGTATTTAATTGTATTTTTCGTATAAGCAGACTGTATATCCGGGAATCGTATGAAAAATGACTCCTGGAAGATAGTTGGCCGTGTTTAGTTGATAACCCTGGAAGTTTGCTTGTCGATGCGTACCTATTTTTACGGGATGAGCCTGTTGTTTTTGATACTTGCCCATCCTGGCCGTTCAGGGACGCGGGCTCCTGGTTTGAATCAATCCCCAATGGTAGCTGATACAACCAAAGAGAACCACCGGTTTCATTTTATCCCACTCCCTGTTGTGTTTTACACACCCGAAACCCACGTGGCCTATGGGGCGTTGGGCGTTTTCCTGTTTCGAACCGATAGCACAGCCCGTACCTCAAATCTGGATTTTGCGGTGATTCACACCCAAAACGCGCAGACCGTTGTTGAGCCGACCTATACCATTTTCACAAGCCATGAAAAATACCTGATTCGGGGTTTTTTTCTGTATGCCGACTTTCCGGAGCTGTATTACGGCATTGGGCCGGGAACGACCGATAGCCAGGAGGAGTTGATTTCCTATAAAAGTTTGCGGGCCTACAACCGATTCCTGCGGAAAATAAAACCCGGCTGGTTTGTAGGTGTTCAGCAGCAGTATTTCAAAACATTCGATGTCAGTCGGTCATCGGATCGGCAAGTGCCTGCCCAGACACTCGTTGGCGGACTTGGTAGTGTTGTGAATGGCGTGGGGGTGGCTAGTATTGTCGATACCCGCGACAATATCTACTCGCCCGTTCGGGGCTGGTATGCCGATGTCTCGTTTATGGATTACGAAAAATGGATGGGCACCGAGTTTGATTTTACCAACTACCTGTTCGATATCCGGCATTACCATTCGCTGTCGCCCAAAACGGTACTGGCGGGGCAGTTTTATTTGAACCTGAATGTAGGCGAAGTGCCCTTTAAGCAGGCGGCTACTTTGGGCGGGTCGTCCTTGTTGCGGGGGTATTACAATGGTCGTTATCGCGATAACAATGCCGTCATTTTTCAGGCAGAGTTACGCCAGCGTCTCGTTGGCCGATTCGGTGGGGTTATTTTTGCCTCCGTTGGCGATGTGGCGCATAAACCCAGTGAATTTGCCATTCGTGACTTAAAACCGACAGGAGGAGCCGGTTTACGCTTTATGATTAGCCGAAAAGAGCACGTCAACGTCCGGTTCGATGCCGCCGTGGGCAATCATACCCACGGCTTCTACGTAAACATTTCTGAAGCGTTTTAAGCGTTCGGATTAACTGTCAATAAATCCATAACAAAGCATGTGGCAAATGGTCATCTGGGCATCTTCCACCCGGCCATAGTGACTATCCTGAACCGTAATGGATTCATGCGCTAGGTCGGCTAGTTTGCCCCCTTTACCGCCCACCAGGGCCATTGTGGTCAACCCATTCGCATTGGCCCATTCAACCGCTTTGACGACATTGGGCGAATTCCCACTAACGCTTAAGGTAAGTACCAGATCGCCGGGACGGGCGTAGTTCTCCAGTTGTCGCATATACACGTCCTCATAGGCATAATCGTTGCCGAGGGCTGTAATCCAGGAAATGCTCTCATTGAGCGACATGCACCGGAACCGTTTACCCATCCGGTCGGAAGCACTTTTGCCGAGATCCGTGATAAAGTGCGATACATTGGAAGCACTACCTCCATTGCCGAACGCAAATAACTGACGGTCGTCTTCCCAGCATTGTTTGATTAGATTAATAAAGTGCTCGACCCGGTCGATAGGGATGGCGTCGTAAGCTTTTTTCTGCTGGTCAAGGTAATTTTTAAAATACGTCTGATTCATGGAAAAGGGGAATGAATGATAAATATCGAATGATGAATGGTGAATTAGTTTGTTGCGTCCGCATTCATCATTAACTCTAAAGCTCCGATAGGTACGGCATCTTCGCCAAGTTTAGCGAGTAAAACGATAGGGGCAGGCTGGAAGGCGTTCATCACAAAGCGGGGTAGGGCCTGCCGAACAGCCGCCCGTAAGGGTTCGCCAATGAGCGAAAGACCGCCACCCAGCACGATAGCGTCGGGATGAAACAGATGGATCACATGCGACAAACCAAGCGCCAGTACCGAGCCTATCTGTTCGATCAGCATCCGGGCTACCGGGTCGCTGGCTTCGTAAGCGGGATGTAAAAAACGGGCTTCTTTGCCAGTCGCTCCCTGCTCATGCGCTTGCTGTACAGCCTGTTTCAAATACGAATCGTCGGGTAGCTGCGGAAGCAATGCCCGAATCTGCTGATCGACTGCCCAACCCGAAACGGTTTGCTCAATGGTCTGGCCTTCGCTCGATTCACTGGGCGGTACGAGCCACAAATGGCCGATTTCAGCTTCGCCGGGTAGTGCGCCATGATATAGCTTTCGATCAACGACCATACCACCCCCAACACCGCTACCCAGGGTTACATAAAATACGTTCTGAAACCCAGTCGCTACTCCGCGAAGGGCTTCACCCAGAGCGGCCACATTGGCGTCATTTTCTACTCGTACCTGCGCACCGGGTAGTTGCTGACGGAGCCAGTTGCCCAGGTCAAAGCCCGACCAGCCGCCAATCTGATGGGAGGTCGCAATTCGGCCCGTTTTCCAATCGACCGGCCCCCCAAACCCAACCCCAATCGACTGAATCGGTGTGGTGATCTGATCGATGGTAGCGGCAATTTGTGCCAGAATCCCTTCAGCCCCTTTCGCTGGGTCAATCGCCAGACGGAATCGCTGGGTAATCTGTTGCGAAGCGTCACTCGTAAACAACTGGAGTTTTGTTCCGCCTATTTCAATGCCAAGTCTCATAGTGAAGGTGTGAAGTAGGATGTATGATATAGGATGTATGATGTAATTGACTTTCACATCATACATCCTATATCATACTTCATACATCAATCAATGTATCGTTTTGTGATGGGTTGGTAGGAATCGATACGTCGGTCGCGGAAGTAAGGCCAGGTCGTTCGGTATTTTTCGGACAATTCCAGATCGACCGTTTGCACATGCACCAGTTCCTGATCATGGGGGGCCAGATACAATAATGAACCGAATGGATTGGCAACGAACGAACCGCCCCAGAATTGCTGATCGGCTTCACGGCCTACCCGGTTCACCGACACCACATGCACGCCATTGGCAATGGCATGGCTGCGTTGTATGGTCTGCCAGGCGTTGTATTGCTCCTCGTTTTGTTTTGGGTCAGGTTCGTTTGTATCCCAGCCGATGGCTGTTGGGTAGAACAGAATCTCGGCCCCCATCAGCGAGGTAATGCGGGCCGCTTCGGGATACCACTGATCCCAGCAAATCAATACGCCAATGCGGGCAAATTTGGTATCGAATACTTTATACCCCAGATCGCCGGGTGTGAAGTAGAATTTTTCGTAATAGCCCGGATCGTCGGGGATGTGCATCTTTCGGTACTTGCCCAGATACGAGCCATCGGCATCCAGTACGGCCGTTGTGTTGTGATAGAGTCCCTGCGCCCGTTTTTCGAATAGTGAGGCAATAATCACCACGCCCAGCTCACCAGCAACCTTACCCAGTCGTTCGGTCGTTGGACCGGGAATGGCTTCGGCCAGACTGAAATTATGGTGGTCTTCAACATCGCAGAAGTAAAGCGAAGTGAATAATTCCTGCAGACAAACGATCTGAGCCCCTTTTTGGGCGGCTTCCCGTATGTGGTCGATGGCTTTCTGAATATTGGCTTCGACATCTGCCGAGCAACTCATCTGCACCAAACCGATATTGACTTTTTTAGACATGCGACAAAATTAGGAGGTTCCATAGTTAGAACAGAAAACTTTTTGAGTTTGTCTGATAAAGTTTCAGGTTTCCTGATGGCTGCCAGGCGAATTACGCATACCAGCCATCCGGGAACATCAACCAGCAACCTTGAAATAACCATGACTTCGCGCAGAACCTTTCTTCATACTGCGGGCCTTACGGGCCTGGCAACGTCTCTTGCTCCGAATGCGCTCTGGGCGGCTACCCGATCCGCTAAAGATCGGCTAGGCGTGGCTCTGGTCGGTCTGGGCTATTACAGCACCGATCTGCTGGCGCCAGCGCTGCAAAAAACAAAGAACTGCTATCTGGCTGGTATCGTGACGGGTACGCCCGAAAAGGCGGAAAAGTGGAAAAAGCAGTACAACATTCCGGACAAGAATATTTATTCGTACCAGACTTTCGATCAAATTGCCAACAATCCCGACATCGATGTGGTGTATGTGGTATTGCCCCCGTCGATGCATGAGGAGTATGTGATTCGGGCTGCCAAAGCGGGTAAGCACGTATGGTGCGAAAAGCCAATGGCTGTAACGGCAAAGGAGTGTCAGAATATGATCGACGCCTGTGCGAAGAATAAGGTTTCGCTGGCCATAGGTTACCGACTGCATCATGAACCCAACACGCAGGAGTGGACGAAGGCGCTGCGAAGTGGAAAGATTGGTAATGTGCTGATGGTGAGTTGCTCGGCGGCTTATTATGATGCGCGTACCGACCACTGGAAGCAGAAAAAAGAAATGGGCGGTGGGGTTATGTACGATATGGGTGTATACGTGGTGCAGGGCGCACGACTGGCTACGGGCGAAGAACCGATTGCCGTGACAGCTCAACAGTATACTACCCGGCCAAACGTCTATAAGAATGGCCTGGACGAAACTTCCATGGTTCAACTCGTTTTCCCGAGCGGAGCACGGGCCGCCCTACAAACCAGCTATGGCATGAACATGAATTACCTGCATGTAACGGGGTCGAAAGGAACACTTTACATGGAGCCGTATTCGGGGTATAATGGTCAGAAAGGCGTTTGGAGTCATGGCGGTCGCATAGAACATCCCTACGAGGTACCCATGCAACAGGCGATGCAAATGGACGACGATGCGGCCGCCATTATGGCAAAAAAGCCACTGCTGGTACCGGGCGAAGAGGGGCTTCGTGATATCCGGGTTGTTGAAGCGATCTATGCCGCAGCAAAGTCAGGAAAAGAGGTGAAGCTAGGTTGATTCAGGCTACGCTCGCATAATCAGGACTGGGATAGGGGAGTGATTTAAAACATCTTCGGCCACACTTCCTTCGATCCAGTGCCGTAAGCCCGTGTGGCCATGTGTATAAAGCACAATCAGGTCGGCCCGAATGGACTGGGCATAATTCAGAATGCCATCGGGTACGGTATGGTCGTGGACAATTTTTAGGTTGTAATGATCAATGTCATTGGCTTCGGTAAAGTCGGCCACCCACTCCCGAATACCCTCGGGCTGACGACTGTCGGTGGGGGTGAGCACATAAACATACTGTCGGCAAAACTGATCGTCGAGTCGAAACGGGAATAGATGCGGTTTTTTTAATTCGTCGTCAAGATCGACGCCAAACACGATTTGCTGGGGATTAAATGAGTCTACTGGGTCCTTAACAACCAGCACGGGACAGGTGGCAAAGCGCGTTATGAGCTCGGCATGAGAACCCTCAATCCATTCCAGCAAGCCAGATGCTCCTTTGGAAGCCAGTACAATCAGATCGGCATGTTGCTCATTAATTGCGTTAATAAGGCCTTCTAAATTGCTGCCTAATTTAGGTGTAATGGTCACATCGGCATAGGCAGGATTAAGCGCCAAGTCATGAAGGGCTTTTTCGGCGTCTTTCCAGGCTTCTTCGTAGAGTGGCCCCATGTCCAGAGAAAGGCCCGTAACGCAATCGGCTACCCCCAAAGACGGAATATCATACAATACGGTATGGAGTAAAATGATTTCGGAAGTGTAGGTTCGGGCTATTTCGGCCGCTACATCGAGTGCATAGGTTGTGATCGGGCTTAGGTCGGTGGGCACCAGAATGGTTTTCATGGGGCAAAGAGCTTGTTAGTCAGGACAAAACAAGCTGGATTCAGATCGATAACCCATGATTTGGTGCAGTAAGCAACTTGATTAGAATCAGTTAGGCATCGATATGCTATAGATAGAACACGTACTGTTATGATTTTTATGATTCGCCCTGATCTGATCATAAAAATTGTAACAGTACGTGTTCTAGTTGTTTTATGGAACTGTCTGAAATAGGGTTGTTTAGGTGGGTGTATATTTTATATGTACGCTTTATTGTTTGAGTTGTATTATATAAAGTTACCAACCCTATTTGGTGAGCCGCCTGACTTTTGCTTATTTCGCCTGTCAACCCCGTTCGTTTATGCAACCCACCGATTTTACCAAACTCCCCGCCGATCAGCAACTCGACACGCTATATTTTGCTGGTGACATTCTGGCGAACCGCTACGAGGGCGACAATATTTTTCTACTCTACAATCTACGCGATTTTTACGTCGAACTTCGCTATGATGCCTTTACTAATCAACTGAATCACGTATCTGCCTTTCGGGATACGAATCAGTTGGAACCCTACCTGCCTTATCTGGTCGATTAGGATATTCAATGCGTTGTGTTGGGGTTATGTTGTTGATAGGTACAGGCGTAGGCCGTGTGTTAGGCTAACATCTGTTACTACTTTGTCAGTAAGAAATAGGTGTGACCGCCATTCCCTTCAGGAACAAAGATGTTTTCTACAACAATAAACCCCGTTTCGGTAAACCAGGTCTGATAAGTTGCGGCATCGGTGTGGCTCCAGTACATCTGAGTGCCCGGTTCAATCCAGTCCACTTCGGTGCCGGTCCACTCGCCAGCCCCTGCTATGCACAAAAAGTAACCGCCCGGTCTGAGCCATTGGTAAATAGCCTGGAATAAAGCAGGCTGCTCAGCCAGCGGAAGATGGATGATAGAGTATAAGGCAACAACACCCGTGAACGACTCGGCAGGAAAGGAGAGGGCCGACATGTCAGCAACTTCAAAGCGAGCCTGAGGAACGTTAATATGGGCTAGCTCGATCTGCACAGGTGAAACATCAATTCCCAGATAATCCGTGTATTGGCTAAGGTATTTCGCCGTTGGAATCCCATCGGCACAACCCAGTTCCAACACGGTACCCCCTACAGGAAGACGCCGGATAAAATTGACCAGCCAGCTCAGATACCGTTTCGAGTCCGTCTTTTCGAAGTATATCCGGTAGGAACTGCCCAGACGGTCATACCCCTGTTGTACCATGCGTTTAGGATCGTCCAAAGTTGTTGATTGTTGGTGAATTGGATAAACTATGCAAAGATATAGTCGGCTGAAGATCTAAAGCGGTGAAAGCATACTCGTCAAAGCAACAAGAATGAGATTGGGCTGTGGGAAAGATAGAGGTATAAACCTTGTTGGTTTGATTTTCGTAATTCCTTATTTGTATTTCGTTGTTTTTCGAGCCGGAGCGGATATAAGTTTGTTTGCTTAATAAATGAGATAAATGAACGATGAGCAGGACGATGCAAAAACGCACACTTGGCAAAAATCTGGACGTATCGGCCATTGGACTTGGCTGTATGGGAATGAGCTTTGGCTATGGACCGGCTGCCGATAAAGGCGATATGATCAGGCTAATCCGGGCGGCTGTCGAACAAGGAGTCAATTTCTTTGATACTGCTGAAGTATACGGCCCATTTACGAATGAAGAGTTGGTTGGTGAAGCGCTGGAACCCTTCAAAGGTCAGGTAGTCATTGCTACTAAATTTGGGTTTAATATCGATGAGGCTGGGAACCGACTGGAGGGGTTGAACAGCCGCCCCGAACGCATCAGACAGGTTGCCGAAGCGTCGATGAAGCGCCTTCGGGTAGATGCGATTGATCTGTTTTACCAACACCGCGTCGATCCTGAGGTGCCAATTGAAGATGTGGCCGGTACCGTACAAGATCTGATTCGCGAAGGAAAAGTAAAACACTTTGGCCTGTCGGAAGCAGGGGCACAGACCATTCGTCGGGCCCATGCTATACAAACGGTTACGGCCCTTCAGAGCGAATACTCACTATGGACTCGTCAGCATGAAAAAGAAATTATTCCGACTATTGATGAGTTAGGCATAGGGCTGGTGGCTTATAGCCCGTTGGGTAAGGGATTTCTGACGGGTAAAATTGATGAGAACACGCAATTTGCCGAAGGCGATATCCGGAATATATTGCCTCGATATACAGAAGAGGCCCGCATAGCCAACAAGGCACTGCTCGATTTGCTAAGTACCTTTGCCACTCGGCGCAACGCTACACCTGCGCAGATAGCCTTAGCCTGGGTATTGGCGCAAAAGCCCTGGATTGTACCAATACCCGGCACTACGAAATTGCATCGGCTAACGGAAAATAACGGCGCTGCTGCCATTGAACTTACTGCCGACGAGCTTCGGGAAATTGAAGAGGCTTCGTCTCGGATTCCTGTGATCGGGGCTCGTTATCCCGAACAAATGGAAAAGTCGACAGGGCTGTAACGGATCGTATACACCAGCCGATGGTCAAATCTGTAACCTCGATCGCACCAGGTCCAGCCAGATTGCCCGACCTTCGCAGTTCCAGTGCGTATCGCTTTTCAGGTAAGGCGATTGGGGGGCTTCCTTAAAGCGACTATAGGTGTTGATAGCAGGGACAGCCAGCTTTGGGTGGTTCTGAATCCGCTCAATGAGGTGATTATAGTCGCTACGCTCTCGCTCCAGAATAGTCGCTTTATTGGGAATAAGCGATAGGTAAACGGCAGCGAAACCCAATTGCTGGTATTGTTTGGCTACGGCGTTGATGCTGTCTACCAGGGTACTAACCTCCTGATCGGTCAATGTCGAAAATGAAGAGTTTAAAACATTAGCAGAATCAGTATCACTGTGTAAAAAAATATGTTGATGGTTTTGGGACAGGCTCACGCTGGAATTGGCGCGGTCGAACCAGGCCAGCGTGAGAGTTGCCTTCAACTCTTTAAACCAAAAGGCCCAATTACCGCTAAACAAGGCTGATTCGAGTCGCTCCTCTACATCGGTACGATGAAGTTCGGTACTAATCCGCTGCCATGTCGTGGGTTTCGGTGTCGGGTTCTTCGTTGTATCCTGTATGACGACAAACTCGCTAATGTGTTTGGCAAAATGCTCCCGAACGTGCCGCTCTACCGATTCGATCAGTAAGAGGTTGCGCTTCGATGGGTCGAGCTGGATACGTTGCTGATTATCCCAACCTACTCGCTGGTAGTGGCTCACCCGAAAATCGGACTGGCTCAGCCGTTGAGGCTCTGAAAAACTATCCCCAATCAGATAGAGCTGCGTTGAGGCTGTATCGCTGGAGCGATTCGAGGGGGGGCATACAGGCTGGGCTACTTTAAACTGGGGAAGAGCCGACAGGCGATATAAGTCCCCAAATCGATAATCGTCAACAATAACGCCCACACTATACAACCACCGCGACAGCGTGGTGGACAGGCCACCGCCCCACAGTAGCATAGCAAGCACTAAAACAAGATAACGAAATACACGCATGATAGTGGATCAGTGAACGGGTCGATTTAACGAGAAGCGAATCAGCCCGTTCACCTCAATCTAATACTGAATAGCTGAACGGCCTGTTTGATTCCGCTCAAAATCGATAATTCGTTTGTTCGTTCGTCGAACTGCAAAACTACTGGAAAATCGCTCGGAATGGGGCGTTCGCCAATAATCCGACCATTCAAATCATACAGGGTCGTAAACCCGCCCGATTGTACGCTAATGAGTTCGATGCCTGCGCCCAGGCGATGATAACGAACGTTATTACGACCAGACTGCAACGCCCGAACATCGAACATGCGTTGACCTCGCTGATCCAGAATGGTAACTTCTGTATCGGCCGCCCGAATGAGAAGCCAGTTCGTTTGTTCCTCATCGGGAAATAGTCGGAACGATCCACGACGAACCGGGCGGTACAACTGAGTCCGTTTGGCGATAAGGCCATTGGTGTTTATAGAAAACAGTTGACCTTCGTCGGCAATAGTCTGAATTAAGGTTTGGTCGGTAGGAATCAGGGCTGGGCCTACAAACCTGATTTCAGGCTCATCTTCATTTTTTCGCTCAATACGGGCCGGGAAATGCGGAAACTCACTTCCATTTTCGCGCCAGTAGTTCAAGGTTCCGTCGGCCTGCATACCCAGCACGTTCATGCCCGACGAAGTGGCCATAACCTGAAACGGTAGCTGCAACGGCCCTTTTCGTGGGGCTGTCATAATCCGGATGAAGGCCTTACGCTGCCGATCGAGGGCATAAATATGGCCATCCTGATGAGCTGCCAGGGCCACCAGATTGCGTTGTTGACTTCCCCGTGGACGAGCCAGATAGGATGGGTCAATGCCCTGTGGCAAGGGTATAGCCTGCAACAAAACTTCATTCCGATTGCGGATCGGATCAGCTACATACAACGTCCGGTCGGTCATGAACAGGTATTGAAGTCGGCCATTGTTCAGGAAATCGACTGCCAGTGCATTACTACGAATGGGACCATCCGTGTGGCTCTGAACAATTTTTTCCCCCTTAGGCGTAACCAGCACAAATTCACCGGCTTCATTTTGCGCATAGAACTGAGCCGAACTATCACTTAGATTGCCCGCTACGATGGGGGCCGCAATGAGCGGTGCTTCAAATTCAACCTTCTTCCGCAGAAGCAATTTATTGAGTACAGCCCGGCTGGCTCGTCGGGTCGTACGGCCCAAAATAACCGTTGATTGAATGTTTTGGTTGCCATAGCTGGCCTGATAGGCCATGTTTTCAAGGTTCGACAAGGTCGTACTGCCCGTTGCGGGGTCAACCTGGTCCAGCAGATTTTGCCAGGCTAGTGGCCAGGTTGGGGGAACCGTTGTTTGAGCCCGATTCAATCGAACCAGTGCCGTAAAATTAGCAGGGCGAAGGGTGGTGTTCAGTAGCTCAGCCTGCCGTTTATCCGCTGTCCATACAGTGCCACGTTGTACCTGTTGAAGGTAATCCTGCATGGCTTCTTCACTGTTGGCAACTATCAGAGCATTGCCGTGCAGCGTGGCCCAACTTTGCGCAAACCCCGCAAACAGGCTACTAAACAGGGAAGCAGGTAGCTCAGGAATGGGCAACTGTAACAGCTTATGACCCAGGTAGTCTTTGGGAGCAGATGGGGATTTGGCACCAGCCTGAAAAGCCGCCAGTTGATATAGGTTCGCCAGTTTTTTACCGTCTTTACCCGTTAGAATCAGAATCTGTCGGAGGGCTCCCGTTGGTGATTCGAGCCGAACTAACAGTAAATCACTACCCAGCGATTTGTATAGCGTTTGGGCGGCAGGTTTAATTTGATCGAAACGATCACGCAGGAAATCGCTGGAGGCCGACCCGAGTAGCCGACTCAATGAACTGCCAAAATGGTCTGCATCGCTAATGGCAATGTGATAGAGGGTGGCTGTTGATTGTGGGATCAGGTTGGCGTGTTGAATGCGCTGGGGCGTTTGATCGGCAAATAGATCGGCTACATCGCGTCGATTGCCAATCTGGTCAACCGCATAGCCAATCAGATGTGAGCGAGAAGCCGACTGACGAAATTGTAAGTTTAGTTCCTCCGGCAGAAACAGACGAACCAGTGAGCCTGCGTTGCTGAACAGCCCCTGAAGTACCTCCGGGCGGACTGATACCCCGGCCAGATGGTCGGCATCGATCCGGAAATCAGGTTCAGCCTGCGATAGCTTAAGGGGCTGGTGCATTCGCTTGGCCACATTTTCAATCAGGATTCCGGACACACTGCCGACCAGATAACCGTCCGTCAGGATGAATGAGCCAATCGGTTCATTCATGCGGGATACTAAATCCAGAATTTTTTCGCCCGAAAAGGTGTGGCTGAGTACCCGATATTGACGAGGATCAGGTGTAGTCAGGCGTTGGATAAACGGCTCATCTTTCGCCGAAATGGGAATGTAAAAGATGAAATCCAGGGTTGTTTTTGATAGGGAATGCAGGGAATATCGTACCTGCCGACCGGATATAAACTTAATAACCGTTGCGGAATCGGCGGTAGAATATAAAAATCGGTCCAACCGCCGACGAGCTTCATCAAAAACGGGTATTTGCCGGAGCGACATCTCGGTCCGTAGAACCCGGGGGGAAATGGTGTCCTGCAAACGGTCGCTTGTCAGGATCATCAGCGAACCGGGCGGAATTAACGACCCAACTGTACGAGATGCCGGAACGAACTGCCGATAGACCCACCAGCCTATCACCAGCACCACTATTGCTCCAGCACCAATCCAGATGTTTCGTTTCATAGGTTAAAAATAATCGATAGCCAATAGTAAGTAATAAACCATGACTTACTATTGGCTATCGACCGACATGTATCGGCTACATTCTCTATTTCCCCCACATCGCGTTGGCGGTTTCAGGGAATGGCAGTGTCAGTTCGGGAATGTTGGCCGCCACTCGGTTGGCCCATTCTACCCCCTGCATCAGCGAGTGGTCCTGATTACTAACCTCATACTTCCAGGCACCAAACCGACCCCGTGAATAGATGTCGAACGATTCCAGTTTGGGCAGAACGGCTTTCAAAATGCCATCCCGCTCTACCGATGGGGTTGGGTAGCCGTAATCGAAAGCCATATGGAATGTCGAGATCACATCGTCGGCCGATTCGATCAACTGATCGTCAATCAGGGCGCGTATGGTGTCGTCAATCAGCGTCTCGCGGTTAACGGGCTTGGCCGATGATTCGCTCGTTTCGGTCATCAGCGACCAGTGCTGGTTGATGTCGGGTACGTTGTTGGGGCTGTAATTGGAGAACACCGTAACCCGATAGTAGGGGCTGTTGTATTCCGGAAAATACATCCAGCACATGGTTTTCAGGCTTTCTTTAGGCTTCCCTTTCAGACCCACCCCTACGACATTGGTTGAAGAGTGCTTGAGTCCCTGCGCGGTTTGCACGGTTTCTGACTCGAGTCCTTCCACGCGTTGGGTAAACAGGTCGAGCGGCATCGTGCTCATCAGGTACTCATACTGAATCTCGTCGCCATTGGAGAGGATGAGTTTTTTCTCTGGGGCAATTACTTTCTCGACGGCTGTATTGAGTTTGATATATTCCCGGCCAATCAGATCGCCCACGGCTTCCCAAATACCACCCGTACCGCCGTGTTTAGGGAATTGGAACGTGCTATTAGGCCCCCACGAAAAATCGTCCTGATTGAAGATGATGTTTTTTGTTACCCGCTGCAGGTCGGTAATGGCTACCCGTTCACCCACCCAAACGGCATTCATATCCTCTGGAGGGTAAGCCCACACTTTAAAATTGTAGGGAAACATAAACGTTTCGGCCAGGCCCGGGCCAAAGGTGGCCAGAATCCATTCCCGGAAGTTCGCGGGTTTCTTATTAGTCGGAAATTTATAATTGTGAATGATGCCTTCCAGGCACTTCCACATCGTTTCGGGCGTGAGGTACTTGATGTTGTTCTGGAATGGATAGGGAACAAACCGACCCTCAATCCAGACCCACGACTCGCGCTGGTGACTGAGCCAGCCTTCTGCGCCCAAAGCTTTGTGCATCAGGTCATCGAAGTACTTATAGTGGGAAAACTGAACGTGGCCTCCTACATCCCAGGTGAAGCCTTTTTCATCCACAAAACTTTTAGATAATCCACCGATCCGGGCTTCTTTCTCAAGGACAACGAAGTCGGTAATGCCCAGTTCTTTCAGGCGGTAAGCCGCTCCCAGACCCGTGGGGCCAGAGCCTATAATAACGTACTTATACTTCATGGTTGAGTTGGATCAGACGAACGATGTAAGCTATATGATGTAAGGGGTTTACTGTAAACGTAGTGCATCAAATAGGCTGTATCATACATCTTACATCATTACTTACGCCGTAACTGGCTCGGGTTTTTTGAGTTCTTTGACTTTGTTGCCCAGATCAAATCGGAACTGTGCTAATTCTTTAAAACTCTGAATGCACACTTTCAGCAGTTTCCATTTTAAAATCGATACCGTACCCGTTAATCGTTCTTTGTGGGTAATTGGAATATCGAAGGTATTGTACCCGGCTTTTTTAGCCATTACAGCCAGAAAAATATTGGGCGCGAAGGGAGTTGGATTTGGGAGTTGAGCTAACAGTTTCCGTAAGAACGAACCCCGTATAAGCCGAAAGGGAATGTTGCTATCCTTGATGTAGGTGCCGTAAATAAAGGCTATGCTCCAGCGAAGGATTTTTGTGATAAATAAGCGAGCTGGTGCATCGAACCGTTCTTCGCGGTACCCCAGAATAAAAGGAGATTCATTCCGCTTCGCCCACAACTTGGCAAAATCTTCGGGTACAAACTGATCGTCGCTGTCGGTCTGGAAAACGTATTCTGAATCCAGGGCAACGGCCTGACGGTATCCATTCACTACGGCGTTACCGTGCCCACCGTTGGGTTGATGAACAACCATCAGCTTTGGATACCGACTTTTGATTTGGTCTAGAATAGCGCCGGTCTTATCGCGCGACCCATCATTGATAACGATCAGACGGGTGTTCTCGGTGGGGAATTGGTTGGTCAACAGATCGGTCCACAGCTTTACAACCGTTTCGATGACTTCTTCTTCGTTGTAAGCCGGCATTACAATAGACAGCAGGAGGCTCATTCAGTGTACTTTAGGGTGTTGGCGGTACGTCTGTCGTTTGCCAACAGGTTTGAAATAAGTTGGACCAACAGACATTGCCAACCCGATAGTTCATTCCTATCAATACTGCAAATATAGAAATAGTTGGTGGCTAAACGTAGGGAGTTAGCTAACGGTTGGCGTCTATAAAGTCCTTTCCGGCAAATTAGTAGGAAAATTTATCTTTTAGACTGTTGATCGGCTTTTCGATCAGATACCATGAAACCGTTGCCAGTAATACGGTCAGAAAAACGAAATAGGCGAATTGAAAAAAATAAGAACTGTTCAGAACGGGGAGTATATCCGTAATTCGATGCCAGGAGCGAACGGTAAAATGGGTAGGCCGGGTATGATATACGTTGAAAACGAAGTTATGATACAGGTATAAACCATAACTGATTCGCCCCATGTATTGACTAACCCGATTTTCCAATACCCATTTCATAACGCCCCCAAACCCAAGTACGGCTCGTCCAATCAGAAAGAAACCGAAAAGGGAAGCGGCCAGCCGTTCCCATACGTCCGACATGATGTTGTGATAGCCGCGCGGGGAATCCAGCGAAATCCATTGATTCAGTAAGCCCACGCCAATAAACCCGGCCAGACTCAGCCAGACCCATACCGACGACCGAAAGACTTTGTTGAACAGGTCACGGCGATAAAGCCAGCCATAGGCCATAATGGCTCCCAGCCCAAACGAGTCAAGGCAGGTCGGTGTTGACACATAGCCGATAAACCAGGGGAGGTAGGCCCGATAAAGTACATACCGCAGCCCGACACTGCCTACAATCATGCAGAGGGCCGTGATTGGTACATACCGACGAGGAACAAAAAACAGGAGTAAAGGGAGAAAAAGGTAGACCTGCTCTTCAACGGCCAATGACCACAAATGATCGACCGTTCCCATCCAGGTATGGTGTAAAGCGATGTAAATATTCGTAGCATACAGGGCTAACCAGGCAAATTTTTCCCGAACGGGTGGTTCATGGATAAGAGCCAGTACGATCAGGGTTAGGTAGTAAACCGGGAAAATGCGGATAGTTCGGCGGATGTAGAAGGTTTTGAGGTATTTACCCAGGCCACCGTTAGGCTGGTTGCTCAGTTTGTCTTTACTCGATAGTAAAATCCGGGTAATCAGAAAGCCGCTCAGTACAAAGAAAATCGTTACCCCTAAGGCCCCAAGGGCACCAACTGGCAATTCGATATGCTCCATCGTCCAGTGGTCGAACAACACTAAGGCAACAGCAATAAACCGGACCCCATCCAATTGTAACAGGTGGTTCAGAGCAGGGCGTGTGGGCTGTGTAGTAACTGGAGCGTTTGGCTGCATAAAGTGCATGTGGGTTTGGCGGTTGCAATTCGATGGTGATGGCAAACCATCAACTCGTACCAACGAATTACCAATTTTTTTTCAATGTTGTTGTGGGTGGTCCGGCTGACTCAATCGTTTGATTCGTGGGGTATAGACTGGCTTTGCCGTTGGCGATGGTTAAAATAAAGAGCTGATATGAACCTGCAATCATTTCTTCTGTGGGTACATCGGCCGTAAAACCGTTCGTAAACAAGTGGGCAGGCAGAAAACGAGCCGCTTTTACGGACTGCTGCTTTTGCCGAACAGGAAACAAATAGGAGCGACTATCGGATCGGGCCAATAGGTAAGGGCCTTCATCCCGAATTCCCTGTGCGGGTAGGGTCGTGTTCTGGATGATGTATCCGCTCGGTTCTTTGGCTATCTGGATCGGAACAACGGGTTGAGTCGGTTGTCCAAAGATCGTTGGTAGGGTAGTATCGTAAAAAGCGGGCGCTAACGCTGTATAATGACTGGACACCGAGTCGATGCTGATGGTCCCATTGTTGGCGTTGTGTGTCCAGTTAAACTGATGCGTAACCAGCCAGTGCCGCCAGTACAGGGTATCGCTCAGATAGGTCAGATACGAACTAGCCATTAGACCCGCGCTGAATACCAAGCCTAATACGAGTGTCCAGAGCCGTCCCGTTTTTCGCTGTTGTACAATAATGAAACAGTAAACCAGGGTTAGCAAAAGAAGCGAATAGATTTTATAACGGCTCGTAATCAGTAAAGGTAAACCAAAACCTACCCGCGACCAGGCCACCGTAGCGGCTGTGCCAAGTACAAAAGCGGTGGCTCCAAAAAAGAAATAACTGAATGGAGGAAATTGCTTCTTAACGAACCCTTTTTCCAGCAGATATACCCAACTCCCGAGTGCAAGCACAGTAGCAATACTCCCAACAATCAGGCATTTGGCAAAAGCAGGGCCAACCGGAAACGCTTCGGCGGCCGCACCACTGAAGGCAAGCCAGCCTTTGATGAGGTCGAAGAGTGAACCACGAGCGGGTGGGTTGCCTGGCGGCTTCTGGTAGTCGAAAAAATAGAGACCAATGAGAAGGATGGCACTAACAGACCAGATGATAAGGGCATTTCGGTTCGGACGCTTCTCCAGCAATTGCTGGAGAAGTAACATGGCAAAACCGATCGGCCAGATCAGCAGGCCGTTACCACTCGTTAGTGTAGCGGCTGTTGCCAGTACTAAAGCCGGCCAAAGTCGATTTGAAAACGCTAGTTGGTAAATCGTCCAGAATACCCAGAATAGTACAGTAAAGTTCTGTAAGGCGGCCATACCCCAGAACATATTTTCCCACTGCGACAGGTTGAGCAACAAAAAAGCAACAGGAGGAAGATAAAGCACATAATCCGTTAGGCTGGGCGCTATCTGGCGGTTCGCTTTTTTGCCTTGCGAAACCGTTGATCGGCCCAGTACCAGACCGAATAGGGCAATGAGCCCTAACAGGCTCAGATTGCCAACCAGCATGAGATGGCGGTAATTGAACTTCCCAAACAGGCTGAAGTCGAGCCAGGTTATAATTCTGTCGTAGACAATCCGGTGTTCATTGTGCTGACGATAAAACTCGTAAAGCTTGCCTGAAAAGGATGTTTCTTTGTCGACAGCGGATAAAAATGCTCTTAGTACATGATCGTCCCATTTGGGTATGCTGACCGAGTAGGTAGACCAGACAAACCAGAAGAGGATGACGGGTATCAAAACAAGCCCCCCAGCTACTAAACCAGCAACGAGCCCGTAGCCTTTTTGTTGAGTCTGTGGGGTATTGGATAAAGTTACCAAAGGATCAGGATACTAATTTGTAAATGACGCTAACTGCCGGGCAATATTGGCCGGATCGAGTCCCGATAATTGCTGATGATATTTCTGATCGCCGTAAAGACCGTTGGGGTACCCTTGTGCCGACAAACTCACGAAATGACTCGGTGCAGCTCCATCGGCCAGGAGTTTAACCGATAATTGCTGAGCCAGACCCCCAACCGATACGTGCTCTTCCACAACGAGCATGGGTTTGCCAGCCCATTTGTGCGCTAGATCGGCCGGTACATCAAGGGGGAGGTTCGTAGCTGTAAACACATCGAACTGATCGGCCAGCAACTTATCCTGTAAGGCGGTTAATACATTGGCTGCAACCGGGCCGAGGGCCACTACGGTACCGATCGGCGATGCACTCTGAACCACATGCCTGAACGAGCCGTAGGTCTGAGCCCCATCGGGAGTGTTGGGGCCAGCGCCCAGCCGCAAATACGTGGGGCGCCCTCCGGCCACAATCTGGTCGAGCATAGGCGAAACCTCATCGGCAAAGGCAGGTATGTAGGTATTTACGTTTTGCAGACTACTCAGGCACGCCAGATCTTCGATGGCGTGGTGGGTACTACCCATAATGCCATACCCATAGCCACCTCCGTTGCCCACCAGAAACACGGGCATCCGGTGCAGACAAATATCGTTTCGAAACTGCTCCAGACACCGATAAACCACGAAAGGGGCTATGCTGTAGCAAAACACTTTGTAGCCTTTATAGGCCAAACCGGCGGCTACACCCACCATGTTCTGTTCGGCTACACCAGCATTGATGAAGCGGGGACCCAACACATCGGCTACGTTTTCAAGCGCGCTATAGCCTAAATCGCCAGTGATGAATATGATTTTATCGTCTTCCCGAGCAATGCGCTCGACGGCGGCTGAAAATTCTTTTCTCATGAACGTTTACGGGCAGCCAACATGAACTGCGTTGAAATAAAACTTCACAATCGGTGCTCAGTGTTTACCTGGACCTCATTTCGCGCGGATACTCACCGATGGTTAAAGAATCTATCGTTTACGTTCCGTAATTAAAGCCGAAATTTTGTCCGGAGTATTGTAAATGCGATCGCCTTTACGAACCAGAGTTCGGATAAATTTCGGACGTTTTTTGGTCTCTTCAAAAATCTTGCTGATGTACTCGCCCAAAAACGAGATTCCAAGCAAATTGATGCCTCCAAAAAACATTACCAATACAATAACGGTCGACAAACCATACGGTGTATTTGGATCAAAGTTAAGTAGCCGGGACAGAATCTGCCAGACAATGCCCAGCATCGATAGCCCTGTAAGCACGAAGCCCGCGTAAGTCATCAACTCCAGCGGAGCAAAGCTGAACGAGAAAATGGCTTTCTTCGCCCACCAGATATTCTTTGTCCAGTTGTTGGTCGACACCCCGAACATACGTTCCGGGCGTACGTAATCGACCCCCGTTTGCTTGAACCCAACCCAGGCGCGTAAGCCACGCAGGAACTGTTCGGTTTCGGGCAGATTGACCAATTCCCGAACCACCTTCCGGTCGATCATCGAAAAATCACCCGCATCGACCGGGATATTAATGTAGGCCGTTCGTTTGAACAGCCGATAAAACTGCTTGTAGAAAAAGTGAACATGAGCTGGCATTTCGCGCTGAATCCGAACGCCATACGTGACGTCGAAACCCTGCTGCCATTTCTCATAAAACTTCGGAATAACTTCTGGCGGGTCCTGCAAATCACCGTCCATCAACACCACAGCGTCGCCAGACGAGATTTCCATGCCACTCAAAAAGGCCGATTGAGAACCGAAGTTGCGCGAATGTTTGATAGCAATCACATTAGGGTCTTTGGCGCAGATTTCGTTCAGGACTTCGTCGGTGTTATCGGGCGAATTGTCGTTCACAAAAATGATTTCGTACCGCACCTTCATCTCGTTGAAGGTTTTGACCAGTCGCTCATACATGTACGGAATAGCCTGGGCATCTCTGTAGCATGCAATAATGGGCGAAATCACCGGATTGAGCGTAGGCGTCTGGAAAGCGGGTATAACCCGGCTCTCGTACTGATGATTGACCTGCCATTCAGCGGTCTGGCGCAACCCATCGGTAAGTTGAGTGGTCGCTTTCCAACCCAGATCGGCTTCGGCTGCCGATGGGTCGCCATACCAATCCGCTAAGTCCCAGTTCCGATTGCTCATACTGCCCCATACCGGCTCCTGGGTTATGCCAAACGTTTGCCGGGCTACATCGACCAGTTCACGCATGGTGGTTTTTTGGCCGGTAGCGATGTTGTACGATCGGCCGCGAATGGCTGGATTGACCCGCAAAGCGGCCTGCACAAACGCACCTACGCAATCGTCGATATAGACAAAATCGCGGCTGATATCGGGCGACACCAGTGGGGGTAACTGACCTTTTCGATTTTCTTCGACCAATCGGGGGATGAGCCGATCCGGTTCTTCCCAGCCGCCATAAATGGAATAAAGTCGCAGATTCAGGGTATTTAACTGAGCAACACGGGCATAGTATTCGAGCGTATAAGCCGCTGATACTTTCGAGACGGCATAGTGGCTATTGGGTTCAACCCGGTCGGTCTCTTTAGGCGCTGTACAATTGAAGCCATATTCCGAACTGCTGCCTGCATGGATATAGACCATATCGGGCGTGCAATTTTCGAGAATATTAACAGTACCCAGCACGTTGGTCTCGTAGGTCAGGCCAACATTTTTCTGCTTACTGTAGGCACCATAGGCCGCCAGATTGAAAATCGTTTTCGGCTTTATACGGCCAAACACATCCTGTACCGACGTATTGGAGAGAATATCGCAGTGAACGACGTTTTCGGGCGGCACGTCCAGAAGTTTCAGCCGCCAGGCTTTGGTGGCATCGTGGGTCAGCGCGTACACATCTTTGCGAACGCGGAAGAGTTGCTCAAACAGGTTGGCGCCAATGAAGCCACTGGCTCCAAAAACGACAATCGGTCCATTGAGCTGCTTTATGCTGGTAGGTAACAAATCGGGGACAGACGAATTCATTTAGGCCGCAATATTACGGCAAAAGATGGATTTGCCTAGGCCAACATACAGTTTTATAGGTAATGGTAATGAGCAAACGGTCAAACCTGCGCCATTTGAGAGGCCAGGTAACGGTCCTGCACATCGTTCTTCGCCTGTTCGTACTGAGCCTCAGTCATAGGCAGATAATGCCATTCGAGCCGATTTTCCATATAGGAGACGCCTTTCCCTTTTACGGTCTGGGCAATCACCAATTTCGGCTTGCCATTTGGAGTAGCCGTAAGCTGATCGATGGCAGTAGTTATATCGTTGATGGAATGCCCGTCGACCACTACCGTTTCAAAACCGATGGCATTCCAGGTTCGTACGTCGGCCGTATCGCCCATCACCTCGGCTGTGTAGCCAAAGCCCTGCAAGCCGTTTTTGTCGACCAGTACGATCAGATTGTCCAACTGATGCTGAATGGCATAGTGAGCGGCTTCCCAGGTCGTCCCTTCGTTGGTTTCACCATCCGACATCAAGACAAACACACGGGAGTCGTCGCCTAATAGTTTACCGGCCTGGGCAATACCCGTACCAATAGGTAATCCATGACCTAGCGAACCCGTGGCAAACGGGATGCCTTTATGCTGATTCGGAGCTGGGTGAGCAGGGAGAGTTGTACCGTTATGGTAATAGGTAGCCAGCACGTCGTCTGAAATCTCGCCAAGGTGATTGAGGCAGGTATATAGGGCGGCTGCGGCATGCCCCTTCGACAAAAGAAACGTGTCCTGTTCGCGCTTTCTCAATATGAGTGTAGCAATCATCAGATCGATACAGCTCAGCGAGCAACCGATATGACCGGCATGCGCCTGATTGTATAAACTCAGTATCTTGAGTCGAAGCTGGCCTTGCAGCGTTTGTAAATCGGTTGATTCAGTTGTTGACGTCATGGTAGGTTGATCCCCGATCGGCTTAGTCGCCATAGCGGTATTTGTTGCCCTGAAAGTCAAAAATAGTAATTTTTTTGTCGGAACCCCCTTTCACCAGTACAATTCGGTCGCGCTCGTTCGGGTCAACTCGCTGGATGTACTGGGCATCTTTGGGCAGATACAGATTGACCAGTTGGGCATCGTAGAGTGAAACGGGCGAAAAGGTAATATCGTTTTTCTTGGAGCGAATAACCCGCTGCTTATTGGGGTAAAGAATGGTATCGCCCGGTGCGTACAGTCGTTTCAGTTGTTGCGCGGATGACCAGTATGGGTTGGCGATGCGCGGCACACCAAACAGTGTGTATTTGGCCGCTGTATCTTCATAAATCCCCACCAGTATCTGACCAATGAACCCCGCCTGTATTAGCAAAATAAGAGTAATGGGGACACTGAACCACCAGCGGGTATGCACCAGTTGGAGAAAGCCGAAGGCCACTAAAATACAGACATAAGGAAATGAGAACCCGGAGTACCGTTGGGTGATGCCGTAGGTATGTCCTGATCGCCAGGCCATGAAAAGCAAAAAGAACGTCGGGATCAGCGCCAGCATGAGCAACAGAAAAACTAATCGTTTCTGCTGGGTATCGGTCTGATACAGGATGTATCGGCCAATCAGATAGACAAACGGAACGGCAATCGACAGCACCAGTAGGCGGATCGGTAGGACTGTATAAAAAGGTAAACCAGCTAGTAAAAGCAATGGGACGGCCACATAGACCCAAACCGGAGGCTTAGATACCAGAAAATACCGATGCATGACCAGCGTCGCTACAGTTCCCAGCCCCAATGCCAGCAACGAGTTTCGGATACCGCCCAATACGGCCGACAGGCCATTGGTAATGATGAACAGATCCGAAAAAACTGGAACGGCCCGTGTCAGAATATTAGGGATTGTTGCGGGCAGAATGATGCCGAACCCATTATGGAGCGGATTGGTCAGGGCCAGGTTGCGGTAAAAGTTCTTCTGCTCTTCAAGGATATAAAATGTATAGGTGCCCCCACCGTACAAAAACCATAACGACACCAATCCTAATCCGACAAGGGCTGTTACGCCAAACTGCACCCAGGCACGAACGTTCCGAAGATACAGTAAGGCATAAAGTCCGTGGCACAAAAACACGGTTATGGTCAGGTAATGGGAGAGGAGCGCCGTTACAAACGTTAGTCCATATGCCAGGTACAACCAGCCTGTCGGGCGAGCTTTTGTGCGGGAAAATTGGTTGTTCGATTCCTGAGTTCGTTCCAGGATCAGCAGAAAAAGATGAGTCGCCAGCAACGTCAGAAAAAAGGACATCGAGTAATTGCGGGCTATGTGACTATAGGACACGAAAAAAGGCTCGATGGTCGCAATAGCAGCACTAGTCAGGGCTAATGTATCGACGGTGTTCGACCGAAGTGAGCCAGAAGAGCCTGGGCGGTCGGTATTTCCTGTGCGAAAATGTCGTCGTACAAAAACAAATAATAGCCAGACGATCAGCGTACTGAAGATCACCGAGGGCATACGGAGAGCTGTGTCGCTCAAACCAAAGATGCTGAGCCAGACCATTAGAACCCCGTAGTAGGAAGGGCTATTGCCAATATCGCCCCGGATGTTGGCCTCTACGAAATCGGCATAGGTTTTCGGCTTCCAGAACTCGGCCGGAGTAAAGTACGGTTTACTGAAAACGTCTTTCTGGTTGGCCCCTTCGAGGCATACGCCCTGGCTGATGAGCAGGGTTGATTTTTCGTCGAAATAAATGCCATACGTACCAACTCGATACAGGCGAAGACACAAGGCTAGTACCAGTAAGGCACCTAGCAAAATCAGGTGATTGCGGGATAATTGTGCAGACATTTGGGCAAAACTACGAGAAATTGCGGGTTCTCACAGTTTGAGAATGGTGAATTCTACCCGACGGTTTTGTTTACGCTTCTCTTCCGTTTCGTTGCTGGCAATGGGTTTGCTTGGGCCCCAGGCTTTGGTTTGAATGCGATTTTCCGCAATTCCCTTACCGATCAGATATTCTTTTACGACCCGAACCCGGTCCTCGGAAAGCTTCATATTCGGCTCCCATTCGCCCTGATTGTCGGTGTGGCCTTCGATCAGGAGTTCCATAGCCGGGTACTTTTCCATCATGGCTACGACCTGGTCGAGTTCGCTATCGGCACCTGGCATCAGGACAAACTGACTTTGCTGGAAGAGGACATCCCGCATAACGATTTTTTGCCCGGCTTCGATCTTGACCAGATACAGATTGCGCCGAATATCGCGGAAGCGTTTGTCTTTACTAAGGTCAAGCATTTCGCTGGCGGTAAAATAGCCGTCCTTTTTCGCTTTCAGGTTATAGACTTTCTGCGTGGGCAGAATCATCTTATACTCACCCGTTTCGGGGTTGTAATCGACTTTGGCCACTTCTTTATTGTCGCCAAGAAGCCCGGAAGCTACTTCGGAAGCGACAGGCTTCTTGCTTTGGGCATCAAGTACCTGCCCCGATATGATGGCAACGGGATCGGGTTTGATAGCGGGGTACAGTTTGAGCCGGAAAATATCATCTTCGCCTAGCGAGCCCGCCCTGGAACTAAGGTAAGCGTAATCGCCTGAAGCCGGAATGGTAAAATAGCCATCCCATTCAGGCGTGTTGATAGCAGGGCCGAGGTTTTCAGGCTCGCTCCAGTTTCCCCAGGAATCATCGAGTCGGCGACTGACAAAAATATCACCATTACCATATCCCGGATGACCGGCAGAAGTGAAGTAAAGGGTACGTCCGTCGGCGGCCAGAAAAGGGGAGCTTTCAAAGTCTGCCGTGTTAATGACGCCCCCCAGCGAAACTGGTTCCGACCAGGTGTTATCGGCTTTTTGCAGGGATACATACAAGTCCCGGTTCCCACGGGTGTCTTTACGCTGTACGGCCAGAATAATGGCACGCCCATCGGGAGAAACACAAAATTCGAGTTGATTTTTCTCGTGTAAGTTGTAGTTGTTGGCAATCTTACACTCGATCGGCTGCGACCATCCGGCTTTGGTCCGAATGGATTTGGAAATTCCAAAAGACATGCCTCCGTCGGGGCGATATACATTAATCAGGTAAGCGGTACGACCATCGGAACCCAATCCACTGATTGCATTATCGCCCGCATTGTTGATCGGTGGACCAATGTTGACGGCCTCACTCCAGCCCGGCGGATTGCCACTGGAGGCCGATTCGAGGGTTGAGTACCAGACGTCCTGCCGATCAGGGGCACCCGTATTCGCTTTATTAAAATTTCGGGTGAAATACAAGGTTCTCCCATCCGGAGCGATTACCGGGGCAACTTCCTGGCCGGGTGAATTAACGGACTTGCCCAGGTTTTCTTTCTGAATCTCCTTCGGTGTGTCTTTAGAGATGTTGATACCAATCGTAACAGGTTTGGTGTCTTCCGAAATACCAATAGCGTCGATCTGGTTCGGGCCTTTCAGGGCGGCCCCATTGATCACTACTTTGATCTGGCTACACAAGTAAGCGGAATCTTTCGGGAAGATGTGCAGCAGTGGGTCTGGACGGGCCTGAACGGTCGTTGCCTGATATACGGTGTGCTGAGTTCCTTTTTCATCAACTACCAGTACTTTGACTACCGCTCCCGGATTGACGTTCTCCGCTATAATGATCTGCCGGGCCGCCATTGGTTTTTCAAAGCCGACCTGAATCCATTCATCGGCAGTACCATCGGCATAATAAGGAGCCCACGCACAGGGGCTTTCACCCATTTCGGGAACTTTACTGGGCTTGCCCAGTGCCTGTGAGGCCTTGTATTGTTCGCCCGTCGGTTCCCCCTTTTTTTCTGAAGAGACACCAACTACCCGATTGGCCCATTGGACAGGTATTGGTTGCGTATTGGCTCGCTGCGGAGAAACGTTCGCTTGTCCGTGGACTATCGTGACAGCCGCAGCAACCCATATACCCGACAAGAGGCTCCAACCTTGCATAACTAACTAACGAAGCGTATAAACAGCCCAAATTAATACATTACGGCATATTATGCACGAATTATGGATGAGCGGTTTAATGAGTTTCTAATATAATCAGGCGTCAGAAATGGGCCCGATAAATCTTTCTAATTGGTCAGTACCCGATATTCCCAGGGTTTAAGCGTCACCAGAATCTCGGGTTTTAGTTCCACGGGCTGATGGCTGAATACTTCGGTATACGTGCCTGTGTACCCGTCTCCCATAAGACGGGCTGTTTGAGGCTGGTCACTTAAATTGACAACCACCACAATCCGGTCACTATCGCGCTGGCGGTGGAAAGCGTAGACTTTATCATCGTGATCCGTTTCAATTTTGACGACTTTGCCACCCGCCAGTCCATTCCACAACGCCCGGTTTCGATGTTTAAGTGTAAGCAGCGTTTTATAAAAGTCACTCTTTTCGTAAGTGCCCCAGGGAATCGTGTCTTTTTCAGTAAAAGCCAACCGCTTATTCAGATTGGATTCCATGCCATTATAGACCAGGGGCATACCTTCGAGCGTACTACTCAGAACGATGAGTGCGTCGGCTCCAGGCCCAAAGGACTCGGTAAGGGTTCCATTTTTGGCGTTCTCGTCGTGGTTTTGCGTAAAAATCATCTGATAGTACCAGGCTGGAAATTTTTTCTGATTGGCATTACGAACCGAATCGATTTTCGTGGCCTGACTTTCTCCTTTAGCGATCGACCGCATGATGTTGTGCAGACTCCAGCTATAGTTCATATTAAAACCGCTTTTAAATTGGTTGGGATCATCTTCCCATTCCGAAAGCATAAAAACCGTTTTGATTTTGTCCAGCCTCGGCCGCAGTTCAGCCCAGAATGTATTGGGTACCAAACCGGCTACATTACAGCGAAACCCATCAATATCTGCTTCTTTAACCCAGTATTGCATAGCCTCCATCATGGCCTTTCGCATATCTGGGTTATCGTAGTTCAGGCCAACTATATCGGTCAGGCTGCTGGGTTTGCCCGTGGCCGGGTCGATGGGGGCGGTCATTTTCCCTTTTTTGGTCATATACCAGTCGGGATGCTGGCTGACCCATACATGATCTCGACCCGTATGGCTGGCTACCCAATCCAAAATCACACGTAAACCAAAGGCATGTGCCCGATTGACCAGCGATTTCAAATCGGCCATGGTTCCATAAGCCGGGTTTACGGTTTTAAAATCGGCAATCACGTATGGGCTACCCAGGGTACCCTGCTTCCCTTCCTGACTAATTGGGAAAATCGGCATCAGCCAAAGAATATCTACCCCCATTTCTTTCAGTCGGGGTAATTGCGCTTCAATGGCTTTAAAGTTACCCTGTGCCGAAAACTGGCGTGTGTTCACTTCGTAGATCGTAGCGTTTTTGGCCCAATCGGGTGAAGGAGGAGCCCCAACGGCGGTAGTGTCGGAAGGGGTATTTTCAGTTTGGTTCTGGTTCGATTTGCGACAGGCCGTTGTTAAAAGCAGCGAGCTGAGCAGGGTAGCCAGGTATATTTTCTTCATGGATGAATGCCTACAGAGTCAGATAAGTTAAGCGTTACGGGGTTGGGTTGTGGATTAGGCCATCATAGGTAAACTACTGGCTTTTAGCCGGCGAATGGCTTCGATGGGGTCTGCCGACCGAAATACCGAATTGCCCGCAACCAGTATATCGGCACCGGCCTTTACCAGCGCCTGAGCATTCTGCTCACCTACTCCTCCATCAATTTCGATGAGGGCCGTTGAGCTATAGGTACTTAGTAATTGTTTTAACTTCGCTACTTTTTGAAGGGTATGGGGAATGAAAGTTTGACCACCAAAACCTGGATTAACCGACATGATGAGCACCACATCGATCTGTTCCAGCACATCCTCCAGACCACTAACGGGCGTATGCGGATTCAGCGCAACACCGGCCCGACAGCCGAGCTCCCGAATACGGGACAAGGTACGGTGGAGGTGCGTACAGGCTTCGTAATGCACATGAATAACCGACGCGCCCCCTTCCGCAAACGCTTCGAGGTAGCGTTCGGGCTGGGTAATCATCAAGTGAACATCGAGTGGTTTCTGACAGTACTTCTTCGCTACTTCCAGTAAAGGAAAGCCAAACGAAATATTGGGAACGAATAAACCATCCATGACGTCGAAATGTAGGTAATCGGCTTCGCTACGGTTCACCAGCTCCAGTTCTTTTTGCAGATTTGCAAAGTCAGCAGCCAGTAGCGAAGGGGCAATCAATGGCGAATTCATGGTTGTTTTTACGTTCGGGGAAATCAATTCATTGAAAAAGAAAGGCTTAAATAAAAGCCTTTACCAGAACACTATTTTTTTATCCTGTAAAACTAAGTTTTTTTGCTTGAACGAGGAAACAAACCCAATATTGCCAGTCGGTCGTCAGTCGTTCGTTGCCGGTCAATAGTAGTTTATACGAAAGGAATACCTATGTATCAATTACTATTGATTCCCGTTTATTGACTGATGGCTCTTGACCAACGACTTTATTTTTATGAATCCCCAGGAACGAATTGCCGAATTGACCGAGCGGTTAAACTATTATAATCATCAATATTATCAGAATAGTGTTTCGGAGGTAGACGATTATACGTTCGATCAGCTACTAACCGAACTGACCGAACTGGAAAAACAGTACCCCGAATTTCGTTTGGCTGATTCGCCAACCGTTCGGGTAGGCGGAACCATCAGTAAGGAGTTTGCGACGGTTTATCATCGCTTTCCGATGCTGTCGTTGGGAAATACCTATTCGGAAGACGACCTGATCGAATTTGATAAACGCGTTCAGAAGGGGCTGAATGGGCAATCGTATGAGTATGTATGCGAACTGAAATTTGATGGCGTAGCCCTGAGCCTGACGTACGAAAATGGGGTATTGGTGCAGGGGGCAACGCGGGGCGATGGTGTCCGGGGCGATGATATCACGAATAACATCCGTACCATTCGGACAGTGCCGCTACGAATCAGAGAGAAGCAGGAAGAGCCGAGAGACGAGCAAAATGTACAACTGTCGCTCTTTGCACCGTCGTCCTTCCTTTCCTCGCCTTCAATCCCTGCACTTTTCGAAGTTCGGGGCGAAGGCTTTTTGCCTCTGGCAGAATTTGATCGGATCAATAAAGAACGTGAAGATATTGGGGAGCCGCTGCTGGCCAACCCCCGCAATGCGGCTTCGGGTACGTTCAAACAACAGGATTCCAGCGCTGTAGCCCGACGTCGGCTCGATTGTTATATCTATTCGTTCCTGTCTGACCCGGAAGTGTTTCAAACGCACGAAGAAAGCCTGGTGGCACTGAAACAGTGGGGGTTCAATGTGTCGCCAACCTGGCGGAAATGTACCGATATTCGGGAGGTGATGCAGTACATCAACGAATGGGAGGAAAAGCGCTTCACCCTGCCACTTGGTACCGATGGCATCGTCATCAAAATTAACCGATATGATCAGCAGCGCGAACTGGGGTATACCGCCAAGAGTCCACGGTGGGCCATTGCCTTTAAATATAAAGCGCTGGCTGCCAGTACGGTTCTGAAAGGTATACGGTATCAGGTGGGCCGGACGGGAGCCGTCACACCTGTTGCGTTGCTCTCGCCCGTGCTGCTGGCCGGAACAACGGTGAAACGGGCTTCGCTCCATAATGCCAACGAGATTGAGCGGCTGGGCGTTATGCTGAACGACACGGTGTTTGTTGAAAAAGGGGGAGAAATTATTCCCAAAATTACGGGTGTTGATCTGAATCGGCGCACCGACCAGAGTGTGCCCATCGTGTACCCGACTACCTGCCCGGCTTGTGGTACGCCATTGATTCGAAAAGAAGGCGAAGCGAATTTTTATTGCCCCAACGAGCGCGGTTGTCCTCCCCAGCGTCAGACCCGATTCGAGCATTTTATCCAACGACGGGCCATGAATATCGAAAGCCTGGGCGAAGGGAAAATTGAATTACTCATCGAGCGCGGGCTGGTTGAAACACCGGCCGATTTGTATGATCTGACGGCCGACCAATTACTGGGTCTTCAGAAAACGTTTGTCGACCGGGATGGCGGATCGGAGGATTCAGGTAAACAGCGCGTGGTCAGCTTTCGGGAAAAGACCGTTGAAAATATCCTGACGGCTATTGAGCGATCGAAAGCACAACCATTTGCCAATGTGCTATTTGCTCTGGGTATTCGCTATGTGGGAATCACTACGGCCGAAAAACTGGCTGATTACTTTGGGTCGATGGATGCCATTATGCAGGCTTCGCAGGAAACATTACTCGCTGTGCCGGATACGGGACCACGTATTGCCGAGAGCATAGTAGCCTGGTTTGCCGATGAAGAAAACCGCACGTTTGTTGAACGGTTGCGGGCGGCTGGATTACAGTTTGTAGGGGAGAAAAAAGTAGTGGAGCCGGAAGGGGATACACTGGCTGGTAAAACGTTCCTGTATACGGGCACATTTGCCAACTTCAGCCGTGAAGAACTCGAAGCGCGTATTGCCGCCAATGGAGGAAAACTGTTGAGTGGGGTTTCGAAAAAGCTGAACTACCTGATTGTCGGCGAAAACGCGGGGCCATCTAAGGTCGAAAAAGCACAGAAACTAAATGTCCCCATGATCAGTGAAGACGAGTTCCTGGCGATGCTGGACGTGTAATTTCATTTGGGCTGGATGGTTTAACGAATCACACATAAATTCCCGTAACTTTGCATTTCTAAAATTCTGTTTCCGCGAATGGATACTAAATTCCACGGGGTCGGTGTTGCGATCGTGACACCTTTCAATGCCGACCACTCTATTGATTTCGACGGTTTTGGCCGCGTAATCCGACACATCTCCGACGGAGGAGTTCGTTACATTGTCCTGCAGGGCACCACCGGTGAATCGCCTACGGTATCGAAGAAGGAAAAGGCCCAGTTACTCCATTACCTGAAGGAGAACAATGCAAAGAAACTTCCGATTGTGTATGGGGTTGGCGGCAATGTAACGGCCGATGTCGTAGCGGGAATGAAGGATATTGACTTTGAGGGCGTAGATGCCATTCTGTCGGTTTGCCCATATTATAATAAACCTGGTAAACGCGGAGTAATTGAACATTTTACCCGTATTGCCGATGCGTGCCCAGTGCCGGTTATTCTCTACAACATCCCATTTCGGACAGGCATCAACATGTCGGCCGAGACGATTGTCGAACTGGCACAGCATTCAAACATCATTGGTGTAAAAGAAGCGTCTTGCGTGATTGAGCAGTGCATGGAAATCGTTCGCGACAAACCTGATGATTTCCTGCTCATTTCGGGCGACGATGTACAGGGAGTGCCCATCATCAGCATTGGGGGAGTAGGAGTTATGTCGGTGATTGCCAATGCGTTCCCGACTCGTTTCTCGGCTATGATCGATGCGGCTCTACAGGGTGATTTTGCTTTTGCCCAGAAAGAGCTTGGTCATTTCCTGCGTATCGACCCGCTCCTGTACGAAGAAGGAAATCCGGTAGGGGTAAAAAATCTTATGGAAATTCTGGGGCTGATTTCAGCGGAGGTTCGACTGCCTCTGATGAAAGCTTCCGACGACCTAAGCGAACGTCAGCGTGCCGTTCTTCAGCGGGATGGCCTGCTGGAGTTAGTGACTCCATAACAGGTTCGTTTAAACCAGGCCTATACTATATCAAAAAGCTCGTCTGAAATCGATTCGGACGAGCTTTTTGAGTATAAAGGGAACTGTTATCGACTGCCTCCGCCAAAAAGCTTCGATATAAGCCAGATAACCACACCGATACCAGCAATAACAAGTATAGCGCCTGTCCAGGCCCCCGCTTTAAAAATACCGCCAATCGCTTCGCAACTGGTCATAAAGAAGGTAAGAAACAAGGCCACCAGGGCTACCGGGAAAATACGCAGCAGGGTTTTCATAACGTTTATCAAAATTTAGTGTAGTTGTTTTTAAGCTTCGTTTTCGGAACGATTGCCTGATTAACTAACACAAATTCAGTTTGTTTAAAACCCCAATCGTTATAAGTTCCACCAGTACGTCCATTTGAGGACCAAGGCTCGATTTTTGACCGAAAAAAAGCCCGGTACATCCTGCCCAATCTGCGCTGAATTGGGTAAATAATTATCGGTGTAGACCAGGAAGAAGTCCGATGCAGGCTTGTACCGCCATTGAATGCGGGCGTTCACATTCATGTTTTTTTGCTGTTCGTTATATTGCACAAACGTGGTCAGATACAACGTATTGGTCAGGGTAAGGTCGAAGCGGGGGCTAACCAGCCAGAACGTAGTTCGACCCCAGGGCTGCGGCAACCGGATGTCGTTGTAGCTGAGGCTGGCCGCCAGACTCACGTAGGGCTGAATACGATACCCCAGATCGGCGGTCAGATTCAGGCGAGTGCCGTTGTCATAATACCCCCCATAGCGACTCGAAAAACCATAGGTGAATACGCTCTGCGGTTTGGAGTCGAAATCGGTGCCCCAGGCTGTCCAGTAATGTTCGGTGCCGGTTGCCAGGGTTTCCCGGCCCGTGTTGGTCGGGTCGAAAGGTTGAAGCAGCCGAACATAATCTGTAGCCACCCAGGCCGTAAAAACACTTCGGTTGCGGAAGGTAATGGCGTAGCTCAACACACTTTCGTTGTCGCTTTGCTTCCAGGCCGGATCGAAAAAATAGGTAGAGGTAAGCAATGGGCCATGATTCAGGACACTCCCCCCCGTTGGTAGAAAGGTGTACCCCAGGGTAGCCATTCCGCGTTCATAGCCCCGACGTGGAACATAGCCCGCTTCGGCGGTGTAATTCTTACCTACCGACTCTACCTGACCACCAATAAGCCACCGACGGCTCGTGTATTGCAGATTTCCCGCATAAACGGCATCTTCACCCGATTGATCCGGACTGAACGATTTCACATACAAGGCCTTTCCAGTCCAGAGGTTATTGGCTGAGGCCAGATTGTATTCGAGACCGAAATTGCGGTTGTAGCGGGAGTACAGGGGTTTATTGGCTTCGGGCTGATACGAAAGGGATTCTTTATTGACAAACATCAGGCCGATATTCGAACGAGCAAAGATGCGTCGTTGCAAGGCCACCACAGCAAAGTTTTGGGCGGGTAAGCCCGTATCGTCCACCTTGCCCGTCTGCATATCCATGACGCCCATGCGCCAGTCTTTGTTGAGCTTACCACTGAGCCGGGCACCAAACCGAATCGGAACCCCGCCTAAGCCAATCCGACGACTGAAAAACGGACGAATGGTAGCGTAGCCGAAGTTGGTAAACTGATCGCCATTTTCCAGGAAAAACTGCCGTTTTTCGGGGAAGAACAACTCGTACCGATCCAGATTGGTTACCTGCTGATCGACATCCACCTGCGAGAAGTCAGGGTTTACGGTCAAGTCCAGGTTGAGTGATGAGGTAACGGCCACTTTGGCATCCAGACCTGCATCGAATCGGCTGTTGGTAGGGGTGTTGTTCTGATAGTCCCGCGTGATTCCTGTGAGCGCATAGGGAATTATAGAAATATTAGGACCGGGTTGTGGAGGAGGCTGATCCCAGACCAGAACACCCGTTAGGGCTAACGAAGCTGTCGGGAATTGCCGCTGAATGGGTGTCCAGGACGATTTTTCGGTGGTTTTTAAATCCTGCCGACTAAAATTGATCCCCCAGCGGTTAATCCCTTTCTTGTACCGAATCGTTTTGAACGGAATCGCCAGTTCGAGTACATAACGGTCTGCGTAGTTTTTGACGACGGAATACCACTTATTGTCCCAACTTAAATTGGCTTTTCCACCTTCATACAACAAACCATCCCATTGCGCCCCGGCGGCATTGGTGCCGAAGGTAAACCCATTGGTCTGATCGTCGAAGGTGTCCATGAAAAAAATGAAGTTGTCATTTTTGACAAACGCCCAGTCGCGCCGGAGGGACTCCACCATGTAAGGGCCTTCTACGTATCCATGATAGCATATGGCACTCAGGTAGATGTTATGGTCGTCGTAAGTCATCCGAACATCGGTACGGACGCGGGCGCGGCTGGTATCCATCGGGAGTACCATCCAGAAGTTGGAAGCTACTTCGGCCGCTTGCCAGGCGGGCTCCTCAACGAGTCCGTCGATCGTAATGGGCGACGAAGCCCGATTAATATGAAGCTGGTAGCTCTCGTTTTTCTTCTGAGCCAGCAGGATTGTATGACAGAATAAGCAGCAGATAACGGCAAGAATACTGGAGAATTTCACCAAATGAAGGCTTTATAGACTATACTTTAAAAGCAAAGATAAGGCCCATTTATACCGTTTGATGCTGGACTATTGCAGGAAGGACGCTTAGAATTGAGGAGCAGGTAAGCTACCCAAAAACGAAGGCGCAATGGCTATATAGCCATTGCGCCTTTAAAGATCGGTCTGGATGAGACGTTTACGAAGGAAATTCGTCAGTGAGGCTGGGGTCAGGTTCGGTGCCATCGTTGTTGCCCAGCGAATCATCGTTACCCAACGAATCTTCATCCACTTCCATGTTGGGACTGCCAGAAGGCTTCCCCTTTCCATCGGGACCGCTGTCGACGTCTCCCACTAAATCCGTCGGATTATAGTCTTCATTCAGTATGATGCTTTCGTCGGGAGTTTGGGCTGGGCCTTCTGTCTCTGGAGTAAATGCCTGTGATGGCTTGTTGAGCATGGCGTCCTGATTTACGTTTTCCATGAATGCGGTTGGTTTTAAGTTTCGGTCAGTTTTATCAATGTAAAATGAACCCCCAGGACGCGAAGACGTAATGAATGACAGTTGTCCGGTTATTCATCGCTTCATGGCGGGCATTTTAGCTTATCCTTTTGTGAATAATTCCCACAGCCGTTGGTAGAGCTTACCCGCATACTTTTTTACGTCCCGGTGGGATGCATGAATGGTAAAGGGCGAAAACGGTTTGACAGAGGCTTCGAGCGGTTCGATCCGAATGGTCCGCCCTGTGGTCCAGACGCCTGCCAGCCGACGTACCGAACCTGTCAGCCGTACGCCTGCATCAATCAGATCAACCTGGCACATGTCGGGATATTCGGCTTCGGCCAACTGCTGTGAAAAACGTTCTAGCTGACTGGCATCGAACCATGATAACGTCGGAATGTGTACCTCCGTGAAGCGATCACTACTGCACAAAAAGCGTAAGGACAGTAATGAAGGGCCGGAAGAGCGTTGAGCAGAAACCTGTAGGTCGAGAACTTCCAGCGGGGAGTGCTCCGAAGAAGTGGAGAATTCGATGTTCATGGTTGATGAAGATTACCAGAGGGCCGGGCAATGGCCAGTTCGTCTGGCATTGCCCGGCGGCTTTATTAACGTTCTATTAACTCAGCAAAGGTGATGATGTTTTCAGATTATGTATAGCGTAGTTATACGTAAATCATCTTCCGGGTCATACCGCCGTCAACCACAAAGTTTTGACCCGTAATAAAACTATTTTCCGGGGCGATCAAAAAGAGGATCATCCGGGCAATATCGTCGGCCTGACCTACCCGGCCTGCCGGATGCTGGCTATGATCTTCCGGGCGTAGGTCATCTGATTTGGCCTTCGCCTTTTTCTTCAGGGCCGATACGTCGATCCAGCCAGGGCTAATGGCATTGACCCGAATATCGGGCCCCAGACTTACGGCCAGCGAGTGGGTCAGTGCCAGAATACCCCCCTTACTGGCGGAGTAGGCAAACGTGTCGGGTTCTGACTGGAAAGCGCGGGTCGACGCCATGTTGATAATACTCCCTTTTTGCTGGGCCAGGTAAGGCGAAAGATGCTTGGCGCACAGGAAAGCGCCTGTCAGATTTGTGCCGATCACCCGGTTCCATTCGTCGAGGGTGAATTTATCGAGGGGTTTTTCGATCATGAGGGCTGCATTATTGATCAGGGCGTCGATCTGGCCAAAATGGTTGATCGTCTGTTCGGCAGCCTTCCGGACGTTGGTTTCGCTCGAAACGTCGCAGGAAATGAATAAGATTTGCGCCGATGAGGCTTTAAAGGCTTCGCGCAGTTCGGCCAGCGCGTCGGTGTCGGCTTCCCAGATGGCTACCCGGTAACCGTGTGTGAGTAAATATTGGGTTGTAACGCGGCCAATTCCCTGGCCTCCTCCTGTGATGATAGCTGTTCGCATACAAGCCGGTTAATGTAGTTGGATGAATCTTTCCAACGAACAAACTCACCAATTTGGTAACCGAACCTGCTTCGGAAAGGTTAACTTAGGGCGTATCCTTATCGAACGGGACAGGCCGCCGGACGGATACCAACCCCGAATTTACCTGATTTCATGCTGCGTATTGCCTTTTCGCCGGTCTATCGGCTGCGGTTGCCCGAGGGCCATCGTTTCCCCATGCTGAAGTACGAACTGATTCACGAACAACTGCTTTATGAAGGCACCTGTACCGAAGCTAATTTTATTGCACCAGCCTCGGTCGACGACCGTTGGGTATTAGGAGTTCACACGCCTGAGTATGTTGAAGCCTTGAAAACCTTAACCGTTTCGCCCGCCATGATGCGCCGGATTGGGTTTCCACTGACCCCCGAACTTATTGACCGTGAATGGATCATTACGCAGGGTACGATCAATTGTACGCAGTATGCTCAAACAGATGGCGTTGCGCTCAATATTGCTGGAGGAACGCACCATGCCTATCCCGATCGGGGCGAAGGATTTTGCTTACTGAACGATGTTGGTGTGGCAGCTCACTATCTGCTCGAAACGGCCCAGGCCCGCAAAATTTTAGTGATCGATCTGGATGTGCATCAGGGTAATGGTACCGCCGTCATGTTTCAGCACGAACCGCGTGTATGTACGTTTAGTATGCATGGGAAAGACAACTATCCACTCAGAAAAGAGCAATCGGACCTGGATGTTGAACTGCCAACCGGAACCACCGATGAACTGTACCTAAATACGTTGTACGATAGGTTGCCCGCCCTGATCCGTCGCGAACAGCCTGATTTTCTGTTTTATGTGTCTGGAGTGGATATTTTAGTATCGGACCGCCTGGGGAAGCTGAGCGTTAGCCGGGAGGGTTGCCGGGAGCGCGATCAGTTTGTGTTTGAACAGGCCATCCAAAACAATTTGCCGATTGCCGTTTCGATGGGAGGTGGGTATTCGCCCCGCATCGCCGATATTGTTGAAGCGCACTGTAATACCTTTCGGCTGGCAGCCACTATGTTTTTCTGATTCAGTCGTATCTTGCAAACTAGTAAAGAGTGACAGAGCGAATGAGAGAAAGAGCGATGAATTTAGCTACTGGAATTTTCGCTCTTTCACTCATTCGCTCTTTCACTCTTTCACTCTTTCACTCTTTGTATGAAGCAAAATATTGTAAAAACCCGCCTTAAAAATAACCAGCCTGTTCTGGGTGTTCTTGCGAATAGTACTGACCCGACCATAGCCGAACTATGTGGCTTTTCGGGTCTTGATTTTTATATGATCGATGGCGAGCACAGCCCGGTTACAACGGCTCATGTCCAGGATATTGTACGGGCCTGTGAAGTCAGCGGCATTACGCCTTTGGCCCGGGTTCGGAGCAACGACCCTAAACTGATTCTACAGTTTCTGGATGCAGGGGTTATGGGTATTATGATGCCGGGTGTTCGGACAGCGGCTGAGGCCGAAGCGTTTGTAAAAGCGGTGAAGTATCCGCCCATAGGAACACGGGGATTCGGTATTGTACGGGCCAACGAGTACCTGATGGGTACAATGAACCAGGGCGAATACGTTGAGTTTGCCAACGAGCAACTGCTGGTATTGCCGCAAATAGAAGACAAAGAAGCCACCGAAAACCTCGACGAGCTGCTTCATGTGGAAGGCATCGACGGATTTGTAATTGGTCCGCGCGATCTGGCCATGAGCATGGGGTATCACGATGGGCCTGGTCATGATGAAGTAAAACGAACCATTGCCGGCGTGGTTGACCGAATCCGCAAAGCTGGTCTCATTGCCGGTACCACAGCCGCTACCGGCGATCAGGCCAAAGCCTTGATTGATCGGGGTGTTTTGTTTTGCCTGAATACATTATCCGGACTGATGAAGTCGGCCGTTAGCGATTTTATGAAAGGTAGGTAAGGTAACGCGGGTAGAAGCCTGTAGTTTGTAGTAAGGGTTCCCACCTGCGCCCCGTTCGGTATGCCCCAAACAATTTCAGTTCTTGAAAACAGCCTCATCGGCTCCCTGGAGCAGTGGGCCGAACCGCCCAGAAATGGGACGTTGGTTCCTGATGCGGTGTTTCAGGTACTGCGCCGATTTGTGTTTGAGCAGGAAGATGCAGAAGGATTGTTGGCATTTTCCATTCAAAAAGGTCGCGAATTGATACAGGTTCGTCAGTACGTTGGCCTGTTACCTGTTCATAACCAGACACAGCTTGAAATCCTGCCTAAAATTGAGTCAACGGATTCCGTCGATCAGGCTAGAGCGCGACTGCTGACCATGTTGCGGCAGCTTCGGCATAGCCCATTTCGTACTCTACCCGATGCCCGGACGCTTGCGGTTTCGTTGCCATTATGGGATGTCTTTATCGCTACTTTTCTCGATACGGTGGAACCACTGGTTCGGCAGGGAATCCAGCATGCGTACGTCCTGATTGAATGCAACGAACAATACTGGAAAGGAAAGTTTCAGGCGACGCGACAGCAACGGGAAAACGCCTGGCATGCCGAACGTTTGGCCGTTGTACACGACAAGCTAACTGCCGATGTAGCCGCTAACCGTATCCTGAAAACCCTGCTCACATACCTGTCTGGCGAAACAACGAATCCGGGGCTGCTGCGCCGGATGGGGCAATTGCTGTGGGCTATGGATGAAGTGCCCGTTTCGGAGTCTTTGGGCGATGATTTCCGGCTTATTCGTCGGTCGGGACGCTTGTTTCGGCGGTATGAAGCCGCTTTGCGCTGGGCCGAAGCTTTGGCTCAGGGGCGAGGGTATGGTGTAAAAACAGGCACTACGCCCAATCTGGCCCTGTTGTTTCCGATGGAGCGGGTTTTTGAAGATTATGTAACGCATGGCATCCGAACGTACTGGCCTGATGGCGACAATGTAAGCATACAGGAGTCCTCGGCCCATCTGGTCGATGAGCACGTAGGTATGCCAAAATTTAAACTTCGTCCAGATGTCATTATCCGTCATAACGACCATACGTTGGTATTGGATATGAAATGGAAGTCGATCAATGCGGCTGAACCGACCCGTTCACAACGTATGGGGAATTACGGTATCGAGCAGGCTGATTTATATCAACTGTATGCCTATGGCAAAAAATATACTGCCGACAATCTGTTTTTGATTTATCCAGCCCGTGAAACCTTCCATCAGCCATTGCCAGTTTTCGATTATGACGCTACAACCCGGCTGCATGTCTGGCCGTTCAGCCTGAGCAATTCACTGGCCGATGAAGTAGAAAAATTAGCCACATACGCTTTTTCCCATTAAACACGACGTCTACGAGTAAAGGCTTGCTAAAGCCCGGGCGTTTGTAGCAACCCACTTCGTAACCAAGCAAAACCCTCCTGCCATTCTATATGCCCCTCATTCTTACATTAATCGGCATTCTGACCCTTGTTTTTTTAGTTGCCTTTGTTCGCCTGGATACGTTCATTTCGTTTGTGCTTGTGGCGTTGGGTATTGGCCTGGCTTCGGGTATGGAAGTTGTGGCCGTCGGAAAATCCATTCAGACGGGTATTGGCGGTACACTGGGTGAACTTGTATTAATTATCGGCTTTGGGGCTATGTTGGGTCGGCTGGTAGCCGAAAGTGGTGCTGCCCGCCGAATCACCGATGTATTGATAGGCTGGTTTGGGATTAAAAATATTCGCTGGGGTCTGGCGCTGGCAGGCTTTGTCATCGGTATTCCACTATTTTACAATGCCGGTTTTATCATTGTTGTACCACTTATTTTTACCATTGCCGCGTCTTCCCGATTGCCCCTGATGTCGGTAGCGGTACCGATGTTGTCTGCTCTATCGGTAGCGCATGGGTATCTGCCTCCGCACCCATCTCCTTCGGCTGTAGCGGGGCAACTCAATGCCAACATAGGGCAGACGCTGCTGTATGGTATCATCGTGGCCATTCCAGCCATCATAATTGCCGGACCTGTTTTCGGTAAAACCCTGACGCACATCAAGGCAACGCCCAACAATGAGTTATTCAATCGGAAAGAAGTGCCTACCCAGAATTTGCCCGGTACATTTATCAGCTTTTTGGTCGCTCTGCTGCCCGTGATTCTGTTGACTACGTTCGGGCCGCTAAAAAACGCAATGGCTGGCGAGTCGATCCTGAAAACCATCGTGACGCTACTGGCTGAACCCTATATCGGGATGCTGCTTTCAGTACTTACGGCTATTTATGCGCTGGGGATCCGTCAGGGGCAAAGCATGAAAGCGATCACCAAAGACCTGGAAGAAGCGGTGAAAGCAGTTGCGCCGATTCTGCTGGTGATTGCCGGAGCGGGTGCCCTTAAGCAAGTGTTCAGCGACAGCGGTACCAGCAAATATATAGGAAGCCTTTTGGCAGATGCCGCAATCCCCCCCCTGCTGCTGGCCTGGGGAATTGCGGCCTTTATTCGGGTGTGCGTAGGTTCGGCTACTGTTGCCGGACTAACTACCGTAGGTATCATATTACCTCTGTTACAGTCGCAACCTATCAAGCCCGAATTGATGGTGCTGGCCATTGGCTCAGGAAGCCTGATGTTTTCACACATTAACGACGGTGGATTCTGGCTCTTCAAGGAATATTTTAACCTGAGTATCGGCCAAACCATTCGAACCTGGTCATTGATGGAAACCATCGTGTCAATTGTGGGTTTGCTAGGCGTTCTGGCCCTCAATCTGGTGGTGTGATACCAGCAGTAGCGTAACGATACCCTGCCTGACAGCCATTCGAATGAGCGTATAGTATGCAAATCAGGAAGCAGGCAACTTTAGCAATGAGGATACAAAAAAACGTCCTGTCTACGGCCGCAATGGCTAGACAGGAAGGTTTTCAATAAGCAGCGAATTTGAAAGACAAGCTGTGTATTACTTAATCGAATCTTTTTTCGTGGTATCGGTCGCCATCGTCGATGATGAGTCGGTTGACATGCTCGTCGAGTCAGAAGTCATAGATGTCGAGTCGGAAACGGTCGTCGTTGATTCAGTGGTTTCAGTTTTGGTGCTGGAACAAGCTGTCGCTAACGCCAGCATAGAGAGCAGAAAAAATGCAGATTTAGCCATGTTTGCTATGAGTTAAAGAGATTGTTTTTCTGTTAATTCCATAAAATCAAAAAAGTAACCCATGCTACCTGCTGTTTTTTAGCATTTTGGTCAGTTGGGTAACAAAAAAAGCCCCTGTTCTGAGCAGAGGCTTTCTGGAGTATATCTTGCTACTAGATGATGGGTTCGTTCGAACACCGGCATCAATAATCGTTTCAGACACTGCGGCCTTGAATGAGACGTAGCAGGATCATAATGACTGCAATTACCAATAGCACGTGAATGATGCCACCCAAACCAAAACTGTTAAATCCTAAAAAGCCCAATAGCCATACAATGATCAGAATGACGGCTATAGTATACAGAAGATTGCCCATGATTGTAGTTTCCTTAACGTTGAAATTAGGTGAATTGTAAGTAAAACTACGGTTGCCTTAATTTGTTAGCGAAGTTGGATTAATTCTGAAAAAAATTATCTCGCTGTGCACTAATTCAGGCATCCAAGTGAATGGCTATGTTAAGCGAGAATTGAATGCCTCTGTGGAATGGTTCGTGAATTGACCCGTAGGGCACAGGTAGACAAAGATTAGAATTCATTTCAACGCTGTCCTCCTGCAATATAACTTTGCAGCCGTATTTAAAGAGCGAAAGAGTGAATGAGCGAAAGGGCGAAAACGCTACTGAAGCCAGGCACTCTTTCACTCATTCACTCTTTCGCCTATTTTCATGGAATACCGCATCGAAAAAGACACGATGGGGCAGGTTCAAGTACCAGCCAACGTCTATTGGGGCGCCCAGACCCAGCGCTCGATTGAAAACTTCAAAATTGCTCAGGACATTAATAAAATGCCCAAAGAGATTATCCGGGCGTTTGCATACCTTAAAAAAGCCGCTGCCCTGACAAACCTCGACGCGGGGGTACTCCCTCAGGAGAAGAGCGACCTCATCGGGCAGGTCTGCGACGAAATTCTGGAGGGTAAACTGGATGATCAGTTCCCGCTGGTGGTGTGGCAAACGGGCTCGGGTACCCAGTCGAACATGAACGTCAATGAAGTTGTTGCCTATCGCGCTCACGTACTGCATGGTGGACAGCTTACCGACGAGAAAAAGTTCCTGCACCCGAACGATGATGTCAATAAGTCGCAGTCGTCGAACGATACGTTCCCAACGGCCATGCACATTGCTGCGTATAAAATTCTGCTCGACGTAACCATCCCTGGCATTACCAAACTACGAAATACGCTGGCCGAAAAGTCGAAGCAGTTTATGCACATCGTCAAAATTGGCCGCACCCACTTCATGGATGCCACGCCGTTGACCGTAGGGCAGGAGTTTTCGGGCTATGTATCGCAACTGGATCACGGACTACGAGCCATCAATAACTCACTGGCTCATCTGAGTGAACTGGCCCTGGGCGGAACAGCCGTTGGTACAGGTATCAACACCCCTCCCAATTATTCCGAAAATGTAGCCAAACACATTGCTACCCTTACAGGATTACCCTTTGTAACGGCCGAAAATAAATTTGAAGCCCTGGCCGCTCACGATGCCATTGTAGAAGCGCATGGCGCGCTGAAAACCGTTGCCGCCAGTCTGATGAAAATCGGTAACGACATTCGGATGCTGTCGTCGGGGCCACGGGCGGGGATTGGTGAACTGCATATTCCTGACAACGAACCGGGTTCATCGATCATGCCGGGTAAAGTGAACCCAACCCAGTGCGAAGCCATGACGATGGTGGCTGCTCAGGTAATGGGCAACGACGTAGCCATCAACTTTGGTGGTGCGATGGGCCACTTTGAACTGAACGTATTCAAGCCGGTCATGATCTACAACTTCCTGCACTCTGCACGTTTGATTGGCGATGTATGTGTATCGTTCAACGATAAATGTGCTGAAGGAATCGAACCGATTGAAGCAAACATTAAAAAGCACGTCGATTCGTCACTCATGCTGGTTACGGCGCTGAATACCAAAATTGGGTACTACAAGGCTGCTGAAATTGCCCAGACGGCTCACAAAACCGGCTCGACCCTGAAAGAAACGGCGCTGAAACTCGGCTACCTGACCGAAGACGAATTCAACGAATGGGTAAAACCCGAGGATATGGTTGGGGAGATCAAATAGGCCCGCCTGTACCGCAACTCGAAAGACCTCAGCAATGGGGTCTTTTTTTATGGCCCTGATGAACGTATATGTTGGTTACTTGTATATATTTATGGTTTATTGGTTGCGTTGGCTTAGTTTTTGCCAATGCGAATCGAGCCGTATGAAAAAGCCGCTTCTTCTACTTATTTCTTGTTTAATAAGCTATGCTTCGTGTGCCCAACGTATCGATTGGGCCATTGGCATTAATAAGTGGTATACCCGATCAGCAGGGATAAACTGGTTACTGGCGCATTATCGCCCCATCTATAATTTTCAACCGGGAGAGAAAGTCGCTAGCATTGGGGCAGGACAGGGGATACGGGAAGTTGTTTTTTCGCTAATGGCCGATAGCCTGACCATGTACTTACAAGATCTTGATCCCTATTGGCTCGAACCCGATCGGCTGGCAGTGGCCGTACAGGCTATATACAAAAAGGCAGAGCGAATTGCCTGCACATCAACCTTCGTACCTGTGCGGGGCAAAGAAAAGGAAACACAGCTACCTAACCAGTATTTCGATAAAATTATCGTAGAAAATAGCCTGCATGAATTTACCTATCAGGCCGATATGATACAGCACATTCGGGAAAATCTGAAACCGAGCGGGCAGTTATTTATCTGGGAGGCTATCGCTACTAACCCGAACCGAAAGCACACCGATTGTGGTAAGCCAATGTTTACGGATGAAACGCTGATCAAACTTTTGTCAGAAAACGGCTTTCACTTTGTCAGCAAGACGGTGGTTAACCCTGATCGTGGAAAAGATGCTGTTTTTCAGTTTTCAGTTTCTGAGTAACGGCTGGTTTCGATTGGTGTAAAAAAGATCAGGTGAAGTGATGTTCGATTAAAATTGTATTAAAAATCTACAATTCATATATAGGAAAAATTATAGTTTATAGGCATATAGTCTAGAATTGAATTTTGTATTATTCGAATAGAAAGACCTGTTTGTACTAATCAAAGTATTTTAAAGTCTTATTTTTCTAAGATAACGGTTTTTTGAAATATTCACGTTTAAACGAAATTTGTTTAAACAAGTATTAGTTATACATTTGTCTCGCTCTTACAAAACGATGGAAAATCAGTTCCGAAACGAATACCACCGGCTCATTGTCAATCTGCACAAAACAGATGGGTACATCTTCAATCATTTTCAGCAGAAGCTGGCCCCATTCGATTTGTCAGTACAGCAGTATAAAGCCCTTCGCCTGCTTTCGGATGTCTTCCCAAACAGCCTGTCGGCAGGGGAACTGAAGGAGAAAATGACTGACATGAACTCCGATATGACCCGGCTTATTGATCGGCTGGTGGCTAAAAATCTGGTCGTTCGAGAAGTGGACCCAACAAATCGACGGCGGGTAAATCTGCGGTTAACCAACGAGTCGGATCAGTTTGTCAGGAAGGTGGCTACTGAGTTCAGCGACTTTGAATCCATCGTTAGTCAATTGACAGAGGAAGAGGTAAATGTTATGAACAAACTTCTGGAAAAAATTAGAAATCGATAATATGAAAAAGTACATCATAGGGGTTGGGGTTCTGCTGGCAAGCCTGGGCTGGTCAGTTGCACAAACAACACCGACCAGTATGCCACTTAACCAGGCTGTTCAGCTAGCCCTCCAGAACAACAAAGGCATAAAACTGGCTGATTCGCGCACGCAGGCGGCCGAGGCCCGGTTGCAGGAAACGAAAGACCGGAGTTTGCCAACGGCCAATGCATCGCTTGCCTATTCGCGCTATAGCCTGACCGGACCGTTTTCGTTTGGCAAGGGCGACGATGGTAAGGCGCTGTTTGGGATTCCGGCTGGCGCTTTTAACGCAACGATGGGCGGGGCTACCATCAGCAAAGAAGTGTTTGGAGGATTTGCCGAAAAATCGGCGGAGAAATCAGCGGAGTTACTGGCCAAAGCCAGTCATCTGGATGCGCAGCGCAACCGTTCTGAACTGGTATACACCGTAACGGATGCCTATTATAATATTGTCAAACTGGCCCGGTCGGTGGGGGTTATCGAGCAAAATATCCGCCAGTTTGAGGAGAAAGAACGCGATGCCCAGAATTTACAGAAGGAAGGTGTCGTAACGGCCAATGAAGTGCTGAAAATACAACTTCAGAAAAATAACCTGAATTTGAGTCGTTTGCAGGTCGAGAAAGCGCGTCAGACAGCCCTCTATAATTTTAACCTGTTGATTGGGCTGCCTGAAAACCAGCAGATCGCTGTCGATACGGTGCTGGCCAATCCAGCCGCCGTAACGGAATCGTTGGGTTCGTTTCTGGATCGGGCCGTACAAGCCCGGCCCGAAGTACAGGCCAATGCGCTGCGGGTGCAGTCGAGCCAGGAAATGCTTCGGAACACCAAAAGTGGTATGTATCCGCACCTGGGTGTATCGCTGGGGTATAACTACATCAACCCAACTGCCCGACTTTTTCCTGAAGCCAGCTCGTTTATCAGTGCCTGGAATGTTGGGGCCGGAATTTCGTATAACATCGGGTCGATTTACAATATGAAAGGGAAACTGCACAGTGCCCAAACGGCCATCGATCAGGCCAATTTGCAGGGGCAGCAGCAAACCGATCAGATCCGGTCAGAAGTGGTTACGGCCTTTAACAACTACCAGCTAGCCCTCGAACAGCAGAATGTGATTCGTACCGCTGTGGGTCAGGCACAGGAAAATTACCGCCTGACCGAATCGCGCTTTCGGAATGGATTGGTTGGCTCGACCGACCTCCTGGAAGCGAATAGCTTTCTGCTTCAGGCTCAACTCAACGTCATCAATGCCACCGTCGACGCACAACTGGCTTATCAGCGTCTGTTGAAAGCGACGGGCTCAAATCTTTAATCGTCATTCAATGGTCATTTATTGTCATTCGTTGCGATGGCAACTAACGACGGGTAATGACCACTAAATGCCTCAAAACTGACTATTTAAATTAAAATCATGGATAAGAAAACATTATTCCGCGTAGGTGGTGTCATCGTTCTGGCTATTGCCCTCTTTTTTGGGTACAGCGAGTTTCGCTACCTGCAACGCCACGAAACTACTGACGATGCGCAGGTCGACGGGGATGTAAACCCGGTTATTCCCAAAGCCAGTGGGTACGTGAAAGAAATTCGCTTTAAGGATAATCAGCCTGTAAAAGAAGGGGATACCCTGTTTGTATTGGATGATGCGGATTACCGCATCCGGTTGGAGCAGGCCGAAGCAGCCTTACAAAGTGCGCTGGCGGCCGCCGGGGTATCGCGTTCGCAGGTGGCTGTGGCGTCGGCTACCATTCAAAGCTCAGAAGCTACTGTGCAAACGGCTCGTAATCAGGTGGCAACGGCCCAGGCCAACGTAACAGCCGCTCAGGCGCGGGCCCGGAAGGCCAATCAGGATTTTGAGCGCTACAGTCGATTGCTGGCCGAAAAAACCGTACCACAACAACAGTTCGATGCGGTTCAGGCCGAACGCGATGCGGCCCAGGCTCAGTTGCAGGCGGCTCAGGCTCAGTTGCAAACGGCCCAGTCGCAGGTAGCGGCTGCCGGAACACAAACGGGCGTGACCAGTTCGCAACGTCGGGCTACCGAAGGCCAGATTACGGTGGCTCAGGCAGCGATCAAGCAACGTCAGGCCGATCTGGAAATGGCAAAACTTCAGTTGTCGTACACGGTGATCAAAGCGCCGGTGTCGGGTGTGGTATCGAAACGGTCAGTGCAGATCGGTCAGTTGGTACAGGCTGGGCAGGCCGTTTGTTCGGTAGTTGGAAACACGAACCTGTGGGTAACGGCCAACTTCAAAGAAACGCAATTGAAACAAATGCAGCCCGGCCAGACGGTCGACATTGATGTCGATGCTTTTGGTGGCGACAAGCTGGTAGGCCACGTTGGTTCGTTTGCCGGAGCAACTGGAGCTAAATTCTCGCTGCTTCCTCCCGACAATGCTACGGGCAACTACGTGAAAGTAGTACAACGGATTCCGGTTCGGATCGAATTGGACAAAAATAGCCCGTTGTATGCCAAAATCCGTCCGGGGATGAGCGTTACCGTAGCGGTCGATTTGCAGAAATAAGGGATTTACGGAGGTGACGTTGGCCGATTGCAGCGGTTTGCAAGCCCGCCATTCTCTCGTCAGCAATAGGGTCGGGTTCATAAACCCGACACCACAACAAACTTCATTATGAATTTAGGATTTGATAAATGGGTGGTCGTATTGACGGTGACGACAGCAGCTCTGCTGCAAACCATCGACTCGTCGATTGTAAACGTAACCCTGAACCAGATGATGGGAAACCTTGGCGCATCGCTGGGCGACATTAGCTGGGTCGTAACGGGTTATGCAGCCGCCAGCGCCGTAATGATCACCATGTCGGGCTGGCTAACTGCGAAACTGGGTCGTCGAAATTACTTTGCCGCTTCCATCGTCCTGTTTACCATCGCTTCCATTTTTTGCGGATTATCGACCAATGTTTGGGAGTTGGTATTTTTTCGGGTTGTACAGGGTATTGGAGGGGGAGGGTTGCTGACAACAGCGCAATCCATTCTGATTCAGACCTTTCCGAAAGAGCAGTTGGGGATTGCCAACGCCATTTTCGGGATGGGGGTTATCATTGGGCCGTCGATTGGTCCAACCCTGGGTGGCTACATCACCGATAACCTGTCGTGGAACTGGGTGTTTTACATCAATATCCCCTTTGGTATTCTGGCGACGTTTCTGACGTATGCTTACATCAAGGAACCGGCCGAGAAAGTGCAGGCGGGTGGCATGGACTGGCTGGCGCTCATATTGCTGACAATGGGTATCGGGGGCTTACAGATCGTGCTGGAAAAAGGGCAGGAAGAAGATTGGTTTACCTCAGAGTTTATTGTCGTCATGTCTGTTGCGGCCGCTATTGGTCTGATCGGGTTTATCTGGCGTCAGTTAGCCGTAAAGCTGCCAATTCTGGATCTGAGTTTGTTGCGACAGCGACGATTTGCCGTGGGTACTTTGTTTAATTTTATTCTAGGATTTGGTCTGTTTGCATCCGTCTTTATCATTCCGGTTTTCTGTCAGACGATTCTGGGCTTTACGGCCAGCCAAACAGGGTTGTTGCTGATGCCAGGATCGATTATGACGGGGCTGATGATGCCGGTTGTGGGGGGCTTGCTCAGTAAGAACTACATTTCGCCTATCTGGTATGCAGCCATCGGGTTCCTATTGTTCTTTGGTTTCTGTTTCGATCTATCGGCCATCAGCCTGGATGCGGGTCCGGATTATTTCTTCTGGCCACTGATTATCCGGGGTATAGGGATGGGGATGATCTTTATTCCCCTAACGACCATTACCCTGGCCGATTTGAAGAACATCGAAATTCCACAGGGGTCAGCCCTAACGGGTATGATCCGTCAGTTGGGTGGTACATTTGGGACTGCCATCATGACCACCTACATTTCGACCCGCACGGTATTTCATGCATCCCGGTTGTCGGACAACATCTCGATGTATAATCCGTTATCGGCCGAGCGCATCCGGCAGTTTACGAATCTGTTTCTGTCGAAAGGCGATGCGTTGATGACGGCTACCGGAAAGGCTTATGGGATGATGCAGGGTACGGTAATGCGGCAGGCACTGGTCATGACCTATGCGGATTCATTCCTGATTATTGGCGCTTTCTTTCTGGTGTGTGTCCCGTTGCTTCTCCTTTTCATAGGTAAGAAAATTCAGGCATCGGCCCATACCGAAATGGTCATGGAGTAAGCTATTAAGTTGTGTTTTGTTCATTTGTTGTTTGGACATCGGACGGTCATTAGACTGTCCGATGTTTTTTGTATTCAGAGTATAGTTGCCCTGTAAGCGAAGATTCCTCCTGCCGCACCGACATACCAGTCGGAATGTCAGCAGGCATAAACTTTAATCACAGTGCAATAGAGTTCTTGAAAAGTATGGAGACCTGTAAAGGGGCTATCGGCCCCGTTGCTAAAACCCTGCTGCCTGCCCGTCTTTTCGGGATTCGGTGGCACCGTGGTAGACCTTGTTTTTAGCGTCGTACATGATGGCCTGATACCCACCATAGCCACCTATTCCATAGCCAATTTTATGGCCTTTACGCATCAGGTCGCGGATGGTTTCGTACGGGTACCCGGATTCAAGCGTAATCAGGCCCGAGTCGACCATTTTTTCGCCAGTGGGTTCTGAGGAGCCGCTGTGGTCGATGCGGGGGGCATCGCCCGCTTCCTGCGGATTCATGCCATAATCGATCATATTCATCAGAATTTCGGTGTGGCCAAGTGGCTGAAAACTGCCGCCCATTACGCCAAAACTCATAAACGGTTGCCCATCTTTGGTGACGAATGCCGGAATGATGGTTTGGAAAGGTCGCTTGTGGGGAGCGTACGTATTGTTCTGGCCCTCGGTCAGGCTATATAGTTCGCCCCGATCCTGAAACATGAACCCCAGGCCATCGGCTACCATCCCAGAGCCAAACCCCCGGTAATTGCTCTGAATCAGCGATACCATATTGCCTTCTTCATCGGCTACGGTCAGATAGATGGTGTCGCCCTGCTTCAGGGCAGGATTTCCGGCATCGACCCGGCTGGCAGCCCGGTTTGGGTCAATGAGTTTCCGGCGCTCTGCGGCATAGGCCTTGCTGATTAGGTCTTTTACAGGGATTTGGGCAAAGGCAGGGTCCGCATAGTATTTGGCCCGATCTTCGAAAGCCAGTTTTTTGGCTTCAACAAATAAGTGAATATGCTCCGGGCTTCCCCACGGAATTTTCGAAAAATCATACCCTTCCAGAATGTTCAGCATCTGTAACGTGCAAATTCCCTGGCTGTTCGGTGGCAATTCCCATACATCGTAGCCCCGATAATTGGTCGAAACGGGTTCGACCCATTCGGAGGTATGATCGGCCAGGTCCTTGGCGCTGAGATAACCCCCTACACGTTTCATAAACCCATCGATGGTCTGAGCAATTTCACCTGTATAGAAGGCATCGCGTCCACCCTTTGCAATCTTTTCGAGCGTATTGGCCAAGGCCGGATTCTTAAAGATTTCACCCCGTTTGGGGGCCATGCCGTTGGGCGCATAGGTTTCCTTTACATTGGGGTATTTGCTAAAACGAGCAATCATGGATGGCCAATAGAAGGCCGCTTCATCATGGACTGGATACCCTTCACGAGCATACCGGATCGCATGCGAGAGAATCTTCGGCATCGGTGTTTTTCCAAATCGCTTATGGAGTTCGAACCAGCCATCCACGCAACCCGGTGTCGATATGGGCAGTGGGCCATCGGACGGAATGTGGGTAAGGCCGCGCTTCTTAAATTCAGCCAGCGTAAGGCTATATGGCGACCGGCCCGACGCATTCAGGCCATATAGTTTTTTGGTTTTAGCATCCCAGACAATAGCAAACAGATCGCCACCAATTCCGTTGACATGGGGTTCTACCAGACCTTCCATAGCGTTGGCGGCAATGGCTGCGTCGATGGCATTGCCGCCTGAACGAAGAATGTCGATGGCAGCCTGCGTTGATAACGGATGGGATGTACAGGCCATGCCATGTTGCGCCATCACGACCGATCGGGTAGCAAAAGACTTACCCATAAGTCGATCCTGGGCGAACATCGATGTGGCAATACAGAGCAGAAAGTAAAAGAGGAAGAGGTGTTTCATGAGGTTGTATGAAGTTCAAAACTCGTTGTACCACAGTGGGGTAATCTGTGGTACAAGATAACCAATTTGCTCTTTCTTACCACATTTGCCAGGTAGAGTGGTTTTAACCCGCCTGCCTGAACGAAATTGGATCGGGGGAGCGTCGTTGGCTACGGGCTCGTTTCCAGATAAAATAAGCAATAGCGCTCACACAAATTACGGAAGGCAGTATCTGGCTATACGGTTTGTAATGCGGCAGAACGGTACCTGAAAAGGCAGAGAAAATGGCGCTATAGGCCGATAGCATCTTGTAAATATGTTCGTAGAGCCACCAACTTTTAAGTCGTTCGTATAACCAGAAATATTTGAGTAAATCATAGCCTCCCACCAGTGCCAGTGCCGATAAGGTCGAATAGACCACCGCTGGCGACCAGTTGCTGCCAGTCAGTTGCATAGACCAGGCAAACAGGCTGCCTGCCAGTAGTACACTGATTGTAATCAGCACATCGATTAGTGGGCTTTTGCGTTCGCGAAGCCAAACCGTACGATAGCCAGCATAGCCAACATAGCCACCCAGTAGCGTCAGCATCAGCAAAAAGGGATTGGACCGAAAGAAAAGAATACCAATGAATGCCGTTCCGACGACGAGGCTTAGGCAGTACAGAAAATAGCGTCCAGACCGAACATGGCGTACGGGTTGGTTTTGATAAAAGAGGGCAAATAATCCGATAAGTAAAGCGAGCGTACCAAACGTAATGTGGATACCAAGATTGAGCCAGTGAAGCGTTTGCATAAAAGCGGGCTTCGGGGGTTGTGCAGGACCGAAGCGATACCCAATTTGGCAGGTTGCCGAACGCATTCCAGGGTAAACGTGATCAGATGCAGTTGTCTGTGACGAAGACCGTTTGTCACGGAATGGCTGGCTGAATCCATTTCAAGCGGTAAATTGCTTTATGCAACGTCTACGTATTCCGGACACGATCATCATTCGTAACCTGCTGGGGCTAGGGGCCTTGGTCCTGGCCCACTATCTTACTGATGTGTATGCTATTGGGGGGCGGGCTGGTTGGTCCAAACTATCACCTTATTTCTACCTGCTCTTGCTGTATGGCTGGATTGTGTTTCACAATCGATTCCTGTTTGAACGGCTTTTTCTCCAAGGTAAAAAAGCACTCTATATTGGCTGTGTGTTTTTGCTGATGACCCTGGGATCGTTTAACATGAATTTTGTATTGCATACCGAATTCAATATCGATCATTCATTGCCTTATCTGGTAAATTTCTGGGTGTATACGGTCACAGGGCTCGGTGTGTTTATTACGTACAGATTTGTATCCACTCGCTCCGAATCGGGAACGATAAGCCCAAAACCTCGCACCGAACATACGGCAACAAATGAATCAGGAACATTTTCCTGTATGGTGGATGGGGTTCGGCAGGCTATACCGTATTCCGATATTCAGTATATCGAAAGCCTGGAGAACTACCTGAAAATCTTTACTAGTCGGACGCTATATGTCACCCGATTGACGATGAAAGAAGCTGAAGAACGCCTGCCCAGGCGACAGTTTATTCGAATCAGCCGGTCTTGTATTGTACATACGCTATGGGTTAGCAAACGTGAGGCCGACGCGTTCTGGATCGATTCAAAAGAATTACGCATTGGCCGGGTCTATAAGCGATACGTGACGGAGCAGTTGGGAGAGCTGAATTGAGGTGGTTGACAGATAACATACTCAGCCATTTCGGGGGCTTTAGGCCCAAAAAAAATACAACTGGGTTGGCATGGAAACTATGGGCCTGATTGGTGAAGGATGCGTGCCCGTAAAAGCCAGGCTGATCGTAAAGTAGTTGACTAGCCTTCGGCGTGCAGAGGTTCTGGAACCGTCCGGACTAGGTAGCCCAGTGCGCCCCAGCACACGGTAGCATACACACCCGAAAGGGTTAAGGCTATGAGCATACCGCCAGACGCTATGGAGGGAGCCAGCCTAGGTAGGAGTAGAGGAGTCAACTTGCCTAGTAGGGCTGTAAACGGTAACCACAGGCCCACTGCCAGGGGAACGTAGCGAAGCCACCCCTGTAAGACTCCCTCCCGGGCGACGGTTATGCCAACCAGGAGCATCGTTAGCATACTAATGGGCCAGAAGGCATCCAGAAACCAGAACAAAGGCGTGCCTGCCCAGGGCTCTATGGCATTATACATATTCCAGCAATTGGCCAACGTTAACGTGAGCAGATTAGCGGGAATGATCCAACGGCCAAAGCTAGAGTATCCCGTTGCCTTCAGGCGCATGAGGCCAACCAGACTACCCATCCAGGGCAGCATAAAAACGAGGCCGCTCAGGCCATCAAAAGCCGTTTTTTTTAATTCCGGGATTTGCTCCATCAGGAGCATTCCGATCAGCATACAAGGAGCACTTAGCAGGCCCAGAGTGCCGAGAGTGCGGTTGGTCAGCGGGAGGGTGTTCATCGATTGGTGCTGGTCGGCTCCAGCGGTTAAAGGTTATTGCGATTGCGTGCCCAAAACTAGCCAGTCCGGTAGGGGGGATGCAACGGCAATGATCTTCAACTGGCAAATAGCCGATTTCAACGGTTATTTTTCCTGCGTGACTTGTGAGAAAAACAAATACGCATGATCTCCACTAATCTTTGTTTTTGGGTTCAATAGCGAATCAATAGCCCTATCGGAGAGGCAACCTACGCACCTGCTGACCATCTGCACCCATGCCAGGTTTTCTCGGAAGAAAAAGACGTTCGCCAAGAAACTTCGGAGATAGAAAGCAACCGAAAGGGGGAAGCACATCGCGCGGGACCTTTTTATCGACCGCTTGACGGAAGCTTTTGGGGCGTAGTTGTCGGCCCTAAAACCTTGATGATGCCTTTACCTACTTCCATTCGGTCAATAAAAACCACCCGTTCGTCGCCGGTTTTCGAGGTTCTGGCGTGATATACGCAAAACATTTCTTTCCCATCCGGCGAGTACGTAATGCTATTATGCCCCGTTCCGGTAACGGAGCCTCCCCTGGGCGTATTTTTCTCTACAATCGGGTTATTGGCCGCTTTTTTATAGGGGCCTAAAGGCGAACTGGCGGTAGCGTACCCAATGGCGTAATGCTGGCCACCAAAATAATTGGCCGAATACATCATGTAATAGGTGTTGCCTTTCTTGAACGTAACTGAGCCTTCCGTCCAGCGCCGGTTCACTTCGCGGGCCGTTACAGATCGGCTTTCCCAGTCCGACTGCTTGTCGCCTAGTTTAACCGGGGGACGCAGCAATAAAACCGGCTCACCAACAACGCCCGAAAAATCCGATTTGAGTTCGATACCATATACCCAACTTTCTTCAATTTCCTTGAACCATCCTTTCTGACGGGCTAAATCGGCTACCTCGCTCTCGACTGGATGTTTGTAGCAGCAGCGCGAATAGTACAGATAGGCTTTGCCATCGGTATCGAAAAACACATTGGCATCAATGATGGGATAACCCGGATCAAAGATGGGTTTGTTGGTCAGGTCGATAAAGGGGCCAGTAGGCTTATCGGCCACGGCTACTCCGATTCGGAAATTTTCTTCTTCATGGGTTGGATTGACTTTCCATTGAGCACTATAAAAAAGATAAAACTTGCCCTTTACCTCATAAACTTCCGGTGCCCAGTACGCACCGCCCCACTTCGCATTCGGATCGCTCCAGCCTTGGGGATTATCGTGAAAATAGACCTGACCTTCCCGTTTCCAACTGACCATGTCGTCGGACGAATAAGCTACAAACCCCTTATTGGCTCCTGCACCTGTGCCGTACATATAATACTTGCCCTGCGTATGCAACACGAACGGATCACCAAATTGAACCGATAGCGGATTCGAATAGGTGTCTTTGGCCGACACGCCACGTTGTAAAGTCTGGGCTATTGACTGATGCATGAACAGACTCGTGGATACAAGGAGCAAAAACAGGTTTTTAAGCATAACAGTATTTGTTTCTGGAGAGACGCTTGTTTGGTAAAGCGGCTGGTACGTGGGAATCGTAGAACTGCCTCAATGACCAGATTAATGAATAGCCAGTAGGTCGATCTGGAAAATCAGAATCGAATGAGCCGGAATATCTCCTTGCTGCTGATCCCCATACGCTAACGAAGGCGGCAGATACAGTGTAATCTGTCCGCCCGGGGCAATAAGGGGAATCCCTTCCTGCCAACCTACTATCAGTTGATTAAGGCCAAAGCGAACATCATCTCCGCTGTCGAAACGGGTACCATCCGTTAAGCGACCTTCATAATTGACACTAACGTTGGAACAGACATTGGGTTTTGCGCCACTGCCCGGCGACTGAATGGTATAATAAAATCCTCGCTTATCGGCCGTAGCCTTAATTCCCTTCGACTCGATGTATTGTTTGAGTTGGGCGATCTCCTGTTCGGGCGCCGTTGTCGTTACCAGCGTTTGCTCACAGGGTGTCTGGTTTGCAGACTGACAATTGGATAGAAGCGCCAGGCTGATCATACCAATTCCAATCGGTTTCAATAGGATTCTGAACATGGCCGCAAGGTAGGGCTTTTTCGGACGAGTTTTTCCAATGTAGGAAGGATTGTACTGGCAACAGGGTTGTGATGGGGGCTGGGTTATTGATCGAATAGGCATATGACAATCTCAGGTATAATTGCATGGTAGCGTTCTTTTAATCTATATGATTTGCTATGTATGCGATACTTGTTCTCTGTCGGCTGGATCACTGTTATTTTACTTCTGGAACTAACCCGGGTGGGCTATGGTCAAACGAAAACCGTGCTGACCGGCTACGTAACCGATGGACCTACGGGCAAACCCGTACCATTTGCCAACGTCTATGTTAATGGATCAACGCGGGGCGCAATTACCGACGAAAAGGGCTATTATACACTGACAGGTATGCCATTGGGTACGGTCGAAATAGTGGCTTCATTTGTTGGGTATCAATCTGAGACAAAAAAAATTCGATTTGATAATACGGCCCCTCAAAAAGCGGATTTTCGTCTGAAACCGAGTGAACAAACGCTGGATGCCGTAACGGTACGAGGTAATCCGAAGAGTTGGGAGCGTCATTTACGTCAGTTTAAAAAGCAGTTCTTTGGCGAACCCTTTGGCGGTCAGTGTGTGCTTGTCAACAGCGAAGTGCTCAATTTTAAAGAAGCCAAAGAGCATCTGTATGCAACGGCCAATGAGCCGTTAATTATTGACAATCAGGCCACAGGGTATCGTCTGATTTATGATCTGAACCATTTCGATGCTACAGCATCAGGGGAGGTTTATTCGGCTGGTACGGCCCGCTTCGAAGAGTTAAAACCCGAAAACGAACGACAAGCCAGTCGATTTCAGCGGAATCGACTGATCGCATACAAAGGCTCGATTCGGCATTTGATGGCCAGTCTGATTGACAATACGTTCGAACAGGCTGGTTTTATGGTGTATCAGGAAGATGTTACGAAGCCGATCTCCCTCGAACAGCGTTCCCTTACACTTTCCGCTGCAATCAACGATTACAAGCGTCTGGTGCCAATTAACGTTTCTAAGGCCATTCAACCGGGCCGCTTATCGACCGAACGCCGATTGGTTTCGTCCATGAAACTGATTGTGTTCTATACGAATGCGACTTCGGGGTTCTCGCCCTACCCAGATGCCCGTTACGCGTACACAGAAATGCGATTACCGGGTGGACAGTTACAAATGACCGTCGATGGGGTTATAACGATGCCCGAGGGTATGGAAGCGAAAGGCTCGATGGGGAATGACCGCCTGTCGACCATGCTGCCTGCTGACTGGAAACCTGAAGGGGGTGAGAAAGAGCCGCTTAAAAATAGCCCACTGGCTACACAGGGTAAACTAGCACCACCCGACGCTCGCATGGAGCGTATTACGGCCGAGTTCAGTGAAGAGTTCAGCCTCCAGGCTCCCACTGTATTTGTACACATCGATAAACCTTTTTATGCCACGGGCGATCGGCTCTGGATGAGCACGTACCTGCTCGATGCGGCCAGCCACCAACGGGCCAGTGGAAAAACGGCTATTCATGTCGACTTGCTTTCTTCGAATGGGAAACTCATGCAGCACCAGTGGGTACGGATCGTCGACGGGAGAGGTGAGGGGAGCTTCCGACTGTCGGATACCCTCACGGCAGGAACGTATCGTCTGCGGGCCTATACCGATGAGGATGATGCCCAGCGACGTCCGGCTTTCGAGCGGTCGGTTGCCATATATAATCTGTTTCGGCACGATGTATCCATGCGTAATGACTCGGTTTCTCAGCCAGTAGACGTTCAGATTTTGCCGGAAGGAGGGCGCTGGATTGCCGGATTCCCTGCGCGTCTGGGTGTGAAAATTGTCCAGCCTAATGGGCATGGCTTGCCCATCGAAGGCCGAATTGTCGATGATTTAGGAGCTGAAGTGGTCCGTTTCAGAACGAATCCGCAGGGAATGACCAGCGTGTCGATGGAACCAAAGCCGCAACGGACATACTATGCCGACCTAACCTACAACAACCAGCCGCAACACGTTCCGTTGCCTAAACCTGAAACAGAAGGTATAGTGCTTTCTGCCGATGTGGTCAGCGATACAACCCGTCTGGCATTGACCATCCTGAGCACGAACAAGAGGGCTATCGACTCGGCCTACGTGCTGATTCAACAACGGGGCCGTGTAATCGATGGCCGAAAAATACTCCTGCAAAATGGGGTGGCGAAGGTCAGCCTGCCCATAGTGACCTGGTTACCCGGCCTGGCGCAAATCACCCTGTACGATGCCATCGCCAAGCCGCAAGCCGAGCGATTGGTTTTTGTGCCCGAATCTGTAGCACCCGTACGGGTGTTGATGAGTGTCAACAAAAAACTGTACAAGCCCCGCGAACAGGTTTCCCTGAGTCTTAATCTGAGCGATAACGGATCACCGGCCCTGGCCGCTTTATCAGCGTCGATTACCGATGCGGGCAAAGTGCCAGACGATACCGCCGACGCTACATTGCCCGTACATTTGTTGCTAACGGGCGAACTTCGGGGGCGTATCGATAACCCCAACCGATATGTAGTGAATCGCTCCACCGAAACTCGTCGGGCACTGGACGATCTGTTGTTAACGCAGGGCTGGCGACGGGTTGAGGGTACGCCCAAATCGGATTCGCTGGGTGGGGTATCAATCAGAGGTCGCATCCTACATGCGAAAAACGGACCCATAGCTGGCGCCCAGTTTGTTGTGGCATCGACAGGGTCAGGGCAATCATTTGTAAAATCGGCAGCTGCTGACGAGCAGGGGCGTTTTCGGTTGGCGGGTTTGGCCATTGCTGATACAGTTCAGCTCATGACGCGAATCCTGGATCGCCAGTCAAGAAACCTATCGGCTAAAGATGCCTTTCTGGTTCAGGAATGGCCAGGCCAGGAATGGGAATCGGATGAACGGGCGGTTTCGCTAAACTGGTCGGCATTGCGGACTCAACTGGAAGCGGCTCGAATTCGACAGGAAGCAAACACCGATTTTTACCGCGACAAAACGGCGAAAGCGCTGAATGAAGTGACGGTTCGAGCTCAAAAATTTGATAAACGACCCGAAGATATTCAACAGCGTAGTTTGCACAACGAGGCTGATGCCGTTATTGTGGTGGATGAGAAATCGGTACCCTACCAGAATCTATACGAAATGATTCAGGGACGCTTAACGGGCGTGACTGTTAAACGAGTAGGCGCTGCAGTAGCGCGTGCCTACTATGTATCGATGCGGGGAACGAATAGTTTTAGCATGGGTTCTCAACCCCTGTATTTGATGGACGGTATGCCCATCGAAGACCCCGATGGGAATGCTTTGCTGCTCTTTAGTGCAAGCGATATTGAACGCATCGAAGTGTTGAAAAGCGCGATTACGACGGGTACTTACGGGGCCCGGGGTGGAAATGGCGTGATTGCGTTTTACACAAAAAGAGCCCGGTCGATGCAGGGGAGCGCGAAACCTGATGAGGGAATGACGCCGATTCAATTCATTGGCTACCCGTCGGTACAGCGCGAATTCTACGTACCCCGTTATGATGCAGAGACAACCGCTGGCCCTATTTCGGGGCCTGTTGATGACCGGGATGTTTTATACTGGAAACCACTCATGCAAACCGACAGCCAGGGGCACAGTCAGTTGCGTTTCCCACTGTCGGATGTGGTACGAACGGTACGGGTAGTGATACAGGGCGTTACGGTCGATGGCCGCCCGGTTGCAGGTGTTCAGTTAATCAGAGTTCAGTAACACATTGTTTATTCAGCCTGTCAGGGCTCTCCCCTCCACTAAAAAGACTATTCTGTTCTCTGAGACATCGTATGGAGGAGTACAGAAAGAACAACCTGATTCTGAATCAGAAAATCATAAGTAGTACGAACGACGAACTTTTTAAACTGCAAGGACGCAACAGACGCGAAAAGATTATGGAATCTCTTTAAACTTTTCGCGTCCATTGCGTCCTTGCGGTTCAAGAAAATTATTGAGTATCCTGAACGATTCGTTTGCCAACGAATCCGCTTATGGTGTCACTTCAGAGGTGTATTCAAACATACCCAAGCCCAGTACTTCGCTGGTATGTTTTCGGAGGTGTTGGCCTAGTTCAGGATTCTGGGCCAACACCTGTCCATACGAAGGGATCATCTCTTTCAGCTTTTGCTGCCAGGCTTCCGACTTGAGTTTTTCGGGGAAGCAGCGTTTCAGCAAATCAAGCATAATCGATACGGCAGTCGACGCACCGGGCGATGCGCCCAGCAAAGCGGCAATACTACCATCGGCTGCACTAACCACTTCGGTACCAAACTCCAGAACGCCCCCTTCTTCTTCATCCTTTTTGATCACCTGTACGCGCTGCCCGGCAATTTCCAGTTCCCAGTCTTCCATTTTAGCATCGGGATAGTACTCCTTCAGCGCATTCAGCCGATCTTCGGGCGATTGCATCACCTGTTGGATCAGGTATTTAGTCAGCGGAATATTGTGCAAACCCGCCATTAGCATGGGAGCCATGTTGCTGAGCTGAATGGATTTCGGTAAATCCATATACGAGCCGCTTTTCAGGAATTTAGTCGAAAAACCGGCGTAGGGACCAAACAGTAGCTCCCGCTTGCCGTCGATCATGCGCGTATCGAGGTGGGGTACCGACATCGGCGGAGCCCCCACCGACGCTTTTCCATATACCTTGGCCTGATGTCGTTCAATCACATCCCGGTTAACGCATTTGAGCCATTGGCCACTGACTGGAAAACCACCAAATCCACGACTTTCGGGAATATCTGACTTTTCGAGTAGGCGCAGCGAACCGCCACCCGCACCGATGAATAAAAAGTCGGTCTGAACTTCCCGTTCCTGACGAGTCGTTACATTTTCGACCCGGAGTTTCCAGCCGCCCAGGCTTTTAGAGCGCCACAAATCATGAACATCGTGGGCAAAATAGAGCCGAACGCCCGGCATATCATATAACCGTCGGAACATAGCCCGGGTGAGCGCTCCGAAATTGACATCGGTACCAATATCCATGCGCGTAGCCGCCACAGGTTGAGCCGGATCGCGATCTTCCATCACCAGCGGCATCCATTCGGCCAGTTGGGCCGGATCTTCGGAATACTGCATGCCGTGGAACAGGTAATTTTGCTGAAGCGCGTCGTAGCGTTTATGCAAGTAATCGACATTCTCGCTGCCCCACACAAAACTCATGTGTGGAATGGAGCGAATGAAATTGGGGGCGTCATGCAGAAAATTCTGCTGGATCAGATAAGCCCAGAATTGTTTCGACTGCTCAAACGATTCGGCAATTTTGATGGCTTTCGTTACGTCGATGGACCCATCTTCCTTTTCAGGGGTATAGTTGAGTTCGCAGAAAGCCGAGTGACCTGTTCCGGCATTATTCCAGGCATCGGAACTTTCGGCGGCTGCACTGTCCAGACGCTCGTAGATTTCGATGGTCAGGTCGGGTTGTAACTCTTTCAGCAGCACGCCCAGCGTGGCACTCATTATTCCGGCACCGATCAGAACAACGTCGGGACCTTTCTCAGTAGATTTTTTACGCTTCGCCATGATGATTGGTTGGCAGGTATGTATTCCCTATAGCTACAAATTTGAGAAACAGCTTGTTCAACGCAGGGCATCTTTCCCAATTTAATCCCATTAAATCTGTCGATTATAATGAATCCGATTAAACGGTCTTGAAGATCTTCTCCAGGCATTTAACTGTAATCAGGTACGTTGGTTTAACCCCCAGCGTACCGAGGCTACCCGAGGCCAGTGTAGCGCCGGTCAGGAGTGGGTTGTCTGAGGCATAGTAAGCGTAACGTACTTTAACCGAGGCCGGAACACTCCCCCGTATTTTCGATTGAGCCTGGATCGCTTTCTGATAATGAGCGCCTTCCATTTCCAGGCCGATGGCGTTCCAGGACGAATTGCGGAAATAGCTCAGGACGTCTTTGTTTTGCAAAGAGGTGCCCAGAACGGTGATCATTGCCCCTTCATAGACCGGAATGCCGTTGCCGTCAAAATCGTCTTTACTGAAGTCATTATCAAGCGGATAGTTGTCGGCCGTTCCCTCGAAGATGTGCGATGTTGGAATCATCAGATCTCCTTTGCCGCCTGTCAGAATACCGGCTTTCCCAATTATTGAGATCGAGGCCACATTGAGCGGGGCCGTTAGCTCATTATGTTCATAAGGTTTCAGTAACTCGTCCATTGTTTCGAAAGCCTGCTCGCCAAAGGCGTAATCCATTACCAGCAGCAGCGGTTTCGTTTCACGGATATGCTTGGCGTCATAATTGATTTCGACAGGTAGTTTTTTAGGGTCCAGCTTCGCCGTGTCGATAAGCTGGACGAGCAGGCTGGTTCCGGCCATATCTTCCAGAATATGCATGCCATGCTCTTTCGCGTAGGTGGTTACCTGCTTGCGTAAATCCCGTTCGGCGGGTAAACTGAGTTTCAGGGCCAGGTCGTACAGATTATCCCAGGTGGTGAGGTCCGATAAAGCGGCCGGTGCGTACAGGCAGTTCATCACACTATGCGGATTGGCACTGATCACATGAACCGGGCGCTCCTGCAGATTATGTTGCCAGATGTATTGTTTAATGCGGGTAGCCCAGCGTTCGCCATACAGGTGTTGACCAACCCGTTCGCGCAGCATGGGTGTAAAGTTGATTTCGCGCGCTATTTTCGGTTCTACAAGCTCCCGGATCGATACACTGCCCAGCCCATAAACGATCTGAAACAGCCCACTGTTGGTACCTGCATTTTCCTCAAAACGCTGGTAAGCCTGCTGGGTTTCTTCAAACGTGCGACCCAGAATCGAGCTGAGGTACATGAGCGCCAGTTCTCGTTCGTCGTCGTTGACCATACCACCCGACTGAACAATCGTTTCCAGTTTCTCCCATTCACGGGTGCGGCTGCCCCGTTCCTGGAAAGCGTTGCGCCGAATTTTATCGGCTTCCATGAACATAAACGTCAGGTGGGTAAGAATATCGTAGATTTCACTACGGCCATTGGTCACTTCAATCACCATCTGTTCATTGTCGATCCGAAAGCAGTTTCGGCGACGCTTGGCGGGCACCAGAACGGGGAAATGCGAATGCTCGAACCCTTCGCGGGAGGCCAGCGATATAATCCGGCAGGATTCGATCCCTTTGGGCAGTCGATCCATAACATACACGAGGCCATCCAGTTCAACCCGTTGTGGATCGCCTACCAATCCATAAATTTCGGGTTGGAGCGTGAGCAGGGCCCGTCGAATTTCTTCGCCCGATACGCCCGAAGGTTTATAAAATCCCCGATTGAACAAATGGCGCATCGTAATGTACAGGCGTTCAATGGCTACGCGCGATTCCTGAGCGCGTGTGAGGGGAGGAGATGGGACCAGATTCATGAATAGGAAGTGAAATAAGTTTGGCAAAGGTACGGCTAAAAGGCGTTCCGACCGGATGCACAGAATGTATACGATTTTCATGCTTAATTCGGCAAATCCAGTAAAATCTGTCGAAAAATGAAACGGGTTGGATACTTTTGGCGAATGAAAAACAGGATTCGGCGTGTTGGGTGGATGAGTTTGTACGGGCTACTGCTATGCCAGTCCATTCAGGCGCAACCCATGCCATCCCTACCTGTACCAACCGATCAGGCAGGGATCAACCAGGGGCGATTCATAGGGGTGCTGGTGGGTACAGCAGCTTTCTACACCGTTACGCTATTGATGCTTCGTAAGCAGTGGTATAAGAAGAAAGTGCCATTTCATAGCTTTAACGACAATGCGGAATGGCTCCAGATGGACAAAGTAGGGCATGCTGCAACGGCTTATTGCATGAGCCGGGGAGGCTATGAGCTGATGCGCTGGAGTGGGGTCGATGAACGCGCCAGTATTTTGACGGGCGGTTTGCTGGCTGTCTTGTTTCAGACTACCCTTGAAGTATTCGACGGGCACGCAGAAGGGTGGGGGTTTTCGAAAGGGGATATGGTCGCCAACGTAGCGGGCACTGCGCTATTTATGGGGCAGCAGTACGGGGCAGGCCAGCAGGTTGTAAGTTTGAAATATGGGTTTCGGAAAACTATTTTTCCACCCTACCGCCCTAATCTGCTCGGCAAGACAACCGGTCAGCAAATGTTGAAAGACTATAACGGTCAGCAATATTGGCTATCGGTCAATCTGGCATCGGTACTCCCGGTTGGCCCTGATTTTCCGCGATGGCTCAATCTGGATGTTGGGTATAGTGGGAGTGGTATGATTGGCGGCCATGAGAACCCGAAGGTGGTGGATGCGGCCGGAAATGAGGTGAAGTTTACCCGGTATCGGCAATTTTTTATTTCACCCGATGCTGATCTGTCCAGAGTCGGCGCTTTTTCGCCGTCCTTGCAGCGTTTTATTGGTACGGCCCAGTTTTTCAAAATTCCAGCCCCCTCATTGGAGTTCAACCGCATCAAAGGCCTTCGGTTTCACCCGTTGATCTTACCAAAAGAGTGAAAGAGTGAAAGAGTGAAAGAGTGATAAGAGTGAAAGAGCGAAAGAGTGGAATGCTGATGCAAGCTATCTTTTCGCTCTTTCGCTCTTATCGCTCTTTCGCTCTCTACAATCGCCCTCCGCCAATATCGAAGCCTAACTTTATGCCCAGATAAGCATTTTTGCTATCGATGGTTGTATTCGTCAGTTTATTGGTCGTCGTTGGAACGGCGTTGTATTCGGCGGCAATAACAAAATGCCCCGTTTTTAAGCCCGCCCGAATCATACCCCCAAACTTGGTTTCGGCAGCCAGGTTTACATCTTTAGGGCTCTGACCGTCAATGACAGTAATCGTACCGGCAGAAGCTACACTGTATACGCCAGCGCCTAAGCCTATGAACGGGCGTGTATTGCTGGAACCAAAGAGATAATTTCCCGTAAGCAGATACGACCCAAAAGCACCGACATCGCCCGTAACGGTGTTGTTGTTGCTGACCACGCCCCTGGCAACAACTGCCCATTCCATGCGAAGGCCAAGATCTACATGGTCGTTTAGACCATATTTGGGTTCAATAGCAAATAAGACACCGCCCGACACCCCGGAGGCCAGGGGTTTAGCCATACCCAGCGATAGGTTTACCTTAAATGGTTTAAACGATTGAGCAGACGCTGAAAGTGCGGCCAGCATGAATACAGAAAGAAAGTAACGCTTCATAAAATTGCAACAAATGATAGGTATTAAAATTGGACGTCGGATCGTAGCCAAAGTAACCTGAATAATGACCGAAATGCCAGGCTTGCTTTCGTCGGGAGGAAAACTGTCGGCAGCGGTTACTTCATTTCGCCGGGGGTAACCATAACCCCTTTTTTGCGATTTTGTCGTAAAACGGTCAGTTGGGTAAGTCGACCGATATAATCGTCGGTAAGGAGCCGGTGGAGGTCATCGACCGTAGCCACTGGCTGGCCGTTGAATTCCACAATGATGTCGCCTTCGCGTAATTCGCTATTCCCTGCTACGCCATCTGGTTCTACACTAACGACCATAACCCCCGATTTGGCCATTAACTGATTGTATTGCTTGATGCGTTCGGTGAGATTGATCAGTTGCCCCGCAATGCCCAGATAACCCCGGCGAACTCGGCCGTGCATAATGAGTTTGCCCGCAACCAGAGCTGCCAGATTCGACGAAACCGCAAAGCAGATTCCCTGCGCAGGCAGAATAACCGCCGTGTTTACCCCAATCACATCGCCATTCGAATTGACCAATGGGCCACCCGAATTACCTGGATTCAAAGCCGCATCTGTTTGGATAATATCGTCGATCAAACGGCCTGATTCAGAGCGTAATGTCCGGCCCAGGGCGCTAACTACGCCAGCGGTAAGGGAGTACTGAAAGCCATATGGATTACCCACCGCAATGGCAATTTGCCCCACCTGCACCTGTTTTGAATCCGCAAACCGGATAGCTTTCAGTCCATCAGCATAAATCTTGATAACGGCTATATCGGTAGCCGGATCGCGACCAATGAGTGTTGCTTCGTATTCGTTCGAGTCGGGTAGAGAGACCTGAATGCTACTGGCGCCTGCCACTACATGGTTGTTGGTGATAATATAGCCATCGGTTGAGATGACAAAACCGGACCCCGTACCCCCATCAGACTCTCCACGTCCGGGTGGTCGACGGGCAGGCGGATTGGTTTTAGCTGATTCCGGTGCGGAGGAACGGCCACTTACCTTAATTTGTACTACGGACTGACTTACTTTTTTAGCTACTGTGACAACTGTATTTGAGTAAGCATCCAGAAGCGCCCCATCCTGAGCAGCTGTAGTACCCGGCTGCGATGGCGTTTCCGAAAAGGTGATGAATTGCGTGTCCATACGTAAAGTTGGTTCAGTGATTTGGGTGCTCATCACACGATCTGTTCCATATTGATTTTCATCCTGGTTAGCTGGATTTTATACGCCATTTTGTCATTTTTGTAGTTATCAATTATAGTGATGTGTTAAAAAAAGCCCTTACTTTGTATAAGGTTCGGTTAAAATGGCAGATTTAACCTATGTCTTTTCAAGAATATTTAAGTCAGAAGAAAATTAACGTCGAGCAGTTTCAGCAGGCGGAACCAGATCGATTTCAGGAATGGCAGCGCGAATTCGGGCAAATGCATCCCGAAAGCTTTACCGCTCAGAAGAAATTTCTTTTGAATGATACTCGAAGAAAGTACCTTGTCCGTTAAAAAAGTACCCAACAACCCGAAGGTCGGGTTGTGCTGTTTATTCAAAACTCAACATTATTTCATGAGCCTTACATTAGGAGAACTGCGAGGCATAACAGATGCTGTTCTAAACGCCCTAAAGGCACAAGGTATTAGCGATGCTGATTCGTTGCTTGAAGCAACCCGTACCCCTGACGACCGCAAAGCGTTATCGTCGGCGAGTGGTGTTGATTCAAAAGCCATTCTGGAATTAGCCAATCGCGCTGATCTGGCCCGTATCAAGGGTATTGGCCGGGTTTATAGTGATCTTATGGAAGAGGCTGGAGTGGATACAGTGAAAGAACTGGCTCAACGCTCGGCCGACAATCTCCATGCTAAACTGATTCAGATTAACAAAGTACGGCAGTATACACAACGGCCCCCTTCGGTTGAACAAATTGGCGACTTCGTTGAGCAGGCCAAAAAGCTGCCAAGAATGCTTGAATATTAAAGACGAGCAATCGAGTAAGCCGAATCCGATCAGCCGAAGCGGATAGCTACCTACTTCATTCCGACTTTCGGTATATACGTCGGATTCTTATACGGCACTCTCTTTTTGACCAACAAAGCTACCCAGTGAGCGTCACTGCCTCAGTGACGCCCCGGGTTTTCTTTTGAAGTTGGGTTAAAACAAGCTCGCAGACGTATTCCCGCAAATTAGTGAGCCTTCGGTTCGCGCAAATACCCTTCCAGACGACTTTCCAGTTCAGGCTGACTAAGGTTGGTGTATAACTCACCGTTCAGCGCCAGCGACAGACGACCGCTTTCTTCCGATACGGCAATGACGGCTGCGTCGGTGGCTTCGCTCATGCCTAAGGCGGCCCGGTGCCGAAAACCAAGGGTGGCGGGTAGCTCATCATCTTCCGAAACGGGTAGAATGCAACGGGCGGCCCGAATGCGCCCCTCACTGATGATGACCGCCCCATCGTGTAAAGGACTGTACTGACTGAAGATCGCCAGCAATAACGGTTTAGAAATATCGGCGTCAATAATCTCCCCCGACTGGGCGAATTTTTCCAGATCATCATTCTTCTGAAGCACCAGTAACCCCCCTGAGAATTCGCCACTTAACGCTTTACAGGCATCCAGAATGGGTTTGAGCGAGGCATACGCGTCCATAACCTGGGTCTCCCGAAGAAACCACCGCTTGAACAGACGGCTGTTGGTTAAATTCGTCGATTTGCCAATCAGCAGTAAAAACCGCCGGATTTCGTGCTGAAAGATGATAATCAGCGCCAGGGCACCCACACTGATGAAATACTCCAGAATGGTAGTCATCAGGTTGAGCCCCAGAGCTTTTACCAATAAATAGGCAAGATAAACCAGCAAATACCCGACAAATACCCGGCTGGCAACACTCCCACGAACAAGATGATATATCTGATAAATTAGTAAGGTGACGAGCCCAATATCCAGTAGATCGAGCCACCCGATTTCTAAAAATCCCAGGCGAAAAGCCAGCATGAATCAATTAAGAAAGTTTTCGGGCTAAAGATAAACAGAATAATGTACTTGGATAGGCTGATTTATTGTTTCAGGTTTCAGATTGCCGGGTGACCATACGATGCCATTAGGCTGAAACCTGAAATCTACCAGATTAAAAGCGATAGAATAAGTGTCTATATTTCAGTCGTTTGCCCTTCGATTGCCAGGTACGTTTCGGGGAAAATTGCTCTGGCTTCTTCCAGAAATAGCTCGAATTGTTTGTACCGTGATGAAAAGTGACCAATTAGCAAACGGCCAGCCTGGGCGTTGGCGGCAATCATAGCCGCTTGTCCCGCAGTCGAGTGATATACCTCAGCCGCACGCTGACTGTTATCCTGTAAGAAAGTGGCTTCGTGGTATAGTACGTTTACGCCCTGTAACTGAGTCGTTAGCTCTTCTACATAGCGTGTATCGGAGCAGAACGCATAGGAGCGGGGGGACGGAGCTGGTTCTGTATACTCGGCAGCAGCGTAGAGCAGCCGGCCATCGGCATCCAGAATATCCTTGCCTTCTTTCAGTTGTTTTAGGTACGCAATAGGTACATCGGCCGGAAGCTTCTCGCGTAGCAAGTGAGGTTTGGCCTGTTTCTCTCGGAATAGGTAACCTGTACAGTCGATTCGGTGCTGGAGAGGAATCGACTGTACCGTCATGAGTGGATGATCGAGTAAGAGAGCAGCCTGATTTGGGTCAACCGTTTGAAAATGCAGGCGAAAGCCAAGTCGGGAGTCGGATACCCGAAAAATCGTCGTCAGCACCTCATCCAGACCTCGGGGACCGAACAGATAAAGATCTTCGGTTCGCCCGGCCATATTCAATGACGATAAGAGGGGAGCCAGTCCAAAATAGTGGTCGCCATGCAGGTGGCTAATGAAAATGTACCGGAGCCTGCCCGGACGAATCCGCTGTTCGAGCAAACGGTACTGGGTTCCTTCCCCACAATCGATCAGAACGTATTCATTACCGACGGTCAGCAACTGAGCCGTCTGATGGAGTCGGAGTGAGGGCGTGGCCGAGCCTGCCCCCAGTATGGTTAGGGTAAATGGGGTATGGCTCGGACGATGTTGTTCCGATTCATGGGTTGTTTCTACGCGCGTTAGGGCTGCGTTAGGCCTCGACACTGCCTCCGACATCATACTCATCATCTGCTTCGCTTCGGAAGTCGTTTTCCAGTTCGTTCATAAAAACAGCGTCTATGGCTTCTTCCACGGTGGGCAGAATCGTCAGATCGCTGAGACGGGCTGTGTCCAGAAATGAAATCAGATCGTCATTTTTAGTAACAACAACCAACAAGCCCTGTTCATTGGTGCATTGCCGACTTATTTTTCGAATTGTTGACACACCTGCCGGGTCAATCGACTGAATAGGGGCCATATCAATGATGATATTGCTGTATCCTTCCCGAAAAAGGTTGCGGCTAAGCGTTTCAAAATCAGTAGTTATGGCCTCGCCGAATATAGACTCTGTTAATCGGATCAGGGCGTACTGTTCGTTTTTCTCGATGCTATAATTCATAAATCTTCAATTTAGAATGATAGAAAGATTGAATAGGTTAAGTTATTCAGTCATGCTATCATTCAGTCATTCTAAATTATTTTATCGCTTGTCGTATATTGGTTTCGATTCGGGCCAGTGGGTCGGTTGTTTCATCGGGCTGGAAGCGTTGGCCAGTCACTGTCTCAAAGAGTTCGATATAGCGCTTCGTGATCTGACTTACCCATTCATCGGACATAGGCGGAACGGTTTGCCCTCTTTTACCCTGAAAACCGTTTGAAATAAGCCATTCTCTAACGAATTCTTTCGATAATTGTTTTTGCGGTTGTCCAGCCTGCTGATTTTGCGCGTACACATCTGCGTAAAAATAACGGGAAGAATCAGGCGTATGCACCTCGTCGATCAGATAAACCTTGCCATCCAGATTGCCGAATTCATACTTGGTGTCGACCAGAATAAGACCTTGCTGAGCGGCCATTTCTGTGCCACGGGCAAACAACGCCAGGGCATACTGTTCGAGCTGGACGTACTCAGGTTCCGAAACAATCCCCTTACTCAGGATTTCTTCGCGGCTAATATCCTCGTCGTGGCCTTCATGCGCTTTGGTCGACGGGGTAATAATTGGCGTGGGCAATCGATCATTTTCCCGCAAGCCTTCGGGTAAGGCTACGCCACACAGGGTTCGGTGTCCGTCGCGATACTGCCGCCAGGCATGACCCGCCAGGTAGCCGCGAACCACCATTTCAACCGCATAGGGTTCGCATTTGAGACCGATACTCACGTTTGGGTCGGGTACGTCGAGGAGCCAGTTGGGGACAATATCAACCGTTGCTTTCAGAAAGTATGCGGCTGTCTGGTTCAAGACCTGTCCCTTGAACGGAATAGGGCGGGGAAGTACGACATCGAAGGCCGAAATACGATCCGAGGCAATCATAACCAGTTTGTCCGGGAAGGCGTAAACGTCCCGTACTTTTCCCCGATAAAATCCCGTTTGTCCGGGAAAATGAAAATTTGTTTCCTGAATGGCGTTCATTTTTAACAATTTACAGTTCACAATTTACGGTTCAGCGGGAGGGGCTGCCTACATTTTGGTATGCGTGAGCCACCAGTAAGCTGTATGCGTAAACGGTTTACAATTTTTCAATAACAATGGCCGAAGCGCCCCCACCTCCGTTACAAATACCAACGGCACCATACCGGCCGTTGTTTTGCTCCAGAACGTTCATGAGCGTAGTGACGATTCGGGTTCCTGAAGCACCCAGCGGATGCCCAATGGATAGCGCTCCCCCGAAGGCATTGAGTTTCTCCTGAGGTATGTTCAGACGTTTGCTAAAGGCCAGTGGGACAACGGCAAATGCTTCGTTTACTTCAAAAAAATCAATGTCGTCGGTAGTCAATCCAGCGCGTTCCAGCGCAAGAGGAACCGCTTTTATGGGGGCTGTTGTAAACCATTGAGGCTCTTGTTCCGCATCGGCATAGGCCAGAATACGTGCCAGGGGTTTGATACCCAGTTCGTCTGCTTTTCGTCGGCTCATAACAACAACAGCCGAAGCCCCATCACTGATGGGCGATGAACTGGCCGGTGTAACGGTACCGTTGGGGCTGAAGGCTGGTTTTAGGGTTGGGATTTTGTCATAAATGACATTTTTGTACTCCTCGTCTTCAGCTATAAGCGTGGTCCCTTTTCGACTCCTTACCTCAACGGGTACAATTTCGGCACTGAATCGGCCAGTCTGTGTACTGGCTTCTGCCCGCCGATACGATTGTATGGTGTAAGCATCCTGTTCTTCACGGCTAATGGCATATTGTTTGGCTGTTTGGTCCGCAAAGACACCCATCGCACATTGATCATACACATCGACCAACCCATCCCGAGCCAGGCCGTCGACCAGTTCAGCATTGCCGTATTTATAGCCAAAACGGGCTTTAGGAATGTAGTATGGCGTGTTTGACATACTTTCCATACCACCTGCTACAATGATATCGGCCTGACCAAGCTGGATCGTCTGGGCGGCAAGCATGATGGCTTTCGTACCTGAAGCACAAACTTTATTGATGGTCGTGCAGGGAATGGTGGCAGGCAGTCCGGCTTTCAGCGCGGCTTGTTTGGCAGGTGCCTGACCCACATTGGCCGAGACGACGTTGCCCATATAGACCTCCTCTACCTGGTCAGGTTGTACACCTGCGCGGGCTAAAGCGCCCCGAATGGCCGCAGCACCCAAGTCGGTGGCCGACAAGCTGGATAAAGCGCCACCGAAACTACCGATTGGGGTTCGAACTGCAGCAATAATAACTACTTCGTTCATAGGTATGTATTTGTTTTGGAGCTGTGGTTAATAAGCCACCACATTCCGATTCTACCATCGACTTTCACCCTCCTGGGGCTTTGGACTATTCTGACGAGCCGAGCGGGTCAAGGCATACGGCAGGTCATCGCCACGCATGGCATCCAGCAACTGTAACGCTTGTTCTTCACTTAGGTTCAAACGGCGAAAACGACGCAATATCTCATCCTGCCGGGTCGACCGTTCAACTTGCTGACCGCCCATAGGACGGGGTTTGTTGACCTGTTGAGGAGTAGGAGTTGATGATTTATGAGTTGGTCGCTTATGTGGAGGCTGACCTGAGTAATAGCGTTTTATAAGCTCGAAATTATACCGGGCCGATTCATTGTCTGCGTTCTCGAGCAGTGCCTGGCGAAAAAGCGTTAGGGCTAATGCGCTATCTTTTTCAAGGCAGGCCAGTACGCCTAATTGAGTGGCTGCGGCTGTCCGTAAATCATGCCTGTCGGTTTGGAGCAGGGCTTCGTACTGCGATTTGGCTTGGGTGTATTGTTTCAAATTGAAATAGGTATGACCAAGGTTCAACCGAACGGCGGCATCGATTGTGGACGTATGCTGAGTCAGATACGTATAAAAGGTGAGGGCACGCTGATATTTTCCCGACTGATAAGCGAGTTGAGCTTCCTGACGGGCCTGGTTGTTACGGGAAATCTGGTTCAGAGAAATCAGCTCGTTTAACCAAATCCAGGCTGCAATGAGTAAATAGATCATACGTAAGCTTGCCCCAGGGATTCAATTGGTATTGACTAATCTGCTGTCAGCAGAGTGTAGTCCCTAACAAATCAATAAAACGAAGCCAAAAATAAGATGAAACGTTGAGACTCGCCTATAGTCGGAAGGTACGAATCGCTATAAGTATATCGAGCGCGATGAGGCCAAGTGCTGCCAGCAGGAAATAATAATACTTATTGGTAGCTACTGCCAGTCGACGCTGGTCGCTGATTCCTCCTTTCAATGACTGTAAAATACCCGCCAGTTCATTGATATACCGACCATTAGCGTCGGCCTCTATGAATTGGCCCCGGCTGTCGCGGGCCAACTCCTGCAAGTAGGAGCGATTTAACCGACTCCGAACAATCTGATGATTATCATCGCGAATAAAATCGCGTCCCTGCCGAATCGATGCGCCCGTTTCAGTTCCTACCCCGACCGTAATGACGGGTATGCCCTGCATCCGTAGCCGAATCAATGTATTGCGTTCGCAGGGACTGGCATTTTCGCCGTCACTAAACAGAACCATTGCCTTAACGCTCCGACGGGTAGAGGGATCGGTAGTAAGTTTCTGGTGGGCCAGTTCAATGGCGCTGCACAGGTCACTTCCTCCGGTGGGGGCAATACTGGTGTGTACTTCGCGAATAAATTGTTTGAGTGCATCCTGATCGGCCGTTAAAGGAGCCAGCACAAACGGGGCAGATGAAGCCATAACCAACCCGAATCGATTGGCGGGTAGCGTATCACAAAGCTGCTGGATGTCGTACTTCACCCGTTCCAGACGAGTAGGTACCACATCATTAGCATCCATGGATCGGGAAATATCAACAATCAGAAAGGTGTCGTGTCCCGATGTGGCGAAGTCTACGACGGATTCTCCAAATGATGGACCCAGCAGGGCAATGATGAGTAAGGTAAGATAACTGCCCCGCAGAAAAAATTTAGGGATAGCTCCCCAGGCTGACGTATTCAGTTGATGGGCGAGCCGAAAAGTGCGCCAGACATAGAGCGTATAGAGCGCAATAAACAGGCAAATGAAAAAAAAATCGGAACGCGTAAACGGATATATCCAGTTCATGAAATCAAGTATCTGGCTGATGCTGACGAAGTTGAAAAATAGTACCCCTCGCAGCAGATGGGGGCGAAATTAGCGAATCTGAAAAGATTTTAAATTTCCTCTTGACGAAAACGTTTAATCCTCCTATCTTTGTGTCCCAATCGTTCAGGAACGAACAAATTGGCTACGGAGAGATGCCTGAGAGGCCGAAAGGAACAGTTTGCTAAACTGTCGTACTGGTAACGGTACCGAGGGTTCGAATCCCTCTCTCTCCGCAGGAGAATAAAGTGATACAGGTCCCAATCGGAAGTAAGTTAATTGACGTGTTTTCGACTGTAGCATTTTATAGTACCACACTCGGGGTGTAGCGTAGCCCGGTATCGCGCCTGCTTTGGGAGCAGGAGGTCGTAGGTTCGAATCCTGCCACCCCGACACTTTAAGTCCCAAATAATCAAGCACTTATCAGTAATGGTAAGTGCTTTTTTGTTGCTAAATAGCTTCCGGTTGAAACGGGATCAAGGACAATACTTGTGGAGGGCGTTGTATTTTTCTAGGTTTGTACGTTTGATCAAACCGAGCCGTTTTGGAAAGTTTCTTGCCTTTAGTCGAATACCTCTTGCCCGAGTTCATCCTATCCTATTATCAATTGACGCGTGTCGAGAAGTCCCTAGAAGTACTTCATCTGTATTTGGAAGAAAACAACTATGAAGACGCCGGTAGGGCAAAACCAGACCTACTCTCCAAAGGCTTTCTGCCAGAAATTACTATTCAAGACTTTCCCATTCGAGACAATC
>NZ_KB893237.1 GCF_000374025.1 Spirosoma panaciterrae DSM 21099 | reverse complement strand
GCCGCTGAACAGCCGGGTTATTTCAACCCGGCGGGGGTGCTGCTGACCGATGCGGTGATTTTCGCCTTTGGGGGTTCCCACCTGGAGTTGGGCGAACATATGCTGGGCAAGGAGTACTTTCCGAATGCCAATCTAGCGATGAGCGATGAGTTGAAGACGAGCCTGATTCATTACTATGATTTTCTGGTGGCGTATCAAAACCTGCTTCGGGATGGGGGCACCTTCAACAGCCCTGTAATTACGGCGGGAGACACACAACTAAAGCTTAATACCTGGCCTCCCCAGGCAGGTCAGGTATCAGCCATTGGAAAGCTGGTTGGCAACAGACAGATTATTCATCTGATTAATTTTTCCAACTCGTCTGATGTACTCTGGCGGGATGAAACCGGAACACGTACCGTGCCCAAAACGATTACGCTGCCCCGATTCAATCTGGTTCCAGACAAGCCGGTTAAAAAGATTTGGTTTGCCTCCCCTGACTACAATGCGGGTGCTGCCACATCGCTTACGTTTTCTCAATCAAGCATAGCCGTAAGCTTTACGCTGCCTTCATTGCAGTATTGGGATATGGTTGTTGTCGAATATTAGGTGTTACGTATATAGAATAGCGTTATTATTATTTAATCCATAAAGGTCGTTAACTAAATTATGCTCAACGTTCTGATTACGCTGGTGGCTGTTGCCTGTCTAGTTACTACTTATCAGGTCAATGCCCAGCCAGACAGTCGATTGCTGGATAGGCCGCAGGTACGTATCGAAACCGATCTGGCCGTTTACGCACCGGGCAAGCCTGTTCGGTTTACGCTAGAGGGTAAACTGCCAGTAAAGACCCACGTTCAGTATTATCACCTGAATCGAATTGTCGGAAATCATACCCTAAATGACGGACAAACATCCTGGACATGGGTGCCGCCATCCACCGATTTTCAGGGTTACCTGGCAGAGGTATTTACCCAAAAACAGGGTAAGAGACAAACACTGGCAACGATAGCGATTGATGTTTCTTCCGACTGGAACCGGTTCCCCCGCTACGGTTTTCTGGCATCCTATCCACGCTTAGCCGATTCCACGATCCAGTCGGTGATTAGAAACCTGAACCGCTATCACATCAACGGCATTCAGTTTTACGATTGGCACTACAAACACCATAAACTTTTGCCGGGTGGCTCATCCAGATCGAATGAATCCTGGGTGGATATTGCCAATCGAGCAACAAGTTTCAATACGGTGAAGACCTATATCGGGGCCGCTCACCAACGGAATATGAAGGCCCTGTTTTATAACCTGGCCTATGGTGCTTTGACGGATGCCAGCGCGGATGGAGTAGCCGATGAATGGTACCTTTACACCGATTCCACGCACACCAATAAAGAGCGATTTGAATTACCCAAGCCTCCCTTTCTGAGTGACATTTACTTTTTAGACCCTGCCAACCGAGGCTGGCAGCAGTATCTGGCCAAACAGAATACGGCCGTTTATTCAGCTTTGCCGTTCGATGGTTTTCATATCGATCAGGTTGGAAATCGGGACAAAAAACTATTCGACTTTGGCGGACGGCTTATTGATCTGGAAACGCGCTACAACCCGTTTATTCAGAGCATGAAAGCGGCACATCCTGACAAGCGGCTGGTCATGAACGCGGTCAACCAGTATGGCCAGCAGGCCAGCATTGCCCGCTCGCCCGTCGATTTTCTGTACACCGAAGTCTGGAGCCCCAACGAACGCTACGAAGACCTGGGCCGTATCATTCAGGATAACGATGCCTTCGGGAATGGCAGCAAGCGCACGGTGCTGGCGGCTTACATGGACTACAAGGCCGCTGAACAGCCGGGTTATTT
>NZ_KB893236.1 GCF_000374025.1 Spirosoma panaciterrae DSM 21099 | reverse complement strand
TACCGTTCACCGATTGACTTTGAAAACCAATTTTATCAAACTGTTTTGTCAAACTCTCATAAGTAAAGTGTCCGGCTAAACGGGACCACCCCACAGAGCCAACCCGATGTTTGGTAAGAAACATTCAGAACAAACGAAAAGGCTCATGTCAGAAGCCAGGAAGCGCAAAACCTAATATTTTGCTGGCTACAAATGGCAATATGTAGACGAGTAAGACCTAGAACAGCCTTTCCCATTCCTAGGGCCACCCGTACTTACAGGTGGCTTTTTTATTGCCAGCGTATTTCCTATGGGAAAAACACCCTTTTTTAATGAGTAAAGAGGGGTTGTAGAGGAAAAATTAGAATATTGTGACTTTGTCTATGCTAAAGGTTCTTCAAGCAATTGCCTTTGTTCTATGTAGGGTTACATAACGACCTTAGCGGCTCTTTACTGTTTATGCAATGCTAAGAGTCAACTTAATTTATGGACGATAAAAGCAAAGCGTTAAGCGCTTTCAAAGCACAGGTTGAAGAATTAGAAAGCATTTCCAATCGTCAAGAGGGGCGTGTATGGGCAGATTTCACAGTGGGAATCATAAAAAAATATATAGGAAAAGATTCAAGATTTCTCACTCATATTGAAAGCTCTTATTCCATTTTCTACGATAAATGGAGTTTCGACAGTGATAAAAGATTGGCTAAAGAGCTTATTAGGAAGTGTATACAGTATATAGAATTGAACGGCATTCATGAGTTACCCAAACTTCCTGTATCAACTAGTATTGAGTTACCCAATCCTCCTGCATCAACTAGCATTGAGTTAACCCAATCCAATTTTATTGGTCGAATGTCGGAAGGATGGGCAATATTTTGGACAGGCTTATTAATTACCGGGGTGGGAAGTATAGGCTACTTTATGGGGGATTACTTTGCCAAGAATAGAATAGATCAGGAGAAGGTTGATTTAAGGAATGAGATCAAGAAGCTACAAGCCGAAAAGTTGTCTTTAACTGTAAAGGATAATGCCCAAGTGTTGCCAAAAGACAAAATCCACGTGAAAGCTATGAATAAAAAATAATTTGTATAGTGAGGGAGCATTTGGTGAACGGAAATATGCCTCAAGGGAGATTTGCAGTCAAACCAAGAGAGGACGTAAAAGAACGAAGTGAATTATCATAATCATCAACTCTGTGTCTGTTAGATAATATTCTATACAGAGTAAAGTGAGTATTTACGGACAACAAATCAATCATTTCAATGACCGACTTCCCATACAAAGAGATACTACTACTTTTACTAGGAACTCTAAGTACCTATTTAGTTTGGCGTGTCCAGTACCAAAAAGACAGATTGAAAAATATTGAGAATCAGCTTTCTGATAAGAAATACAAAATGTATTCAGAGCTGCTTTACATCTTTTTCGACGTATCAATGGCCAACAAGACTGGTGTTGAGATAACTTAGCAAGATTTGACGAAAAGGCTCATCGCAATAAAAAAGGATATGTATCTGTATGCGCCAGATGAAGTATTTAAAGGATTTACAAAATGGAGTTTGGACTTAACCAGCCACGATAATCCGACAAAGCAATTCAAGGATTATTACGAGTTAATAAAACTGGTTCGCAAAGACATGGGGAACAGCAGAACGAAGTTGAGTTTAGATGACTTCATGTTGTTCTACATGCAAAATCGTGAAGAGTACGCAAAGTTTAAATCGCAAAATGGCTGGTGATTATTGAGTGTAGATAGCTAATACTGCCATAAGGACGCAATGTTCATGCGGACATTAATCAGCCTGTTAGGCTGACAATAGACTTGAAAATGAACTTGAAAGGAATGTCTTTATTAAAACTAAGTTTAAATTATTAGATAATTTATTGAGCTCTAGTGAAGGAGATTTATGGACTTATTGATTCGTGAATAAGCTTATAATAAACGTATCTTGTTGTCGGTATGGCAAAATACAAACAATCAGAGTACGAACTACTCCGCCGACGCTGT
>NZ_KB893235.1 GCF_000374025.1 Spirosoma panaciterrae DSM 21099 | reverse complement strand
TTCTTCGGTCAGTTGGCTGTATCTGGCCAATAGCCAGATCATGTTACAACGAATCGAGACTTATTGCCAAAGATGATTTCCCAACATACTCTAAGGAGTTAATTTCTGCGTTTATAAGTATAGAAAACAAACCATGATTAGAAAGAATGTTTTAGTCACAGGAGCCGCTGGATATATTGGTTCTGAATTAGTTAAGAATTTATTATGGGGAGGATTTAGAGTGGTCGCCTTTGATAACCTTTCGTTTGGAGGAGAGTCGTTATTGGCTTTCTGGGGGCACCCGAATTTTCGATTTATAAAAGGTGATTTACTTAACGAGGAAGACGTTAAGGGCGCATTAAAAGGAATTAATTATGTATGCCATTTAGCGGCTATAGTAGGTGAACCTCCTTGTAACAAATATCCAGATTTAGCGCTTAAAGTAAACTGGGAAGCTTCGGTACGATTATATGAACGTTGCGAAGAGGCAAAAATAGAACGATTTGTATTTGCTTCTACATGTAGCAATTATGGTAAAATGGCCGATGTAAATTATTTTCTGGATGAAAATGCGGAATTAAATCCAATTTCACTGTATGCAGAAACAAAAGTTAATTTTGAAAAATATTTACTTAACATTAAAAACTCAACGATTGTTCGAACCATATTGCGATTTTCAACAGTATACGGTATTTCTCCAAGGCTTCGATTCGATTTGACAGTTAATGAGTTTACGCGAGATGCTGCTTTAAATAAGCCTCTTTTAATTTATGGGGAAAATTTTTGGAGACCTTATTGCCATGTAAGCGACCTAGCCAATTCTGTCAAGATTGCTCTTTTAGCTGACTCAGAAAAAGTAGCTAATCAAGCTTTTAATGTAGGGGATACTGCCGAGAACTACACTAAAAAAATGCTTATGACAGAAATCAGCAAAGAACTTCCATCTTTAAAAGTTAATTATCACTCGGTTGTTAATGACCCTCGTGATTATAGAGTTAACGCTGATAAAATAAAAAATATACTGGGATTTAAAATATCAAAAACAGTGCCTGATGGAATACGAGAAATTGCTTCAGTTGTAGGAAACAAACTAATTAGTGATCCTTTAAATACTAAGTATCGAAATGTCTAATTCTATTGTAAAACCCTACATACCTCTCTGTGAGCCAAATTTAAAAGGGAACGAAAAGAAGTATGTTGCCGAGGCTATAGATTCAAATTGGCTATCGGGGGGGAGTTTTTTGAACTTGTTCGAAAAACAACTGGCAGAATTTACAGGGGCTGCCTATGCAGTAGGAATTAGTAGTGGGACTACTGCTTTGCAAATTTCTCTGATTTTAGCTGGCGTAGAACCTCAAGATTTAGTTATAGTCCCAAATCTAACGTTTGTTGCCACTGCTAATGCCGTAAAGTATATAGGGGCTGAGCCTATCCTATTGGACATTAACCCAGAGACATGGGTAATGGACTTAAACTTGTTAAGGAATTTCCTTGAAAAAGAAACGTATATAGAAGAAGATTCGTGCTATTTAAGCGTTAATCACCGTCGAATTAAGGCTATTATCCCTGTGCATTTATTGGGTAATATGTGTGATATGAACGATTTATTAGCACTGGCCAATAAATATCATCTTACTATTATTGAAGATGCTGCCTGTTCCCTTGGCTCTTTTCAAAATGGCAAACACTCGGGAACTTATGGAGTTGCAGGTGCCCTGAGTTTTAATAGCAATAAAATAATTACAACTGGAGGAGGAGGAGCTATTTTGACGAACGATGCTGGGCTGGCAAAAAAAGCCAGGCATTTGATTACACAAGCCAAAAGCTCAACTACCGACTATTTTCATGATACTCTTGGCTATAACTACCGTTTAGTTAACCCATTAGCAGCCATAGGCGTAGCTCAAATGGAATGCTTACCTATGTATATTAAAACTAAACAAGAGATAGTTGGCTATTACCAGAATGAACTTAGTGGTATAGGTGCCCAATTTCAGTTAATATCTTCTAATACGATTTCTAATTTTTGGCATGTTTCATTTCTGGTGAAAAATAGAAACGAACTAATTTCTTTTCTGCAAAGTCAAAATATAGAAACTAGACCATTATGGATTCCAATTAATCAATTACCCATTTTTAGAGCTTGTTGGGGAATTGATAAGGACTGGTAGTCGAGTCAACTTTGTATCGACCAAGAAACAAAGTAATGACTAAGCAGTGGCAACCACTG
>NZ_KB893234.1 GCF_000374025.1 Spirosoma panaciterrae DSM 21099 | reverse complement strand
ATTGGAAACCGACGACCTTTACGTCGTCCCGACAAAGAATAACTAAACCCTTAGTTGCTTAACGTGTAAATCTGCCCCATTGGAAGAAGAAGGCCATTTACTAATAGCCGCAGATCCTCCCGTGCCCGGCTTAAATTTGATTTTGATATGCCTACCGAAATCCCCAGTTGACTAGCAATTTCTTCGTGTGTGAATCCATCTATGACGTACAGGTTAAAAACCATTCGGTAAGCGGGTGACAACTGCTTAATTAGGGCCAGTAGGTCTTCATGAGCCAACTGGCTAAAGGCTTCGACGGATTCAGAAACCACTGTTTGTTCAACCCGTTCAATAACCTCCTGCTGATGGTGGTGCACTTCTTGCCGATAGTGATCCATGGCAGAATTAATAAAAATATGCCGAAGCCAGTCTTTAAACGGTTGGGCCGAATCGTACTGATCCAATCGCTTGAATACGTTTAAGAAACCGTCGTTCAGTACTTCTAGCGCGCTTTCCCGGGTAGGTGTATAGCGCAGACAAATACTCATGGCATACCCGTAAAATTGCCGATACAATTGTTCTTGATTTTGCCGACGGTTACAAAGGCATCCAGCGAGCAGATCAGGTAAAGCAGTATTATTAGGAGTAACGGCCATTCCAGGTTAATAGAAGGGTGATGTAGCTACAGGCTTCGAATCCTCTAGCGGCTTGCTGCTTGATGGTCCATACGAGTAGTTACCTGTAAAGGTTGCGTAAGGTTAAACAGAACGGTACTGGTTAGCTCTCGATAGTCCGTTCACAACTTTTTCCTTTAACTGCTTCGGCACAATATGCCATCGCGGATTCGATTTCCATAATGGATTTGTCTACAGGCCTATCCCTAAACCACGACTACGGCCTTGTTCACGCTCAATACCTTGATGTTGCTGAAGAGAGAGCTCCAATTTCCGAGCTTGCTCCATCTGCTGGCGTAAGGCGGCTTCCAGTTGCAGCTGACGAGTTTGTTCAACTTGGCGCAGTTCCAGCATTATAGCCGCTTTCTCCTGGACCGTGCCATTGCTCATGGTGTTCTGATAGCGAAAGCTCTCTTCCAACTCCCGACGGTAGCCCATCTGCTGATCAAACGCCAATTCGCTACGCTCTTTGAACTCGACCCGGTTGAACTGGCCGAACTGGTGGCCATGCTCAGCGCTCTTACCCTGCCCCCGATGATTGGTCAACGGGCTTAGTAAGCGTTGATTCTGCATATCCTTCCGGCTGACGATAATCTGCACGTGCATCTGACGGCCAGATTTCAAATCACCCCGCTGAGAAAAGCCTTGCTTTACTTCCGGATCGGTCCACTTGTAGCCGCGGTTGTACTCGACTTTACCGTACCACTTCACATCATCAGGGCCTAACCCTTTCTGAAAATTGGCCGCGTATTCCGCCATTACACCCCGTGCATACTCTTTAAGCTTCTGGGGGTCATTACCGATGTGTTCCAGCTCTCTTTGGGATGGGCTGATATTGACCAGGTAAAACTTAGCCTCGTGTTGTTTGAGCTTAGCGGTATTCGAATCGATACCCAGCCGTACTTCCTGCGCCCGAATATCGTCGCGGCCCTGGTTGAACCACAGTTCAGCTTTATACTCGGCCTTCAGATTGTTTTCCTTCTCCAGGTACTCGACCAGCTGGCCACAACTGCCGGCATTGCTGCCGCTACTACTAGAGGTAATGTTGATATGAGGCATGTGGAAAAGGGAAAAAGGTTACAGATTCTCAACCTGAGCACGAACGTTCTCCTCCAGTTCGCGAATAGACCGTCCTTGGGTCAAAGCGTTCAGCGTTTCCCGCTGCACCATATAATGATTCAAGATGGCGCTAAACCTCGCTTTTAAGCCCTTCTTTTGCTCTTGCTGTAGTCTGATATCCTTTTGACGCCGTTCGTCCTCCTCAAGCCATTTATTAAGCTTCTCAGCCATGTCATCCTGTTGTTGCTTAATGGCTTTGTTTTCTTGCAGGATCCTACGTTGGGTTAGCACAAAGAAACCATCCGCATTGGTAGGCTGGCCGTCCATGGGTTCATAGAACTGGTTAAATCGGCTCGCTAGGCCGTCCAAGCTCCGCTGCAACAGCGTTAAATCGGCTAACATCGGTGTTAAGGCTTCCTTCTCTTGTGTCTTGATAAACGAGATGATGCGGTTGATACCCTGACCCAGTTCTTTCTTCAGCAATTCATCATTCAAATCAGCCGGATCCTTCTTGGACTTGTAGAAATAGTCCACCATCTGGCCGAACAGCTCTTGCTTCGAGCGGCCTAGCTTTTCACTTAACTTACTGAATTTCAGATCAGTATCTGAATCGAACCG
>NZ_KB893233.1 GCF_000374025.1 Spirosoma panaciterrae DSM 21099 | reverse complement strand
TGCAGCCCAACCAAACAGGGGTGTAAAGGTTGAAAGTGGCTTGTGTTCAGTGAGGTAGCGTTATCATCCATCAGCCCCTGTTGGTGTTGGGTGAACTCAACAAGCTGAAAACAACGTAACGGTCAGTTTTCGTGCGACAAACAGCACGTCTCGACAAGTCAGGCCGTTTGGCTCGTTAGTCGGCTTCGGTTGACAGGCCAAACGCCCCGGTTGGCACTTTTGGGTGTCTATGCGGGTTGGCCTGCGACAGAGGAAGCGCCACTGAAAGGCAGCAAATTTTACCGATGAAAGATTATAAGCTCCGAAAAGAGGATATTAAGGTTTTGACTGATTTTCCCGGTGGCTGTTTGGCCAGCGACAAGATTGTGGTTGAGGGCTTGCCAGTTGGCTATATGTATCGAGAAGAATCAGACGTAGCTCAGGATAACGGATGGCGATTCTTTTCGGGAACCGAATCAGAGGAGTACATTAACGATGCTCAAAACATAGCTTATTATTCAGTCAATACCATTGCCAACTATGACCCAAGCATTCTCCCATATTTAGAGTCGCCAGTTGGGAGTGAATTTTTGCGGGTGGTGGGTAGTGATAAGTTTGAGCGTGTTGAAGAATAAATAGTCGTTAGGGCAACTTTCGGGTGACAGGATGCTCGCTGGTTGGGAAGCCGGACAGCCCAACCAAACGAGGGTGTAAAGGTTGACGCTTGTTCGCGTTCAGTCACCTTGCTCGCTCATCCATCAGCCCTCGCGGGCGTTGGGTGGAGCAGCCAAAAAGCTGAAAAATAGCGTAATGGGCAGGTTTCGGCCGACACAAGACGCATCTCGGACAATGAGCTTTTAGGTTTTCATTCCGGCTCCGTGTGACACGAGAAGCGCCCCGACAAGTGAGACTCAGGTTTGCAGGTTAGCATCCGTGTGACAGCCAGCATAGCTCGAAAGCCTGAGCTTTATTAGTTATATTCGTTATGAGTTTACAGTAATTTTAATACTACGATATGACAAATCCCACACTTATCGACACTTCAGTAGAGGATAAAATAAAAGAGGAGCTTGCAGCTTCCGTCCAATCAAAACGAAAAAGAATATTTTCTAAAATATTTGGAGCTGCACTTGGAAGTATCCCTTGGGTAGGCGGATTTCTAAGTGCGATGACCGACTTTAAATCTGATGAGGGGCAGGTAAAAAACAATGAATTATATGAGCAATGGCTGAGTGAACATACCAAAAAAATGAGATTATTAGGTGAAACATTGGTTGATGTCGCAAAAAGACTCGATGATTTCCCAGAAGAAATTAATGAACGCTTAGAAAGCGAAGAGTATTTGGACATAGTACGGAAATCGTTTAGAAGTTGGGATAATGCGGATACTTTTGACAAGAGAGAATTAATCAGAAAGCTACTGACCAACGCGGGAGCACATCAACTTGTCCCAGATGATTTAATCCGGCTATTTTTAGATTGGATTAATCTGTATCATGAAATTCATTTTGCTGTTATTAAAGTAATTTATCAAAATCCTGGTGTAACTCGTTATGACATTTGGCATGAACTTAATGGAACATCCGTTAGAGAAAATTCTTTAGAAGCTGACCTATTCAAACTGCTAATTCGAGATTTGAGTATGGGTAGTGTGATTCGGCAGCATATACAGACTGATTATTACGGGAATTTCATGAAGAAACCGAAAGCAAATCATTCTTCAGCTTCAAATACAATGAAGTCAGCATTTGATGACCAAGAACAATATGAATTAACAGAGCTGGGGAAACAATTTGTACACTATACGATGAATGAAGTTGTAAGGAAAATTGGACAATAACGGCACAATCATTTATGAGAAACATTTTTGAAGAAAGATTGCTTAGGACAGCTAAACAAATTGTTGGTTCTCATGACCGTGATTTGTTCGCAGAAAACATTGAAAGTCGCATGTATGAGTCAAATAAAATTGACACTCCTTATTTAGATAAAGGAAGGACAACAGTATCAATTCAAGAAGAGGTGATAAGTTTTCACAATGCACCACCAGGTATATCTTTTACTCCGGGGCAAACAATGGAAGTTGCTTATTTTCAAGTACCGATAGTAGGGGATTTAGAATTATTTGCGGCATTAGTTGCAAATCAATTTTACAATAGACAAGTAAAATACGTTGATGGTAGAACTCTTTACTATAGAGAGTATTCCACAAAATTAATTACTGGAAATACCGAAGTGATTGATTCTATTAAACAAAGAGCAAAAAGAGAAATCGATAACATACAAGCAGCATTAGATGAATTTAAAAAGACTGCCGACGAGTTTAACGAAGGAGACTTAAAACAAACCATTTCAAATTACGTGAGCAAAGAAAGAGAAAGAAGAAGTAAAAAGTCAAATTCTGAGAACCAGTTAAATCCTTTCGGTTGAAGCAAACACCATCAACAAGTTTTGTCCAAATTAAATGTATTTATAGACCTGTGAATTAACTTGTAATGAAGCCTATGTCCTTTTTTTGGAAGAAGGCCTGCACCAGCTTTGGATTTTCTTCCAAGCGTTTGATTTGTTCCAGAACCGCTATGGTCAGTTCGTCTAAGTTGGT
>NZ_KB893232.1 GCF_000374025.1 Spirosoma panaciterrae DSM 21099 | reverse complement strand
CGCATCGATGAGATTGTGGTGTCTCGGGGGAGTTGTCAGAGTCTGGCATCGGGTTTGTGGTCGTCGGTGGGCACCTGGAGTTGTGGGCGGGTGCCCACCCTGTGCGATGTAGTCAAAATTAATGATGGGCATGTGGTGACTATCTCGGTTGCCAATGCGACGGCGAAGCGGGTAGAGTTCGGCACTGATGCCCGACTGGATTATAGCACCGCAACAGCCTCGCTCGTCATTCAGGGGGACAATTAAGCATCGTTCTGCTCTATTGTTAACTAGTAGTCTGGTATAAATCAACTTACATTTTCGCGTTTTTGCAAAACATAAGTCATTAATAAACAACCATATAGAGACTTATCATATATAAGTATGGTATAATTGTTGCCTTAATCATAACTGAAATACACTCCACACTCAGTCATGATTAAACGGCGAATTATTTTAATAATTCTATACCTGCTTGTAGGTATATCTTTCTCCGCACAAAGCCAGCAGCTCTACATCAACGAACTGATGGCCTCCAACCAGACCACCCTCGCTGATGGCTCGGGCAACTTCGAAGACTGGCTGGAAATCTATAACCCCAACTCCTTTTCGGTCAACATCGCTGGCTACTTCATCACCGACAACCTGGCCAACCCCACCAAATACCAGTTTGTCTCCGGTTCATCCAAAACCATCATCCCCGCCAACGGCTTTCTGCTGGTGTGGGCCAGCGGGCAGACCAGCCGGGGTGCCGATCATATTGGCTTCAGCCTGTCGGCCAGTGGGGAGCAGTTGGGTCTTTACCGGCCTGACGGTAGCACGCTGGTCGACACGCTGAGTTTTGGCCCACAGCGGGCCGACATTTCCTGGGGTCGCCAGCCCAACGGCAGCACCAACTGGCTGTATTTTAAAACGCCCAACAGCAGTCCCAAAGCCTCCAACAACGGAAAAACTGGCTATGCTCAGATACTGGACCCGCCTGTTTTTTCGCAAACGGGAGGGTTTTATACCACAGGATTTACGTTAAGTTTGAGTTCTCCCGACCCTACGGCCACGATTTATTACACGCTGGATGGCTCTGACCCCGACCCAACCAAACCCAATGCGGTCAGTTTCACGTATAAAAACAGTTACCCCCAGCAACCGGGCCAACCGTACGGGCCTACATTAACCGAAACCTACCGAACCTTTCCCTATTCTACGACACTGGCAATTTCGGACCGTAGCAGTGCTGCGAATAAAGTGTCCATCAAGTCGTCGACAGCTTCCTACACAGCCTCTTACATTCCAACCAGTCCGGTTTTCAAAGGAACTGTGGTACGTGCCTTGGTGTACAAAGCTAACGCCTTACCAAGCGACATCGTCACGCAAACGTATTTCGTTACCGCTACGCCCCCCAGGTATACTATACCCGTTGTTTCACTAGCCCTTACCGAAAAACATCTTTTTGATTACAATACAGGCATTTACACAGCCGGAAAAACCTTCGATAACTGGCGGGCAGCCAATCCTAACACCGGAACCGGGTTTTGTACGACAGCCAATTTTGACAATGAAGGCGACGATTGGGAACGACCGGGTAATGCAGAGATCTTTGTCGGAACCAGTTCGGTCAGCAATCAGCTTGTAGACATACGAATAAATGGTGGCTGCTCCCGTTCAGTACCCCGCAAAAGCCTACGCCTGTATGGAAAAAGTAACTTCGAATACCCTTTTTTCGATAATCGTCCAGCTTCGTTATTCTACAATCGGCTCCTGCTCCGGAACGGTGGGAACGATTGGGATTACAGCCTCCTGATTGATGCGTTCGGACAAACCATGGTTCGACATCTGAACTTTGACACGCAATCGAACCGCCCTGCTGCCCTTTTTCTGAACGGCGAATATTGGGGTATTCATGGCCTTTACGAGCGCTATGACCGATTCTACGTAAATCGAAATTACGCTGTTGCGACCGATAGTGTGGATATGGTAGAGATTGCAAATGGTTACTCAGCCTCTGAAGGTGACTTAACAAAGTTCACGGCGTTGAATAGTTATTTCACCAATACCAATCCGATCAATTACACCTACGTGCAAACCCAGATGGATGTGGAGAACTTTGCGGATTATAATATTGCCGAGATCTTCGTAGCCAATACCGACTGGCCGCTCAATAATGTTGTTTTGTGGCGAAAACGAACCAGTCAATACCAGCCCAATGCTGCTCGTGGGCATGATGGTCGATGGCGGTGGATGCTGAAAGACATCGATTATGGATTAAGTGGTCAAAACAATGCCCAAAACAACACGCTGAATTTTGCCACCCGGTCCGATCTTTCCTATACCCTCTTTCTACGTCGGCTGCTCGACATCCCAGCGTTCAAAACCTACTTCATCAACCGATATGCTGACCTGCTCAACACCACCTTTTTAGCCAGTCGAACAACAGCCCTTCTCTCATCCATTCAACAGCAGTACCAGCCTTATATGCCCGAACATTTCAGTCGATGGCTTACGGGTAATTCATATACCAACTGGCTGTCCAATATCAATAATATCAACACATTCCTTCAGGATCGCGCTAGCTATGCCCGCGACCACATACGGGCCAAGTTCAGCCTAACTGCCAACCGGAGCCTGACCCTCAACGTCTCCGACACCACTCGCGGATTTGTCAAAGTCAACTCCATCGCCATCCAACCCGCC
>NZ_KB893231.1 GCF_000374025.1 Spirosoma panaciterrae DSM 21099 | reverse complement strand
GGGAGGGCGAACGCGGAGAACTGAAACATCTAAGTACCCGCAGGAAGAGAAAACAAATGTGATTCCGTCAGTAGTGGCGAGCGAGAGCGGAAGAGCCCAAACCAGTCTGGTTACGGCCAGATTGGGGTAGTAGGACCTGACATCAAATCAACAACCGAACTGAAAGCCTTTGGGAAAAGGCACCATAGAGGGTGAGAGTCCCGTACGGGTCAGGGCGTTGGTGGGTTGGGAATCCTGAGTAGGGGGGGACCGGAGAAATCCCCTTTGAATCAACCGGCACCATCCGGTAAGGCTAAATACATTCAGAAGACCGATAGTGCAGAGTACCGTGAGGGAAAGGTGAAAAGTACGGGGAGTACCCGGGTGAAATAGAACCTGAAACCAGGCGCTTACAAGCGGTCGGAGCCTCCAGTGTGGGGTGACGGCGTGCCTTTTGCATAATGAGCCTACGAGTAACCGTCACTGGCGAGGTTAAGATCGTTGACGATCGCAGCCGAAGCGAAAGCGAGTCTGAACAGGGCGAGCAGTCAGTGGGGGTTGACGCGAAACTGGGTGATCTACCCCTGGCCAGGTTGAAGGGAGGGTAAAACTTTCTGGAGGACCGAACCGATAAGCGTTGAAAAGCTTCCGGATGAGCTGGGGGTAGGGGTGAAAGGCCAATCAAACTCAGAAATAGCTCGTACTCTCCGAAATGTTTTTAGGAACAGCGTTCAGTGTTACTGTTTGTGAGGTAGAGCCACCAACAGGATGCGGGGGAGTCACATCCTACCAACTTCTGATGAACTCCGAATGCGCAAAGAGGTGCTGGGCAGTGAGGGGCAGGGTGCTAAGGTCCTGCTCCGAGAGGGGAACAACCCAGACCATCCTCTAAGGTCCCCAAGTGTGTGCTAAGTTGAACAAAGGCGGTCCGGCTGCTGAGACAGCCAGGAGGTTAGCTTGGAAGCAGCTATTCCTTTAAAGAGTGCGTAACAGCTCACTGGTCGAGCGGGGCGGGCGTCGATAATAACCGGGCATCAAGCACACCACCGAAGAGATGGATTGCACACGAGTTGTGCGATGGTAGGAGAGCATTCTATAGGGGGCGAAGCTGAAGCGTGAGCTTTGGTGGACCGTATAGAAAAGCAAATGTAGGCATAAGTAACGATAATGGAGATGAGAACTCTCCACACCGAAAGGCTAAGGTTTCCTCCGCGATGGCAGTCATCGGAGGGTTAGTCGGGGTCTAAGGGGCAGGCGAATGCCGGGCCCTGAGGGGGAACAGGTTAATAGTCCTGTACTAGCTATGCAGGGGAACTGATGACGGAGTGCCGGGGTGTGTACGTCCTGACGGAATAGGGCGTTGAGCAGAGGTTTCGGCCGACGCGAATGCATGAAGGGGCTTCCAAGAAAAGTCAGTTGTCGTTAAGCGTATAGCTACCCGTACCGCAAACCGACACAGGTAGCCGGGAAGAATATTCTAAGGTGCACGAATGAATCATGGTTAAGGAACTCGGCAAGATGACCCTGTAACTTCGGGATAAGGGGGGCCTACTGGCAACAGAGGCTGCAGAGAAGAGGCCCAGGCGACTGTTTACCAAAAACACAGGACTCTGCCAAAATGAAAGTTGACGCATAGGGTCTGACACCTGCCCGGTGCTGGAAGGTTAAGAGGGGATGTTAGTCGCAAGGCGAAGCATTGAATTGAAGCCCCAGTAAACGGCGGCCGTAACTATAACGGTCCTAAGGTAGCGAAATTCCTTGTCGGGTAAGTTCCGACCTGCACGAATGGTGTAACGATCTGGGCACTGTCTCAACCATGAGTTCGGTGAAATTGTAGTAGCGGTGAAGATGCCGCTTACCCGCCACGGGACGGAAAGACCCCGTGCACCTTTACTACAGCTTAACAGTGAATGCCGGTCAGGCATGTGTAGGATAGGCGGGAGGAGTTGAAGTGGCGTCGCCAGGCGTCGTGGATCCAACCTTGAAATACCGCCCTTGGCTGACTGGCGTTCTAACTCCGGAATGGAGGACCCTGTTTGGTGGGTAGTTTGACTGGGGTGGTCACCTCCGAAAGGGTAACGGAGGTTTCCCAAGGTTGGCTCATGCCGGACGGTAATCGGCAGGGGAGTGCAATAGCAAAAGCCAGCTTGACAGTGAGGCCTACAAGCCGATCTGGGACGAAAGTCGGGTATAGTGATCCGGTGGTTCCGCATGGAAGGGCCATCGCTCAAAGGATAAAAGGTACGCCGGGGATAACAGGCTGATCTCCCCCAAGAGCTCACATCGACGGGGAGGTTTGGCACCTCGATGTCGGCTCGTCACATCCTGGGGCTGGAGAAGGTTCCAAGGGTTCGGCTGTTCGCCGATTAAAGTGGCACGCGAGCTGGGTTCAGAACGTCGTGAGACAGTTCGGTCCCTATCTGTGGTGGGCGTTGGAATACTGCCGGGATCTGTCCTTAGTACGAGAGGACCGGGATGGACGTACCGCTGGCGAGTCGGTTGTTTGGCCGCAGGCACGGCCGAGTAGCTACGTACGGATCAGATAAGCGCTGAAAGCATCTAAGTGCGAAACTGGCCTGAAGATGAGTGTTCCTTAGTAGGGGTGTTGTAGACGACGACGTTGATAGGCGGCAGGTGTAGGCGTAGAGATGCGTTAAGCTGAGCCGTACTAATGGCCCCAACAGCGTGTGCGCTTC
>NZ_KB893230.1 GCF_000374025.1 Spirosoma panaciterrae DSM 21099 | reverse complement strand
CTACCGTTCACCGATTGACTTTGAAAACCAATTTTATCAAACTGTTTTGTCAAACTCTCATAAGTAAAGTGTCCGGCTAAACGGGACCACCCCAGTTATCTCCCACAGCACGGGACGATCATGATGCAGCAAAACTATACTTGTACTCATTCCGAAAGAACCGATACATAACAACTGGTCATTTTGCCGAATAAGTGGCCTATTTATGGACAGCTATAGGTATAATCGGTAATCATGGAAGAACCGGACTGTATTTGCCGTTTCCATCTTTCGAATCACTCGCTAATCAAACTCAGAGCCTGTTTAAATTTTGTACTAAGAATATTTTTGATGCGACCTATGAGATTTTTGACCGCATAGCGGTCGGATGTTTGTAGCAAAATCAGCCAATTTTACTACAAACATCCCTTAGCCACTCCACTTAAATAACTCATAGTCAGTCATTAAATCTCAATACTTCCGATATTTCAGAAACTTTAAATAGGTTCTCAAATTGGAAGTTAACAACGGAATTGACTGCCAATTCAATGATCCACTATACCTTTGGTTATGTAAAGAGCACACACTTCTCTGCAGAGCGAGGTATCAATTCCCAACGGTTTCGGTGGCTATTTTTACAGCACTGAAGAAGCTCTATCGAAACCGAGACTTGGGCAGAATTCATTTATTGGGCAAGCCATCATGCCACTCTCAGCTAAACTTAAGTCCAGCAAATAATATGCTTTGGGGGATGGTTGTGATAACTTAATGATGTACTAAACGGTACACGCCTGTAAATAGTAACCAGATCAACAACCGTAACCAATATACGTTACTGTATTAACATAGATATCTAAGCCCTTTCTAGGATTGGGTATGATGATTATATCTATTGATTGTATACCTTAACTTAATAAACCGATGGCCTGCAGATAATACTCGCCAGAGGATTTCATACTATTGAGAAGTGTACTGTAATCAATGCTTTTTTTGGCACTGTTCGCATTTTTTTCGAGAGGATCAATGTAGCTAACGGTACCACCATTGGGTGTCTGTTTTAAGCCATATACGACTATCACATGATTAACACCCCCTTTTTCAACAATTTTCGTCCCACTAACCCGAATATTAACGATAACGGGTTTATTCTTATCTAAAATTATCTGGATTGCTTTCTTTGCTTGCTCACGGTCAGTAGTTGTCATCAGCCCATAATGAGAGGAACCAAACTGGGATTTCGCATAAACACCTATTTTGTCCATAGAAGTACCCGTGTTATCGGTTCCCATACCATCAATTGCCTTTTTATATTCTTCGGTAGTAACTTTATAGCCTGGTGCTACAAGTGCTTTGGCAATAATATAAGCGGATGGCGCACAGCCGTTAACATTAAGTTTCATATTCTTGTAGGCTACTCCGCTGGGATTTTTTCCTGAGGGAACATTCCCCTCATACCAATGTTGATAATTGCTCAAAGATAAGGTCTTACTAAAATTGGCTTTTGGATACGTGGACGTCGCATTGGGGACGGATGTCGTATTGGAAACAGCTACTTGTTTAACAACAATAGTTTTGAGAGCATCTTTAGCCTGCTGATTAGAGTCTTTGGCATTGCTCAACGCGTCAAATATTGGCATCGTTATTTTGAATATTGAAGATTTCTTAGTTCGTAACTTTTGGACATTTTTCCGCCGACAATTCGATAAGGAATATCATCCCCTAAAATCACTCTTAGTACAGCGGCAGGTACAGATCGGTCTTTATCATTTTCTTTCCTGTCGGAATTGTAGAGATCATAAATACCCACTGGATTTCCGGAATTATCGAAATAAACAGTGTACTTCCCAAGCAAGCCAACATATTCATTACTTGCCATATATACCTGGGCATATCCTTCGGTTTTATCATCGAAAATAACGGGCTTTACTATTGGATATAGATTCCCTGATTCATTTTTAGCAGGCTTTGATCGTTTCACTAAATCCATAAAACTCCGGGAGCTAAACTTGAGTGTATTTCCTGTCAGATAACCAATGAACCCGCCATTTACACCAAATAAGCCCATTACTTCATGCCCAAAGTTGTAAACTCTCGACACTACTATGCCACCATAAGTTATAGGGATTAACTCTAAAAACACCTTTGAGACTGACACAAAATCCGTTTTAGGCTCTTTTACAACGATTGGTTTTAGTGATTCTTTAGCTAACCTGGTACTCTGAGCACCAGATCGGATCGATTCACTATAAGGTTCCATACAGTAGAGTTCAAGAAATGATATACAGTACCCGAGTAGAATTAGTTAACTCTACTCGGGCACGACCGTAATTAATCCCGAATTCGGCTTGTAGCATCCCAGGCAGCACGCTCAGCTTCCTGGGCGCTTCTTTCATGAGACCAGGCTTGTGATTCCGCATCATGTGCCTGACGCGCACTGGACTGGGCTTCATGTTCATGCTGGTCAGCGTTGTTGGCCGCCTGACGGGCTTCCGTAGCGTGTTGCTCGGCATCATGCATCAATTTCTGAATTGTGGCTTCTTCAGTAGTCGAATCTGCCAATAAAGAGTTTATATGCTTTCGATCTTCTTCGCTTTCATTTACCAATTGGTCAATGTGCTCGTTTTTTTCTTTACAGTATATTTCTGTACGATCAAAAGCGTCCTCCACATGTTGTAAGGTTTCCTCTACATGCTTATAGGCAGTATCCATATTTGTGACTACCTGATCAGCATGGTCTTGATCACGATCTATTTCAGCTACCAGTTTATTCGCTTCTGTATGCAATCCATCAATTTCGTCAAGATGTTTTTGGGCCGAGGCTTCATACTCATCAGCCTTCTGGCTCGACTCCAAAGCCGAGGCTTCGTACTCATCAGCCTTCTGACTCGACTCCAAAGCCGAGGCTTC
>NZ_KB893229.1 GCF_000374025.1 Spirosoma panaciterrae DSM 21099 | reverse complement strand
AAACTCGGCGGTATACTTTCGTTTGGGGCGTTGGGATTGGTTCATGGTACACGAAGTTAAAAAGTTTCGTGTCCGGATTTTTAGGACCATATCAGAAGACCTTGAAACTGCTTTAAAGGAAATCAATTCTGTAAAGTATAAACGGTAACAGTCATAAATAGAAACGGGCTTGTCCCCACAAGCCGCATTTCTAAACCTCAAACAGTAAAGCAAGGCTATGATAAACGATGCTTCACAGGGCAAATATAAGCGGTTGAAACATACTCCTAATAATGGGCCAAACTTCGATTTTGACGTTTGGCAAGCTAACCAGCCCGAAACAGCTATACCGCTTGATGATCTACGACGGGACGCAGAACCCAATTCAACAGAACCGAATCAGTTTTACCACCGAGCGGCAGACAATAGCAACGGTTTCCAAACAGAAACGGAAACCACAGAAACCGACTATTTTACCCAGGACATTTATAACAACTTACCTGATTTACTAAAAAATGGCTGTTCAATCCTTACTGACCGAATTGAGAAAGAGGTTTTCTTGGTGGGTGCGTTGGGCATTGTTAGTGGTTTGCTGCCCAACGTTCGAGGTTTCTATGATACCCGGTTTTATAGTCCTAATCTGTACTGCTACATCTTAGCTCGCTACGGTTCCGGCAAAGGTTCATTAAACTTTTCGTACTGGTTGGGCTCCGTTGTACATCGGCGCAAGAAAGAACAGTATCAGCAAGCTTTGGTTGATTATAAAGCAGATTTAGCCCGGTATCGAAAAGACCTGAAAGCGTTTCAGCAGGATAAGAAGGGAACTATTGAGGAACCTACCGAACCCGTAGAGCCGCCGTTAACTGTCTTGTTCATTCCGGCTAACAACAGCCGGACCGGAGCATTTGAAATGCTCAACAATAACGAGGGGAGAGGTATCATTTTTGAGACTGAGGGCGATACATTAGCCGAAACGGTAAAGCAGGATTACGGTAATTATAGTGACGGTTTACGCAAAGCATTTCATCACGAGCCAATCACGTACTACCGACGGACCAGTAAAGAGTACTGCGAAATTGAGAACCCGCAACTATCAGTAGTTCTTAGCAGTACGTTCGACCAGCTACTAAGCTTAATACCAACCCCTCAAAACGGTTTGTTCAGCAGGTTTCTTTTCTACGAACTGACGCCTAATCCCAAGTTTAAGGACGTTTTCGATTCGCGGAAAAGTCAATACCCGGCTTTCTTCAATGGGTTAGGGGAACAGTTTGCTGAAATCTACGATCACTTGTCAGCACTAAATGAGCCGTTGACCATTCAACTAACAGCCTGCCAGCAAAGCCAATTTGTCCAATTGTTCCAGCAATGGAAAGACGAAATCCGCGAGTACGTTAGTGAAGATTTAGACGGTTCGGTAAATCGGTTGGGTTTGATTGCGTTTCGTGTAGCTACGATTCTAACAACGCTCAGATCCTTTGAGACAGGCGAACTACTCAATGTATTAACCTGTAATGATTTGGACTTTGCTAGTGCCTTACGAATTGTTGAGACGCTAAAACGTCATGCCTTGCGGGTATTCTATCGGCTGCCAAAGCCTAATGAGGGAAACGCTAATAACAAACACGCCGTTAAAGCGGAGCAATTGGCAAAAGCCAGACAACTATTTAGCCAGGGTAGGAACTACGCGGAAATAGCCACTGAGGTCTTAGGTGATGCCAAGAAGAAAGGAACCATCTGGAAGTGGTTGAACGCATAACGTAAGGTTTCTCCGTTTCCGGTTTCCAATTGGAAACGGTTTTAATTCTACAACACGATGAACGCTGTACACCGCTATATTCTGCAACCCTACAAAGGACCTGCTAGCCGCTACATTTGCCCGGCCTGCGAGAAACCCAAGCAGTTGAGTCGATATATAGACACGGAGACAGACGAACTGTTACCTGATCACGTTGGCCGCTGTAATCGGGAATCCAGTTGCGGCTATCACTATACACCCCGCCAATACTTTGAGGACAATAAGCTATGGTTGGGTGATGGAATAAACCAGCATAACGAGACACCGTATCAGCCGCCGAAGTTTGTACCCCGTTTAACTCCTCAACCGTCATACTTGCCTTTTGAGCTATTCAAACAGAGCTTGAGCCACTATGACCAAAACGAGTTTGTCAATGGCTTATACAGCCTCTTTAATGATGAAATTACGAACGACCTGATTAGCCGGTTTTTTATCGGTACGTCGAAGCATTGGCCAGGGGCAACGGTCTTTTGGCAAATTGACCAGTATGGCCGTATCCGAACAGGAAAGATTATGCTGTACGATTCGCTGACGTTAAAACGTATTAAGCAACCGTTCAGTCATATTGATTGGGTACATAGCGTCTTAAAAAAGCAAGGACGTTTAACTGAATTTGAATTAAGCCAATGTTTGTTTGGTCTGCATCAGTTAAAAGGCCAATCCACTAACCGGCCAATAGCTATTGTAGAAAGCGAAAAAACTGCTATTCTGGCAACTGTCTATTTACCTGAATTCATTTGGTTAGCCTGTGGCAGTTTAAGCAATCTAACAGCCGAAAAACTTCTACCTTTAGCCGGACGAATTGTTACTCTGTTTCCTGATCTTAACGGCTTTAAGAAATGGAGCCAGAAAGCCGAGGAACTGCGGCCCATCATTGGCAAACGGCTTACGGTTTCAGATGTATTAGAAAAACGAGCTACTCAATATGATCGAAAGAAAGGGTACGACTTAGCCGACTACCTAATACGTAACCGTGACCCCGTTGCGGGTTGGGCGTTGACTGATGCTGGATACCCGTTATTCTGGGATTACCAACCATTTACGATTTCTGTTGAATTAAACGACGAACTAACTGAATCAACACCAGAAACGACTGACGTACAAGAACTACAGCCAGTAGAAGCTGATGACTGTCCAAGCGTTTTGACTTTGCCGCTAAGCATGACTGAACGGACATTACAACGCATGAACCAACGTAACCCGGTTCTTCAAGAACTCATTAAAACACTTGATTTTGTCAATCCCAAAACAGGTGAGCCGTTCCGACTAACTGATTAATAGGCGCGTAAATTTGGACAGAAACGCTTCAAATTAATAAGCTATGTTGTGGAGTAAACCTATATCTTATGATTTGACCCGAACACCAAGACGGGTAAGTGTGCCTAAAGGTTTAACTGAACAAGTACCTGCTGCCCCAGGCATCTACGTAATAATTCAAACAGGTGAAAATAAAATAGAGACCAGCATAATCGATATTGGGTTAGCGGGGTTGCGCGATGGAAATGGTACCTCTAAGCCTAAAGGTCTACGGGGAAGAATTGCCAATACATGTGCTCATTCAGCCTCTGAGAAGATTGCCGAAGATATAAAAGGTGAAAAGCTGTCTGGTCAGATAAAAATCATTTGGCTGACCACAGCTACCGAGCTTGAGGCTAAGGAGTTGGAAGCAGGGTTGATTAAATTGTTTGAAAGAGAGTTTGGCAGAAGACCTCAGTACAATACAAGAAATGCTATCTCTAAGAACCCTCAAAGGTTTTTGGGTGATATGGTCCTAAAAATCCGGACACGAAACTTTTTAACTTCGTGTACCATGAACCAATCCCAACGCCCCAAACGAAAGTATACCGCCGAGTTT
>NZ_KB893228.1 GCF_000374025.1 Spirosoma panaciterrae DSM 21099 | reverse complement strand
CGACGGTGATTGTATTGGACAATGCCCGGATTCACACAGCGGGCTACATCCAAGGGATGCGTCCGATTTGGGAAGCCAGAGGTTTGTACCTGTTTTTCTTGCCTGCTTACTGCCCTCATCTTAACCTTGCTGAAACCCTATGGCGTCATCTGAAAGGAGGCTGGCTAAGACCTGAGGATTATTTGACTAGTGATGATTTAGCCTATGCCTTAAATCGCTGTTTGGTGAATGTGGGTAGAAAGCTGATCATCAACTTCAGTGCTTTTAATGCAAACCAATAACCGAGGACTACTTAAAAGCGTTGGTTTACAACTGGGCCAGCAGATACAAGACCGCCATCCGAACGGCCACGCCATTTTCGACCTGATCCAGAATGATGCTGTGAGCCGAATCGGCCGCATCGGAAGTAAGTTCGACGCCCCGATTGATAGGGCCAGGGTGCATCAGAACAATGGGCCGATCGAGGTCGTCGAGCATCTGTTTAGAGATGCCGAAAAAGAGCGAGTACTCCCGCAGCGACGGGAAGTATTTGATCTGCTGACGTTCCAACTGAATCCGCAGAACATTGGCTACATCGCACCAGGCCAATGCCGCCCGAACGTCGTGACCTACTTTTACGCCCAGCGATTCAATGTATTTTGGAATCAGTGTTTTCGGGCCGCAGACCATCACCTCAGCACCCTGCTTTTGCAGACAGAAGATGTTGGACAGCGCTACCCGTGAGTGGGTAATGTCGCCAATGATCGCGATACGTTTTCCGGCTACATCGCCCAGTTTTTCGCGGATCGAAAAGGAGTCGAGCAGGGCCTGGGTGGGGTGCTCGTGGGTGCCATCGCCCGCGTTGACAACATTGGCTTTGATGTGTCGGGTCAGGTAATGAGGAGCGCCAGGGCTACTGTGCCGCATCACCACCATATCGACCTTCATGGCCAGAATATTATTGACTGTATCCAGCAGGGTTTCGCCTTTCTTGACCGAACTCCCCGATGCCGAAAAATTGACCACATCGGCCGACAATCGTTTCTCGGCCAGCTCGAACGAAAGTCGGGTGCGGGTCGAATTTTCAAAAAAAACGTTGGCAATCGTCACATCACGCAGGGACGGGACTTTTTTGATCGGTCGGTTGATGACTTCCTTAAACTGACTGGCCGTTTCCAGAATGAGCTGAATGTCAGACTCGGTCAGGTCTTTGATGCCCACCAAATGGCGGACGCTGAGCGATTGGGCCATGCGATTGATGCGGGTAAAAATCGGGCAAAGATAAGGTTCATGTCGGTAAACCGAATCGTATTAGCCGCATTGCCGCCTACTTCTCTGTAATAAATTCATTAATTGGTTGATTACTAGCTGTATTTGAAGGGCTGATTTTAACGCTGGGCAATCCTGGCCCGTATAGTGGCTACGGATTCATCGTAGGAGGCCCCGATCGGAATTGATTTGCCCGCTACTGTAAGTTCCTGGCGACCGATTTTATCAATTTTATGGATGGCAATCAGATAGGAACGATGAACACGAACAAATTGATCGGCGGGTAAAAGTTGCTGAAGCTCGGTCATGGTCTGACGGCTCAGGAGCTTTCGGGTTTTTAGGACAAACGTGAGGTAATTCCCATCGGCTTCGATGTATAGAATATCCTCAAGCAGAACCTTTTCTTCGTCGTACCCGGTTTTGAGGAACAGAAATGCGGGTTCTGTGCTGTTACGTACGGCTTTGTGTTCCAGAGCTTTATTGCAGGCTTTCAGAAATCGGGTCAGTGGAAAAGGCTTTAACAGGTAATCGATGGCGTCCAGATTAAAGCCTTCAACGGCATAGGTAGAATAGGCGGTCGTGAAGATGATCATTGGCACGCGGGACAAGGACTTGACTACATCAATACCCGAAATGTCGGGCATTTTAATGTCCAGGAAAAGCAGGTCTACTTTATGGCTCTGTAACCAGGCAATGGCCTCAAAAGCATCGGTAAATGTGGCTTTCAGGTCCAAAAAGCTTACTCTGGCGGCATGGAGCCGGATTACGTCCAGGGCCTGGGGTTCGTCGTCGATAGCAATTGCGGTTAGCGTCATAGCGTCAGCTTTTCGGTTCGTGCAACGCGGTTCTTTTGGGTTCGCACCAGCCACGAGGTGATCGGGAGTGGAGTCAAATGTAAAACGTTCGCCGGATTCGTTCACGAAAAAAACCAATCCTTGATTCGGGATAGCGCCAATACACTATGTGGTTTTTGCCGGGTATTGCCCGAACGCAGCTCGGGCAAGCCTGCCGGGTGTGTTTTCGGATTAAAGTCGCCAACTTTCTGACAAACAGCCGGATTCGTTTTTTAATAATGGGCTTATAGTTCGATAGCCCATGCTCATAGGCTGCCTTTCGGATCAGTGTAGTAGCTACGTTCATACGCCGATTTCCGTTGGTTTTAATCAGGGAAATGTCGTTCGTTTTGGTATAACTATAGTAGGAGCTGGTATATCCTACATGTTTGCCTCCGTAATGCACGAACGGACTTTTTTCCTGATGTACAGTCTGCGCAATGGCTGGTGAGTACGTTTGGCCAATGACTACTTTGGCTACCAGAAGCATCAGTAGCAGGGCAATTGCAAATGGTTTCATGGGGGTCAGCGATTTAGTGGTACCAACGAGCAGGGTTAAACCTTAGATAGTTGGGGAAAGACTACCAGAACACGAGTGTAAGCGCTACGAAATAGTCCTGCTCCGACTGCTGAATGGTAAGCTGATGCCGACCTGGATAAATCAACTCCAGCCGTTTGCGTACGTTGTCGAGTCCGAGTCCTGATTGTTCCTCTTCGGGGTCACTGGCCTGCCGCTTATGCAGCGAATTATGGACCTTAAAGTACAGATGGGTGGCATCGAGGGTGAGCGTAATGTAAATCCACGACGGATGGCGAAAGCTGATGCCGTGTTTAAACGCATTTTCGACGAACGGAACCAGCATCATGGGGGCCAGATAAATCTCCCGGTCCGGCTCCTGGATCGTCACCCGAATTTCGATGTTGTGCGATTCGTCCAGACGCATCCGCTGGAGCAGGATGTAATCGTTCAGATAGGCAATTTCTTTGCTCAAAGGAATTCGTTCGCGGTTGTTCTCCTGCAGCATAAACCGCATTATATCGCCCAGCTTCTGAATGCCGTCGGCTGTTTTTTCGCTGTTTTCTTTCAGGGCTGTCGCGTACAGGCTATTGAGGGCATTGAACAGAAAATGCGGGTTGATCTGTGCCCGAAGGCTGGCCAGTTCGGCCGCTTTTGACGATACCTGGGTTTGCAATACGGTTTTTTCAGCCGATAGGCTTTGTCGCAGATAGGCTATGGAAAATGACCCCACATAACTCACCAGCAGAAATAAGACGATATTGCCAAAATAATGGAACGACGTCGAAGCAAACCAGACGAGTAACGTTCCTACCAGACCCAGCAGCAGATAAATCAGCAGATGATACGATAAGGAGGGCGTTTGCTCGCGGAGATTCGGGAGAATGGATGTAAAACAATAGGCTTGCAGAAAATACACCTGGATAAGGAGCGTCAGAAGGGTGAGTGTGTTCTGCAACGGGAACTCCCATAGTGTAGGGGGGAGGTAACCCGACAGGGCGAAGTTTAGAAGCAGTACACCCGCTCCGGCCAGGAATATATAACGAATAAGGTTGAGATACTGCTCGCTATTCTGGGTAATTTTCTGGGTCAGATAGTGGTAAAATTGGGCGATCAGTTCATACGTGAGCAGTATGATTCCGAGCCCAATCGTATCGGCCAGCACAGTACGTTTTCGGTATAAGGAAAAAACCTTCAGCCCGATAATCTGATGCATCGAATCATGCCGAAACCGGACGTATTGTTTGAGGTAATGATAACTAAACGCACTGGCAACCAGCAGTAATAGCGTCTGCCCAAGGTAAATCCACCCTTTATGATCCTGAATGGATAGACTCAGTTGAGGATAAGCCTGATAATGAAAAACATACCAGGCTATCAGGAAAAAACACACGCCTGCAATCAGCGGGATATTATTATGCAGGATGTAGTTATAGTCGTTCAGATCATGCCAGATTGTCGAAGCGGGTAACCGGAGCGTCTGTACCTGTTCAATCAGCCGATCCAGTCGGTGAACTTCCTGGAAAAGCCGTCGGATCACATAGATGATTGCTATGCCACCGAGGAAAACGGGTTCGAAACGGCGAAGGAAAGTAAGGTTCCACATAGAATTAAGTTTGGGTCAAAACTAAGTGGAACCAATAGGCATGGGGGCGAAATGGGATGAACAATCCCGAAAAAGGGATGAATCGACCTGGGCGCTATACGTTATTGTTTCGCAAACGGGAATATAGGCGATTCAACGTGCGACTGGTCCATCAGACGCCCAAGCTCCTTCGCTTTATCGGGGTATTGGGCGGCTACGTTATGCGCTTCGGCGGGGTCTTTGCTCAGATCATATAATTCGACCGGACCAGTCGGGTTGCTGATGGCTTGCAATCGGACCGCTTTCCAATTGCCCTGCCGAACGGCCTGTCGGCCGCCGTTTTCATGAAATTCCCAGTATAGAAAGTCATGCTTCTTCTGAACGCCCCGGCCGGTAAGGGTAGGTACAAACGAGATTCCGTCAATAGTCGTTGGGGTTTTTGCGCCCGCCAATTGGGTGAATGTAGGCAGTAAATCCCAGAAGGCTCCGATAAAATTGCTTTTCGTGCCGGATTGAATGGCTCCCGGCCAGCGGGCAAAAAACGGTTCGCGGATACCCCCTTCATACAAATCGCGTTTCACACCGCGTAGATTACCACCACTGGCAAAGAAAGTAGGATCGGCTCCACCTTCGGTGTGCGGCCCATTGTCGCTCGTAAAAATGACCAGCGTGTTTTGATCAAGTCCTCTCTCCTTTAGCTTGGCCATGACCTGGCCAACGTATACATCGAGCCGGGCTACCATAGCCGCAAAGGTAGCACGAGGGTACGTCTGCGACGTATACCCTCCTGTTTTGGCATCAGCTCCATAATCAGCTCCCTTATAGGGTTTTTCTGGAAACTTGCCTTTGTAATAAGCCAGCAGGCTATCATCGGGGGCTATCAATTCGGCATGGGGCAACGTATAGGGGAGAAACAGAAAAAAAGGCTGTTTCCCATCGCGGCCATCCAGAAAGCTCAACGCCTGTTTCTGAATCAGATCGGGAGCGTATTCGCTCGCTTTGCGCAAATGTTCATTGCCTGCCAGCACAATTTTCTGGCTATTATTCCAGAGGTGGTCAGGGTAATACCGATGCGCCAATGCCTGACAGTTGTAACCATAAAATCGATCAAAACCCTGCCTGTTAGGATCGCCTTCCGAACCAACGGGGCCTAAGCCCCATTTTCCAAAAGCGGCCGTTGTATACCCTGCCTGTTGCAGGAGTTCGGCTACTGTCGTGACGGAATCGGCAATGGGTTGCTGGCCTTCGGGTTGTACCTCTTTGTTGCCCCGGATGTAGGTATGCCCGGTATGCTTTCCGGTTAAAAGGGATGCCCGTGAAGGGGCACAGACTGACGTACCCGCGTAAAATTGCGTAAACTGCATGCCTTCGCGGGCCAGTCGGTCAATGTTAGGTGTCTTTATGAGTTTCTGTCCATTTACCCCCACATCACCGTAGCCGAGGTCGTCGGCCAGAATAAAGATGATATTCGGACGATTCGCCGGGCGATTTTGCGCCCTGGTAGGCAGGGAGGCAAGCAGAAGGAGAGGAAGAAGGTATTTTGTCATAACGGTAAGGAGTGTTTCTGGCGGCCATTTAGTACAGAATCGTGCCGGACACTACTTAACGGCCGTAAACGTCATTTTAGGTAATTGCATGGCATTTTCCAGGAGCTTGATTTCCAGTCGTAGAATCGCTTCTTCAGCCTTTACATCAATTTTTTCCGAATCGTCGGTAGGCTTGTGGTAATCGGGATGTCCTCCTGTATGAAAAAACAGCACCGGAATTTGTTTGGCGTAGAAAGCCGCATTGTCGGAACCCCCATTTCCAGCCCGATCGGTGAAGAATTTAATGCTGCTTTCTGCGCCTTTAAAAACAGTAGGCCAGGCGTCACTGGTGCCATACCCGCCAATACCCACCCCCCGTTCGGGATTGTAACGGCCAATCATGTCCATACAAACCATAAAATTCATTTTTTCGAGGGGCAGTGTCGGATTGTTCAGAAAATAACGAGACCCCTGCAATCCCAGCTCTTCTGCACCAAAGGCAATAAACAGAAAATTATACGGCTCGGCTGTATGGTTTTGACTGAAGTAGCGGGCCATTTCCAGCAGTCCGGCCACGCCCGATGCGTTGTCGTCGGCCCCATTGTGAATTTTTCCCTCTGGCAACGAATCTTTCGAACTTCCCTGCCGCCCCAAACCCAGGTGGTCGTAGTGAGCCCCGATCACAATGGTATACGGGGCCTTGTTATCCAGAAAGCCAACTACATTCCGGGTTTCGCGCAAGCTGTCGGGGACCACGACCCGCCTGACTTTGGCGGTAAAGGGCTGATAATAACCCTCCGAACCCAAAGGCGTTAGCTTGTACTTTTTAAACAGTTTTTGAATGTAATGCGCTGCTTTCGCATTTTCAGGGCTTCCTGTGCCGCGTCCCTGCATTTTGTCGGAAGCCAGATCGCGAATGTGTCGGTGAATTTGTTCAGCGGATGGCTCCTGTCCAAAAACAGGTTTTACCAGGAATACCAGGGCAAAAAAGAAACAGAACTTCATAGATACTTTTTGGGCGTATCGGGCCAGACTGACCAAATAAGCGGGTAATTGTACAACTGCAACTAAATTAACGATGGAGCGATTCATTACTCCAGAACTACACACCCATAGGCGGGTAGCTGAACCCGATCGCCATGAAACTGACTCTCGGGTATGGTTTCAAATACGATCTGATGGCACCAGTATTCATCGGGCGACAGTACTACCTCTCTGGCTTCTCTGGTCAGATTGTGTAGAATCAGAACTCGTGGGCCATTTTCCAGGGAGCGTATAAAGGCAACCGTACCTTGCTGGCGAATCCCCGACTGCTTCAATCGACTCAGGTTGTTCGTCAGTACCGGATGACTATTGCGGTAATGAATCAGTCGCTTGTAATGCGTAAACAAGGAGTCTGGGTCACTTTTCTGTTGCGCCAGAGGGCGAATACTTCGGCTGGTGCTGTAGCGGCCGCGTCGCCAGTAGGTACGCTGTTTATCGCGGTCGCGGGTATCCCACAGGAAAGGTTCACGGATGTTTTCGTCGGGCTTCACACCCCGCATGCCAATTTCTTCCCCATAGTACAGGTAAGGCAGACCCGGCAAGGTCAGCAACAGATTAGCCGCCACTTTCAGGTGATTTGGATTGCCCTTCAGCAAACTGCCGATCCGGTTCTGGTCATGGTTCGACAAGATCAGTGCATCGATAAACTGCGGATTTACGTTGCAGAAAGCGGCATGGACATACGCCAGAAACTGAATCATATCTTCCGTATCATCTTCCTGCCGAACAATTTCTTCAATAATCAGCCGCAGATCGAAATTGAAATTGGCTTTCAGGCCCCGGTAATACGGCGCAATGCGTTCGGGCCGTGTCCAGACTTCGCCTATGGTATAAGCTCCCGGCTTTGCTGCTTCCACCTCCCGGCCAAACTCTTCCCAGAAATCGTGATTTTTGGTTTCTTCATAATCGCGGTAGAGATGCCGGGCCGCATCGAGCCGAAAGCCATCCACCCCGATGTCGTGGAGCCAGTAACGTACAATTTTAAACACTTCGTCGCGTACGGGCCGATGATCGAAATTCAGGTCGGGCATACCCTGCCAGAACATCCCGTAATACCTTTCGGGATACGAAGCGCCTGCTACCGAATGCCAGGGATTTCGCTCATCGGAATCGGCTGTAATATCGCGGGTAGCCAGATTACGGGCTTTTATTTCATCAGGGCGAAGCCATTTGTAGAAATTCCAGTACGGGTTCTGTGGGCCTTTGGCGGCTTCCCGAAACCAGGGATGCTGCACGCTGGTATGGTGTAAAACCAGGTCGATAATGATGGCTATGCCCCGGTGGTGCGCTTCCTGAATCAGCCGTTTGAAGTCCGCCAGCGTGCCATATTCCGGGTCGATGCCGTAATAGTCCGTAACATCGTATTTGTGATAACTGGGCGATGGACTGACTGGCATGAGCCAGATGGCCGAAATTCCCAGTTCTTTCAGATAATCGAGGTTGGCCGTAAGACCGTTGAGATCGCCAATGCCGTCGCCGTTGGAGTCGGCAAACGACCGGACGAAAATTTCATAGTGAACGCCAGTATGTCCGATGGGGAGATTCATAACCAGTGAAAGAGGGAAAGAGTGAAAGAGCGGTTTGCAGGAAAACACTCTTTCACTCTTTCCCTCTTTCGCTCATTAAAAATCGTTTCAAGGCCTGATAAACCCGGTGTGTAGGCAGGCCCATTACGGTATAAAAAGAACCTTCCAGCCGCTCAATACCGACCAGCCCGATAAAATCCTGGGCACCATAAGAGCCGGCTTTGTCGAAGGGGTGGCAGGTATGAATGTAGTAGGTGATTTCGGCGTCGGATAGGTCGGCAAACTGAACGACGGTTTCGTCCGTAAACGATACCAGCCCGTCGGGCGAAAGAATCGCGACTCCCGTCCGAACCCGGTGGGTACGACCCGCTAAGCTACGTAGCATCCGCTGCGCATCGGCTTCGTCCTGGGGTTTGTTCAGAATCTGATTATCCAGAATAACGACCGTGTCGGCACATAGAACAATCCGATTGCCTAAGTCAGCCTGAAATTGAGTAGCTTTCTCACGAGCCAGATATTCCGCTACCTCGTTTACAGGCATGGTTGCCGGGAAATGTTCGTCGGTTGGGCGGGTTTCGATGGTGAATGTAAAACCGGCATCGGTCATGAGTTGCTTACGTCGGGGCGAACCGGATGCCAGTACTAAAGGATAAACTAATTGCATTTGCAATAACCAAACAATGAATGATGAACAATAAAGCGAATTTCGGGCTATAATCGCACATCGTATACTATTAATCGTAATTACTTTGACAATACGCCCTGCTACTCTGGCCGATGCGGCTCTGCTTACGGATATGTCTGCGAAAACTATGCGTGATACGTTTGGGCCGCCCTACAACCCTGCCGAACTGGTTGAGGAATACATACAGTCGGCCTTCTCACGTTCTATTTTAGAGGCCGAACTGGCTGATCCGAAGTCGTTTTTCTTTTTGATGGAAACGCCCGATGGTCATCCGGTTGGCTATGCCAAGCTCCGCCGTGGCCGCCCTCCCCGACGAATGAAAGACCGAAATGCCATCGAAATTCAGCGTATTTATTTGGTACAAACGCAACTTGGGCAGGGGCAGGGTCGTATACTTATGCAACACTGCCTCAGCTGGGCACGTAATCAGGGGTACACATCCGTTTGGCTGGGGGTATGGGAGCGTAACGTACGGGCTATAGCGTTCTACCAGAAAATGGGCTTTACCCAATTTAGCTTTCATTATTTTCAGTTCGGCTCTGAACGTCAGCGCGATTACTGGCTTCAAAAACAGTTAACTAGTTCGTTGGTTATTGAATAGGATGCTTGTTTCGGAAGGTAATTTTGGTCGACCAATGGATCAATCAGCCCTTCCCACTCTTAGCCTGAAACCTGAAATGAGCTTGTCTACGTATGTATGTTGTATCTGGGTTTTAATAGGATTATAATTAGAAAATATAGTCTCGAACGTTCTTGATTAGGCGTAATCGGTATTAAACTATTTCGTCCTAGTATACTCTAAGTGCCAGATTGTCCGTCCATGTACTCGCTATATCCCAACAGATATGTAGGTGTGCTACACTGTGTTGCAGTGTACCTGATGCTATTGGCCGGGTGCGTGCCAGAAGCTAGGGCGCAACAGGATACAAACCGGCCACGGACAGACAGCACGCGGTTCAGACTAAATCCCGACCGGGTTCGCGTAGATACCTTGCAGGCTAAATCGATTCAATATGGGCCAACCGACTCGTTGATGGCGTTAAAGCTGACGGCTGTTACGGACAGTACACTCCTGCGCGACAGTATTTTTTATAGCCGACTGAAAGAGCGCATGTATCGGCACCGGTTAACGCGCCAGTTGTATGATGCTGTTTTTCAAGATGTATATAACAGCCGTTTAAGAACGGGGGAAGTAAACCAGATTGAAACCAATCCATTCAAACCCTTTGAGGGGCGTATTATTGGGACCATCTATATTCGTCGGTTGAGCGTTTTCGGCCAGACGGTTTATGATACACTGCGCCAACCCGGAAACTGGATTGAACGACTGGGCGGGCGTTTGCATACCAACACCCGCGAGCATGTGATCCGGCGCTCGTACCTGCTTTTTCAGCAGGGCGATGTGGTAAACCCCACGGTGTTGCGTGATAATGAGCGGCTTTTACGAACCACATCAATTTTTCACGATGCCCGTATTCTGATCGTTCCCCGTGCCGGAAGCCGCCAGTTTGTTGATGTCTATGTGATTACCCAGGACGTTTGGTCGTTGCTGCCCATTGGTGGCTTTGGCGGCTTTCAAAACTTTAGTGTAGGGTTCAACCAGCTTAATTTTAGAGGATTGGGCCACCAGCTTTGGACCCAGGTGGCTTATAACGGTACCGACCCCCGCCAGACAATGGAATACCAGGCGCATTATAAGGTGCCGTTTATTGGGAAAACTTTCCTGACAGCGCAGGCGGATTTGTTGTATCTGCGCGACCTCAAACAGATATCTGCCAAGATTTATCGTCCTTTTCTGACACCAGATACTAAATATGCCGGATCAATAGAGTTGAACCATACTCAGGTGAACAACCGACTGATTACGCGCAACGATACGGTGCTTTTTGTGCCGCTTTCCTACAACTATACCGATGTCTGGATTGGCCGTTCGTTCCGGCTGTTTTACCGGGAAAACGAAAACGATATTGAAAAGAAAGGCCGTTCCCGACTCATTATCGCTCTGCGAAACACGGATTATTCCTACAGCCGACGCCCTACGGTGACGGCCGACACAAATCAGATTTATCAGGACAGCCGTACCACTTTATTCAGTGTTGGTTATTCCCGTCGTAAGTATGTTCGCGACGTGTTGATTTATGGATTCGGGCGTACAGAAGACGTTCCTACCGGCGAATCGATTGCGCTCATCACTGGGTTCGACGATGCCGAACTCGGCCGGCGGAAATACATGGGCTTGAATTTTTCGCAGGGCAATTATGTACGGCAGATGGGCTATCTCTACGGGTTGGTTAGCCTGGGGGGCTACATTCGGACCGATAAAATTGAGCAGGGCGTTTTTTCATTTGAGTCCAACTATTTCAGCCCATTGGTAAAAAGTCGTTGGGGAAATATGCGCCACTTTTTCAATACCCGCTACACAACGGGGATTTCCCGGTTCGCCAACGAATACATCTCGCTGGGCAGTACAGGCAGTGGAATCAATACAGATGGCATTGGGGTAAACAGTGATGCGCTGATAGGTACTAAACGCTGGTTCATCAATTACGAAAATATCCTTTTTTCTAAACTTAACCTGATCGGTTTCCGGGTGGCGTTTATTACGTTTGTCAACCTTGGGCTGGTCAGTTTTCCCGATCGCCCGTTACTGAGCGGACCGCTTTATCAAGGCTATGGCATTGGTTTTCGCCTTCGTAATGAGAACCTGACATTCAACAGTTTTCAGGTCCGCCTGGCCTATTACCCCAACATTCCCAACAATACCATCCCTTTCCGTCAGGTATTTGAAGGCGTTCCTACTTTACGATTCCGCGACTTCGACTTATCGGCTCCTCAAATCATCCCCTACCAGTAATGAATTTATTTGTATTTAATGTTGTTACATTAAATACAAATACTTTATCTTTGTGGCATGTCCATCGAAACCGACATTAAGCAAACAACGCCATTCAAAAACCCTTATCATCGGGTTATGGTGAATCTGTTCTATACAAGCAACTGGGTATCAGCGGCTCAGACCAAACTGCTAAAGCCATCGGGTCTGACCTTGCAGCAATACAACGTGTTACGCATTTTGCGCGGTCAATACCCTTCCCCCGTAAAAGTGAGTGACATTACTGAGCGTATGCTCGATAAAATGTCGAATGCTTCCCGGCTGGTTGATAAGCTGGTGGCCAAAAAATTAGTCTTACGTACTGAATGCCCCAGTGACCGACGGGCCGTTGATGTCGTCATTACTGAAAAAGGGCTTGAGTTACTCAAACAACTGGATATAAGTCAGAATGAGTGGGATCAGCAACAACGTTGCAAGCTCACTGAGGATGAGGCTAATTATCTGAGTCAGTTGTTGGATAAGCTCCGTGGCTAACTCACTTGTCTACTTAACTTTTTATTTTTTCAATTTTTCAATTAACCATTTACAACCAATGAAAAAGGCAACTTTTTTTGCTGCTCTTCTATTGTCTTCTGCGAGCGCTTTTGCTCAAAACTGGGGTCTCGACAAAGCTCACTCAAACCTGGGCTTTACCGTAACACACATGATGCTGGCCGAAGTAGACGGCAAGTTCACGAACTTTGATGTGAAGATGGAGTCGTCGAAAGATGATTTTTCAGATGCTAAAATCGATCTGACGGCCGATGTAAATAGTGTCAACACGAACCAGGATCGTCGGGATACACACCTGAAAAGTCCTGATTTTTTCGATGCCGCCAAATATCCGACCCTGTCGTTTAAGAGCAAGTCGATCAGCAAAGTATCGGGAAACAAATACAAACTGGTTGGTGACCTGACCATGCATGGCGTAACCAAGCCTGTAACACTTGATGCGGTCATCAACGGCCCTGTTACCAATCCGCAGAACAAACAAACCAAAGCTGGCTTTAAAGTAACCGGCGAAGTAAAACGCGCTGATTTCTCGCTGGGCGCGGCCCCTACGGCTGTTGTGAGTGACGAAATTGCTATCCGGGCAACCGGCGAGCTGGTGAAACAGCAATAAGTATACGCGATAGTGGATCATAAAAATCCCCGTTGCCTGGTTGGCGATGGGGATTTTTGTTAAGTGACCGCTTTGGAGAACTAAAGAAATGCGGGAAAGTCATCCATGAACGCAATCTCGGCGGTGGCGTGGTCGACAGAGCAGCAATAGTGCATCAGTCCATTTGAAACAACCAGGTAGGGTGCCCGATGCACATGATTATAGCGGGCAATCTGGTCGAAAACGCTTTGCGTCACCGCAATATGTGGCGCTTTGCATTCGACAATCAGAAATGGGTTGCCTTCCCGGTCAAACACAACGATGTCGGTCCGTTTCTGGGTTTGGTTCAGCGTTAGTCCGCCTTCCGTTCGGATCAGGGCCTTTGGGTAGCCATAGTGGGTCAATAGCAGGTTGATAACGTGCTGTCGGACCCATTCTTCGGGCGATAGCCGCACATACTTCCGGCGTATCAAGTCAAAAATATACGGTTTCCCTTCGACTTGCTTAGTTTTGTAGTCAAAGGCTGGCAGGTTCAATGGGACCATACCACGAAATTACGAAAGAGCGAAAGAGTGAATGAGCGAAAGAGCGAATCTTTTTAACATTTCTTTCGCTGGTATGCCAGTCTGGTCACTCACTCATTCGCCCTTTATCAATGAAAACAAAAGAAGAAATCGTTCAGAACTGGCTACCTCGTTATACAGGAACTCCCATCGAACAGTTCGGTGAATATATTTTGCTGACCAATTTTATCAATTACGTTGAACTGTTTGCTAAAAAATTCGATGTCGAAATTTTTGGTATCGGTCGGGCCATGCAAACGGCTACAGCCAATAATATTACAATTATCAATTTCGGTATGGGCAGTGCAATGGCGGCCACTGTGATGGATTTGCTGTCGGCTGTCAATCCTAAAGCCGTGCTGTTTTTAGGGAAGTGCGGTGGATTGAAAAAAACGCAGATCGGCGATCTGATTTTGCCCATAGCGGCCATTCGGGGCGACGGGACCAGCAATGATTACATGCGCCCTGAAATTCCGGCTCTGCCCTCATTTCGACTACAGCGAGCCGTTTCATCGACCATTAAAAAATATGAACTCGACTACTGGACGGGCACTGTATACACAACAAATCGGCGTATCTGGGAGCACGATGAGCAGTTTAAAGACTATCTGCGCGAAATCCGAACGATGGCTATCGACATGGAAACGGCAACGATTTTTACGGTCGGTTTTGTTAACTCCATCCCGCATGGTGCCTTATTGCTGGTTTCCGACAATCCGCTGGTGCCTGAAGGGGTAAAAACGGAAGAAAGCGATAAGCGGGTGACTAGTCAGTTTGTCAATGTCCATCTGGAAATCGGTATCGATGCATTGGTCGAACTCGAATCATCTGGCGATTCGGTAAAACACTTACGATTTGAGTAGAAAATTAAATAAGGCAGAAAACACGAAAGGGTCGAGTAGATGTCATTCATTCTCTCGACCCTTTCGTGTTTTCTGCCTTTTTTAATTACAATAGTCGCTGATGACTTTATACGAGGGGTTGTAGCCTAGTTCTCCTGCTTTTGAAAGGTCTAAACAGCCGCCGTTTTCATCGCCCAGGCTGTGTTTGATAATTCCCCGGATGTAATAGACCTCAGCGTATCGCGGATTGAGTTTGATAGCACTGTTGCAATCCATAATAGCGGCCCGCTGGTCACCCTGTGCTGACTTAATCAAACCCCGGCTAAAATAGGCTTCGGCATACGTGGGGCTAAGTTCAATGGCCTTGTTCAGATCGATAATGGCCGATTTCTGATCCCCCTGTTTATTCTTGCTGATTCCCCGGCTGAAATAGGCTTCAGCCCGTTCGGTACCCAGTTCATTTATTTTATTGCGTTCCTGAACAACATCCCGGAGCTTGTCGAGCGTAGCGCGGTTGATACGCCCACTATACACCAGCTTGGAATCGGTAGCGTTAACGTTATTCATTTCAATGGCCTGGTTGAAGTCCAGAACGGCTCCTTTCTGATCGCCTAATTTACTTTTGCAAAAGCCTCGTCCGTAGTAAGCCCGGTAGTTGTCCGCTTTGAGCGCTATCGCTTTATCATAATCAGGTAGTGCGCCTTTATAGTCTTCCAGTTTGCCTTTTGCATAACCCCGGTAGAAGTAGGATTCGCCATCTTCCGGGCTAAGTTCGATGGCTTTGTTGAGGTCGGTTACAGCCCCGGTAAAGTCATTCAATTCCGCTTTTGAAATGCCCCGGCCTGCATACGCCTGCGCCCGTTTGGGAGTCAGGTCAATTACTTTCGTAAAATCGGGAAGGCTACCCGCAAAATCTTCCAGCTTCTGCTTCGTAATGCCTCGTACATAATACGCCTGCGCATTACTAGGGTCCAGCTCAATGGTTTTGCTGAAGTCGGTCAGGGCTCCTCGGTACTGTTCGATCCGGCTACGGCTTAATCCTCGATTATAATAAGCTTGTGGATCATCAGGGTTTAATTCGATAGATCGGCTAAAGTCAAGTAGGGCACCCCGATGGTCATCCTGCCTGCTTTTGCTGACTCCCCGGCTTAAATAAGCCAGCGCGTCTTTCCCGTTGAGTTCGATGGCACGGTCATAATCCAGTATGGCTCCCCGGTGATCTTTCAGATTGGCTTTAGCGAGACCCCGGTTGTAATAGCTGGCCGAATTTTCGGGATTCATGGTGATGGCCATACTAAATGCCTGGAGAGCGCCCGTAAAATCGTTTGCTTTGCTCTTGGTAATGCCACTTTCAAAATAGTCGACAGCGGTTTGCTGAGCAGTGGCCGAAAAAGTTAGGCTGGCGCAAAATGAAAGGGTAACCAGCGGCAGTAAATGTCGCTTCATAGAAAGTAGATAAGAAGTTTTAGGTAAGTCAGTTTCGCAATGAGCTTCTAAAATTAGCCGATTCTCGCTGCTTAGCCAAGTTTGCCCGGCATTAAAAGTAAGGCAACGGCCCTATGGCTGACTGGGTTAGCTATTGGATTCCCTTGTAAACGTACAATATGGCGTGTGCTCCGTAGGTGAATTCTGTCTTTTAATGTCTTTTTGTCATATTTTTTGTTTGTTTTTAGTTGTTTTGTGTCATTATGTCAGTATTAAATTGTTTATTGGGCTTTGGTACGTCGTTTGACATAAGGTGTATGTGTTTGATCATGAACAACCCAATTAAACCAAATAAGCAAATGGCAACCTTAGTTCGATATAACAACTTCCCTACGTTCTTTAACCCATTCTACAGCCGCCCAGTCATTAATCGGTTTCAAAATACTAGCCCCAATGTACCGGCTGTCAATGTGAAAGAAACCGAAACCGAATTCGTCCTGGAACTGGCCGCACCTGGTCTGAAAAAAGAGGATTTGAAAATAAATGTAGAAGCGAACAAACTGACGATTGGCTATCAGTCGGAAGTGAAGAGCGAAGAAACTACCGAAAAGTTCACCCGTCAGGAGTTTGGATTTACTTCCTTCGAAAGGAGTTTCCGCCTGCCTAAAACGGTAAATGCCGATGCCATCAAGGCCGCTTATACCGATGGTATTCTGACTGTTGAACTACCCAAAATTGAAGTGAAAGAGGAGAAGCAGGTAAAGGAGATTGCTATTGCCTAAGTGCAGGCTGGTAGCAAGGTGTACAAATTAGTGATTGTACTGTAATTCAATAGGAAAAGCCCATACCGCCTGGTGTGGGCTTTTTTGCATAGGGTGTGGGGGTAAGGGCAGAGGGTAAACTTTACTCATCACCCTTTGCCCTTACCCCCACACCCTATGCAAAAAAGTGTCAAGCTTTTGTTCGTCCAACTGGCCGTTGGTGCGAACACCACTACAGATGTCGAGGCCAAACGGCTGAACGGTTTCGATAGCCTGCCGAACGTTTTCGGCGTGTAAGCCACCCGCCAGAAAGACAGGAACCCGCGACTGTTCAACAATTTGCCGACTTACCTGCCAGTTGTGCACCCGGCCTGTGCCACCTAATTCCTTGACAGCCAGGTTAGGATTTCCAGAATCGAGTAATAATGCATCGGCTCCATTGGCAACAGCCTGTAGAGCTTCGTCCAGATTTTTTTCGTCTATAACATGGATTACCTGAACGACCTTTACCGATGGCAGGGCTGTGTGAAGCTGGGCGTACAGATCCGCCGAAACGGCATCGACAAGCTGGATGGTATTGGCTCTAACCCGTTGCTGATGAGCTAGTATGCCGTTGAGTTTTGTTTCGCTCGTCAGCATGAATGTAGCTACGGGCGGAGGCACTACCCGGACAATTTCTGCGGCCAGTTCATCCTGCACGACTCCTGGCCCACTGGGCATTTTTCCGACCAGACCCAGCGCATCGGCACCGAATCGAATGGCTAGTCGGGCTTCATCCAAACTACTGATGCAACAAATTTTTACGCGGATACGGAACACAGATTCTAGTATTTTAGGTTGACAAACTAAAGACTCGGCGACAAACATACAATTCGCTGTCCATAGTATGGTGCAACACTCTCCCAACGACACATTTGCCTCCCTCCGAATTGCCGAATTTCGCTACTTCGTGATGAACAGCTTTCTGATCACTGTTACGCTGCTGATTCAGGAGGTTATTCTGGGGTATGAGCTGTATAAGGTCACTCACGATCCGCTCATGCTTGGCCTGGTCGGGCTGGCCGAAGCCATTCCGTTCATTATTTTGTCGCTTTTTGGGGGCCACCTGGCCGATCGGCGCGATAAAAAAAGGATTCTGCAATGGAGCCTGCTGGTTATTATTCTGGGATCGGTTATTCTGTACTTCGTTTTTCAGCCATCCGTTGTTGCCCATCTTTCAATAACAGCGCGATTGGCTACTATTTACGGTGTCCTGATGCTGATCGGGACCGCCAAAGGGTTTTATTCTCCGGCCAGCTCATCGCTAAAACCCTTTCTGGTTCCCCGTGAGCTATACGCTAATTCGGCTACTTGGTATAGCTCGTTCTGGCAGGCAGGGGCTATTGTGGGACCGGGGCTGGCTGGGTTTTTCTACAACTGGTTTGGCTTCGACAATACCCTGATCGTGATCATCGTACTATTTGTTTTCTGCTTTCTGTTGCTTTCCCTGATCAAACGGAAGCCGGTTCCGGTAAGCAACGAACCGATGTTGGGATTACGGGAGAGCCTGAAAGAAGGGTTTCGGTTTGTTTTTAAAACCCAGATTGTCCTTTACGCTATTTCGCTCGACCTGTTTTCGGTGCTGTTTGGGGGCGTAGTGGCTATTCTGCCCGTTTTTGCCGAAGATATTTTGCATGTAGGCGCCGAAGGGCTTGGTTTTCTGCGGGCAGCACCATCGGTTGGGGCTTTATTAACGATGGCGTTTATGACTCGTTTTCCGCCCACGCAAAATGCCTGGCGAAATATGTTGCTGGCCGTGCTGGGCTTTGGGGTAGCGACTATTGTGTTTGCCTTTTCGACAAACTTTTACCTGTCGCTGATTATGCTGGCACTAACGGGTGCTTTCGATAGTGTAAGCGTTGTTATTCGGCAAACCATACTCCAGATTTTTCCGCCCGATCATATGCGTGGACGAGTCGCTGCCGTAAATGGCATCTTTGTTAGTTCGTCGAATGAGATTGGCGCTTTCGAGTCGGGGTTACTGGCCCGGCTGTTGGGTACGGTGCCATCGGTTGCTCTGGGGGGTGTTGTGACGCTAATTGTTGTAGCGTATGTATATGCCCAGTCGAAAGAACTGTTTGCGGTTCGATTGAGTTAGGCATAAAAATTCCCGAAACGATCTAGACGTTGAACCGATACGGCCTGGCTAGTTCATTCCGGGAAATCAGTCGTTAATGAAGTTAGTTTTGAGCGACCGGATTGTTTAGATCGCGAAGAAAGGCATTGACGTCTATCTGCTCGTTGAGCAGTACACGTGCGTTAAAGATCTCCCAAAATAATTCATCTGAGAGGTGGTAATCACGTTGCAGCCGGATCATATCACGGATGCTGTCCTTGAGTTGCCCAACTGGTGTCTGCACCTGCGAAGCGAGGGGTCGATTGTTTTGCATTGACCTGTGTTTTGAGTGTGCGTGATGATAAACAGGCGGATTTTTTAGAATGTTTTGTACGTATAGTGTCGTCGGAAGCAGTACGTTAGAAAAATTATATTATATATTGTACATGTGGTTTGTAGGGTAATTACTGGCCCGGTATGATACAACAATTTTTTTTTGTTTTTTTTTATACTGAATCCTCATTGATCTATGAAACAAGCGCTTACGATGCTCGGGACCTTAATGGGTAGTGCGGTGCTACTGGCATTGGTACCCCCGGCTGTGGCTCCAAAGCCAACGAAACTGGTGAAAGTATGGGAAACCGACACTACGCTGCGTATTCCCGAATCCGTACTTTACGACGGCAAAAACACCCTCTATGTTAGTAACATTGATGGTAAGCCCGATGGACTTGACGGCAGCGGATTCATTTCGAAAGTATCGCTCGATGGCAAGATTGAAAACCTGCGCTGGACATCCGGGTTGAATGCGCCGAAAGGAATGGGAATCTATAAAAAGCGTCTATACGTGACGGATATGTACCGACTCGTTTGTATCAATACCGAAAATGGGCAGGCCGAAAAAACCTGGGATGGTGTTGGTAAAGAAGCCTTCCTGAACGACGTAACCATAACCAGCGATGGCACCGTGTACGTTTCTGACAACCGGAATGATAAGATTTACCGGCTCAAAGATGATAAGCTGGAAGTGTGGATGGAGGGCGAGCAACTGAACAAACCGAATGGTTTACTTGCTGTCGGTAAAAACAAGCTGATGATCGGCAGCACAAAAATCGGTGCGTTGCAGATGGTCGATGTCGAAACGAAAACGATAACGAAAGTGGCTGATGGCATGGCAGCTACCGATGGGATTGTGGCGGAAGGAAAAAGCGCCTTTTTTGTGTCGGACTGGAACGGTCAGCTCTTTCATGTAAATGCCGATGGCACCAAAGAGCAATTGCTGGATACCCGTAGCAATAAGATCAATTCGGCTGACATCGACTATGTGTCGAAGAAGAAACTATTAATTGTACCTACCTTCTACAAAAACAGCCTCGTAGCCTATCGGGTGGAGTAAGGAGATGCGTATAAACCGAAAGTGCCGTAGCTCGTAGTTGACGATTGTCTTTCTTACGAACTACGGTACTTCGGTTTCCGATAAACTAATAGTCAATATCCTCTTCGTCCAGTAGCCGTTTAACGTTGAGCGTACAGCCTTCCATCACAGGTATATCGTTGCTCCAGTCCGTAAAAATCCAGTCCTGGTTAGGTTGCGCAATCATGACCCGGCGGTGTTTGCTTAGAACCCACAAAACCCGTTCGACGCCAAAATCGAACAAACGCTGATTCTTTTCGGCAACATAGTTGAATTCAATCCCATCGAACTCAGTCAAATCAATTTTGACATCGACTTCAACCACAATTTTAGGGGCTACGTCGAAGTATTTTGTTGTGATGGCAAACGTACCCTTTTCGAAAATAGCTACATCGCAGGACAAATTATCCGTGAGGGCCAGATGTACACCCGCTTCATTTGTGACCGGCAGATATTTCTTTTTGTCCCGATTATTTAAAATATAACCGTAAATCAACGATACTAAAATGGACTGTAAAGCACTGCTTCCCATAATACTTTCAGGATTCAGATGGTTTTCCAGCACCTCTTTATAGCCCCGGTAGTACAAGGGCCTGCCGTTCAATACCTCGTAAACTAAGTACGATGGAATGGACGGAGCGTCTGTAGATCCCTGAGTTGCCAGCATCATTTGAATGAATTGGTTTAGAGCAAGGTACTATTTTTTTAGGAAAGTAACCGTATTATGGCTTCCTGTACGGTGGCTGCACCGAAGCCAGCTAAAGTTTGCTTCATTTGGTTAACAATGAGATCGTTGCCAAGATTGCCAATACTGCCCTCGTGGGTATGATGGAGCACACGGGGTGGAACATAGGTATGCTCGGCAATTTCTTTCCCGACCGTTCGGTAGGCTTCGCGGAAGGGAACGCCTTGTAGCACCAGTTCATTGACCCGCTCGACACTAAATAGTAGATCGTATTTTGGATCGTCCAGCAGATTGGGCTTTACCTGTAGGTGTTCGAGCATGAAATCGGTGATGTCCAGACAGTCCAGAATTTCGTCGAAGGCGGGCATCAGAATTTCTTTCAGCAGTTGCATATCGCGGTGGTAGCCTGAGGGCAAATTGCTCATCACCAGGGTTACTTCCATCGGTAAAGCCTTCAGTCGATTGGTTTTAGCGCGCAGTAATTCAGCCACATCGGGATTCTTCTTATGCGGCATAATGCTCGAGCCCGTCGTAAGGGCATCAGGCAAGACCAGGAATCCGAAGTTTTGGCTGTTATACAGGCAAATATCCATGGCCATTCGGGATAGGGTAGCCGCTATAGCGGCCAGTGCCGTAAGGGCTGTTTGTTCGGTTTTGCCACGACTCATCTGCGCGTAGACTACATTGACGTGCATACCTTCGAAACCTAACAACTCGGTCGTGAGTGTTCGGTTGAGCGGAAACGATGATCCATAACCAGCCCCTGAACCCAGGGGGTTCCGATTGGCAAGCCGATAAGCGGTTTGCAGCGTCAGCATATCGTCGGAGAGTGCTTCGGCATAAGCGCCAAACCAAAGCCCAAACGACGAAGGCATGGCGATCTGAAGATGGGTATAGCCCGGTAACAAATCTTCTTTATGCTGTTCGGAACGGCTGATAAGCCGATTAAAGACCCGCTGGACGGCTTCTGCCACCTGCCAGAGCCGGTCGCGGGTGAAGAGTTTCAGATCGACCAAAACCTGATCGTTTCGTGAGCGACCTGAGTGAATTTTCTTGCCTACATCGCCCAGCACACGGGTCAGCATCAATTCGACCTGCGAATGAACATCTTCGATACCGGCTTCGATCACAAATTGCCCTGCCTCAATTTGTCTGTAAATAGTTTTTAACTCAGTCTTTAGCTGATTGAGCTCGTCCTGAGTAAGCAGGTTAATGGTTTCGAGCATCTGCGCATGGGCGAGGTTGCCCAGCACATCGAAAGGGGCCAGGTAGAGGTCCATCTCCCGGTCGCGCCCGACGGTAAAGCGTTCTATTTGTTCGGCGGTAGTAACGCCTTCTTTTTGCCAGAGTTTCAACGTGTGAAGAGCGAAAGAGTGAATGAGTGAAAGAGTGAGCAAGCTGACACGCTCTTTCGCTCATTCACTCTTTCACTCTTTAATTTTTTGCAAAGGTCGTAAAGAAAGTTGGGAGGGCAATTCTAAGAAGATGATTCAGAGCTTTGCTCCATCAAAAGTTCCTGTGCTTCTTTCTGTTTTAACGCCTTCCCAAGCCACAAAAAGCCACAGGACGACACCAGAATAAGGCTAGCGGCCATTGGCCAATGCACTGAAAAGCCAGCCTGCGCAACCATAAAAGAGCCAAAAATCGGCGCGGTTGTCTGAGCAAACGAGGCTCCCATCCCGTACAACGCCAGGTATTGGCCGCGCGTTGCCGGATTGGATCGTTCTACGGTGAATGATTGTAAGAATGGAATAGACAACATTTCACCCAGCGTAGCAAACAGGATAAAAATCAACGCAATTTGTATCTCGGAGAAGAAGGCACTAGTTGGTAAAGCCAGCGCCAGATAGGCTAAAGCAGTTAGAATACTACCCATAATAATCAGCGTGGTTTTCGGGTGGTTTTGTTGTTCCAGACCATACACCAGCGCCATTTCAAACAACACAATCAAAACACCATTCAGGGCCATCAGCCTGCCAATCAGTTGCTCGTTCAATCCAAGGACTTCTTTAAAGAACAGCGGCACTATCGAAAACAACTGCATAAAGACCATCAGATACAAGGCAGCACAGACCACGAACCCGATGAACAGCCTATCCCGATAAGGACTCTGGGCGGTGACCAGCGGAGCTACTAAGCTGGGTGTTGCCGATGGCACGGTCTGCGCATTCGTACGATTCGGAACGGATAAAAAGATCCAGAGAACAATACTGGCTATCAGGCAGGTAATGCCGTCGACCCAAAACAGTAGGCTATAATCGATACTCGCCAGCCAACCGCCCAACGCGCCCCCAACCGCCCAGCCCAGATTGATTGCCAGACGATTCAGCGAAAAGGCTCGTGTTCGGGTTTCTGGGTCGGAGTAGTGGGCAATGGCAGCCTGGTTGGCAGGTCGGAACGAATCACCGAACAGCGTAAAGGCAAAGATACTCCCACAAAGCAGGTAGAAGTTGGTGACGAACTGAAGGCCGATGAGAGCGAAGCCCCCAAACATCAGGCTGAAAAGCTGGATGTAATAAAACCCAAACCGATCCGTCAGCCGCCCACCGATGAACGTACCAATAAAAGCACCTGCGCCAAACAGCGCCATAATTATACCCGCGTCGGTGACGGAGAAATGCAAATGCTGGGTCAGGTAAAGGGTCATGAAAGGCAGCACCATGGTGCCACAACGGTTGATCAGCATGACGATCGCCAGCAGCCAGACCGATGGCGATAGGCCCTGATAGGCCCGTTGATATAGATGAAGCGTCCGCTGAAGCATACCGCAAGTTACGACGAATCAGCGGCTGAGGGAATTTGTTATTGAGCTAGTGGAAAGATACGCTGCAAAAAATAAGCGTTAGGAAAGCGGCCGTCGTCGGGCACTAGGCTCTTCGCCGGGAGCGACAAATATCTTCGGGTCGGTGATTAGCGGGCGGTGTTCTTCCAGAAAGGCCTTAAACAACCGAATTTCTTCCAACTGTTTATCAATGGGGTGGGTTAATGCATAGCTTTCGACATGAACTTCTGCCCGCCCATTGGGTTCAAAAGCCGCAATCACATATTCCATCAGTTTAATGCCTTTGCCTTTGAGCGCGTGGAGGTATAGGTTCTGATGGTTGTGTACGTACCGACCCGGCTGATAGGAAGATGTGGTTTTCAAGTCAACCGCTTTGAATTTGCCGATCAGGTCAACGTAGCCGTAAAATAACACATCCTCGATTTGCCACTGGCAATATACCTGCGCATCGACAATAGGTCGAGGAAGTAGTTTCCGCACTTTTTTGAGAAGCTCCGGGTCGAATCGCTCTTCGTCGGTACCTTTCACTACGGCTTCTTCAAACGAAACGCCCCGTTCCTGAGCGGCTGTGGTTGGTGTGGGTACCCGGTTGATGGCGTCGATCAATTCCTGAGCCGAAAGGTTACCGCCACGCACATAGCGGGAAAACACATTTAGTAACGACGGGTAGAAGCGGTAGTTGATCATAGTCTGAAATGGAATGTTGGTTTGTTCTGTTAAACCTTGAACTACGAACTACAAACGCCAGACTTAGTTTTTTACAACCAGCAATACTCCGCCTACGATCAGGATAATACCGAGCAGCCGCCAGGCATTGGCAGGGTGGTGAGCGAAGCCCATCAGGCCATAATGATCCAGGATAAGGGCGGCTGTTAACTGACCCGCCACGCTTAAGCTAACCATGTTGGCTGTCCCAATTTTTTGTACGCTGACAATAACGGTAATCATGTAGATGGCACCCATAACCCCGCCCGTCCATTTCCACCAGCTAACCTGACGGATGGTATCAAGGGGAGGAACAACGCCACCCGTCGACAAAAACATCAATACCAGGGCAATAAGGCCTGAACCAAATGAGATGACCGCTGCCAGAATTGGGTTGGCCATTGCCTGCCGTAAATTGGCATTAACCCCTGCCTGAACGGTGATGGCCAGGCCAACGATAAATGCAAAAACCAGATAGATGTAATTCATGATACAAAGGTAGCCAATGGGCAACCGTCCCGTTAGTGGTTACAAATTTTTTCGTTGGAGTGAACGTTTTGAAGTGAATAGTATCTTTTGTAGCTTGCTTCACCGTTCCTTACCTAAACAGCCTTCGCTCAATGTTCATCATTACTCATTACCCATTAGCTGTTGTTGTTTGTTTTGTAACAATGCTTTGCTGGGGGTCCTGGGCTAATACGCAGAAGCTTACGACCCAGTCTGTACCTACCACCATCTTCTACCGCGACTATACCTATGGCATTTTACTGCTCAGTCTGCTGCTGGCTTTTACGTTTGGCAGTTTTGGAGAAGCAGGACGTTCGTTCATTACCGATCTAAAACAGGGCGATACCCAGAACCTGATTTATGCCCTGATTGGTGGGTTTGTGTTCAATATCGCGAACATCCTGATTGTTGTCGGTATTGAACTGGCAGGTTTGTCGGTCGCCATGCCCGTCGGCATTGGTCTGGCGCTTATTCTGGGTGTAGTAGTCAATTATATTTCATCCCCGGTTGGGAACGTAGGGTTGTTGTCGGGTGGCGTATTCTCCATATTTCTGGCAGTAGTGTTTAGTGCGCTGGCTTACCGCTCGAAGGGAAGTACCGATACTGCAGTCAGTACCCAGGGGTTGATTAGCTCGCTTGTGGGTGGGTTTCTGATGAGTTTCTTCTTCTATTTTGTGGCCAAATCCATGACGGTCGATTTTACCGCTCCGTCGCCCGGCTTACTCACCCCCTATACCGCTTTGGTTCTGTTTGCCGTTGGCGTTGTTGTCAGCACGCCCATTTTTCTGCCCGTCCTGCGTCGATTTGCCAGTAAACCGGCCGATGGGGAGATTCTGTACAGCGATGTAAGCCGGCGGAATCATCAGATAGGGGTTTTAGGGGGTATGGTCTGGTGCCTGGGCATGGCATCGAGTCTGCTGGCTTCGGGGGCAGCCGGGTATGCCATCAGTTACGGCTTGGGCCAGGGTGCTACCATTATTGCCGTGCTCTGGGGCGTATTCATCTGGCATGAATTTCGGGGCGCTCCGTCAACCTCCAATCGATACCTGATGCTGATGGGGTTATGCTACGTGTTGGGGTTGGCTCTGATCATCTCGGCGAAGTAAGCCGGTCTCCTTACATTTAACTGCGAGGACGCGAAGGATAGTCTTTATCGATCTTTGCCCCTTCGCGTCCTCGCGGTTCGTTAAGTTCGTCCGCCATAATCCGGCCTTCACACCTGTGTAATGTAGATTCATCATAAAAATTGATGGGCCTGGTAGCAACTGCCTAATTTTGATTCGATTAGGCTGATTGCCTATTTGAGTTCGTTGGCAAAATCGCCTTCGTAACTAACTAAACTAACCTTGCCCGATGAAAACGTTCTGTCAGACTGGGTGGCTGCGAGGCTCAGCCACGCTGGTATTGTTTCTCCTTATTTTTTCGCCAGTATATAGCCAGAAACCGCTTGCAACGATTCTTGCCGAAGGGCAAAAAGTGTACATGGCTACCTGCAATAGCTGCCATAAGGCCGATGCGGGTGTTGGCGCACCGGGCTATCTGGTATTGGCGCAAATGCCTCCACGAGCCATTGTTGCGGCCCTGGAAACAGGCAAAATGCGTGTGCAGGCTAAAGACCTGACCGACGAGCAGCGAAAAGCCGTAGCGCATTGGCTAACGGGTAAGGCCATCAAGGAGACAACGATTCCGCAGGAATCCTATACGGCTTTTTCCATACCTGCCAATGCCAAAGGTTTGGTGCATCATTCGGGTTGGGGCGGTAATCTGGAAGGAACGGGCTACCGATCTGCCGAGCAGGCAGGTATAACGGCCGAAAGCGTTGGTAAACTGAAACTCAAATGGGCGTTTGCATTCCCAGAAGCCAATCAGGTGCGTAGTAAACCTGCCATTGTCGGCGATTGGTTGATTATGGGCAGTCAGTTTGGCGAGGTCTATTGTTTGAATAAGCATACAGGTAAAATAGGCTGGCGATTTCTGGCAAAAAGCGCGGTTCGAGGAGCCGTATCGGTGGTGCAAACGGGCAAAACCATCCAGGCTTTTTTCTGTGATAACAACACCAATGTGTATGCCCTTGATGTGAAAACGGGTAAGCTGATCTGGGAGAGTAAAGCGGGCGAACATCCGCAGTCGGGCAATACAGGCTCAGTGGCGGTGTACGCCAATAGAGTTTACGTACCCATCACCTCCATTGAAGTGGCTTCGGTGTTAGACCCTACGTACCCCTGCTGTTCATCGTCGGGTGAGATTGTCGCGTTGGATGCTCGTTCGGGAAAAATTGTCTGGCGGCACCGGGTTATTTCCGAACCCGCGAAGGAAATTGGCAAAAAGAAAAACGGAGCGCCGTTTTATGGCCCATCCGGGGCTATTGTCTGGTGTAGTCCAACCGTTGATGCGAAGCGGGGATTACTTTATTTCGGGACTGGCGAAAATTATACCGCGCCAGCTACAACGACCAGCGATGCCATTCAGGCGCTGAATCTGAAAACCGGGAAAGTCGTCTGGACATTCCAGGCAACGCAGGGTGATACCTGGAATCTGGCTTGTCCGGGCAATCCGAACTGTCCCGAAAAAATTGGCCCCGACTTCGATTTTGGTATGGCGCCTATCCTGGTCAGCCAACCATCGGGCAGCGATTTGCTGGTGGTGGGGCAAAAAGCGGGTTTTGTGTATGGTTTATTGCCCGAAACAGGTAAAGTGATCTGGCAAACCCGTATTGGTCGGGGAGGAGCACTCGGGGGGATTCACTGGGGCATGGCAACTGATGGCAAACGGGTTTATGCTGCCAACGCGGATAATAAATACGGGATCAATCCTAAGGTCGATACATTGGTAAAGCCTGCTCCCGGAATCTTTGCGCTCGATGTCGCCGAAGGTAACCTTATCTGGAAAGCAGCCGCACCATCCTGCGACGGGAAAGCGGGTTGCCTTGAAGCGAATTCGGCAGCTCCTACAGTGATTCCGGGCGTGGTGTTTGCCGGAGCGCTGGATGGGCATATCCGGGCCTATTCAACCGCCGATGGCAGGATTTTATGGGATTACGACACCGCGCATGGTTACCAGACGGTCAATGGGGTAGAGGGTAAAGGTGGCTCGCTCGACGGCGCGGCCCCCGTTGTAGCCGATGGCATGCTCTTTGTCAACTCAGGCTACGGCCAGTTTGGTGAAATGCCCGGAAACGTGCTATTGGCTTTTAATGTAGAGAAATAGTCGAATAGAATACGGATTCTTGAGGTTAATACCGATCAGCAGACTTCGTAGGTTGATCGGTATCTTACTGGCTGAATTTAAGAGCCTGTTCGTTCAATGGAGCGTGTTTTCGGCTATTTTTAGGGAAATTACCTTTCTCTATGAAGATATTCCATTACCTGATCGGTTGTTTAGCAATCATCGCTCTCGGTGTATCGGCCTGTAAACAAGATAAGCCAGCTCGCCCCAACATCCTGTTTATTCTGGCCGACGACTGGAGCTATCCGTATGCCAGCCTGTACGGGGATCATAGCCTTAAAACACCAAATCTGGATAAGCTGGCTCAGCATGGAACGGTATTCACCAATGCCTATTGTGCCTCACCATCCTGTACACCATCGCGGGCGGCTATGCTAACAGGTCGTTACCCACATAACCTGGGCGAAGGTGTCAATCTGTGTGGTCGACTTGACTACCAGGTGCCAACGTATGTGCAGCTCCTGAAAAAAGAAGGGTATGCGGTTGCTTTTGACCGGAAAGGGTGGGCTCCAGGCGACTTTCTGAAGATGGGGTACAGACAGAACCCGGCGGGCGACTCGGCCAAGCTGGGATTTGGCCCATTTATCGATCAGTTGCCAGCCGATCAGCCGTTCTTTTTCTGGTTCGGGACCAATGACCCCCACCGTCCGTTCGATTTGGGAAATGGGAAAAAAGGGGGGATTGACCCGCAGAAAATCCATTTGCCCAAGTTTCTGCCCGACGTGCCGGAGATCAGGGGCGATGTGGCCGATTATCTGTCGGAAGTGGAACGACTCGACCGTGAAATTGGTGATTTACTGACCAAACTGGAATCATCGGGCAAACTGGCTAATACCATCATTGTGGTTGCCTCTGATAATGGAATGCCCTTTCCGCACGCCAAAGCGAATCTGTACGATTATGGTACCCGCGTGCCCCTATTGATTAGCCGATTTTCGGCCAACGAAACGCAGCCCAAACAGAACGATTCGTTCGTGAACCTGATTGACCTGATGCCTACGTTTCTGGATTGGGTTGGCGTGAAGGAACGGCCCGAAATAGATGGGATGAGCCTTGTTCCAGTGCTGGCGGGAAAAACTACTACCCACCGATCGGAAGTATTTCTGGAACGCGAGCGGCACTGCCTGTGCCGGGCCGAAATGGACTCTGGTGCGGGCTACCCGATGCGGGCCATCCGAACCGCTGACTACTTATATATTCGGAATTTTCGACCCGACCGTATGCCTGCTGGTGACGAAACCATTCCTAATACACCCTCCATTTATGGCGATGTGGATGGTGGCCCTACCAAGGTGTACATGATGGATCATCGGAACGATGCGGCCGTACAATCGTTGTTTGCCCTGGGGTTTGCCAAACGGCCTGCCGAAGAGTTGTACGTACTTAAAGATGATCCCTACAATATCAATAATCGGGCTGCTGATGCCAGCCTCAGCAGCATAAAAAAAGATTTACAGGGTCGACTGGAGCGTTGGATGAAAGCGGAAAATGACCCACGACTCAATGGCGGTGGCGACCAGATCGATCGGTATGAATCGACAACCCATGCCTGGATTACCCGAACGGGGATTATTTTTTGGGATAAGTAGTTGAAACGCTCAGATTAGCATTTTTTAATGTCGGGTTGCAACGCAAAGGCCACTTTGGTTGTATAGATTTGCAACGAATGCCAGCTTAAAGTAAAACCGAATGGCTGAGAGGCTGGTCAGCAAGCGTTGTGGCCCGTTCGGTTTTCATTAAATCAATTCATTATGCGTAATCTTTTCATACTTGTTCTTCTTCTGATTGCCTATACTGCTCATGCGCAAACGGCAACCGCATTGTTGTCGTCACGACCTCCAAAACCTTTTAAGGTGCTTGCTTCTGTTGGTTATGCATCGCCTGTCGATCTGTCGGGCAATAAGTCGCTCGGTAAAGCGGGGTTCGTGTACAGTCTGGAACCACAGTACGAGATTGCCAAAAATGTAGATCTGGGTGCCCGGATTGAACAGGCATTTATTCTGCGCCCTGAGTATATCGATAAAACCTATTACAAAACAGCCTTGGCCAAATTCACGCTGTCGGTTGTGGCTACGGCCAATTATACCTTCAATGTAACGGGTTCGCTCAAGCCTTATATTGGTACCGGAGTAGGGCTATATTATGTTCAGGCCAGCGATCCTACCTACACCATCGGTACAACCATTGCCACGTATCCATTGCCTACTACTATCAATCTGGGAGGCATTGCCCGGTTGGGCGTGAAGTTTGGAATTGCTCATCTGGAAGCCGCCTATAACTTCATTGGAGACACCAGTGTGCGAAATACTTCAACGGGACTTACGCTCACAGGTAGTAATTCCTATTATAGCATCAAAGCCGGATTACGGTTTGGAGGACGGTAAAGCCCTATAAGCAGGCAGCCCTCTTGTTCGCCCTATGATTTAATCGTGCGAACAAGAGGGCTGCGTTAGTTAAGCTCATGCAAGAGCAAAAACATTTCGGCTGCGTGCCAGGCGTGGGGAAACGCCAGTTTCTGCTTAACCAGTTCGCGGTCCAGCACTGTTTCGCCAGGATAATGCGCATCAATGTCCCGTTGTTGCCAACTGAGTGGGTAATCAATAGTTCCGACCAGTCCCCGTTTGGCCGAATCAGTAGACTGAGCGTAAAAATGATCTTCGGCCCAGCCAAAAAACGGATTATTCGCGAAATTATCGTCGGGTTGTTTTTCATCAGCGGACCTGGCTGGTACGTAGTCCCGTTTATAGTCGAGCCAGAAAACGGATGAATAGCTGTCGTACTGTTGGGGAATAGCGTAGGAATCGGGAAGGTTAAGCGATTTTAGACCGTATTTGAACCACTTAGTCTGGTAAACAGGGTGTTCGACATTGTCGGTTCTGCCCAGAATTCCAGCTCCTTTCTGGAATTGTCGGGCAGAGTCCAGCACTAGTGGCACCACAGGATGGCTCTTGTCGGCTACGAGCGAAACCAGAAACAGCACCTCTCCCAGATTGTCGGCTTCACGCTGGTTGTTTTGATCGAACGGATCGCGAATAGCCATAATCCAGTCGCGGATCAGATGCAGATTGTCGGTTGCTTTTAAGACCATCGCCATCATGGTGGCATCCCGATACCAGGGTTTGATATAGACCAGAAAATTCGGTACGGGTCGTCCATTGACCACATTGATCAACACCTCCTGATGCAACACGCGTAAAATAGGGCCATACTGATGCACAGCAAAACGGGGTAAGGATACGGTGCTTCGCGTGCCGGGAATCAACCGTGGACGTTTGCCCGACTGAAGAATCCAAACCCCCGTTTCGTCTTCCCGAATCTGAATGACCTGTTCATCGGATAGGGTTAACTGGACAAGGTATTCGGAAGGAACGATCAGCTCTGTCTGCACCCGCCATTGCTCTTCGATGTTGCCAGTCAGTGCGTTGAGCAGCCTGCCATTCCGGTATATGAGCTTCAGTCGGTCGCCCATTCCGAACAAAAAGAACTTCAGGTCGGGAAGGGTATGATGGTTTTTATGCACCTGCCGCAGCCGAGCCAGACTTTCCCGGTACGTCTGCAAGGCTCCAGCCGGATCAGGATGCAAGCCGGGCGGGATGGGTTTCTGAGCCAACGCCGGTAGGGTAAACAACAGAAGCAGGTAAAGCCGATAGGCAGGCATAACGCGTTGTTTTATTTCAACTGAACCGACTCTATGGAAACGGGGCCAGCCAGCCCGAATCAAACGAATCATTTATTCGATTTGTCGCTATAAACGAGCAAGTCTCCCATACGAATCGTATGCTCCGCATCAGGGTTCAATACCTTGATCCGTACGGTATGTTTGCCTTTGGGCAACTGGTATTTCCAGAATAATTCGTGACGACGATGGGTAAAATCGGTTGGTAGTTTCGCCGACTCAACTTTCTGCCCGTCAATATACAACTCCGTATTAAATACAAACGAACTGGTTGATTCCCAAGTGCTTTTTGTTTTAGGTTTAGCTTCTCCTTTTAGGGCAAAACCAATACCCTCGAAATCGAAGCTGTACTCGTTGTCGATGTCTTTGTTGATACCGCGTGCCTGTACAGGATAGTGACCCGGAAAGGATTGCTCCAGTCGCACGGCTTTGGGCGTTTGAGTGGCAATGGTGATCTGATTGCCAGCAACTTTGCCACCGTTGCGCTCGATGACCTGTAAGGCATGTTTCAGGCTCATGGCATACACATCGTTCAGCGACATGGTTGTGTATTTGAAGTCGATGTCTTCAGCTTCTTTTAGCCCCTGTTTCCAGTGCGCCGGAATGTTGTCGTAGCCCAGCATCGTTCCCAGAATACCGCCTGCCGAAGCCGGGTTACAATCGGAATCCTGTCCGGCCCGTGTGCTGATTTCCATTGTTTTGGTAAAATCACCTTTGCCGTACAGCAGCCCCAGCACGATGTAAGCGGAATTTATCTTGGCGTCGATGTCGAACGACCGAAACACCCCATCCGGGCAACCGACCTCATCAGACCATTTCCGCTGGATTTCGAACCAGTTTCGTTTCCAGTCGTTGGGAAACTGCTCATGCCATTTGATCACGTCGGCAATGCACTGGTAAAACGTACTTTGGGTCGGAATCACCTTCAACGCTTCCTTCACTACGTAATTGACATCGCTGGAGGTAAAGGCCAGTGCATACATAGCGCCCACATAAGCACCACCGTACCAGCCATCGCCGTAATTCATGATGTGGCCGATCGGGTCTCCAATCTGAACAGCCGTATTGGGCATACCCGGAGCCATCAGGCCCGAAAAGTCGGCTTCAATCTGGAAATCGATGTCGTCGGCATGAGGATTGTTCAACCAATGGCCTGACTCAGGCGCTTTCATGCCGTTCAGGATATTGTATCGACCGGCCTGGTTAGCATGCCAGAGCATATAATCGGCGTGGGCGTAGGCATTCGCATGGTCGGTAACGGGCGCATCGAGCCCTTTTTTCTCGAACACATCTACGAACGTCAGGTCCATGTACAGATCATCGTACAGCCCCGGGTTTTCGAGCATGGTCTTCTTGATGTAGCCGTCGTACCAGGGAATGGGCTGGTAGTCGTTGATCATGGTACCTGTAAAACGGAATTCGGTCGGCCCCCCAAACGTGCAGCCAATGACCTGTCCGGCCCAACCACCTTTTATTTTGTTCTGAAGAGCGGTTTTTGTCAGGGTTACCGTCGCTGCCTTTCCGGTTTTGGGGAGAGGGGCTGAGGGCGTAGCAGCAGGTAGAAAGGCCAGAAGTGACAACAGAATAGTTTTCATAAAAGGCTTTGGCTATGCGGAATGAATAATGGGTAATAGATTCTAAATAAGGCTCAGACTGGAAAGCCATTATTCAGGATCTATTACCCATTGCAAGGCACAATCGATTGCCTAAGCCAGTTCTGTCCGGACGCGTTCGAGCAGGGTTTTGGTTGCTTTGATGCCGTCGGTAGTGGGCAGATAACCCGCTGTCTGGTTGTACATGTTCATAAGGCCCCCTTCGTATTCAATACCTACGTAGCCTTTGAAACCAGCCTCTTTAATGATCTTGAACATACGCCGGAAATCGGTTTCGGTCTCGTTGCCCTGGGCGTCGAACTTGTGGGTTTTGGCACTGATGCCTTTGGCATAAGGCATCATTTTTTTGACACCTTCATACCGATCGTATTCCTGCAGGCATTTGGTGGCCATAATGCCTTTAATGTCGTTGGTTTCGGGTTTACTACGCTGGCGACAGAAATTGCCAAAATCAGGCAGTAAACCTGCGTTGGGCATATTGACTGCTTTCAAAACGTCTACCAGCCAGTCAATATCAGTGGAGTTGCCGAAGTGGTTTTCCACGATGACGTTTATGTTTTGTTTGGCGGCATATTCGAGCAGTTTATGGTAGCCGTCGGCAGCCGATTTGGCGGCTTCTTCGGCCGGGTCGTCGGGCGTACCCGTTAGGGCTTTGGACGAATCGCCCAGATTTACCCGAATGGACGCACAGCCGAGGTATTTAGCCGCATCGACCCAGGCATAATGATCCTCCACGGCTTTTTGTCGTTTGGCGGCATCCAGATCGGCAATGTTGGCCCCGTCTACCATGATCAGATTATTTTTCATGCCCAGATCGTCGCAGCGTTGTTTGAGGTCTTTCAGATACCCCGGATCGGTATGTTTGTTGTTGAAAAACATCGACACATATTCCAGCACATTAATGCCGAAGTCGTTTTTAGCTCGGGCCGGAAAATCGAGGTTCGTCATTTTGCCCGACATGATTTCGGGAAAGAAGGAGAATTCGGCCAGCGAAATCTCGAAGGAGAATTTTTTGAGCGCCATATCGGCAAAGGTTTGGGTTGGTAGAGCCGATGAAAGGCTTACTCCGGCGGCTGCCATACCAAGTTGGCTTAGAAATTGACGACGAGTCTGAGACATGGGAATACGATCGAATCAGTTAACGAAGGAAACGCTGAAAAGAACGACTGGTTGATGGAACATCAAACGCTGAAAAGTCGTATCATCGCAAACGTGTGATTTAGAAACAATGATACGTATTTTTGTTCAATGTGTATCTAGTACACACTATATTTATTTGTAAGTTTTCTTTATGGAATGCAAAAATGAGCTGCAGCAGCTACTGGCCGATTTTAAAGCCAACCATATGCCATCGGTTTCTATCGACTGTGTCATCTTTGGTTTTCATGATGGACAACTTAAGGTGCTGTTGTTACGCTGGAAAAATACAGACGACTGGTGTTTGCCCGGTGGGCGTATCCATAAGCAGGAAAACATGGACGCTGCGGCTCACCGGAGTTTGCGCGAACGGACCGGATTGCATGAGATTTTTCTGCAGCAATTTCACACCTTTGGCGATGTGAATCGGTATCGGCATTATAGCCAGATCGAAACACTGGCCAAACTAGGGCTCCCCGAAGACGTTGCGAAACAGGTTGTCAGCCGTGATATATCGGTCGGCTACTATGCCCTGGTCGAGTTTGCCAATGTGGTGCCTACCCCCGATATTTTTACTGATGAATGCCGTTGGTGGGATATTCAGCAGATTCCGGCGCTCCTGTTCGATCATAACGAAATGGTGTCCCTCGCTCTGAAAACACTCCGACGGCAATTGAGCTATCAGCCCATTGGCTATAACCTACTGCCCGAAAAGTTTACGATGCCCGATTTGCAGCAGCTGTATGAAACCATTCTGGGACAGACAATGGATCGGCGAAACTTTCAGAAACGTATGCTTGGGTATGGAATTCTGAAGCGACTGGACGAACGGAAAATCGGTGGGGCGCATAAGTCACCTTATCTGTATCGCTTCGATAAAGAAAAGTACGAAAAAGCCCTGGAAACGGAGTCGCTCTTTACGACATAGGCGGCATTGGTGAATCGTTACGAACCATATCTCAATTCGTCTTAATGTTGTACTTTTGGCCCTCGCAACTGCCTGGCCCTCGCTTTCTGCAAACCTTACGTCAGTTGCATGGTTAACATAGCCGTAACACTACCGCGCCGTATGAATACGAAAATTCGTTTAGCCCTCGATCGGACGCCTAATACCAATCACACGGGCTTTTATGTAGCCTTTGCTAAAGGCGCTTACGAGCAGGCTGGTCTTGATGTATCGTTTATTTACCCCGATCAGGAAAATTACCAGGTAGCACCTTCCCGGCGCGTTGCCCAGGGGGAAGCCCAGCTCGGCATTACACCTTCCGAAAGTGTAGTAAGTTACCAGACCAATGGAGTGCCTCTAATTGCAGTGGCTACCTTACTGGCCCGCGATGTGAGTGCGATTATGACCTTGAAAGAAAGTGGTATTGAGCACCCTCGTGAACTGGATGGCAAAGTGTATGCGTCATATGGTGCTCGGTACGAAGAAGATATAATCCGTCAGTTAATCCAGAACGACGACGGACGTGGCCAATTTGTGGCGCATAAATCGCCCTGGGCGAATATCTGGCGGGCGCTGGTAACCCGTGAGGTCGATGCCGCCTGGTGCTGGCTGACCTGGGAGGGGGTGAAAGCCGACATCGATGGCATTGACCTGAATCAGTTTCTGTTCGATGAATATGAGATTCCTTACGGTTATAACCCTGTACTGACGGCTCATCAGGACTGGGCCGGGGAAAATGCCGATGCCCTACACCGATTTCTGGAGGCAACAGCATCGGGGTTTAGATTCGCTATGAAAAACCCCGACGAAGCGGCCCGTATTCTGATGAAAACGGCCAACCACCCAACCCTGAAAAATCGTAATTTCATAGAGCAGAGCCAGCAAATGGTTTCGGGTTATTATCTGGATGGGGAAGGGCAGTGGGGCTTTATGCACCGTACCATCTGGTTATCCTTCGTCAACTGGATGATTCGCAATCGCATGCTTACCGACTCCAATGGTGAACTCATCCAGCGAATGGACGTCGACAACCTGTTCACTAATAAGTTTCTGGAAGGCATTACAGCCGGGATTCGGTTTTAAAGCGGGAACCTGTTTTAAAATTCGATTTGTTTGACAGTATATTTCTCAGACAGGTTTTTTATCCATCTGGCCTGGGCCTTTTGTGCGTCTTCGAGGTTATCGTATGAGTTGAAGTCACTGGTACAGGTTTCGTTGGCAGGGGCGCAATGGCTTTTCGCGAAATCAAAATACTGCTGAGCCACTTTCCCCAGCTCTTTATCGTCGTATTTTATGCTTTTAATTGTGGTGTAAAATGCCTGCGGTTTTCGAGTGTCGCCAGTCTTGGGTACTTCTTTCGCAATTCCCCAGCAATAATACGCTGAACTGGTTGGTTTGAATTGGGCTATTAAAGCAGGCAACCCATCGTCCGACTCCAGGTACGTTTTTTCAAAAGCCTCAATCGTTTTTTCGTTGACTCCACTTTGCGATAACGTACTTCTAAACAGGGCGTAGTTTGTCGTCGGATTGGGGGTTACCAGAATCGTTTTAAGCCATTTCCACATCTGTTCTCGTCCTATCTGCCGTTCCAACGCTGTCAGCATCAGAGGAATATACTGATAACGGTAGGTTTCAGTTATCTCGCTGGTTGTGATTATCTTTTTCAGCGGAGTAAAATCGGTAAGATTTTTACAGGCTCCTACATATTGCTTAATCTGCCGGTCGTAAAAGGATTGACCAAGCAAGTCGCGTGTAACTTGCAGCGATATGTATTCGGTCATGCCTTCCAGAAAAGGCCAGCGTAGCGTTGAATTGGGTGATATGACAGATCCAAAATAATAATGACCTAATTCATGGGCTATGAACGAAAGGAGAGAAGAGTCGGATAAGGCTTGCTTTTTATCATCGACAAGCGTGTTCAGCCAGCCAGTTGGACTCACCGAGGCAATGGTTGGGTACGTAACAAACATCCAATCGTTTCGCTTCGATATGGGTGTGCTGGCCAGTATCGTTACATCAGCTCCGTACGGAATCTGTAAATGCTGTTGATAATAGGCTTTGATTCGCGAGAACCAACCATCCAGTACTTCGGCTTGTGAACCCGAAAGAGACGTATTGATCAAATACGTGCTTCTTTCTTTTCTAAAGGCAAAATCACCAACGAATAGCAGAAGCGGGTACGGGCGATCCGATTTAAAGTGAGCCGTTTGGCCAGACTGTGGAGGAGCACCATTCAGGTAAATCGACTGAACATCCGGGCTGTGGATTGTCAGATCGTACGTAACATTCTGATACGTACGATCTTCCAGTGTATCGTATAAAATTGGATACCAGGCCGACTGCTCGGTTGCCCGCACGGTTTTACCGTTAAATGCAATATTTCCCTTCCAGTCGCCCCGGTCGCTTTTCTTAACCGAATCCCCATAAACTGGAAACGCGCCAACATAGCTTACTCGAAATTGTCGGGGCAGAAATCGGCTTTTGTTGTCCTTGGCTGGGAACCAGTATTGAAAACTTTCATACGATTTTTCGGGGTCATAAGCTCGTTGGGCAGCATACGAAAACGAGTCTGTACTGTCTCTAAATGCCTGAATATTGAACCCGCTGTTCAGGCGGATAACGTAATTCGTCGTATTCGGGAGGTTCGAAACCGTCAGATTTGCTTTAACTGTTCCGGCTTTGACTGATATATAAATGTCGCCTTTGATATGGGGAGTCTGGGCATGGGCCAGATGGTGTACCAGCAATAGGCTAAGTACAACAAAAGTACAGATACGCATGGGGGGAGGTTCAGGATGATGCTTTAGATTCGGATAGAGCAGCTACTTGTTTAGTCGCTGCTTCAAGGTAATCATAAGCGCATCAATTGACAAATTGCGGGCTATGATCGTAAGTTGAACCAGACTAACTTCTTCTTCAGCCCCCAATCGTAGCCATCGACTCGGTTACGGTTGACCGTTGGTTTTCGGCTTCAAAACCGTTGCGGGGGCGGTGAGCAAAAGCTTGTAAAAAGGCGGCTGTTAATTCCTCGTCCGATGCACCACTTCGGAGCAGAGCCCGGATATCCAGAACACCGTTATCGTAGAGGCAGGTTTTCAACGTTCCCTGCGCGGTCAGACGGATTCGGTTGCAGGTGCCGCAAAATGTCCGGCTAAAGGCCGCAATCACGCCAATCGTGCCCTGGTGACCCGGAATCTGATAATTAGCTGAGGTCGAAAAAGGTGGGTCGGGTAGTTTCTGGATGCCGGGGAAGTGTGCCCGGATTTCGTTGATAATTCGCTGGTGGGTCCAGTGGAGCACCGGATAGTGGCTCCCTTCCCCATTGAACGGCATCTCTTCAATAAACCGCACATCGACGGGCAGTTGCCGGGTGAGGTCGGTCAGCGGAATGAGGTCTTCAATGTTCTGACCTTCCATAACCACTGCATTGATTTTTGTTTGAATCCCTGATTCCAGAAGCGCGTCGAGTGTCTTCAGAACAGCGGACAATTCATCACGACGGGTAATTTTTCGGAAACGCTCCCGGTCGAGGGTGTCCAGGCTTAAATTCACGGACCGTATGCCTAGTGCTGCCAGATCAGCAACGTGTGGAGCGGTCAGCACACCATTGGTGGTGAGGGAAAGATCGGTTAAGCCGTCGATAGTGGCCAGCCGATGCAGAAACGGCATTAGCCCGGTTCTGACAAAAGGCTCACCGCCCGTAATCCGCACTTTCTGAACCCCTAACTGGGCCAGTATACGAACCAGCCGCTCCATTTCTTCATAAGTAAGCACCTGATGCTTGGGCAGATACTTAATGCCTTCTTCGGGCATACAGTAAAAACACCGCAGGTTGCAACGGTCGGTTACGGCCAGACGAAGGTAGGTAATGGGGCGGTTGTGGTTATCGTAGATCATGCGTACGGGACTAACACAAAAATACCGATTTTGATTGCATATCCGAAAGCCCACTATCCGCGTGGCATAGCAGCCCGGCCCAGATAGATTTCATCCCCTTTCAGGGTGAGTGTGGTATAAAACCGATACCCATTGTCAACATACCGCACCATTACCTGGCTGGTCTGATCGGGTCGGGCATAGGCTTTCGTAGCAGCAATAAGGATCTGGTTTCCATTAACAATGGCTCGAACAAAGGGTAAATTGCGGGTTTTGAGCTGATTCGCGTTGTATTTATACCAGGTTCTACCACCATCGTAGGAACACTCTGTGGTTTCGTTCAGATACGTTTCGCGTCCGTTGAATAGATCGCTATGGTGTTTGAATAACCGCCAGAGACCATGTACATAATGTTCATAACAGGCATAGTTACGATCGTTGCCGAGCCCGGTTTGAGACGGGTCGCTTGGAGCAGGCTGATCGGGAATCAGGTCGGTATGGTCGTCCCAAAACAAAACCCCATAAGCTCCCGTAAACCAGTAAAAAATACCCATGCCTTCCGAAACGGCAGGAGGAGTAGGGTGCTCTGCCTTGGCGCTACCCGGAAATTCAGCATTCTGTGTATTGAACAGCCAATGCCAGGCAATCCGTTTTTTAGGCGATAGCTTCATATTGACCTCCTGCTCACCCAGTAAAGCGGCCAGCCAATGGCGGTCGCCATCGCTATTATGCTGGGCCGAATAATCCAGTTCAGGATATAAATAATAGGTACCGGGCATCAGAAAATCAGCGTAGTCGGAATAGGTTTTTCCGATCAGATTGTCGGGTAAGCCACGCTGTCGGCTGGAAGCCGTATGCCGAACGGGCATGGTCAGAAACTCATCCACACCTGCCTGATAATCGGAAGTGCGCGAGTAGCCGAAGCTATTATGTGCCACTGGGTCAATGGAGCCAACCAGTGTCTGCGGGCTGGCGTTTTCTTTAATGGTCTTTACGAGATAGGTATACAGGTTTACCTGCTCCTGAAGGTTTTTAATGCCATAGTTGTTCTCGATGTCGAGGAAAATCAACCCATAGGTACTTTTCCAGCCGGTTGATGGGCAGTCGCCGAAGCCAACGCAGTTTCCGTTTAGTTCGAGAGCCGATTGAAAGACTGTCTGGCGATTGAGCGGGGCATTTGGCCGGGGAGCAGCTACACGGTACATCGTTTGATCGGCTTTCCCATTGTCTTCTGACCAGCCTAGTCCAAACGAGTCCCTGAAATACCCCCGGTAAAGAATGCTGGCGCGTTGATTGATCTGTAACGTACTTTTCCAGCCACCCGGTGGGTAGGAATCACCCCCCCAGATCTCAACGTTTGGGATCATTCGGCTCCGTTCAACGGCAGTAAAACCTCGGCGGAAAATCTTGGTCGGGTCTTGTTTAACATGCAGATTGCGTCCCGCTCCGCAAAAGGTAATGGATTTGGTAGTGGGAACCGTAAAATCGCTGACGACATCCAGGCTGTAATACCCCTTCCGTGTGCTAGGCGTAAATCGTGAACGTGGAGTAGGCGATAGAGCTGTTTGCGGAGGTAGATTACCAATCAGTTGAACACCGGCAACGGGCTCTGGTACTCGACTACGAACGTACCAGACACCGGCACCAAACAGGCTGATTAAAAAGGCTAAGCTTAAAAATTTCATACTGGCTTAAATGGGGGGATAAACTGACTTTAATGACGATAAAGGGCAGTAATAGTTCTTTAGATTGAGAACGGTAATTGACCTATAGTATTCTGTTTGCGATTCCGGGATTATTGCTTCTTCAGCGTACCGACGGACCCTGTTGAATTACGCGCATTTCTATACCATACACATTATGCCAACTATCACTACTAAGTTGGCACACATTTTGGGGAGATAGGTTACCGGACGCTCAACCCCGTAACTTAATGCGAATAGGTATACTTCTCTATTTACTGCTAAACAGTTGCCTTTGTTTGGCGCAGGACTGGACTTTTTACGGTTTCTTTCCAGCTATTTCGCAGTCCGGCAATATAGGAAAGAAGCTTCAATACAATGCCTATATCTCATCAACGATCGATGCCTTTCATCAGACAATTGCTGAAAAAAACTATCCGGCAACTGCCTTACAGTATTATTTACAGCCCAGTTTAAGTTACCGACTGTTGCCAAACGTTCAGATTGGAGTGGGCTATGCATATGTAAAACATAATCTCTTTGGGCTTCATGTGAATGAGAATCGTTTGTGGGTTCAGGCAGTGGCAACGCATGATGCTCCTGCTCTGGGGAGGCTCAAAGTATCCCATCGGTTACGGTACGAAGAACGTTACCCCTTAAATATGAAGAGTAACCAGTGGTCGTACGCAACCTTGTTTCGGTATCAGATTGGGGCCAGCTTGCCACTTTATGACCCAAAAGTTAATAAGACAGGCTTTTATGCGTCCGTATCAAATGAAGCTTTTCTGTGTCTGACAGGCGCTATTAACAGCCCAATTAGTTCAAAAAATGCGTTCTATGGCGAAAACTGGCTCTACGGCGGATTGGGCTACAATACCCGGAAATTTGGCAAAATTGAACTGGGTTATATGTTTCAGAATCTGATTCGAAACCCGCAGCAGGATCACCGTTACCTGCATCTGTTACAAGCTACCTGGTCTACTACGTTCGATCTGTCAGAAATAGGGGTTTGGTTATATACACCTACGCCATAAAGCCTACTTAACGTATATCCGCAATAACCCTGGGGAGATGGTAAACGTAGGTCGGCTTTTTCCGGAAGAATGGAACGTTAGAAAGGTTGCGAGCAATAAAAAAAATATTTCCTGTAGGATGGCACAGGTTTTGTTTAAAATTTAGTATTATTTTTGGGAAAAATTTACTGAACGCAGTTGAAGAAAGTTGTTTCCATCGGCCTCTTTGCGCTTCTGGTGTATCACACACTGGCCTATGTGCTTGTGTTTGTCGGTAGCTGGTGGCAGGCTGAGCACGATTTGTCGGAACGGCTTTCAGTCTATCGTTCGGTCGATAGTATCGTTGAGTTCGAGATTCCCTTGAAAGATAAGCTCGATGCCAGCGTCATTACCCGAACTACCTCCGATGGGTTTAGTTACCATGGGCATTATTATTCGGTGGTAAGCCTGGAAATTCAGGGCGACCAACTGCATATTGCGGCTCTGGAAACGGAGAATCGGTCGATCTGGCAAAGCGATCTGCTATCGTTTCTGAACAAACACGTATCCGGTACCACCGAGTCGAATCGGAAAGCCAACCAACTGCTGAAATTCCTACTGAAAGAATACTCGCCTAGTCCGCGTATAGCCTTTAGTTTTTTATCTCCTCAATGGCGCGAATCCATTCGCATCCCCGAACATCTGTTTGTGCTGGCTGCCCGCGCTCTTCCTGTTCATTCGCCCCCGCCCGAAATCTGAGGGAAATTGTCAATCGTGCCTTAGAGAGTTAGTGGGCTCCTGTTCAACGTTTCCAGCTTTCACTGGTAGAAGATAAGCCAGTTGTCTGCATATGCGTTGCTACAAAACATCTTGCTGTTCACTTATTCAGTTCTGCTGGCTTGCAAGTATCCTCCAAAAGGGCATACATGCGCTGTTGAAGGGTTTGCCTTTGCAGTCAACTAGCCTGTCGGTATATCGGCTGATTGTCTCTGCATGATTGATGCTTCACTAACCCAACGATAGTCTCGTTCGTGGCTCAGGCAGGTTTATAAATCCGCTCGTGCCCGCGTTCCATTCTGTCGTATGAATTCCTAAGTGGTTTAGTCAATTTCTATTCAGACATTTTTTAGCTATGAAAGCGATTTCTACTATCGTTCTGGCGGTAGCATATACATTATTTTCTCACAGTACAACCCAGGCGCAGGGATGTGTGGCCGTTCGGCACATGAGTTGCGCAGCCCCGGCTGGATCGGCCGATTATTTCAAGCAGCGTAATGGCCACTGGCAGGTTTCGGCAGGTTATCGCTATTTCCGGTCCTACAAGCATTTTGTTGGCGATGTAGAACAAAAACAGCGGGTAGAGCAGGGAACCAACGTCATCAACGTGTCGCATGCGCTGGACCTGGGCATCACCTATATGGTGAATCAGCGGCTGTCGTTCTCGGTCAACCTGCCTATTCAGTACTACGACCGCTCGTCGTTGTATGAACATTATGGCAATACAGTTGCGCAAAACCCCGAACAAAAACGGTTTCATACAGGCTCACAGGGCATTGGCGACCTTCGGATCTCGGGTAGCTACTGGCTTGTCAATCCCGTAAAACTACCGAAAGCCAATATTGCTGCCGGACTGGGTGTGAAACTCCCAACGGGCAACTATGGTGTGACCGATAATTTTCACAAGCTTAACAAAGAAGGGCAGGATTACACGATCAATCAGCCCGTCGATCAATCGATCCAACTGGGCGATGGTGGAGTAGGGGTAAGCGTTGAGTTACAGGGCTATGCATCGCTCAATAGTACCCTGACGGCCTATGCCAATGGGTTTTATCTGTTCAATCCACGCGAAACCAATGGCGTTGTGCGGAACCCAACCGCTACGACTATCGATCTGGTTACGGGCACATTCTCCGTTGCCGATCAATTTGCAGCCCGTATCGGCTTAAGCCAGTCAATCAAAGCTATTCCGGGCCTTGCAGTTATGCTCGGTGGACGTGTGGAAGGCGTACCGGCCATCGATGCCTTTGGCGGAAGTTCAGGGTTCCGTCGGCCGGGGTATATCGTATCGGTTGAACCTGGCTTGTCATACATGCGGCATAAAACCTCTGTTGCAGCTACGATGCCCTGGGCCGTTTACCGGAACCGGATCAAGAGTTATTCCGATCGGTTGGACCCACTGGGCGTGCGGCAGGGCGATGCGGCTTTTGCCGATTATCTGGTGTCGGTCAATATATCCCGCTGGTTCTAAACTTTCTGCATCCATCGCTTTTGAAGAGGTTGGCGATCCGCTACTGTCCTCACTAACTATTTCTTAATCATTACGGAACGTAATTGTACAAGATGAAAACAATACTGAAATGCCTTGCTGTAGCCGGACTACTGGCACCGTTTGTGGCGAAAGCCCAGATGCCGAACGATGCTATTTATATGGGCAAAAAACAGCTCTGTGTAGCTGGTATGTATGGCTACAGCTCCTGGAACCAATACTGGGAGAATACCCTGAAACGGGAAAATTTTAACATCGGCACGCATACAACGCAAAGCATAATGGTGATGCCTGCCTATGGTATAAGCAACCGGGTCAATGTGATCCTGAGCCTGCCCTACGTCTGGACGAGTACCAGTGCGGGTAATCTGATGGGGCAGCATGGCATTCAGGATTTGTCGGCCTGGTTGAAGCTGAAGATGGTAAAAGCGGGCGGATTTTCGCTCAATGCCATTGTGGGGGGCTCGGTTCCCATCGGTAATTATGTGCCGAGTTTTCTTCCGATGTCGATTGGGTTGCAGTGCCGCACCTTTACCGGTCGATTGCTGGCGAGCTATAAAGAGCCTAAAACAGGTCTCTATCTGACCGCGCACGGAAGCTACGGCTGGCGGAGCAACATCAAAATCGATCAGAACTCGTATCAGGCCGACGACCGGGTCTATAATACCGATCAGGTACGGGTGCCTAATACCTACGATGCCGCTGTTCGGCTGGGGGTTCTGCGGAAGGGCTGGCAAACGGAAGTATGGGCTGAGCGTAGCTCCTGCCTGAGTGGTGATAACATCCGCCGGAACGATATGCCGTTTCCGACCAACAACATGCAGGCTACCACTGTGGGCTGGTACGGAAAAGTACAGCCGCGCAACATCGGTGTCAACGCCCGCGTGGGGTATGTAGTCGATGGTATGAATGTAGGCCAAAGCACCAGCTATATGGTTGGCCTGCTGTATCAAATTAATTTCAATAAATAGCCGTAACACGAGATGAAAAACACCTATAAAATTCTGGCTATCGGTAGTCTGATTGCTGGATTATCTGTTTCGATTATTTCCTGCGATAAGAGTATATCTGAACCGCAACGCGTAGGGTATACCCCTGCCAATGTCGATGAAAAAGCGGGCAGTTGGAAAACCTATGTGCTGACGTCACCCACGGATGTGACCGTAGCGGCTCCTAAAGCGACCTCGTCGGCAGAGTATCAGGCTGAACTGACCGATCTGAAATCGAAATCAGCCAGTCTGACTCAGGAGCAGCAGGAAGCCGTTGTGTACTGGGGAGCCGGGGCCGTGTATCGCTGGAACGAAATCGCCCGCGAACTGGCTGCCCGGTATAATATTCCACCTGCCTCAACGCCCGATGGTAAATACCCCGTTCCTGATGCGGCTAATCCACTGGCTGATCCGAAGTTTCCGTTTGCCAATCCACCCTATGCTGCTCGTGCACTGGCCTACCTGAGTGTGGCTCAGTATGATGCGCTGGTAGCTGCCTGGAATTACAAATACCAGTTCAAACGGTCGGCTCCGTCGAAAGTGGATGCTACGGTTCGGGTGGCATTACCAACATCGACGATTCCTACCTATCCGTCGGAAGATGCAGTGGTAGCGGCAGCCTCTTATGTCGTGCTGAAAGCCATGTTTCCCGGCGAAGTTCCCTTTCTGGATGCCAAACTGGCCGAACATCAGAACAGCCGCTTGTGGGCGGGTATGAATGTGCAGAGCGATCTGACGGCGGGTGCTGATCTGGGTAATCAGGTAGCTGCCAAAGTGATGGCCCGTGCCAAGACCGATGGCATGAGTGCTGCTAATAACCAGGCCCTTACGGCCGGTATGATCGAAGTGGCGAAAGCACAGGGACTGACTGAAGTATGGGTAAGCCAGGAAAGTCCGCTTCGTCCCCCCATGTTGCCAAACTATGGCGCCGTAACCCCCTGGAACTTCGATGCGGCTACGAAAGTGAAGCTTCGCCCTGGCCCACCACCCGCGTTGAATAGTGCAGAGTTTACCAAAGCGTTGGACGAACTGAAAGAGATCAACAAAAATCAGACTCGCGAGCAGGCACGTATTGCCAATTACTGGGCCGATGGAGCCGGGACCTACACTCCTCCGGGGCACTGGCTGCGTACGGCTGCCAATGCGGCCAGCGAAGCGAAGTATAGCGAGGTGCGTATGGCCCGTACATTGGCTCTGGTCGGTACGTCGCTAATGGATGCCGGTATCTGCTGCTGGGATACGAAGTATTATTACTACTATCCGCGTCCTCAGCAATTCGGGGTGAAAACATCAGTTGGTCTGCCAAACTTCCCGTCCTACACCTCAGGCCACTCGACTTTCTCGGCGGCTGCGGCTACCGTGCTGGGCAGCATCTTTCCCGATCGGGCCAATGAGTTCTGGGCGCAGGCGCAGGAGGCTTCAAACTCCCGGATTTATGGAATGATTCACTACCGTTTCGATTGTACAGTAGGTCTCGAATGTGGTAAGAACATCGGTACCTATGCCGTAAATCGTGGAAAAGCGGACGGATCAGGACTTTGATGGCGAACGAATGAAAGAGCGGACCGCCGAAGCGAAGTTCTTGCGCCAGCTATTCGCTCTTTCATTAGTCCGCGCTTTCACTCTTTACATATGCCACATATACCGCTGCCTGAGCAGTTGCCGGGAATTACTGGCCTGCTCGAATACCGACTGGATACGGCCATGCCGATTCGGGAGCTTACGCAGATTTTGCTGCGAGGAGACTCCACGTTAACGACGGGTGAGCGTGAGCTGATTGCCGCTCTGGTATCGTCGCGCAATTGTACGGCCTTCTGCGAAGCGGCCCATACAAAAGCGGCTGATATTCTACTGGGCGAAGATGAAACGGCGAGGGCTGTCAAGAAGGATGTTGAAACGGCTCCTGTCAGTGAGAAAATGAAAGCCTTATTGCAGATTGCGGCCCTTACCCAGCAAAATGGAAGTGCTGTAACACCTGAAGCCATTGCCCGTGCCCGTGAAGCTGGCGCCACCGACCGCGAAATTCACGATACGGTGTTGATTGCGGCTCTGTTCTGCCTGTATAATAAGTATGTGGATGGTCTGGAGACCGTTGCTCCTTCCGATCCGGCGTTTTATCAAACATTGGGTGAACGCATTACGGGCAGGGGGTATGTGCGTCCACCGGGTGGTTATCCCATTCAAACCCATTAGTTCATTAGGGGCAGATTTGATTGATCTGCCCGTTTGAAAAAACAAATTTCTCATTTCCTGAAGGGCGAATAGCCGACTGAAAATCAAACGTTTTTGGTCGGACAGGCTCTTCGTTTACCTATTTGATCCAATTCAAATGACGATAAAACAGATTATACTCATTCTGGTAATGGCGTTGACCGTATCGGTATCCGCTCTGGCGCAGTCGCGTCAGGTACGCGGTACGGTACGCGATGCCGAAACTGGCCAGGCGTTGGCAGGTGCCAGCGTAGTGGTAAAAGGTCAATTGACAGGTGCCGTTGTGAATCCTGAAGGCGACTTCTCCCTAACCACCAATCAGCGCGGACCACTGACATTACTGATTTCGATGGTGGGGCATGAGGCTCAATCGGTGCTTCTCGCCAATGACAATCAGCCCGTAGCCGTTACGCTTCGTCAGGCTACCAATGCGTTGCAGGATGTGGTCGTAGCGGCCTCGCGGGTAGAAGAAAGTCTGCTGCGGGCACCCGTAACGGTCGAAAAAATGGATGCCCGTGCCATTCGTGAAACCCCATCGGCGTCCTTTTATGAAGGACTGAATAACCTCAAAGGGGTTGATATGGTGACCAGCGGATTAACCTATCGGCAGATCAACACGCGCGGGTTTGCCAGCACTGGCAACAGCCGTTTCCTGCAACTGATTGATGGCATAGACAATCAACCGGCCGGGTTTGGCTTTTCGATGGGTAACTTGTTTGGTCTGAGCGATCTGGATGCCGAAAGTGCCGAGTTAGTGCCCGGTGCTGCTTCGGCACTATACGGGCCAGCAGCTTTCAACGGGGCCTTACTGATGACCAGCAAAGACCCATTCCGGTATCAGGGATTAAGCGCAGAGGTCAAGATGGGCGTTAATCACCTAAACGACCCCAACACAGGAGCCGCTTTATATCAGGATTATGGGCTTCGGTACGCCAAAGTTTTTGGCAACAAGTTGGCTGTCAAGCTAGTGGCTTCATACATGAAAGGGCTGGATTGGTTTGCTACCGACTACACGGATGTTGATGCAACCACCTCGCCTGAAAAACGCGGGCCCAATAACCCGGCCTACAATGGTCTGAATGTATATGGCGATGAAGTCAATCGAACCATTACGGGGATTGGCAAAGTTGCGCGGACGGGTTATCTGGAAAAAGACCTGACCGATTATAACGTCTACAGCCTGAAACTGAACGGGGCCGTTCACTACCGGATCACGCCCAGGCTTGAAGCGATTTATTCGTACAATTACGCCAAAGGAACCAGCAATTATACCGGAAGCAACCGATTCGCGGTGGATGGTTTTTCGCTGCTACAGCATCGGATCGAGTTACGGGGCGCTAATTTTTTCGTGCGTGGGTATACAAACCAGGAAGATTCGCATGATTCCTATAATACCCGTTCGCTGGGTCAGCAGATCGACCGGACCTGGGTGCGCGATCTGAACGGGAATGTGGTGGCTCCCAACGTGGCCGATCAAACCTGGTTCGATCGGTACACAGCGGCCTATCAGGGCAAAATACAGGGCGTAACGGCCAACGACAACACGATGGCCCGTCAGTTTGCCGATCAGGGACGTTTGCTGCCCGGATCGGCCGAGTACGAACAACAGAAGGCACGACTGATTGGCATTCAAGGTCTGGCCGGAGCGGGTATTCTGAGCCAGACGAATATGTATCATGCCGACGCACAGTATAATCTGACCTCAGCGCTGGCATCGGCGGGACTGACCGGGACTGAATTGCTGATTGGGGGTAATTTTCGGGAGTACAGTTTATTTACCAATGGAACTCTGTTTGATGACAAAGGCGGGCGAATCAAATACAGCGAGTTTGGCACCTTTGCCCAATTGAGCAAAGCATTTCTGGCCAATAAACTGAAGGTGACGGTATCGGGGCGGTACGATAAAAACCAGAATTTTGCGGGTTATTTTACCCCTCGGGCCTCGGCGGTATTTTCGCCCAGCGATCGGCATCATTTCCGGGCATCCTTTCAATCGGGCTATCGGAACCCAACCCCCAGCGATCAGTTCATCAAGCTTAATGTAGGGCCGATCACGATTCTGGGTGGAGCACCGAGCAACAGTGCGGGCATGAATGTGTACGAAAACTCGTTCAATTCGACGAGTATTGGTGGATTTGTCAATGGGTTTCTGGCCGACGTCAATAAAGTGGGGCCACAGCAGGCGGTCCTGAATAATAAAGATAAACTGGTCAAATCCAATGTGCCGTATATCGCGCCGGAGCGGGTTCAAAGCTTCGAGGTCGGGTACCGGGCATTGATTACCAGCCGATTATCGCTCGATGCCAATTACTATTTTGGGGCTTATCGCAATTTTATCCTGAATACCGTTGTGATTCGGCCCAATAGCCCAGTGCTGGGAAGCGATGGAGCCATCAGTCCGGCGGCTGCTCAGGATATTCTGAACTCGACCTATCAGGCCTTCCAGTTATACACGAATGCTCCTGACCGGGTAACGGCACAAGGCGCTACGTTAGGCGTAAACTACGCTACATTTGGCGGCTACAATCTGACGGGTAATGGCACCTGGTCGGCATTCAATCTGCAAAATGCGGACCCGAACAATATCCCCGCGTTCAACACCCCACGATTTAAGACCAACGTGACCATCGGCCACCGGAATATTGCCAGAAATCTTGGTTTCAATGTAGCCTGGCATTGGCAGGAAGCCTTCGATTGGGTGGGCTCATTTAATGAGTTGCGTCCGGGCCGCATTCAGGCTTACAACCTAATTGATGCGCAGGTGACGTTGAAACTGCCTGCCTATAAGACCCTGCTTAAAATTGGCGCGTCGAATCTGACCAACCAATACATCGTGCAGGCTTATGGCTCTCCGGCGGTCGGTGGCCTGTACTACGTATCGCTCACGTTCGATCAGAATTATCGGTAAAGTCTAACCCGTTAAAGGTGATGGAAACTAAATTACTTGCAATCGATGAGCAGCCGCGTATAGCCTTGCCCTGGGGCAGTTTTGGCCTTTGCATGGTTGCCTATTTATTTGGAGGCACGGCCAGTACATTGATGGCTACATATTTACCTGTTGCTCTTCCGCAGTTACTCGGTGAGACAGCCTCGGCTGATGAAATTGCCAACACCGGAGCCTGGGTCAGTGCGGCATTTTTGTACGGCTGGATGATCGGTGGGTTTCTGTTTGGCCCTTTGGCCGATCAGATCGGTCGGGTTCGGGCATTGGTACTGGCAACGGGTTTATGCGGTGGAGCGATGCTGGCAACAGCCTTTGTGCCGGATGTGTATGTGCTTATTGGCCTTCGGGCGTTGACAGGCGCGGGTGTAGGTGGTATTTTACTGGTATCGACGGTCTATCTGTCCGAAGTATGGTCGGGGCCGTCGCGCCCTGTAGTGCTGGGTGTATTGGCCACGGCGTTTCCGGTAGGTATTGTAGCTACGGGTGGTCTGGCAAGTGGTTTTAGTAATTGGCGATTGGCGTTCAACGTCGGTCTGATTCCGATTGCGGTAGCCATCCTGATTGGTCTGCTGTTGCCGGAGTCGGCTAGCTGGCAGCTTGGTAAAAACAGCCGCCAAGGTCAAAAGCCTAATTTGTTCAGTCCTGAAAACAAACCGAATGTGATCAGTGGGTCGCTCATTTTTGGGGCGGTATTGATCGGTCTCTGGGGGATTTTTTCCTGGTTACCTACCTGGGTTCAATCGCTTCTGCCTGCGGGCCAGAGCGGCCAAACCGAACGGGGTATCATGATGATGTTATTGGGTATGGGCGGCATTGTCGGTGGCATTGCGTCAGGATTTCTGGTTCGCCGGATTGGGCCGCGTTACACCCTGTTATTCACATTTGTAGGCTGTATTCTGGCCTGTGCCATACTCTTTCTCAGCAATCGGACGTTTTCGCCCATTATCTACAGTGAAGTGGGGTTGCTGTCGTTATTTCTGGGTATCAGCCAGGGTTCGTTATCGAGTTATGTGCCAACGCTTTTTGATGCATCGATTCGGGCTACAGCTACGGGGTTCTGTTTTAATATAGGCCGTCTGTTTACGGCTACGGCCGTGTTGTTTGTAGGAGCACTGACGACGATTTTAGGAGGAATCGGAAATGCACTGGTCATTTTTTCAGCCGCTTTTCTGATTGCCCTAAGCGCAATTTACCTAAAGAGCGAACCGGAACGCCGGACCGGAGCGAACGAGTGATAGAGCGAAATGCGAACCCAACCACTTTTCACCTTTTCACTCTTTCACTCTTTATTTATATGCCACATATCACATTACCTGAAGGACTACCCGGAATTCGGAGTCTGGCCGTTTATCGACCCGAAACGGGTCAGCCGCTTTATGAACTGGCTCAGGCCTTATTACGATCGGGTTCGCCAGATAGTACCCTGACCAGCGCCGAACGAGAATTGATCGCTGCGTTTGTGTCAAAGCAAAACTGTACGGCTTTTTGCATGAACAGCCATGCCGCTGCTTCCCGCTATCTGTACGGTGATCAGCGCGACCTGGTTGATGATGTGCTGAATAATCCGGACAACGCATCGATCGCGCCGAAGCTGAAAGCTTTATTGGCCATTGCTCATCATGTTCAGGCGGATGCCCGTACTGTTTCGAATGCGCTGGTAGCGGCTGCCCGGACCGAAGGGGCCACCGACGGCGATATTCACGATACGGTACTGATTGCCGCTTCGTTCTGTATGTACAACCGCTACGTGGATGGACTTGCCACACTGACCCCTACCGATCCGGCTGCTTATGAAGCTATGGGTGAGCGTATGGGTACTCTTGGTTATCAGGTGCCTAAAACAACATAAAGGCTGACGTTCCCGTCAGCCTTCAAAAACATCTATTATAGGTTGGTCATAGTCCCCGGCTGTTTTACGGCTGGGGTACTATTTAGATTGCAAAACAAACGAAAATTATGCCATATATCCAATTGCCTGAAGGATTACCCGGAATTCGTGGGCCAATGGCGTTTAGCCCGCAAACGGCCGATCCACTCAATGCGCTGGTCAATGTGTTACTGCGCGATAATGCCAGCCGTCCGGATTCCAGCCTTACCGAAGGAGAACGCGAACTGATTGCCACCTATGTGTCGTCGCTGAACGATTGTTTCTTTTGTCAGACCATCCATGGGGCCGTTGCGAGTCATCACCTCGGCGATGACGACTGGAGTCTGGTTCAATCGGTCAAATGCAATCCCGACCAGGCGGCTATCAGTCCTAAGCTTAAAGCGTTACTGGCCGTGGCGGGGGCAGTTCAACAAAGTGGCAAGGCCGTAACCCCTGAGCTTATTGCAGCCGCCCGCGCTGAAGGAGCCACCGACCTCGACATTCACGATACGGTGCTGATTGCTGCGGCTTTCTGTATGTTCAATCGGTATGTGGACGGACTGGCTACCGAAGCTCCCAACAAACCGGATCTGTATCGTTACCGAGCCACTCGGATAGCTGCCGATGGCTATGCTTCGCAGGATGCGTACATGCCTCCGGGCGAATCGACTCCAGTGGCGGGAACGAATTAGTCAGGTATCAGAAGATAAACTAATAGGATCAACGATCTGTATGAAAAACGTTATCGGATTCATAGTCTGTATACTCGCATTGATTGGTCTCGAAGCGGCCCGAGTTTATTTCATTATGCCGTTTCCTGGAAGCCAGTTGGGGTTGGCCGAAGAAGAAACATCGCTTGGCCGGGTCGAATTGGCTTACTGGCTGCATCAGCATATGGGTTGGTTACGAGGCATTGGCCTGTTGCTGCTGGCTTACCCCGCTTACAGGCTTCTGATTCGTCCTCACAGCGTATGGCACCGATACACCGCTCTGGTGTTGCTGCTGGTCTATGGAGGGGTGTTGTACGTGGTTCATCAGCAGATGATGGCCGACCATATGTTTCTACAGCCGACTACAAAGCGGGTTGTGCCCATGAGTCAGAACAAGATTCCACTCGATAAACTCGTATTGGGATTCGAAGCGCTGGGACAGGCAACGGCTTATCCGATTCAGTTGATTGGCTATCACCATCAGGTGAGGGATACGGTCGGAGGGCAGCTCATTATGGTAACCTATTGTACCGTTTGCCGAACGGGTCGTGTATTTACCCCACTGGTGCAGGGGCAGGCCGACGAGTTTCGCTTGGTAGGTATGGATCATTTCAACGCGATGTTTGAGGACAGCCGTACCGGAACTTGGTGGCGCCAGGCAACGGGTGAGGCTGTGGTCGGTCCGTTGCGTGGAAAAGCATTGATGCCTCTGTCGTCTCGCCAGATGACCCTGCGCGAATGGGCGCATGAACACCCCAATACGCGGGTACTGCAAGCCGATTCCGCTTTTGCCGATGAATTTAAAAGCATGCGTCCCTACGATAAGGGATTGTCGAAGGGTAAACTCACCCGACGGGATTCGGCATCGTGGCATCCGAAATCGTGGGTAATTGGTGTCGAACATGCCGGTTTTGCGAAAGCCTACGATTGGAATCAGCTACAAAACCAGCGGGTTCTAAATGATGTCGTGGGTGGTGAGCCTGTGTTAGTCGCCATAGCCTCCGATAGCGTATCATTTGGCGTATGGAATCGCCGGATGGGTATCCAGACGCTTACGTTCCAGTATGCTAATCGTCAACTGACGGATCGCGAAACGAAGTCGGTCTGGACCTGGCGTGGGCACTGTGTTTCTGGCCCGCTGAAAGGCCGTCGGCTATCTGCCATGCCGAAAGCCTATCAGGAGTTCTGGCATAGCTGGCGGTCGTTCCATCCCCAAACGCAGCAGTATAAATAGCGGTTTGTTCGCTATAAACCACCGAATCTACTGCTTGCTGGCAATAGGTTGCCTCCCCTGACGTTTTTCGGGTAGGGTCCAGCAACTCTGGGTAATTTTAAGGCCGTTGGCACAGAAATGGCCAGCGGATAACCCAGAAGCCGGACCAAAGACTACCTTTGCCGCAAACGTAGCCTATGCGATTTTTACCTCTTGCCCTTTTTACACTAACAACGCTGTTCGTTACCCATCAGGCCAGGGCCCAATGGATGATTGGCGGGTTTATGCAGGGACATCGAAAAGCCAGTCTGGCCATTATTGGATCTCAGGAAAGTTATAGTACCTATTTCATCAATAAAAATGAGACCCAAAACCCGAATCTGGGAACGGTGACAACGCAGGCATTGACCGCCGTCGGAACGTATGGTCTGGGGTATGACCTCGATCTGATCGTGGCGGCCCCATATATCCGTACCGAAGCCAGCGCAGGCTATTTTCCCAAACAGGAAGGATTTCAGGACGCGTCGGCTACACTTCGATGGGAGGCTTACGACTACAAACTGGGAAAAAAACTCAGGCTGTCGTGGCTGTTTGCGGTAGGCTACTCCATGCCTATTCAGAATTACGTAAATGATGCGATGGTTGCCATAGGGCGGGGCTCTAAAAACTGGGACGGCCGTACGATGCTTCACCTGAAAGGGAAATCTTTTTTTATAACGGGGCAGTACGGGTACATTCGTCGGGGGCAGGTTATACTCGATCATGTGGTAAACTATTATGACCCTAGCCAGCTCAATCCGAATAGTGGCTCGAAAGTGAACGTGCCCGACGTTACCGAGATTATTGTGCGGGGCGGTTACGTGAATACGTGGCTGAACCTGGATGTCTGGGGCCAGCAACAAACGCCTTACACAAAAGGAACCGACATTGGGCCGGGGATTCCCTTTCCGACCAATGCGGTGGGGTTCACACGATTGGGAGCAACAGCCTATTTGCGTTTAGCGAAACAGTTTGGCCTGACGGCTGGCTACAATACCATTATCGATGGGCGTAACGTCGGTAAGAGTTCCCAAATCAATGGAGGCATTGTCATTGGTCATTGGACCGCCAATAACTAGTGACGTGGGCCTCTGCATAGGTTGAGTTTTACGTATAACCATGCCGATCAGAGGGGCACGTTACAGCAACGACTATGAGACTATTTTTTGTTACGATCACCTTAGGGGCTTTGCTGGTATGGGTAGCGGGTTGTTCGGAGCCTACTATCGATGAGGGCGTTCTACCTTTTATTGTGCCGACATCTACGGATGCCGATGGAGGTAGCTGGAAAACGGTTGTGCTCAAAGCGGCTACGGAGATCAGTGTGCCCCAACCGCTCGCGACCACATCGGCAGCGTATCAGCAGGAATTAAGTGATGTGAAAAATGGCGTTCTGGCGGCAACTCCCGAACAGAACACGGCCGTTAATTATTGGGCCTATGGGGCTGTGTTGCGCTGGAATCAGATTGCCCGACAGTTGGTAGCGAAGTACAACGTTGCGCCCGGTTATGACTATGCCACCGGGCAGACAACGCCTGCTGAATCAGCTAATCCGTATGCCGGAGCTCCGTATGCCGCCCGCGTGTATGCTTTGCTGAGTGTGGCTCAATACGACGCACTGGTTGTAGCCTGGCGGGCCAAGTTTCAGTATAATCGGCCATCGCTGGAGCAACAGGGGGTGATTTCGCGGGCGCCTGTGCTGGATGTCCCTTCCTATCCATCAGAAGATGCGGCCGTAGCCGAAGTGTCCTGTCAGGTATTGGCATATTTATTCCCGAACGAGGTGGCTTTTTTAAAGGCTAAAGCCACTGAACACAAACAAAGCCGCATATGGGCAGGGGCCAGCGTACCGAGCGATGTAAAAGCGGGCGAAGCGCTGGCGGCTACATTGGCTGCCAAAGTTATTGACCGGGCTAAAGTTGATCGTTTTGGCGCGGCCAACGATCCATCAAATACCTGGCAAACGGCATTGGCAAAAGCGACGTATGACCAAAAATGGACCAGCCTTGAACTCCCGGCTCGTGCGCCCATTCTGCCTCTGGCTGGGAAAGTAAAAACCTGGTACGACTCGACATCAATTGCCAAACTGGTCCCGGCTACTCCTCCAGCCACCACTTCGGCCGATTTTCAGAAAGCGTTGAGCGAAGTACACGACATAGCCGCTTCCCGCACGCGTGATCAGTCACGCATAGCCAGTTACTGGGACAATGGCCCCAATACCTATTCGTTGTCGGGCTTATGGAACTTGCTCACGGAGGAGTTTATTCGGGAAAATGGCCAAAACGAGCTACGGTCGGCCCGGACCTATGCCTTGCTGAACCGGGCCATGCACGATGCTACCACAACCAGTTGGCGCACCCAATACACCTATTTTGTTCCTCGTCCTTCGCAGATCGACCCGACGATCAAAACGGCTACAGTCATACCCAACACACCGAGTTATGTATCGGATAGAGCTGCGGTTTCCAGTACAGCCGCAACGTTGTTGAGCTACCTATTCCCGAGCGATGCTACCAAACTTGCGGCTCAGGCTACCGAAGCATCGGTATCGGGTTTATATGCAGGTATTCACTATCGGTTCGATACTGATGAGGGTACTAAACTGGGAACGTCGATCGGCCAGTTGGCAGTTGCTGCGGCCAAGGCTGACGGCGCTAAATGATCGTAGCTTTACAAGCTTTGTATACGAAGTATGGCGTAGAATTGCTAATTTTCGTTGGTAATGGGAAGCCGGGTTCGCTAATCCGGCTTTTTTGTAACATTGCCCTGGTATTTGCGAGTTACCCATCAAACCTATGATTGCATGAATGTTTCGGAAAACCTTACCGGTCAGTCACGAGTCGTTATTGAACATGTATCTCCTGAACTGGATGGCGGCCTGTATCCTATCAAAGCCGTACCGGGTGATGTAATTGCCGTTGAAGCGGATATCTTCGCTGATGGACACGATTACCTGACGGCTGTCCTGCTGTTTAAACACATTGACGATGCGAGTTGGACCGAAACGGCAATGGCCCTGATTGTAAATGATCGCTGGGGTGCGTCGTTTGTGGTCGAAAAGCAGGGAAAATATCTCTATACCCTCGAAGCCTGGGTCGATCATCCTGGGTCGTGGCAACACGAGATTCACTTGAAAGTGGCCGATGGGCAGCGGATTACCAGTGAGTTGCTGGCTGGTGCGCAGTATCTGGATGGCATGCTGATTAGAGCAGGAGGGGCCGAAGAACGAAAGAAAGGAGGAAAGGGAAAAGGGGCGAAAACAAAAAGCGAACCGATATCGGATAGCCCTGATGCGAAGGCGATTCGGGACATGGCAGCCTTGTTTCGGGACGAAAGCCGCTACAACGAAGCGGTGTCTGTTGCTGAAAGCGACCAGTTTACGTTTTATGCCAGTCGCTACCCCGAACGGCAGCATGTAACCCGGTACATTCACGAACTTGGTGTTGAGGTCGATAGAGCCCGCGCCGGATTTAGTAACTGGTACTGCCTGTTTCCTCGTTCGGCTTCGCGCGTGGAAGGCAAGCATGGCACGTTCAAGGATGTAGAGGCTCTGCTGCCGCGCATTTCGGGTATGGGTTTCGATGTGCTCTATCTGCCACCGATTCACCCCATTGGTACCGCCCACCGAAAAGGGAAAAATAACTCGGTGATCTGCCAGCCCGGCGAACCGGGTGTCCCGTATGGGATTGGTTCGCCAGAAGGTGGCCACGATGCCATTCACCCCGAACTGGGTACGGTCGAGGATTTTAAACATCTGATCGCGATTGCTGCCAACTATGGGATGGAAGTAGCCATGGATCTGGCTATTCAGTGCTCACCCGATCACCCGTGGGCTAAAGAGCATCCTGAATGGTTCAAAAAGCGGCCGGATGGTACGATTCAATATGCCGAGAACCCACCCAAAAAGTATCAGGATATTTACCCGGTTTATTTCGAAACCGACGATTGGCAGAATCTTTGGGAAGAGCTGAAACGGGTGTTGCTCGTTTGGGCATCGTGGGGAGTTCGAATTGTGCGGGTCGATAATCCGCATACCAAGCCGTTTGGGTTCTGGGAGTGGGTCATTGCCGAAGTGAAGAAAGAGTTTCCTGATATGCTGTTTCTGGCCGAAGCGTTCACTCGTCCAAAGGTTATGCAGGAATTGGGCAAACGCGGTTTTGCTCAATCGTACACGTACTATACCTGGCGCAACACAAAATATGAGCTGGAGCAGTATATGACGGAGTTGACCCAGACGGAAATGAAATACTATTACCGTCCGAACTTCTGGCCGACCACGCATGACATTAACCCGTATAGTTTACAGAGCGGCCACGAACCCCAATTTCTGATCCGGTATTTTCTGGCGGCAACGCTGGTCAGCAATTATGGTATTTACGGGCCCTCGTTCGAACTGATGGAGCATGTCCCTTTCCCCAATAAAGAAGAGTACCTCAATTCGGAAAAATACGAAATCCGACTCTGGGATTGGGATCGGACCAATAAGCTCACTTACCTGATCTCACTCGTAAACCGAATCCGGCACGAAAATGCCGCTCTCCAGCTTACCAACAATATTCAGTTCTGCCCGGTAAACGACGATGCGATTATGGCCTATCTGAAAATTAAAGACAATAATCGATTGCTGATTGTGGTCAATACAGATGCCTATAGCCGTCGGGCGGGTGTGATTCAGGTGCCGATCTGGCAATTAGGTATTGGGCCAGAGCAATATTACCAGGTGCATGATTTGCTGACGGGCGCTTATTACAACTGGCAGGGGGAGCACAATTACGTAGAGCTTGACCCATACAGCCTGCCCATGCATCTGTTCCGAATCGAAGTATGATTGTGTGATTGAGCGAATGAGTGAAGAGCTTATGTACGGCCACTCAATCACTCATTCGCTCAATTGACCAGCACCACTCGGCTCTGAAGCCCCGCTGATGTTTCGACAGTAACTGTATAGCGCCCGCTAGCCAGACCGCGTAGACTGAAGTTTCGACTATAGTTGCCCGAAGATAGACTGGGTTCATGGATGGTCTGGACTTGTTGCCCAAGCAGATTTGTTAATGACAGCCTGACCGGGCCAATCGTTGACTGGGTAAAATCGACAGTAATAGTCTCGGTTGTTGGATTCGGATAGATACGCAGACCGATGTCATTGGGTTCAGTAATCCCTGTGACTACCGTTGTGGTTGTGGTAGTCGTCGTGAGCGTTTTGAGTATCCAGTTGTTGGGGTCAATTACGACATTGGTAACCTTCCCTCGGGCGGGCAGTGTAAACGTCTGATCGGCCTGATCGTTGAAAACCGTAACGGTTGTATCGCCTGCTGCCGACTGTACTTTCATCTGAATGGGCATCGTAAACGAACCCGGTGCAGTGGTCATTGCATTACTTTGCGTAAGCCGAACCGTAGCTGTCGTGCCTCCTGTGGTGATCGTGGCTTTATAAGCCGGATAACCCGCGCCGTATATCCACTGGCTGAAAAAATAATTCAGATTTTTTTCGGAAACCTGCTGGGCAATCGCCTGGAAATCCTCCGTTACGGCCGTCTTATAAGCCACTACCGGGCTGGCTGCGTAGGTTCTCAGAGTTCGAAAGAAGGTGCTATCGCCAATCACTCCCCGGAGCATATGCAATACAGTAGCGCCTTTAGCGTAGCTGCGATTATAATCGAAAACATAGTCAACATTCGTAATGCTTTGTGCATAAACGCTTCCCTGCGCATTACGAGCGCCGTTCATGAAGGTGTTGATGGACGATTGATACCCCGATTGTCCATTGATCGATTCGGTGTAAATGGCTTCTGCATAGGAGGCAAACCCTTCATTTAACCAGATATTCTGCCAGTCGCGGCAAGTAATTTTATCACCAAACCATTGATGGGCTAGCTCATGAGCAATCGTAGTGGGTGTGAAAGCACCCAGATAGGATGAACTTATGGTTGATGGCCCCATTGAGCTTATAGTCTGATGCTCCATCCCACTGTTGTCGCCGTATTGAGCATGACCATATTTTTCGTTTAGGAAAGGGTAAGCTCCAAAACGATTACTGAACAACTGCAACATAGTAGGGGTTAGTGCGAGGTTGTTTTGAATGCCAGTTATTGCAAATGTTTCGGGAAAAATATAGTGCGTGACGGGCATAGTTTGACTCCCGTAGGTAAATGGGGTATCGTACTGCGTATAATTCGAGACCGCAATCGAAATCAGGTATTGGGCTATCGGATAACTATTTTTCCATAAATACGTTTTTGTGCCATCCTTGTTTGTGGTCGTACTCATCAACTTACCATTCGAGACCGATACCAATTGAGCAGGTGCCGTAATGCGTACTGACGATGAATCGGCTTTATCGGCGGGGGTATCGCGACACGGAAACCAGTCTGATGCACCATAAGGCTCGCTTAACGTCCAGATCACCGGATCGGCCGCGGGCCCATGTTTGTCAAAGGAGAAGTTTACATAACCGGGCCCGTTGGATGTATTGTTTGGAACGCCCTGATAAAATACAGTGAACGACAGCGGCTGACCATTCGCTAGTGGTTGTGGCGTGGTAATGGTCAGTTTATTTTGAGTGTGCTGGAATGTGAGTTTCTGAGTTCCTGCCTTGACCGAATCGACTTTAAGGCCAGTACTGGATGTAGTTGCAGAGTTGAGGTCCAGAAAAAAACTGGTCAGGCCGGAAACTGTGCTTTTGAGGGTTATGGTCGTCGCGGCCGTCATGCTGGCTGGTGACGTGCTCAGTCGCAGATCAAGGCCATAATAGGTTACGTCGATCGAGGCATCGCCTGGATAGGCCATTCGCGCTTTCGGATTGTTAGCTAATTGACCAAAATAATGCAATTTACCAGACCGGCAGAACTGGCCGCCGTCGTCAACCTGGGCGTAGGTGAGCAGTGGAAAGAAAAGCAGGAAGTACAGATTTTTCATAGAACAAAGGGCATAACGACTTAACACCTAAACGGATAATCTGTTGAAATCTGCTTGATTTTAGCCGCTTTTTATTCGTTGGTACGCCCGGTCAGGAGCTTCGGGGACTGGCTTTGCGTTTCGGCCTTAGCTTTCAGGGCGTCAAGTTCACGCTGTTCGGCTTCGGGGAGTTGCAGGTGCCAGCCCATCGAACTGGCCAACTGGTAGATCATGTACTGAATCTGATTATTGGCAATTTTGGGCAGATCGCTTTGCATGGCCCGTTCGTTCATGGCTTTTTTTGCCTCTTCCAGAATCTGTGTATAATCGGCTCCACTAAAGTGATTCAGAATGCCCGCCTGGATGTCATAAAACTTATAATCAGTATCGATCGATAATACTTCCGGTTCTGGAAACGATTCGATGACCAGTTTCTTTTCGGCATTGACCGGAGCCCGAAACCGAACCTTCGCAAAGTCGAACCCCACCAGGACTTTTGATTTGGCAATGACCATCGCCTTTTTCGGGTCATTGAGCAGATACAAAATCTTCTTCTGGTCCTGGTAATTGTAAATCTCTGAAAAGTAGCCTTCGGCCATTACGACTTTGAAAACTTTCTCAATGCGTTCGAGCAGGAGAACAGAGTCGCGCTGGATGCTGGTAAGGCCGGTACGTTTCCGAAGGGTATTGGCTAGGAAAACACCTCCACCTGCGCCTACTAGAACAAGAAAAACGGCGGTTAAGAAATCCATAATAGGTTAAATGTACAGAGTTTATGATAAGATGCCAGACGATCAGCACGAATTGATGACGGTTATACCAATCGGGTAGTAAAGCCTAGTCTATAGACCTGTACAATGGCAAAAGTAACGGATTTATGCAGGCCCGGTCCAGTACAGTCAATTGACTAAATGAATCGCCTTGCTCACCAGATAACGATCCGTGAACAAGGCGATTAAAATACCTATGAAAATACGTAAACATCGTAGCAGCATAAGGGCCTTTCAGGCACTAAAAGCTACGGAATCCAGGCTTTATTAGTGCGCTGGCATTGATCAACGAAGGTTGTTGCCATCGGTTTGATCGGTAGTAAAATAACTTGATGACGAAGGCTCCTGCGTTAGCTTCTTGGCGATCAAAGCATTGTATTTGCAGATGAGTACCATTCGATTGACAAGCCGGGATACTTCATTTCTTGGGCTTTTTATATAATACTTCAGGTCGTCTTTGTAAAGCGACATGAGTTGTGGCCAGCGCTGGTTATAAAATTCATTTAAGCCAAGCCATTCATTCCCCGTATGGACTACATACACAAAGGCATTGGTACTTTTCATTAGCTTACCATCCATGTCAAAATTTGCCGCATTGCCGGGTGTATGAGTAATTCGTAAGCTCCGGTATACCATCAGTGTTCCAGAGGCTATTTCTTCCAGAAACTGCGGTCGCCCATGCTGAAGCAGGTAGCAATCGTTGATCGCAACAAACTTGCGAAGGTTATTGAGCTGGTTGTCGAAATACATAAAATTGCTTACCTGGTCGATGGAATAGGCTTTCACCTTATCCTCCTGCCGATATTGGACGATATCGGCTTTCCAGTTGAAATTCAGTTCGCCCTGAAGCTCAACTCCGTTGCGCAGTATGAGTTTACCTGGGTTCCAACTGATGGCATAAGCAGACCAGGTATGGCTGATTAGACCTATCATTACTAGAAGCAGTATCTCTTTTTTCATTCTTGTCGTGTTCTATTGCGTAAAATCTGTCTTGAAAGATCGACCCGTTGCTAAGGTTATGCTTGCTGGATGACCCGTATTCGTCAAAAGGATATATTGACAGAATTTAACTGAAAAAAGAGGCCTAAGTTTGAAAATAATTGAATTATTATGATAAAAAATTGACTCTAACCATGCGAAAAGGTTCTATATTATGCTGTTTGGTTACGGATTTACCTATTAAAAAATGGCAAATCGTTCAATTGTAATTGATCTGTTTCCTAAAATGCCCCGTTTGCCGAATTCTATTTGTCCAGCTATAATCTCTGAAATAGTTGTTGGAGGGAGAGGGATTTCGCCTGATTTAGACGGGTTCGTAGCGCTCGTATAGGATCAAATCGAGGAATTACGGGATAGGGGCGGACTATAAAAAGCGGATGCCGGACAGGAGAGCATACTCCTATCCGGCATCCACATCTAAAAATAGTATGGGGCTATTTTGCGTAAGCAACGGCTCGCATTTCCCGAATAACCGTCACCTTGATCTGGCCGGGGTATTGCATTTCTTTTTCGATCTTCTGCGAGATTTCGTACGATAGTACACCAGCTCGTTCGTCGGAAACGTGGTCTGCATCCACCATGATTCGGAGTTCCCGGCCAGCCTGAATCGCATAACATTTCGTAACCCCGGGGAAATTTCCTGCCAGCTCTTCCAGTTCTTTCAGCCGTTTGATGTACGATTCCATCATTTCGCGTCGGGCACCAGGTCGCGAACCCGATACCGCATCGCAGACCTGGACAATGGGCGAAATCATGCTGGTCATCTCGATCTCGTCGTGGTGAGCGCCGATTGCATTGATCACTTCAGGATTCTCCTTGTATTTTTTCGCCAGTTCCATGCCCAGAATAGCGTGGGGGAGTTCGGCTTCTTCGGGCCATACCTTGCCAATATCATGAAGCAGGCCTGCCCGTTTTGCCAGTTTGGCATTCAGCCCTAGTTCAGCCGCCATAGTTGCACAAAGCTTGGCGACTTCTCGCGAGTGTTGAAGTAGATTCTGGCCGTAGCTGGAACGGAAACGCATCCGGCCTACCATTTTGATCAGTTCAGGATGGAGGCCATGAATGCCGAGATCAATAACCGTTCGCTCGCCAATTTCAACGATCTCGTCTTCGATATTCTTCCGGGTTTTAGCCACAATCTCTTCGATACGTGCCGGGTGAATCCGGCCATCCTGAACGAGTCGGTGGAGCGATAGTCGGGCTATCTCCCGGCGGACGGGATCAAATCCAGAAATGATAATGGCTTCGGGGGTATCGTCTACTATGATTTCAACGCCAGTAGCGGCTTCCAGAGCGCGTATATTACGGCCTTCGCGCCCAATTACTTTTCCTTTAACATCGTCGGACTCGATATTGAACACCGATACACAGTTTTCAATAGCGTGTTCGGTGGCTGTCCGCTGAATGGTTTCGATAACCACCTTTTTAGCCTCTTTGGTAGCGGTCAGTTTGGCCTCTTCAATGATGCTTTTAATGTAGGAGGATGCGCGGCTTTCGGCTTCGGCCTTAAGCGTTTCAATCAGTTGATCGCGAGCCTGGTCGGCCGAAAGCCCTGCGATTTTTTCGAGCTGAGCCACCTGATCAGCCAGCATCCGATCGGCTTCCTGCTGGCGTTTTTCTACATCTTCTTTGCGTTTATTGAGGGCGTCGATCTGCTGAGAAAGGCTGTTTTTCTGCTGATTGATCTCGTTCCGCTGCTGATTTAATTCGTTTTCCCGTGTACGCTGCTGATCGGCCTGTTGGGCTAACTGCTGTTCGCGCTGCTTGAGTTTATTCTCGTTTTGAAGAAGTATATTCCGCTTTTGATTCGTAGTTTCTTCGAACTCTGCTTTCAGTTTAAGGTATTTCTCCTTTGCCTCCAGTATCCGATCTTTTTTGATATTTTCGGCTTGTAACTCAGCGTTTTTTAAGATCGTCGCGGCCTGTTCTTCGGCTTCTTTTTCGTGTTTTGCACGAACACTTGCCATCATTTGACGGCCAATCAGTATGCCAATGCCGCCCCCAACCAGGAGGGCAGCCAGAATTGTTAACCAAGTGTCCATTGGACTATATCGTTAGGGTTGAACAAAAAACCATCAACCTGCTTCGATACGAGTGCCCTGAACGCAAACGCGAAAAGTATATCGGGTGAATAGCCCGTAGGTTGTCTATGTCGAAACGACCGGCGTGACGACCTGGTCTAATTGAGTGATTTTGTCAAATACCATCTGTTGTAATCGCTGCATTTTACGTTCTCCTCTGAGCTTAGTTACTAAGCAGTCGAAGGCTATCATTGCCAGGGCTTCCTGTGTTTCCGAAAAGCCCTTGTCCCGGTATTGTTTCAGTTCATCCTGAATCAGCTTGGCGGCTTCGCGCACTACGGCTTCCGCTTCGGGCTCTACATACAATTTGTAGGTCCGATCCGCAATTTTAACGCGAATTGACAGTTCTTCCATCGCTGCAGTCGGCTCAGTTGGGCTACTCCTCGGAGCCAATTTAGGTTTATGACAAACTACTCAAATGAGCTATACACCGTTCTAATTCCTGGATATACTCGTCGAGTTGTTGTTTTAATTCAGCATTCGTACCTGTACCTAACAGGTTGTCTTTTACAATTATACCACTATCTTTTGAAATAGCTGTATTATTTTCCGCCTTAGTTGATTTTTTTCGTAATTCCTTCACCTGATCCTGCTCGGCTTTAAGGCTTTCCTGCAGGGCCTCTTTCTCTCGTTCTAATTGCTCAATCTGGTTTTTAGCATCGGTATACAGATTCGTGAGCAACTTAAGCTTATGCTCAAATCGCTCCACCAATGCAATAATTTGATGCTCGCTAACCACGGTTTTAAAGAGTGAAAGAGCGAAAGAGTGAAAGAGTGAATTGGTAGCGCATTAAATCGCTCTTTCACTCTTTCGCTCTTTCACTTATTATTTACGAATAACAGCGCCTAGTTCCTGCTCAAAAGCGTTCATAAGCCGCTGCATAGTTTTATCGATGGCTGCATCGGTCAGGGTCTGGGTTGAGTCCTGTAGCATAAAATTGACCGAATACGCTTTCTTACCGGCTCCCAGATTATCACCTTCGTACACATCGAAAACGTTGATAGCCCGTAACAGTTTCCGCTCGGTCTGCCGAGCCAGCCGACTGATTTGTTCGAATGTAACTCCTTTGTCAATTACTAATGACAGATCCCGACGAACTTCAGGGAAACGGGATACTTCTTCGTAACGAACTTTGCCTGTGGCTAATTTAAGGAGGGCCGCCCAGTCGAAGTCAGCGTAAAAAACAGGCTGCTTCAGGTCGATCAGCTTCGTGAGTCTCGGCTGAACTAGGCCCAGGCTGACAATTGGTTTTTTATTGACCATATACGTCAACCCATACTGGAAGATGGCTGAGTCGGCAGGTTGCGTATCGAACGATTTAATACGGAACAGATTAAGAATACGCTGAGTAGCTGTAGCCAAATCGTGGTAAACCACAGATTGCCCTTTTTGAAGCCAGCTTTCTGACGATTGGTTTCCCGTAATCGCCAGACTTAATCGCATACGCTCTACATATTTAGTGCTTCCATCTTCAAGTTTTACTTTATGATAAACTTTGCCGAACTCAAAGGTTTTCAGATCTTTCTGCCGCCGGTTCAGATTATAAGCCAAGGTTTCCAGCGACGAAAAAAGAAGCGTTTGGCGCATTACCGAAAGTTCATCACTGAGTGGATTGAGCAGTGTGACATCTTCGCCCGGTAAGACCGACCGAATGGCATCATGATAGGCAGGGCGAGTCAGTGATAAGGTCAGGATTTCGTAAAAACCGTTAGCTGCCATCAGTTGTCCAACCCGGTTCTGCCATCCATCGGGATCTACTTTGGGGAACTCAGACAGGGAGTCGGCCGACAGATGTACCGACAAGGGGACATTGTCCAGGCCATAAATACGCAGAATTTCCTCAACCACATCAGCCTCCCGCGTTACATCGACCCGGTAGGGCGGTACAACAGCGGTGAAGCCTTCGTCCGTCTGGTCGTCCGCCTGAATGTCCAGGGCTTCCAGAATCCGGTGAATTTCGGTATGATCGATTTTTATCCCGATCAGCCGATCAATGTTCCTATAGCGTACTGCTACCCGAAATGGCTTGATTGGATTCGGGTAGATATCCGTAATGTCTGAACTAATGGTGCCACCTGCAATTTCCTGAATCAGTAAGGCGGCCCGTTTTAAGGCAAAGACGGGCATATTGGGGTCCGTACCTCGCTCGAATCGGAACGATGCGTCCGTTTTGAGTCCATGATACTGCGCCGTTTTCCGAACCGATGTAGCCGAGAAATAGGCCGATTCCAGAAAGATGCTGGTTGTTTGCATCGAAACCCCCGAATACTGCCCTCCAAACACCCCGGCAATACACATGGGTTTTTCAGCGTCGCAGATCATCAGGTCTGTACTACTGAGTTTTCGCTCAACCCCATCCAGTGTAACAAAGGGTGTCCCTTCTGGCAGCGTTTTGACGATGACCTGGTTACCGGCTATCCTGTCTGCATCGAAAGCGTGGAGTGGCTGCCCAAGGTCGTGTAATACAAAGTTTGTAATGTCGACTACATTGTTGATCGGTTTCTGGCCGATGGCAATCAAGCGTTGTTTAAGCCATTCCGGCGACTCGGCTACGGTAAGGCCACTGATGGTCAGTCCGGTGTAACGGGGACAGGCCGCTGTATCGTCGACCTGTACATCTAGGGTTAGATTCGTATTGTTTACGGTGAATGCGTCGACCGATGGTAGGCGCAGAGGGCGATTCAACGCAGCTTTTAAATCCCGGGCCGTGCCATAGTGCGAAGCGGCATCAATCCGATTGGGGGTCAGTCCGATAGCAATCTGGTAATCGGCTTCCAGGTTGAAGTATCGGGCAGCCGGTGTGCCATTGGGAAGGTCAGTCGTCAGCACCATGATCCCTGCGTGCGAAGTACCCAGGCCAATCTCATCTTCAGCACAAATCATTCCTTCAGAAGCAGCGCCCCGAATTTTAGCTTTTTTGATCTGAAACGCTTCGCCTGAGGCAGGATGTAACGTTGCCCCAACAAGCGCGACCACTACTTTTTGCCCTGCCGCCACATTAGGGGCTCCGCAAACAATAGGTAATGGTTGGCCAGAACCTACATCAACTGTGGTCAGGCTTAGCTTATCGGCGTCAGGGTGTTTAGTACAGGTCAGCACTTCACCAATAACTATCCCTTCCAGTCCACCCGGTATGGCTTCAATTTTCTCAACCCCTTCAACTTCAAGCCCCGTTGCGGTTAGCATTTTGCCAACTTCTTCCGGTAATTCCGGTAATTCAATAAAATCTTGTAACCATTTATAGGAAATTTCCATACACAGGCAAAACAGGTAATTGCTACAAAGGTAAGGAGGAAAGCAGGAAAGCTGGAAGGCATGGAAAGGAAAAAGGATAAAGGGGAGATGCATAGCCCTTTATCCTTTTAGTAATTGGTTCGCTTTCTGGCTTTTAATGGTATTTCTCTCCTGCCTTTACAGGCGTACTCAGTGTGTTTTCGGCCGGGGGGATCGGGCACGAATAGGTTGGATTATAGGCACAATACGGATTATAGGCCTTGTTAAAATCCAATATGGCCCCATTGTTGGTCAGGCTGGCTGGATCAATTTCCAAATAGCGTCCTCCACCATAGGTTTCCTTGCCTGAAGTGCCATCCCGAAACAGGATAGAATAGGTATTTTCAAGTTTAACAACTAATAATCGGCAGGTCTCGTCATTTAACTTGAATACTACATGAGCAAATTTGTCGTAGACTTCTTCGCTGCCATCGCTCATCCGAACCACCAATTTTTGTGTTTTGTCAGCAAACGGTTCAAGCCGGGCCATAACCCGGTACGAAGGGTCAGCCTGGAAATAGCTTAGTCCTCGAAAATCGGCTTTATTGCTAATCGGCGAGTTGCTATCCGTACGGAAAAACTCGTCTTTCTTTTTTCGGTCCTCTGCCACTTGCTGGCGATAGGCTTCTGGGTTAACCGATTCACTCAGGCTGTCAGCCGATGACGTATTTCCACCATCAAAAAATGAAAAGTAAAGCACGACCAGGGCAATGACAAAAAGGCCTGTAATGAATATTTTGTTTTTCATCATATGTTATATAAATGTTTTAGGTCAAAGTGTTACACAAAGGTGATGAAATTAAAGGACGGTTATTTAGAGTGTTCAATAGAAAATTTATTGGGAATTGAAGAATTGCAGAATTAACTGCTAACGGATTAGTAAATATTTATAATTAAATTAGTAATATCGCCCTTGCGATACCTATTTCATTGTCTTAAACACATAGGTTGATTTATTTACAATATCGTCATAATCAGTCTCTGGGCTTTTAACGGTTTTTTAATACCTTTAGACGCTGACGTTGTCATTCTTCATCACGGTCGAAACGACTATTCCGAATATGGCTAAACTTTACGAATTAAAAACATTCACATCTGGGAACGGCAATCTTACCGTTTTTGAAGAAATTATACCAGGGGTGATTCAGCGTGTTTTTTATATTTATGAAGCAGGGCAGGGAGCACGGGCTGGCCATCGGCATATTCGTGCCTGGAACGCGCTCATATGTTTGAATGGAAGCTGTCGGGTTTATTCCAACAATGGAGAAGAAGAAACGACATTTCAGTTGACATCTCCTCGCCAATGTTTAGTGCTGGAACCAGAAGACTGGCACATTATGGACGAGTTCTCCAGCGATGCTATTTTGCTGGTTGTGTCGAATGAGACCTACGACAAAGACGATTACATCTACGAACCTTACCCCAATAGTCGGCTGATTATGGCCGATTCCGAATGATTCCTTTTCTGGATCTCAAGCGTGTTAATGAACCGTACGAGTCTGCCATTCTGGCTGCCACTGATCGAGTCCTGAAATCGGGATGGTACGTATTGGGTCGTGAGGTAGAAACCTTTGAAACCGCGTTTGCTGCCTATTGCCAGGCGAAGCATTGTATTGGTGTAGCCAACGGTCTGGATGCGCTGACACTAGTGTTAAAAGCCTGGGAATTTCCGGCAGGTAGCGAAGTTATTGTGGCATCGAATGCTTATATCGCATCCGTACTCAGTGTTACGCTGGCTGGCTTGACGCCTGTGCTGGTTGAACCGGACCCTCAAACCTATTTACTGGATCCTACCCGAATTGAAGCGGCAATAACCACACAAACGAGGGCTATCATTGTTGTACATCTGTATGGCCGTTGTTGTGATATGCACCCTATCAGAAAGCTGGCCGAGCAATATGGTTTGAAGATCCTTGAAGATGCCGCGCAGGCACATGGGGCTTCCTATAACCTGAAGCGGGCGGGGAATCTGGGCGATGCCGCCGGATGGAGCTTTTATCCAAGCAAGAATTTAGGGGCGCTTGGTGACGCTGGAGCCATTACAACCAACGATGATGCCCTGGCTCAGCGTTTACGGGCCCTACGTAACTATGGGTCGTCTAAAAAATATATCAATGATTTTCAGGGGCATAATAGTCGCCTGGATGAGTTTCAGGCAGCTATCTTATCGGCTAAACTCCCTGGTCTTGATGCCGAAAATAAGCGGAGACGGGCATTGGCTACCCAATACCTGAATGGCCTTCGGAATCCCGAGATTCTCCTCCCCCCAGCCGATCAGATTGAGCAGGATGTCTGGCATTTGTTTGTTATTCGTCACCCACGTCGTGATCAATTGCAGACTTACCTGCGTGAACGAGGTATCAGCACCGACGTTCATTATCCGATTCCACCGCATAAACAGCGGGCCTACGAATCGTATGAAAATCTGTCGTTTCCAATTTCGGAGCAATTGCATCGGGAGGTGTTGAGCTTACCGCTCAATCCATCCCTGACTGATGCCGAAGTTGCCTATATTATTGAGTCGATTAACGAATTTAGCGCCCGAGTGAACGACTGACAGAGCAAATTAACCAACAGCCTGTTATTCCTTGTTCATCACATACCGCTTTTGTCTATATGAAGCTTTCTGTCATTATCCCGGTCTACAACAGCGAACGAACCATAGGGCCGTTGGTTGAGCGTCTGCAGGATTGCCTGTCGGGGCAGGATTTTGACGTTGTGCTAGTCAATGATGGCAGTCGGGATGAGTCAGAAGCCGTATGCCAGCGACTGGAGAGTCGGTATTCGAATGTAACGTTTGTGTCGCTACGAAAAAATTTTGGCGAATTCAATGCCGTTCTGTGTGGGCTCAATCATGTTGCCGGAAAATATGCCGTGATCATCGACGATGATTTTCAGAATCCGCCAGAGGCCATTCTGACGCTTGTAGCTACTGCTGAGCAGGGTAATTATGATGTCGTCTACAGCCGTTACGCCCAGAAAGAGCACCACTGGTTCAGAAACCTGGGCAGTTGGCTCGTTAATACACTAACAACCTACTCCATTGGAAAGCCTCGCGAGTTATACCTCTCGAGTTTTAAGCTGATCCGACGGGAGGTGATCAATGAAATTATTCGCTATAAAGGGCCTTATCCCTACATCGATGGCCTTATTTTTCGGGTAACGCGCCACGTAACCAGTGTGGAAGTGCCGCACCATGCCCGTACCGAAGGGCGGTCCAGCTACACGATCCGGAAATTGGTCAGCTTATTCCTGAATGTATTTATTGGGTACTCGCTCTGGCCGATCCGACTTTTTACGGTGTTGGGTGCCGGTCTGTTTGCTATAAGCCTTTTACTGGGGGTATATCTACTTGTAGGGTGGGTCACGCCATCACTGAGTATTCCTGATTGGGGCATTATTGTATGGGCTATCGGAATGGGAGTAAGTTTACAAATGCTCTTTTTAGGCGTATTGGGTGAGTATCTGGGTAAATTATTTATGGCTTACAGCGGAATGCCCGCCTATGTAGAAAAGGAACGAAAGGGGGCGGGAGTGAATGACTAGATGCCCGTGTGTTCCGCTTACTGTTTCCCTATTTCGCTTGCTGGCGCTTTCTTTATGATCGGTCATTCGGAAGAATTTGAAAAAATGGCCCGGCTGGAAGGGCAGCTGTGGTGGTATCGAAGCCTGCACAAACGGGTAGAGACCACCCTGCGTAAGCAATTTGGCGATCGGAAAACAATAAAAATTCTGGATGCGGGTTGCGGAACGGGGGGCATGCTGGAGTATCTGCGGAAGAAAGGCTATACCGATTTGCGGGGTATCGATGGGTCGCCAGACGCCATTGCTGTTTGTCGGCAACGAAATCTGCCGGTTACCTCGCTGAATCTGAACGAGCTGGCTCATTTTGAGCCCCATAATCAGTATGATGCGATTATCTGCAATGACGTATTCTGCTATTTTACCGATACGGATTTATTTCCGTTGGTGCGGGCCTTGCGGCAACGGTTGAAACCAGGGGGGATTCTCGTGAGCAACAACAATGCTTTTAACGCTTTTGAAGGGCAACATGACATTGCAGTAGGGGTTATTCGGAGGTTTGTATTGAGTGATTTTGCCAAAATGATGTCGGGGATGGGTATGCGGATTATCGACTCGACCTATTGGAGTTTCGCGCTTTCCATCCCAATTTTGCTAATGCGGCAATGGCAGCGACTTCAATTGGCAATAGGGTGGCGTAAGGCTGAAGAGGCTCAATCGGATGTGTACTTGCCTACTCCCTGGCTAAATGACACACTCTATCGCATCACAGAAATTGAACAAAAACTGTTTCGCCGAACCCCGTTCGGTAGTTCGCTGTTCATAGTAGTTATAACCGATCCAGTGGGACGGTGAAGACTATCGACTATTGACTTTATGTTTACAGGTATTGTTGAAACAACCGGCACTATATCGGCCATCGAATCGGAAGGAACAAACCTTACGTTCCGATTGGAGTCAGGCATGGCCTCCGAATTGAAAATTGATCAGAGTGTCAGCCATAACGGCGTCTGCCTGACGGTCACCAGTGTGAGCGATGGGAGTTATACCGTTACGGCTGTTGACGAAACCCTCAGGAAAACCAACCTTGGTCAGTTGAAAGTAGGTGATCGAGTCAATCTGGAACGTTGTATGCCTGCCCATGGACGATTTGATGGGCATATTGTTCAGGGGCATGTCGATCAGACGGGTGTATGTACCCATGTGCAGGATATGAACGGAAGCTGGCTGTTCGATTTTCAGTATGAACCCGATGAGTCCGGGAATATTACGGTCGAGAAAGGGTCGATTTGTATCAATGGGGTTAGTTTAACCGTTTTCAATTCGCAGCCCGATCGTTTTCGGGTCACCATCATTCCGTACACATACGAGCATACAACCTTCCGCGACCTTGCAGTGGGAGCCAAGGTCAACCTTGAGTTCGATATTGTCGGAAAGTATATCAAAAAAATGCTGGGAAACGCTTATTTTGTAGCTGGCGACGTAGTAAAGTGAGCATTTCTCACTACGCTGGCGTTTTCTGTACTTACTTTATTAACCCGACTTATACCTCCTGAATGATCAAGATCAGCACCCGTACCGTCTCTGACCTGCTGATTCAAATTGGCATTATCGCATCCCTGCTGGTCGTTTTGTTCCTGGGGTTTTTCTTTGTTTACCTACCTTTTACGACTAATCACGGGCAAACGATAACGGTGCCCGATGTAACCAAGCTTAGCTTCGAAGAAATGCAGAACCTACTCGAAGATCGAGGGCTTCGTTACGAAATAGATTCTGCATATGTAGCTGGCTGGCAGCCCCTAACGGTTTTTCAGCAATACCCACGGCCCAATGCCAAGGTAAAAGAAGGGCGAAAAATATACATAACACTTATCAAGCGTACGGCACCTATGGTATCCATGCCTAATCTGCAGGATTTAACCCTTCGGAGTGCCGAGCTAAATCTGAAATCTCTTGGCCTTGAAAAGGGCGAAACAACGTATGTGCCTGATGTAGCGAAAAATTCGGTGCTTCGGCAACTGTATAATGGTAAAGAAATTGCACCCGGTACGCCCGTACCAAAGGGCGCGATGATCGATCTTGAGGTTGGTGATGGGCTGGGAAGTACGATGTTTGAGGTACCCAACGTTGTAGGGTTACCGCTCGACGAAGCCAAGCTGACCATTCAGGGGTCAAATCTGAAAGTCGGCACGATTATTTCTGTTGAAGACCCGGAGAAGGAAGTTGGAACAGTGGTTCGGCAACGACCCGAAGCCCGGTCTGGTGAACGCATTCGCGTTGGTGAAGCAATGGATTTGTGGGTCGTGGGTCCAGTTGAGCCGGATCAATAAACGCTTTCCGGTACGAATGCTAAATGAGAATTTCGTTACGTAGTCTGCTATACATAGCTGTTTCCCGTCAATTTTTTTGCGGCCTGTTGCTGGTTGCCTGCAACTTATTTGGCCAGGATATCCGCGCCCAAAACTCCTTGTCGCTTCCTTTTTTTGATGATTTTGCTTCGGCAGCTGCCCGTTCGGGATCAACTCAGCCCGATCCGGCTCGCTGGGTAGCCGGTAGTGGGGTTTATATCAATAATACGATGGCCATCGGTCATCCGACGATCAATGTCGCCACCTTCGATGGCCTACAGGCCAACGGTCGCCCTTACGTGCGAAATGCGGCATTAGAACAAGGGTATACGGATACGCTCGAATCCAGACCGATCAATCTGGCCGGGCTTACTACCAGCAGTGGGGTATTTCTGAGCTTTTACTGGCAGGCAAAGGGGCTGGGCGAACTGCCTGATCCGGGAGCGCTTCAAATTCAGCGGCCCGACACCTCGACCACAAAGCGATCACCTTACGACAAACCATACGTCGATGCAAGTGGTGTCTCGCGGTGGATTCACATCGATACGCTGGTAATTCAAACGGCCGATTCGCTGACGGTACAGTTTAAAGATGCGGCCGGTAGCTGGAAAACGATTTGGGCAAAGGCTGGTGGGCAGGCCGATACCGTGTTTAGTCAGGCATTTGTTCAGGTTCCTGCCAATTACCTGCATGGTTCTTTTGCGTTTCGGTTCCGGACCTATGGGCGTCGTTCCGGACCTTTCGACACCTGGAATATCGATTATGTGTATTTGAACAAAGGGCGTAATGCGAACGATAAGGAAATGATCGACATTGCGACACAACAGGCGTTGACTCCCTTGCTGAAACGGTATACAGCCATGCCCATGGCGCAGTTTAAAGTGAAGGGGCAGGCCGAACTAGCCGATACGGTGAGCACTGTCATTAACAACCTGATCAATAACCCGACCCCTACACCGCATCGGTTTATTGTACGGGATGAGCTAACGGGCAATCTGTTGCAGAATAGCATTACGGCGCCTACGTTTGTCAACGGCTTTCAGCGCCGAACTGTAAAGCCAACCGTAACGGTTGATCTGACGCAGCCTAAAGTGTCGTTACGCTATGAAATCGATTTGGAAACGGCCGATGCTCAAAACCCGATTTTCAGCGCCAATCCGAAAACGCTGCTCAGCAACGATACCATTTCATCAGTAGCTGTGCTCGATAATTATTATGCTTACGATGATGGGGCCTGGGAATATGCCTACCAAATCCGGCAGCGTGAGCAGGTAGCCGTTCGGTTTGCTCTGAACAAGCCCGATACGGTTGGCGCAGTCAGAGCCTGTCTGGTCCCTTTCACAACCGATCAAACAGGCCAGTCGTTTGTGTTGACCATTTACGGTAATAACAAAGGAAAGCCTGGAATCGCCTTGTATCAGCAATCGTTTACGATGCAATATCCTTCAACCCGGAATGGATTTGTCGATTATAAGTTTACAAAAAATGTGATCGTACAGGATACCTTTTATGTGGGCTATCAGCAGATTGCCAGCGCAGATACAAGTTTATTACGGATTGGATTTGACAAGAATAGCCCGTTTGGCGAAAATATATTCTATAATGGAGGAGCCAACTGGGAGCAGAATCTACGCAAGGATAATACGGGTAAACCCATTGGAGCCTTCCAGATAAACGGCGCTTTTATGCTTCGGCCTGTGATGGATAAAAAAGGGATACTGACCCCCACCACAGAACCCGAGCCGTTAAGCCTGCTTCAGACTTACCCGAACCCAACTACCGGCCTGATTCGCTGGGACAACACCAGGCTCACTCGCCTGGATGTACTCAATATAGGTGGACAAACCTTATTGTCAGTCGAACCAAGTCGGGGTCAACAAACGTTAGATCTTAGTCACCTTCCCGACGGCCTCTACTTGATTCGTCTTTTCGTCGACCAGCGGGCAGTGGTACAGAAATTAATTATTCAACATTAAATCAAGTCATTGGTCGATGGTCATTCGTTGTCAGTTAGGGATAACGTACGGGTGGCTACCGACTGCTGACCATCGATGATTATGGATATTACCGTACAGGAACTGAAAGAACGGCTTGAGAAAGGCGAAACGCTCAATGTGATCGATGTGCGCGAACCACATGAATATGAAGCCGACAACATTGGTGTCCGACTGATTCCACTTGGTGATCTGCCCTATAATCTGGACGAGATCGAAGACCTGCAGGATGAAGAGGTGATTGTTCTGTGCCGTTCTGGTAAACGGAGTGGTATGGCCCAGCAAATACTGGAACAGAATGGATTCAATAACGTCCGTAATGTAATTGGTGGCATGCTGGCCTATCGGGCACAGTAGATGATACAATTAGATGTATGATGTATGATGTATGATGTATGATGTGTACACACCCTATATCATACATCATACATCATACACCTAATCACTTTTTCTTCATCATCGGGGGCTACCCAGATATAGTTTCCCTGGTTTCGAAACCAGGTTAGCTGCCGCTTGGCATAACGTCGGGAGTTGCGTTTGAGCAGACGCACCATTTCATCGTAATCGTACGTTCCTTCCAGATAAGGAAATACTTCCTGATAGCCTACCGTTTGCAAGGCCGGTAAATCGCGGTAGGGTGTAAGCGTACGAACTTCATCAACCAGGCCAGCATCAAGCATGGCCTCCATACGAGCGTCAATACGGGCATATAATTCGTCGCGTGGGCGTTCAAGAGCAACCATAACTGGCTGAAATGGACGCTCGGCTACCTGCCTGCGCCGGAACGACGAATACGGTTGGCCAGTCGACAAACATACTTCAAGGGCTCTGGTTACCCGAATCGGGTTCTGCAAGTCGGCCGTTTCGGCATAAACCGGATCTAACAGACGTAACTCCTGCTGAAGTGTGGATAACCCTTCTCTTTGCAGACGGCTCAGCAAACGTTCACGCAGTGTTGGATCTACTACGGGCATATCGTCGAGGCCAAAACAAACAGCGTTGATATATAAACCAGTCCCGCCCGATAAAATCACGACATCTTTTTGTTGAAACAAGTCGGCTAATACAGCCAGGCATTCCCGTTCATATCGGCCAGCGTTTACGGCATCCGTAATGGAATGAGAGTTGATAAAATGATGCCGAACACCATCCATTTCGTCCGATGTCGGTTTCGCCGTACCAATGTTCAGTTCACGATATAGCTGGCGAGAATCGGCCGATACGACATCCGTCTGTAATCGTTTTGCCAATCGAACACACAGGGCCGTTTTGCCAACGGCTGTTGGTCCGGCTATCACAAGCAATGTTTTCACAAAATCATTCTTAGAGGTTATTTCTGCTGAGCAGGGAGACAAGGCAGCCTCGAACGGTAGCTCCATATTCTTATGCAAAGAAAACAGCTACGCTTGTTCTGGACACTATTGTATAGAAGTTTGATGGATCAGAAGAGAGGCTAATAAACACTTAGGTCGTAAAGAGATCAAAGTCAAATCCAGGTATATCAATTATATTCTGCTGGAAGGGAATTATGGACATAGATTTTACAGTTTTATCCTCATAGGACCATATGCTAACAATTTGTGCGTTAATTTTTGTGTTGACTAACAAAGAGTTACTGTATGCGATTTAAGCTCAAATAATTTGGCAAAATATAGTTTGTAGTGCAGATTAAATTAAAATATCTATATTTGCTCATGACGTTGCAAGTGCCTTTTAATCAGTAAGTTAACTAACCAAAAGGTTAGTAATAAGATTCCTCATGAACGAACCAATAAACGCTCCCAAGCCCCACTTTTTTAACCATACAGCCCTGAAGAAAACATTAGATATCATTTGTGGAAAGTGGCGGTTATATATTATTTATCAAATTGGTACCGAGGCCCGGCGGTATGGCGAGCTTAGGCGCATGATTCCTGAAGTGAGCGAGAAAGTTTTGATACAGGAACTTAAAGCACTGGTCGAGTTGGGCGTTATCGAAAAAAAGTCTTACAACGAAGTGCCGCCACGGGTTGAATATAGTCTTACCGCAAAAACTTTGCACATCTTTCCTCACTTGCTGGAGTTAACGTCTATTGGTGAAGCGTTTCTGAATCCCTGACCAGTGAATTCAACTATTTTTGAATTCGCGTCGTTATGAATTGACAACGTCAGCGGATTCAATGGGTATACAAGTAGGTTGTCTGTTTCTGGGTTTATTGGGGCTTCTCCAACTGGGGCAAGGCAGGCTACAGCAGGTGGCTACGAAATTGTATTCAACCGATGGGGCAACTTGTACAGGGAATCCGTTGATCGTAGCCCCCCAGTACAGCAAGCAACTACGTTTTAATATTTACACCTTTTCGGTTACAGCTTCCGATACAGGACGTGTACGGCAAGCCACCATTAAAGCGTACCGGGGCGAATTGCTGCTTACCAATTTTCAGGTGCGGGTAGATGGGGCCGTTGTTGGTGCTGAAGTGGCCGACCTGGATGGGAATCGGTTTCCTGAATTATACCTGTATAGCACCAGCTATGGGAGCGGTTCGTTTGGTCGGGTGTATGCCTGGCAGTTTCTACCCGAGCGAAAAGCCGATATTACAATCCCAAACTGGCAATTGACCGCTGCTGCCGGGTATATGGGGCACGATAGCCTTTGGGTAGAACAGAGTATTTTGTGTAGAAAGTATCCGGTTTATCAGGATGGCGATGCAAATGCAGAGCCTTCGGGTGGTTATCGTATGATGCGTTACCAACTGCAGCCTTCGGGTTTAAACTACGCACTGATTGCCGAATGATCGATAGGCATCAGTCGATAGCAGTATCTGGAAATCAATACAAACTATCGACCAATGGCTACCCGCTATCAGAATACCCTAAAGCCGAGCGAAACGGTAGCTATTCCCAGAAATCCCTTAATGCTGCTGTCTTTATAAACCCCTCCAACGGGGGCAGCATACCGAACATCGACGTCCAGAAACGGCAATGGTGTATAGCCTACACCCAACTCCAGAGCGTACGTAAAATCTTTTACTTCCAGGTTCTGGGCCTCATATTTATTGAGCAGGTTGGTTGTGCCTGTTGTCGCTGGAATATCAGTTTGCGGGAAATTGATGGTCGAATTGGCGTTAATGGCCCCACTAGTGGTTCGATTGGCTTCTGCTTTCTGGACGAAAATGAAGTTAGGTCCGGCATACCCGCGAAGCTTTCCATTCATCCAGCGTTTTCCGATCAGAACGGGTACATCCACGGCTTCCAGAATAGATTCAGAAACTACATTTAATGAGGCATTCAATAAGCCTGGCTGTACACTTACCGGCAAGGCATTGGCAAGGGCTGCATTGGCATTTACATCGACGGTAATGGCTGCTTTCTGTTTCAATACGAAACGGTTGTAAGTTACTTCGGCCTGAATGAAGAACGTCTCAAAATTCTTTCGAGCCCATAGACCTCCGGAATACCCATACCCAATACCATTGTTTTTATTTTCCAGGTCAGGTACTTTAACGCTACCTATCGTTTGACCCGGAACCGTGGTAAAACCATGCGTAAACGTTCCTCCTCCTTTGATTCCGAGTTCGATACTACGGCCAGAAGTCTGCGCCATTATTACCGATGTGGTCAGGCTGAGTAACAGAGCGAATGAAAGCGGGTAAAATCTCATAGATTTATTGTTGCAGCAACACCCGACGGTAGTTGGCTGGATTGACCTGAGGAATAGTTGAACCGTATTTCGTATTTATGCCTTTTATGATTTCGTTGGCTACCATAGCATAGCCGGCGGGGGTCAGGTGAATACCATCCAGGCTGAAAACACCTCCCTGAATGAAGACCGTCGAATATGTAATGCCATTAAGTTTGTAGCCGCCGGTTTGTGCCAGTTGCTGAAAAATAGGGTTTACATCGACGTAGACCAGCCCTTTGGCATCGGCCTGGGTTTTCATAATGGTATTGAATTCATTGATGCGCGTGTTCAGCGTGCTTACTTCACTGGCGTCCAGCACATACTGGTCAGGTACCGGATTGGATGCGCTAAGCCCAACCCCTTTGGCAATGAAGCTGTTAAGAACTGAGGCAATAGAAAGTAAAAAATAATCACCCGCTCCTGACAGGCGTACGCCCCCGGGAGCCGATTTAGAGCTGATTGCCAGTCCTGATAGCCCCTGTACCTTCAGCAACGCATTGATCTGATCGGTAGCGGTCGTAAAATAAGGAGTCATTGTAACGGTAGGAATACCGATCACGACACCCTTCCGACCGCCTTCGGTCAGTTTGTTCATGATGGCCGTAAAGTTTGTCGTGAAGAGCGTCGTAGAAGTCAGGTTATCGGCGCTTACCCCACCGGCCAAGGCATACCCCAGTGCATCGTTGTTGCCCAACCAGCAGGTAAAGAACGTGGCTCCGTTCAGATTATCACTGGCATACTGGAAATAAGTGGTTGAGCTTTGGTCGGGCAGCAGGCGCTCGAAGTACGGGTTTCCTAGAGAGGAACCATAACCCGGCGACAGCAGATCGGCCATCCGGATGCCAGGAACGCCCAGATTCTGATTCGTACCTGTAAATTTAGTGTAGAGTGGGCCGCCACCACCCGGGCTTGTACCTCGAATGGCCGCTGGCGCTACCTGCCCTAATGAACTGGCCAGTGAAGTTGGATCGGATGGATTCGGTACTTTAACCAACTTGATATAACCGGACCCGGCAGCCTGTGCCTCCGAGAATAGGGGCTGGATAAAATCGCCCCCACCCACTGTTTTGAACTGACCTGCCAGAATGTTCGGATATGAATTGAGCTGACTGTCGCGATAAAGTCCATTGTCGGCGTAGCCAGAGGTTAAGGAATTTCCTACAGCCACATATTTCGTAAAATCAGCCGAACCTTTAGTCGGAGTCCCTGTGCTTGATCCATTCGGATCAATGTCATTATTCGTACAGGCATTTATACTAACCACTACGGTTACTATAAGTGCCCATCGAAATCGGCTAGCAGCATGCATTCGGGTGTATAGTTTATTTGAATAATAAGAAATTGTAAAAAAAGAACGTAAAAGTAACGGCTTTCTGTTACCAGACGACTCATTCTGCGTCAAATGCAAATGATAGACCGGAAGGTAGTAAACAAACCAATATCCACAACTGTTGTTTGTCTGAGATGGGTTCGCGTACTTGCCAACCATTACTGCATGTTTCATTTTAAATCATTCTAAACCAATGGGTCTTTTATCGTTTTTCAAAGGAGTAGGCGAAAAAATTTTTCACAAAGAGGAAGCTGCCCCTGATCCAGTTCAGGCAGAGAAAGTAGAACCCGTTCGGGCTCAGGCGTTACTCGACCATGTAAAGAAGCTTGGATTGGCCTATAATAGCCTGACTGTAAAAACCAAAGGCGATACGGTTACCATATCGGGGTCGGTAAAAACTCAGGAAGATGCTGAGAAAATTGCACTGGCTGTGGGTAACGTTGAGGGAGTATCGGCTGTTGATAACCAGCTCACCGTAGACACACCAGCTCCTGAAGGAAAATACTACACCGTAAAATCGGGAGATTCACTGTCGAAAATTGCGAAGGAGGTATATGGCGATCCGATGAAATACGGAATCATCTTCGAAGCCAACAAACCGATGTTGAGCGATCCTGACAAAATCTATCCCGACCAGGTTCTGCGGATTCCGCAACTGTAAAACCGGGCTCTAAATTCAGCTAAGTATAGGGCTGTCGGGTTAGGCTGTTGTTATTAATAGATCAACAGCCTAACCCGGCAGCCCTATAAATTTATAAATGCCTGACAAAAAGAACATTTCGGCCTAAGCGTGGTTGTATTGATCTCAACGTACGATTAACTCATGGCCGTTCATTTAATTTCATATCTGAGAGAACAGTTCACCCCCGCTGTAATTGACCAGTTTGGCAGTGAACTAAACGAATCGTCGGCTACGATCCAGAACGTTATCGGTGGTGTTTTGCCAACGCTTTTGGGCGGACTTACTCGCCGGGTTCAGGCTACGGGTGGGGCCGCTTCTCTTATTCATTTTTTAGATAAAAGTGATTACCGAAACACACCGCTAGATCTGAGCCAGGTGACGGGTAACCCGTTAGTGACCGCCGAGAACACAGCGCCCGGGCGTGATTTTCTGGAGCATATTTTTGACGATAAGCTTACCAAAGTTACTGAACTCATTAGCCTGTACAGTGGTGCTAAACCGCAGTCAGTGCTGGAAGTACTGACGCAGACTGGTACCATTCTGATGGGGGTTCTGGGGCGTCAGGAGCAGGAAAAAGGCTTGACCACAGAAGGGCTACAAACCCTGTTACTGGGCCAGGCTACGGAATTTCGTCAGATGCTGCCCAAAGAACTGGATGGGGTAGGGGGCCTCCTGGGGTTCGACGAACTTGTAACCCCCAACGGTCCACAAACTGACGTGCAGGGTACAGACAACTTCAGCAATAACGTCATTAATCCAAACATTCCGAAAAGTCCTGAAGGGGATCGTCGTCACGAAAACGTGCGCTGGTTGCGCTGGGCCATGATAGCCATCGCTGTACTGGTTCTAGCGCTTTTAATTCAGAAATGCAGCCAAAATCAGAACGGTATCGATGGGGTTAGTACGGATTCGACCCGAACGGTAGAGTCAAACGCAATGGAAGACACATCGGCCGCCACCAAACAGAGTATTGAAGATGCGAATGGTCAAGTGACCGACTCAACAGCCTCAGGACCGCTTGGTATACGGGACTCTTCGGGGCTAAACCGCTAAACATCGGTAGTCGAGCACCGGCATCAACGCCCTAAATGCGCCCAGGCGGACTTCTGCTGATTGGGTCGTTGCCAGAGAGAGCTGTTGGGCCGGTCGAGGTGGAGGTAAAAGTCAAAAATAAATAGAATGGGTTAGTGATTGGGTGCCTGAGTGCGTTTGTATTGGTTAACTTGCAGCCTTATTTGCGTACTTGTACCATAACCGATTTACTGACGTATTATGTTTGTTGACGCCATAGAACGCGTTGATTTATTTACCCGCCCGTTGCATTCGATTGTCCGGCTGTATGGGCATGATGGCATTATACCCGGAACGGCTACCTTGTTTTTTGTGAATGAAGAAGCGTGCGCCATAACCTGCAAACACGTAGCCGACTTAGTGGCGCAGGCAGATGCCATTTTTCAAAACTACCGTGAGTTTCAGGGGGCCCGCCGGGATGTGCTTCGGGAGAAGAATGCGAATCACCTGATTAGCCAGCTCGAGACAAAATTCAAACTAAGTCCGGACGCCATTATTCGCATTCGAAATAATTTTATTGGGTGTGTTGATCAGTTTCAGCGACTGAACATATACCGACATCCGACTCAGGATCTGGCACTACTTCGGTTTGAAGGCTACAAACGTATACTTTATAGCTCCTATGCTACATTTCTGGGCGATACATCGCGTATAAAACCGGGCCGTAGTTTGTGTAGACTGGGTTATCCATTTCCTGAGTTTACAAACTTTCGGTACAATCCATCCATTGACGACATTGAATGGTATGTTGTCGGGCGAGCGTCATCGCCGTCGTTTCCGATCGACGGTATCGTCACTCGTTTGACGGTGGATAATCGGGGGCTTCCCGGTATCGAGATGAGTACGCCCGGGTTGCGTGGCCAGAGTGGCGGCCCGCTTTTCGATATGAACGGGCTTATTTTTGGTATGCAGTCGGCTACCAGCCACCTCCATCTTGGATTCGACATCGAAGACCACGAAGTACTGGTCAATGGCCGGAAACGGCGGGTTTCGAACTACCCATTTCTGAATGTAGGCCGCTGCGTACACGTCGACGTAATCAAAGCGTTTTTGCGGGAAAAAGGGGTAAAATATTACGAAGGCTAGTCAGAACATACGTACGGGCATCTGGTCGGATCGATCTCGGTCTTGATAAGAATCATCTATGCAGTATCTGGCTGATTCTGGCTGCTTATCAACCATTGGTCGTATCTTTGAGTGGCCAATGCTCTTTTCTATGTCTCAGCTAACCGCGAATAACCCCACGCAGGCTACTCTTTCGGCAGAAGCTCTCGCTTTGCTCAAACGACTGATTGCCACCCCTTCATTCAGTCGGGAAGAGGCCCAGACAGCGGCTCTTATCGAAGCCTTTTTTCAGGAAAAACAGATTCCTTATCAACGTCTGAAAAACAACGTGTGGGCTCAGAATCAATACTTTGATCCGGCTAAGCCAACATTGCTGCTGAATTCGCATCACGATACGGTTAAACCCAATAAATCCTGGACGCTAGACCCGTTTACCCCTCTGGAGGAGGACGGGAAATTGTTTGGCCTGGGAAGTAATGATGCAGGCGGTTGTCTGGTATCGCTGCTGGCAACCTTTGTCTATTTTTACAGTCGCCCGGATATGGCGTACAATGTGGTGATAGCGGCCACGGCCGAAGAAGAAATTTCGGGGCGTGATGGCCTGGAACTGATATTGCCGCTATTGCCACCCATTGATTTTGCAATTGTGGGCGAACCGACCGAAATGCAGTTGGCGATTGCCGAAAAAGGATTGCTCGTGCTCGATTGTACAGCACACGGGGTAAGTGGGCATGCGGCTCGTAATGAAGGCGAAAATGCGATCTACAAAGCCATCCAGGATATTAACTGGTTGACAACTTATCAGTTCCCCAAAGTATCGCCAACGTTAGGGCCAATCAAGCTATCGGTTACCATCATCAATGCCGGAACGCAGCATAACGTGGTACCGGATACCTGTACCTACACCATCGATGTTCGGGTTACGGAGCAGTACACACTTGAAGACGTGATCGAAACCATCCAGTCGCACATTCAGGCAGAAGTAAAGCCACGTTCGATCCGGCTGAAACCATCCAGTATACCCGCCGATCACCCGATTGTGAAGGCGGGGCTGGCACTTGGGCGACATACATATGGCTCGCCAACAACCTCCGATCAGGCACTCTTAAGTTGTCCGTCGCTCAAATGTGGCCCCGGACACTCGGGGCGTTCTCACTCGGCCGACGAATTTATTTATCTGCGTGAAATTGCCGAAGGCGTACAAGGCTACATTCAGATGCTGGAACAAGTGGTGTAAATGCAGTGACCTCAGCGTTTAGCGATTATTTTTGGGTACTTTTATAGCCAAAAATAATCGCTGGTTACTAGTTCTATTCGTTTATGCGTCATTCTTTTTTTACGGGTTTCATAGTGTTATTGAGCGTAGTCATTGCTAATGCACAGCCCAAACCCACCCCCCGCCAACTGGCCTGGCAACCCCTCGAAACCACGGCTTTTCTGCACTTTACAGTCAACACTTTTACGGATAAGGAATGGGGCGACGGGACCGAAAGCCCGGCTATTTTCAATCCTACCAAACTCGATACCCGGCAGTGGATCAAGGCGCTGAAAGACGCTGGTTTTAAAATGGCGATCATAACAGCCAAACACCACGATGGGTTTTGCTTGTGGCCATCCAAAATGACGGAACATTCCGTTAAAAACAGCCCCTGGAAGAACGGAAAAGGCGACGTGGTAAAAGAAGTTGCGGATGCCTGCCGGGAGTTTGGGCTGAAATTCGGCGTATATCTATCGCCCTGGGATCGTCACGAGCCTCGCTATGGTACAGCCGCGTACAACGACTATTACAAAAGCCAGCTTCGGGAGTTACTGACCAACTATGGGCCTGTATCGGAGGTTTGGTTCGACGGAGCTAAAGGTGAAAATGCCAAAGACATGACCTACGATTTTGCCGGTTACTGGGCACTAGTTCGGGAGCTGCAACCGAATGCGGTTATGTTTTCGGATGCCGGACCCGATGTACGCTGGGTAGGAAACGAAGCGGGGAATGCGGGCGAAACCTGCTGGTCGACCATCAATACCGAGGGCCTGGCTCCAGGCGTTGCCGACTCAAAATACCTCAACCGGGGCGATGCCGCCGGAAAACAGTGGGTGCCCGCCGAAACCGACGTATCCATCCGACCCGGCTGGTTTTATCATGCCGCCGAAGATACCAAAGTGCGTTCGGGAAAGAACCTGGTGAATTTGTATTACCAGTCGGTTGGGCGAAATAGTTTGCTGTTGCTAAATGTACCGCCAAATCGTGAAGGCTTATTTTCAGAACCTGACCTGGCCAGTTTGAAAGAGTTTCGGAGTATTCTGGATGAAACCTTCAAGACCAATCTGGTGGTCAAACAGCCCAAGCTAACCGATAAAAAATTGGCTACGTTTACGACCCTGTCGGCCAATCAGCCCCTGGTTATTGAGTTGGGGAAAGAAGCGGAGTTCGACCGGATTTCGATTCAGGAAAATATTGCCAATGGCCAGCGAATTGCCAGTGGTCGGGTCGAGTATTGGAATGGCTCCAATTGGCAACCCATCCAAACCTTTACGACTGTCGGTTATAAACGACTATTACGATTTCCGGCTATAAAATCAACGAAGCTTCGTTTGTTCATTAATAACGCGAATGGACCAGTAGAGTTAGCTGAAGTGGGTGTTTATAAAGCATCGTCGAGGGAGTAAAAAAAGCTCCTGGTCTCCCGGAAAGTTTCGCTTTTCGGGAGATGTATAAACCTCTTACTAGCTGCTGGTGAACGTTCAATCTACCATGGTGCTGACGGCCCTCCTTTTGGGGAACCTGCTAAACGTATCCGCGCAATCTTTATCGGACTCGATTCGGCTCAACCAGCTTGGTTTTTACCCTGGCGCACCCAAGATTGCTATTGTTGTTGGACAGGCATCCGGGGCATTCGAGATCAGAACGCCGGATGGTAAAAAGGTCGTGTTTAAAGGGGGGCTGAGCCTGCCCCGTACAAACGCTATTTCTGGAAAAAAGACGCTCACGGCTGATTTCTCCGTTCTGAAAACGACAGGTACGTTTGTTGTCCATATTCCGGGGGTAGGGCAATCGGCCCCCTTTCGGATTGAACCCGATGTACACCGGGCAGCAGCTATTGGCTCGCTGAAAGGATTTTATTACCAGCGTGTATCCGTTGATTTATCCGCAACCTATGCTGGTAAATGGAGTCGGCCGGCAGGCCATCCCGATACGCGGGTGTTGATTCATCCATCGGCGGCTTCGGCCAGTCGGCCCGTGGGAACGATTATTTCATCCCCCCGTGGCTGGTACGATGCGGGCGATTACAATAAGTATATCGTCAATTCGGGTATTACGATGGGCACGCTTCTGTCACTGTACGAAGATTTTCCGGCCTATTGTCGATCGCTGAAAACAAATATTCCTGAAAGTACGAACGCCATTCCCGATTTGCTGGATGAAACTCTGTGGAATTTACGCTGGATGCTGACCATGCAGGACCCGGCCGATGGCGGTGTGTATCATAAACTCACCAATGCCGGGTTTGATGGCATGGTGATGCCCGATAAAGCCACTAAAGATCGTTACGTTGTTCAGAAGAGTATAACCGCCACGCTCGACTTTGCTGCCGTGATGGCTCAGGCAGCCCGTGTATATAAACCTTTTGTGCGTGAATTGCCCGGGCTAGCCGACTCCTGCCTGACAGCCGCTGAAACAGCCTGGCAATGGGCACAAAAGAACCCGGAGCTGTATTATCGGCAAAACGACATGAACAAACAATTCGACCCCGACGTGACCACCGGAAGCTACGAGGACCGAAACGCCAGCGACGAATGGATTTGGGCGGCTGCTGAATTGTTTGTCACGACGAAAAAGGAGGCTTATGCAACCGCCATAAACCTATTCCCCGACGATAATACACCCCTGCCCGCCTGGCCTCAGGTACGGACGCTGGCCTATTACACCCTGGCTCGCTTTGCTAAAGACAAGGCCGTACAAAATCGAACCGAACTCGTTGCGGCCAGAAAGCATATTCTGAAGCTGGCCGATGAATTGATTGATGGGGCCAACGAACAGGCATTCGGTACGGTTATGGGTAAATCGGCGAAAGATTTTATTTGGGGCAGCAGTTCCGTTGCGGCTAATCAGGGCATTGCCTTGATTCAGGCCTATCGACTCACATCGGATAAAAAATACCTAACCTACGCCCTAACCAATCTTGATTATCTGTTGGGCCGTAATGCTGTTGGCTACTCATTTTTAACGGGTTTTGGGCATAAATCAACCCTGAATCCGCACCACCGCCCTTCGGTAGCCGATGGTATCGAAGCACCTGTGCCGGGTTTGTTGTCGGGTGGTACCAATGCCAATGCCGCCCGGCAGGATAAGTGTTCGGGCTATACGACCACTATCGCCGACGAAGTTTACCTGGATCAGTCCTGCTCGTATGCATCGAACGAAATAGCCATCAACTGGAATGCACCGATGGTGTATCTAACGGCTGCCATCGACGCCTTGCAGCGTGAAATGGGTAAGTAATCAAAAAAAAGCAATACCCATCAAAAGGGTCTAACCTTCTGATGGGTATTGCTTTTGGAAATTTACTGGGCCAGATAACCACCATCGACGGGATAGTAGGAGCCCGTTACAAACGAAGCCTTATCCGACGAAAGCCAGACTACCAGTTCGGCCACTTCTTCTGACCGACCCAATCGACCAATGGGGTGAAGCGCAGCCACTGCCTGACGGGCTTCGTCGGGTAATATGCGCAGCAAAGGTGTGTCGATATAGCCAGGTCCAACCGAATTGATCCGAATGCCTTTCTGGGCGTATTCGATAGCGGCCGTTTGGGTCAAGCCCAGAATACCGTGTTTAGCCGCCACATAACCAGGCGCCGAAGCCGTACCGACCTGCCCCAAAATCGAGGCCATATTGATGATGGAGCCGCCCGTATTCTGGCTAAGGATAGCTTCCAGTTCGTATTTCAGGCAGTAAAAAACACTGTTGAGGTTGATGTTGATGATGTGGTTCCAGCCTTCAATCGAGTAATCGCCAGTCGCATTCATTTCGCCACCAATGCCCGCGTTGTTGAAGGCAATATCAAGTCTGCCAAAGGTCTCGACTGTTTCCTGTACCAACTGGCGGCATTGCGCTGGATCGCCTACATCCGCTTTGAAAAACCGAGCCTTGGCTCCACTCGCCAGTATTTCTTCGGCCACCTGCTGGCCCTGTACCTCATCGACGTCCGACAGCATTACATGTGCGCCATGTTGAGCGTATAAGATGGCGGTAGCTTTGCCAATACCCGAAGCGGCTCCGGTTACCAATGCTGTTTTTCCTGCTAAGTCCTGATCCATAACCTTGTTGTTGGGGAAAGCGTCGTTTAAACACCTTCCATGAATACCTTTAATTCGTGTTGACAATACAAAGGAAGGGCAATGCTTAGGCCGGTATTATGAGCGGATACAGGTATAATCCTGATAATTATCAGTGCAGGTGTACGGTCAGGTTAGGCAAGAATGTCGTGAATAACTTTACCGTGAACATCAGTGAGCCGGAAGTTGCGGCCCTGGAAAGGGAACGTGAATTTTTCGTGATCGAAACCGAGTACATGCAGGATCGTGGCCTGTAGGTCGTGAATGTGGGTTTTATTGCGAACACCGTAATAGCCAATTTCGTCGGTTTCGCCATGAGAATAACCGGCTTTAATACCACCACCCGCCATCCACATCGTAAAAGCATCGATATGATGATCACGCCCTTTGAAGGGGGAATCGTTGTCCCCTGCCCGATTCTCCATCATAGGGGTACGCCCAAATTCTCCACCCCAGACCACCAGCGTATCGTCGAGTAGACCGCGCTGTTTCAGATCCTGAATCAAAGCTGTAACGGGCTTGTCGATAACTTGAATATTACGGCGCAGACCGTCGCCAACACCACTTCCTGCGTCGGTGCCGTGCGAGTCCCAGCGCCGATCAAAAAGCTGGACGAATCGGACGCCTTTTTCGAGCAGTTTGCGGGCCAGCAGACAGTTGTTGGCAAAGGATGCTTCGCCCGGTTTGGCACCGTACCAGTCCTGTACCCATTGGGGCTCATCGGTAATGTCCATCGTTTCGGGTACTTCCGATTGCATACGGTAAGCCAGTTCATACTGCGAAATCCGGCTCAGGATTTCGGGGTCACCAATTTCCTGATGTTCCAGTTCGTTGATCTGGTTGATGACCTCGATGGATTTTTTGCGAAGGCTATCGCTGACTTCCGCCGGGTTTTTGATGTAGAGTACGGGTTCGCCCATCGATCGGCATTGTACGCCCTGATACACTGTAGGCAGGAAGCCGCTTCCCCAAACGGATTTTCCCGCGCTGGGTTCCTGACCTGATACCAGCACCACATAGCCCGGCAAGTTCTGGTTTTCGGACCCTAGACCGTACGTGACCCATGCGCCCAGACTGGGGCGACCTAACCGTGGACTACCCGTATGCATAAACAACTGAGCAGGCGCATGATTGAACTCGTCGGTATGCATGGCCTTCAGAAATGTAAGCTCATCGACGATCTTGGGCCAGTGCTGGAAATAATCGGAAAGCCAGGCTCCCGATTGACCATGCTGCTCAAAACAGGACTGAGGCCCCAGCATTTTCGGAACCCCTTTGATGAACGCAAACCGTTTTCCTTCCAGCAATGATGGAGGGCAGAGCTGCCCATCCAGCTTAGCCAGTTCAGGTTTATAATCAAATAACTCCAGTTGTGACGGTGCGCCCTCCATGTGCATAAACAATACCCGCTTCGCTTTGGGCGACTGGATAGGGCTCAGTGGTTTCAACGGGTTGTCGTTGGTTGTTTGTGGACTTCCGAACCCACAACTTTCCAGCATCGACAGCATCGCCAGCGAGCCTAAACCCGACGTGCACTGTTTCAGAAAATGCCGTCGGGTGTTGAACGTGGCCTGATTCAATACGGCCTCATCGAAGAGGGTGAGTCGTTTCATTTGGTTAGTGTTTCGTCCAGGTTCAACAGTACATTCGCCACCATCGATAGCGCACCAAACTCAGGGGTTTGCGTTGATGGGAGGGTTTTGGAGTGCTTTTTTTGCGTATTCAGATGAAGAGCGTCCGTATAGAATTTTTCCAGCAAGGTCAGTTTTTCGTCCGACGGTTTACGGTACATCACCTGCTGATAGCCCGCCGTAAGCTTCTGGGGTAAATTGCCCTTTTGCCGACTCATAAACGAAGCCAGCCCATGAGCCGCTTCCGTATAGACTGTGTCGTTGAGCGTAATCAGCGCCTGTAAAGGGGTGTTGGTCCGCACCCGTCGGGATACGCACAGATTTCGCTGGGGCGTATCGAAGGTAACCATAGATGGGTACGGGTTGGTCCGCTGCCAGAACGTATACAAGGCTCTACGATGGCGATTGTCGGGTTTTTCCTCTTTCCAGGAGCCATTCGTTGGGTTAAAGGGCCGGACACTGGGACCGTATAGTTTATCGTTGAGCAGACCACTGACAGCCAGCGCCTGATCGCGGATTTGCTCGGCTGTCAGGCGAACCCGGGGGCCACGCGCCAGAAGCAGATTGCGCGGGTCTTTTTTCTGAAGTTCGGGCGAAACCAGGGCCGACTGCCGATAAGTAGCTGAAAGCACCATATCGCGCAACAGCTTTTTAACACTCCATTTGTACTCATCCTGAAACCGAACGGCCAGCCAATCGAGCAATTCCGGGTGAGTAGGCTTAGCGCCCATCGTTCCGAAATCTTCCAGAGTTTCGACCAGACCATACCCGAAAAGCTGCTCCCAAAACCGATTCACCATCACCCGTGCCGTAAGCGGATTGTCGCGACCAACCAGCCAGTGGGCCATTTGCAGCCGATTTTCCATCGGTTGAGTAGCCGCCCGACGAATCGAATGCGGCACATCGGGATTGACTGGTTTGCCTTTGGTGAGCCAGTTGCCCCGGATAAATACACTCGTTTTACGGCTCCGGCTGATTGGCCGTTCGAGAATCACGGGGGTCGAAATGGCGGGTACGGCAGCTAATGAATCGACTAGCTGGTGAAGTTCGGGGTTGTGATCGATGGGGGCATTGGCAACGCCCAGTTGTAGCCAGTCGACGTGGAGCAGGTCGCTTCGGAACTCTTTATCCTTGCGGAACACGACAAACAGCGCGTGCCGACCAGTCGTTTTTTGGACAGGTGCGCGAAAGGTGCCAAACGTTTTCCATTTGTACCAGGCTCCCGGATCGCCCTCCTGCGTGGCGGGTACGTGTGCGCGACTGATGAGCAGTCCATCAGGCCGGTCGAGATGCAGTTCAACAAAAGAGGGGAATGACGTCGTGTAGCGATAGGTAACACTAGACACGTTGGTTAAATCCACATCATTATACATGCAGAAGGCCCCTTCGGTCGTCTGCATAATAGTGGTCTGGTTGTCGTACAGTTCAATGTGGCGGCTGGTGCTGTCGAAATCCTCAGCCTCTATTTTCCGGTAACCAAGCTGGCTCAGTAAGTCCTGACGCTGTAGATTCAGATTTAACGACGGGTTGGCTGGCTTGATGGTCGGAGAGCTGGACCGCGTATTGATCCAGGCCATGAGCTGTTTTACTTTTTGCTCGTTTTCGGGCGTAAAGGTGTACAGTTTGGGTTTTTCGTTATACAGATCGGCATCCTGACTGTTGTTGAAGTACGCAAAAAACTTATAAAATTCCTCTTGCCGAATGGGATCGTAAGGGTGGCTGTGGCATTGTACGCAAGCCATTGTAGTGCCCTGCCATACTTCCCAGGTTGTACTGACCCGATCGATCAGGGCCATATTTCGGAATTCTTCGTCATTGGTACCACCCTCGTCGTTCGACATGGTATTGCGGTGAAACGCCGTTGCGATCAGGTGGTTATCGGCGGCTAAGGGAGTATGGGCAGGAAGCAGATCGCCCGCCAGTTGGTCAATCGTAAACTGATCGAACGGCATATCCTGATTGAAGGCCCGGATGACCCAGTCGCGGTAAAGCCAGATGCTGCGTTCAAGGTCTTTTTCATACCCCTTCGAGTCGGCATAACGGGCCAGATCGAGCCACATGGATGCCCAGCGTTCGCCAAAACGGGGTGATTGAATGAGCTTATCGACCAGTTTTTCGTAGGCATTTGGGGCGTTGTCTTTTAAAAAATCAGCCGCTTCCTGAGCCGTGGGGGACAAGCCTGTCAAATCCAGGCTCACCCGGCGCAGAAGGGTAGCTTTATCGGCTTCGGGCGAGGGACTAAGCCCTTCCTGCTGCAGGCGGTCATAAACGAAGCGATCAATCCCGTTTTTTGCAAAGGAATCACCTGTGTTGGGCGGGGTTATGCTCCGGTCGGGGGGGATATAGGCCCAGTGGTCTTCCCATTCGGCTCCCTGATCGATCCAGGTGCGAATCAGATCGACTTCCTGCTTTGTCAGGGGCTCATGCTCAAGCGGCATCCGTAGTTCGGGGTCATCGATCACCAGCCGTCTGACTAGTTCCGATTCGTCGGCATGGCCTGGCACAATGGCGTATTTACCTGACTTCGCTTTGCCTAATGCATCTTCCCGAAACAACAGACTAAAGCCGCCACTTTGCTTGATGCCGCCATGGCAGGTAATGCATTTGGCGTTGAAAATCGGGCGAATATGCTGGTTATAGCTAATCTTCTCGGACGAGAAAAGTCCGCGTAAGGTAAAGGCTGCTAGCAGAAGAGCCCCCAGAATACCAACCAACCAATAGGGTTTCATGCCGTTATTAAAATGTTCGCTTCGGCCTGAACACCAAAGCGGCTGTTTGCTAATAGGGTAAGATACGGTGATTCAGATGCTTATTGTCTGTTTCTAATAAACGAGTCAGGGTGACTTATCTACCTGTTAATAGATAAATTTTTGCCTCATGGAGGGCCTAATTGCCCTCAACCAACAAATGCTGTACCTTGGCGGTTAATTATTCGGTTTATCATAGTTTATTCATCAATCGCTACTCATGTTGTATCCGCTAACCTTCGAAACCATTTTTAAAGACAAAATATGGGGTGGACAGAAAATTAAAACCATACTTGACAAAGACTTTGCGCCACTGCCCAATTGTGGCGAAACCTGGGAAGTATCGGATGTGGAGGGGAATGAGTCAATTGTCAAAGAAGGTAGCTTACAGGGAAAATCGCTGCATGAGCTGGTAGAGCAGTACAAGGAAAAACTGGTTGGCGAGCATGTATATGCCCAGTATGGAAACCGTTTTCCACTACTGATCAAATTTATCGATGCCAACGACGATCTGTCGATTCAGGTGCATCCAGACGATGCCTTGGCGAAGGAGCGGGGAACGGGCTTCGGCAAAACCGAGATGTGGTACATCATGCAGGCTGACACAGGGGCCAGGCTGAACTCTGGTTTCAATCGCGAAGTCACGAAAGACGAGTATGTAAAAGCCGTTGCGGACAACACGATTCAGGACCTGCTTAATATCGAAACCGCTCAGCCGGGCGATGTATTTTTCCTGCCGGCAGGTCGGGTTCACTACATTGGTAAGGGGCTATTACTGGCCGAAATCCAGCAGACCTCTGATACAACCTACCGGATTTATGACTTCGACCGGGTGGATGCCACAACCGGGCAAAAGCGCGAACTTCATACCGAACAGGCGGTCGATGCAATTGATTACCACTACTATGGGCAATACAAAACCCAGTATGACAAGAAACTAAACGAAAGTGTCAACGCCGTTAAGAGTGACTATTTCGTAACGAACGTGCTGAATTTCAATCAGGAAGTGGCGCACGATTACACCCACATTGACTCGTTCGTTATCCTGATCTGCGTAGGCGGGGGCTTAACCATCGAAACGACGGGGGGCTACAGTGTATCGCTCAAAATGGGCCAGTGCGCCCTGATTCCGGCTTCCATCAACCAGGTAACTCTCGTCCCCGACGGTGACATGACCGTTCTGGAAACCTACGTGCCGTAAGTCTGAACCGGGATTTTTATGATTTTTGTGACTGACTTTGATTTGGTTAGCTAAGCTTTCTTCGAAAGCATCATCAAAGTCGGTCAGTTTAATCACAAAAATCCCGGTTCCGATGCGTTATTGCCTTGCCCTTGATCTGAAAGACGATCCCTCGCTGATTGCTGAATACGAACAATATCATGAACGTCTCCGGCCTGAAATAGAAGCCAGTATTCGCGAGTCGGGCATTACCGACATGGAGATTTACCGGATTGGGAATCGGTTGTTCATGATTATGGAAACCGACGAAACGTTCTCCTTCGAAGCCAAAGCCGCAGCCGATGCGACTAATCCCAAGGTGCAGGAGTGGGAAGCGCTGATGTGGACCTATCAGCAAGCCCTGCCGATGGCTAAGCCCGGCGAAAAATGGGTACTCATGGATCAGATTTTCAAGCTGTAAATTATTCGTGATTATCTAAAGCTTCTTTTTTGTCAGGCTGACGCATTGTAGCTGCCGAAGATGCTTCCTTTGTCAGCATGACAAACACGTCCCTATTTTGGCTCACTTGGCAAAAGTTCACATAGTTTAGAATGTAAAGTTTGTTTTACAATATGGAAAATGTATTTTACGTTTGTGGTGTAAAACAAACTTTACATACTGATGAAAACAAAATGGCTTTTTCCGCATTCGTACCGCCTGATTGGCTGGTTCATTTTTGTGCCATCGGCACTTCTCGGGCTGGCGGCTCTGTATGGTAATTTTGATGTTATTTCTTTGATTGAAGCACTATTCAGAAAGAAGAGTCTGGTTCAGGAAAAAAGCCTTAGCCTGAATGCTTTCTTTAATAGTGATAATATGACTGATGAAATAGCCGCCATTGGGGTTATCGTCGGGCTGATATTCATTGCTTTCTCGCGTGAGGAGGTTGAAGACGAAATGATTAGTCAGCTTCGGCTCGAAGCCTTGCAGTGGAGCGTTTACGCCAACTATATTATTTTGGCTATTGCTATTCTCGTGTTCTATGATGGTGCCTTCTTTACCGTCATGATTTATAATATGTTTACCGTTTTGCTGGTATTCATCATTCGTTTTCGCTGGCTCATGTTCGGCAATACCCTCTTACGTTATGAAAAACCGACTGAAAGTTGAACGGGCCGAACAGAGTCTGTCGCAGGCCGATCTGGCTGATCGAATTGGCGTAAGTAGGCAAACGATCAACTCCATTGAGGCTGGCCGTTACGTTCCGTCGACCATATTGGCCCTGAAGCTGGCGCAGGTTTTCGGTAAGCCGGTTGAGTATATCTTTATGCTCGAAGAAACGGATTAGCTTCCATTTTTGTGTCTTCAATAAAGTATACGATAAACCTGGGCAAGGAATAACTGTGCTAGATGATTGAAATACGAAACCTCACCAAGCGTTTTGCGTCATACACGGCTGTTTTTGATCTCTCGCTCACCATTGCGCAGGGCGAAACACTGGTGTTGTTAGGCACCAGCGGATGCGGTAAAACCACTACGCTCAAAATGGTCAATCGCCTGATTGAGCCTACCAGCGGTTCGATCCGGGTAGACGGAGTCGATGTCATGAAACAGGCTGCTTTCGAGCTTCGGCGACGGATCGGTTATGTTATTCAGGATGGAGGCTTGTTTCCGCATTATACCGTTGCGGAAGCGATTGCTACAGTGCCTAAATTACTTGACTGGGGGCCAGAGATGATTCGGGAACGCACTAATGAACTTATCAATAAACTGCGATTGCCACAAACGCTATTGGCCCGATACCCTGCCGAGTTGAGTGGTGGGCAGCGCCAGCGGGTTGGTCTGGCCAGGGCATTGGCTGTCCGACCGTCTATCGTACTGATGGATGAGCCATTTGGGGCACTTGATCCATTTACACGTCGGCAGGTTCGTCGGGAGTTGTTCGGACTGAACGAGTTGCGGGAAACGACCGTAGTGCTTGTTACCCACGATGTAAGCGAAGCACTGGAATTGGCGGATCGCATCGCCCTGATGGATGCTGGTCGGATTGTACAGGTAGCCACGCCCGATGCGTTACTGACATCACCTGCTTCGGATTTTGTTCGGGATTTTCTGGACGATAAACCCCACCGGCTGCATGACTGATTTCTTGACGTTTGTTCGGGAGCATGCCGATAAATTGCTGGAGCAAACCTTAACGCATATCGGACTGACGGCGGTTTCATTACTGCTTGCACTCTTGTTGGGTGTACCGCTGGGGATTCTGATTTCGCGTCGCTCGCGATTAGCCGGTAGTGTGTTGGGTATTGCCGGAGTGTTGCAAACGGTGCCTAGCGTGGCTTTACTTGGCTTCCTGATTCCGGTTTTAGGCATTGGCGTGGGCCCGGCTCTGATGGCTCTTTTCCTGTATGCATTACTGCCCATTATCCGAAATACCTATGTAGGTATTACAGAAGTAGATGCATCTGTTAAAGAAGCAGCCCGGGGCATTGGGATGACCAATCGTCAGGTGTTGACGAAGGTGGAGTTGCCGCTGGCCCTGCCCGTGATTTTTGCGGGTGTTCGTACCGCAACGGTGATTAATGTAGGTGTAGCGACACTGGCGGCCTACGTCGCTGCGGGTGGCCTGGGCGAGTTCATTTTTAGCGGTATTGCGCTCAGTAACGTAAATATGATGATGGCGGGGGCTATTCCGGCGGCCTTGCTTGCCATTGGCTTCGATGTTGCCCTGGCCTCGTTACAACGACTGTCGGTACGGAAACTACGCATAGGGGCAGTGGCTTTTATTGCGCTGATGCCATTTCTATCGGCTTTTTACTGGTTACCCATTCAGCAGGATAAGTTGATAGCTGGTTTTGCGCATGAGTTTTACGGCCGTGCCGATGGCTACCCCGGTTTGCAGAAGACCTATGGCCTAAATCTACATCCCCGATTGATTGACCAGAACCTGATGTATGAAGCCATTCGTAGTGGACAGGTCGACATCATTAGTGGGTACTCGACCGATGGCCGTATTCAGGCGTTTGATTTGCTGGTTCTGGCCGATAATCGACACGCATTTCCGCCATACGATGCAGCGCCTATGGTTCGGCAAGTGACGTTGAATCGTTTTCCAGAGTTGGGTCAGACCCTGAATCTGCTGGCTGGGAAATTGACGGATTCGGTCATGACAGCTCTGAATTATCAGGTCGATTATGAAAAGCAGTCGCCCGAATCGGTAGCTCGTACTTTTTTAACGCGAGTTGGTTTGTATAAACGGCCAGAGCCGCGCCAACGCTCTGAAACTGTAGTGATGGGGTCGAAAGTGTTTACGGAGCAATACATTCTGGCTGAAATCTACCGCCAGTTGATCGAAGGGCAGACTTCGTTGCGGGTCGTTACTAAAACGGGACTTGGAGGCACGCAAATCTGTTTTGATGCCTTGCGGACGGGAGCCATCGATTTCTACCCAGAATATACGGGTACGGGGCTATTGGTAATTCTACAACCATCTGCGCATACCCTGGCAAATCTGTCCATGCAATCTGATTCGATATATGATTACGTACAGCATCAATTTCATCAGCAGTATCAACTGAACTGGCTGAAACCGCTAGGGTTTAACAACAGTTATTGCCTGATGATGCGACGAGATCAGGCAAAGCAGTTAGGAATTAAGACGATTGAAGATTTGGTGAATTATATGGAACGATGAGAATACCACATGTTGCAAGCGGGCTATCTGGTTTATCTATTTCCATATGTATCCTTTTATGGGGATGTGATTGTGTGCAAATCGCAAAAGGTGTCGTTCTGGAAAAAGTTCTGCGGCAGCCTATTGCGGATGTTCAAGTGAGCAAATTACCTGACACGGATCAGCCACAGCATTCCCAACCTAGTAACTCAACAGACTCTTTGGGCGGTTTCAGAGTCCATTTTCTGGATGGTGGACTCTTCAGATGCCCTTGTTTACAACTAAGCTTTTCTAAAAAAGGGTACGTTACTCAGAAAAGCGTGTTTAGAGCTGTTAGCCAGCAGGATACAGTCTATCTGGAGAAGGTCAAATGATTCGACTTTAAATCGCCAGTAGCGTTAGCCAGGCTTCTTTAACGTTATTATCCGCTAATAACTTTTTTGCTCGAAGGTGAAGTAAGTCCGGTAGGTATTGGCAACCGTATCGCGCTTCGTCAAATATGTCGTTCAGAATTCCGGACTCCTTATAAGCACTAATTTCCTCCGGCGTCGGGAGGGTTGAAAAGCTACCCAATTTTCCCAGATCGTTCCCCGATAGAATGGTACTGTTTCGGATCGAAGCCGGAATCGTATCGACCCCAATCCCTACTTTCGGGCGAGCTACTTCAAATACCGCATCGCCCTGCGCCCGAGCATACCAATCCGCGCCCATGCGTCCAATCAGATCAATACGATGAGGATCGATAAGACCTTTTTCATCAAAAATTGCTTCCTGAAAATGAGCCATGACAATTTCGCAGATGACCAGATGGCCTGCTCCAGGCGAATCGGCTGCCCGTTGGTTCATCGGAATAATCTGCCGGACCAGGCATTCATACGAAGCAGGTGATTCGGCCACGCGGGGTGGTCGAACCCGATCTGAAGGAATGGCCGTAAAGCCCCCTTTTTCAAATTCGTTGATGCCCCGTTCAAATTCAGCACTCGTCAGCGACATCTGTTCCACCATGGCATAGTTGACAATGTTGATCACCACTTCACCAACTTCTTCCAGGTTGAGGAGTGTGTGTTTTTTATGCCCGTGTCGGTTAATAGTCGGAATGAAAATCAGCGTCGGTGGGTTGTAGCCGGCAATGTTGAAAAAACTGAATGGACTCAGATTGATATTCCCGTGCGCATCAACCGTACTGGCAAACGCAATGGGCCGTGGCCCCACGGTACCAATCATGTATCGATAAAACTCATTTGGGGCCAAATCGGCTGGATTGACGGTTCTCATGAATAGATTTTGCCTTCTACTTCCCCAAACTCAAGGGCACTACGCTTAGTTCGTCCCTTTGCCCGAAACGTTACCCGATCGCCATCGTCCAGAAAGGTTCTGGTTACTGTTTTAGCTATATGCAATGGGCGTTCACCGTTCCAGCTTAGTTCAAGTAGGGAGCCGTAGCTGCCGGGTGTATCGCCTGAAATAGTACCTGTAGCCAGTACATCGCCCACGTTCAGGTTACAGCCGCCAGCCGTGTGATGAGCGATCATCTGCGCAAAACTCCAGTAGAGATAGCGCGTATTGGTCTGACTGATACAGATGTGTTCACCATCATCAGGTTGTAGCCAAACCTCCAGGTCAAGATCGAAATGAGCCGGATTATCGCTATGCAGATAGGGTAGGGGTGTTGGGTTCTGGGTTGGTCCTGCAACACGAAACGGTTCTAAATCTTCAAAGGGAACCACCCAGGCCGACAAGCTCGAGGCAAAGTTTTTTCCCAGAAATGGCCCCAGCGGTTGGTATTCCCACCGTTGAATGTCGCGGGCCGACCAGTCGTTGAAGAGTGTCACGCCAAAAATATAGTCTTCGGCATCGGTTATTGGTATGGGGTTGCCCAATGGATTCGACTTACCAATAATTAGCCCTAGTTCCAGTTCAAAATCCAGCTTCTGCGAGGGGCCAAAAACAGGTTGCCTGCTCTCATTCAAAAACTGCCCACTGGGTCGGCGAATGGGGGTGCCGGATACCACGATGGATGACGCCCGACCGTGGTAAGCGACGGGCAGATGCCTGTAGTTGGGTAGTAACGGATCGGCATTGGGCCGGAACATGCGCCCCACGTTTTCGGCATGATGAATACCCGCATAAAAATCGGTATAGTCGCCAATACGGACAGGCAGATGCATCTGTACCCGCGACAGGTGGATAAATACCTGATCATGAACCTCAGCGAAGGTATTCGTGTCGTTGGCAAGAAGTTCAGTTAAACGCTGGTGAACGGCCAGGTGAACAGGCTTTCCTAAGGCAATGAAATCGTTCAGTACAGACTGTGCAAATACGGCCGGATCAAGGGCTAATCCATCAAAATACCCTAGTAGTCCAACCACTTCCAGGTCGAGCACATAATTGCCGTGTTTGAACCCGACACGGGGCGAAGCAATGCCATAGCTGAAGATGCCGTACATAAGGTGAACGAGTTGGAAAGGGACGAAGGAAGATAGAGACGAAAGGGAAACAAGTAACCTTCATTTCCTATGTCCATCCCTTTTTCCTCAGTCGCTAATGTTACTGTAAATCGAATCCATAATTCGGACGAAGTGTTGGTAATCCTCGTCGCTCAGGTCGCCCCAGCCTTTGCGTCGCATGGCCGATACAACAGGCAATACTTCGTGGTATTTGGCTTCTCCAGCCTCGGTCAGGTACACCAGAAATTTTCGCCGATCAGTATCCGTCATGCGTCGTTCGGTAAGCCCTTTTTGCGAAAGCAAGTCAATAATTCGGGTAACCGTCGGGGCGTCTTTGGTGGTCATTTCCGAAATCGTATTCTGGCTGATGCCCGGGTTTCGATAAAGATGGTCAATCACAACCCACTGATCGACAGTTAGATCGAAGCCTGCATCGTTGAATTGTTTTTGCAGGGCGTTTCGAATCTTCTTAATTGTGGTGTCAATCTTAAAAAAATAAGCACGCGTATCAGATGGATGCGTCATTGGGAAAAGTCATGGCTTGGCGTCATTAGGTAGTCAGGGCAAGTCATTTGTTGCTTATAAACGCGAATATGACCTCAATGACCTTCTACTGACGCGAAGCTACTGACAATAAACTTAACTCACTAGCAGTGCCTCCAGTACCGATTCAATTTGCGGTATAGAATGATAAAGCTGGTCATACGAGTCAATGACGAAATATTGCTCCTGAAAATGGTCGATGATATACGGTGTTTTGAGCAGTACTTCAACATCATACAGAACGCGTTTGGGTACAGGGCTATACAAGCTGTACGTGGTTTCACCCATCGACGACAGAATACCCCCGCCGTAAATCCGCAATTCATGGCCTTCCTGAATTAACCCGAATTCGACCGTATACCAGTATAACCGCGAAATCATGGCAATGGCTTCTTCGCTGTCAATATGGTGTAAGGCTATTCGGCTAAGGGCGGCCAGAAAATCGCAGAAAGCCTGGTTCGACAGCATCGGTACATGCCCAAATGTGTCATGAAACATATCGGGTTCGGGCAGGTACGCCAACTGGTCCTGACGACGAAGCCAGGTCGTTGCCGGGAAATTCCGATTTGCCATCAGTTCAAAAAATTCCCGATTCGGAATCAGTCCGTCTACAGCACAAACCCGCCAGCCCGTCAAGAGTTTCAGCCGTGGGTTCAGGTCCTGCTCAAAATCAGGGATACGGTCGGCCCGAAAGCCTGTCGCAACAATTCCGTCCAGATAAGCCTGGCTTGCCTTACCGGGCAATTGGGCCATTTGCCGCTCGAACAGCAACCGCCAAACGGCCTGATCGTCGGGAGTATAGTGGGAATAGGTCTGGTTCATGGTCAATGATTGAATGAGTGAATGATAGAATGATTGAATGATTGAATGGCTAGCGTAAGCTTTTCTATTCAATCATTCTATCATTCACTCATTGATAATTTCTAAAGTGTCCCCCGTAAGGCTTGTTCGCGTTCGATGGCTTCAAAGAGGGCTTTGAAATTGCCTTTTCCGAATGAACGCGCTCCTTTGCGCTGAATGATTTCGAAAAAAAGCGTAGGGCGAGGGCAAATGGGTTTCGTGAAAATCTGCAACAGGTACCCTTCGTCGTCGCGGTCGACCAGAATGCCGAGCGGGCGTAGCGTATCCATTGCTTCATCAATTGCCCCTACTCGCTCAGACAGATCGTCGTAATAGGTATCGGGTACGCTCAGGAACTCGACCCCCCGTTGACGCAGCGCCAGCACCGTTTCTACAATATTGTCGGTCGCTACGGCAATATGCTGTACGCCGGGCCCACCGTAAAAATCCAGGTATTCTTCAATCTGGGACTTTTTCTTGCCTTCGGCCGGTTCATTGATCGGGAATTTTACACGACCATTGCCATTGCTCATTACTTTGCTCATCAGGGCCGTATACTCCGTCGAAATGTCTTTGTCGTCGAACGAAACGAGTTGCTGAAAACCCATGACATCGTGGTAAAATTTCATCCACACATTCATCTCATGCCAGCCTACGTTTCCAACCATATGGTCTACGTACTTCAGGCCCACGTCGCTGGGGTGATAGTCGGGCTGCCAGAGTTCATAGCCCGGCAGGAATACGCCTTTGTAGTCGTTTCGTTCGACAAAAACATGGATTGTATCGCCATACGTATGAATGCCCGATCGCACCACGTAGCCCCTATCGTCTTGCTCGCGTGTGGGCTGCATATAGGGTTTCGCGCCCCGGCGAATGGTTTCGTTGAAGGCACGCGTTGCATCATCGACCCATAAAGCGACCACCCGTACCCCATCGCCATGCTGGTCAATGTGACGACCTATGTCGCTATCAGCATGGAGGGGAGAGGTGAGTACAAGCCGAATTTTTCCCTGTTGTACTACATATGATTCACGGTCGCGTAGCCCTGTTGCCAGACCCGCATGGGCAACGGGCTGAAAGCCAAAAGCCGTCTGAAAATAGTGGGCCGATTGGCGGGCGTTGCCCACGTATAATTCAAGATAATCTGTCCCGTTGAGGGGTAAAAAATCCTCCTGATTAGTTGAGGAAATAGGTTGGTTTTCTACGAGTTCGAGCGTTTCCATACGGGTTTGTTGATGTTGTGTGTAGAGACGCGACCCTTCGCGTCTCATATGCGCCAGCAATTGGTTAACGTTAGTAAACCCTTTGGCGTAAGAGCCATCCGGTCAGGAGACGCGAAGGGTCGCGTCTCTACAGCCAGGATTTATAATACTTTCCATCGTCGATCAGGAGCGCCTGTTCGGTCAGCATGAGAGGACGGAACGTATCGACCATGACGGCATATTCCTGCGTTTCTTTCTTGCCAATGCTTCGTTCCATAGCACCCGGAGCCGGACCATGCGGAATACCGCCGGGATGTAAGGTGATATGCCCCTGAGCGATGTCGTTTCGACTCATAAAATCACCATCGACATAATATATGACCTCATCGGAGTCGATGTTCGAGTGGTTGTAGGGAGCCGGGATTGCCAGCGGATGATAATCGAACAGCCGGGGAACAAACGAACAGACGACAAACGAATCGGTCTGGAAGGTCTGATGCACCGGAGGGGGTTGGTGAACACGGCCCGTAATGGGCTCGAAGTTGAAAATGGAAAGACCATAAGGGTAATTGTAGCCATCCCAGCCAACTACATCGAAGGGGTGCGACGCGTACACCAGCGAATGAATGGCTCCCTGCTTTTTGATCTTGATCAGAAAGTCACCCGTTTCATCGTACGTTTCAAGATCGCATGGCCGCACAATGTCCCGTTCACAGAAGGGAGCGTGTTCGAGCAACTGACCAAAATGATTCCGATATCGTTTGGGTGTATAGATCGGCGAATGCGACTCGACATACAACAACCTGTTCGCATCCGTATCGAACTCGATCTGGTAAATCATACCCCGTGGAATAACCAGATAGTCGCCATACTGAAACGGTACGGTTCCCAGTAAAGTCCGCAAGCGGCCAGAGCCCTTATGAACAAACAGGAGTTCGTCGGAATCGGCATTTTTGTAGAAGTAGCTGGTAAGTGATTGACGGGGAGCCGCCAAACCAAAAATCAGATCGTTGTTGACCAGCAGCGGAATTCGGCTTTCCAGAAAATCATCGGCTGGTTTGAGGTTGAAGCCAATCAACTTTCGGGAGAGCATATTTTTTTCGACGGCCAGTTTTGGGGTTACGTCAACGCTGTCCAGCACTTCCCGCACCATGGTTGGACGATGCACCTCATAGAGCAGGGACGACATGCCTTCAAAACCGATCGTTCCGAACAATTGCTCATAATAAAAGCCTTGCCCATTCGGCTTCGTAAACTGCGTGTGCCGTTTGGGAGGTATCTGGCCGAGGGTATGGTAAAAAGGCATGGTTTAGATGGCTTGTAATTAATTGCTTTGACAATTGTTGTTTAGCATACAATTATAACGACAACTTTTGTAAATGGTATATTGTTTAGAAAAATTTCTATTAAATGGTGTTATATTGGATAAAATAGGCTGGAGTCCAGTTTAGATGTTGGTACATATCCCTTTTTCCTAATTTTGGGCTAAACTCATTTATAAAAGGACTATAACACAGAGATACACAGATATCAAGGCGGTACACAGCGACCTTTAGGAGCCTTTTTATCGCTGCGTTAAATCCTTTTCTCAAAAGATAACTAACGACTAAAAATGCAACCTACGCTTTTGATTCTGGCGGCTGGTATGGGTAGCCGCTATGGAGGTATCAAACAACTTGATCAGTTTGGGCCGAACGGCGAAACCATCATTGATTATTCACTTTTCGATGCAATTCGGGCTGGTTTCGGCAAGGTTGTGTTTATAATTCGGGAAGAACTTCGTCAGGATTTTGAAGAGGTTTTTGGAGCGAAGCTGGCTGGTAAAATCGAAATAGATTATGCCATTCAGGCTCTTGATTCTTATGTGCCTGCTGAGCTGGGACCTGTTAAGCGTACCAAACCCTGGGGAACGGGCCACGCTATGCTGTGTGCTAAAAACCATACGCAAACTCCCTTTGCGGTGATTAATGCCGATGATTTTTATGGCCTCGAAGCGTTCCAGCTTATCAGCGACTTCCTGAAAACAGATACGGATGATGAGCTTCATGCCATGGTAGGCTACGAAGTCAAAAATACACTTTCCGAAAATGGGTCAGTATCGCGCGGGGTCTGCGAAGTAGCTGAAAATGGGAACCTTATTTCGGTGATCGAACGGACAAAAATTTACGAAACCGAGAATGGCGAAAAGAGAATTGTGTTTGAAGAAGCCGATGGCGTCACCCCACTGTCGCCCGAGACCCCTGTTTCGATGAACTTCTGGGGGTTCAAGCCGAGTGTGTTTCCGCTGGTGCAGCACCAGTTTGAAAGCTATGCCCTTGCCAACATCGACTCCCCCAAAGCCGAATTTTATATCCCGACGGTAATGACGAACCTGATCGAAACCAATACGGGTCACTGTAAAGTATTTCGCAGTCGGTCGGCCTGGTTTGGGGTGACCTACCCCGACGATAAGCCAACGGTGCAGAGCGCTTTAAAGAAACTGCACGATGAAGGGGCTTACCCAGCCAAACTTTGGTAGACTTGGGTATAGGGCTATACACTAAAGAAGCCGAAAGTGGATCCACTTTCGGCTTCTTTAGTGTATAGTTGGCCTCTGGATTTTATTTCTGCGTCACACGGATCGCAATCCGTCGATTTTCGACCCGGCCTGCCGGTGTGTCGTTCGACGCTACCGGATGTTCGGGGCCATACCCTTCGGCAGTTAGCCGCGCTTGGTCGATACCCTGTCGGACCAGCTCACCCATAACGGAATTGGCCCGCTCCTGCGACAATTTTTTGTTAAGCGCTATACTTCCCGTATTATCGGTATAGCCGCCAAGTTTAATGTGTACGTTTGGGTATTCTTTCAGGATCGCAACAATATTGGTAAGCTGCTCCTGCGATTCGGGGCGAAGGGTCGATTTGCCTGTGTCGAATAATAAACGGTCAAAATTGAACCAGGTTGTTTTGTCGATGGGCTTACTCTTGTCTTCAATAAACTGAATGAGCTTATTCTCTATACCTAATTCGGGGATGTTCAGTTCGAGGCCCGATGGTAGTTTGCGTTTGGCGAAGGTGCCGAGTTTGGCGGTGGCATCTTTGAAGGCCTGCGCTGCGGAGTCGAGTGTGGCGCCTGCCGAATCGGTAGCTGCCTGTATGGTAGAAGCCGTACTGTCAACAACAGCTTCAATCGGATTATCAACTGGTTTTTCTTCTTTATTACAGGAGCGAAGTACAAAAAACAGGGCCAATGCACCCAGCGCTAACAATAGCCAGGGAAGCCAGCGATTTCCGCCCGAATATGCCTCCTCATCTTCCGCATACGCTGGGTAAGACGACTGCGAACGCACAATCGGCTCCTGGCTGACCGCCCCGGGATTGTTGGCCAGGCGGCTTAGTAAGCCCAGACCGGGGATAGCTGCCAGGAGCGAGCCCAGACCCGATGGAAATGCCGACTCAACGTGGCTTGTCTGGCTCTTGAGTAGCGCGGCCAGTCCGGAAACGCCAGCACCGTCGCCAGCCGATTTTTGGCCCAGAAGGCTCAGTAAAACCGGCCCGGCTATATTCAGTATCGAAGAGGCCGACGATTGTTTTACGCCACTATATGCAGCTAATGCGTTCGTAACCGGGCTCGTTTTTTCACCAAAAATGCTTTGGGTAATGCGGGCACCCAGAGCCAGAAGGTTGCTGGATGGATCGCTTTTTGCCAATATATTACTTAAGTTGTGCAGAAGATCGTCGGCAGGGGTAAGCCCTTTACTGGTTACCTGATTTGGCGTCATCAGTTCGCCAATCAGATGCATAATGGTACTGGTACCACCAGACTCCGATGATTTTTGAGCTAAGCCACCCAGGAGTGAAGGTAAAGCGCCTTCAACTGTTTTCTGAGTATTCCGCTGAGTTTCGCCCAGCATGTTGCTTATCTGGCCGACAAGATCATTATCAAAATAACTCGTTGCTACTTCTAACAGATTTACAGGCATAGTGAATGTAGGTTAAGTATGAAGTCATTAACGACGATAAGCAACATCTTAGCTAGCTGTAAACGAGGTTTCTGCGCCCAACCGCTTTGATACGCAGTTAGACGCTCTAAGTTGTTTTCGTCACTGTATCACCGGACCGTTATGGGTAGATAGTGGACAACGCTCACAGCGTGAGCCCGCTATAGGCACAAAAAAACCTGCTGTTTTCCGGATCGTCCGGCCAACAGCAGGTTTTAGAAAGAGTAGGTGATTGGTTAACTCGTCCGCTCGGGAAATTTCTCAACAATTCGTTCCGCTTCTTTAGTAAGCTGAGCTGTGATACGGGATGGATCAGCTACGGCATTTTGTACAGAGCCACGCCAGACCAATTTGTGGGTACGGGCATCAACCATGTCGACGACTAGTGTACCGGCCTGGTATTGCTCTTGTGTGTACTGGGTTCCACCCCAACCCCACCAGCCAGGTCCCCAGCCACGGTAACCCCATCGGCCCCAGCCCAGGTAAGGGCCATAGAACGGCGATGTTGAATTCGCAACCGTACGGGTTTTGTTTTCGACAAAGAAATGGTAGCCAATAATTAAGTCGGGCTGTGAATTATTCTCTGTCAGGCCTTTCTGCCGCAACACATCGCTCATCGTATTTTCGACGCTTTCTGTGGCTAGCTGGTTATAGTAAAGTGGATTTTGCCCGGCCCTCACGTCGGAGTCCATCCAGGCAAACGTTTTGTATTTGCTGAAGTCTACCCGACTATTGCTATCCACCGCCACGCGGGGAGAGCAGCCGAAAGCAGCAGCTACTATGCTTAAAACTATCAATAACCGTTTCATAACGCTGTTCATTAAGTATGTCTATAAACTTAAACGAACTGTATTCGGAAAGGTTTGCTTTGTAAAGGCTCTCCTGTTAGAGAACGGGGTGCTTTTTATGCCACTGGGTTGCGTCCTGGTACGCCTTCGCAACGGCCAGTACTTTGCCCTCTTCAAAGAGCTGCCCCATGAAGGTGATGCTGGTAGGCATATTTTGTTTGGTAAACCCGTTAGGAAGTACTACACAAGGATGCCCCGTCAGGTTGGTCAGGGTTAGATTGCCGCCCGCATAGGCTGGCGATACATATACATCCAGTTTAGCTGATTTTAACTGAGCCGCCATTTCATTGATGAGTTTGGTTCGGGCGCGGTTGGCCTGGATGTATTCAACGGCAGGGACAAAGCGCGACGAACGAAACGAGTTGGGCCAGGCATTCTTGGTTTGGCGGGTCAGCAAATCGTCACGGCCCGATCGGGTTAGTTCATCGAATGCTGCCGCTGCTTCCACGCCCAGCAAAAACGAAATGCGATTGGCCGGTACACTCGTTGGCAAGTCAAATGGGATCAGTTCGGCACCCAGATGGCGCAGGGCTTGCAGCGTAAGCGAATCATTGGCTCGATTGGGATAATTGCTTTCAAAGGCTTTTTTGACATAGCCGATGCGCATACCTTTCAACGTAGCCAGAGGAGCATACCGGAAAGGGGCTGCCACAACCGTTGGGTCGGCTCCATCGGGGCCATAAATTGCGTTAAAAACCAGTGCGCAATCTTCTACCGACCGGGTGATCGGTCCGATTTTATCCATGCTCCAGCTTAAAGCCATAGCGCCATGACGGCTGACGCGCCCAAAGGTCGGACGGAGCCCCGTGGTGCCGCAAATTGTGGAGGGTGAGACTATGGACCCCAAGGTTTCGGTACCAATGGCAAAAGGCAGCAGACCTGCCGATACACTGGAAGCCGAACCTGCCGACGAACCACTGGAGCCGGTAGTGGGATTCCAGGGGTTACGCGTCATGCCGCCATACCACACGTCGCCCATAGCCAGGGCCCCCAAGGTCATTTTAGCACATAGTACGGCGCCTGCTTCTTCCAGTTTTCGGATCACGGTGGCGTCCATGTCGATTGTCTGGTCTTTGTATGGATTGGCGCCCCAGGTCGTTTTATAGCCTTTGGTAGCCAACAGGTCTTTGGCTCCATACGGAATCCCATGCAATGGCCCCCGATATTTTCCTGCTTTTAGTTCAGCATCCGCCCGTTTGGCCTGGGCCATTGCCAGTTCGTCGGTGGTGGTAATCAGGCAGTGCAGCTTCGGGTCGTAGGTTTTGAGCCGATTCAGGAAAAACTGCGTAAGCTCAACGGACGAGATCTGTTTGGTACGGATCAACTGGCTTAATTGACTAACGGTATAAAAGGCCAGTTCATCGCGATTTTTGGGTAAAGTAACGGTATTCTGTGCCGAGGCTTTGAACGACGAAGGGCCGGCTGGCATCATGAAGCCAGCTGGTAATGGATTGAAATAAAGGGCTGGAGCGATGTCGTTGGGTAAGTCAATCTTTCGCAGGGCTTCATAATTCTGCCGGGCGTTGTTCAGATTGTCGAGCATCGAATCGCGCTCGGCGGGGGTAAATTCCAGATCGAAAATGCGGGAAGCCACTTCGACCATATCGGACGTAATGGGTTTTTTAGGATCGTTGCTGGCTATGAAAGCACCGAGCAGAAAGCTACCGGCACAACTGGCAAAGAGGAGGAAACGTTGTTTCATTCGATTGGGCTATTGATGAGTGATAGCCCACAAATTACAGCCGAAAGGGCATTAATTGGCGGCAAGGCGCAAAAATTCCTCATGAAGACGGACGATCTGCGGAAGCAGCAACTGGCTTTCGTCGTTTTCAAGAATATAATCGGCAATTTTCAGCCGTTCTTCATCGCTGATCTGCCGGGCAATAATGTTCTGAATTTCGTTTTCCGATCGGTGCGGGTCGCGTTTTCGTATCCGTTCGATACGCAGTAAAACGGAGGCCTGAACCACCACCACTTTGTCGAGGGAGTTATTATCGCCAGCCGCTTTCATCAAAGCCGCTTCTTTGATGACATACGGTTTACCCGTCTGCTGGTTTATCCAGGAAGCTGTATCGGCAAAAACGCGGGGGTGAATCACGGCATTGAGTGCCGACAGGCGTTCGGGAGCGCCAAACACCTGCGAAGCTACCCAGGCTCTATTGTACTGTCCCGTTGTGCTGTAAGCTTCCGGGCCAAGTACGCGCTTAATATCCGCTTTCAGAATGGGGTCATGCTCGGTGAGCCATTTGGCACGTTCATCGGCTTCGTAGATCGGGATGCCCAAGGCCCGGAATACCTGGCAAACGGTGCTTTTACCAGAGCCAATACCTCCCGTAACACCTATTTGAAGAGGTCGTTTCATAAAGAGCGAAAGAGCGAAAAATCGAACGAGCAGAAGGCTGGCGTATCCAGTTTCACTTTTTCACTTTTTCGCCATTAAGTTTTAATTGTGGTGATAGCAGTTCGCCGACCTCAAAGCTAACGGCCACACGATCGGCACTGGTATGCAGGAGTGGATGACGAAGTTGATTCAGCGGAACCTCTTCATCGTAGTTGTCCGAAATCCGTTTTCGGGGAATTTTTACCCACAAGGTATCGGGCAGCCCGCGTACCAGTTTGCCAGGCCCATTGACTTCAATACTTCGGGGGGTCAGGTTGATAACACTGGTTACCACAAAGGGCGGTACCATATTGATGTGCAGACTATCGGCTTTTAACGGAATGGTTTTGGTCATTCGCCGATCAAAGTGAACATCAAGCTTATCCGATACAACGTAATTGACGTGGAGCTTTTTGATATGCTCAGCCAAAGCTGCCGTCAGCAAAGACATATTGATGGCAGTGGCCTGTAGTGGGGCCTTAATGGTATAAGTTATGGGTTCGACCCGGAAAGGCAACCAGGCATGCCGCAAGAGCCCCCATCCATCGCTCGATACATTGACCCGTACTGTTTTGGGTAACGGGGTGGTTGGTATGTAGAGCGAATCGTTATAAAGGAACTGCACCGGATATTCTACGTTCAGCGTATACCCCGGTTTATTTAGCGCACTCAGGAACCAGAACAAGGTTGCGGCCAGCAGGCAAAGCAGCAACTTTGTTGGCTGAAATGATTTGGTATCGGGTGCGTGTGTATTCACGGAGTTTGTGAAGTACGTATGAGGTTCAAGGAGTGCAATGGGCTCGGGTCCACTTCGCCAGACACATCAAGGCACTCCTTGAACCCCTATACTTTGTACGGAAAATGTACGAAATTACTTTTTCTCTTCGGCCGGTTTTACGCTGGCTTCCCGGGAGATCGAGGTGCGTTCGAATACTAGTTTTGTACCTTTATCGACTTCGAGCGTAACGGTGGCAGCTTCTACCGAAACAACTTTGCCGTGCAGACCTCCGATGGTGACCACATTATCACCTTTCTTAAGGTTATCGATAAACGACTTTTGATCTTTCTGCTTCTTTTGCTGGGGGCGAATCATAAAGAAGTAGAAAATACCGATAATACCCACCCAGAGCAACACATTGTAAATCATGGATGTGTTGGTGCCGGCCGGAGCGTCTAATAAAATTGAAAGCATGGTTTTGTTCGGTTAGTTACGATTTTTTGGTGGAGTCTGGTTTCGGATTGACCATGGCTTTAAATTGAAGGTCTGTCATGGCGGGTTCCGTGTTGGCAAAGATGGTGATGGTTTTGTTCTGCTCACCCATTTTACCCCGACTATTGAAACGAACGCGTACCGACGACTTTTCGCCTGGTGCTACCGGCTGGCGGGGCCATTCGGGTGTCGTACATCCGCAGGAAGCCGTGATGTTGTTGATAATCAGTGGGAATTCACCTGTGTTGGTGAACGTAAAAACGTGGTCGACGGTATCGCCTTCGGTAAGCGTACCAAAATCATAGATGCCTTTCTCGGCAAAAGTAATCCTGGGCATTTTGTCGGAAGCGATTTCTTTGGAAGCTTCCCCTTGCTTTCGATTGTCGCAGCTCATTTGCCCAAACCCAACGCCAACCGTAATGGCTACAAACAGCCAACTTCTGAGGTACATAATTAAAAAGTTATCCACGTTGTAAAGGTATACAGTTCGTTTGGAAGTTGAGAAACCTGACAACCCGATAGCCGTATACCTTACAAGTTAGCTTTTACGCGTTCTGTTGCTTAATCTGGGCCATCAGCCGATCAACATCTTCCAGTAAGCGCTCCGCTTTTTCGCGGGCATCGTTTACGACGCGCTGGCCCTCGTTTTTCGAGGAATTTTCGGGTTGATCGCTTGAGCCTCCTAAATCCTGGAGCAATGCGTTGATCTGCTCTCTGTATTTCGACAATCGGAACGAGAGCCGATCGCGAGTGATTTTGCCTTTGTCGGGCGCATACAACAAGCCAAACAACGACCCGACAGCTATACCTGTCACTAAAAACGTTAAGTCACGACCAAGTCTATTCATTTCTGTGGAGTTTTCGGGTGTACGGTTTAGAGGTTTCTGTTGTCAGTGGATTGATGCCTAACTACCGACCACCGTCGAAGCAGAAAACCGTAAACCATAAACGCATAACCATAAACTATTTATTGTCCAATAAGCCTCGTCCACTTTTGCGCAAATGACCAGACGCCTGTAACTTTTCGGATAAATTGTCTAAAATTCCATTGACAAACTTACCGCTTTTAGGCGTACTATAGGCCTTTGCCAGCTCAATATATTCATTAATCGTTACTTTAACTGGAATGTTTGGAAAACTGAGTAACTCACAAACCGCCAGTTTTAATATGATTTTATCGATCATCGCTACCCGTTCCATGTCCCAGTTCTGAAGCTGTTCGGCAAGGAGTTGCTCATACTCAGCGTCGTTCTCCAGCGATTTCTGAAACAGTGTATTCAGGAAAAACTCATCCTCTTCCCAATCGTCGGTCAGTGGTTCGAGCTGTAATCCTGTGGCGCTTTGTACCGATTTCAAGGTACGAATGGCTAAACCCCGGACCACTTCGCTGTTTTCGGTCCAGCTCAGGTCAATTTCGGCCAGGTGATCCCGGATTGTATCGTGCTTGAATATAAGCGTTCGCAGCACGTATTGTGCCAATGCCTGATCTTCGTCGGGGGTGTGCGTTTGCTGGCTGCAATAAGCCCGGTAGGTATCATCCGTTTTCAAAGCTTCACGCAGGGCTTTGCGCACAAACGGCTGGTCGTCGGCCCAGGAAATATTGTGCCGAAGGACTTCATTTTTCAAGGGCTGATGGCTGGCTAATGCCTGCACAACCGTATTGTCGGCCAGATCCGACTCAAATGGGAACGGGGTCTCATCAGGGTCACGGTAAGGGCGTTCGCGGTCGATACGGGCAGCGCGGCCCAGCTCGGGTAGCAGCAGCATCACCCGCAGGTAATCGTCGTAGATACCATTCACCTGAGTGATCATCAGTTGAGCCATATGCTGACGATCTTTCTTCGTCCGGCTTTGGTAAAAGACGAACCCATCGTTGGCAGCTTTCAGCACTTGTCGGGGAGCATCATCGTCCTGGGCAGCCTGATTGGTTTTAATGGCTTCTTCAAAAAGGGCGCTGGCCAGTTTTCGGTAGCCTTCGAGTTGCCGCTTGTTTTGCGGCTCCATCGAGTTTAGGTCGGGTTGGAAGAGATCGTTTATGCCGTCGAGGGCTAATTGCTGATTGGAAAATTCGGCCTGCCGAAGCGCATATAACGCCTGCATGACCTTTATTCGGAGTAGTCGCCTGTTGAGCATCCGCCTAAAACTTAAATTCTACCGATATTTTAAAGAACTGAATATGGGTACAAAAGTACGACTTTTTTAGGCACAGAGCAAGGGGTAGTCAGGGTGGGGCATAGGGTATGGGGGTAGGGGCATGGGGTTGCTTGCGTATCCGTCTTGCCCACACCCCTATCCCTATGCCCCCTGCTCCCCACCCTTTGCAACTTTTCGCAAAGCACTACGGTTACCCAAAAAAGCCAGTTGACCGTTCTGTGAAAGCTCTTTCCTATCTTAATAAATACCTCCTTAAATACAAATGGTACCTGATCCTGGGGACGATTTTTACGGCTGTCTCCAATTTGTTTGGCATATTCCCGGCGCAATTGGTTCGGTATGCCCTCGATCTGGTCCGTGAAACGCTGGATGTATATTATCTGTACGATGGTTCTCCATTGCAATCTGGACTGTACGAGATATTTGGCACGAGTATTTTGCTATTTGGTGTGCTGACGCTGGTGATGGCCCTGATGAAAGGCTTCTTCCTGTTTCTGGTTCGGCAAACCCTGATCGTAATGTCGCGGCATGTGGAATATGATCTGAAAAATGAGATTTACGACCATTACCAGACTTTGCCACTTAGTTTTTACCGCCAGCACAACACGGGCGATTTAATGGCTCGTATTTCGGAAGATGTAAGTAAAGTGCGGATGTACATTGGGCCAAGTATTATGTACGGCCTGAACCTGATCGTTCTGTTTATACTGGTTATCAGTTACATGGTCAGTATCAACGCCCGGCTGTCGCTCTACGTGCTGCTGCCTTTGCCGGTGTTGTCGGTCGCTATTTATCTGGTCAACAACATAATTATTCAACGGTCCGAGGAAATCCAGCGGAGTCTGTCGCGTCTGTCTACCTATGTGCAGGAAGCGTTTTCGGGAATTCGTGTACTGAAATCGTTTGTGCAGGAAGCCAACTCAGCCGCCAAATTTGAGATCGAAAGTGACGAGTACCGGGCTAAATCGCTTGGTCTGACGCGTGTCGATTCGTTGTTCTTTCCCATGGTAGCTATCCTGGTAGGGCTGAGCAACGTGCTGGTTATTTACGTGGGTGGTCAGGAGATCATAGCGGGCCAACTGACACCGGGCAACATCACCGAATTTATCCTCTACGTCAACATGCTAACCTGGCCGGTTATGGCGCTGGGCTGGACCACCAGCCAGACCCAACGGGCCGCGGCTTCGCAGCAGCGCATCAATGAATTTCTGACAATCAAAACCGACATCGTGTCGCAGAAAAATATTGAACACACGATTCAGGGCGAGATCGAGTTCAAAAATGTTCGGTTCGTCTATCCTGATTCGGGTATTACGGCCATCAAAGATTTCTCGATGCACGTTCGGGCGGGCGAAACGGTGGCGATTCTGGGAACAACCGGGTCTGGGAAAAGTACCCTGGCCAATTTGCTCACGCGTATGTATGACGTGACCTTTGGCGAAATCAACGTGGACGGTATTCCGATCAAAGACTATAACCTGACGTCGTTACGCGGGCAGATGGGCTATGTGCCGCAGGATGTGTTCCTGTTTTCGGAAACGATCAGCAACAATGTCCGTTTCGGAAAGCCCGATTTGCCGCAGGAACGGGTTGAACAGGCTCTGCGGGATGCCGATCTATACCAGAATGTAATTGACTTCCCGGAGCAGTTTGATACCCGTGTGGGCGAACGTGGCGTTACCCTTTCGGGCGGTCAGAAACAGCGACTAAGTATTGCCCGGGCCATTGCCCGCGACCCGAAAATCCTAATTCTGGACGATTGTCTGTCGGCAGTAGACACGAACACGGAAAACATCATTCTGAATAATCTCCAGCGCATCATGGCCGATCGTACCTCGGTTGTGATTTCGCACCGGGTTTCATCGGCCAAACTAGCCGACCACATCATTATGCTCGACGATGGTGAAATCATCGAGCAGGGCACGCATGAAGAACTGCTGGCCCTGAACGGGGCGTATCGTGAACTCTACGAGAAACAATTGCAGACAGAAGAGGTTTAATAAGACAGTTTTTGGTTTCCAGTTTACGGTCGGGCGGAGATAGTTTGGTATCTTCGCCTGATTCGTTTTGTATATTATTACAATCTAAACCAGCCCCAAGGCCATAACCTGATTCCTGTGACGGTCGATGTGGAAGCGGAGAAACTGGAAGCGTTGGGGGATGTCTAAGGGCCCGGATAGAACGTGGGGGTGAATAATTGTTTCTAAATCCTCGCCTTCTAAAGCGTTGGCCAGATCAGTCAGCGGTTGTTGCAGGCTGGCCAGCGCCGATAACCAAAACGTCAGCGAACCACCCATACGAGGGGCTGCGATGGCCGGCACCTGTTCTTTCTCGCGCCAGGTACGCGCTACAATTTCGTCGGCCGTTAAGCCTTTGTTAATCAGTTCGCCTTCCCAGATGGGTTTGCCCGCTTGTTTGGCGTGAAAGGCTCGCCACATACCCCAGATGCCGCCATGTTCGGCCCAGTATAGGTGTTCGGTGTTATCGACCGCATTCCATACATCAGGTGAGGGCTTCCATTGCGCCTGCGCTTCGGTTAGTTTACCTACTTGGGTTATGTATTGCGTGCGGGCTGCGGCTACTTCGGCTAAAAGCTGGTCGAGTTGAGGCATCGGTAGGGGAGGAGTAATTTCTAAACCAAAGTACGTATTCGGGCCAAAACTCCCTAACCTGACAAGTGTCGATTTAGCTAAAGGTCGTTTCCTGGCTAGCTGCTCATCACACACAGCACTTCAATCAACACCTTACCGGGTGCTTCAACGTAAAAAGACAGGGTGCCACGACCGCCGTAGTGTTTAGGTTCTTTACCGACAGCAATACCATCGGCTTTCATGGTTTGATAGATTGCCATAACCTGTTCGGGCGTATTCTGCAAAAAGCCAACGTGAAAATCAGCAGGGTACTGCGGGACTTCGTTTTTTGAAAAATTGCTGATTGACAGGATAAAACCATCCTGATCTTCCAGAATAGCGATTACATTATCGCCTTTTACTTCCTGGCATTGAAAGCCGAAATAGGTTTCAAAAAAGGCTTTGGTTTGCGCTACATCGGGAACCGCCAGATTTAAATGTTTAAGTGCCATTGTATTGATGTATAGAGTTTTGATTATTACTAGAACTGTATGGATAGTCCTTGGAATTCTATCGTCAGGCAAAATTAGTCCTATTTGTTGACTATTTGGTAATCATTGTTGACTATATTTTTCGCTATATATTTGTTGAAAAATACTTGACCGGATGAAGAAAAAGAAGCTGGAAAAAGAGTTGGTCGATCACATGCAGGATAACGACCGCAATTGGGGGCGGCTGATTGCAGTAATGAAGCGTCTGTCTGATTTGTGGATGCAGCGAGCCATGAACGAGAAAACCGATATGCCGTTCAAAACCTCCTTTATGCGTTTTTTGACCAATATCAGCCTAAATGGGATTACAAATCAGGAACTCGCCCGGCGAGCCATGCAGCCCAAACAGGCCATGAGCCGAACCGTAAAAGAAATGGAAGCTGAAGGATTAATCACGACGGAGCGAAGCAAACGCGATGGGCGTAGTTCCAGGATCATGCTGACCAAAGAAGGGCAAAAGCTGTTGCTAACGGCTAAAAAAGAACAGAAGAAACTGACTGATACCTACAAAACCCTGGTCGGTGAAGACAACTTCGCGACCGCCGTAGAGGTGCTTTATCAGATCATCGCTTACCATGAGTCACTCAATGAGTCGGAAGAAGATGGTGAACGGTTTGCGATCATTCAATAACCCACCAAGCATAGCTTTCGGGTTCAATTGTAACAGGTAGTTCGACTTCGTATTGTCGATTTAAGGCATAGGTTTTGGCTTTGCCCTCACCCTGCCTGATCTGGGCGGTTTGGTGAAGGCCCGTGTAGTACAGGGGTATTTTGATGGTTCTGGTTAGTTTGGTTTTTAGGGGGTTGAACAACATAACCAGTCCTTTTTCTTTAGCGGTTGGGTTCACGTGCAGGATACCGTCCCAGTCGCGACCGTCGGGTCGTCGCAGGTGAATCAGGTCGGAGTTCAGGATAAGACGATACTTTTTATACCAGTCGATTACACGTTTGACGGTTTGTTTGGTGGCTTCGGTATCGTACAGGCGAGGGCCCCGATAACAAGCCTGAACTCCCGCGCCATAATACTGCATCATAAGCTGTTCATAATCGGCCAGATGCTCGCTGAGTGGTTCCAGAACGGCTTCGGGGCCGCCCCCCTGGTATTTGGTGAGCGGTACAAACCCCCAACTCATTGTCGACGTTTTTTCCCAGGTTCCGTCGAAAATATTCTGCCGGTTCAGCAATTTTTGCTGTTCGCGTGAAAGGGAGAAATTGACTTCCCGATAGCCCAGGGCAATCTTGTTGGTGCCATCCATAAAGTACCAGTCGGGCGCATTGATGTAAACGCCCCGCTCGTTCAGGAATCGATAAAAGCCTTTTTGCATCTCCATCTGTACCCACTGCGAATCGTCCAGACCTTTATGGCCGGGATGTTTGGTGGATGCACACACATCGCCAGGATAGGGACCGTCGTGCTCCAGCAGATCAAAGCCTGTTTCGGAGATGAATTTTTTGAGACTATTCAGGTAACGAATGCCCCACTGACTCGCCAGGCAGGGCGCATGACCGAAGAATGCCCCTTTGTCGGGCAGGCCAGTTTTTGGGTCAATCACATCATTTTCGTCGTCGATTCGGCGGCTGCTAAAGAGCGAGTAACCACCCAGCAGAATCCCTTTGCTGTGCGCATAGTCGGCCAGAGCTTTGAATTTCTGGATATTGGCCTGGCTCGTATCTTCCATGTTGAGCTTACTGCCAAAACTCAGAATCACCAGTTCGTAGCCCGTTTCTTTGCATTGGTCGATGATGTTTTTGACAACGGCGGGTTCCGTACTGACCAGGTGCATAAAAATCGGGTTTTGCGTCGTCCAGGGGGTTACGGCCTGATAAAAACGCCGACGAGCCAGCCCGTTGCGTTCGCGATCATACGAATCGAGCAGCAGTTCATGGGTACGGATGGAGGTGTACTGCTGCGCAGGTGCCAGATCAATACCCACCCCAACAGTTGGGTACACTTCCAGCAGACAGGGAGTTTCGTAGTTGTAATTGACCTGCGATGTATAGAGCGAGTCGGTATGCCAGTGCGTGGCCTGATCGGAGAGGTCGTAGCGCATGGCGTTGTTGAACGCAAAGTTGTTTTCAACGTAGATTCGCTGCGGTTTTTTCATTTGCTCGGGCTTCCCCACAACGGCCGACTCTTCTTCGGGAGTCGCCAGTATTTCGCTGATTATCTGATTGATGTGGATGGCCGATGCGGATGTATTATTGAGGGTTACCCATTTGCAGAGGCTGGGGATTCCATCGTACAGGGCGTAGTGGACCGTTATGTCAATACCTTTCAATTCGGGCGCATTGGAGGTAAATACCAGTTGCAGTTCCTGTCCTGTGGGCTGATTTCGATTCAGAGTCCAGGTGCGCGGCTGCCAGTTCAGGTAGGGCTTTATGGGTGATACCGTAAACGTTTTGAATTGAAAATCAGCTGGGTCGGCTGTAAACTCATCCACCCATTCCTCGCGTAAATAGGCGTGTTCTTTCTGTCCATATAAGCCGCCAACCCGGTAGGTTTTGCCATTCAGAACCAGTATGGCTTCGGGCCGTACGGAGCGAACAAACTGCTCGCCCGTAGTCAGGTTTTTATAATCGACTGTAGCGAGGTTAGGGCTTATACGGAATCGACGCGCCAGTAAGCCATTGGCCAATACGATCTCTTTGCCCTTGTTGGCCTGATACACCCCTGCTTTCTGACCGACAGGCGCAATAAGCCAGTCGGCTGTAACGGGTTTCGGTTGATAAACAGGTAATTTCTGGACTTGGGAAAACCCCAGGGTTACTAACAGACAGCAATAGAACGTATAGAAAAAAGCTCTCATCCAATGGAAACGTTTGATAATGCGCACCAACAGGTAAGATAAAGCAGGCAGTATAGGGTTTTCTAATCGCTCTGAATGTAAGATTAACCAGCGAGGGAGTGGTAAACAGACAGGTATTGCTGAGCACTGTTTTCCCAATTGAAACGAGCCGCATTTTGGAGAATGGCTGCTTTTCGCTGGGGGCATTGGGCCGCTAGTATTCCCTGTTGAAAGGTTTCCTGTATTGTGTCAGCTTCAAAGTTTGGGAAGTAGAAAGCCGCATCGCCCCCCACTTCGGGCAGTGAAGTACGGGTCGATAGAAAAACCGGCTTGCCAAACTGCATGGCTTCGATGACAGTCAGGCCAAACCCTTCAGCCAGCGAAGGATGCACCAGCGCTTTACAATGCTGCAAATACCAGATTTTAGCCGATTCTGATACAGTACCAGGCAGATGTAGTCGATTGGCAACGCCCAACTGCTGTGCCTGTTGCCACATGGCAGCTACATAATCGGGGTCGTCGTGGCAGCCGACAACGATCAGTTCAAGGTCAGGATTTGATTGCAACAGAGGCAACAGTACATGGAAGTTCTTCTTTTTGTTCAGATAGCCTATGCCCAGAATAAATTCCCGATCGGGTTGATACAGGCCTTCTTCTGGCTGTACGCAAGCTGGCCGTTTGTTGACACCGTTATGGATGACATGAACAGGCTTGTCGCCAACCGTGCAATGGGTCAATACATCGCTTTTGGTAAATTCAGAAATGCAGATAATGGCGTCGCTCTGGTCGATCAACGATTGGGTATGGGCCATACTTTTCTGCTGAACATGCTCAGGCTTGCCTTCATGAAGTACGTTCAGATCGTGGATGGTCAGCACGACTTTCAGATGGGGGAAGCGCTTTTTATCGGGTAATATTCGTCCCGACTGAAACGGCGCATGCCATACCCGGCATTTGAGCAGAAACGGCTGAATCAGTTTATGCCACTTCTGTTCGATCAGGTGGTAGGGCCGTGGATGAAGGGCCAGTTTTTTGCGGGGGGGTAAGTACATCCGCATGTGTGGCTGATCGGTTTCAACCAGTTGCTTATTGATATGCTCACCCAGATTCTGGCAGTAATGATACAGGCCAGAATGGGGAAATTTCATCAGGTTGCAGTCAAAGATAATACGGGACATACGTTGAAAAAGAGGATTGCATCAGGGCCGCACAATCGCTTTTTTGCGTTTTATGCAACATTAACCCCTATCAACCCGTACCGTTAATACTAAACCCTTCGTTGCACCACTTACACCTCTTTCGCAGTTTCTTACTGAATTGCCTCAATTGAAGGCCAGGGTTTGTTCATACAGGCCATATAACCTGCGTAGTGTTAATATAACGGTTAAAGTAGGTGGTCAGTTATAAAATGTTTCAATCAGTTTCTCAACGTTAGGAGGGTTTGTCGTATGATGCGTGTCGTTTTTGATTGTGAGCGAATGAAGTATGTCAACACGGGGCTGTATTATTATTGTCTGAATCTGGGCAAGGCCTTGCGGGATACCATGAGTCGGGACGAATTGGCTGTTTTTATCCCAGATCATGTTCGGCAGACGTTTGAGCACTCCACAACCTGCATTGCTCAGCACTCGTTGCAAAAGTTTCTGATGCCATCGGTAAGCCAGTATAACATCTGGCATTGTACGTACCAAAGTTCACAGTACCTGCCTCAGCGGAATAAAAAAATTAAGGTACTGCTCACGGTGCATGATCTCAACTTTTTGCACGAAGACAAACCGGCGCATAAAAAAGCTCGCTGTCTGGCTCAGTTGCAGCAGAATATTGACCGCAGTGATGCTGTTGTCTGTATTTCGGAATTTACCAAAAACGATGTACTAACGCATTGTAACGTTGGTCATAGACCTGTCTATGTAATCTACAACGGTACTAACCGACTGCACCAGCCTGTACTGATGCCTCGTTCTTACCGGCCCAGAATTCCGTTTTTGTTCAACGTTGGAGTAATAACCCGGAAGAAGAATCAGCACCAGATTTTGCCGTTATTACAAAAGAATCCCTCTCTTGAGCTGATTCTGGCGGGTCGGCACGAGGATAAGGATTATGCCCATTTTCTGCGACAGCATGCATCTGAGCTAAAGGTTGATGATCGAATGCATTTGGTCAATGAAATTACAGAAGGTGAGAAGTCGTGGTATTATCACAATTGCCAGGCCGTTGTGATGCCTTCTCTGGCCGAGGGTTTTGGGTTGCCAGTTACGGAGGCTATGTCGGTTGGCAAGCCGGTGTTTTTGTCGAGGCACACAGCACTGCCCGAAATCGGGAAAGACCTGGCCTTTTATTTTCAGGACTTCGACAATATGCATCATGATTTCATGGCCGGTATGCAACAATACAAACGGGCGGGCAACGAGATGAAAGAAGCTTTAAAGGCCTATAGCGCTCAGTTCAACTGGGAAGATTCGGCCCGAAAATATATGAATGTGTACCGATCACTGGTTTAATCAAGTAAATGAGCGATTGAGCAAATAAGACGGATTTTGTTGTATACTAATTTTTTTAGTGTGAACCCGTTAAGACATGCGGCCGTTTCTATTGAATATCTATAGAAAACCAACTCGTCTATAAACGTTTTTCCCTGTTTTGGGGTCATACTAGAAGTCCGCATTTAGTTATACACAGGTTCAGACAAATCGGCCGAGTTGAACATACTTCCAAGAGTAGCTAATGTTTTGCTGGTCAATTAGTTTTTATTCGCTCAACAGGAAATAGAAGTAATCACACTGAATGAAAATTTATAGGCGGCTGATGGCCTATGCCCGGCCTTATGGAAAATTCGTAATCCCATTTTTTGTATTCACCCTCATCGGGGTGTTTTTCAACGTATTTCAGTTTGCGTTGATTATTCCTCTGCTCAATTTTCTCTTTGATCCGATCAATACCGCCGATGCGGCCCGGTATGCTACGGTGCCTGAGTTTCGCCTGTCGCCCGAGTATTTTAAAGATACGTTTTACCATTTCATTTATCAGTTCAAAACGACCAACCCAATACATGCGCTCTATTTCCTGGCGGGTATGATTGTGGTGTCGGTGGTGCTGACCAATCTGTTTCGGTTTCTGGCCCAGCGTTGTTTGCTGAATGCCCGGACCTTGCTTGTAAAACGGCTACGGGAAGCGCTCTTTGAAAAGATCAATTCGCTACACCTGGGTTATTTTACCAAAGAGCATAAAGGGGATCTGCTTTCCCGGCTGAACGGTGATGTCTACGCCATTGAGAGCGTGGCCGGTAGTTCCATCGAAGTTGTATTTAAGGAGCCTTACCTGCTGATTGGCTATTTCGTAGCCCTGTTTGCGATTTCAGTCAAACTCACGCTGTTTACGCTGGTCATTATTCCGATTTCGGCAGTGGGCATTGCGGCTGTGACCAAGAAACTCAAAAAGGAAGCGCAGGATGTACAGTCGTCGATGGGGCGGATGCTGACACTGATGGATGAAACGTTGCTTGGTATGCGAATTATCCGCTCATTTAATGCTACGGGCTTTGTGCTCAAACGTTTTAGCCAGGAGAATGATTTTTATCGGCAGGCCAGTCTGGAAGGATTCAAACGGCGCGAACTGGCACCAGCGTTTTCCGAAGCATCGGGGGTGTTTGTGGTAGCCTGTATTCTGGTGTATGGCGGTAGTCTGGTATTGAGCAGTCAGAGCAATTTGCAGGCCAGTTCGTTCATTGCGTTTATCGCCATTTTTTCGCAGGTAATTCGCCCTGCCAAGGCGATTGTAGTGGCTCTGACGAATATTCAGCAGGGGCAGGCTGCGGGCGAACGAATCATTGAGTTGCTGGATAAACCCATTGAAATCCAGGATAAACCAACAGCTCAGGAACTGAAAAACTTCCGGCGGGACATAGTTTTCGAGGATGTCAGTTTTCAATATGGCGACAAACCCGTTTTAAAAAACATAAATTTCCGAATTGCGAAAGGGCAGAAGATAGCCTTGGTTGGACCTTCGGGTGTCGGAAAATCGACCATTGCCGATCTAATTCCCCGTTTCTATGAAGTAACGCGGGGTAGTGTAAAAATTGATGGTGTTGATGTTCGTGATTATAGCATGGAGTCGCTACGGCAACAGATGAGTTTTGTGACGCAGGAGATCATTCTGTTTCATGACACCATTTTCAATAACATCGCCCTCGGCCGGCCGGAGGCTAGTATGGAGGAAGTAATCGAAGCCGCCAAAATTGCCAATGCCCATAATTTTATCATGGACACGGAAGATGGCTACAACACGGTCATTGGTGATCGGGGACTTCGACTCAGTGGTGGTCAGCGGCAACGGTTGAGCATTGCCCGCGCTGTGTTTAAAAAACCATCTATTCTGATTCTGGACGAGGCTACGTCGGCACTGGATATCGAATCCGAAAAGTCGGTACAGGAGGCCTTAAACAATTTAATGGAAGGCCGAACAACGCTGGTGATTGCCCATCGACTTAGCACCATTAAAGAAGCCGATGAAATCCTGATTATGGACGGTGGGAGGATTATCGAGCGTGGTAATCACTACGAACTCATCAACAGCCAGGACAGCGTTTATAAGCGCCTGAATATGATGCAGGAACTGGTTCAGTAATTATTTTTTGTCCTAGCGACGAAGGAGCAATCTTCGGGAACCATAGAAACGCCGTATCCGAAGATTGCTCCTTCGTCGCTAGGACAAAAAATGGTAGTCCTCATCAACTTATTCCAGCTACATAATCGACCGCTTCACCAAAGCGGGCAAGTACCTTATCCCAGGTGTAATTCTGTTCGATGTAGGCTTGTGCTTTTTCACCCATGGCACCCGAATTGCTGGTAGAAAGCTGCTGAACGGCTCTCTCAAATCGGTCGTATTCAGCAAATAAAAACCCTCCCTGACTCAATTCTATGTGATCTTTCAGCACCTCACATTTTTCGTTGGCAATCACAGGAATACCATAGGCGAAGCTTTCGAGCGTCACCATCGACAGGCTTTCATACTGCGACGGAATTACGAGCGCTTCGGCACCTTTCAGCAGCGTAACTTTTACATCTTCATCGACAAAGCCAGCCGTGATGATGTCAGGATGCTCAGGAATCGTCATGAATGCCTGACCCACAAGCACTAATTTTAGAGAGGATGGATGTTGCTGTTTGTACTGGATGAAATAGTCGAACAGCATATCGCAACCCTTCGCTTCGGCAATTCGCCCGATGTAGATCAGGTAAGGGGCATCGGTTTTCAGGATTGTAGCGGCTGTTTCGGCCGATGAGGTTTCTATGGTTTCGATGCCGACACCAATCACATCGTTGTAGATCGTTTCATTCTTAAATAACTGATGAACAAAGCGTTTCTCGCCCTCGGTGAGAAACAAAATGGCCCGGGGTTTATGAAATAGTGGCTTGAAAATGGGCAGATAGATCGGAATTTCATCGTGGGCGGTCGGGATGAAGATCGATTTGTGCGGGGCAACGTTCAAACCGACGATGGTTGGGTAATACAGGTACGTGATGAAGATCAGCGCATCGTATTGCTGGTGGTTTCGCTGTAGGTAAGTGATCAGATCGGGTGCGTAAGGGCCCTGCGCTTTGGCCCACAACCAGCTATACCGTTTAACGGTTTTACCCACCAACGCCCGACCCCACATCCGAAACCGGCCAAAACCTTCCCATTCCTCGGGTCGCGACCATTTCTTGATTTTATGTTCGGCGCGGGCACAGGCTTTTACCTGACGTTCGTATTCAGTAGCAAATCGGTGAACCCGGACCCCGTTGATGGTAGTCGTTTCGGCCGGATACCAGTTGGCCCAGGTGATGTATTCCAGCGCACAACTCGTCAATACATCAACCTCATACGTACCCGCAAGTCGCTCGGCCAGTACCCGGCAATAGTATTCAGCTCCACCATTAACTTCCAATCCATACCGCTGAACAACAAAGGCTATCTTTTTCATGTACTGAATGCTGTCGAACCCATCAAAGCCGAATAAATAACGTATACGGCTTCCGTCTGATTATAGAAAGCAATTCTTACGGTGAAGTGTTTTCAGATAGACCAACTAATCATCCAGCGCCTGGTACACCAGCACATCAAATTTTCTGTCGAGTTCACCACCGTAGGAGGTTCCCCACATTTGCTTCATCAGAACGATAGCGATTCGTTCTTTCGGATCGGCGATGTAATGCGTGCTGAAAGCACCACCCCAGGAATAGGTACCGATGCTGTTCAGGTCGTTGTTATGGCCTTTCTCGCCAACAACCTGGAAGCCCAGGCTGAAGTAGTTGCCGGGGTCTGGAAACAGCGTGCCGGTCTGATTGCTCTGCGTGAACAGGTCAATGCTTTTGCGGCTCAGGAATCGTTTGCCATTATACACCCCGTTGTTCAGTAGCATTTGCAGAAAAATGGCATAATCATAGGCCGTACTGGATAAGCCGCCACCACCCGAGTAGTAGGTTTTGGCGCCCATGATCGGGTAATCGGGATCGACGGGTAGCGTTTTGAGACTGGAGGTTTTAACCAGTTTCTTATCTTTGTCTTCCGAATAGAGTTTCACCAGTCGGCCTTTTTTCGAATCGGGGAGGTAGAAAAAGGTGTCTTTCATACCGAGGGGTTCAAAAATTCGCTTCTCGAAAAACTGCGACAGGCTTTGCCCCGAAACCACTTCGACCAGATAGCCCAACACATCAATACTAAGGCCATAGGTCCATTTTTCGCCGGGTTGATGATTCAGGGGTTGTTTCGCCAGTTGCTTCACCATTTGCCCAAGCGTATAGTTTTGGGTTACGAAGGCGTCCGGTATGGCGCCCGCTTTGGTGTAAATGGCCCGCATCCGGGGATCGCTGGCAATTACATTGTAGTTGATTCCCGACATGTGCGATAGCAAGTGCCGGACGGTGATTTCCCGCTTGGCCGGTACGGTGGTGTACGTGCTGTCTTTTTCGTTGAACGTATCGAGCACAACGGGTTTGGCAAATTCAGGAATGTATTTGCTGATGGGGTCGTCGAGCATGATTTTGCCCTCTTCGTGCAGCATCATAACGGCCAGCGAGGTAATGGCTTTGGTCATCGAGGCAATCCGGTAGATAGCGTCTTTAGCTAGTGGTTTGTCGGTGTCGAGGTCCGATTTTCCGAACGCTTTATAATACACGATTTTGCCATCCCGAACCACAATAGCCGACGCACCCGGGAAAGCCCCTTTGTCGATATACGATTGAATAAGTCCGTCGAGTCGGTTAAGCCGTTCCGATGAGAAACCCACTGCTTCGGGAGTGGCCGTCGTCAATTGCGGAGGATTTTGTTTTGTGGCAGTTTGAGCCTGTACGGACAGCGCCGTTAGGGCTATCAGTACCAGGGTACGGAGGGTAGATTGCAGATGCATAAAGTTAAAGGTTAAGGTAAGCGGTACGTTAAAGGTTAATTATCAACATCTTTTACCGTTGGACGATTGTCGCTGGTTCGTTTTTCGTAGGTAATTCTAAACGTACTCAGATCGGGTTTATAAAGTCGTTTACGGTTGAGTTCATACTGATAGATGGTCTGACCCAGCTGGTACAGAAAGGGGTGACCAACGGTGTCGTACTCATACTTGTCGTCATTCAGAATCCCATCGCTGTTGACATAGATCGTGGCGGTTAGCATGTACTCGACCTTGTTTTTGAAGTCCACCACATACGACGCATCGGTCAGGAAGCCATACGCCCAGCCCACTTTGTTGAATACCCGAACATCGGTGGGCATCTGATGGTGGAGGCTGTCCATAAAGAAGAATTTTACGTAGCTGTCGTAGTACTGTTTGGCGTCGTATTTCGGATAATTGGTCTCGCCCGGATACTGCGATAGGTACTGATAAACGAGCTGATAGTCGTCATGGGTCAGGTTAAAACGCTGTTTGGCCGCAACGGATTCGGGGAACAAAACCGACTGCAAAACCTGCTGAAAGGCTTCCAGCGGAAATTTATTCCGCTCGGTGAAATTGAACGGCTCATGCACCAGACTATCGCGCACATAATAGCCTTTGCCAAGTCGGGCTTCTCGTCGGAAATCGAACGGATCGGTGTTGACTGCTGCTGGTTGGGCATAAATCAGGCTACCATCTGGCCGAATAAACCGGATGGGGTTCGTATGCCGGTTTTCGTCGGCAGTCATACGGACAAATCGGTGTGTAATGCGTGTATCCAGATACCCTTTCGCGTGCAATGAGCGGTTGATCTCGCTTTGGCCAACAAATTCATACATACGGCTGTACGGATCGTTTTCGCTCACTAGAAACGCCTTTTTGATACAGTGAGCGATGGATGGGTAACCACTTTCGGAGGTATTATCTTTCCACTCCCTTGTCTGTTTGCTGTAGGCACTGTCAAACTGCATAGCGGTGTATTTGGTCACACCGGGTTTGGCCAGTCGGTTCAGCTTTTCGAGTGAGAGCAGGGCGAGCGGCAGCTTTACGGTTGAAGCGGGATTGAAGTATTCGGTGCTGTCGACGCGGAAGTAGTAGTGTTTGAAGGAGGGCTTGTTCGCTTTGTCCCTGTCGATCTGCGTATATATAATTTGCAGCCGATATATGTCGGGGTGGCGCATCACTTCCTGAAATACGGCGCTCTGGTTTGTCGCCAACAACCTGCTTAAGAAAACGTCTGTTCGGGGCTGCGCAGAAGAGGGGAGGAATGGGCGGAGAAAAAGGAACGTGATGAAGTAAATGGTTCGTTGATTCATAGAGATGATGGCTGTTGCAAAAGTGGACTGGCAATTTTTTAAAATTGCTAACACGACCTATTTTAGCGTAAGTAGGTCGTTGAAAATACATTAGGTTATTTTTTGTCATGCTGACGAAGGAAGCATCTTCGAAGGCTGGGTAAAAGGCTGCCCCCCGAAGATGCTTCCTTCGTCAGCATGACAAAAGCACCCCTGTAGAATACTCTAAACTATTTGTACTTGAGCACTTACTTCCATTATTCGACAATGTCAAGCAACTGAAGCATGCTATATGATAACAAGAGTACTCCAACAACTATAAAAAGCATTGGTAAAACTTGCAAGTTAAAAGTAGAATAGATTTCGACCTGATTTGGGTCATCAGGGTTATAAATGAGTTTTATTTTCGTTCCTTCCCTCTTGGCAATAGTATAGCCCGTATTTAATTCTTGGGTAATCCATGTTTGGTTGTCAGTTAGGAATCTAACCACTGGATAATAGACCACTCCATCTATGTTATTTTTGAAGACAATACCATCTGCTTTCTTGCCGGTTTGAAGCAGATATCTATTCCTTTGCCAAGAAAAGCCTCCAGCTAGTATCATCACCACTGATAAGATTGGGAGGTAGATTTCCATCCTTTTGGAGATTCTAACTAATCGCAGAAAAAATTAAGCTATATAGCGTCCTGAAGGAGCGGAAGCACCATCAACTTTTATAACAGCCAACAACGAATAATCTAAATTTTCGACAAGATTGAAGGGATGAATATGCCTGCAAAATCCTGTCAAAAAGAATATTATAGCACTAGTTGTTCGAACAGTTTATCCAGTGTTTCGGCTGCGTTAGTACAAAGGCCGGGGTGTACGGGCGATGTTTGCACAACGGTACTTCGCGTTGAGGTTAGCCAGCGAAATCGTTCGGCAATGGAAAGCTTTCCAATCGGGCCACCTTCAGCTTTTCCCGCACAGATTCGTTCAAAAGCCTGTAGTCGCCCGGTTAGCTCATCCAGATCGAGGGTGGCCGAAAATGCCCGAAGACGCGCTTCATTAAGCGCAAACCGCGTTTGCAAAAAGCCCTGCGCCCGGCAATAGACAATAACGCCGACGTTCAGAAATTCCTGCCGTTCGACACAGGGGACTACCCGGATAATGGCGTACTCAAACAAGTGCTTTTCTGGCATTCTTTGCTTCGTTGACAAAAATTTCGGATGAGGCCAGTCGGTCCGTTAAAAAACGGGCATAAATCTGTCGCTGGTCGGAAGGGGAATCTGTTGAGCCATTGTTCATCAGCCAATCGTCGGGCACCAGCGACACAATTGCCTGAATACGTGCTGGAGTGAGTAACTTCCGGAACTCGGCATCGACCGCATCCAGTTCCGTGGCCTGAGGTAGTAGAACATGATCTTTGATCTGGGCAAATGGTCGCTTACTTTGTTCGGGCCAGGCTGGGCCGGTATGGTGTACATAGAGGGAAGCCCCATGATCGATCAGCCACAATTCCTTATGCCACATGAGCATATTCGTATTTCGGGCTGTCCGGTCTACGTTCATCACAAAGGCATCGAGCCAGACAATCTGCGACGCCAGACGGGGGGGGAGTTCGTTCAGAATCGGGTCGAAGGTAATGGCTCCCGACAGGTAGTGTAGCCCCAGATTCAGCCCTTCGCTGGCGCGTAGCAGATCCTGAATTTCCTCGTCGGGTTCGCTCCGCCCAAAAGCCACATCCAGATTGATAAAGACGATTTCGGGGATGCGAAAACCGAGTACTCTGGCGATCTCGCCCGCAACCAATTCGGCAATCAGGGCTTTAGTGCCCTGACCGGCTCCCCGAAACTTCAGCACGTACAAAAAATCGTCGTCGGCTTCGACAATAGCCGGTAGCGAACCGCCCTCACGCAATGGCGTGACGTAGCGTATGACGTTGACTGTTCGGAGTTCAGGTTGAGTAGGGTTCACAGTGAGTGATTCAGCAAGTATTTAAGCTTCACGAACGTCTGAAACCTTCGAGAAGTTGAGCAGGGTCTGTTGCTCCGAAAGTTAGAGCAAAAAACTGAAAAAGCAGGATTGGGTAGGCTGATTGGTAGGATCACTTTACCGCTTTAACAGGTAGATAACATAGGTACACTGTCAGCCGAGCCGCTTATTGGATACCTTTGTCGCTGCTATTTTTCAAGCCGTCGATATGAAAAAGAACGTCTATTGGAGTACCCTTTTCGCAGTCCTGCTTTCATCGCTAACCCAGGCGCAGCATTGGTACAAGGGTAATTTGCACACACATTCGTTGTGGAGCGATGGTGATGACTACCCGGAGATGATCATGGACTGGTACAAAGCCAACGGCTATCAGTTTGTGGGTTTGTCCGATCATAATGTCATTCAGGATGTTGAGAAGTGGATCAATGTGCCGCATCAACCCGATCGACGCCGGACCTTCGACCGCTATCTCCGAACCTTCGGGCCAGATTGGGTCGTGTATAAAAAAGGGGGTAATGACTCGCTCAGGGTACGGCTAAAAAAGCTGGATGAGTACCGAACCTATTTTGAGGAGCCGGGTAAGTTCATGATTATCAAGAGTGAAGAGGTGTCGACGGGGTATCAGGGTAAACCCATTCACATGAATATTACTAATGTGAAGAACCTCATTCGTCCCTTGCCCGGCAATAGCGTGGCCGAAGTGATGCAGAATAACATCGATATGGTGGTAGCCCAGCGTCGGCAGACGGGTCAGCCCATGTTTCCGCATATCAACCACCCGAATTTCTATTACGCCATCAAGGCCGAAGATTTAATGCAGCTTCGATACGAACGATTCTTCGAGGTATTCAACGGGCATCATCTGGTGAATAACTATGGCGACAGTACGCACGAGGGCACTGAGTCGATGTGGGATAAGATTAACCTGCATTTTCTGCAGCAAGGCCGCCCACTGATGTACGGATTGGGAACCGACGATAGCCACAACTATTACTTTTTCGGGCCATCGTTCAGCAACTCAGGCCGGGGTTGGGTGATGGTCGACGCCCCGGAATTAACCCCCAAAGCCATTATTGAAGCGATGGAAGCCGGACGATTCTATGCCAGTTCGGGAGTTACGCTGAAGCAACTGCCCCAGGTTGGTAATTCGCTGGTTGTACGCGTCAGCCCGGAGAAAGACGTAACCTACCGCATTCAGTTTTTCGGCGTCCGAAAGGGAGGTCAGCAAGCCGAACTTATCAAAGAGGTGACGGACTCGGTTGCAACCTACGCCTTGACGGATGACCTTTTATTACTCCGGGCCAAAATCATTTCCAGCAAGCCCAAGTACAATCCCTTTATGCCTGGCGATGTGGAAACGGCCTGGACACAGCCCATTGCCAGCAAGCAGATTCCAAAATCCATCGCAGGCATTACACCGTTGCCCAATGCTCATGCCCATAACGACTACGAACAATCGCGGCCGCTGTGGGATGCTCTGGAAAACGGCTTTACCAGCGTCGAAGCGGATGTGCATCTGATCGGTGATACGTTGTATGTAGCGCATGATCGCCCTTCTTTCAAAAACGCTGCGGCCACACTTGAGGCTATGTATCTGAAACCGTTAGCCGAGCGAGTCCGTCAGAATAACGGGCAGGTATTTCCAGGATACAAAGGGCCATTTTACCTGATGATCGATGCGAAAACCGGAGCCGATAGTACCTATAAGGCACTCGCCAACGTGCTTCAGCGCTATCGGTCGCTCGTCGCGTCGGGTAGTAAGAATCAGACTGGTCCGGTTACCATTGTCCTGTCGGGAAACCGGCCTATGGCGGCAGTGGCGAAGGCGAAAGATCATTTGGTGACGCTCGATGGTCGGCCATCCGATCTGGGAAAAGGATACTCAAAAGCCGTTATGCCCATCATCAGTGATTCGTACCCCAATCAGTTTAGCTGGCGCGGTCAGGGTGATATGCCATTAACGGAGTTTCAGAAACTTCGTCAGTTGGTTGAAAAGGTGCATCAGGAAGGGAAGAAACTTCGCCTGTGGGCCAGTCCCGAAGATCCGGTTGTCTGGGCTAAGTTGCGCAAAGCCGGTGTCGATTTTCTAAGTACCGACCAGCAGGAATTAGTCCGGGATTTCTTGCTGAAAGGCATGGCTAAATGAAGTTTATATTAAACCGCAAGGACGCGAAGGCGCAAAGAATCTTCATATTTGTACTTCTTTGCGCCTTCGCGTCCTTGCGGTTTAATTTAATACTACTCGTGCAATTGTGTATTTGGGCCCAACTCTGTAAATTGGAAGCAATAACCGAAATAGCCTAATCCTCTTGTCGATTCATCGTTTCTATTCCGCGTACTCCCTCTTAGCGGGCCTGTTATTTCATGTCGTTGCCAGTGCCCAAACGCATTCGTCGAAGCCCATGAACGACGAGTTGAACAGCTTCTTCGCCAGCATTCCCGATTTCAGTGGCGTTGTGCTCATAGCCGACAAAGGGAAACCTGTGTATGAGAAAGCTTTTAGCTACCGTAATTTTGAGACTAAATCGCCGATAACGACGGGATCAATTTTTGAACTGGCATCGGTCTCAAAGCAGTTTACAGCCATGACTATCCTAATGCTGAAACAGGAAGGTAAACTGGACTATGATGATCTGATTGATAAATACATTCCGGGGTTACCCTATCCAGGTATCACCATTCGGCATCTGCTCAACCACACCTCCGGATTACCCGATTATCAGGATGTGATGGATAAGCATTGGGACAAAAGTAAAGTCGCTAATAATGCCGATAACATTGCGTATCTGATCAAATACCACCCGGCGAAATCGTTTGAACCGGGCGCGAAATATGAATACAGTAATACGGGTTATATGTTGCTGGCGAGTATTGCCGAAAAAGCCTCCGGGCAGGATTTTATCCAGTTCTGCCGGGCGCGTATCTTTAAGCCGGTGGGGATGACGCACACGGATATTCGTACCCGTGAGGAGAAAATCAAGCTGCCTGATATGGCCTGGGGACATATGTATGTACCCGAAAAGAAACGGTACGTCCGGGCCGATTCGTTTCCTGAATTCAACTACGCTATCTGGCTTGGGAATCGCAAAGGACCGGGTCGTATCAGTTCAACGGCGGAGGATTTACTCAAATGGGACCGGGCCTTATATACCAGCAAACTGGTGAGTCAGCAAACGCTGGCCGAGGCCTTTAAGCCCGCCCAACTGACGAATGGTACCTCGTCGCCCTATGGCTTTGGCTGGGAATTGACGCAGAACGATACACTCGGGAAAGTGGTACAGCACAGTGGCGATAATCCTGGCTACAAAACCGAGATAATTCGCTTCATAGAGGCCGATAAAACCATTATTGTTCTCTGCAACAACGCCCACGAAAAGATGCCGGAGATACTCAAAACCCTTGAACAGGTAGTGGCTAACCACGCAAAGTAAGTTAGGCAGAAAAGCAGATGGTGTTCTAAACAGATAAATAGACTTGCTCTGGTTACTGAATCAAATCAGTCAGTTTGCGCCGATTAGTCCAGAAGGGCAATTGGCTCTGGCTAGCGTGTTGGTCCGGAAAGAAGTGCCCAAAGGATACGTGCTTTTGGAGCATGGAAAAATATGCCGACATCTGTATATGTTGGAAAAAGGGTTTGCCCGAGGCTATTACACCCAGGATGGCCGGGACATAAGCCTTTGGTTCGCTTTCGAAGGCGATATACTGGCCTCCTATTACTCCTTCGTGACACTAAAGCCGAGCTATACGACCATTGAAATTCTGGAAGATAGCACCATTGCCGGGGTTAGCTATGATCAGCTCAACGAACTCTACCGAAACTATCCGGAGTTTAATCTGATCGGGCGGCTGATGACCGAAAAGTACTTTATCGAACTGGAAGAACGCACGCTGTCGTTCCAGTTTCAATCCGCTTCGGAACGCTACCATCAATTGATCGAGAAACACCCCCAACTCCTGCAAAAAGCGTCGCTGGGGCATATTGCCTCCTTTCTCGGTATTTCGCAGGAAACGCTGAGCCGAATTCGGGCAAAAAAATGACAGAGCCGTTTCGATTTTGACTTTTGTCAAAAAAACTCTGAAGGCCGACGCTGAACTTTGTTCTGCTATCTGTGTCTTTCGAGGGCAAACCGATGAGACGTATACATCTCCTGGTTATCTGTTTTTAAGGGCGTCGATAGGCTGATAGCCAACTAAGCAACGTGTTTTTTCGAAAACAATATTCATCGTTTGGTCCTGTCGATCAGGGCTAAACCCTACCTCTTATTGTCCAAATGAAACCAGTCAACAACTTCATCTTAACCGGCTCAACGGGTGTTTTAGGGTCGCATATTGTTTACGAACTGCTGTTGCGCATTCACCAGAGCGGCTACATGGGTAAACTAATCCTGTTGATACGAAGCAAAAGCACAAGATCGGTGCAGGAACGATTTGAGGAGCTGCTTACCCCCGATCTGATGCCCGACTATATGAACCAACTGGATATAGATCGGCTGAAAACCGACCATATCGACCTGATCAGCTATGATATCAGTAACGCTACCGATCTAACCCAGTATCTGGCAACCACAACCGGGAAATTCCATCTGATCCATTGCGCTGCTTCGGTTAATCTGGGCACTACGCCAAGTGCGTACGAAGAGATCAAAAAGACCAATTATTACGGCACCATCCAGTTGATCAAACAGCTCCAACCGTATATTGTCAAAGTAACTTATATCAGTACCGCCTTTGCGTTCAGGCCACAGTTTTTAAAAGAGCAGAACCTGGCCAGCTACCGAAATCACTACGAATCGTTTAAGGCGAAAATTGAGGAGGACATTCCCAACTTATGTGAACAGTACGGCCTGGAGTGGCAGATTCTGCGCCCGAGTATTATTGCCGGTCGATTGATGGATTCGCCGTATCACGTCATCTATCGGTTTTTGGTATTCTATCTGTTTGGCGCCTTCTTTTACCGCTCGAAAGATATGTATGGTCACCTGAATATTCGGATTGCCTTAAACCCGAAAGCCGGTTTAAACATGGTGCCTGTCGATTATGCGGCTAAAGTGATTGTACGAGCGTTGAGTACTGAAATTAAAGACCTGAACATCGTTCATAGCCGGTATGTCCCGAATACCTTCGCGGTACCGACGATGCTGGAAGCGGCTGGCTGGACAAACTATGAATTCGTTACCGAAATTCCGACCGATCAGAACGCCATTGAAAAGCTATACTACCGTACGGCCGGTGCGCAACTAAGTCAATACCTCCTGGCCGATGATTACACATTCGATATGCAGACCCTTCGGGAGTTGATGCACGATGTGGAAGAACCCAATCTGGAAGAAAATTTCACTGCGCTTTGCCGCTATGCTGCCGACCGGAAATTTAAGCACATGATGGAGTATTGATTTGCTGATTAGGGTTTGGGTATCGTGATGTTGGGTTGCCAGTTCCATTCGGGAGGGTCTACGCCCAGTAGATGCTTCACAAAGAAATCACGTCGTTTGTGTTCCCCATAGTCACCGCCCAGCGAATGACCCATGCCTGGAACCATCAGGAAATCGAAATTTTTGTTGGCTTTGATTAACGCGTTGATGAACTGATAGGTCGAGGAGGGGTCTACGTTATCGTCCATCTCGCCCAGAATCAACAAGAGCTTGCCCTTCAGGTTCTTAGCGTGGGTCGTGTTGGACGATTCGGCATATTGTGGGCCTATCGGGTAGCCCATCCACTGTTCATTCCACCAGAGTTTATCCATCCGGTTATCGTGACAGCCCGACGACGAAACGGCTACTTTATAAAAATCGGGATAGTGCAATAACGCTCCTGCCGAGCTTTGCCCCCCTGCCGAATTGCCCCAGATACCCACCCGACTCAGGTCCATGTATGGGTATTTCTGAGCGGCTGCTTTCATCCAGGCGATGCGGTCGGGAAAGCCGCTGTCTTTCAGGTTTTTCCAGCAAACGTCATGGAAGGCTTTTGAACGGTTGGCCGTGCCCATGCCATCGCACTGCACAACGATAAAGCCCAGCTCGGCCATTTCGTGCAGGGACCCCCGCGAATCGGTCACGAAGCTTTTCGGCACAAATGAGTCGTGGGGACCGGCGTAGATGTATTCGACAACCGGATAGGTTTTCCTGGGGTCGAAATTGGACGGGCGAACAATGATGCCCCAGATGTCGGTTTTCCCATCCCGACCTTTGGCCGTAAACACTTCCGGTAGTTTCCAGCCCGTAGCGAGCAACGGCTGAATATCCCCCTTTTCCAACTCCATAACGACTTTGCCCGTCGAGGTCTGCCGGAGAACGGTGGTGGGTGGTTCATCGACCCGGGAATAGCTATCGACCACATACTGATAATCGTCGGAGAAAATCAGCCGATGATTTCCGTTTTCGTGCGTTAAGACGGTCAGGCCCGTTCCGTCGAAATTGACCCGGTATAGTTGGGTAAAGTAGGGGTCCTGACTGGCTTCCCGACCACTGCCTTCGAATAAAATGGTTCGTTTGGCTTCATCCACATAAACCACCCGACGTACTACCCATTCGCCTTTGGTAATCTGGGCTTTCACCTTACCATTGCCATCGTACAGATACAGGTGATTCCAGCCATCACGCTCCGATGCCCAGATCATTTCCTTGCCATCGGCCAAATCGTAGCGGTAGTTTTTTCCGCTGTAATGAATAAAGGTCTTACTCGTTTCGTCGATTAATGGCCTTACCGCCCCGTCAATGTTCATCTCGAAAACGGTATACCGCTGATGCCCTCGCTGGTTGTATTCGAAGGTAAACGCCCGGCTATCGTTCCGCCAGTGGGGCATCGTGATGGTGTACTGGTCTGGAATAACCGAAGCGGGTATCGGTATCTGTCGTTTGGTATCGATCAGAAACAGGGTAGGAAACCGCTGGGGGAGGGCATCACCCGGTTTCAGGTACTGGCGCGACTGAAGTTTAGGCTGTAACTGATCGGTTGGCGATGACTCAATCAGGTAAATTAGGTGAGGAGTGTTGGGCCGAACTTTATTGACCACCAGTTTTTTAGAATCGGGCGACCAGGCCATGTAAGTGGAATAAAACTCGCCTTCCGATCCGTCATAACTCAGGGCTACTTCTTCGGCAGGCCGACGACTTGGCCGAATGTACACGTTGTAATTTTTAATAAACGCTTCGTACATACCGTCGGGCGACAGAACGGGTTTGCCTTCCTGTTCATTAATCTGATTGCCCCAATACCGATTGTCCGGTGGGCTAATCACCCCCTTAAGTCGGCATTGGTACGTATCGAAGGGACAGGTAAACAAGGAGTCTTTGATGCGAAACGAAACCTCGGTGGGTTGCAGGGTAATGTCGGAGAAGGGCAGTTGATAGGGGAGCACCGGACGGCCTGTCAATTGACTTAGCGACGTTGCCAGCCGTTTCTGATCGAAAGCGGGTTCTTTTGCGGTTCGGTCGGCATCTACCTTGATAAATTCCTTGCCATTGGCTGTCGCTTTCAGATACCAGAACGAATGGGCTTTCGGCAACCACTGGATTTTGTCAGGTGCATCGTACACCTTGTTTTGAAAAGCCCCATTCAGCATTTCGGCCCGTTGGTAGTCGGCTAATGTACCCTGCGAATGGGCTGTAAAGGCCAGAAGAAAGGTCGTCAGGCAAACAAATACGTTTCGGCAGAATGAAGCGGATAACGAAGCAGACATAGCGTTTGGTAAAGAACGTTCGGTTCCTAAAGATAAGCTATGGTCGATACTCATGTGTTTACTACCAAAACTTTATCTTACCCTTTTCCCGAGGATTGGCTTTCAGATTTCATTGCCTGCAAGCCCCAGTCCTGCATGACGTAAATCACGGGCATTAGCGACTCACCGTATTCTGTCAGTTTGTACTCGACGCGGGGTGGAATTTCGGGGTAAATAATCCGTTCTAGAATACCATCATCTTCCAGTTCACGCAATTGATTGACCAGCATTTGCTTGCTGATGGTAGGAATGGCACGTTGCAGCTTACTGAACCGATTGCAGTTTTTGCTGATACCATACATGATCAGTACTTTCCATTGACCGCCAATTCGGTTCAGGCAATGCGTAACCGGGCAGTTGTGCGGATTGAAATCCTTGTTTTTGCGCGGATTTGCCATTGGTCTAAAAAGATGTACTAGTTCGTCTAAAACAGACTACTTGTCTATTTTAGACGAAGATAACAGCTTTGTGTATTCAATTTTAAAAGCAATGACAATCGAACAAATCAAACAAGTAATAACAGGCGGTGAGTGGATCAGTATTGTGCCCGAAGTACGGCCAAGTCTTTCGCGCAACGACGACGGAAGCGCCAAGCCATTTTACCTGTCCCGACGATTTACGTACCAGGCCGACGACACCTTTACGCTGGAGATCATCAATTTTGCCGATGCCTACGGAAAAGTGCCTTTAGCCCGACTATTCATTAAAGGGCATGTGCAATGGCAGGGTGACCATCCGATAGCTGATGGCGCTCAGAAAGTCGATTTCACTGCCGATGGCGCCTATGAGGTAACGCCATTGCATCCGGGATTTGTGGCCGTGCTGAATCAGTTTGCCAGTTCGGGTTTCAATGCCTGGGAAGTAAACAGTACGCAAAGCATTTTAGGCAAAGCATTTACGCCGTTTGGATTAGCTGAGGGACAAATTTTCAAAGAATACGACCTGATGTATGTCCTGAATGGTATGCTGTTCTGGGGAGCGAGACACGTCGATGGGCGTGGCTTCGACACCGAAGAAAACCGGCCGACTAATTTGCAGATTCCGATGGTACGGCCCTATTAATTGAGGAGGCTGGTTTAGGGAAATAAGCTGGATTGGCATACTGATACCCCGCGATTTTGGCGATGGGCAATGCTAAAAATTTAAGCGTTTTCAAGACAAACGGTGGCGGACCCTCTTTAAGATACGAATCAAAATCGTTGCCCCAAACGGCCAGTTGAAGCAGAAAACGAGGGGAGGAAAAAATGGCTGGATCGTCGTTTGCAAGGCCATACAGCTGCGTTAGTGTACATACAAACTCGGCTGGTGCGTCGCCTGTACCGGTTGCCATCGAATCGGTCTCATTAAAGAATTTATGATAGGTTCCGTGGGGTACTGTAAACGACTCACCGGCCCGAAGTCGTTTGATTTTACCATCGACCAATAGGGATAATGTCCCTCTGGAAACGGAAAACAGCTCGTCGAAGCTTGTGTGTACGTGTTCGAGAGGGCCTGTCGCATGAGGTTTCACGTTGCCCTGCATCTGAACCCGCCCGTTCGTGTATCCCAGAATAATCTGTTCGTTGCCTTGTCCGGGATTGCCAAATCGGCTGTTGGGCGTAAAGACCTTGGCAAAATCAGGCCGATTGGTTGGGAGTAACTGACAGATAATCGCTACAGCCAGATAACCGACTAGTATATAGCCCAAAAAATAGAGAGAGGTTTTCATTCGCTTAGCATGGTTGATTTCAAAGCGAACTAAACCAATAGCCGTCAGGTGCTGGCTGTAAAAAAACGACATTGCTAAAAGCGGTTGCCCCAGTCGGGCGAAGCCATGTCCTGAGCCAGAAGCATAGAGGGAGGCACTTCGGCAAACTGCCGAAAATCGCGCATCATGTGCGAGTAGTCGAAATAGCCACAGGCATAGGCCACGTCGTGCCAGTCGAGTTGGGGCTGTTGTTGTTTCAACTTAAAGGCCCGGTCGAAGCGGGCAATACGGGCAAAAAATTTCGGACTCATACCCATCCGCTCCAGAAATTTACGCTCCAACTGCCTCGAACTCAAACAAGCCTGATCGGCCAGCCAATCGAGCGAAAGCGGCTGCTGTGCCTCTTTAATGGCCAGAATAACCTTGTCGATGGGTAACGTTTCGGGGCGGAGCCAGACCAGTTTCTTCAGCAGATACGCTTCGATGTGGGCGATCATTCGGTCGTAATCCGTTTCTTCCTGCAACTGCTCGTTGAGGTCTTTCATGCCCGCATCGGTGAGGTACTCGGCGTTCATTTCCTCATTTTGAAACGTATTGATGGGTATTTTGCCCAACAGTTGGTACAGAAAACCGGGCTGAAAACAGACCTGAATAATCAGATGATCGTCGCCAAACTGGATATTGATACGTGACGTTTGCTGGCCTACAAAAATGCTGGTTGCCGACGTGCGGCTTTCATCGGTGCTATTGATGATCGCTTTGACCGAACTGCGTGGATAAAAGAAAAGCGACTGATCGGCGTCGGGTGGAATGGGCTTGATGCGCTGGTGAACGGGAACCCCATGCATTTGCACGTGAAGCAACAGATAATGCCGCACATACGGACGCAGGGCAGGGTGAGGAGGTATTCGCGGTCGGAAAACCATTGTAAGACAGGTAGATAGCTTGCCTAAAGATAGATAATTATCAGACAATACTTACCTGTAGGATGGTTGTCTTTAGAGTTTAACTCCTTCTAAAAACTTATCTTCGCTCGGATGCAGGTGCAAGCTAATTACTTTTCCGGCCGTATTGCGCTGAAACAGGAGATAGGTATTGTAAAACGACCACGAGCCAAACTCGTCTTTGGCGTGCCAGAAGACCTCGGTTTTGGGCGAAAACGGTAGCGTCATGAAGAGTTGCGCCCGCTCGACGGTCAGTTCCAGAACGATGTTTTTAGTCGCAAATTCGGGTATGTAGCTGGCCCATTCGTCAAAGCCTTTGCCTTCGGTTCGGAGCGCGTATCGGCCAATGTATTCCCTAAGTACTTTTTCAGGAACCTGGTTGGGTTGCACGGCATCCAGTGTAATAGGAAACGAAACGGTTGGCGTGGCTGAGTTGGTTACCAGCGGCCGGATAATCTGTAGCTGTTCTTCGTGCGTGAGATAATTCAGAATCCCATCGGTTTTGTTCCGCTCTTCGCCCTCAAAAAATAGCTGCGTGACCCGTTCGTGATAGCCGCGTTTCGAGACTTTGAAGTGGATATGTCTCGCCCGACTCCCATACAAACCCGGCAAAATGGTTTTGAAGCGGTAGTCGCCATTGGCATTGGTAATGGCCTGACCCCAACCCTGAAAGTTAGGGTCTTCCTGTCGGTCTGAATGATCGAATTCGTGCCGATACCGACCGTAGTGATTGGCCGACCAGATTTCGACTACCGCACCAGGCAATGGTGTACAGTTCGCATCGGTTATCTTGCCTTCCACCACAATGACTTGTCCGGTAGCTACGCCCGTTTGCCCGGCCATGCGTGTAAGATCAATGTCGTGATCGGACTGGGTTCGGTACTTCATGGTGGGGTAGGGACCAAGTTCCAGAATCGGTGTAGGCTGACAGGTGGGCTTCGGTTCTTCCGAAAGTGGAATACCCGCCGTTGTGCTGCCTGCGGCCAGACCCAGCAGTGTTCGTAACCAGTTTCGGCGGTGCATATCGTCCTCTTAAATAGCACGCTCCTTGCGTGAAAAATACTTGTTTGTGTTCATTTTTAGGATATTACGTTTGTTGGTTACCAATGAATGATAATCATACCGGCGGCTCCATCGCCACCCGAAAGATCACCACCCCCACCTCCTCCGCCTGGGAAACTGCCCGTTTGTCCACTCCCTCCATTTACGGAAAACAGCAATGACGTTGAGTTTGTCAGTGAATACTGCGATCCATAACCTCCCGGCTGTATACCGTATGCGGTACCGCCATCGCCACACTGTACTATAAAAATATAGTCGGTAGCGCTTTTCTGTCCATACGACATTTTGGCATTCGATCCATTGCCTCCCTGGCAACCAAAGCTCAGATTAGACCCGAATGCAAACCCTCCTTGCTGGTTGGTGGAGCCACCGTAAGCCCCAATAGACCCTGTAGCGCTATTGATCTGTGAATTCCCCCCATTAGAAATAGTAGTGGTCCATGAGCCTCCAATGCCTTTAGCTCCGACAGTAAGCGTCAAAGACATTCCAGGTGTTACCTGCAAGTAGCCACGACCATATCCGCCGGCACCTCCCCCCGATGCCGACAACGTTATTCCGTTGGTTTTTGCCCATGTACCTCCGGCTCCTGCTCCCCAAACTTCGGCTATAATTACAGTTACATTAGCCGGTACTGTCCAGGTAGCGTTGCTTGTAAACACCTGGCTATTCTGAAACTGGCTGGTTCCGGTTGAATTGGTGTTTACATAATTGGTATTTACATATTGCCAGTTCGTTCCGGTATGTATGGCCATCATTTGCTGGTCAGTATTGAATACCAGATTGCCAGCCTGTTGAGGGGGAAGATTGTTTTGTTCTGACGTAGAGAGTTGAGGCAGTTTAACGCTATTGGCTTTTAGCGCCCAGGCTGTCCGGGCTTGGTCTTCTGCTCTGGTCAGGCCTGCTAGCGTCAGTGTGAATGAAGTCGATGCGGTCAGGGGAATAGGACCACTACCATAGCAAATACCGCTTCCCGTAAATACGCCCGCTGTATAACTGAATGCATTGCTGGTAGCCGGGGGCAGATTGCCCGTTACAACGGTTCCTGATAGGGTTCTGGCAGCGGTAAAAATAGTTCCATCAGGAGGCTGTATGGTCGATGCGCTGGGCAATGGCACACTGGCAATCTTGGTGAGGTTAGACATTCCAACACTGGTGCCTGATGGACACGTAATGGTATAGGAACCCGGTGGTTCGCCCTGATAAAACGTACTGGCCGACAGTGTAACAACAGGTGGAGAGGGCGTTTGAGCCAGTAAGTCACCGATAACGAATAGCCAGAGCAGGTAGTAAAGTCGCATGGTTGTGAATGGTTATGCCCGCTTAGGTCAGGAACTTTGACGCAGCGTTTTGGCTGGTTCAGCGATAACTAGTGTAAATCACTTGTTGCGCAATTTGCAGATAGTAATGGGGCTTTCGGTGGTAAAAAAACGACATCTTTTGACCGTTTACTCAACAGCTTACTTTAAACACATCTCCTCAATCGTAAAGGCATTCGGTAGGCTTTCACCAGGATGATCGGAAAATAAGTTCGACGGAAACTACAAACGCGCCCCCACTCGTTTCCACTTTTTCGTGCCAGTAGCTAAAATTGACCTGCCAATGGTCGAAATTTTACGAGAACTGTTTTACTCAACAATCCGGCCGTTCAAAACCTCAATAAGGAAGCTGTTTAAACTTTCATAAATAGGTGGTAATAAGTGTTTTTTGTCATCCCGAGGAACGAGGGATCTTCGGTAATAGGGTTGTTTTTACTCCTACCGAAGATCCCTCGTTCCTCGGGATGACAAAAAACACCTAGTTCTTCTTGAAAAAGAAAAGTTTAAACAGCTTCAAGTGTAATCTCGTAATTGTTGAAATGGGTTGCCTGAAACCCACTAGCTATGCTTTTTAGGGAACGGTTGGTATATTCATTGTTAAGTTGCGTACATTTTCGATTAGGAAACCATCGGTCAGTATGCTCCACCTGGTTGTTCAACCACACGAATCTTTGAGGCTCTTTATTAAAGAGTATCTGGTGGTGCATTTCGATTTTGCCAACATGACCGAAAGACCTTCGAAAGTATTCCCTCCCCGGGCCGATTCAAGCCTTATTTTTTACCCAACTCATTCGTTCAGAAAAGTAAATCCACAGTCAGGCCGGCAAGTCGACATTCCGCGTTCAGTGGTGCAGGGGCAATTGCTGACCAACTGGTATCATCAATACGCTCAGGAATTTACCTGTGTTAAAGTCGTCTTTCGTCCGGGCGGGCTGTATCATTTGTTGGGCAAAATGCCCATGACCTACCTGCTCGACGAAACCATAGATGCCGAAAATGTTGTCGGGAAAGAAGCCAACAACCTCCTTCAACAACTGATGGATATGGGCGACTACATGGGTATGATTCGGCTGCTTGAAACGTATTTGCTTCAGAAATACCACCATATCAAACTGGTTATTGAACCCATTGACAAACTAAACCCGTTCTTTACCCATGCTGGTGCCTATTACTCACTCGGCTATCTGGCTAATCAGGCTTGTTTGAGTATTCGGCAGTTTGAGCGCAAGTTTAAAGAACGCACGGGCGTAAGTCCCCGACTGTTTACCCGGCTGGTGCGGTTCAACCAGGCGTTTGAGTTGAAAGACGAACATCCCGAAAAAGACTGGCTCGACATTGCCCTTAGCTGTGGTTATGCCGATTATCAGCATATGGTCAAAGATTTCAAACAGTTTGCGGGGCTTACGCCGGTAGGGCTGATGCGGGAAAACGAGCAAAGCGTTGACAAACGGCTGGGTATTCCGAAAGTTGTCGTTTTTTGACCACTAACCACCGTGTTAGACCGCCTACTTTTGGTGCGTTACCTTAATCAACCAATTGTATGGAACACCAAACCCGTCGAAAGGCACTCAAAAGCCTGTCTGCTGTTGCAGGCTCATCGTTCCTTCAAACTCCCTCATTTGCTATGGAAACCAATCCAACTCCGTTTGTGCTACGACAGTCTGAAACCCGTTTTGGCGAGGTTTACAATGTCATGGGCATGGACAAATTTCTGAAAATTTCGGGAAAAGACACCAACGGCCAACTGTCGCTTTTCTTTGGTTATTATGTCAAAAACGACAGTGCGCTCATGCACGTTCATTACAAAGAAGACGAGCAGTTTTATGTCCTGAACGGCGAGGTGTTGTTTCAGGTAGGCGACGACCGGCACACGCTCAGTGCGGGCGATCTGGTCTTTCTGCCGCGCAACATTCCGCATACGTACCTGGTCTTGAGTGATACCGCCCAAATGCTTTTTATGACTACGCCAAGCGGCAAAACCGAAGCGTTTTTCAAAACACTTTCGCAGTTGAAAAGCCGCCCCTCGCCCGAACAGATGCAGCAATTTTTTAAAGACCACGATTTGGGGCTGGTAGGACCACCATTGACGAGATAGTGTGTATGGAATCGAATAATAAACCCATAGGGTGCAATCCCGAATTGGCCCTATGGGTTTATTCACCCAAAACAAACCTGCCACATCCGCTCAACCAGTGGTTGCCCAGCCAGAAACAGGCCAAATAGCGGCAGAAATAGGCCCAGAAATACACCCAGTGAAATCAAATACGGTTTGTAAATTTTCCGGTGAAATCGCTCATACAGTAACAGGCCGCCAATAATGAGCAGTTGGGGCGTCCCCGCCGGTAGTGGAATCTGCGGCAGGCGACCTAAGGCCGGACTGATAAATGGCAGAATGGTCATCACCATAAACCGGGCGTGGTAAGCCGGATTATGCCGATACGCAATGGCCAGGCTGTAAAACGCGACAAATAGACTCACATCGAGAATATTGACTAGAAAAATGCCCAGGTGTTTCTGATGCAACTGTCCCGACCGGGCTACCAGCACCAGCAGAATAACCATCACCGGCACAAAGCCATAGGTCGCCTTCCCCAATACGCGGTGCAGCGCCACCTGCTTCCGCACAATCAAAATCGGTTGGATAATCAGTAACGAAAGCCAGATGAGTACTGTAAGGGCATGAATATGAATAAGGCCATGAATACCCACAAACTGCGGAAACAGTCCGAAGTAGGTTTTATAAAAGGCCACAAACACCAAGAGCAGAACGGCTCCAAACAGGTAGCTGACGTTTCGGTAGGCTTTTTCCATGATGATTGAAAAAGTTAAGTTCAACCGAATCTACAGACGCACCCCAACCCATTTCCACCTTTTCAATGCCAATAGCGGAAACCGACCTGCCAATGGCGGTAATTTTGTGTGAGTTGTTTCCCTCAAAAATCCGGTCGTTCAGCCGCTTCTGCCTACCATTCGCAAAGAAGCTCAAGGATTTACGTAGCTTTCTGGTGATATTCGGGAAAGAATAATCAACACGATGCGGTGGATACTCAGTCTCTTTCTGGCCGTTGTTTACGTACCTCTACTGGCCCAGTCGCTGCCGCCAGTCGAAGTCGGTAAGTTGCCTCCGCCCCGAAACATTGGGCCGTTTACCGAATTCTTTGAAGATACCTCTGGCGACACGCTCCCCCTTTCGGTTATTCAGCAGCAACCGTTTCGGCCATTTGCTCAGAAGCGCAACGAACGCACCTCCAACGCCGATAAACCGTTGCTGGTTACGTGGCTACGCTTTCGGATTCAGAACACCAACCCAACCGATACCATCCGGCTATTTTACGACTGCTGGCAGGGGTTCTACATCAATGTATATGAAAACAACCGCCGACTGGCCCACGTAGGCGTAGGTGTTGTGCGGCCTAAAGATTCGCCCAATACCTCGGCGGTCCTGCTCCGAATTCCGCCGGGGCAGACTTACACCTATTACGTGCAATCCATCAGCCAGGTGATGAGTGTGCTGCCTATTGTGTCGCTGCTCTATACGCCCGAAGACCACTACAGGACAACCCTCGAAAATGCTTACCTCGAAGCACCTTTGCTGGTTTATTTGTCGTTATTGGCAGGTAGTTTGCTGTTTATGAGCCTGTTTGCGTTTTATTCATACCGGCTCAACCGTGATAGGGTGTTTTTGTACTATGGCCTTTATACGTTAATGGGGTTTTATCTGACGATTCAGCATGTCGATGACCGATTTGGGTTGGATATGTTCCGATTAACCCGACTGCCACTGGCACTGCTGTTTGTATTCTACGCCTTTTTTATGAATCAATTGTTGGCCATTCGGTCGCAGCAACCGCACATCTGGCCGTGGGTGAAAGGGCTGCTGGGGCTGGCTTTTGTCGAGATTATCTGGACAGGGCTGGAAGAACTTACGGGGGGCTTATTTCTTAACAATAACTTCTTATATCGATTTAAACTTCTGCCAGCGTGGTTGCTGCTTCTGCTGATTACCCTAGCCTTAGTTCGCAGTCAGGTTCCGATAAAAAAGTATCTGTTGGTGGGTGTAGCCACGTTGGCTGTATTGGCTTTCTTACCGCAGTTTCTGAACCCGTTTGTGCCGAATCTGCCCGCACGAATCGAAATTTTTGTGAATAACCCCGGCTTCTGGAGCCTGACCGGAGTGGCTATCGAATCGCTTTGTTTCGCGCTGGCACTGGCTTATCGAAGCCGCCTGGTCGAACTGGAAAATATGTCGTTGCATACCCACTATACGCAGGAGCTTGAAAAACAGCTGACCGACCGAACTGCCGAGATTCAAGCCCAGAGCCAGCTCCTGGAAGAACAGCGTATCCGGCAACTCGAACTGAGCTTTGAGCAGAAACTGGCCGAAACCGAAATGACAGCCCTACGAGCGCAGATGAACCCGCATTTTATCTTCAACTGCCTGAATTCGATCAAACTGTATGCCACTGAAAACAATGCCGCCAAAGCCTCCGACTACCTCACCAAGTTCAGTCGGTTGATTCGGCTCGTCCTTGAAAACTCCCGTTCCGAACGGGTTACGCTTCAAAATGAACTCGATGCCCTTCAGCTTTACCTGGACATGGAGGCCATGCGGTTTAAATCCAAGCTGCGCTTTGCGATTGAGGTGGCCGAATCGATTGATACCGAGTTTATCGAAATACCGCCTTTGCTGCTTCAGCCGTATGTCGAAAACGCCATCTGGCATGGGCTCATGCACAAACTGGAAGGGGGCAGTGTACAGGTTCGGGTGGAGCAGCCGACCGACAATCGGTTGCGGGTAACCATTACCGACGATGGGATTGGACGGGTAAAAGCCGCCGAACTAAAAAGTAAATCGGCCATGCCCCAAAAGTCGTTTGGTATGAACGTAACCAGCGAACGAATTGCCCTTATCAATCAGCTTTACAAAACCCAGACTCATATTCAACTCACCGACCTCGTCGATTCCGAAGGCCACCCCGCCGGAACCGAAGTAGTGGTGGAGATACCGATTTAATTGTGAATGAGCGAATGAGTGATTGAGTGAATAATTGTATGCGTCAGCTATTCACTCAATCACTCATTCGCTCATTCGCTCAATGATTATGTTGAAAGCGATCCTTATTGACGACGAACCGGATTGCGTGCGACTGCTGGCGCATGAGTTGGCGGTGCATTGTCCACAGGTTCAGGTGATTGGGCAAACGACCAGCAGCGAGGATGGGCTACGACTGATTCAGGTTTTGCAACCCGATGTGGTGTTTCTGGATATTGAAATGCCCCGGCTGAATGGATTTCAGTTGCTGGAAAAGCTCGGAAGCATTTCGTTCAGCCTGATTTTTGTAACGGCCTATAACGAGTTTGCGGTGAAAGCCTTCCGGTTCTCTGCACTCGACTACTTATTGAAACCTATTGATTCGGAGGATTTGCAGGAGGCCGTTCGGAAGGCCGAACGACAGCAACGCATTGATGCCCGGCAGGTCGATATACTTCGGAGCCAGTTACACAGCCATCAGTTGGCCGACAAGATTGCCGTTCCCTATCAGCAGGGTATTATTTTTCTGCCGATCAATGAAGTTATCTACTGCGAATCGGACAGTAACTATACCAAAGTTGTCGCTACGCAAAACCGCCATTACCTGCTCACCCGTACCCTTCGTGAGGTGCAGGAGGTGCTGGAAGAGAGGAACTTTTTGCGGGTTCATCGCCAATATGTGATCAACCTTGACCACATCAAACTCTTCATGAAAGGCGAAGGTGCTTATCTGGTTATGACCAACGATGTCAGTATTCCCGTTGCCCGCAATCAGAAAGAGAAGCTCGTGCAGCGGTTTGGGTGGTTATGAGTTTGGTAAGTCAGGTAATTCGCCCAATAGGTAGGGTATTTACTAAAATTATACCTCAACTTTTCCAAAGGTTCTTTCCGGCCCTTTTTCCTGGGCAACAAGGAAGCCATTGGGGGTGAGTTTAGTGAACTCTTTAAAGTCTTTTACCAGGTGCTGATAATCGTAATACCCCAGTTGTAAAGCAATGGTAAGCCAATCTTTCTGTGGATACGCATTTTTACATTTCATAGCGTTCTCGAAGCGGGCAACACGAGCAAACAGCTTAGGGCTTACACCTTCTCGCTCAATGAATTGACGGTAAAACTGCCGCTGACTCAGGCAAGCCTGGTCGGCCAGCCAATCGAGCGATACATTGCCTGTATGATGCAAAATAAGCTGGCTAACTTTATCAAGAGCAGATACTCGTTTTTTGGACTGCTGAATCAAGTGTTCAATAAACGTCTCAACAATCGGAATCATCTCGGTATAGTGCCTGGTGTAACTCAGCCGTTCATTGACCAACCGGATTTCTTTCGAAAATATAGCTTCGGCATCAACAAAACGGTTGGTGAGTTCGTAACTCGGAATCCCTGTCAGTTTAAACAAAGCCCCTGGCTGAAACTGCACCTGAAATACCATAAAATCACGCCCTACGTAGCGATTTGTGGCAATGGTATGTTGTCCGTAAATGCGTGAACGGGGACTTTCCAATAGGTTTCCGTCAAAGCCATATTCTACTTTTTCGGGGTCTTTTGGAAAAAACGCCAAACAATTTTCGGCTCTTGGCCAATAAGCCTTTACAGGAAGCTCAACAAAGTGACTGGGGAACTCACAGGCTACAATCTGCAACAGCCTCACGTACTCACGCAAGGCTGGGCTTGGCAGACGATAATCATAGATTCCGTTCATAGCAACAATGTTTTAGTACGAGAGCGGTGGTCCCACTACGTTCATATCATGATCAGCAAAGATTTTTGCCCCTTCCTGTGGCGAAGGTTGCCCTTTCAAACTACCCAATACCCTAAAATAGTCTTCCATCTTGCCCGAAGGTTGGAAGAAAAACAGCATCTTACCTGCATCGGTCAGTTGAGCGAACGTATGAGGAACCTGGCGAGGCAGGAAGATACTATCCCCTACCGAAAGTGTATGTTTTTCATTACCTACCTGAAACAGATAGTTGCCTTCCAGGATAAAAAAAATTTCGTCCTGGTATAGATGAATATGCAGTGGAGGGCCTCCTTTTTCGGTACCCCGATATTCAAAAACGGTAAGCAACCCATCGGTATCTTTCGATGAAATCTTGATGTCATTGGGGCTTTTACCGCCAATTTTTGTTTTTTCGCCAAAGCGAGATTCGCCGTTTTTAACAACAAAAGGCTTTGGATTACTTTGCGCATTGGCCATAGGCAGCGTTCCCAAAGCCGTTAAACCTATAGACGTGTTTTGCAGGAATTCTCTACGTTGCATAACTGGATTGTTTAACTATGTCATGCAAATGTTGATGCTTTCCTGAACGGTATGGTGGTAAAAATCAGACATTTCCCTCACTTAGGTATCTGGTTTACCTAGTTTTTCTAGTATACGTTATGTTTCTAACAGCACGGTATGCCGTAGCGGAACTGTGTAATTTTTATTTCTAAAATAAGCGTTGCCATAGTTTAAGTGCGTTTTACAAAAAATACATAAAACCCGTATTAGTTAATTTTCAATAAGCCTGCATCGTATACAACCTTACCGTTCACCATCGTCAGAACGCTTTCCGTCTGGAGTAGTTTAGGAGCGGGCACTTTGAAAATATTCTGCGATAGTACCACCAGATCAGCCACTTTGCCGACTGTCAGGGTTCCCTTGGTATTCTCCGCAAACTCGGCATAGGCGGCTGTGCGGGTATAGGCAATAACGGCCTGCTCGCGGCTAATGGCTTCGCTGGGTCGGCGCGGATGGGTGGTTGCAAACATAATATTCAGGTAAGGATTAAATGGACCATCCGACCCAATCGCCAGTGGGATATGATTGGTTAGCAAAGTTTTCATAGCCATACCGTGTGTGGATGGTGGCCCCATCGGGAACCCTTCCATCGGCGCAAAATGCGTAGGGTTCTGCACGATGATAACGCCCATGTTCTGTGCCTTTTTCAGGTATTCGGGCGAGTAGTCAATCTCGTCGCCATGCTCAAAACGGGGTCGCAACGCTTTCCAGTCGACGGGCATAGCGGCCATTAGATCAAGTAGTTTCCCAATCGACTTGCTACCGCCAATGTGGAAATGCAACTGGTCTTTACGGGCAATGGCTTCTTGGCACATCCGTTCAATTTCGGGAACGGTGTAATTCATTCGACCATACCAGCCGGGGCGATTAGGGTACGGGTCAACCTGTTCGGCACCACCTTCCAGGGGCGTACCTTCGAGCAGCCATTTCGTACCACTCACCGTCAATAACGGTAAATCAGGCGTTGTTTTGGGCTGGTCTTTCGCCGGAATACTTAAGCTGCCATCGGTGTTCATGTCGCCCCAGCGAATCAGGCGAAGGCGAAACGGTAATCCGGCTTTTTTCCAGATTCGGGCGTAATCGGCGGCCGTAGCGCCCGTACACATATTCTGGTAGCTGGTGATTCCGGCTTTGAGCAAGGCCTGCGTCATACCCCTGAACTCGCCGATCATCGCGTTTTCGTCGCGCAGCGCGGCCATTTTTGCATAGCTGGTATGCGGCCAGTAGGCATTCTTTTCGTAGCCTTTGCCCGTCAGGGTTTTGCCATCGGGCATTCGTTCGTAAAAGCCACCTTTGGGGTCGGGCTGGTCGTCAGCAATGCCCATTTCACGCAGTCCCAGTGTATTATACACGCCAACATGACCCCACCATGAAAGCAGCCGAACGGGGTGCCTGGGTGCAATTTTATCCAGCACAAACCGGGTAGCCTCCGGCGAATTGGCGATGGTTATACCAATTGTTCCTTCAATCCATTGACCTTCGGGGGTTCGCTGAACGGCCCTCTTCAGCGAATCCAGCACAGCCTCCCAGGATGGGTTCATGCCTGTCGATGCGATTTTTGTCGCTTTCAGGCCACCGGGTAAATGATTATGCGCATCGTTGAACCCAGGCACAACCAGCATACCACCCAGGTCGATACGTTTCGTTTTTGGCGAGGCTAGTTTCTCAATGTCGGCCGTTTGGCCAATAGCCGTTATGCGACCGTCTTTAATGGCCAAGGCCTGCACATACAACTGGCTGGTATCCGATGTGAAAATTTTTCCATTCGTCAGAATCAGGTCGGGTTGCTGCGCCATAGCCCCAAGGCTAAACAGATGGATCAGGAAGGCGGTTAATACGATTCGCATGGAACATGTGTTTTGGTTTACCAGCCAAAACTATCGCCATGCGTCGGCGTGCCAGATGTAAAAAAACGACATAAATCTAGATCGTGGCTCTGATTGCGAGCGTAACCGTATTTTTGACCAAAGGCTATTACAGTCCTCATCGGTCAGGGATTCCGAAAGAAGTTTCGATGGATTTGGCTATATTGAGCGTATCGAAAACGAACGGAAATGATCGCTACGAAATCTGGAATACGGCCAAAAAGGCTCAAAACCAAGGTGCCTGACTACCTCATTTACGAAATCATGGATGGTAAGCCTATTCACTATAAAGGCTACCGGGAGGTATTGGCAGGTACAAAAAAGTTTTCAGAAATTATAGGATTGAGTACGCTACAGTCATTTATTGTCGCTTACCTTCAACGACTACTTTTTAGGGAATTGAGTGAAGACCAATACACAGTTCTGTCCAGCGAAACGGGGCTTCATCTGGATAAGCGAACCAATCTGGCGGGCGATATTCTCATTTTCGATAATGCGACGTTACCCATCGACGCTATCAATGAATTTTATGCACAGGTGCCGCCCAACGTGGTGATCGAAGTCGATATTTCGGCCGACTCGGTTGACGTAGATGCGGATGGCTATATCTTTCAGAAAACCCAGAAACTACTGAATTTTGGTGTGGAGAAAGTGATCTGGATTACGACTGTGGCTAAGAAAGTTACCGTGGCTACCCCGCAGGGCGACTGGCAGGTAAAAGACTGGCATAAAGATATTGACGTACTGGATGGTATTCAGTTCAATATCGGTCAATACCTGGCCAAAAAAGGGTCTTCGTTCGCTTAACGACGATTGCCGATCAATAAACCTGTTTTATCAGTTGTGCCAATAGTTTTTTGTCATCCCGACGCAGGAGGGATCTTCGGACATTAACTATTCAAGAGTTCACCCGAAGATCCCTCCTGCGTCGGGATGACAAAAAAGAGCCATTATAACTTGCTTAAGAGAAAGTTTAAAAAATGGATCTTGCCTGGCTTTTTGATGGATATTGATCACGAAAGAGAAGGCCCCCGGTCGGGCGAAGCTGTATCCTGCGTCATCAGCCTAGTAGGTGACACTTCGGCAAACTGCCGGAAGTCGCGCATCAGGTGTGAATAATCGAAATAGCCACAGGCATACGCCACGTCGAGCCAGTCGAGGTGGGGCTGTTGGAGTTTTAACTTGAAGGCTCGGTCGAAGCGGGCGATGCGGGCGTAAAATTTCGGACTCATGCCGAGCCGCTCCTGAAATTTTCGTTCCAGTTGGCGACTGCTCAAACAAGCCTGGTCGGCCAGCCAGTCGAGTGAAAGTAGATGGTTTGTCTCTTTAATGGCGAGAATTACTTTGTCAATGGGTTGTAGCGGCAAAGTACGCCGGGCTAATGAATCCATCTTTTTGAGCAGGTACGCTTCAATGTGGGAAATCATGCGCCGATGATCGGTTTCTTCCCGCAGCCGATCGTTCAGCTCGTTTATTCCGGTATCCAGCAGGCATTCCGCATCGATTTCCTTTCCCTGAAATTCAGTAGCTGGCATTCCCCCAAGCAGTTGGTATAAAAAGCCGGGCCGAAAGCAAACCTGGATAATCAGGTGATCTTCGCCAAGCAGTATATTCATCCGCGATGTTTGCTGCCCGACAAAAATGCTCGACGGGTTGGTTCGGGTTTCGCCGTTCCGATTGACAACCGTTTTGGCTACACTACGTGGATAAAAGAAGAGCGACTGATCGGCGTCGGGCGGAATCGGCTTCACGCGTTGATCGGAAGTGATGCCAGCTAACGGTATATGGAGTAGCAGATAATGCCGCACATACGGCCGTAGCGCCGGATGGGGTTGTATGTGCGGAAAGAAAACCATAATAAAGCTGGCAGAGGGCTGATGGTATGCTGAGTATGCTGAAAGATACGAAATTCCTGACAGCATTCTTAAGCGCTTTTTGACCCGCTTGGCAGACGAATACGACCGACTGGCAGAATGGAGTTGAGGTTCTGCCCAAAACAAAACAATTTTAGCGCCCTTATCCATCAAGGAGTTGCCCTGAATGAAACGATCACTTGTCATTACGCTACACGTTGGTTTCTGGCTGTGTTACGGCCTGTTGATTCTGTTGCTGTTGGGCGTATTCTTTCGGAACAATGCCGATGAGGAGCGGGTCAATTATTACTTTGGGCTGATTTTTCGGATGGCTGTCGTACCATCGGTCATTGGGTTTTACCTGTTCTATTGGCTGGTGTTTTCGACCTATGTGCGTACCAGAAACCTTTGGCTTTCTGCGGCTTATGCGTTATTTGGGGCGCTGCTGGCTGCGGGTGTAGGGTATCTGGGCGTAACGAGTCGGTATGGTACGGCCTGCCTGAGTAAAACTGGGAGCGTGCTGGGTGGTTTTCTGCTCATTGCCTTTGCGGCTTTTTTGAGTGGAGTGGTGGCCCTGGTCATTCGCGGGTGTATCACCTGGTATTCGGAAATCAAACTAAAGGAGGCTCTGGTCCAGAAAAACCACGAAATGGAACTGGCGCTGATCAAATCACAACTCGACCCGCATTTTCTGTTCAATACCATCAACAACATCGATGTGCTGATTCTGAAAAATGCCGCTGCGGCTTCGTCCTACCTGAATCAATTGTCCGATATTATGCGGTTCATGCTCTACGAGACCAAAACCGATGTGATTCCTCTGGCCAAAGAAGTCGAATACATCGAAAAATACATTGCGCTTCAGAAAATCAGGACGGCCAATCCGAATTATATTCATTTCTCGGTAGAGGGGTCGTTGCATGGCAAAACGATTGCCCCAATGGTACTCATACCGTTTGTGGAAAATGCCTTTAAACATACCGGAAACAAGAAGCTCGATCAGGCCATTTCGGTAGCTATCTGTAGCCGGGAGAAGGCCATCGAATTCATTTGTAAAAACCGGGTAAATACCCATAAAACCGCGCTGTCGGAGGCCAATGGGCTGGGTAACGAACTGATCCGAAAACGACTGAATCTGCTGTACGCTGAGCGACACACACTCACGGTCAGCCAACAGGAAAACCAGTACCATGTACAACTGACCATCGCTACCCCATGATGCATCGCTACACCTGCCTGATCCTCGAAGACGAACCGCTGGCGCTGGAACGAACGCAGGAATTTGTCGGCAAAATTCCGTCCCTGATGCTGTGCGCTACTTTCGACAATGCGCTCGATGGACTGGTGTATCTAAAACAGCACCCTATTGACATCCTTTTTCTGGACATTAATATGGATGAACTGTCGGGTATAGAGTTGCTGGAGAGCGCCCGCATCGATAGCCAGGTTATTATGACAACGGCTTACCCCGAGTATGCGCTGAAAGGGTATGAACTCAACGTCGCCGATTATCTGCTGAAGCCGTTTACCTTCAATCGGTTTGTACAGGCTGTCGATAAAGTGCAGGAAAGACTGGCACTCCGTCAGCCCAAACACCAGCCGGATTACATCTTCGTGAAAACCGAAAACCGCCTGGAGAAAATTACCCTTTCCGACATCCTCTTCATCGAAGGAATGCGTGACTACCGACGCATTCATACCATCGATAAAAAGATTATGACCCTGCAAAACTTCAGCGAATTTGAGCAGCTTATTCCGCCCAGTCAGGTCTGTCGGGTGCATAAGTCGTATATGGTGGCGATTCAGAAAATTGAGTCGATTGAACGCAGCCGTATCCGCATTGCCAACCAGCTTATCCCCATTTCGGATACCTACAAAGACCTGTTCTTCCAACTGATCAACAGCACAGTCCAATAGCGCTCACCGATTGAAATCGACGGTTGGCAGACATCTCAGCCCCATTGGCATAACCAAATTTCAGCCGTCTGTTCACACCCGGACATTTGTATAAACCAACAACAGGTTTATGCAAATGATCGAATCTTCTACCCTGGGGCGGCAACTACGCGTCCTGTTGACGACGCTCCTTCTGAATACTGCCGGATTTGCCCAGTCCGCTACCTGGATAACCGAGAAATCGAAAGATGGCACCGTAACGGTCCAAAGCTGTGTGTCGAAGCGTACCGATGCTCAGGGGCATTCTCGTATCTGGATGGAATATGTAGCAACCACAACGGCCAATGTGCGCGTTTCGGCCTGTGTAGCGGTACTAAAAGACATTGCCCGGCATAAAGATTTTCTGGATGCGAAGGCGAGCCGCCAGCTCAGTGGGTCGGCAACTGATTCCTGGCTGGTTTACTACTACTTTGACCTTCCCTGGCCCATGCCCGACTCCGACTGTGTAGCCAGCATGCACTTTTCGGAAGACGAGGTTGCCAAAACAGTGACCTTCACATTGACGGCGGCACCCACGCTGTTTGAGAAAAAGGCCGTTGATCGGATAACGCAGTACAACCTGACCTATCAGTTTAAAGACCTCGGCAGTAATCTGACCGCTCTGACCATCACCTCATCCGTAGTTCCGACGGCACAAGTCCCTGTCTGGCTTATGCGCAACTATTTTCCGGAAGGCCCGGCCGACGTCTTGCATAAGCTTGTACAGATGGCGAATCAACAGACCATTCATCCTTAAAAAAACAACCTGATGACTACTTCACTCAACATGTTCCGAAGGGTAGCTGCAACCCGTTTTGGTTGGCGCACGACCCGGTTGCTGTTTTTTGTAGTGTTCAGTCTGTCTAGCAAACAGGCGTTTTCGCAACAGACTTCGCTTAACCTGCTACTCAATGGCGTAACTACGCATTTCAACTACGGTAGCCAGAACAATACCTTGAAAGACTACAAAAAAGGGGTTTTAGGCGCACAGATAGGAGCCTCGTTTCAGGCCGGGATTACGACTCACTTTTCGCTGGTGCCCGAACTTTATGTGGTCATGAAGGGCGGCAGGCTGCTGGCAAATAATCCGCTAACTACCACTCCTTCGACGGTTCGGTTGTATACCCTGGAAGTACCTGTTCTGGCACGATTTCACCTGGGGCGATTTTACCTGAATGGTGGACCTTACGTGAACTATACGCTTGGCGGCACGATGCTCGCGGAAGGAACCGATGTGACTCCTCAAAAAAAGATGGCAATTGACTTTGGGCATACCAATGGAACGTTCAACCATTGGGAAACGGGGGCACAGGTGGGCGTTGGATACGCTTTTCCTCTCCGGAAAAAGCGGCTGGCTATCGACGTTCGGTATAGTTACGGGCTCAGCAGTGTATCGAACGGGGTGGACCGATACAATCGATTCCTGAATGTCGGCCTGCTTGTCTCCCAGCCCTGGGCCACCAATCCGCTCGGACGTAAACACTACTGATTTGGCTGAACATAACGAATAACGATTAATTTATACCCCGATGAAACCAACCCGAACCCTTGCTACCGTTGTCGGTTCGCTCTTTATCAGCGCGGCTGTTACAGCCATCCTGGGACTTGCGTTATACGATCCCATTCTTCACCAGCCTAATTATGTTTTACAGGATTCCAGGTATGAAAACCAAGTGATTATGGGCGCTTTTTTTGAAATTATCCTTGCCTTTTCCGTGATTGGTACGTCTATTTCCGTATTTCCGGTTCTGAAAAAACAAAACGAGAGTCTGGCTCTTGGCTATGTTTGTGGCCGACTTCTTGAAGCCGCGATCATTGTCGTGGGTATCATCAGCCTGTTAGCCATCGTGACGTTGAATCATCAGTTTGCAACTGGAGCAACGTCTGATACGGCCTCTTTGCTGACAGCCGGTAAGGTATTGGTGGCTGTTCATGACTGGACTTTCCTGTTCGGGCCTAATATCGCATTGGGGCCTAATACGCTGATGCTAAGTTATCTGCTCTACAAGTCGAAGCTCGTGCCCCGGTTCATACCAATCCTGGGGTTTATTGGCGGGCCTTTAATTTTTCTGTCCGCTATGTTTGTGATGGCTGGCCTCTACTCCCAGATTTCGGTTTGGGGGACCATTTGTGCCATTCCGGTATTTGCGTTTGAGATGTCGTTGGCGGGCCGATTAATGGCGAAGGGGTTTCGTGTTCCTGAACCTCACTCTGCGTTACTGATGAGTTAATTCAAGGTATGAATCAGTAGAGACTTACGTTTCGGCCACACCGAACACACGCTCGGGTGATTTCGCTTCGGCTTCGGAAAAGGCGTTGGGTGTCAGCCGGGTAAACTCCTTGAAATCCCGGACCAGATGCTGGTAATCGTAATACCCCAGCTCGACGGCTACACTAAGCCAGTCGAGGTTTGGACGGGCATTTTTCAGTTTCATTGCGTTTTCGAAGCGGGCAATACGGCTATAGAGTTTCGGGCTTGTACCTATACACTCGACAAACTGTCGGTAGAACTGCCGTTGCGATAAACAGGCCTGATCGGCTAACCAATCCAGCGAAACGCCTGCCGGGTAGTTTAGCAGATACTGCGAAACTTTATCAATGGACCGGGCCTGTTTATACCGGGATTTATTGATAAGGTGCCTCAGAAAGTCTTCTACAATCGGGATCATTTCGGTGTAATGTTTCGTATAACCCAACCGTTCGTTTACCCGCTGGATTTCCGTCGAGAAAATGGCTTCGGCATCCACAAACGTATTGGTCAGTTCGGAGATAGGAAGCCCCGTCAGGCGAAACAAAGCCCCCGGTTGAAACTGGATTTGGAACACCATGAAATCGCGCCCGACATGCCGATTGGTAGCCAGCGTATGTTGACCATACAACCGCGAGCGCGGGCTGTCGAGGGCTTTGCCGTCGAAGCCATATTCGATTTTCTCCGGGTCTTTCGGGAACAGCGACAGGCAATTTTCGGCGCGGGGCCAGTAGGCTTTTACGGGTAAATTGGACAACGATGCCGGAAATTCGCAGCCAATAATCTGAAAGAGCCTCACGTATTCACGTAAGGCTGGGCTGGGAAGTCGGTAGTCGTATATGCCGTTCATAGAGTGGGGGTAGGGCATGGGGTTTGGGGCATAGGGTGAAATATGGCCATCGACCCTATGCCCCAAACCCCATGCCCTATGCTATTTATTTTAACGTCAGCGGTGGCCCAACCACGGTCATGCCATGTTCTTTATGTAGCTTCTGGCTTAACTCTTCGGTTGGTGGGCCTTTCAGTTCGTTCATTGTCAGGAAGAAGTCCTCCAGGTTACCGGCTGGCTGTACCATGTACACTTGTTTACCATAGTCCGACAATTGAATCCAGGAATGCGGAATACCGCGCGGGGCAAACACGGTATCGCCTGCCTTTACGGTAAATTGTTCCTTGCCTACCTGAAACAGATACTCGCCTTCGATGATCGAAAACATCTCGTCCTGATCGTGATGAATGTGTAAAGACGGGCCAACTTTCTGCTTCCCAATGTACTCAAATACAGCCAATTGTCCACCTGTATCTTTGCCCGATATTTTAACGTCGTTGCCATTGATACCGCGATAGGGCGTATGGACGCCAAAACGGGCGTCGCCTGATTTGACAACAAATGGAGTTGGATTACTGGCTGTGTTACTGGTTTCGCCATGCGCCAGTATTGCAGGAGCCGCTAGGGTTATTGTGAGGAATTTTCTGCGTTGCATAACTGTCTTCTGAATAAGCCGTTATGCAAAATTTGTGTACGTATCAGGCAATCTGGTGGTAAGAATCGGACATTTTGCGCAGCAAGTGACTAGATCTGAGTTGTTTGCACACTGATTTCCTGGCTACGCTGCCAGGCGGCCACCCCAAGTGCCATCCATGGAAAAGCCCATAGTCCGATCATGGCTGGTGGCCTGGCTCCGGTGATAATCAGCAACGGAAACATGAATAAAAATGGAAAGCATCCGACAACAAGTGGTATATACCGTTTCCAGCCCGTCCATATATTCGCTTTTAGGGTGGCAACCCCAACTAGTAACATACTTACACCATTCATGAAAGCCCCTAACGGAGCGAAGGGCAAGGGTATCCAGCCACTTAAAAAGTAGAGGCCGGCACTAATCATGGCTAAGGCCAACCATTTGCGTCGGGGCCCAAACCCAGTTGGTTCGCCTGCCTCCCAAAGCGAATAAGCGCCTATAAACATACAGGCAATAGATACAGGCCCAAGCCAGAAGGACGGTTCCAGCGAAAAAAGTACCTTGTTTACAAAAAGAAACGGCAATACAAACGTGCCGTCCAGCGCTTCGTCTTTAGCTCCCAGGAACCAGAACGGATACCCAAAAATGAGATAGCCAATTCCGGTCAGCACATAGCAGATGCCCGCTGTTTTAAGGTGGTTAATCGAATGAATCATGGTCGTGTGTTTCAGACAAAGCTGAGGAAATGCAGCACGCAGAGCATAGTAAAAAAACGACAACCTTAGCCTCGTAAGCCAGCCTGTTCGTAAGCGGTAAAGAACTGCTGAAGGGCCAGTTCGTCGGCAAACAACTGGCTGGGCGTAGCACCCGCAAACTGCTGAAAATCTTTAACCAGATGATTCGGGTCGTAATACGCACACGCATAGGCAATGTCGGCCCAGGAGCGGCCGGGGCTTGTTTCGCGGAGTTTATAGGCTTGACCAAATCGGGCGATACGCGTAAACAGTTTTGGGCTAACGCCAACCCGCTCACGAAACTTGCGCTCAAACTGGCGTGGGCTGAGGCAGGCATCATGGGCTAATCGGTCGAGTTGGTGATAAGCCGACGAACGAAGCATTTGCCGGGCAACCCGGTCGATGGGCAATACGTCCTGGCGGCACTGAGCCGCTTTTTTGAGCAGGAAATCTTCCACCAGATGAATCATAGCTGCGTAACTGAGGGCTTCGGGCAGTCGCTCGTTTACTTCCTTTAATGTATGGCTCGTGACCGATTCCAGGTCAGCAACGCCATCAGCCAGCAGATACATCGGCACACCCAGCAACCGAAACAGTGCCCCCGGATGAAAGCTGACTTTGAGCATCAGATAATTGGGCTTGATGGTGATGTTCTGACGAGTGAGCTGCTGCCCGACTATATTGCTCGATGCGGCTGAGAGGGGTGTTTGGCTACCGACCGAAACGCTATGGGGTAAATCGAAGGGGTAAAAATACAGGCACTGTTCGGCCGTGGGCGGATAGGGCTTGGGCGATGGCGATTGGCGGAGTGTACGGCTGTCAAACTGGATATGGATAATCCAGTAGTGGCGAATAAAATCGTGCAGAGCGGGATGAGGAGCGTATTCTTTAAAGAAAAACATGGTAGGAGCTGTGTTTCCTTAAAGCTACTCACGTATAGGTTTGTTTTTGTAGGTGTCTATTGGTTATCTTGTTAACAATCAGGCTTTTTAGTTAACGGTCAGTAATCTTAAAAAAGTCCATCATACCTGCCACTGATTCTGCGTATAGGCATCGTTCCAGAAATACCACTCCAGTTGACTCGATATGCGGAAGGCGTCCTGCATTTGTTGTCGTTCGGCTGCTCCTGCCTGTTCGGCCAGCCGATCCGTTATGGCCAGCATTTGGTTGACAGATACATCAAATGCTTCGCCTGCATAGGTATCGATCCACGTTCGGTAGGGGTTTTCCTGAAGGGCTTGTTGGTAGATATGTTTGCCCACCTGCCGATAGATCCAGAAACACGGTAGTACCGCTGCTGCACCAACGGCAATGGATTGGAGCGACGTAGTGGCCAGCAGGTAATTGGTATAGGCAAAACAGGCGGGCATTTTTTGCGTAGCCGGTTCAATGGCATAAATCGAAAAATAAGTTTCGTGCAGCGCCCGCTCAACCAGAATGGCGTTTTGAGCAAACTGAGTAAACTGCAACACATCATCCGTACGGATCGACCGGGCAGCCAGTAGATTGAGCGCACGGCTAAAATCGGCCAGATAGAGGGCGTCCTGCTGAATGTAGTACTGAAACAGGAACGTTGGTAGACTTCCTGCCATCAACTCATTCACAAAACCATGTTTCAGAATAGAGTTATAAATAGGGGCAATGTCCTGCCAGAGTCGTTCAGTGAATTTCATACTTATTGCTTATGGAACCGCTCGGCGGACCGACGGATTTTTATGACCCTTATGATTTACACAGATCTTAATGAATCATAAAATCCGCGTTCTATTTCTTATCGCCAGACGTTATAAAAATGGTGAACAGGGCCGTGCCCATACCCTAATTTGTAATCGGCTCCGGCTTGTAGCGTCCCTGTCAAATATGTTTTAGCCATCGAAACGGCATCAACGACCGATAAGCCTTTCGCCAGGCCAGCCGCAATGGCCGACGACAGTGTGCAGCCCGTGCCATGCGAATTGTTGGTAAGGATGCGCGTCGTCGGAAACCAATGTTGTTCATTGGCCGAAATGTAGAGTAGATCGGTACTTTCATCATCCACTAAATGGCCTCCTTTTACCAGAATCGCTCCCGGACAAAGCGTTGCCAGACCGGCAGCCGCAGGCAGCATATCCGCCTTCGTCTCTACAGATCGCCCCAGCAATACGCTGGCTTCGGGTAGGTTTGGAGTAATAACCGACGCCAGTGGAAGCAGGTAGGTTTTCAACGCATCGACGGCTTCGTCCTGAAGGAGTTTATCGCCACTCTTGGCAACCATAACTGGGTCGAGCACAATAGTCGATACATTGAACGCGCGTAATGTGGTGGCTACCTGCTCGATGATGTCGGGCGAATGAAGCATACCAATTTTAACGGCATCGACCCCAATGTCGCTTAATACGGCTTTCAATTGCTCAACAATAAAAGCGGGCGACACCGGAAAAATGCCTGTAACGGCTTTTGTATTTTGGGCCGTCAGGGCGGTCAGCACCGACATGCCGTAGCAGCCCAGTGCCGAGAATGTTTTCAGATCAGCCTGAATACCAGCCCCTCCGCCACTATCGGAGCCAGCAATGGTTAATGTACGGATGTATGTGTTCATAAGTGTAAATAGCGAAAGAGTGAAAGAGTGAAGCCACCCGGCAGGTATTCACTCTTTCACTCTTTCACTCATTAATAATTCCCGGCTGGCTTCATAGGGCGATGGGTGGCCGCAAATGGCTGATACGACGGCGGCCCCTGTTATACCCGTTTGCATTACCTGCTGAATGTTTTGGGCATTGATGCCGCCAATCGCGAAGGTTGGCAGGCTGGTCTGAGCGCAGATTTGCCGAAGTCCTTCCAGTCCGAGCAAACTCGACGTATCCTGTTTGGTACCCGTTGGGAAAATTGTAGCTATGCCCAGATAATCCAGTTCGTCGCTGTGAATGGCTTGTAATTCGTCCAGATTGTTGATCGACAGGCCAATGATTTTGTCTTGGCCAAGCAGCGCCCGAACCATCGGGTAGGGCATATCGTCCTGACCAACATGAACACCATCGGCATCGAGCGCCAGGGCCACATCGACTCGGTCGTTGATAATCAGTTTGGCTCCGTAAGCCTGTGTGATTGGTTTGATTTCAGCGCCCATTTCCAGAAAAGCCCGTGTCGACAGGTCTTTCTCCCGCAATTGTACCCATCGGACACCTGCCCGACAGGCTTCTTCCACAACAAACGGAAGCGTATGACCCGCCTTTCGGGCCACATCGCTGTCGGTTACCAGATATAAGCGATTCACGAGTGGGTCAGGTTGAGGGTGTCGGTCGGTTGGGCTTCGGTCAGTTGATACAGGGCGTCCAGGAAGTTGACCTGCAAGCTACCGGGTGCTGGATTCTTGGCTACGGCCAGTTCCCCCGCTACGCCCATTACCGCCATTGCGTGCGTGGCTGCCTGAAAATAGTTGGTGTTGACAGCCGCAAAAGCGCCCGTTAAGGCCGTTGCTGTACAACCCATACCCGTCACTTTCGTCATCAGGGGATGCCCGTTAGCGATTTTGGCGGTTCGGTCACCGTGAATAATGTAATCGATTTCGCCACTGATGACCACCACCGAGCCCCATACCGAACTCAGCCGCTGAGCTGCATCGACAGCCGCATCGGAGCCATACAAACTATCAACGCCTTTGGTTTGGGCGTTCAGACCGGCCAGTGCCATAATTTCGGACGCATTGCCGCGAATAATGTCAGGCGCTGCCAGCGTCAGCAACTCTTCACTAACCGTATTGCGAAACGAAGTGGCACCTACGCCAACCGGGTCGAAAACAATGGGTTTGCCCAGGGCTTTGGCCTGTTTCATGGCGCGTTTCATACCAGCTACAAATGTGGCATCGAGCGTACCGATATTGACCACCAAAGCGCTTGAGATGGCAACAAATTCTTCGACTTCTTCGGGGGCATGAACCATCGCGGGCGAAGCACCAAGCGCCAGTAAGGCATTGGCCGTATTGTTCATGACGACGAAGTTGGTAATGTTGTGAATCAGAGGAGCCTGCGCACGAATGCGTTCTACATCGGTCCAGATTGTGGTTTTGAGTTGAGTCATGTTGCTGTTTATGAGGTAAATACATACAGCAACTTTAGAGGAGAGCAAACGAAGCTTCGTTAACTTTTCCCTACGGCAGTACGAACTGCATCAGGTAGTGAGGGTATTCTCTCAGTCTGAACCGTTCCGGTCAGACACCCCTAAAGTTGTGAAGCAAAGGTAGCAGATAAAAAGGTACCTGCTAATAAAAAACGCGGGTCTTTCTCAGGTTTAAAAAGTTTGCAATAGCTTTACAAAAACCTACTCCTATTCCTTAAAAATCAATGCAATTAATGGCTGTTCGTTACCTGATTTTCCTGTTCATCTCACTGGCAACGGTCCGGCAAACTACGGCCCAAACGGCTGGCGATACGTTTGTCAATGGTGATTTGCTGCCCAATGCACCTGAGCTGGCAGCTCGCGGAAATTATCCGGTGGGTGTACGAACGCTAAAACTGGTTCATAAAGACCAGGTCGATGTATTGCATACAAAGGATGGCAAGCATCCTTTGTATGATCGGCCGTTGACGCTCGAAATCTGGTATCCGGCTTGTGTTTCCACTACAAAATCACCGCTGGTACAATACGAGTCGGTGTTGGGCAGATCAAATGATCCCAAACGCCCTATTGTACCCTTTACGTTTCCGGGTCGCGCCAGCCGCGATGCCGAACCCGACCGTAGTGGGGGAGCTTATCCACTGGTTATCGTGTCACATGGCTATCCGGGGTCGCGGCTACTGCTTACCTACCTGACTGAAAACCTGGCCTCAAAAGGCTACGTTGTCGTTGCCATAGACCATACCGAATCTACCTACAGCGATCTGGCTGCCTTTCCGAGTACGCTGGTGAATCGTCCACTCGACGATCTGTTTGTCTTGAACGAAATGGCCCGGCTGAGTGGTAAAACCAGCAACACATTTCTGGCGGGATTGCTCAACGCCGATAATACGGCTCTGATTGGTTACTCGATGGGCGGTTACGGTGTACTCAACACCACCGGGGCTGGTTTCAGTGCCGAAGCGCTAAAGTTGTTTGGGCAAATGACCAATGGAAGTACGGCCCTGGAACCCCGAACGATGAATTCACCTGCCTATAAACCAACACTCGACGCCCGGATCAAAGCCGTAGTAGCCTTTGCGCCCTGGGGCATGGAACGGGGTGTATGGGATGCTACCGGATTAGCCGGATTGACGCTACCAACGCTGTTTATTGCGGGCAGTAAAGATGATATTTCCGGTTATGAAAAAGGAATCAAAGCCATTTACGAAGGAGCCGTCAATGCCGACCGTTATCTGCTGACTTACGTCAATGCCCGGCATAATGTAGCACCGAATCCGCCCCCAATAGCAACCCTTCAGCCCGGGGTATCGCCGGATGAGTATGGCCACTATGCCGAACCCGTCTGGAATGAGCATCGGATCAACAACATCAATCAACACTTCGTAACCGCTTTTCTGGGTATTCACCTCAAGAAAATGGAGTATGCCAAGTATCTGAATCTGCCCGAAACGGATGCGCTTGGACCGTGGACGGGCTTCAAACCCCGTTTCTCACTGGGCCTGGAAATGCGCCATGCCAAACCCTAGCTAGTACAACAAAGCCCCCTTTCTTTAGCCACTTCTAAAATGGAGAAATGCCTCTTTGCTGTGAGGGAATACACTACATTGAATGACCGAGTTATACACACCCCGCCTTCTATTGCGCCCCTGGAAGCCTGAGGATGCTGAGCCGTTTGCGGCTATGAATGCCGACCTGGAAGTAATGGAACACTTTCCAGGTTGTTTAAGCCGGATCGAAAGTGAGGCAATGCTCGAACGCATGGTCCATCACATGCGCACAAAAGGTTGGGGTTTATGGGCTATCGAAGCGCCGGGCGTTGCGCCGTTAATTGGTTTTTGTGGCTTATGGACGGTTTCGTTTGAGGCTCCGTTTACACCTGCTGTTGAAATTGGCTGGCGCCTGGCCCGCCCTTATTGGGGCAATGGCTACGCGTTTGAAGCCGCTACGGCTGCTATGAACTTCGGCTTTGATGCACTTAACTTGCAGGAGATCGTATCGTTTACCATTCCGGCCAATATTCGCTCCTGGCGGCTGATGGAACGTGTCGGTATGACGCATAACCCCGCCGACGATTTCGACCACCCACGACTGCCCGAAGGACATCCTATGCGTCGGCACGTTCTATACCGCAAAACGCGCGGTAATTCGTTATCTTCCTAACCTGATTTACAACAAGAACACCTGTACCGACTGAAGATAACCCATTGTACCTCCTTTGCAGGAGAGGCTGAAAAAGACCTGAGCCCCTTTGGTCCCATTCCAGATCGCGGTGGCTATACCTGTCGAAGAGGTGGTAGCGGAATAAGCTGTATTGATACCCCACGGGCCAGAAAGCTGCATCGTGGTTTGATAGCCCGTAAAGTTGATCACAACCAGATACGAACCAGCTTTGGGCGCTTTGAATCGCAAATAACCAACTGTTCCTTCCCATTGCCCGGGCGAAGGGCCCGTTTGCCGAATTCCTTCCATGAATACCAGATCACTTTCGCAATCCCAGCGGCCGGGTCGGTAAAAGTCCATAAAGCCTGCATCCTGATAGGGATGACGGGCCGTCAACTCCATGAGGGGAGGATTGGTTTCCAGACTGACCCGGCCTTTAGCCGTCAGATCGGTAACTTGTTTGGCTAACTGGGCCCGGCTCAGACGCTTCAACGTAGGCGCTTCAATGGTTTGATAGACCTGTAATTGATCGGAGGTCAATGAAAATGCACTGGGGATAGGAGCAGACTCTTCCATGTGTTGAACCGATTAACGCGTTGTTTTTACTCTGTTTCCTGCGGATTCTCATAGACGCTTCTCAAATTCATACATCAAGATACAACCGACGTAGCACTCATTACGCTAACTAGTTCGTGTACGGTAAATAATGTGCCCTGACCCAATGGATGGGCCTTTTAGTGAACGATTGAGCAGGAGTAAAAGAGCTGATTCCCGGCACTGGGAGGTAGGGATTGGGCATTGGTTACCTATGGAAAAATCAATATCGCACTGGCTGCCGACTTCCTGGCTTGGCAGTATAGGCCACAAAAGTCGTCGGCTGGTAGCCGTAAACGTAGCCCTTTGGTCTATACGCTGAAAGCAGAATCGACGGTGAAGGGGAAGATCAAAAAAGTAGAAACTCAGATGTTGCCTGCTTATGGTTGTACCAAACTGCGGATTGTAGCGTTTCCGATGGGGAAATGACAAAAATCAGGACTGGATTCACAGCTTAAGCCTCAATAGATAAACGCCGACCCGCATGCAATACCTTCAAACTGTTTTTATATACATCATGAAACGAATCGCTTTCGCCCTGATTCTTCTTCTAAGCTATGTGTCGGTTAGTCAGGCACAACCTTTCAGTAAACTGCTTCCAAAAACTCCGGGCATTGTTTCCTACACCTTACGCGAGAAACTTGGTAAAGATGTACCGGGGACGCTGGACCTGATCAAATCCTGGGGAATTACGGATATTGAATTTTCGGGCCTGTTCGGGAAAACGGCACCAGAGCTTCGGAAGTTACTGGATGAGCGTGGATTGCATTGCAGTAGTTATGGAGTTAGCTATGATGCTATTGATCATAAACCAGACTCCATCCTGGCTAATGCGAAGGCACTGGGCGTAAAATACATTCGCATCGGTTCTATACCGCACAAAGGCCCCGCTACCCTCGAAATCATGGATAAAGCTATTGAAGTATTCAACCGCTTTGGCAAACAGGCGCACGATAAAGGGTTTATGTTCTGCTACCACAATCATGGCTTCGAATTTCAGCCCTATGAGAACGGTACGCTGTTCGACTACCTGGTCACCAAAACCAATCCCGACCATGTTGGGTATGAGATGGATGTTACCTGGACATTTTTACCGGGTCAGGACCCCGCTAAACTACTGGAAAAATATCCCAAGCGGTTCCGGCTCATGCACTTGAAAGATGTGAAAAAAGGCGTTCCCCACAGCGATAAAGGCGGGATGACAGCCGAAGAGTGTGTGGTAATGGGAACGGGTCAAATTGACTGGCCAGCCGTATTAAAAGCCGCCCGTAAATCGTCGGTCGACCATTTCTATATCGAGGACGAAAGCCGGATTCCTGAGCAGCAGGTTCCTCAAAGCATGGCGTATCTGAAAAGTCTGTAAGTGAATTTTTGATAAAGAGAGACACGCGTTATGAATCATGCTATTCTGGCAATGGGATGAATTCATAACGCGTTCTTCACTTTTATAACACCCATTTAATATATACTGTGCATGATTTTACGGGTGTTTTCGTTACCTAAGAGCAAAGGGACTTCAGCCTGTAAAGAATGCATAGTCTATGAAAGCAACTGTTACAACCGGACTATTACTCGTATTCGTTATCGGAATCTTCGTTCTGGCCTGTACGGATACATCAACTGACCCAGTAAATACGGGAAAACTTCGGATAGCGTTCGATAATGTGGTGAGCACGTCCGATTTAAAACTTGGTACAGCCACCTACCAGAATGCAGCCGGTGAATCGTTCACCATTACCAAGTTCAACTACTTCATCAGCAACATCAAACTCCACAAGGCCGACGGTAGCGTCTACGTTGTTCCTCAGGATAGTAGCTACTTCCTGATTCAGGAGGAGAAACCAGCTTCGCAAACCATTACACTCTCTAGTGTTCCCACTGGTAATTACACGGGTATGACGTTTACGGTTGGGGTCGATAGTGCCCGAAGTCTGGCCAATATCAGCCTCCGAACGGGTGTGCTCGATCCTGCTCTCAACGATGGTATGTACTGGGACTGGAATTCGGGCTACATTTTTATGAAGATTGAAGGTACATCGACTGTAGCTCCCGCAACTCAGAACAATACTTTCTTTTATCATATTGGTGGTTTTGGGGGCGGGTATAATGGTAAAAAGACAATTAATAACCTGCGTACGATTACCCTGGCTTTTACAGATAGTGGTGCCAATGTGCAGAGCAATGCTGTTCCATCAGTTCGGATTACGACCGATGCCATGAAAATCTTTAATGGCTCAACCAAACTCAGCATTGCCCAGTATCCGTCAGTGATGTTTGACGATTACTCGCCCAACATTGCCAATAACTACGCGCAAATGTTTAGTTATGACCGAACGCTGGCCAACCCATGATTCGGTCAAAAAACATATCCCCAATACGAGTTGGACTGCTGGGTAGCCTGCTGGTATTTGCATTGGCGGTTGGTTGCCAGAAAGCAAACGCGCCAGACCCAGACCCCGGTCCAACCGATCCGGGTGGAGGGGGGATCGTCTATAAACCGACTCAGGTTACACTCCGGCAACCTGCCAATTTCCCGGCGATGGTGTATGATTTGAGTCAGAATCCACTGACTGTAGAGGGCGTTGCTTTGGGAAAATCGTTGTTTTATGATGCCCAGCTTTCGCGCGATACCACGGTTAGCTGCGGATTCTGCCATCAGCAGTTTGCAGGTTTCGGCCATTCCGATCATGCCCTGAGTCATGGCATCGATAGTAAATTTGGCACGCGTAATGTGCCCGGTTTGCAAAATCTGGGCTGGGATCGTGAATTTTTCTGGGATGGGGGCGTTACGAGTCTCGACGAACTGCCTATTGCCCCTATTCAGAATCCGGTAGAAATGGATTTGAAGTTTTCCGAAGCTCTTAGCCGGGTTCAGAAAAGTCCCAAGTATCCGCCCATGTTTCAGGCTGCTTTTGGCTCCGATACCGTTACAACAGCCCGATTCCTGAAAGCTATTTCGCAATTCTTACTGACACTCGTTTCGGCCGATTCCCGTTATGATAAGTATGTGAGGAAAGAAGCCGGGGGGGATCTTTCGTCCGATGAACTGGCTGGATTGACCTTGTTTCAGCAGAAATGTGCCACCTGCCATGCAACGGATTTGTTCACCGATAAGAGCTATCGAAACAACGGGCTGCCAGTCAGTTCGATCAACGATCAGGGACGTTATCGGATTACGCTAAACGAAGCTGATCGATTGAAATTCAAAGTGCCCAGTTTGCGTAACGTTGAAAAAACCTTTCCGTATATGCACGACGGACGATTTACAACACTGGAACAGGTGATCGACCACTACCGAACGGGCGTTCAGGATAGCCCCTCTCTCGACCCAGCGCTGAAGGCTAATGGCCAATTAGGTATTTCCCTGACCGACATACAGAGGAATCAGCTCGTCGCCTTCCTGAAAACGCTGACCGACAATACGTTTATCAGTAACAGAGCATTCAGTCCCAACTAGAACCGGGATTTATAAGATTGAACGGACTGACTTTGATTGGCTTTCAAAGAAAGCCAATCAAAGTCAGTCCGTTCAATCTTATAAATCCCGGTTCTGATTAATGTGCGTGACTGAGCCGATGCTGGCGGATATTCAGAAAATGCGTGATGACTAGCCCGGCGGAGGCCAGGTAAGCCATATATTCGAAAACAGGAGCGGTTTCTTCCAGCAGAAGGGCAATACTGAAAAGGCTTAAAAAGCCCCAGAGCCCCCATTTGATGACGGGCGGAGCGAAATGCCGGGTTGCCGAGTAAACGGCTACGATATTAACCCCAATAAACACATAATCCAGGCTTAAATAACTGACTCGAAGCGTTGAACTCTGCATCAGCGACGTAGTCAAAAGCATTACCGGGGTAATCATGCAATGAATAATGCACAATAGCGAGCCAGTAATGCCTATATAGTCAGCCTTGCGGGAAAGCATATCTGTTTTCATAAGCGGATACAAAAGTACAATACGTAGAGGAATCGTACGCTCTCTTAACCCACTTTTTTGCAACTAAGTTGCGTAAACCCTGACGAATTGTGAGGTAAAGGCTAGTTTTGCGAGTAGAGCCTTGTCAATCAATTGGCCTTCGTGAGCAGTGAAGTGCCCATAAGTTTGCCATTCTTGTTGTATGTTTCCGATTTTATATCGAAAATCTTATTGTCGGTTCGGTAGCTAACAACACGCATTGAACTACGGATAGGCATCCCCATCACTCTGTTTTCAAAACTGACGTCAGACGAGATCTTATAGGTATCGAAGGTACCAGCCGGTGTTGTTATGGATTCTTTTCCATCTACCTGTCGATTGGTCATGGTCATGGCCATGTTCATCATGGTAGTGCCATTGTTCACCATTTCAGCTTCCATCTGCCCGTCGCTTAACTTTTGGCCTACGGTCAGTTTGGCTGGGTAGATTAGTTTATTTGACTTCAGTCGCATTTCCATATCTTTCATATTGGCTTGCATCGACTGTAACATCCCCGACATATCGGCAACCAGTTCATTCCCTGAACAGGTATAACGGATCGTATAGGGGGGGCGTTGTTTGCCTTTTTCGTCTTCAAACAGGGCCGTAACGTCTACAATGGTTGCCCCGCCTTCCTGCCGAACATCTTTTATCTGATAGTTTACCTTGCCTGTCAGTTTTTCTTTAGCATTGAAATGGCTAAGCTCGAAACTCATACCACTTTTAAACGGTACACCCAGGCATTCCTGCGCCTGAACGTTGATCAATACAGAAAGCAGCAGGAGCAACGATAAACTAAGTGTTTTCATGTAGATAGAGTCGTTAAGGAGTAAGGTCCAAAACTAGCGGAGAGCCTCACCGCATCGTCAAACACTTGAGCGAACGGTATAAGAATGTATGATGTATGATGTATGATGTATGATGTATGATGTATGATGTATGATGTATGATGTATGATATAGGGCGGGCATACATTCTATATCATACATCATACATAAACTCTTACGCCCATATCATGCTAACGATACCCAGCAGAATGATGATCTTACAGAGGTTGCTTAAATATCCAAAATCACGTCGGGTGTCGGCAAGGGCGAGCCGGTACACTAACCAGCCCATTGGTATGAGCAGAACTAGAAAAATAAGCGTAAGTCGCTGGTTGTGGAGAGACCCGGCAATAATAAAGAGGGAGCTGGTAAATAAGCCGATCAGGACATATAGTACATATTTGGTTCGGCGTAATCCCAGCACGATGGGTAGGGTTCGACAACCAAAGCGGGCATCACCCCGAATGTCCTGCATGTCTTTAATGATTTCACGGATAATCGAAATGCCAAATGAGAAAAGAGCGTACATCAGGACCAGTTCGGTATTGTGCCGGTAATAGATAGCCATAACCAGCAGTGAAAGAGCAGATAGAAAGGAAATGACAATATTGCCAATCAGCATCTGTCGTTTGAACAGGGCCGAATAAAACCATAGCAGTGTAACCGCAACAACATCGATCAGAAAGACCCATTTACTTAAGTAGAGGCCTATCAGACAGCCGATCACATTGAGGACCTGGTGTACACCCATCGCCACACGACGTTTCAGATACCGCCCAATGATAACACGCTCAGGTTTGTTGACCAGATCGATTTTAACATCGAAATAATCATTGATGATATAGCCTGCCGCAGCAATGCAAACGGTCGACAGGCAGAGTAGCCAAATACCAGGGTCGATTAGGAGCCGCAAACCCTCCTGGCGAGGCCCCACCAAAAACAGACGCGCCATCACCTGCATGAGCATAACGATCAGCAGATTCTGTAGCCGAATGAGCCGCAAAAAGCCGAACGTAAAAGCAGAAAGAGGGGTCAGTTGGCGGGCAAGCATGACGCGTTATTTTTAGTCAAAATTACGGGTTTTAGATGAAAGAGTGATGAACTATTCCAGCGAGTTGGCTCTGGCGTATCTGTTTATTTAAAAGATGCACTTCAGGCTGAATCGCTGCACGTTGGGGCTGCAAAAACAGATCGCTGACGTTATTCGTTAATCCTATTGTGTTCTACATTCATTTTCTTTTATATATCCTTCATCACCAATGGGATTCTTTTTGCATCCATTTGTTGTTGAGAGACAAACTCGTTCTCTTGCGCATGAAAATTGGCATTGTGTGCTACCCAACTTTTGGGGGCAGTGGCGTGGTGGCTACCGAACTTGGTAAAGCGTTAGCCAAAAATGGTCACCAGATTCACTTCATTACCTACCAGCAACCCCCTCGACTCGACTTTTTCAACGAAAATGTTTTTTATCATGAAGTAAATATACCCGCTTATCCCCTCTTCCAGTACGCTCCCTACGAATCCGCTCTGGCCAGTGAAATGGTCAACGTGGTCCAGAACGAAAACGTTGATTTACTGCATGTTCACTACGCCATCCCGCATGCATCAGCGGCTTACATGGCCAAGATGATTCTCCGCTCACAGGGGCGGGTTGTGCCTGTTGTGACCACACTCCATGGAACGGATATTACTTTGGTCGGAAAAGATGCTTCCTACGAGCCCGTGGTTACATTCAGCATCAATGAATCGGACGGCGTCACGTCGGTGTCAGAAGATCTGCGTCAGGATACCTATAAGCACTTTAAGGTGCATCGGGAAATTGAAGTGATTCCGAACTTTATTGATCTGGATCGGTTCAAACGTCAGCAGAAGGAGCATTTCAAAAAAGCAATCTGCCCCAATGGCGAAAAATTGATTGTGCATACCTCCAATTTCCGGCGTGTGAAACGTATCGACGATGCGGTAATGGCGTTTTATCATATTCAGCAAGGTATTCCTGCCAAGCTTCTGCTGGTAGGCGATGGGCCCGAACGAGCCCGCATTGAGCGACTGGTGCGTGATCTGGGTATATACGATCAGGTGCGGTTTCTGGGTAAGCTCGATCAGGTTGAAGAAGTTTTGTCGGTTGCCGATCTGTTTATCATGCCTTCTGAAAATGAAAGTTTTGGATTGGCCGCTCTGGAAGCAATGGCTTGCGAAGTGCCCTTGATTACATCGAATGCGGGTGGATTGCCTGAGTTGAACGTGAATGGGGTGACGGGATTTTTAAGCCCGGTGGGCGACGTAGCGGACATGGTTAAGAACGCTTTGTTTATACTTGACGATAATCATCTGCCGACGTTCAAACAAAATGCGCTGGCAAGGGCCAAAGAGTTTGAGTTATCCCGTATCTTGCCCCGCTACGAAGCGTATTATGAACGGGTTTTGCAGGAAGCGAAACCGCTGGTTAGTTAATGGGTTGCCGATTACCATTTTCGTTGATTGCTGGGAATCGTACCGATGCGTCAGCCACCGAAAACGGTGAACTAAAACCATAAACAGATACTCATGAATCCAAACATACCTCAAACGGATCGCAAACGTGTCGTTATTGTCGGTGCGGGTTTTGGAGGGCTCAAACTGGCCCGAAAACTGTCGCATCGAAAAGAGTTTCAGGTAGTGCTCATCAATAAACAGAACTACCATGAGTTTCAACCTCTTTATTATCAGGTAGCTACGGCTGGTCTGGAAGCTAACTCCATACTCTTCCCGTTGCGGGCTGTGTTTGGTGGCTGTAAAAACGTTCATATCCGGGTAACGATGGTAACGGGAATCCGCCCGGCCGATAAAACCGTCGATACAGAACTTGGCCCGATCACGTACGATTATCTGGTGATGGCTACCGGAGCCGACACGAACTTTTTCAATCAGCAGAACATCATTGAAAAAGCTTTGCCCATGAAATCGGTGTCGGAAGCGATTGCGTTGCGGAACCGGATGCTCCAGAATTTTGAGGATGCGCTTAGCGTTGAAACGCTGGATGAGCGGGAGGGCCTGATGGATGTGGTGGTGGTAGGTGGGGGGCCAACAGGTGTGGAACTATGCGGCACTTTGGCCGAAATGCGAAAAACGGTGCTGCCCGTCGATTACCCTGAACTGGACTTTAAGATGATGGATATTTACCTCATCGAATCGGGAGCAGAGCTGCTGGGGCCAATGTCGGTACAATCGCAGAAACATTCACTGGCGTATTTGCAGGAGTTGGGTGTAATCGTGAAGCTCAATACGCGGGTAAAGGACTTTGATGGGCGTATTGTGACAATGAATGATGGCTCAACGCTCCGAACCAACAACCTGATCTGGGCCGCTGGTGTCAAAGCCAATCCCTTAGCGGGTTTGCCGCCTGAAGTACTAGGTCGGGGTGGGCGTGTATTGGTTAATCAGTTCAGTCAGGTGCAGGGGTTTACCGACATCTTTGCCATTGGTGACGTAGCTTTGATGACGGAAGAGAAATGGCCGAATGGGCACCCGCAGGTAGCCCAGCCCGCCATTCAGCAGGGACGGCATTTAGCGAAAAACCTGCTTCACTGGGTACGTAACGAACAGCCTGAAGCGTTTACGTATAACGATCTGGGAACAATGGCTACTATTGGCCGGGGATTGGCTGTGGTTGACCTGCCGTATTTAAAATTTCAAGGATTTTTTGCCTGGCTGACCTGGCTTTTTGTTCACTTAATGTCCATTGTTGGCGTTAAAAACCGTTTATTTATTTTTCTGAATTGGATGGTTAACTATCTGACATACAGTAATTCATTGCGTCTGATTATAAAGCCTAAACTGCCAAAAGGGGATGTAAAAGCCATGCAGGAAAAACTTTCTGACCAGGTGGAGGTTAGGACATAACCAAGATGGTAAACTTATTTTACTATTGAATCGGGGCTAACGAACGTGTTTTCATGTTATTTTTGCGATATTAACTGAGTACGACTCTATGGAAGCAGAAAAAGAGAAGTTACAGACAATGGCGGGGCACGGAAAAACCCGGCCAAAAAATAGTGGCACGAAACAGCTATTCGACAATCCAATCCTGGAGGCTTTGTCGCGTACCCACATTATGGTGCCTATTTCAATGTGGCTGATTTTGTCGGCATTTCTGGTCTGGTATGCGTTTACGTATACGGATATGGGCAACTGGATGATTGGCGGCCTGTTTACTGTCGGCCTGTTTACCTTTACCCTGTTCGAATACGTTTTGCATCGGTATCTGTATCACCTGGCTCCCACAACGCCTAGCCGTGCCAAGATACAGTACACCTTTCATGGTGTTCACCACGAATATCCGAAAGATAAGACCCGGCTGGCTATGCCACCCGCATTAGCCATTTTTGTTGCGGCTTTCTTTTTTGGGGTATTTTTCCTGATGATGGGCGAATCAGCCTATGCATTTTTTCCGGGCTTTCTGGTAGGTTATTCGGGGTATCTGGCTACACATTTCATCGTGCATGCCTATGCCCCGCCGAAGAATGTCTTTAAGCAGTTATGGATTAATCATAGTGTCCACCATTACAAGAATCCAGAAAGTAACTACGGAGTGTCGTCTCCAATTTGGGATTATATATTTGGATCATTCCAGAAATAATTGATTGCGAGTAATTTGCTCAGAGGCCCGTTCAGTGCGTTGAACGGGCCTCTCTGTTTTAAATAGCCGTGAAAAAATAGGCTTTCATTAGGCCTTATTGGTTGTTTTGGCGTATAGATAGTAAGAATCCTTTTTAAGGTAGGGGTAAAAAAGCCCAGACCTTTTCTTTTAATAGGAACTGCATGTATTGAATCCGTTTACATCTGTTTTATGAATCTATCAGACAACTCAACGCCCAGCCAAAATAGTGCGGGCTCAACAACCCGACGACAGTTTTTACAGGCTGGCGCTTTGGCTACGGCGGGATTTTTTATTGTTCCGCGCCATGTTCTGGGCGGAAAGGGCTTCATTGCTCCCAGCGATAAACTCAACATTGCCGGTGTCGGCTTTGGTGGAAAAGGGTTTAGCGATACGAACAATTCGTATAACAACGGGGCTAACAACATCGTGGCACTGTGCGATGTAGACTGGGGACTCCCCCGCGTGAAAGAGAACTTTACCAAGCATCCGAATGCAAAACGGTATAAGGACTTTCGGGAAATGCTGGATAAAGAAGGGAAAACCATTGATGCGGTGACCGTATCGACAGCTGACCATACCCACGCTGTTGTTGCTATGGCCGCCATGATGCGGGGCAAACACGTGTATGTACAGAAGCCCCTGACGCACAACATTTACGAAGCCCGTATGCTTACCGAAGCCGCTCGTAAATACAAAGTAGTAACCCAGATGGGCAACCAGGGCTCTTCGAATCCACAGCAAAAACAAATGGTCGATTGGTTCGATAAAGGACTCCTGGGTACCGTTCATACGGTGAACCTCTGGACCAACCGCCCTGTTTGGCCACAAGGTATTCCTGTGCCGGCCGCAGTGGACCAGGTTCCGGTCGATCTGGATTGGGACCTGTGGCTGGGACCGGCTCAAAAGGTAGGGTACACACCGGCTTATCACCCATTCAAATGGCGGGGCTGGTGGAATTTTGGCGCTGGCGCTTTGGGTGACATTGGCTGCCACATCATGGATACACCATTCCGTGTACTTGGTCTAGGCTATCCAACTGAAGTTGAAACCAGCATTGGGCAGGTATTCATCAAGGATTGGACACCCGAGTACATTCCTGAAGGTTGTCCTCCGTCGTCGCATGTGGAGTTAAAATTCCCGGCAACGGCTAAAAATAAATCGGTGGTAAAAATGATCTGGGAAGACGGAGGGATTCGCCCTTTCCGGCCAGATATGCTGCCAGAAGGAGAGCCCATGCCCGAAAATGGTGAAAATGGTGTACTTATCCACGGCGACAAAGGCTTGCTGGTATGTGGTATGTACGGCGAAGATCCAAAGCTTTATACCAAAGACGGCAAGAAAATAGTCGGTGATCCGAAACCAAAACCTGCCGACGGTTCCAAGCCTCTGCCCGAAAATGGCCACCAGGTATTATGGACCGAAGCTTGTAAGGCAGGTTTCAACAGCAAAGAGCACAAAGCACTTACGTCGTCATTTGACTTTGCCGGTCCTCTAACCGAATCCGTTCTGATGGGTAACTTGGCGATTCGAAGCTATACCGTTCGTACACCTAAGGCTGATGGAAAAGGGTTTAACTATCCTGGCCGTAAACGGTTGACCTGGGATGGTAAAAACATGAAAATTACCAATTTCGACGAGGCTAACCAGTTTGTCAAACGAGAATACCGCGAAGGCTGGTCGTTGAACGCGTAGTTTAAGTAATAGAAGCGTGGAGTGAGTACTAGGGAAAATAATGCGTCAGCAGCTCCTAGTACTCACTCCACGCTTCTATTACGTCTTTTTAAACCCCTCGCTTCACTAAACGCATGGCCATTGTTCGTAGACGGCTGTGCGCAATATAGGCCCAGATAATGAGCATATACATCGAAAAATCCTGATACGAAATGGGTAAAGCTGTGCTATTGAAATAATAGCGGGTTGATGTAAATGAGAGAGTAGGGGTGAATCCAATCAGGTTTTCATACCCAAGAATAAGCGTCAAACCCAGTGCGTAGAATACATAGTCTGGCTTACGAATAAACCACAAAATACCTGCCAGCAGGGTAGCCATAAATCCGGCATAATGTTTCCAGGTCAGAATCAAATCCGTTGTTGTAGCGATGTAGACCGAGTACATCTGTACTGCTATTAAAACGAGTACAATGAGGCCGTAGCCGTAAAATTCTTTGAGTTGAGCACGCTGCATAAGGTAAAGACGTTACGGTAAAGAGAAAAATAAGGGATAAAGATACAAAAATGCTACTATATATATAGATTAAGAGAATTGTTTTTGTGCACATACCTCTACTCAATCTCAATTGAGTAGACCTCCAAAATACAAGCAGGTTGTAGACAAGGGCCAAGTTTAATCTATACTGATTCGTTAATTCGCTAATGCTGTTTTTTAGATTACGTATAGCTTATACAGTTAAAGCTGCTTAAGTATTTTAACTTATTGTTACTGATTGTAGAATTAATTAATTATATTGTAATATTGGCTTAATTAGTCTCAAATGGGCTATAGGTGTACTAAGAAAAAGTACTTATTCTATTGTTGCAAAAATTGCATGGATTAATGACCATACTGCCCTTTTTACAGCATCCAGCCTGATTTTATTGCAAAAAATGCTGGCGATCATGTTACTTACTTCACTGTTTTAATGGTTTTTAAAGGGTTTTTTAATTTTTTTATAATCCGAGCGAGTAGTTATGTGCTTCAAGGTAGTTTTACCATGAGATTCTTAGGAATGTGTTTAATCTATCTTTAAACCTAAGCTTTTCACGTTTAACTCAACTACCTATGGTGAACCACCTACCTCCCCAACGGTTGTTTGGCAGGCTTGTCCGATTATCTGTCACGCAACTTTTACTGGTTACCTGTTGCCTAAGCATAAGTTATGCGAAGGAAAATCCACATCCAAGCCTGCCCGGCGATCGATTAGCCAATGTGGCTGATCGGACCATCAATGGCCGGGTTACTGATGAAAAAAGTGAAGCACTGCCCGGTGTAACAGTCCTGCTGAAAGGTACACAGCGTGGTACTGTAACGGATGCCGATGGCCGTTATCGGATCGAAGTACCAGACGGAAGCGCTACGCTGGTGTTCTCGTTTGTGGGCTATGTTTCTCAGGAAGTAAATGTCGGTAGTCAGGCAGCGGTCAACGTCAGTCTGAAGGCCGATAACAAAACACTGGATGAGATTGTCGTTATCGGGTATGGTACTACCCGTAAATCAGACTTAACTGGCGCTGTATCCGGCGTTAAAGAAGCCGAGCTGGCCGAACGTCCTGCCCCTTCGCTCAACCAGCAGCTATCGGGTCGTTTGCCCGGTGTGCAGGTGAACACCAACTCTGGCCGTCCGGGTGGACGGACAACCGTTCGAATTCGTGGGTTTAGCTCGATCAACTCCTCCAACAACCCACTGTATGTTGTTGATGGTGTAATGCTACCACAAGGTACCGGCGACCAGTTCAGCAACCCAATTGACTATATCAACCCGAACGATATCGTCAACGTGGAAGTACTGAAAGATGCGTCGTCAACAGCTATTTACGGAGCTCGTGGTGCAAACGGCGTTATCCTGATCAGTACCAAAAAAGGGAAAGCTGGGGAAAGCCGGGTTACGTATGATTCTCAGTTTAGTGTCAACACTATTGGGCCAAATAAGCCGCAGGTTCTGAACGCGAAGGAATACTTAGCGGTCGAAGATTTAGCCTATGCCAACATGGCGAAGTATGATCCCGTGGGTTGGGCTGCTGGCAAATGGACGTATCTGAACCCCGTTCAGCGTCGTAGAGACTTCAGCGCAGCGCACCCCGGTGTGTTCGATGCGAACCTGAATCCATTGTATGATACCGACTGGTTCAAGGAGTCGTCGCAGAGTGTGCTTTCGCAAAACCACCAGTTAGGGTTTAGCGGTGGTAACGAGCGGACCCAGTATTCTCTCTCGCTCAACTATCGCGACGATCAGGGTCTTATCAAAACATCGTACATGAAGCGTTATTCTGGCCGTTTCTCGATTGACGATCAGGTAAAGAGCTGGCTGAAAATTGGTGGTACGCTGAATTATAACAACCAGTCGGAAAACCTGGTCGACGTTAATGATGCCGTAGCTCGTCAAATTGTAGAGGACTTCCCATTCCTGCCTGTACGCTATCCTGATACAGGCGTTCTGGCTGAAAACCGCGATTATCCCTACGCAGAAGGAACGATGAGTTCAGTACACCGCCTGCTCGACAGAAAGTATATTCAGAATACACAGACGGTGTTAGGTAGCCTGTATACGAATATCACCTTTGGTAAAGGTCTGGAAATGCGTACCGTGTTGGGTACCAATATCCAAACGCAGGAAATCAACCAGTCGCAGACCCGTACGCTGAACATTGGTGGTAATGGTAATGCATCGGCAAACAACAACCGTACGTCGTTCTGGTCGCTGGAAAACTACCTGACCTATAATAAGCAGTTTGGTCAGGATCACTCGTTTACAGGTTTATTGGGTATTTCGTGGCAGGAAACCAACTCATTTGGGATTGGTGCCAGCGTGAGCGGATTTGCTACTGACTACTTTGGTTTCAACAACTTAGGTGCTGGCGCTACGAACCCTTCGGTTTCATCGGGAGCATCACGTTTTGCGTTTAACTCGTACTTCGGTCGGATCAACTACGGCTACAAAAACAAGTACCTGTTCACCGCTACGGGTCGGGCCGATGGTTCGTCGAAATTCGGGGAAAATAACAAATTCGCGTTCTTCCCATCGGCTGCTTTAGCCTGGCGTGTGTCGGAAGAGGACTTCCTGAAAGGCAATCCAATTATCTCTAACCTGAAAGTCCGTACCAGCTATGGTTTGACCGGTAACTCGGAGATTCCACCTTATCAATCGCTTTCGACGTTAAACTCGAACTATGCTGCGGTGTATGGCAATACGAAAGTGGGTGGAACCGGTATCAACCGATTGGCTAACCCGGATCTGAAATGGGAAAAAACGGCTCAGACGGATGTAGGGGTAGAAATTGGCTTGTTCAAAGGACGGGTAAATGTTGAAATGGATTACTACTACCGTCTGACAACTGACATGCTGCTTGATGCGCCTGTGCCCCAAACGAGTGGCTATGCAACCATCCGGCGTAACGTAGGCTCGATGGAAAACAAAGGGTTTGAATTCAGCGTGAATACGGTGAACGTCAATAAAGGCAATTTCACCTGGAATACGACATTCAACATTTCGCTGAACCGCAACAAAGTACTGTCGCTGGCTACCCCATCGGATATTTTCGGGGTGGGTGGACCTAACTTTACCAACCAGACCAACATCATTCGCATTGGTGAGCCAGTTGGTGCATTCTGGGGCTTAACCCGCGTCGGTGTGTGGAGCGAAGCAGAACGGGATCAGGCAGCTCAGTTTACCAGCTATCGGAATGGGCTAACCATGTTGCCTGGTGACATCAAGTACCTGGATGTGAATGGTGATAAAGCCATTACCGATGCTGACCGGAGTATTATTGGTAACGGTAGTCCAAAAGGATGGGGTGCTCTGACCAACAACTTCCGTCTTGGTAATTTCGATGCTACGCTTGAATTACAGTACATGTATGGTAACGATGTAATGCTGATGAACCTGCACCCCAGCGAAGACCGTCAGGCACTGGCTAACAGCTACAAGTCGGTACTGAACGCCTGGACGCCACAAAATCAGAACACCATGATCGCTGAAATTCGGGATACACGGGCGGGCTATGTGACCAACGTAGATAGCCACTGGATCAAGAATGGTTCGTTCCTACGCGGTAAAAACTTGCTGGTAGGCTACACCTTCCCATCGGCGATTACCAACAAGATTAAAGTGAACCGACTCCGTCTGTATGCGTCGGCGCAAAACTTCTTCCTGTTGCTGGAAGATCCAATTGTTGGTGATCCAGAAGTGACGCCGACCAACCAGGGAACGACCAGCAGCGCCTTCTCACAGGGGCAAATCTGGCATAACTATCCAAAACCAACCACGTACCTGTTAGGTCTGCAGATTGGGTTGTAATAGAGACGGTCATTTGTAGTCATTTGCTTCGCGTCGAGTATAGTCAGAGCCATACATGGCGTGAAGCAAATGATCTAAATCTTTTCAAATTCATTGATACCTCATTAAGTTATGAGACATACACTCGTAAAAAATATAAGTAAAGTTCTGTTAGGCGGTATAGTGCTGATGGGGCCCGTCGGTTGTACGGATTTCCTGAAAGAACAGGCGCCTTCGAACCTCACTCCCACTAGCTTTTATACGATACCTGACCATGCCGAAGCGGCCATTGCGTCTGTATACGATAACCTTCGGTTTATGGGTGGTGGTGCTGGGATTTTCTCCAGCAACTGGCAGTTGCTGGAAGCGCTCACGGGTACATCGACTACAGAAACGGCTCAGAACTCCGATCTGAATAACCTCTATGGGCTCGTACACGATGGTAACACGGGGCACGTTGTTAACTATTGGAACGGTCTGTATAAAGTAATTGCGCAGGCGAATCAGGTGCTCGATAAAGTACCGGGTATTACGCCCATGGATGCAGCTCAGAAAGCCCGTATTCTTGGGGAGGCACGGTTCCTGCGGGCTTCAGCTTACTTTACGACGGTTCAGCTTTGGGGCGATATTCCGCTGATCACCAAGCCGCAGACCGCTGCTTCGGCCGATTTCCTGCCGACCCGTGCTAAAGTGGAGGATGTATACAAGCTGATCGTTGAAGATCTGATTGCTGCTGAAGCTGCCGGGTTACCCTGGATGGATGTAACGAATGGTCGGGTCAATCAGGCGGCTATCAAAACGCAATTGTCGAAGGTATATCTGACGATGGCTGGTTTCCCACTCAACAAAGGCGCAGCTTACTATAAACTAGCTGCCGATAAAGCCTTTGAGGTAATCACCTACGCCAACGCCAATCCCAGCACGATCAACCTGTTTACGACTTATAACGATGTACACAGCGAGTCGAAGAAAAATCAGCTGGAGCACCTGTTTATGATTCAGTACAATACGGTGGTGGCTGGTAACCCGATGGATAACTTCTACCCGAACTTTAAGCCAGTAACCTACAACGGACCGGGCGGAACGGGAAGCTCAGTACCAACGTCTACGTTCTACAACTCGTACGAAAAAGGCGATCTACGGGCTAAAGATCAGGACGGGTATTTCTACACGACCTACTATACCAATGGTAACGGGGCTCAATTCAGCCTGGGCGCTCCCTATGTGTTTAAGCACTTCAACCGGACGGCCAATGGTACGGCTGGTGTAGCTGGCACTCGGCAAAATAACCTGAACGTACCACAGATTCGTTACGCTGAAACCCTGTTGTTGTATGCCGAAGCGCAAAACGAAGTAGGTGGACCTACGCAGGCAGCGTATGATGCCTTCAAACGAATTCGGGATCGGGCCCAACTGACCACGCCTGCTCTGGGTACCTATACCCAGGCAACCTTCCGGGAAGCGGTTTGGCGGGAACGTTGGCACGAACTGGCCTATGAGCAAATCACCTGGTTCGATATGGTTCGGCTGCGGAAAGTTTACAACGAGAAAACCAATGGTTTCGACAACTTCGTTGGACACGTTAACCTGAGTTCGAACCAGCCTTTGCAGGAGAAGCATTTACTGCTCCCACTGCCGAAGCAGGAAATGCTGAACAATCCGAACCTGCGGCCACAAAACCCAGGTTACCCAGGCGTTTAGCCCTATAGTATTGACGATCGGGGCATTAGCCCCGGTAGTCAATACAAATTTGCATAGGTTTTAAAATGAGTTAGCAGAGTATAAACTCCCCGGCTAGTCTTAGCCGGGGAGTTTTGTTTAGCCCGTAAATGCTTTCCGGTAGGTACTAGGTGTCTGGCCTGTTACGGTTCGGAATGTTTTGTTGAAGTGGGAGAGGTTATTGAAGCCTACAGCAAACCCAACATCGGCAATGGAGCGGGCGGAGTGTAGGAGCCGTCGGGCCTGATTCACGCGGTACTCATTGACAAAATCGGTGAAGGTCAGGTGCGTCATACGCTTGAAATAGCGACTAAAAGCGGGGATAGTCAGGTTAGCCAAATCAGCTACCGTGCGTATATCGATCGGCTCGGCGTAGTGCTGTTCTACATAGTGGCAGATTCGATTGATACGCTCCTGCTCTTTCGGATTCAGGTCAAAACGGACGCCGTTGGCATATAAGGGCTCTACATCCGTCGTGTCGGCCAGGTGTTGCAGAATCCGTAACAGCATTAGAAACCGCTCAAATGGGGGGAGGCTGGGAAGTTCTTTAAGCCAGGGACCTATCTGTTTCTTCGTCTGGGTGCCAAATGTCAGACCCAGATGGGCCCGTTCGAATAGCCGTCTAACGGATGCCAGTTCGGGCTTTTGCAGAAACGGTTCGCCCATGAAATCTTCCCGCAACTGCACCACAATTTCTTCATAAAGCCCTTCCTTCCCGTAGCTGAAATTCAGATGCGGCAAATCGGGGCCAATAAATACTAATTCGCCTGATTCGTAGCACGATACGTTTGTTCCGATTCGACGTTGTCCATCGCCGAACGGAATGTATACAATCTCGTATTCGGGGTGGTAATGCCAGTAAACCCGGCAGGTTTCTGGCTCGGTGCTATGAATGACCCGGAACGAACTACCCGCTTCGGGCTCGATTTTTTCAAACTGAAGTTTCATTGGTAGTGGAGAAAAGGGAATAGGGGGAGGAGAGGGACGGAAAGTAGCTATAAACACCCTGCCTTTCTTCCCCTTCTTCCCTCTCGTCCTTTTCTCCTCTTGAAAAGAAACCGGAGATCCGTTTTAAACGTTTATATACCAACATACTGCTATCAGAAAACCCTATGAAATCAATCGTTGTCTATGCGTTGAGTCTGTTGCTGGCAGGCTGCGCGTTAGGTCAGTCGAAAGACTATACCCCTGCTAAACTTCCTGCCCTCAAACCCGGCGAAGCCGTCGCGAATTTTGCGGGTGGCTGCTTCTGGGCCATGGAAGAAGGCATGAATCAGCTCAAAGGCGTTCGGGAAGTTATTTCGGGCTATGCGGGTGGATCGGTCAAAAATCCAACCTACGAACAGGTTTGTTCTGACCAAACCGGGCATGCCGAAACGGTACAGGTGTATTATGATCCTAAAGTTATCAGCTATTCCCAATTGCTCGATGCTTTTTTTGCCGGACATGATCCTACAACGCTGAATCGGCAAGGCCCCGATGTCGGGCGGGATTATCGGTCGATCGCTTTCTACCGGACACCCGAAGAAAAAGCCGAAATTCTGGCGGCCATCAAACGGACCAACGAGTCGAAGCATTACGCAAATCCAGTGGTAACAGAGGTCGTACCGTTTTCGGTTTTCTACCCCGCCGAAACCTATCACCAGAACTATTTTGCGCTGCACCCCGACCAGCCCTATATCCGTGCCGTTTCGCTTCCGAAAGTTGAGAAACTGCGTAAAGCAATGGCAGGGCACCTTAAAAATAGTACGTCGTTGACAATGATTGACTAAGTATTGTCAATAAAAGGGTAATACAGCATTAATTGCGGGTAATGGATCGTTAAAATAGTCGGCAGGCGCCGGCTATTTTTGCATTATGAATACAACTGTTACATTCAATCGACTTCAACGTAATCTTTTCGTTCAGAACCTGCAAACGTTTTTTCTAAACCGGCAGGCGCTGATTGTGGGTTTGGTATTCGCATCAGACAGTCTGCTGTTTGGGAGTTGGGTGGCTCATATTCCGCACGTTAAAGAAAGGCTGCATCTTTCTGATGCCGAACTGGGTCTGACGCTTTTCGCCATGCCGATAGGGCTCATACTCATGAATCCGCTGACGGGGCTGATCATATCCCGACTAGGTGAAGCAAAAGCCTGTTTCTGGTCAGCGATCGGATTAACACTGGCCGTCTGTATTCCCATCAACGCCCCCAATATGGGAATTATGGCGCTGGGTTTGTTTTTACTGGGTCTGACCAGTGCTCTGCTTAACGTAGCCATGAATACGTCGGCAACGAATGTAGAGCGCTCGCAGGGAATTTCGATTATGTCCTCCTGCCATGGGATGTGGAGCCTGGGTGGTTTGCTGGGGTCAGGCATTGCCGGTACCGTAATTGCCCTTAATGTATCCCCGTCGGTGCATATGGCCATCATGGCTGGGATTATTCTGGTTGCTACCTTTTTGTTTCAGCCCATATTGCACACGATACCGTCGAGTAGTCGGAATGAATCAGGCGAGAAAGCCGGAGCTTCGTTTGTGATCCCTAATCTGGATTTGTCGCTGATGATCTTTATTGGGCTGGCCGTAGCCATGGGTGAAGGCGTAGCGCTGGACTGGAGTGCGGTGTACCTGCACGAAACGCTGGGGGCCAGTAGTCAGATTGCTGCCTTAGGATTTGGCGCATTTTCGCTAACCATGACCAGTTTTCGATTTTTGGGCGATGGAATCATTCCCCGGATAGGCGCTAAGCGCTGGCTTCAGGTAGGTGGTTTTCTGGGCGCATTAGGATTAATCATTGCCATTGCTCTGCCCTATCCGGCAACAGCCTTAATCGGTTTTGCTCTGCTGGGTGTTGGTTGTTCGTTAGGGGCACCAATTCTTTACAGCGCTTCCATGCGGGTGCCGGGTATTCCACCAGCGGCTGGTCTGGCAACTTTTGCAACGTTTAGTTTCATCGGCTTCCTGGCTGGTCCTCCCGTTATTGGCTTCGTGGCCGAATCATTTGGTTTGTATTATGGGTTGGGTTTAGTAGCTGTTATCCTACTTATTTCGGCGGGGCTTTCACGTATCGTGAAATTATTCTGAAAATGCTGAGTGGATGCGCGAGCCTGTTCTATTTGATGATGTACAGGACTCTCGTTTTATGAAACCAGCTTTGGGTATGCCTCCGATGGGGTAGAACGTTTAAAGAAAATAACCAGCGCTATAAACCTTTGGCCCCATTGGGAGCGTACTTTTCTAAGAAACAGTTCGTTCAACGGCTCGTTCTTAAGGCATAAAATGCGTAGTATTGTTATCCAGACTAGCCAACGAAAGTTATGACTGTTGCTGTTTCCACCATGCCTACTAAGCGAAGAAAATCAGGTGTGCCCGACTACCTGATCTATGAAACGCTCAACGGACGTCCGCTCTATCGACGGGGCTACCGGGAAGTATTGTCTGGTAAGAAAAAACCCGCCGAAATTATGGGAAGTAGTTCATTACAAGCCATGCTTGTTTCAGTGATACATGGATTTCTATTCATGCATATCGACCGCAAACGGTACTTGTTAGCGACAAACGAATCGGGTATTTATCTGGATAAAGGCAATAATCTCTCTAATGATATAGCCATTTTCGATAAAGCAACGGGACTGGTACTAACCGATAAGTACTTCAGTGTACCGCCAAAGGTTGCCATTGAAATCGATGTTCGTATTGAACCGGAAGAGTTTGAAAGGGGAGAGTCGGGGTATGTATACGCAAAGACCGAACGACTGCTGGAGTTTGGCGTTGAAACTGTAATCTGGATTACAACCTACCCCCAGAAGATTTTTGTAGCTACCCGTAGTTCGCCCTGGCTCACGCAAAACTGGGATGCTAATGTGCCGGTTCTGGATGACGTAGTGCTGAATCTGGCTGCGCTGTTAACCGAAGAAGATATCCAGTTTTAACGAATTGAGATCAGGGTTGCTCATAGCCTGATCCCCAAAAGATAGCATTGCGAAGAAGTTTAACGAAGGCCCCGTTTTTGAACAGGTCGGGGTGGTGACCCATAAAAATATAGACATTCCGCGCTTTCATGTGCTCGTTCGACCAGATTACCGGATGGTCGCCCCCCATTTTAATAGTTGAATTCGGAACGTAGGTCGATTCGTCGACCGTTGCCAGCACCTTCACATTCGGCCGTGGATTTTTGTTATAGGTGTACCACTCTTCTTTCTCAATCTCAAATGTGGCGGGTAGCCCCTTCAGGCAGGGGTGGCCTTTCGCTTCGACATGGACAGTGGCTCTGGCAAAACCGGGAATGTAATTCTTGTAGCGAATGCCGCCCATAAATTCGGAAAACCAGGGCCACATGGCGTACCCGTCGAATTCGCCCAGCAGCGACGCATGATGAAGGCCAACCCAACCTCCGTGTTTGCCTTCCGTGATGTACTTCCGGAAAGCTTCTTTAGCCGTATCGGTCCACATGTACGGTGGATAATTCAACTGGAGAAAGAGCTGATATTTTGCCAGAAAAACTTCGTTGATCGGTTTCGTATTTTCGATGTAATCAATCGTAAAATGGCCTTCTGTAGCTAGCTGAGCAAGCCACTTTTTGGCTTCGGCTACAAACGGTGCATGAACACCCCCATCTTTTTCGGCAATGGCTACTACCCGGAATCGGGGATTTGCGCTTTGGCCGACTGCGGAGACGTTAACCCCAATAAGTAGACTAAGTAAGCAGGTGTAAACGATGGTTTGGCGTAGCTGGCAACTAAACATGAGTGGTGGTTCTACTCGATCAGGGAATTTGCCTGTAAAAGATAGGGAATCGCGTAACCTACCGTTGCTGGGTTAGTTGATCCGCTATTACCAGTCGGCATAGCGAAACTGACCTGACGGGAGAAAATAGTAATAGAAAATCAGAAACAGGAGCAGCAAATACCAGAAGGCTGTCAAGATTCCGGCTGTCTTCGAACCAACGTATTTTTGCAAAAACTGGTACATAGCGTTAACGAGCGAATAGCTGGGTCAGGGTTTGTCCAACTGCCTGCCAGTTGTTTTTTTGAATGACGAGGCAGGTCAGACAGAAATAATGGAAGGTTATCAGCACACCCAACCCATGCATGACGTTCGAATGCCATGCGGGTTGTGCGGTTTTGGCTTCGCCTGAGGGGCGTTTGAAACGGTGCCAGATCAAAACCCCCAGCCCCTGCAAAGCACCCCATACCAGGTACTGGCTCGACCATTCGTGCCATAACCCCAGTACCAGCATAGCCCCCAGGGTAGCCAGCACAGGTTGTCGGGTTAGGCTTAGTAACGGTGTAAATACGTAGTCCCGGCACCAGCTCGACAATGAAATATGGTATCGCTTCCAGAACTCGTTCAGGTTAGAAGCGAGAAAGGGTGACTCGAAATTTTCGGGAACTCGTATGCCGATCAGCAGCGAAAGGCCAATGGCTACATCCGAAAAACCTGCAAACTGGATATAGGCATTTGTGGCGAACCGAATCAGGGAAAGATACGAAGCCAAGGATGGGTGATTAGGCTGTAAAGTATAGATAATATGGGCCAGCTTATTCGTCAGCAGCATATTTCCGATCAGTACAATCTTAGCATAGCCGTACAGTATTCGCTCCAGACCTGTCGAAAACAGGACCGCATCCCAACGTCGGCGACGGCTATCCCGATAAAAATCGGGGAAGCGATTTATTGGGCCTATTAAGAGTGTAGGCAGGAAAAACAGATAGGTTAAATAATCGGCGAAGTCGTGAACGGGTAAGGTTTGCTTGTAGCGCTCAATGGCGTAGTGAATCTGTCGGAAGGTATAGTATGACAATCCCAGCGGAACTCCAACCGTGGTTTGCCATCCCTGGTGCATCGGCCATTCAGATTTAAAGATTATCCAGACAAGTACCGACTGACTGATCGACAATACTACGCGCCAGGCCGGTGTCAGGGATTTCAGACGAAATAACCCATAACTCAAACTAGCCGTGAGGAGCAGACTAAGGGCCGATAGGGGGGAAGCTACCAGCATAAAACCAGCCGTAAGCACCGATACGGTCGGTAATTGCCAGCGACCAGGAAGTAACCAGGCCATCGGAGTGAGGCCGACCACCGAGAAGGCTATAATCCAGTTTAGTTCGTTCATCGTTGAGGAAGGGTAGCTACTGGGCAGATTTTATCAGCTAACCAACCCGAATAAATGGGATTACCGATGTGATTCAGATGAGCTTGATCCACAAAATACCGGAAGGGCATCGGCCGATCGAATTGCCAGTGTTCAAGATGGTAAAGCCGATGATACTGCTTGATTAAATCACGCAATAAGGGGTCGCGACCTTCGCCATAAATAACCGATTCCAAAACAGCAGGTCGTGGCAGATGTAATAAGATAAGCCGGGTGCCCGATTGATGAAGCTGTTGTAGGGATCGATATAAAGCGGGTAGTTCGGCTGGGGTGCGGACTTGACGGTGCCTGATTTCGGCAAGGGTTGTTGATAAGGCAGTCGTATCTACCTGATTCTGCACATGCTGCTCACGCGGAAAGCCTTGGAACAATACGCGCTCAGGATCGGGGGGGCGCAGACCAAGCTGAATTTTGAGGGATTTCACTTGTATTGTCAAATGGCGATTAACCGCATCAAATACGTTTTCTGCCTGGCCGGGGCTCAGAAAGTAGGGGAGCCGGAATAACAATAAGTTCTCTTCAATGCACAGAATATCAGGCGGGTACCGTTCCAGAAGTTTGAAGATAGGGGCGGTTTCGGTAAAGGCGTCGATGTTTACAGCTTCCCGGTACAGCTTTATCACCCGTATTCGTTTGCCACAACGACCTTCGAAAAAATCGGTGTCCGCTACGCCATTCTCTACCAGTGAAGTACCAAGAACTACCACACGAGTGACGGAGTCGGAACGCATACGCCATTCCCGGCGTAATACCGTTTCGGCATCGGTTGTAAATTGTTGGCTTAATGCCTTTTCTGACCGAACGGCCATACTGAACAATAAGCCAAACCCAAGCAGAACACCAAGGCCGGTAAGCCCCCAAACCCATAAGGGCGGAGCTGCGAAAACCGATTGGCGATTAGCGTGAACTGGTTTTCTGACGGGCGATGGATTCGGCATTTTGTAAACTATTCATCACCATGATTTCGGCCGTTTCGAATTCTAAACCCAATGCTTTTTCAAGCCGGATAACAAAGTCGAGGTGCGCCATCGAATCCCAACCGGCAATTGTGCGGGACGTATCGGTTGGCTTTAAGTCTGATACAGGTACTTTAAATGCCTGCGATGCTGCTTCCATCACCAGTTTGGTATAATCCAGACTGGTTGAAGTTGTCGAATTATCGAGCTGGCGAACTCGGTCGCGGATCAGATTGAGCTGCACTTTTCCCGATAGCCCTTTCGGCAAATCATCGAACAGGAAAATGGCGGTAGGGATTTTTCGCTCTTCGAGGTACTCCCGGCAAAAGGCAGTTAAGGCCAATTCGCTGAGATGGCTGCCCGGTTTAGGCACGACACAACTAATCAGGCGTTCGCCAAAAACATCGTCCGAAATACCAAAACTCACGCTTTCCACAACGTCGGGATGCGTGTTGAGAATTTCGGTGACTTCTTCAGGGTGAATATTGACGCCCCCCGATACAATGATATTTTTCAGGCGACCCGTTATTCGGTAAAAGCCATCGGTACTACGAATGGCTATATCGCCTGTATGCAACCAGCTTTGCTGCAATACGGCTGTTGTAGCGGATTCGTTGTGCAGATAGCCTTTCATGACATTGGCTCCGCAGAGAAGCAGTTCACCGGCTTCACCATCTGGCACTTCCTGCCCCGTTTCATCCACAATCCGGGCGACCATATCAACGGGCTTACCTACGGTTCCGATGCGATAACTATCGTCGGATGGCCCACTAAAGAGGCCTCCGGCTACAGTTTCGGTCAGGCCGTATACATTGACAATCCGGACGCCATACCGCTCGGAGAAAGCCCGCCAAAGCGGCTCTTCCAGATGGGACGACACGGAGATGATAAACTGGAAATCGCTGGTCTGGAAACTATCTTCGTAGCCATCGGCAAACCGCTGAATCAGCGCCAGCATCGTCGGAACGGCTATGAAATGGGTGATCCGATATTTATAAATGGCATCCAGCAACTCCCCGATCCGGTTGATTTCGAAGGCGAATGGACGCACACATACCGATGCCTGATAAGCCGCCAGCACTGGTCCCTGAATAATTCCGTCGGCATGGTACAGGAGCAGATTGTTCAATAGCCTTGACTCGCTAGTCAGGCCATACACCTGGCTGAGCGTCTGCAAATGACTGAACAAACCCTGATGGGTAATCTGTACGCCCTTCATGTCGGACGTTGTGCCCGATGTAAACAGAATGTAGGCTACGGTTTCCGGAGCAATCTGATTAGGTAGTGTGCCCGCAGACAGCGACTGTAGGAGAGCAGGATACGTGGTTGTATCGGTGGCGGACGCCGTTTTGCCTAATAGTTTTCGAAAGAGTTGTCCTTTCTGAGGCTGTTCAGGTTTAACCGATAGGGCCATCGAATAGGCTTTTGCGGCCGGAACCTGTTCGAAAAAAACGCCATCGGCAATCACACCTTTAGGCTCAGCCATCTGTAGAATCGATTCGGCACGGCTGGTTTTGGTATCAGGGTCAAGCAGAATGGCGGTCAGGCCGTTGGCCAGCAGGGATAGAAAGGTTAGAATGGTTTCCTTTTCATCGGCAATCGAAACAACAATCCGATCCCCTTCTGTCAACCCATACTGACCGAATAAGGCAGAGGCTTTTCGGATGCGTTCGCTCAGCTGAGCATAGGTGATTCGCTGGCCGGAAGTTTCGACAAATGAAGCAGTTGCATAGGCAGGAGTCGCCAATCGTTTGAACAAGGTTCCGGCATCCAGGTAAGAGGTAGGTTCAGTCATTCGAGAGGAGTAAGGTAAGTAAAGATTGTTTGGCTACTTTTCCGCCAGCCGTTCGCGGCAGGGTATCCAGAATTTTGAAAACAGTGGGTAGTTTACGAGGGCCAACACGTTCTCGCAGGTAGGCCGATACATCCGAGATCAGGTTGTCGTCGGTTTTGTCAGTCGAGTTGACGGTTAAAAAAGCCGCCATTGATTCTGTGTCATGGCGTATGAATGCGCATACTGTGGCATCACTAACCGATGGATGCGTGAGCAATTGCGCTTCAATTTCCGACAGGTACACAATTTCGCTATGGGCGTTTTTGATGCGTTCACTGCGTCGGCCACACAGGGTGAAGCTTCCCGATGGATTCACAACGGCCAGATCGCCCGTATACAGCCAACCAGCCACGATAGGCGATTCGGTAGGCACTCCCACGTAAGGGCCGGTCATGTTGTTTTCTCCGTAAATCCGTAACTCTCCGACCTGGCCTGTACCCACTGGCCGATGTTGTTCATCGACGATCTGCGCCAGGCAACCCACAGGCCAGCCAATAGTATCCTGATCAGCCCGTAGCAGATCAGGCCGTTCGGCCAGACAGATGCCCGCCGTTTCGGTCAAACCATAATAATTAGCGATAGGCCGACGAAAGACCTGGCTAAACGATTGACGTAGCTCTGTGGTGAGGGCGCTGCCTGTACTCATTACGAGCCGTAGCGATTGCACATGTAAAGCGACTCGCCTATTGTACTGTAACCAGTGCCGTAATAAGGAGGGATTGGTAGCCAGTAGAGTGGCCTGACCGGCTGCAATGGCTTCAGCTAGGCCCAGGCCCGATTGCCGATGAGCCGCCTTCGGAATAACGACAGCGGCCCCGACTTCGGCAGGTGAACTGGTTACATTCCGAAGACCGCTCATCGCATCAAGGTTGCCCGTTGCTATAAATCGGTCCGTTTTATCCCATCCGAACGTTTCGGTAATGAGTCGGCCACTCCGGTAAAGCTGCCCATGGGTCAGTGGAACGCCTTTAGGCTTACCCGTCGAGCCCGACGTAAACAGGATGGCAGCTATCGTCTCCGATGTACAGGTAATCGGCTCAGTGTTTTCATTGGCCTGAGCGATCCAGTCAGCAAACCATTGGGCATTTGTGGGCGGTTCGCCAGGTGAATCGGTGTCCAGCCAGATGACGGGTTGTGTGCTACTGCCGAAAAATGGGACATCGGCCGTAGTAATCACAAGTGAAGGCTGAACCGAATCGATTAGGTCAGTTAGGACCTTTTCTGGAATTTCCTGACTAACCGGAACTATGATTAAACCCAATTGCCAGCAGGCCCAGCTCAGCAGAATGCTTTCGACATGCAATGAGGCTACAATCAGCACCCGGTCGCCGGGTTTCAGGCCGTCGCTGTGGAGTCGATCTCGAATCTGGCCAATGATCTGATCCGCTTCGGCATAGCTAAATGTACTATCATCGTCCAGGTTACAAAAAGCAGGCTGGTCGCCGTACAGGCTGACTGACCGTTGCCAGAGCCTGGAAAGGGTTTGTTCGGAATAGGGTATTTCGTAGGTCTGAAAGCTTAGGTAATGTTGCAGCCGTGCCCCCGAACCGCCGACCGGGACCAATTGAATTAAATCCCGTTGCGCCAGTTCCCCAATCAGCGGTCGAAGTTGATCAACGGATTCTCCCAGCCGGATAGCTATGTCCAGAACGGTCAATTGTCGGGATGCCCAGTACACAAACTGTAAGGCACGTTCAGAAAGGATGTAGCCATCGGATGCCCGAATCAGTTCGCTATAAACCGGGTGGCGTTCCAGTAAATGACCGACAATTCCGGAAAGATGATCGGGCCGACATTGAACAAGGCCGGATGGATAATCAATGTGAACCATAGGATTCACCAAAACCCGGGCGGTAGTCCAGTTGGGCTCTTCATGGAATCGAAAGGGGGATAGGCAAAGACTGCTCCAGGTCGCTGGCAAAATAGCAATCAGGGCATTGTAAGCGGTTGTATCAGGTGTACTTTGCAAGGGTAGGCAAGTACCGGCCGGGGCTATCCGATTGAACGTAAACAGATCAGGCTCCGAAAAAATGAAAGCCCGTCGGTCGCCAATCTGGCTGACTTGTGCGATCTGGTCTGCATAGGTGAGCCCGGTTCGTAAATACCCACCGCGTTTGAAATACGGTACGGGTTCCGCATTGGCTAAATGGACATGCGGAAAAATCATGGCACCATCAGCTTCCAGAATACGCGTTAATTCGCCGAGAAAGCTTGATAACTCATGCCGGTGGAGTACATCCATTCCGATAACCAGGGCAACGCTATGATCGGATAAGGGAATAGGTTTCTGTAAATCCTGGAACAGAACCTCCACATTAGTGGGAGCTTCTGGCCCTGAAAACCAGAATGCATACCCTTTGTATCCCAGCACGTCGCGGTCACCTTCCCAGATGGTCAGGATGTTCTGGTCTGGAAATAACCCAGCCAGCAGGGATGTAAACCACCCCGATCGATCCCAAAGATTCAGAATGGTATCGCCCGGTTTTAGGCGATTCTGTACCAGCTGAATAAACGGGAAAAAGGCCTTTGTCGCTTCATTGAACGGTTGAAATGCGCTGTAGGCATCTACTAAAGGGCGACGGCCCTTACGGCGAATAAACTCTTCGTAGTGGTGTAGATCTTCTTTACTCATGGAATAACGGCTCACCGAATCAGACTCAGCGGGCCATGTTCCTGCAAATATTTAACTTTTTGGCCATGTTTCAATTCATAAATGATCTTCCAGGCGTAAACACCAAGTTCACAGATTTCGCCATGGTAGTATCCGTCCCACTGAAAAGGAGCCTTATTCGTTTTAAATATAACTTCGCCCCAGCGATTATAGATCGCCAATGAGGTAATGGTAATATCACCGCAACCATAGGCCAGAAATACATCGTTCTGGCCATCTCCATTCGGTGAAAAACTGTTGGGAGCGTATAGCAAACAGTCACAGGCTCCGTAGTCGATCTCGATGGAGTCGGTCACGGTAGCGCAGTCGTTTTTCACGCGTCCCCAATACACCCCTGAGCTAGACACTGTGCGGTTGGTACTCGCAAAACCGTCGATCCAGCTAAAAGTCCCTTCCGTTACGGTAGGCTTGATAGTAAATACCTGAGCACCACATAGTTCTGTGTCGGGCCCTAAATCAAGTGTGGGCGGACGAATGAAGCGCACCTGAATGGTATCGGTTGCCACGCACTGAGCTTGCGTTACCCGAATACTGTACGCGCCCTCCTGTTTGACGGTATAGGTTGTTTGGGTGGTGCCATCCTGCCAGCGATAGGTTGAGGCCGAATCGTAAGGCACTTTCAGGTTTAGGGTTTGAGCGTTACAGAGCGTCGTGTCATTGCCCAGGTCGAAGTCGAGAGCGTACTTGATGGTGATGGAGTCCTTCAGAATTCGGCAGGCCGTAACGGCTGTAACAGCGTACTTACCCGGCTTTGTGACCAGAAAGGTAGGCTTGGTGCTGCCATCCTGCCAGCGATAGTCAATAGCGCCCGGTGTGGTAGCGTCGAGCTGATAGGTATCTTTCCGGCTGCACAGGGTACTATCCTGGCCCAGGTCGAGCTTTACCTGTACCAGCGATACATCGTCGACAAACAGGTAATAATAGCCCAGAAAACCAGGCAGAGTCACAAAACTGCCAATGGTGAGGTATCGTTCGCCCCCTTCGGCATTGATTATACCCGAAACGCGCTGCCATTGCAGATTCCCCATACTGTTTCTGGGAATATGATCGAGCACTTGCGGGCGGGCTTTTAATAGACCTGTTGTGGTTCCGCTGATGGGCTGACTGGATACATACGCGCCAACGGTTTCGGGGATGACCTTGCCTGGAGTATTGGTCGCGATGTACATCTCAAAATAGTAGCATTGATTGGCCGTAAGCGGCTCTGTCAGTTCAATACCCAGATATTCGGCCCAATCGACATCGAAAAACAAATGTGCTACCCCATTGCCCGAGTGCGGGGGCAGAATCAACTGGCCAAAATCGAAGCAGTGGTGGTAAAAATCGGGAGTGGCTTTGTTGGGATTATACCAGGGAATAGCCTCCTCCAGTTGGTTGTCATGATGAGGGCAGTCCCGGAAGGTTTCGAAACTGCCATTCCGAACCAGATTCTGGGCAATAGCTATACCCGGCAAGTAAAAAACAAGCCAGAGAAGGGTTCGGAATGATCCGCTCAACATAGCTTTAGAATACGCTGGTCAGGTTAGGAAAACGGGTATCGAATATACGGTTTTTTCGGCCAATACGATTGCGGACCCGGAAAGGTTGCCTGATGCTAAATGCCTTGTTGTTAGATTCGTTTCCCTTCGGCACTATAGGCAATAAGCTTGTCGAGTCGGCTTTGGCGGGTTGCTGCCTGTTTGGCACTCATAACCCAGTTCATCATCACTTTACGATACCAGGGAGCCTGTTTTTCAAAGAATGCCCACGCCTTATCCTGCGCCCTGAACGTCTGCTCGAATTCAGTAGAGAAGCGAACGTCGTCCTGTTCATAAGCATAGATTTTCGACTTGTGCTCCTGGCGTTTTTCGTAAGCGGCTAACCCGGCCGGTTGCATCAATCCCTGGCGCGTTAAAGCATCAACTTTCTGAATATTGACCGCACTCCAGATGCTGGTAGGCTTTCGGGGCGTGAACCGGATGGTGTAGCTGTGTTCGTCGTAGGATCTGCGGACACCGTCGATCCATCCGAAACAAAGCGCCTGATCGACAGACTCCGACCAGGTCATGCTGGGCTTCCCCGAACCGACTTTATAAAAACCAACCAGCAATTCCTGCTGCTTGTTGTGGTTGTTGGTCAGCCATTCCCGAAAATCGGCCTGAGTCGGAAAGAAGGTGGGGGTCATTGAGTCAATCCGAGTGTAGTTGGCAACCCATCGAGGCTAACCAGATTCTTTTCCTGCATATAATCGATAAGGCCATCCTTGCCTTTTTTCTCGGCCCAGTCGAAATGAATGTCGCGCTCGCCCGCATAATCGAACAGGGGCACACCAAAACCGCAGGAGGTTTGTACCAGATGAATATCGGCCACGATGAGCTGGCGGGTACTTGGGTAGATGGTAAAGTGGGGAGCGTATTCGGCCCACTCCGGTGTGTCGGGCAGGATGGTAGTGCCTTTGCCATACAGGCGGAGAATATTGGGGGCTCCCGCGAATGAACAGAACATGAACGTAATCCGGCCGTTTTCGAGCGTATGGGCTGAGGTTTCGTTACCGCTACTAATCAGGTCCATATAGGCTACTTTATGTTCAGACAATACCCGAAAACAATCGAGACCTTTAGGAGACAGGTTGACATGCCCATCCGGACTAAGCGGGGCCGTGGCAACGAAAAAAATATGCTGCTCCTCTATGAATTTCTTGTGAGCAGGCTTAATCGAGTCGTGAAATTTGCCCATGTCTGTATTACAGCTGCAATTGGTTGAAGTCGAACCAGCGTTTGATTCGCAAGTTAATAAATCGCTTCAGGTACATCTCGTTCAGGAAACTGTTCGACCAGTTTTCGAAGCGATCACACTGTACACCGATGTAAAAAAAGTAAATGCTTTCACCAAGCATAGGCAAAAGTCGTTTTTCTTCGTCGCTAATGGGTGTGATGGCTTCGTAACCACGTAGGAAAGCTTCTTTCTTTTTGTGGAACTCGGTCACGTCGGTTTCGGTGCTGTGAATTTGCAGGATGTAGTAGGCAATGTCGAGACAAAGTAGACCATTGCCACAGAAGTCAAAGTCGAACAGGGTGACGGTGCCGTCTTTCGCAATGTTCAGATTATCGAACCAGATGTCCAGATGCACAACGCCCTGCCGGGTTTGGGAGTAGTCGATGCTGGCAAATTGGTTCAGCAGATACTGTTGCGTCGAGAGCATAAATTGCATTTCGGACGTATCGGCGGGCAGAAATGGTCTGAACTTCTCCATCGAATCCACCAGCAGAGTCTTTGCAGTGTACGTTACTCGATCCAGCGTCAGCGTCAGTTGGTGGAACCGAGCCATGATCTGGCCAATTTTGTAATGGATGTCCCCTGGGAAGGTCAGTAATTTTTCGCCCTTTGCAAAGGAGAAAAGCACGCCAAAACGGGGCCCCTCGGGCGCATTTAGCACCTGGATGTAATTGCCCGTGGCATCTGGCATGGGATAGGATACCGAAATTTGGGCATCCTTAACCAGATTCAGGAGCCTGATTTCTTCCAGAATGTCGGTTTGGGTACGCCAGTTCAGGCTGTAGACTCGGAAAACGGCTTTGTTTGCTCCGTCGCTAACCAGATACGAATGGTTAATTCCTGCTTTTAGCAATTGGCAGGTAGTATCTGAGCTAAATGAGTAGGGTTTCTGTAAAAACTGGGCGAGATGAGCCGGAGAGAGGATAGAGGAGGAAACAGGAAAGGATTGCATGGGACAAAGGTAGCCCAGGCAAAGCGCTTTTCCAGAGCCAATAAAGCATCGGTGCGTTACTACCCTTTAAATCGGGCCGCATCCAGAATAGACCAGAGGTGAATGATCCAGCCAAGCATAAAAAATCAGAGAATACCCGCCAGCACAAACTGAATGATGGCAATCAGCAAGCGCCCCTGTAATAGCTGACCTAATCCCGGAATAAAGAAACTACAAAGGGCGGCCAATACATTTCCACCCGATCCTTGTCCTGCCATCGTGTTTGTATTTAAAAGTGGTCATTATCTATCTAGGACACTGTAATGTAAGTATCTGAGTGTTTTCAGGCATTCCGACGAAGGAGGAAGCTTCAAGTGAGTAAGGAAAGTCAGACTTGTCCGAAGATTCCTCCTTCGTCGGAATGACAGAGAACTTAGATTGTAATGTAATTTATCGCTACGGTTTTTGTACGTACAGCCCCAAGTATGTTGGTGTATATTACGACGCCCAGTTGACGTAGTTTCGCCAGTTGTGTTGTTCGCTGAATCCCAGTACTTCCCGGATTTTACGGTTCGAGAATAAGGCTTCATATTCGCCCAGTTCGCGCGTGATAGGCACACCGGGGAAGAATTTTTCAGCCAGTTCTCTGCTTGGCATGACAGCCCCGTTGTGATCGTTTCCGGCATTGAAAATCTGAAAACCAAGGTTGTCTTTTTGTAAGCACAAATTCACGATTTGGCCCAGATCACGGGCGTCGATGTAGCAGAAGGCGTTTCGACGCCGTACTTCGGGGTGCTGAAAATAATAGGGAAAGAGGTCGGCGTATTCGTGGGGTTCAATCACATTACCGATACGAAGTGCATAAATATCAATTCCTGATCGTCGCTGGAAGGCACGGGCTGTTTTTTCATTGACCACCTTCGATAACCCGTAGCTGTCCATGGGATCGACATCATAATCCTCTTCCAGCGGCAGAGACGTGGGGTCTGTCTGGCCATCGGAAAAACAGATCCCGTAGGTAGTTTCTGACGAAGCAATAATGATCTTTGGGATACCTAGTTTAACGGCCGCTTCAATCACATTATAAGTGCCAATGGTATTGACACGAAACGTTTCATTGTCCGGCTTAATTAAAATTCGGGGAACGGCGGCAAAATGAACAACCGCATCAAACCGGGGTACGCCCGTACCGGGCTCCAGTTCATCCAGACCGGCGTACGAACTCATGGCATTAAACATTTGCCCGGAATCCGTAATATCGGCTATCAGATTATACACCCCTGGATGATTCAAGGGGGTAAGGTCTACATTCATGACCGTATGACCCTGATCGAGTAGGTAAGGAATAACGTGCTTTCCGGCTTTTCCAGAGCCTCCAGTAAAAAATATGCGCTTTTTTGTCATGAATAATACGGGTTTCGTGTGGGTTCAAGGCATCTAAAACCACCAAGCTCTGGTATGCGATAATGACGATCGGTAAGTGTCCCTATAACAACTGCCCTAATCCCGGAATGAAGAAACTACAAAGGGCCGCCAATACATTTCCACCCGAACCTTGTCCTGACATGGTGTTTAGATTTAGGTTATTCGCTACTGAAGTAATCGTTATCGATACGCTTTACTTCAAAAGTCTGCTGTAAAGCGACTCCGAGATTATAATCAATCATTAACTGAGCCAATTGTTCACCATCAATTAACACTATTTTGGTCTCATTGCGTGGGACATACTCAAGTGCTTCACGAGTAAACGATGAGGTTGTTATAAAAATGCCTTTTTTAGCCCCCTGCCCTGCTAAAGCTCCGATAAATTTGTGTATCTCTGGACGGCCAACTATGTTACCCGGCTTCCAGCGTTTGGCCTGGATGTAAATGATGTCTAGGCCAAGCTTATCTTCTTTAATCGTTCCATCAATACCTTCATCACCACTTTTACCAACAGCTTTACCTGCATCTTTTATCGATCCTCCATAACCCATACGAACAAGTAATTCTACAACTAACTTTTCAAAGAATGCAGGTGGAAGACTAATCACCTTGTCAAGTAAATCCTGGGCAAGGGCTTTTCGAATACTTAAGTACGAGGCTTCCAGTGTTTCCTCAGGCGTTTGCGTAAGAACAGCTACGGGTTCTAAATCGTCGTTATCCTGCTTTTTGGTATTTTGAAATTCAAGGAATTCTGGAAATTGGCGTAAAAAGGCTACGTTTAGTTGCTGCGGCTTTTGGCGCAGTACGTTTTTACCTCGTTGGGTAATTATAATGATTCCTCGTTTAGGGGAATCGAGAATACCTGCTTTCTTAAGGTATGTCCTAGCCCAACCTACCCGATTGCCAAAAAGAAATGTCTGCCCGCTTGGTAATAATTCAGCTCGTTCTTCATCAGTCAAACCAAATTGGTTACCTAGTGTATCAACGAGATTGGTAAGTTTATATTCACCTCCATCTGCTACAAGTTTGAGCAGTGGTAACATGATACTTTGATAGTCAGGGATAGGCATAGGAATAATAAAAAATATGGGTGCCAACATACAAGAATGGCACCCATTTGATAGGAATTCGCAGTTTGAGCTTATAGTCCCAATACCTTCTTGTTAAAGGCTTCGTCGGCACCTGTTCCAGCGAAATCGTCGAAGGCACGTTCGGTGACGCGAATGATGTGACTTTCGATGAACGGTGCTCCTTCGGCAGCTCCCTGTTCGGGGTGTTTCAGGGCACATTCCCATTCGAGTACTGCCCAGCGATCGTAGTCGTACTGTGCCAGTTTTGAGAAGATACCCGAGAAGTCAACCTGTCCGTCGCCCAGTGAGCGGAAACGGCCAGCCCGTTCTACCCAACCCTGATAGCCGCCATACACGCCCTGCTTGCCCGTTGGGTTGAACTCGGCATCTTTTACGTGATAGGCGAAAATCCGCTCGTGGTAGAAATCAATGAATTGCAGGTAATCGAGTTGTTGCAGCACAAAGTGGCTGGGGTCGTAGTTGATACCGACGCGTGGATGATTGCCCGTTTTTTCGAGGAACATCTCGAACGTGATTCCATCGTGTAGGTCTTCGCCGGGGTGTAGTTCATAAGCCAGGTCGACACCAGCGTCTTCATAAGCATCCAGAATCGGCTTCCAGCGGGTAGCCAGTTCGGTAAAACCCGTTTCGACCAGACCAGCCGGACGCTGTGGCCAGGGGTAAACGAACGGCCATAGCAGAGCACCCGAGAAGGTAGGGCTGGCTTTAAGGCCGAGATTTTTGCTGGCTTTGGCCGTCATAATCAACTGGTCGGTAGCCCAGGCTTGTTGTTCTTTGGGTTTTCCTGCCAGTTCGGCGGGGCCGAACCCATCAAACATGGGACCATAGGCCGGATGGGTAGCCACCAATTGCCCTTGCAGGTGCGTAGCCAGTTCGGTGATTTCAAGGCCCATGTCGGCCAGCTTGCCTTTCAGTTCATCGCAATACGTCTGGCTTTCCGACGCCTGTTTCAGGTCGATCAAACGTGCATCCCAGGTTGGGATCTGGATACCTTTGTAACCCAGATCGGCCATATATCTGGCGATGGAATCGAGCGAGTTGAAGGGTTCTGTATCACCTAAAAATTGGGCAAGGAATATGCCCGGACCTTTCATTGTTTTCATGCTGTTTAAAGAGCGAAAGAGCGAAAGAGTGAAAGAGTGAAAAATGGCTTACGTCAGATTTTTCGCTCTTTCACTCTTTCGCTCTTTAAATCAGTCGCTCACTGTTTTACGGGATTTTGAGAGAATTTTTAAAATTTGGTAGCCCTCGTCAATTAAATCTAATAATCGGTGTTCAGGTACTAGTTCAGTAAAAATGAGCGTTTCTAACCAAAAAAGTGATTCGTCTAACTCTTCAATGGTGACACTGAGTTTGGCATAATACTCTTTTTGGCTTCGGCCTCGTCGAACGGCTCGAAAGTTAGCGGCTGAAGAAGAGGACGAGCGAATAAGCTGATGGCCAAAATGTTGGGCGTCGTAGTCTTTCGACAAGGTGCGATACACTTTTATACAACGAAGCATAAATTGCTTCAGTCGTTTTTCAAGATCATCCAGAAACTGACTTTTCGATTGACCCGAGTAGTCCACCCAAGCTTCCTGAACAATGTTTTCCAGTTCTTGTAGATTCTCGCTGTTATATATCGCTCTTTCACTCATTCGCTCATTCACTCTTTAAATTTCCACCCACGCCTGCTTCCGGTTGGATTCCAGAATTTTCTCGCAGATGAGTAATTCGCGGTAACCGTCGGCGAAGGTCGGGAAGCTGGGGTTTTCGGGCATCTTACCAGCAGCAACGGCCTCGTATACCTCTTTGAATAGCTGCTTCGACGTATCGGGGAAGCCTTCGTTGTGGCCACCGGGGAACGAAATCACCGAACGAGCTTCGGGGTGAGCCAGCGATGGGTCGCGCATGAAGGCTTCGTTGGCCCCGTCGCGGTTACCGATCCACATCTCGTTGGGGGCTTCGGAATTCCAGGCGTAGGTTTTCTTCGAGCCCGCAATTTCGAGTTTCATCTGGTTTTTGCGCCCCGCCGATACCTGCGATACCGTGATGCTGCCTTTGTTGCCGTTGTCGAAACGAAGCAATACGTTGGCATGATCTTCGGTATTGATGGGTACGTCGGCATAATCTTCCGGCTTCAGCATCTTACCCGAATATGTTTCAACGGGTTTCAATGGCTTCTTACGCACTTTATGGATGGTATTGAAATCGGCCATAACAGCTACCGTTTTCAGTCCTGTAATGTATTCCAGGCTGTCCATCAGGTGCGATCCAATGTCGGCAATGGCCCGCGAATCGCCCGATTTGTCGGGTTCGAGCCGCCAGTTGTAGTCTGTATCGTAGAAAAGCCAGTCCTGTAGGTACGAGCCGATCACCGAATATACATCGCCCAGATCGTTCTGCTCGCGCATCACTTTCATCTGCCGAACGAGCGGGTAATAGCGCAGGTTGAAGTGAACTGCATTGACCAGGCCGGTTTCTTTAGCCAGCGCAACCAGTTCTTCGGCTTCGTGCAGGTCTTTGGCCAATGGTTTTTCGCAGACCACGTGCTTGCCTGCCAGCAAAGCCGCTTTCGACTGCGAGTAGTGCAGGAAGTTGGGCGTGCATATATGAACGACCTTAATGTCGTCCATTGCTAGCAGTTCATCAAACGTACAGGAACGTTCGATACCCAGCTGATCAGCTTTCTGACGGGCCAGTTCGGGGGTTACTTCGCAAAGGGCAAGAACATTCGTGTTCGGCAGGCGACGCAGGGCTTCGATGTGCGCGGGGCCGATGAATCCGGTGCCAACGACACCAATATTGATTTTTTGCATGAGGGGCTTAAAGAGCGAAAGAGCGGTTTCAAAGAGTGAAAGAGTGAAAGAGTGAAAGAGCGTCTTCCGCCATTATCACACGTTCACTCTTTCACTCTTTCTCTCTTTTTTCAGTCGCTCACTGATTTACGGGATTTAGAAAAAATTTTTAACAGTTGATATCCTTCATCTATTAAGTCGGCCAGGCGAGGCTCAGGTACTAGTTCAGTGAAAATAAGGGTTTCGAGCCAGAAGAGTGATTCGTGTAACTCTTCAATGGTGACACTGAGTTTGGCATAATACTCCTTCTGACTTCGCCCCCTACGAACAGCCCGAAAGTTAGCTGCCGCCGAGGAAGATGAGCGAATAAGCTGATGGCCAAAATGTTGGGCATCATAGTCTTTCGACAAGGTGCGATACACTTTTATACAACGAAGCATAAATTGCTTCAGTCGTTTTTCAAGATCATCCAGAAACTGACTTTTCGATTGACCCGAGTAGTCCACCCAAGCTTCCTGAACAATGTTTTCCAGATCTGGTATAGTCTGGCTGTCGTATATCCCTCTTTCACTCATCCGCTCTTTCACTCTTTAAACTTCGTCCACTTCGTGGAGTCGTCCTGGCTGGAGGCAATCACCGTGTCGATGAAGGCCAGGCCACGGACGCCATCCGCTACCGAGGGGAAATCGTATATAGGGTCAGGTTCCCGGCCTTCCATATGAGCTTTTACGGCGAAGGCGAAGTTGCGATATAGGTTGGCAAACGCTTCGAAAAACCCTTCGGGATGGCCCGATGGTAACCGCCAGTGGGCTTTAGCAGCCGCCGACAGGTCGCCAACGTTCGGACGGATAATTCGCTGACCTTCCTGGGTTTTGTATTTGAGCGTATTAGGTTCCATCTGATGCCATTCCAGACCACCCAGTTCGCCATATACAAAAATTTTCAGCGCGTTTTCTTCGCCATTGGCAATCTGGCTGGCATGCAGAACCCCTTTGGCCCCCCCCTCGAAACGCAACAGCACGTTACCATCGTCGTCGAGCAGACGGCCCGGAACGAAGGTGCTCAGATCAGCACAGAGCTCGGCAATTTGCAGGCCGGTAACATACTCGGCCAGGTTTTCGGCATGGGTACCAATATCGCCCATACAACCGGCAGCCCCTGATTTCGATGGGTCGGTACGCCAGATGGCCTGCTTGTAGTTGTTGTCTTCTTCTTTTTTCGATAGCCAGCCCTGCGGGTACTCGACCACCACTTTCCGAATCTTACCCAGTTTCCCGTTTCGTACCATGTCGCGGGCTTCTTTCACCATCGGGTAGCCTGTATAATTGTGCGTCAGTCCAAATACCAATCCCGATTTTTCAACGATTTCGGCCAGTTCTCTGGCTTCTTCCAGGTTGAGGGTCATAGGTTTGTCGCACATCACATGGAAGCCATTTTCGAGCGCCATTTTGGCAGGAGGGAAGTGCATGTGGTTGGGCGTTACGATGGAAATAAAATCCATCCGCTCCCCTTCCGGTAGGGCCTTCTCTTTCTGGATCATTTCCTCGTAGGAGGAATAAACCCGATCTTCGGGCAGGTACAACGCATGACCAGTCGCTTTTGATTTGTCGGGCGATGAACTGAAGCAGCCACAAACCAGTTCAATTTCGTTGTCCAGGCTGGCGGCCCGGCGGTGAACAGCGCCAATGAAGGCATCGAGCCCTCCGCCAACCATACCCATTCGCAATTTTCTGTGCATTGGTAATGAAGTTGAGAGTAAACAGGGTGAAAAGCGGTTTACAGGGGGCTGTTTACTATAATTTATGGCAAGTTTCGGGTTTCAGGTTCGGCGTTTCGCTCAGTAAACCTGCAACTTGCAACCTAAAACCGTTCAACGTCTTTTCAGGCACCCCTTTTTTCGCGGCTGGAAATTAGCGGTTTTCTCTTATTTTTCGGAAATTTTGCACAAAAACGGCCGAAGAGCGGGGAGTTTATCTGTTCATTCGCCTTTTATTCGTTAATTAACTTAAACTCACTAAATCCTCTCTTGTAGAAAATGAATCAAACCGTCAATCCATCGCGACTGTTTCTGGCCAGTTGCTTCGCACTGATCACAACCGCCTTCTCCTTTAGTATTCGGGCTGGTATTCTGCCGCAGTTAGGTACCGAACTCGGGCTATCGGCCGAGCAGTTAGGTTTCATCAACTCCATGTGGTTCTTCGGCTTTCCGATTGCTATGATTGTTGGTGGGCTGGTTTATTACTCAGTAGGGCCTAAGCTCATTATGAATGTTGCTTTCTTGTGCCATACGCTGGGAATTCTGTTGACGATCTACGCGGGAAGCTATTCTACGCTGCTGATTTCGACGTTGCTGATCGGTATTGGGAATGGCTGTACAGAAGCGGCTTGTAATCCGATGATTGCCGATATGTTTACGGGCGCTCAGATGAACAAGATGCTGAATCGCTTCCACATGTGGTTTCCCGGTGGTATTGTGATTGGTAGCCTGCTGTCTAAGTTTATGACGGATGCTGGCCTGTCGTGGCAAACGCAGGTATGGGTAATCATGATCCCTACCGTGATTTATGCGTTCCTGTTCTTTGGCCAGGCGTTCCCAACCTCTAAGGAAGTGAAGGCTACCTCACTGAGCAGTAATTTTCAGGCTATGCTTACCCCGCTTTTCCTGTTCATGTTCGTTTGTATGGCCTTCACGGCTATTTCGGAGTTTGGACCACAGCAGTGGGTTGGCCTGATCATGAGTAAGAGTGGTGCTACGCCGATGTATATTCTGGCCCTCACCACAGGTCTTATGGCCATTGGTCGCTATTTTGGTGGGCCAATCATTCACCGACTCAACCAAACGGGTGTACTGCTTGGCGGTGCTGTTTTTGCCACCATCGGTATTTACTTATTCAGCACACAAACGGGTTCTATGGCCTACGTAGCTGCTATTTTCTTCGCCATCGGTGTTTGTTATTTCTGGCCAACCATGATTGGGTTCGTTGCCGAAAATATCCCAGCTAGTGGTGCTCTGGGTATGTCGATCATTGGTGGTGTAGGTATGTTCTCGACATCCATCTGGCAACCCATTATTGGTGGCTGGATTGATTCAGCCAAAGTTGAAAAAGCGACTACTGGAGCGACCGGAGATGCATTAGAACTGGCTGCGGGTCAGGCAACCCTAGCTAAAATGACCATGTTCCCAATTTTTCTGGTGGTAGCCTTTGTCGTACTTTGGTTCTGGATGCGTAATCGCAAACCCGGCCATGTCGATGAAAAACTCGTAGCTGAACAGCCTCAGTTATAGTCGATTGATTGGCCAGTCGATTCGTTGGCCGATTCTTGATAAAACAAACAACCAGCCCTTGCTTCTCTCCATTTCTGAGAAGCAAGGGCTGGTTGTTTTTACATTGTACAGGCTTAGCGTCGTCGGTGGAGTACCGTAATAACGATAGGGACGCACTTCGGCTGGCAATTGTTGCTTACAGTGAAGGTTATGGATGCGGGACTACTCAGCCCCGCTGTTGTACTGGCTCGCCCGGTAAGTGAATGTAGGCCAGCATTGAACGGGATCGTACAGGACCAGCTTCCATCCTGAGCCGCGTTGGTTGAGCAGAGTTGGTAACCTCCTTCATAAAGGGTTACACTAGCACCTGCTGTGGCTGTACCACTGACGGTTACGGTGGTCGTGGCGATGGTGGCGTTCGCAACCGGGCTTAAAATAGCAAGGGTGGGTAAAGGGGCACACGTTGCACTGCCCACATTGTAGTTCCCCTTCCAGGCATTGTATAACGCCCCATTCGAAGCAAAACCGAGGGCCGTCAGGTCATTGCCGACGTTGATCGGCTGAGTAGGGGGATTGGGTTGAAACGGGTCGTTGCTCGTCCACAGCTCAAGAGGTCCGGCACAGGCACCATTATTGGCAAAGGTAAACAGGATAACCTCCTGCGTGCTGCTGTAAGGAATCATGGGCGCACTCGGGGTAAGTCCAAAAATGAAATAATCATAGCCCGGATTTTCGAGGGGGTGTCGAACCGTCGTGTTATTGCTCCAGATTCCGTTGCTGCTTTGCAAATTGGTTACCGTAAAACTGTTGGTCGGCGCTACTATAGTAACCTGGCCGCTGTTGGTCATGCGATTGACTCCCGAAAGGCTCACCGTACTAGTCAATGAAACCTGATAAGTGACTTTGTCGGGTAGGAGCTTCACGGAGTAATAAATACCATCCTGAGCCAGACAAACCGGCATGCCTCCCGTTCCAATCAGCAGAAGGAGGAGAAGCTTTGGGTACTGCTTTAAACGTATAGAACTAGTCATAAGAAGTTTGGGGTCGGTATTGTAGCTGGTGTATCCAGTTGACAAACAGGGTACACCAGGCTGTTTCTGTGTTAGTTATTGAAAATGGGCTCGCCCCGGACAACAGCCTGCGTGTTACCATCCAGGGCATAACATACGTTATGGAATCTGCTCCTGAACGATATAGGTTATATCATACGTGACATCCAGCGACGAGTATAGAATCACGGTCGAGAAAATCGTCTGTAAATCGTTGTCTGGGCCCTGATACCTAATTTCACCATCCAGATTTACATCGCCTGTCTGGTAGCGTTGTACTATGTAAGTGGGTAAAGAGAGGGTATTTCCACTTTCCAGAAGTACCTGGCTAAATACATTGGTGAGATCGTTACCATTGCCCTGATAAATGACCCGGCGTTTGGACGACCCGTCGACTCCGTTGGTATTACCCGGCCATAGTACTTGCTTACTGTTGATGATCCGCTGTGCATTGGTACCGTATGTGGTTGTCGATAGAGCCGTGAAGTCGACCGTAACCGCCGTACTGCTTAACGCCAGCGTATTCAGGGTGGCCACCCCAGGTGATTGCGATGGCGAATGGCAACGTAATAATCTCCCGCGCCGATGCTGAATGATACAGGAGACGTACCATCCGCGTCAACCACATCACCGTCGCGCTGAACCAGGGCTGCCTGTGTAGCAATGACCGTCGAAGCACTGGATGGGCTTCGTAGTTCGACAAATACCCAGTCGACGATGGCGTTGGCTCCGGTTGTGCTAAGTACGGCAGAGGTTGTCGATTCATTGCCTCCCCCGCCCACATGGGTGAAGCCAGAGCCAACCAGCAAAGCGGAAGAGTAGGGCTGAATGAGGGGTAATAAATTTCGCTCGCGCAGATTATCCCGCATCAAGCCCGTAGTAGCGTCGTAAGCTCCACCCAGCAGAATCTTAGGCCGGACAACGACCAGCGGATCGGTTACTATGAGGGTTGTACTTGCCGTGACGCTTACCGGGCTGTCGCAGTTGATGGGGAGGCTGCCATTGGTGGCGGTATAGGAAATCGTATACGAGCCAGCCGTGGCGAATGTCAGCGACGTTGTTGGAGTGCCTGTGCCATTAGTGGCCGGACTAATTCCCGAAATCGGGCTGACTGACCAGCTCAATACACCAGGCGACCCTCCCTGTGCCGCGATGGTGATGCTCTCGCCGATATTGAGCGATACCGACGAAGGGGTCAATGTAAGGGCAGAGGGCGTTGTACAAGGTGGTGCTACTACAGTGAAACTCGTAACCGCCGACGCTGATCCGCCGATTGTGGTGACCAGGGCAGTTACACTTACCGAGCCAGTAGTTAATGTGAGGGAGGTACACGACCAGCTTCCGGCTCCTGATACGGCGACTACACAAGGGACATTGCCGGGTGCTAATACCGTCACACTGCTATTGGGCGTAGCCGTACCGCTAACTACCGGATAAAAGTACGTGATTGAATTGGCGGCTGGGGTGCTGATCGCAATGGTTGGTGGAGCAACTGCCGTAAACGAGGTGGTTGTGGTCGCTATGCCACCAGCATTGCTGGCGATGGCGGTTAAAGTAACCGGGCCAGCCGTTAATACCAGCGAACTACACGACCAACTGGTACCCACTAGGGTTGGCAGGCAGAATGACCCACCGGGAGCCAGCAGCGTGACGGAGGCCCCGGCCGTAACGGTGCCACTTACCAGTGGCGTCAGGCTGGTCAGGCTGTTGGGAGCTGGTATCTGAATGGCAATGGTGGGCGGATTGATGGCCGTAAACGATGTCGTTGTGGTGGTTGTACCGCCAATGTTGCTGGCGATAGCGGTTAAGGTAACCGGGCCAGCCGTTAATACCAGCGAACTGCACGACCAACTGGTACCCACCACCGTTGGCAGACAGGATTGCCCACCGGGGGCCAGCAGCGTAACAGAAGCCCCAGCCGTAACGGTGCCGCTTACCAGTGGCGTCAGGCTGGTTAGGCTATTAGGGGCCGGTACCTGAATGGCAATGGTGGGCGGAGCAACGGCCAGAAAGGTCGTTGTGGCGGTACTACTGCCCACTTCATTGACAGCTATGGCCGTCAAGGTAACCGGGCCTGCCGTCAGGGCCAGAGAGTTGCAGGACCAGTTTCCTGATCCATCGACGGTTGGCGTGCAGGATTGCCCGCCGGGGGCTAAAATTGTTACACTCGCTCCTGTGGTAACGGTCCCGCTTACGGTCGGTGTCAGATTGGTCTGGCTACTGGCAGCAGGAGAGTTGATGGCAACGGTGGGCATCACATGAACCAGAACGGTTGTTGAGCAACTGCCCGTTGCTTCGGCTGAGGTGATGGTCAATGACCGGACTCCGCGCGGACTACTGCCATCGTAACTGAAGGGTAAGGTAAACGACGTTTGACCGCTCAGGATGGTTTGAGTACTCACACCTGTAATGCCGCTGCCCGCTACGGATACGGAAGTGGTACCCGCCAGATTGACGGTCAGGGGGAAGGTCAGTGTACCCGAAGACGGATAGCCCACGATGAGCGTACCACTAATGGTTGAGGTAGCGCAGTTGCCGAAGCTAAAAGCACCCGGACATTGATAAGCCATCCCCGCCGGGAAACTGACCGAGGCATTATAAACCGTGCAGGTCTTCCCAAACTCAGCAAAACCATAGTAGATATTTGTCAAAGACCCAATCGTACCCAGCGCCCCCAGACGAATCTCCACTTCGTCAAACTCTTTGGTGGTCTGGAATCGCACTTTGTACTTGCCCGTCGATAGGATCGATACATCCAGCAAAGCACTGGTGGTAACCGACTCCTGGAGAAGCGTCCCTTTATAGGTAACCACCGTGAGTGAGTTGATGAGGGTAGCCTGCACCAGTGATGTGTTTTCGAAGACAAAGCCAGCGTAATCGCCAGCCGAAGCCATCCGACTTAGCTTTGCCCGCACATAGCCGTAGCCCGATACGCCAACGGTAGTCGTGATACTCGCACTATTGGTCAAATCGACGTCGCCCATAGCCGATACATTCGTGATGGCACAACCCACACAGGCCGCACTGACAAAGCCACTCGACGAAACGCCTACAGTAGTATTGTTGGGAGCCGATGTCGGATCTACTTTCGTGCAAACCTGATAGGTGAATGCAGCGGTGCCAGAACTGGGATCAGAGGGACGGAAATTGATCGTTCCATTGGCGTTGGCAGTGGCAGTGCCATTGCCTGGTTGCGAAACGATGCTGACGGTAGTGGGGTCGATAATCCCTGAGCCACTGGGAATATCGTTCGATAAAACACTGAACGACTGAGGGCAGGCCGTCTGTGATAACACATCCGTACACAGATTGGCCGGGAAGGCTACATTGAAGGTAAGCGATTGGTACTGGGGCTTTGGTTTGGCAAAACCGTAATACACATCTGTGGAAGCCAGTACGCCTAAGCCTGCTTTTACGCTTAACTCGACTTCGTCGAAATTGGATAACGTGGTTGGGAAACTGATTTCGTACCGCGATCCACTCAGAAGCTGCACATTGGCCAGACCAGGCACTGTATATGTATCTTTTTGGACTCCGTTCAGGTACGTCCGAATAATCAGCGTGGGAAAGGTGGATACCGAGAGTAAGCCACTGTTGCCGATGACAAAACCGGCCAGATCCCCTTTTTGGCCCGTACCATTCAGTTTGGCCCGAACGGATACTGTTCCGGCTACGGCGACTGTCTGGTTGATGGTGGCAAAATCGCTTGTACTGGCCGATGTCAGACTGCCCAGACTTGATACGGTACAAAGGGCACAGGTAAGGTCTTTATCGGAATTAGCGGCCGACGATGTGATGTAGGATGTCGATGTAACGGAGGCTGCCTGTAGGGTAAACGTCGCGATTCCGGTGGCTGATGTGTTGGGCTGGAATCGGATGGTGCCGTCGCTGTTTACGTAGATATAGCCTGTAGCAGGTTGGGAAAGCACCTGAACGGTCGATGCATCAACCGTTCGGGGAGCCGTAGCGGTAAACGAAGAGAGAAAATTCAGGGTCTGACCGCAGGAGGCCAGTGTAGTCAGCACCGAATAGCTGGCTGTAGCCGTAGCGGTTCCGCCGATGTTGCTGGCCGTGGCCGTCAGCGTAACCGGACCGGCCGGTAAGGCAAATGAGCTACAGGACCAGGTACCCGTGCTGGCATTGGCAGTTGTGACGCACGACTGACTATTAGGACCAAGCAAGGTTACACTGGCACTTGGCGTAGCTGTACCACTTACCGTAGGGGAATTGCTGATCTGCGTACCCGTAACCGGACTCTGGATTGCAACGGTAGGAGGGGCGTTAGCCGTAAAGGTTGTTGTCGTTGTTGTTCTTCCGCCTATGTTTCCGGCTACAGCGGTAAGGGTAACTGGGCCAGTTGGTACCGTTATGGAGCTACAGGACCAGTTGCCACTGCCATCGGCCGTAGTTACGCAGGATGAGCCGTTGGGACTGGTTACGGTCACACTCGCGCCACTGGTCGCTGTTCCACTCACAGCTGGCGACTGGTTAGTCTGGGCGTTTAGGGCGGGACTGGTAATGGCAAGGGTAGGCGGAGCTACAGCCGTAAAACTAACGGTGGTTGTATTGCCTGGGCCTACGCTGTTTCGGGCCGTGGCCGTCAGCGTAACCGGGCCGGCCAGTAACGTTAGCGAATTGCACGACCAGTTGCCCGTACCACCATCGCTGACTACGCATGACTGCCCACCCGGAGCCGTAAGGGTTACGCTGGAATTGGCCGTAACGGTGCCACTTACCGTAGGGGAGAGATTGGTCAAACTGTTTGCCAATGGGTTTAAGATCGCCACAACAGGCAACAGCGAACAGTTGGCCCCGCCAACTCCGTAGTTGCCGAGCCAGGCATTACTAACACCTGCCAGGGTGAATCCTTGTGCGGTCAGGTCGTTTCCTACATTGATCGGCTGGACAGGCGGGTTGGGTTTAAAAGGGTCCGTACTGGCCCATACCTCAATGGCACCTGCACAACTGCCTGTATTTTTAAACGTGAATAAAATGGTTTCTGTATTCGCCGTATACGGGATAGCGACCCCATTGTTGGTCAGGCCAAAGATAAAATAGTCTTTACTACTATTTTGCGAAGGCGCCCGAACGGTCGTATTGTTTGCCCAGATGCCATTGACCGACGAGAGCGAGGTTATGGTAAAGCTATTGGCGGGGGCCACAATCGTGATCTGAGCGCTGTTCGTCTGCTGGTCGCCACCTGTAAAACTTACGGTACTGGACAGCGAAACCTGATACGTGACCCCATCCGACAGGAGCTTCACCGAATACCGGATACCGGTCTGGCTCCAGGCTGTTGTAGAAACTGCCAAAAGGAGGCTGATCGACCAAAAAGAAAAGAAACGTCTGAGTAAATTACGTAGAGTTGCTGGCATAAGAACGTTATTCCGAATAGATATAAAGAGACAATGGGATAGCAACTGATGACTGCCATATGGAATGCTTACCAGACCGATTGGGTAAAACAGGCCAAAAAGCAGCTATAGGCCTATTGACCGTGTCATAGCCTTTGTGATTGATTCTAAACTGTGGGTAAAGCGGGTAATGGAGGTTGTATGAACAAATAAATAGAGCGTCGCAGGGCTATTGTAAATCGGCTTTTACCAGAAGCTGGCAAGTGCCCTGACAATAGTTCTGTGCACTAGAAAATAGATAAGCGTAGTTGGATAAGTATAAGCAAAATCACTTAGCAGCTAGCCCAAACCGCATTACCCTGATATAGGGTAAAACGGATTGCGGACTTGCTGCATCTAAAAATTTAATATAACTAATATTGATTAATAGAAACAAAAACTATACCTAACTGTAGTTTTTAATAAGAAACTATAAATGAAAACGGCTATATGTAGTATACTATATTAATTAAAGTATTATTTATCCTATTTGTGTTACTTAATTGCCCCTATAAAATGAAAGGCCAATAAGCCACAAAAATTATACCGAACTGAATAGTATATTTACTTAATTTTAAAGGATCGAAAATGTATACTTTCCTACTTGTTAAATTGCCATTAATGTTGGGCTTACCTTTAAACCAGGAAGGGTAGAAAATTGTCAGTGAATCGTAACGTATTCTAAAAACGCTAATCGCATAGTCTAGTGGCTCTACTTGATGCGTATACCAAACCGCTAACCGCTAATCAGGTTGCTCACCTGCTTCGACGGGCTACCTTTGGCCCTTCACCTGATCAGCTCAAAACACTCACGGGTCAAACAGCCGCACAGATCGTTGCCAAACTTCTGGCCGATCAGCCCGTCCCGGCTCCTCCGCTTGATCTCACAACCAGTAAAACCTTTACCGATCAACCCTTCGACCAGACAAATGCCGGTAAGCTTGAAGGCTATGTGAAACTCTGGTGGGCCAATCTGATGCTCAATCAGCCCGTGTCGTTGCTGGAAAAAATGACCCTGTTCTGGTCCAATCATTTCGTAACCAACGACTCGACCGTAAATGATTACCGATTTATGTATCGGTACAATACCCTGCTTCGACAGTACGCACTGGGAAATTTTAAGGCGTTTGCCATGGCCATTACACAGGACCCGGCTATGCTGCGATTCCTGAATGGCAACCAGAATGTAGCAGGTACGCCCAATGAAAACTATGCCCGCGAACTTCAGGAGCTATTTACCATTGGTCGGAATGGGGGTTATACAGAAGAGGATGTACGGACGGCTGCCAAGGCCTTGACGGGATGGACCGATACGAATTACCGGGATGCATCGACCGCCACGATTGGAAGTACATTTCGGGCCAATCGGCATGATACCACAGATAAGACCTTTTCGGCTACCTACCAGAATACGGTGATCAAAGGGCGTTCGGGAGCGAATGCCGGCATTGATGAACTGAACGATCTGCTCGATATGATCCTGAAAAATGCCGAAACTGCCCGCTATATCTGTCGTCGGATTTATCGCTGGTTCGTCAATTTCGATATAACCACTGATGTTGAAACGAATGTCATTATCCCCCTTGCCGACCTGTTCCGGAAATCGAATTTCGAGTTGAAACCTGTTATGTCGGCGTTGTTGCAGAGCCAGCATTTTTTTGATTCGGCCCTGCAGGGAGCCATGATCAAATCGCCGACCGATCTGGTAATTGGTACATTTCGGTTCTGGGGGGTACAGGCTCCCGATCCGACGCAAAACATAACGGGCTATTACCAAATCGCCAGTTACATCTACGCTCGGCTGAAGGAGCAGCAACAGGACCTGTTGAATCCGCCTACCGTATTTGGCTGGACGGCCTATTATCAGACTGGCTACTACCAGCAATGGATCAACTCAACAACACTGGGACTACGCGGATTTCTGGGAGATGCCCTCACCACGAATGCGCTTAAACTGAATGGTAAGGCTGTCATAGATGTACTGGCTTACGCCAAAACCCTTTCAGACCCCACTGATCCTGCCAAACTGGTGAGCGATATGACAACGCAACTGATAGCGATTCCATTGGACCAGTCTCAGAAGGACTTCCTGACAGATACCATTTTGCTCAATGCTCTACCTCGTTATGAATGGACTGCCGAATGGAACGATTACATCAAAGCGCCAAACGATGCCGCTAAAAAACAGGCCGTTCAGATAAAGCTAACCACGTTTCTGCAATACATCTTTCGCATGGCCGAGTACCAAATTCAATGATCGAATGCCTCAATGATTGAATGATTGAATAGGGTGTGCATGCGTCGGCCATTCAATCATTCGATCACTCAATCACTTAATAAAATGAAGCGTCGTAATTTTCTTCAGTATGCGGCTTCGTCGTTGCTGCCGGTCGTGATTGATGGCTTTGGGGCCCGTGCCTTAGGCCGTTCGTCGTCGTTTATCAGTTCACTGGTCAATCTGGCAGCCGCGAGCGATCGGGTGCTGGTCATCATTCAGTTGCAGGGAGGCAACGATGGCCTCAATACGGTAATCCCACTCGATCAGATGAGTGTCTACACCTCGGCCAGTTTTCGGAAGAATATTGCTATTCCCGAAGATAAAGTCCTTCGGCTAAAAAATTACCCCGGTACGGGGCTGCATCCGTCCATGACGGGGCTGCAACAATTGTTCAATGATGGCAAACTGAGCATTGTACAGGGTGTATCGTATCCAACGCCCAATTTCTCCCATTTCCGGGCCAGCGACATCTGGATGACGGCTGTTGATTCGACTCAAACGGCTGATTCGGGTTGGGCGGGGCGCTACCTGGACAAGCGATTTCCGGGTTTTCCCGCTAATTATCCTACTGCTCAGATGCCCGATCCTCCAGCCATTCAGATTGGTTATGTGGCGGCTACAACCTTACGGGGGGCTTCCGATTCCATGGCGATTGTATTGCAGGACCCCGATACGTTTGCCCGATTGGTGGGCGATAAACCCAATGCACCCGTTACTAACCTGACCGGATATGTAGGTCAGCAAATCGAGTTTATTCGGCAGCAACAGGCCAGCTCGGTGAGCTATGCCGGGCAAATAAAGACGGCGGCCGGAAAAGGCAAAAATCTGGCAACGTACCCCACCAGCAATTCTCTGGCCGACCAGCTGAAGATCATTGCCCGGCTTATTCACGGTGGACTCCAGACGAAAGTGTATTATGTAACTTTAGGGGGCTTCGATAATCATGCCGGTCAGGTGGTGGCAACCGACACCACAACGGGTACACACGCGAATTTGCTGAAAGCGCTATCGGAGGCTATACTGGCCTTCCAGACCGATTTAGCCCAGTTAAAACTGGAAGATCGGGTAGTGGGTATGACGTTTTCGGAGTTTGGCCGACGGGCCATTTCCAACAGCAGTTACGGCACCGATCATGGTACATCGGCCCCGATGTTTGTGTTTGGTACAGCCATTAAGTCGCCTATGGTAGGCAAGAACCCGAACTTAAGCGATCTGGATAACAATAACCTGAAAATGCAGACCGATTTCCGGCAAGTGTATGCGGCCATCCTGACCGACTGGTTTGGAACCGATGCTTCGACCGAAACGGCTTCGTTGTTCCGGGATTTTCCGGTGGCTACGGTGTTTCGGGCGCCCGCCGTCGTTACGGGAAATGAGCCTTTGAGTGATGTAGGCAAACTCTACCCGAATCCTGCTTCTGATGTGGTTATTCTGGAATCGGACTGGCTAAATCAGGGTATTAAATCGCTGCAGATGGCCAACATGCAGGGGCGTTTTATAGGGGTCGATGCGTCGCGGCCAACGGCCAAATCGCTTCAGCTCGATGTTAGCAAGCTGCCTATGGGCGAATACTTGCTTCGGGTTGAGACGGCGCAGGGTACCTTGTCAAAGCGAGTAATGGTTGTCCGGTAAGTACCTATACTTTCTCCAGGTTAGGATTTAAGTGACTAAATTGGCAAATAAATACACGGTTTTCAATAATCCGTTTTCCATAACTTGGGGCAGCAGAAGTAATTTGATTTACTATGGAGTTTGATGCACATGGGAACCTTACCCCTTACTCACTTATAAAAATAGATGTAGATACCTTTCGCCAACAATTCGTCGAGCAATTCCCTTTTTCTACTAAGCGAAGTTGGCTTTTTGATGTATTTCTTAGCTATATGAACGATGTGAAACAGATTGTCAAAACAGAGGTTTCTGTTTGGGTGGATGGTAGTTTTATAACTCGCAAACAGGAACCAAAAGATATTGACTTTGTTGTTTTTATCGATTACCAAGTATACTATCAATTCGAGCAAGCCATTGAGCAAATTCGGCAAAGACGTTTTTTAGAAAACAGCGGAATTGATGGTTACTTTGTGATCCATTATCCTGAGGGACATCGTCGGCGGAACTGGTTTGAGTCAGACCAGATTCGCTGGCTTCACGATTTTGGTACGAGCCTCGCTAACCGTAAAAAAGGTATTGTTCAACTGAGTTTTTAAGCCATGGAATCATTGGATACGATCATACACAATACTGAACAACGCGCAGCTGCTATAGCTCGGCTCCTTACGTTGATAGAAATGGATACAGCGATTATTCGTCGGCACCATGAGGCCCATGATGAAAGTGTTTATATCCAGCAATACATCGAACTTCGCGCCCGTAATTTAACGACGCTTACGTACTTGCTTGAAGCGGATGGCTTGTTGAAAGCTAATCTGCAACTGGGTAATCGAGCGGCTTGATTTTCTCTGCCATTTGTCGTATATACTACTTTCTATAAATTAATCTTGGTGACCTTTACCCCTGACGGCGGATATAGTCTCGTACTTCATCCATAAAGCGATTGGCTTTGACCAGTACGATCAGCAGTTTGACGAGCGTTAGCACGACAAGGCCAGGGATTATCAGCGAAAAAAGCCCCCAAAAGACTACTAAGAAATCGGATAGGTTCAGGCTCATGTGAATTAAGTTTCTGAGTGGACGAACAAGATAGAAGCGGGTCACTTATCTTGCAGCCTGCACATACGTATAGAAACGGACTTGGAATATGCTTCGTTACCTGTTTGGGATTGTCTTTATAAGTTGTCTGGTTTCCAGAGGGTTTTCTCAGAGTCAGCCTGCCTTTGTTACTGATAGCCTCGATGCCTACATCAAACGTGGAATGGCCGACTGGCAGATTCCGGGGCTGGCTGTTGCCATTGTCAAAGACGGTAAGGTGATTGTGTCGAAAGGATATGGGGTTCGGGAAGTAGCCGGGGCAACCTCTGGCAAATCGGAACCCGTTGATGAGAACACGCTCTTTTTCATTGCCTCCAACACCAAACTGTTTACCGGTACGGCTCTGGCGAAACTGGACGATGAAAAGAAATTATCGCTGAATGATAAGGTAACCAGGTTTCTTCCCGACTATAAGCTCTATGATCCAGCGGCTACGCAACTCGTTACGATCCGGGACGTACTCTCTCATCGACTGGGGACCAAGACCTTTCAGGGCGATTTTTCGTTCTGGAACAGCAACCTTAGTCGCGCCGAAGTGGTCAGAAAGATGCGATTGCTCAAACCCGAAGGGCAGTTTCGGCAGGATTACGGCTATTGCAACTCGGGCTTCGTGACAGCAGGGGAGGTCCTGTCGAAAGTATCGGGGCAAACCTGGGAACAGTATATTGACAGCAACATCATCAAGCCGCTGGGTATGACCAATACCTACCTGCTCACGACTGGCGCTGAGAATCGCCCAAATATGGCCCGGCCGTACACAACCAGCTTTGGGCCACTGAAACGGTTACCGTACGATTATATCGACAATCTGGCCCCGGCGGGTAGTATGGTTTCCTGCGTGAAAGACCTCAGCAAATGGCTTATGATGCAACTGGATAGTGGTCGGTTTGAGGGGAAACGTATTTTGCCCTGGTCGGTGGTTCAGAAAACCCGAGACGGGAATACCATCCTGACTACCCGCAAGTCGGGCCTGTTTCCAACCCATGTGCGAACCTACGGCCTGGGCGTACTCATGACCGACTACGCAGGGCGGCAGGTGTACTGGCATACGGGCGGGGCTTTCGGCTTTGTGACCAACACCTGTTTTGTGCCGGAAGAAAAACTGGCCATTACGATTCTGACCAATCAGGATAATCAGAACTTTTTTGAAGCACTTCGCTACCAGATACTGGATGCGTACCTGGGCGTACCGTATACAGACCGAAGTCGTTTCTTCCTGCCCGGAGCGCAAGCTGAAGCGAAAAAACAGGCCGAGGAATTACAGGCAATGGCCGATCGGGTAGCGAAAAAAACCAAACCTGCCTTACCGTTATCGGCTTATACAGGCTCCTATCGGAACCCAATCTATGGAACTGTAACGATCCGGACCGAGGGCGACGGTCTGAAGGTTGCCTTTGAGCATCACCCCAACCTAACGGCCAAACTTGATTATATGGACGATAATACCTTCCGGCTCACCTACTCGAATCAGGCGTATGGGATTTTTCCGGCGAAGTTTACCGTCAAAGGGAATGCGGTTTCAGGCGTTGCTCTTAAGGCCAGTGATTTTGTAGAATTTGATGCGTATTCATTCCTGAAAACGTTGGCCCATTGATTTTGTCAGGCGACGAAAAAGCATACTGGTATGCACCAATACTGGATGTTTGGCTCCATCGTGTAAAGACTAACGTATAGCCGCTGAGTTCACCTGCGACTCATCGGAGTCAGGGCTTGGCCCGCACTCGTTTTTCCACGAATTTGTCGCCACCCCAGGTATCGGCGGACATTTCCTTACCTGCCCGGTCGAACACTTTTTTGAAGCCCGAAAAAAGCAGCGTATCACCACGCAGTTCCCAGGTTTGCTGATCAGCATATCCTACCCAGGTGGTGTCGTCGTAGTAACGAAAGGTTTCTTTGTATTGATTGCCCTCCAGGGTGTAGGTACCTGCTCCCGCGCCGTGAAAACTGCCGTCAGGGTTGTAATGGATGAAGCTGAAAAAGCCATCGTGGAAAATCTTAAGCTGCTGTGGCCGAATGGGTTTTTCCAGCTTACCATCTACTCGATTTTCGACCAGTTCCCAGGCCCCCTCAATCGGAGACTGGCTTTGCCGATCTGTCTCCGATTCAGAAGGTTTGTCAGCTTTCTGACAGGCAGTCACTAAAAATACTATACCTAATACAGCGATGATTTTCACGAGATGTGTAGGTTATTTTAGTCACAAACCTATACACAGGTGATTGGGAGGGATTGTAAAAATGCGACATTCGACAACCATCTACTTTTTAATCTTCTTAAAATCGTCAAGCGTTCCCCGGATGGTTGAGGCAAATTTGCTGTGCTGAAGCATCGGATCGTTACGGCGGTCGATCAGTTTGCAGCGGAAGAAAACTTCATAGGGTGTATCTTTCTTATCGAACAGCATTTTGGGCAGTACACTCAAGGTTTTACCAGGCCGGGCCGTTACCGGAAAAATAACGGGCGTGGTGGCCTGCGGTTTAATCAGAATCGGCTCAGGTTGATCGCCCTCTGCTATCTGTTTGCCATTGATCGTAACCGTATAATGCGCATCCGTAATGTTCATGGGGAACTTGTTCTTATTGGTTACGGCTACCTTGGCAGCTACATCTGTTCGTTTTAAGCCTAATTTCCCAAAATCAATATCCTCGATTTTGATCTTCGGGATAAAAAACGTGGGTAATCGTCGTTCGATGGTTGTCGCAAATGTCTTTTCACCGAGGATGGGAATATCGAGCGAAAAGGACGAATTGACGGTATAGGTCGTACTGTCAATGCCTTTGTTTTCAAGCGTTTTTAGAACGTTCGTTGCCGTTTTGGCCAGTAGCTTGACGGGTAATTCGATCAGGGTACTATCACCCGCCTTTAGCTCAATAGGTTTTTGGTACGAGTCTTTGACAACGGGCGTATGGGCAATGAAGACGGTATAATCTAACTGATTCGCTTTAAAACCAACCGGAAGCGGATTATCGATCAGCATGTACATGGTTAAGTCGACGGCATCGTCGCTGATATTGGTAATATCGAACCGGGTAAGTTCAAGCCGGGGTTTGAGGGTGTTGTCATACGCCCCTTTTTCGGAGGCCGCTTCGTGCCGTAGTCGGCTGTACCAAATATACCCCCCTGCCACCAGCAGCAGCAGAATCACCAACGCAAGTATCCATCCCTTTTTCATAACGTGTCGCTTTATCGAACAGTACGTCTATCAACCGTTATGCGTTAGTAGTGTTTCTTGAAAGTTGTAAAAAGAGTTTTAATTAGTTAGCCTTGGGTAAGAGTCAACACAATAATCCCATTGAGTAAAATGTCGACTCGGCGGTATTCAGGGTTCAATGTGCCATCTTTAATACCATCTTGCTTAGCCAGCGTTTCGCCTTTGCCCACTGTTTTGACCGTTGCTTTTAAGGTGTTGCCACAAATGTCGATGAGTTTTTGTTTTACATTGGCCGCCCGATTTTCGGAGAGAGTTTGGTTGTAGGCTTTATTGCCTGAGCGATCGGTATGACCAATGATCTCAACCGTCGAACCAGGTTGCATCAGCAGAACTAGTTCGTTGGCGGCCATCTTCCGGATTAAGTTGGCAGCGCCTACGGTTAGTAGTGCACTATCGTGTTTGAAGTGGGTTTTTTCATCACCCCGGTACAATTTGCCAAATTTCGTTTGTTCGTTTCCATACTGAATAACCTTATCGGGTGATGGCAGCGTGCCTTTTTTCAAGATACTGCCTATGCCTACCGAAGCGGTCATTTCGAACCCAACTTTTACTTCAAATTCTTTATTCGGCTCAGGTTCTATACCCCCTATACTCCCACCCAGGCTGTAGACATCAAATTTGAGGGGAGGCAATTTCGCATCACTATCGATTTCCATCGTGCCCACTGTACCCGATAGTCCGGCGTTGTTGGCACCCACTCCGGCATCGGCTTTGCCGATGGTATAACTGCCAATAAAATCGCCTGGCTTCCAGAGTATATCACTTTGGGCTACCCCACTGAACGATTGCCCAAAGTTGAGACCTTCGACCAGCCCACCGCCCAATTCGAGTAAGCTGATGCCTAGTGTTGCGTCGCCTGTTATACCCTTTGCCTGCCATTGCGGGCAACTAATGGTTATATCGCCCCAATAATAACCACCCTTGATCCAGAAACCGGCTCCTACACCCGTAAATTTGATGTCGATTTTATACTCGAACAGTTGGGGATTGGGCGAGGTGATGGAATCGCCACTTGTATCGCCATACACATAATCCAGTACTGAGCTGTTCTTTTTATAGTCGATTTTAATGAACCGATACAGCCAACTGGCATTTGTCAGTATCCAGCCATCTTTCTCATCTGTAATCGTTTTTTTATTTAGATAATAGCGTATGTAGAAGGAGGCCAGGAGTCGGTCAGATTCATGAAGATTTTCGTCGATAAGCTGGTACGTCGCATTATGCAGGTCTTTAAAGGCTTGTAAATCGCCTTTGATTCGTTTGGTAAGCTGGGTCTTGAGGTTCGTTTTTCGACGATCTGCAAACAAAGGTTTGGTATAGTCAGGATTGTTCAGAATAGCTCTGTACCCATTGAAATCGTAAAAGAACGAACGAATGTTCTGCTCCTGAGTAGATAGCAATGGATACCATTGGTGACTTTTCAACAGGTCTTTTTCCGGAAATTGTTCCAGATGCCGTTCCATCCATAGGGGAGCCGATCCCACTCGTTTCATTGGAAGATTACCCGAGCCGTTAATAATGAGCTGGACCGATGAATTGCTGGTGGCGAGTAACTGCGGTTTCAGTTTCAACAATGCATCATTCCCATGAATATAGATCAGATTAATGGGGTGATTCCAGTCGGTAATCTCGGCATAGAAGCGATAATACTGCTTAGGTTGGTAATAATTAACTTTTGGTCGATTCCAGACAATTGATAAAAACCCCTCAATCCATCGGCCCGCCTGATTAAGGGTCAATACAAAACCTAGTGTTGGCTGCGATGGATCGACCGTATTAATGTATTCAAATTTGCCGGTCAGGTTATAGGTGGGATTATCCGAAAGAGGTTTCGCTATTCTGTTTTCGCCTATCGAGTGGGCCGGTTCCCCGCTCTGTTGAATATCCGACGGCTTTCGTTTTTCCAGGTAAGCTGTGATGGTTCCTTTGGTTACAGATACCAGCAAATTTTTCGCCTGATTGTATTTCTCCTGACGACGGCTTTCATCCATGATAAGAGGGTCATAGGCAAACACATCGACGACTTTATCAAAAGCGGCTCCGTTGTCCAGACTGGTAATGGCTTCGTAGATCTGACCTGAATTAGTAAGATTTAACCCTTCAATAAGCAAAGGGATCAGGTTGTCCACATAGACGTTCCGCACCGTTGCCAGAATGGGCTTAACTTCTGAGCGGCCACTAAAAGGTGTGAAATCAGGCTTTCTTGTGAGATTTGACAGGATGTTTGAGCCAATCTCGACCAACTTCATATATTGATAATCGATCCGCTGGGTCAGTGCTGTGACGTTCTGAATTAAGCTGGACGAGTAATAGAATTTTGTTCGATTGGCCGATTTGCCCAAAAACGGAAGCACGATCTGATAATAAATATTCTTCCATTCATTTTTGAGCTTTTCAGGGTCGGTATCTTTTAGTTTCCGGCCATCCAGGTCGGGATGCAGGTCGAAGAAAATGAAATTAGTTAACGAACTGGCATCTTTATTCGTTTTTGATTTCTGTAATAGAATGGGTTTGTACTTATCGAATTTGGCAATATCATCCCGGTCGAACTCGAAGTCGACGGTAGCTTCCGAGTCGACCCGTCGAAGCTGGTCAGATAGAGCAACTATTTCGCGAAAAAGAAAGTCACGTTCCATCGTCGCTGTCGTTATGGAGGTTATCAATACATTACTTGTTGCTCTATATTGATGGCAATAATAAAGAAAGTGATGGCCAGAAAAGGCTAGAGAAGTTGCTTAAAGCTTCGGGCGTAGGTCAATACATCGTCCGTATTCTTAATGCCGCTTTCGAGAGACCATTTTCCTTTCCGGGAAATACCTGCCTGAATATCAGAACGGTTGGCAGTGCAGAACGCTTTAAACGACTCCCAACTGGTAGGTACAAAGTTTTTCTTCTTCATTACCTCAACAATGCATTGAACGCCATACGGAAGCCAGTGCATTAGTTTGGTAAGTGCCAGATAGACCTCTCCGCTGGCTGGGATACCGAACAGGGCAGCGTACTTGGCCGCGCTTTTTCCCCGATGGTTCACCAGTTGAATACCCGCCTGAATGGAGTAATCGCTGTCGGTGGTAAGGCGAAGATGATCGACACCCAGGGTTTTGGATTCGTCGGGATGCAATTGGAAGTAACCGCGTTCATCAAGGCTTGTATGACTCTGAATACTCCCGTCCGATTCTTTTTTGATCCAGCCCAGCAGGAAATCGAGTGGCCAGTTCCCCCGGTATTTTTCCAGGGCGGGCACCAGTACACGGAAACGAGTAGGCATGGAAGTAGAGCTGGCTCCCGTTGGGGCCGATTGGCCTGTGGTAGACGGAACAGCGGTCGCAACGCCTAGCGAGGTTTTTAATAACGCCCAGGTATTGGGGCCCAAAATGCCGTCGTTCGTAAGGCCATGAATGCGTTGCCAGATCGCCAGCGCATCGGCAAACGCTTCTTCGCCCAGGCTAACATTCGATTGACCGGAATACGGCAATAAGAGGTCGTTGATCTGATCGACATAATTTTCCCAGCCCAGTTGCTGGCCGTAATACCGATTGGCTTTGACCCGTTTGGAAGGCGATGAGCTTAGCGAGGGAATAGGAGCCGATGGTGTCGGCTGTGGGGTGGCCTGCGTGTTGGGAAACGTACTGATCGGGCCCGAACCCGTCGATAACGCATGTGCCCATATCCGAAACTGACCGCCTTTAGGGACCCACCACTTTGCGGTCGAATAGGTTTTGTTTTTCGTGTGCGAACCAGCCTGGCTCAATAGCGGATTGGTTACCTGACCGGATGAATTTCGAAGGGCTTTCTGGCTACTCGTTTCTGGAACGATAGCCGCAATATGCCCCGCAATAGCCGGCCGTTTTATGCTGACAAAGACGACATTACCCTGATTGGCTGTATTCTGAACCGCTGTGTAATCGTTGCCAGGCGGTGTGATTTCCTGCCAGCCAAAGATGGCTCCGTATTTGCCAAACCACTCATACAACGAGTTGGCATCCAGTTCGGTCAGGTATTTGGTGTCTTTCTGGGTTGCGGCCTCAGCAGGTGACGAGGGGAGTTTTCGCCAGAAGAAATGCGGTAGATAGACACCCGCCAAGTAAGCATAATCGTTCGCAAAAATATTACACCAGGTGGCGGGTTTACCCTTATAGTTCGGGCCCAGATACCGTTTGTGATTCGTATTGCCTACATCGATCCAGTCGACGATCTGTGTTAGGAAAGCTGATGCCGAGGTCGAGCCGTTGCGGGTAGGCATATCATTTTCATTTAACCGAAACGACCGACCACTACCCAGATCCCGCCGAACGGAATTTGGTTTTGGACTCCGTACTTGCACTTCATAGGGAGCGGAGGGATTCAGAAAAACCTCATCATCGGCCTGCCGAAACCTTGACCCGATCATGGGCGACGACAACGCTCCAACTTCCCTGACTAATAAATTGCGTTCCATACTTCAGAGGTACCTAATAGGGTTGAACCATAGCCGTTGCCCGTTCAGGAACGGTGCTGTAGGCATTGCGGTACCCTTCTACAAGCCCTTCCACATCGTTGAGCCAGATGTCTAGTGTTGAGCCCGTTGCAATAGTCGTCAATTGTGTCAGGTCAGACGTTTCAATGTCGGTCAGGAGCCGATAACCGTACGATGCGCAGTTGTCGTAGACGATGAATCGGTTGCTTTCGTTGAGGGTAATGGGTCGTTTGGCAACCAGTATATCATAGGCCGCCGGAATAAACTCTTCGGGTTTGTCGTATTGCGACGGAATACCGATTTCGGCTTTCAACATATTAACCAGGCAGATGGTGGCATGGACGGTGGCTAGCCCAATGAACGTGTTGATCTGATTCCGACCGTACTGGAAAGGTTCAAACTGTTGCTTCAGCACATTCATGGTATCCCGGATGGAGGTCTGTGTCGCTACCGACGAGCGGGGCAGAATATTGCCAGTCTGCGCCTGAATCGCCTGCGCCAGTTGCTTGGTTTTATAGTACTCCAGCATGTAGTCGATCAGTTTGTTAAAAGCCTGCATAAAGCCCCTGTTTTGTTCGCTTTCGATGCCGAGATTGTTTTCGATGGTTACGCCCAGTACGCGCTGGTAGGTACAGACCCGGTCGCGGAGATTCGAGCTAATGCCCAGTCGATGCAACGTACAGATCATATCCATCAGGTTGGAATATGCGATAGCAATACCCTTATCGTCGAATCGGCACCCCGATATGGTGTACTTGCCCCGGTAGTTGTAATCGTCCATTAGCGCACCCAGGATTTTAAAAATGCCCATGCGCTCATAGTAGTATAACCAGAGCAAAGCGCCCACTGTCAGACCATTGGTGATGTACGAAAAGTCGAGGGTAAGGGGCAGCTGGTCGGCTGGAATGGACGTGACACGCTCGTAGAGAAACACGGGTTTCACGAAATAATCTGTCGGACCTGGGTCGTAGCACCCTTCGTAACGGGCACGTTTCAGGGCGATTTCGGCTTCCTGAACCGCATCTTCTTTCCGCTTTAAGTCCTGCTCGGCAATTTCGCGGGCCCGGCTGTTGGCTTTGTTGCTACTGCTGATCGACACCAGGTTGGCTTCGGCCATCTGCAAATCGAGCCGGGCGTTCCCGACGGCATCCTGCTTTTCGATGAAATTCCGTTCGGCTTCGGTAATCGCTTTTGTTTTACTGAAATCGTTGGCTTCGCGCAGGGCGTCTTTGTAAATGACGGAACCGTTGCAGGCACTGATCGTAAGACAGTAATTTTTGTTGAGGAAGGTTGGCAAAGGCGAACTGTATTGATTGGCGTACGCCGTTAAAACACGGTTCAATAGTTCGTTATATTGACTTCGGATTGCCCAGGTCTGTATGTCTTCCCAGAAAAACGTATTTCTGGGTTCTTGAAATAACTTTGCCATTGTTGTGAATTTTAAATGGTTACGTGTCTATTTTTTCGCTAATCCTTTCAGCCAGTTGTCCATCAGTGTGTCGATGACCGCTTGTTTGATCGTCCGCTTCTCGCGCAAAAGCCGAAATACCGCCAGTTGCACACCGATGGGTTGATTATGGAAAGCATCGGTTTGTACCCCTTCGACCGTCGCCATCGCTTTCAGTGTCTGCGGAGTTAGTGTACTTAGCGCAAAGAGCGAGGGTAAGGGCTTGTTGCCCAGTTTTTTGAACTTCGTCTGTAAAGCGGATCGGCCAATTGTTGGCAGACATTGCCGGGCTTCATTGATAAGTTGCCGGGTGGTTTCATCGAGGGATTTCAGGGGGTAAAGGTCCAGCCATTCGGCCTCCCAGGTATCCCAGTCGCCTTTCCCCCAAAGCTGACGACACCATTCCACCGACATCAGAAAACGCAGATATGAAGGTGGGTGTGGTTGAATGGTTGAGATGGAGAACATCATGGGGGCTGGCAGAATCAGAACATCCCGAATGCTCGACGTTTGCGCCATGCCCGACAGGCAAAACGCCCAGAAATCCGGCAGTAACTCTTTCGACCAGTTGGCAAACAGGCTACGCATCAGAGGGGTTGCTCCGGTTTTTTTCAGGGATTCATAAAATACCTGCTGCCAGAGCGAAACCATGTTCAGCTTGGTCAATGCCTGATGGCCGACTTCGTGAAAAATGGAAATCAGGTTGTATTTCTCACTGATTCGACTGTAGGGTATGGCAATGAACGGGATCGGATTGGGCGCATTCCGGATAATGCTCACCCCTTCGCGAACGGTGAAAGCACCAAAACCACGATCGCAGCAAACCAACGGCGGTACCGTAATTTCGGCCAGACTACCACGCTGAAGGGCATGTGCCGCAATGGCGTCGCACCCTTTCAACAACGGGCCAATATCGGGGCTCAGTCGCTGCGTCAGAATGTCCATGAACGTATCGTAGAACGTATATGCGCTGGCCAGGTCCATTTCCAGTTCGCCCAGTCGGTTGATGAGCGTTTGCCGGATTACCAGGTTGTTGCGTTCCGAAAAATAACGGTCGGTATAGATGCGCAACTGCTGCCTGATTCTGTTTGAAACCGTGGCCAACTGCGATTCCAGCGCTTCCCACTGATCGGGCGAAATATCCTGCTCGGGTGGGAGCGACAGCATTTTCCGCAGACCCGTCAAGAGCCGGGCACGGTTTCTGATCGAGTCTATTTTTAACAATAGCTCCGAGTGTTCAAGGCTGATCGCTTTTTGCAGGGGTTCCAAAGCGCAGTGGGACAGTTGGGGTAATTCGTTCGCTTATACGCGTTTGTAGGTGATAGTTACAACCTTGTACAGCCCATTTTGCTCGTCGCGTACTTTTCGACCTATCCGTCGGTATTGGGAGTTGGCCGAACCAAGCCGAACCGTGTGGTGGGCTTTCTTAAAGGCACTGCGGGCCAGTTGATTTATCTGTGTTCTGGCCTGTGGGAAACTTCGGCTAAAGTTGGTTCGGCTAATGCCATCGGCAAAATTGGTGTAGGCCTGTTTGGCAAGGGCTACCGTATCGCGGGCGGCCTGTCGGGCGGTTGCAGGCGACGCGAGTTCCTGATTGCCCAGAACCGTTCCCAGTATGGCTCCAGCCCCAGGGACAACGGCATTAAGAGCCTGTGGGCCAAATTTCATCGCTAGACTTTTGAGTAGCCCTCTTGGATCTTTCGTGATTTGCTGGATCGCCGTTGTGAGTGTACCACCACCGGGTATGGCTTTTAGAATCCCTTTGGCCAATGGAGCCAGTTTTTTACCCCATTTTTTGAGCGTTCCCCAGAAGTAGTCTTTTTCGATTTCATGCATCACTTCGTTAAAATCGTTCTCAAACTCAAACTCATTCTCGTAATTGTTGGAGAAGATTTCGTACAATCGGGCTTCATAACGACCATCGGGCGTACTATCAAATTCGTTATCGGACTCAAACTCATCATCCGTTTCAAATTCAGACAGGTAATCGACTTCATCCTGTACATCGTAGTTGCCCTCGCTGTCAAACTCGTTATCGGTTTCCCAACGGCCTTCGTTGTCGACCAGCTCAAATTCGCTGTAGCTGTCAGGAGACTCGTTATCCAGCTCGAACTCCTGCTCAAATTCACTCAGATAGTCGTTTTGATACGCCTTCATGATTATACCTGTTAAGTTTTACATCCGAAATAGGCTGTATACGTGGTGTGTTAGATGCGTTAGCTGGCATCTGTAGGAGTATGGTTTGTAGGTCAAAGGTCGGCGAAAGGAAAAGCTGGGTAAATACCAAGATGTTGGTATATCGGCCCGTACTTCTACGTGAAAAGGGATGCATATCCTTAAATGATCTTGTTGACCTGGGCGTATCGGGCTAGCTCAATGTTGGTGTGAATGCGGAGTTTTCGATAGATATTTTTACGATGTGTTTCGACGGTCCGCGTACTAAGAAATAGCTTATCGGCAATGGTTTTGGTCGTGTGCCCATTCACAATCAATTGAATTACCTCAGTTTCACGGTCGGTTAGGTCCTGAGTCGCTTTTTCGGTAGCGGGTTTTCGAAGCTGCTGGATAAGAGAAGGGGGTAAATAAAGATGCCCCGCCCCAACGGATCGAATGGCGGCAAACAACTCATTACGACCTGCCTGTTTGGGGCAATAGCCCAGTGCACCTGCTTCGATAGTCAGGTTGATTGACTGAGTATTTGTAAAGGTTGTAAGGGCCAGTACTTGGGTGGCTGGGTAGAATGTTCGAACGGTGCGCGTCAGTTCCAGACCCGTCATATCAGGCAGGTCAATATCCAGCAGAAGTAAATCAACCTCGTGCTGAATCAGAAAAGGTATCACCTCTTTTCCGGTATGCAGCACACCCACCACATGATGCTCGGTCGAATACTCGATCAGAAACCGGACGCCGTCGGCAAACAGGCAATGGCTATCAACAATCAGTAGTTTTTGCATTGTATCAGAGGGAGTTGGATAAACACAATGACTCAGCCCGAAAAACAATCGGGGTATCTGTAAACGCAATCGATCTGGCAGTCAGAAAAGTTGAAGTTAATCACTCGATTTTCTGATAGTCGTCGACTTTTAGCGTACGGTTCTGTTATTGAGTTACCTGTCGTAATTGCCCCTTTATCTGTCGCTTTGCCCCTCTCGTATTGGCTGATGCAGGTTGTATCTTTGCGTTGTAGTTCACCAAATCAGTAAACAACATGCAGAAAATCACCACATTCCTGACGTTTAACGATCAGGCCGAGGAAGCCGCACAACTGTATACCTCGCTGTTTAAGAATTCAAAAATCACGAGCATTTCGCACTATGGCGAAGGCGCTCCCGCACCGGCGGGTAGTGTGATGTCGGTCACGTTCCAACTTGATGGGCAGGAATTCTCGGCCTTGAATGGCGGCTCCTATTTTAAATTCGCTGAAGGCATTTCGCTCTTCGTCAATTGCGAAACGCAGGAGGAAGTTGATAGGTATTGGGAGAAGCTATCCGAAGGTGGAGAAAAAGGCCCCTGCGGTTGGCTGAAAGATAAATTTGGTGTGTCGTGGCAGATCGTTCCCTCAAAGTTAGGCCAGTTCCTGGGGGATAAAGACCCTGAGAAAGCGAAGCGCGTTATGCAGGCCATGTTGAAGATGAATAAGCTCGATATACCAACGCTGGAGCGAGCTTATGAGGGAGCATAATCCGTAGTCGTATAAATACCGCGAGGACGCGATAGACGTGAGGTAGAAACAGCCCTCGCGTCTGTCGCGTCCTCGCGGTTATTAGATACTATCAGCCCTAAATAAAGGCCGCTGGGTTGCCGACTAAACTTTTGCACGCCATCGTGGTCTTACTGAAAAGTTAATACACCCAAAGCCATGCGTAATCTTCTGTTTGGCATTCTCTTGTTGGCTACAGCCTGCCGTCGGCCATCCACGCAATTTGCAGCCATGCTCACGCCCGTCCGCCCTCCTGCCGATTACAGCCGTTATCTCAAAATGGGCGATGAACTGGTGGCGCTGGGTCATGATCCGGCCTGGTCGCTGACCATCAATCCGTCGAAAGGGACGCTCTTTTTTAAATCGGGTAAGGATAGCCTGACCACCTCTGTACCCGAGCGCCAGAATGACTCGGATGGGGTATTTCGGTATAAGGCGCCTATAGAGAATGGCAGCCTCAATATCCTCTTTCGGCCCGACAGTTGTGTGGATGCTAAAACGGGGCAACCGTACGATTACCGGGTTCAGATTGATAGCCACGGTAAACAGTATGTAGGGTGTGGCGTGTCGCTGCAGAAACTGGCTACGTTGCAGGATATTTGGGTACTGACGGAATTGCAGGGGAAACCCATCAAAGCCGATGCATCCCAACGGGAGTTGCCCCGGCTGGAAATTTCCCTGACCGAAGGCCGTGTAACAGGTACAACGGGTTGCAATCGGTTGAGTGGGCCTGTTAAGGCCGATACCCGCCAGATCGTATTTGGACCACTGATTACTACCCGAATGGCCTGCATAGGTGCTGCAGGCGACCTGGAAGGTCCGTTTTTAGCGGCATTCAATGCCCCTTTTGCTTATCAGGTTGGCTCTGGAAGGCTGACGCTGTTGCAGAATGGGTCACCGATTATGACCTTTAAAAAAGTAGATTAGTGTCAAATTGACCTTTATTATCAGCGAGTGCCCACGCAATTGGCATTCGCTTTTTTGTTATTTTTGTTTCCTGCTTAAAAGTCAATCAAATCTTTAAAAGTTACTTTTTAAGCAAAATTGCCTGAGTTTCCAATCAGCCTGTTTAAATCATCAAAACCTATGAAAAACGTACGGTTTCCCTCCCGCGCACTACTCCTGGCGGGCGTGTTGACAACCGCTGTGTCTCAGCTTCCTATGGATGCCTGGGCGCAAACAATGGCCAAACGGACTGTAGCGGCCAAGCCTGTAGCCGCATCGGCTGAGGCTCCGATTGCCTTGAATCGGGTGCTGGTGTTTTCGAAAACGAAAGGGTTCCGCCATTCGTCGATCCCTGCGGGAAAAATGGCGATTATGAAACTTGGTCAGGAAAATGGCTTCGCCGTCGATACCACCGAAGATGCTTCCAAGTTTACCGAAGCCAATCTGAAAAAATACGGTGCCGTTATCTGGCTAAGTACCACGGGTAATGTACTCGATGATGCCCAACAGGCTGCTTTTGAGCGCTATATTCAGGCCGGTGGTGGCTTTGTCGGTATTCATGCTGCCGCCGATACTGAGTACGACTGGCCCTGGTATAATCAGCTGGTAGGTGCGTATTTCCTGAGCCATCCCAAGCAGCAAAATGCGGAGATCGAAATTGTTGACAAAAATCACCCGGCCACGAAAATGCTGCCCGATCGCTGGAAGCGGTGGGATGAGTGGTATAACTACAAGAGCATTCAGGGCGACCTGAAAGTGCTTGGTAAACTGGATGAGAAAACGTACGAAGGCGGTAAAAACGGCGATAATCATCCGTTCATCTGGCACCACGATTTTCAGGGGGGTAAGGCTTTTTATACGGGTGGCGGACATACCGACGAATCGTATAGCGACCCAATGTTCCTGCAACACATTCTGGGTGGCATCAAGTCGGTAATGGCATCCAGCCTTAAATTTGGTCAGGCGAAAACGATGCCTTTTCCCGAAGAAAACCGATTTGAACAGCATGTGCTGGTGCAGGACATGGACGAACCAACCGAACTGGCTGTACTCGATAATGGGAAGGTGCTCTATACCCAGCGTAAAGGCGAACTGACCGTATACGATCCGCAAAAAAAAAAGACTAAGGTAGTTGCCAATTTTCCGGTTTTCAGCAAGTTCGAGTATGGCCTGATGGGCTTGAACATCGACCCGAACTTCAAGCAGAACAAGTGGATTTATGTGTACTATTCGCCCCTGAACGGCGCGACAGTTGCTGATACTGCTCAGCATTTGTCGCGCTTTGTCTATGATGACGTTCGGGATACGGTTCTGCTGAACACCGAGAAAGTATTGTTGACTATTCCGGTCAAGCGGGATGGGTGCTGCCATACGGGTGGGTCGATTGCCTGGGATCGGAAAGGAAATCTGTACCTCTCGACTGGCGACGATACCAACCCGTTCAACTCCGAAGGGTATGCCCCAATCGACGAACGGCCCGGCCGGAAAGGCTGGGATGCCCGACTGACCTCCAGCAATACCAACGACCTGCGCGGTAAAATCATCCGTATACACCCCGAACCCGACGGAACCTACACCATTCCCGAAGGCAATCTGTTTCCGAAAGGCAACCCCAAAGCTCGTCCTGAAATTTATGTAATGGGTAACCGTAACCCCTACCGGATTTCGGTCGATCAGCGGACGGGCTACCTGTACTGGGGCGAAGTAGGGCCTGATGCCGGTAACAATAGTGAGAAATACGGCCCACGTGGCCACGATGAAATGAACCAGGCGCGTCAGGCGGGGTATTTTGGCTGGCCGCTGTTTGTGGCTGATAACCGTCCATACCATTCCCGCAGCTTCGCCGATAGCACAACGGGGCCACTGTTCGATCCGCAACATCCCATCAACGACTCGCCCAACAACACGGGTTTGAGAGAGTTGCCACCTGCCCAGAAAGCCTTCATCTACTACCCCTATGCCGATTCACCGGAGTTTGGTGATATTGTGGGCAAAGGTGGTCGGAACGCTATGGGTGGCCCAGTGTATTACTACGACGATTATCCAGAAACATCGGTCAAATTCCCCCGGCATTACGACGGTAAATTCTTTGCCTACGACTGGATTCGTGACTGGATTCACCCGGTTACGATGAAGCCTAATGGTGATTTCGTGAAGATGGAAACGTTTATGCCCAGCACGAAATTCTCGCACATCATCGATATGCAGTTCGCCAACGATGGTTCGCTGTACACGATCGAGTATGGTCAGAAGTGGTTTGGTGCCAATGCCGATGCACGGCTGGCCCGCATTACGTACAATGCCGGAAACCGGAAGCCGGTAGCCATAGCCAGTGCGAACAAAATGGTTGGAGCTGCTCCGCTGACTGTCAAGTTCGACGGTGGTAAATCACTGGATTACGATGGTGATGCCCTCAAATACGAATGGTCGTTTGGAAAGAATATGCCCAAGCAAACGACCGCTTCGCCAACCGTTACCTTCAGCAAGCCGGGCGTATACCCTGCAACCCTTAAAGTGACGGATGCAATGGGGAATGTGTCGACCCAAACGATGGACATTAAAGTGGGTAACGATGAACCCAAAGTGGAGGTTGAGGTAGCGGGCAATAAAACCTTCTACTTCCCCAACAAGCCGGTAAAATACGCGGTGAAGGTAGTAGACAAGGAAGATGGTACCCTACAGAAAGGGATCAGCCCCGACGACGTGACCATGACCATCGACTACCTCGAAGGCTTCGACAAAACATTACTGGCGCAGGGCCACCAGGCCAATACAGGCTCTTCGACCGGCAAACGGTTGATTGAACTGAGCGACTGCAAAGCGTGTCATACCATCGATCAGAAGTCGATTGGACCGGCTTATATGGATGTTGCCAAGAAGTACAAAGGAACGGGTTCGGAAAGCAAACTGATTCGTAAGATCATTACCGGGGGCGGTGGTGTATGGGGCGAACAGGCTATGAGCGCCCACCCACAACTGAAAGAAAGCGAAGTGGCCGATATGGTTGGGTATATCCTTTCGCTGGCTGATGAAAAAGCGGCAAACCGCAAGCCGATCGCTGGTGATTATGTGCCTGTAGCCCAGAAAAAGGATGGCTCATATATTTTAACCGCTACGTATACCGACCGGGGCAATGGTGTGATTGGCCCGCTGACGGGCTCTACTTCAGTGGCACTCCGTTCGCCATCGGTGAAGGCCGTAACGGCGGACGCCAAACGGGATATTTTCCAATTCGATATGCCGAAGGTTGGCCCAGCCGCTGTTGGTACCAAATCGGGAAGTTACGTCGCTTTTAAGGACATTGATATGACGGGTATTGAGAGTATTTCACCAACGGTATTTGCCTCGACGACGCAAACTGTAGGTGGTAAACTCGAAGCGCGGATCAACTCTCCAACGGGCCCCCTGTTGGGCGAGGTAGAGGTGAAGCCCGGAACGGCTGGCCCCGTAAATTTGCCTGTCCGCCAGCCCGTGCAGGGGATGCATACACTCTATCTGGTATTTGTCAATCCCGAAGCGGGTCAGAAGGCCCTGTTTGCCCTCGACAAAGTCCAGTTCGGCACGCAGGGAATGTAAGGTAGCGAACGTTTTCAGAGTTTATACAGAAGCCCCGACCCATGCTGGTCGGGGCTTCTGCATTTAATCCGTTTCGCGGGCTTAGGAATCCGTTTGGCGTGGTCATAGAGCAGATACAGACGACTACTTTCGCGGTCGAATCAGTCGACAACATCATGTTCTCATTTGGTATTTATCCAGGAAGTGCAACGATTAACTTCGATCCGGCCAACGATTTCTGGACGGACATTGGTCAACGTGGTGGGCAATTGTTTATCAATGCACTTGATTACGTCGCCCTCGACTTTTTTCCCGATGTATTCAGACCCTTACCGCCCCACCTGATACTCCGGGAAGCGGTTCATGGCGTTTTGCAGCAGTTCCGGCAGGTGAGTATGCCACAGGCTGGTATTCCGGCAACGGTACCGATTCATATTGGCGAAAACGGTTGGCCGACAAGTCCGACACGCTCGTATACGCGGCAGGCAGGGGCAATAGAAACCATCATCCAGGCGGTCCATGAATATCGGGAAGTTGTCAATATCCATCGCTACGAACTTTTCAACCTACGTGATGCCGATAGTTCGCAGAACGATATTTTTTATCAATTCGGCCTGCTCCGCGACGATTATTCGCCGAAACCAGCTTTTGCGGTTTTTAAGAAACTGGTAGCTGAGTTGAGCCTTTAAAAGGCAAGAGGTGTCGCTTATGAGTAAGCGACACCTCTTGCTTTATATGGAAAGCTGTCGTTGTCGTTTAGTTGCAGACCTGATACGTTGCCGACGCATCTTTTTGCCAGAACGGTTTCACCTGCGACAGACTGGCTACACAGATGGTATTGATGTTGTTGCCATCGCACCGTAAATAGCTCAAGGCGGTGTTGTTACGCAAATTCAGGCTCGTCAACTGATTATCATAACAAGCCAGATTACTGAGAGCGGTATTCTTCGAAATGTCCAGGCTCGTTAGTTGATTGCTAAAACAGGTCAGTTCGGAAAGTAGCGTGTTGGTACTCAGGGCTAACGTAGCTAGTTTGTTATACGGGCAATTCAGCGTCGTAAGGGCGGTGTTCTGCGCAAGGTCCAGACTGCTAAGCTGATTACTTTCGCAATCCAGACTGACCAGGGCCGAGTTTTGACTTAGATTCAGACTGGAAAGCTGATTGTACGAGCACAGGAGTTTAGACAGCACCGTATTTTTCGAAACGTCCAGATTCTTCAGCCCAACCGCCGAACAGTTTAGCTCAGTTAAGGCGGAGTTGCGGCTGAGATCCAGGTCCATGAGTTTGGTAAACGAATAATCCAGATACGTGAGTAGCCTGTTTTGGCTCAGATCCAGACTCGTTAGGCCCGTACTGCCACAACTCAGCCTGGTTAAGCCCGTATTTTTGGTTAAATCCAGGCTGGTTAGTGTCTGATTATTGGAACAATTGAGTTGGGTCAGGTTCATTGTCTGACCAACGTCCAGGCCCTTCAGGCTGTTATTCGAACAAGTAAGAATAGCCAGGGCAGAATTCTTCGTAATATCCAGACTGGTTAGCTTATTCGTAGAGCAGTTTAGTTCAGTCAATGCCGTATTCTTGCTGACATCCAGACTGGTAAGCTGGTTGCTGGAACAGTCCAGATAGGTTAGGTTTACAAACGCATCAATACCCTGTAAATTGCTGATGCCCTGACTGGCCACCGTCAGGCTGGTTATTTTCTGAGCATTACTCAGGAGTATTTTTCCGTCTTTCACATCATCGTAGCGCAGATCGATCAGTCGTTGTTCGAAGGCCCCATCAGGAATATCGGCATAGGGATTAGCGCCAATTGCCAGGTTGAACGCAACCGGCGTAGCTGCCTTGTGATTGTCGAACGCAATAACACTTCCCGTTATGGTAAGGCCATAGCCAACATTTTTGATCGTGAAGGTAGTGTCGGTGAGGTTTTTAGCTAGTGTGTCTTTATACACAACGGCATACGTGACCGGGTCGCCATTAGGGTCTTTTGCCCTCGTCCAGCTAAGGATTACATCGTTACTGGTTGCCGCTGGTTTGGCGGTCACTGTGAAGAGGGCTGGAGCCAGATTAGGGTCGGGGCCATCGTCTTTTTTGCAGGAAAATACCAGTAGGCTCAGTAGCAACAGTAAGGAAAGAAAAGTAAGTCGATGGTTCATAATCAAGTAGTATAAGGTTAGTTGAACGTACAGGCAAAGGCGAGGAAAGCCTTCAGCGAAAAGAACTTAGGTTCAGGGAGGAGCTTCTAGGTGAATGGTTTCATGCTGTTTTTGCCACTATCGTCGTAAACCACTATCGAACAGCTTTATTCAGATCAATTGCCGGTGAACTAATCCCGGACAGTACTTGTCTTTTGGATGTTATGGCAAAAACAGTACCAACTCATGCAAATTCTACCGAAACAAAAGACCAGATAAGCTGGCGCGAGCGTTTTGCCGCTTTGGGGAATCTCCCAGCGTTTTTTCGACTGGTCTGGCAGGTGTCGCCGGGCCTGTTTCTGGGCAATGCGTTTCTTCGGTTAATACGGGCAGCCATCCCAACGGCTACCCTGTACATAGGCAAGCTGATTATCGATCAGGTTGTCGCGCTTTCCAAACAACCGGAAGGCGATACGCGTATACTCTGGTGGCTGGTCGGAGCCGAATTTGGCCTGGCCATTCTCTCAACGGCACTAGGGCGGGCAGTAGCCTTAATGGATAGCCTACTGGGCGATCTGTTTGCCAATCAGACCTCCATTCGCTTGATGGAACACGCAGCCACACTCGATCTGGAACAGTTTGAAGATGCCACGTTTTACGATAAGCTCGAACGGGCACGTCGGCAAACAACCGGACGAACGGTGCTGCTCTCGGGCGTATTCGGACAGGTTCAGGAACTGATCTCGGTTGGTTTTCTGGCGGCCGGGCTGGCGGTGTATAATCCCTGGTTGCTGGTCCTGATTCTGCTGGCCGTAACACCCTCGTTTATTGGTGATAATTATTTCAATCAGCGGAGTTATTCATTGTCCCGATCCTGGACGCCCGAACGACGCGAACTCGATTACCTGCGGTACATAGGAGCAAGTGACGAAACGGCCAAGGAGGTTAAAATTTTTGGTATATCAGGCTTCCTGATCGATCGGTTCCGGGAGTTGTCGTGGCAGTATTATCTGAAAAACAAAGCGTTGGCGATCAGTCGGGCGGGATGGGGTACGGTGCTGACAGCCCTGGGAACGGCAGGGTATTACGGAGCCTATGTCTGGATTGTGATGCGGGCCGTTGGGGGGCAGATCACCCTGGGCGACCTGACATTTCTGGCGGGGTCATTCCGGCAGGTACGCGGTTCGCTGGAAGGGATTTTGCTTCAACTGAGTAGCCTTACACAAGAAGCTATCTATTTGCAGGATCTGTTCGATTACTTCGCCATCAAACCCCTGATTCATTCGCCCTCTACCTCCCGCCCATTTCCTAATCCGATTCGGGAAGGGTTTGTGTTTGAGAAGGTTGGGTTTAAATACACCAACTCGGACCGATGGGCGCTACGAAACTTGTCGTTTACGCTTCATGCGGGTGAAAAGCTGGCTCTCGTTGGCGAAAACGGTGCGGGGAAAACCACCCTGGTTAAGTTGCTGGCCCGCCTGTATGACCCGGCCGAAGGCCGGATTTTGCTCGATGGCTACGACCTGCGCGAGTATGACCTGGCCGAACTCAGGAAGAATATTGGGGTAATTTTTCAGGATTATACCCGTTTCAAAATGTCGGCCGGGGTCAATATTGCCGTTGGTGATATCGATCAGCGAACCAATCAGGATCGTATAGAAACCTCGGCCCAGCGCAGTCTGGCCGACACGGTAATTGCCAAACTGGCCGGGGGGTACGATCAGCAATTGGGCCGTTCGTTTGGCAAAGGGGTCGAACTTTCAGGGGGCGAATGGCAGAAAGTGGCGCTGGCTCGTGCCTACATGCGGGATGCTCAATTAATTATTCTGGATGAACCTACTGCTGCCCTCGACGCCCGCGCCGAATACGAAGTGTTTCAGCGTTTTGCCAAACTAACCGAAGGCAAATCGTCGGTCATCATTTCACACCGATTCAGCACCGTTCGCATGGCCGACCGGATTCTGGTACTGGAAAACGGAACCTTACTGGAAATCGGGTCACACTACGAACTGCTGGAAAAAGACGGACGATATGCCGAATTGTTCGGACTACAGGCACGGGGGTATCAGTAGAGTAAATCGCGCAGACTCTCATCTTATACTCCCATTGGTTCTAAACATACCCTGACCTATGAAATCGTTTTTGAGTAGCTTTTTCCTGTTAGGAGCAATGGGTAGTTCATTTGCTCAGACACCTACCATTCCCTCACCCGATACCCAGATCAAAGTGGCGGTTCTGGCGGCTCCGGCCGATAAACGCGATGGGGCTACCGTGTATGGCTATACTGCCAAAAATGAATTTACGGTGCTCCGGAAAGGAACAAATGAGTTGATCTGTCTGGCCGATGACCCCGCTCAAAAAGGACTAAATGTGTCCTGTTATCACCGTGATCTGGACCCCTTTATGGAGCGGGGTCGGGTACTGAAAAAAGAAGGGAAGAAGCCCAACGAAATCCTCGCCATTCGGGAGCAGGAAACAAAAGACAAGAAGCTGACAATGCCTTCGCACCCGTCATCGTTATTTTCCTATACCGCTAAAGATGAGGACTATAATCCAGCTACGGGCGAGGTAAAAGATGGCTATCTTCGGTATGTGGTGTATATTCCCTATGCGACCGCCGAGAGCACTGGTCTGCCCACCAAACCCGAAGCACCCGGTATGCCCTGGATTATGGACCCTGGAACGCACCGTGCCCATATTATGATCAATCCGCCTGCATCGTCAACGGCGCACCATTGATCGGCCCCAGGCGAAGTTTCGGTCGAACGGGTAGGCAATGCAACTCTATACGGTCCTGAAGACTCTATAGAGGTCAAAACGAATAAGCACGTATGGGCCTCCACATCATAAAGCTACTGCTGGCTTCCGGGATTTATTTGCTGGCTGTTGGCATGTGTATGGCCCAAAGGCAGGCGATTGATTATTCACGTATAAAAGCGTCGCCCAAAGCAAGCCCTGTGATGGCCGGCAGCGTGGTCGCTGGACGATCGACGACGCCCAGTCTGTTGACTATCAAAGCTTTTGCGGTTGATATTAGTAAGCCCATACCAGCGGCTAGTGTAAAGATCACCTCCCGAACAACCGGCAAAACGCAACAGGTCAGGTTGACAAACGGCCGTTTGGAGCGGGTGATCAATGAACCGGATGTATTGGCGATTGAAGTCAGTGAAGAAGGGTATACTACTCGAACCATAACGATTGCGGTATCGCCTACAGGTAAGCCCTATGAATTTGATGCTCAGCTCGATCCGGCTCCTGTTAAACTAACCGTGTGGGCAATGGATAGCCAGACGAGGAAGATCATTACGGATGCGCATTTCACCATTTCGGGTAGGGTAGGCGAGGCCACGCTATTGCTTTCGCCCGATACCGCTACCGGTCTGATCAAAATAGATTTACCGCGTAAGGGCGTCTACCAACTCACCAGCTCGGCAGTGGGTTATGGCGATTTCACAAAGTCGATCCGGCTCGATAGTGTTGAAAATGAAGCCCGGGTGATGCTGACGCCCCAAAAAACAAAGGTTGCAACTGAAGCGCAGGCGCTCCCCGAAGCAATTGTAAAATCAACAAAGACGGTACGGGAAGAAACGCCTGCAGCGCCAATTCCTATAAAAGCCCCAGCACTGTCGAGCGCTCTACGGGTTCCGACCATACCAATTGCTCCCCCGAAATCATTGGGTGTCCTTGAAAAAGGGAAGCCGGTTCAATTGGCGAATATCTATTTCGACCAAAGTTCTCCTGTTCTTCGGTCTGAATCATACCCGGAGCTAGACCAACTGGCTACCCTGCTGATCAATAATCCGTCAACTCAAGTCGAAATTCGGGGCCATACCGACAATCAGGGCGATTTTGATCTAAATGTCAAACTCTCCCGCGACCGATGTCAGGCCGTTATCGATTACCTGGCTGGAAAGGGTATTGCCAGAAACCGCCTGAAAGCGGTTGGTCGCGGTCCAATCGACCCGGTTGCGCCAAACACCAGTGAAGCCAACCGACTAAAAAACCGACGAGTGGAGTTTGTCGTTCTCTGAATCAGGCCGTTGGGGGTGAACCACGGAAGGCATCTTTCTTCTGGACAGCCGCTAGTTTTACGGGTTTTCCTTCGCGAGCCGACTGATAAATGGCTTCCATAATTTTCTGATCCTGAAGCCCTTCTTCGCCCGGCGTAAAAGGAGTTTTGTTGGCCAGAATACATTCCGAAAAGTGGTCTATTTCGGTGGCAAACTGATCCTGGTCACCAATCTCGTGCTGTGTTTCCTGATTCTGGTTGCCCTGCGCCTGGCTAGTAGCCAGCTTTAGCCCTTTATACGGGAAAGCGGGGTCCATTTTTATCCAGCCTTTGTCGGCCAGTACTTTGTAATTTTTATCGTCATGATGACCGTAACTGGTCGCGCAACAAGCCTGAACCCCACTCGGAAATTTCATCAACCAGTTTACCTGTTCCTCCACTTCTGTAAAACGAGGATCATTGGGTGTACTGTGCACATAGCCAATGACTTCAGAAGGCTCTTCGCCCAGTAGATACCGGATGGTGTTGAGGCAATACAAGCCTACATCGGGCAAGCTACCTCCACCCGCCAGGGCCTTCTTGAATCGCCAATGGTCAGGATTGTCGGAGTTTTGGCCATTATTAGCCATGATCGATTTGATTTTGCCAAACTGCTCTTTTTGAACCATTTCCCGAACGATCTTGTGATGCGGTTCATATTGAATCCGATACGCTATCATCAGCTTGCGGTTGGCTTTCTGGCAGGCATCGATCATGGCCTGACACTCGGCGGCCGTATTCGCCATGGGTTTTTCGCAGAGAATATGCTTTCCCGCCTGTGCTCCACGAATGGTATATTCGGCGTGCATGCCGTTGGGCAGTACGATGTAGATCGCCTGTACGTCTTTGTTGTCGCGCAGCTTGTCGTAGTCGGTATAGCTGTAACAACTTTCTTTTTTGATCCCGTACTGAGCCGCTACTTTCTGCAATTTCTCAGGGCTGCCACTGACCAACGCTACCACTTTCGATTTTTTAGCCGTGCTGAAGGCCGGTAAAATCTGATTAAGGGTTAAATGTCCGAGTCCAACCACCGCGTAGCCAACCCGCTGGTCGTTTGGTAGGGGAGTAGGTGTTGGCGCTTCTTCCTGTTCCGTTTTCGCTTTGATCGGTTCCAGTTCAATCGGTTTGGCGGGGTCAGACGGCACCGTAGCGGGTGGCGAAGTGGCTGGTAAGTTTGGGACCGGGCCACTGGGTGTATGGGTCGTTTCTGTAGTTGCAGCAGTGGATTCGGGCTTTTTATCACAGGAAGCAAGCATACTGCCCACGCTGCCTACGGCCAGACCTCGGCCCGTTAGCTCCAGGAATTCCTGACGGGATACACGACCATCAATTGGTTTATCGAGTAAAAAGTTAACAAAACGATCAATCGGTTTCATAACGCATTAAGTTTACGTCATGAAACCGATTGTGAGAGAGGTTGTTTAGCGAAAAGCCAAAATCTGAGGTTTTGCAGGATAGACTTTATCGACCCATCCTTACTTGATAGGTGAGTAGTCTGTTGGTTTCATATAAATCGACTCGACTTTAGTCGTTAATGCACCATCTTTCTCCGATTCGGCTTTGACCTTTACCCATTTGGGGTCTTTTCTGAACTCATCGAAATGCTGTTTGCCTTCGGCTTCGCTCGGATGGGCCAGAATGTACACCAGTTTGGATTGGGCAGTTGGGTCTTTCTCCTGGGTGATCCAGTAGCCAATATGGGTCATGCCATGTTTGCTGAATAGCTTGATGGTATGATCGCGGAAACGGGTCAACAGATTCGGTAATTTGCCCGGAGCAGGTGTGTACGTACGCAATTCAAACGTACGCTCGGGCGATTTTTGGGTCAGTTTGATCTTTGGAGAAATATCGGACTCCGTCATAAAGATTTGATCCACATGATCGACCAACTTTCCATTGGCTTCCGTTTTGGCTACCACAGCTTTCCATTCCGGGTCGCTGCCAAAGGCTTTCCAGGAAGCATCCCGAGCTTCCCGACTCGGATACGCCAGAATGTAGATCAATTCCTTATTGGTCGTATCGGTAGGGGTCCAATAACCAATATTTTCCATCCCATGTTTCTCGAAAATCTTTAGGGTGTATTGCCGAAAGCGATCAACAATTTCGGCATACTTACCCGGTGTTGGGTGGTAAATTCTAATTTCATAAAACTTAGAATCCGCCTTAGGATGGTTGGTTTTGCCTGGATTGGGATTCCCCAGCGTAACTGTGCTCATAAGCAAACCAACCGTAAGGAGGGAATAAAGCGAAGTGGCCATTTTTGTTTTGAAGATAAATAGTATGATACCCTTTCGCATAGAAGCGCATTTCGGCATTTTTCTAACTTAACGAATCCGTATTCTTTACGTAAAACAAACTGATCCAAACGGAGTAACTGGCTGCGTGCTAGCGGCAGCCTGTAGTTGGTAGACGAATGAATACAATAACATAAGAAATAAGAACAAAAGAAGCAGGAAACCGTTTAGACTAGAAAGTTGACTTGTGTAACAAATAGTATATTTAGTTTATTATTTGTTACCGAAAAATTAAATTTATTTTGATTTAATAGTTTTATATTTAGGTTTATATAAAAATGTAATATTAATGTAGCTATGGAAGTGCAGGTAAAAGCTGTTAAGGAACGCCTGATACAACTGCTCGACACGGTTACGGGAGATGGAGCCGAGTATATCTTTCATTCAACGAGTCAGGACAAGGCCTATAGAGTGCTGATCAAAACGCCACTAGGGCATACCAAAATTTGTGTGCCTCATCAGTTACTGGAGCAGGATATATTGTCTTATCAGGATAGGCTGTCAATTTTTTATCAGATTTTTCCACAGGAAGTGCTCTGGAAAATCAGGAACTCAAATCCTGATGAAATACACATACCGGAGTATAGGCATAAGCCCCGAATAAACTGGCAGCGTATGTTAAGCTGGTTTTTTTAGCAGCATAACCTATCTAGTTATCTGCATCAAAGTCTCACTCAGCAGAAGTAAAACAGCCCCATCAGAAACGACGGGGCTTATAAACGGATAAGGCAGTATGGGTATACAGGAAACTACTATTTAGACTCGGATCGTTTTCAAAAGGTAACAAAAAGTACTACTACAAAAAAAACGCTGACTTTTTCAAGTCAGCGTTTCCCATATACCCATATATGTAATCCATGCTAATCTGTTTCCAGATCACAATGAACGTATAACGCCAGCAACAATAACCGGGCCAACTACCCTGGCAGACATTGTGTCAGCCTCGTTTACTATAAAAAAATGCCAGTTCTAAAAGAGCTGGCATTTTTGTTTCTTGTCTACTTTACTACTCTGAATATCAATTCTGATATTTAGTAACAACAAAGATAGTAAAATAGAAATATGTAAACAAAATTATATTCGCTGATCCACGGAATATTTTCAGAATTTCTGTGCCAGTTTTTACCTGGCTTACTACTTTATTAGCGTACGGCCTCTGTGTACTGAATAGACGAGGCAAAACCTCAAAAAAATAGTCTGCAGTAGTCTGGGCTGCAAGCCTTTAGGGCAACCTACTGAATAAGCCTATACCCCTGTAAAACAAGATAAGGTTCCCTGATCTTTGCAGAGAACCTTATACTGACTATTCCTAAACCCTTAACCTTTTCTACATGAAAAACTAACTTTTACTCTTTTCTGTTCCAAATCCCGTTTGAAAACCGGATTTAATTCAAATTATTGAATGTCAGCGGCTTGGCTCAAGGATTGATTCGCATCCCAAAGGAAATTGATCATCCTGGCCGTATACCCGGCCTGATTCATCCAATGACTGGCAACCGCATCATTGCGTTTAGCCAGTTTATTTTTCAATTGAGCGGCTGCTTCGTTGAATTTAGCACGGTCGTCAGAGCTGAGGTTCAGCACAGCGGCCGGGTTTTGATTGTACAACGAGACTACGCTCATAAAGTTTTGCCAGGTGGTAGTATTTGAATACTTGGCAATGTTTTGTTCGACGTAAGAAGCGAAATTCTTCTGCGAACCATTGACAAGCATTGTACTTGCCGGCTTGTTGGCGGCCGGGCTATCATCAGTATTGGTGGTGGTAGCCGCGTCTGCCTGAGATGTCGCTAATCCTAATCCAAGAATCAGTGATGCAAAGATAACACGCGATTTCATTGTTTTGTTCTATTTGGTTTCAGTTATTGAACGCACAAATATCCGTAGAAATTCCTGAATCGCAAGTGCTATATATGGGCGTTTTTAGAATTATATTCCGAATTTAATCTTGATAGAGCGGTATTTTTTTGACTATTCCGTTTTTTTAAAACTAAAAACGGAATAAAATTCTGCCTCAGAACCAATTAGTATCCATAAAATATGCCTTGGGAAAATTATAAAATTCTTTAAAAAGTCATATCATTGGTTGTAATTGTTCATGGCCGCCTGTATCCCCAAAGTACAAAAAGAGAGAACGGCATTGCCCGCCCGGTCCAAATAGTCGGGCAATTGGATTAATTCGTCTTCCGGAAACTGGCCCAGCACGAAATCAACCTGCCGGCCTTTCGAAAAATTATTGCCTATACCGACCCGAAGGCGGGCGTATTCCTGGGTTCCCAAAAGCTCATCGATATTTCGTAAGCCGTTATGACCGCCCGGCGATCCCTTTGGCTTCAGGCGTAGTTTGCCAAAGGGTAAATCTTTGTCGTCAGTAATAACCAGCAGATTCTCAACGGGTATTTTCTCCTGTTTGAGGTAATAGTTTACGGCCTTACCACTCAGGTTCATGTAGGTGGTTGGTTTAATGAAAAAAAGCTGTTTGCCTTTGTACTGCCATTGAGCGGTATAGGCCAGCCGGGTCATTGAAAAGGAGAAACCATGTTGAGCCGCTAGTCGGTCAAGAACCATAAAACCGGCATTGTGGCGAGTAAGCGCATATTCGGGGCCAATATTGCCCAGGCCAACGAGTAAAAATTTCATAAGCGTGCATAAATAATCCCGTCGGCTCTGTAAAAGAAAGCGTGTCGACGGGAGGGTATAATCGATTAGTTCAATAAAGCTACCGACTCCCGGTATGTGGTTTGGGTGCCGTTGGGAAACTGGCAATCCAGTCGGTATGTGTATGTGCCGACTGGTATAGGCTGACCGTTCTGCTGTCCATCCCAGATTGAATCGCCACTTGTCAGCACAAAATTAGCACGATTATAAATCACCGTACCCCATCGATCGTAGACGGTGAATTGGGTGATCGTGAGTGATGGAAACGCAAAATAAACCTTAAGCTCATCATTATAGGTATCCCGATTGGGAGAGAAGGCCGTTGGCAGGTGAATCAGATTGGCACAATCAAGGCCAATAACGATCGTTTGGCTTACCGCACAGTTGTTGGCATCTTTGGTCAAAAGCGTATAGGTGCCTGCCTTTAGCCCCGAATAGGAAGTGACTGGTTTATAAGGGCTACCGTTGAGCGAGTAGACAAACAACTGCCCGGCGGGTTCATTTATACGCAGTGTGGCATTAGCTTGTCCGCAGTTTTCGGGGGTAGTTTCTACATCGGACAATGAGGGCCCTGCGCTGGCAGCTATACTGACCGACTGGCTTGCCGTACAGCCTTCTGCATCTTTGGCGGTCAATAAATACGTCCCTGCCTTGAGTCCTGTAAAAATAATGTTACTCTGAAACGGCTGATTGTCGAGACTATATTCTATGGGCGTTTTGCCTCCCGACACGCTCAAACTTACCTGCCCGTTGGATTGGTTGCAGGAGGTAGGGGTAATGGCTGTCCCCTGAATACTGACCGGATTAGCCGCCGGCAAATTCACCGCACTATTGGTTTCACAGCCATTGGCATCGCGAGCACGCAGGGTATAAGCTCCACCCGCGAGTTTCGTAAATAGCGGACTGGATTGGTACGATTGACCATAATTGATGGAGTAGGTAAGGGGTTCCTTCCCCGAGGCCACAACACTCACTTCGCCATTGGCCGTTTCGCAGTGTGGCGGAGTACTTTTTAAAGCCGTAATCGTAGGTCCTGTATCGGGTGTAATCGCGACGATCTGAGAAGCCTGACAGCCAGCAGTATCTTTTGCCACAACGGTATAAGAACCCGGTCGTAAACCCGCAAACAGCGGGTCACGCTGAAAAGGACCGTTATTTAGATTGTATTGCCAGCCGGTAGAACCGGAAGCCGTCACTGAAATGGAGCCGTTGGCTTTATCGCAGCCTGTATTATTGGAGATTGCCTTGACAACAGGATCGGAAATTTCGACCGTGATCGGAATAGCCGGACTTTCGTTTTGGTATAGCGTTTGGGTGACGTAGAAAGTGGTTGTTTTCGTAATGCTGGGACTGTAGCGATTACCAGTGGCCAGCAGGGTTGTTTTAGCTGCCGACGAATACCAGCGGATGTTCTGGCCGGTGAGCAAGAGATTGACGGGCTGCCCTTTGCAGTACGTAGTTCCGGATTTTAAAACAATTCGGTAAAGCTCCATCTTGCCACTGCCCGATTCTCTGCAGGTCGTACCATTTTCAATGTATTCATACGTCCCCAGCATGCTTTCGTCGACTGAGCTATATGTCAATTTGGCTCGCCAGAAACATACATCGTTGACAGCTGTACTGCCATTTTTGTCAGATTCTGAGAACGAGACTATCGGATTGTCCAGTGTGCCGGATACATACACCAGTCCGCTGAATGGTAGATTGGGATTAGACGATTGCGCCGTGCCACTGATGGTGAAGTTGGCCTGTGTAAGCGTCAGGGCATAATTGAAGATTTTCTGGCCTGGCACGCTTGGCGTAGTAATACCCACCCAATAGCCCGCTATACTCTGAGCGTCAACCGAATTAAATACGGTTGTCAGCAGAATAAAAAGAAGCAGGCGTATTCTTCGTTTCATAGCCATCGCGTAGTTTCAAACGAAGTGCGATTCTACGGAATGGCTAAGATAACGACAATCCTGTATTTGCTGACAATTACGCACCAATGGCTATCGATGAAAAGACTATCTTTACTCCATGAATCAACAACGCCTGATTTTATCCAGCCCGCTGCTCGAAATCGTAATAAGTCGGCTGGTACAGCAATTGATTGAAACCTACCAGGATTTTGCTGATACCGTAATTCTGGGGATGCAGCCGCGAGGAATTTATTTTGCCGAACGGGTTGCCCGCGAACTGCACACCACCCTGGGCTATGCCGTGCCTTTGGGGTATCTGGATGCTACCTTTTACCGGGATGATTTCCGTCGGCGTGATTCCCCCCTTCGGCCCAATACCACGCACGTCCCTTTTATTATTGAAAACAAGCGCGTTATTCTGATCGACGATGTACTGGCAACAGGTCGTATGGTGCGGGCGGCACTCGATGCAATGACGGCCTTTGGACGGCCCCGGAAAGTAGAACTGCTGGTATTGATTGACCGACGCTACAATCGCGATTTGCCTATCAAGCCTGACTACACGGGAAAGCGGGTAAACACCCTCGAATCGCAGCGGGTACTGGTCGAATGGACCGAGCAGGGGGCCGAAGCCGACCGAATCTGGCTTGTTGGTTAATAGTATGTGACACTATCCAATAATGTATTGACAGTAAGGGTTTTATTTGTAGTATCATCTAGTGCTTTCTACCTAAGTATTGGCAAGTTTTTTGTAACTTGGCAGACCGTAATTTAATCTATGAAACGTCTGCAACGTCTACTCTTTTTCTTTTCCTGTCTTCTCCTTGCCAATACCTTCAGCGTGGTAAAAGCGCAGACTAATTTTACTGTTACTGGTCTTGTTACAGATTCGAATACTGGCGAGCCAATCCCCTTTGCCAGTGTTTCGCTGGTAGGGCGTCGGGTGGGTACGCTGACAGACGAAAAAGGCCGATATACGTTAGTTGCTAAAATCCTGACAGACTCGATGGCGGTTAGCTCGATGGGCTATAAAACGCTGCGGCTGGCTATCAATCCTGAGCGTCCATCACAGGCTGTCGATTTTAAGTTGCAATCTGCTGGTACGGCTTTGCAGGAAGTGACCGTTAAAGCGGGTGAAAATCCGGCCTGGCGTGTGCTTCGTCAGGTACGCAAAAATCGAAATAGCAACGACCGCAAGCGTCTGGCTGCTTATGAATACGATAGCTATGTAAAGACCGAAATTGCGCTGAGTCATGTTTCGGATCGAATGCGCCGGAATCCGCTCATCAAACGGATCAATCAGGCCATGAGCCAGCACGACTCCATTATGGACGACGAGGGGCATAAGTTACTACCGCTTCTGGCGTCGGAATCGGTATCGCGCTATTATTTTCGGACGGCACCCGAACGCAAACGGGAAGACATTCGGAAAACCCGGATCAAAGGTGTAGCGGTCGATGATGCCGGATTAAGTTCGCAGTTGCTGGGTGGAACAAATCTGGTCAGTCAGAACTTTTACGACAACTACATCCCGATTCTGGGAAAAGATTTTGCCTCGCCCATTGGGGATAACTGGAAAAACTGGTACGAATTTTTTCTGGCCGATACGACCCAGATTGGCGACCACATCTGTTACGAAATTCAGTTTGATCCTAAACGGCCCGAAGATCTTGTATTTACCGGCAAAGCCTGGATCGATACGACGACGTTTGCTCTTTGTCAGATTGAAACTAAAATTGGCAATGCGGCCAACCTGAACTACGTTCGCTCGCTGACCATTGAGCAGGAACTGGAATCGACTACAGATTCAACGGCCGCAACCAGCGGTACAGCAGGCTGGCTCCCCGTCAGTATTCGCTTGTCGGCCAACCTGACCGGGGTTGGTAAGCAATCGCTGGGATTACGGGCACAGGTTACCCTTCGAAACAGCAATATTGTGGTAAACCGACCGAGACAGCCATCATTCTATGAGCAGGCTATTGAACCGAGCGATACCGTAGCAACCCAGAATGAAGCCTTCTGGAGTTCGGTGCAGAAAAACCTTGCCGGTTCTGACTCGCTCAACAAAGAGGATCGAAAAACCCGCGACATGATTGATAAACTGCGGGCGGTTCCGGCGGTGAAGAAAGCCGAAGCAGTCGGCCAAATTCTGGTGACGGGTTTTTACAAACTGGGTGGGGTCGATCTGGGGCCTTATCCGTACCTCTTTGCCATTAACAGTGTAGAGGGGTTGCGGACACGCATCGGTTTTCGAACCAATGATCAGTTTAGCCGAAACTGGATATTGCGGGGCTATCTGGCATACGGAACACTGGACAATAAGTTTAAATACGGCGCGGAAATAGATTACCTGTTTTCGCGCCAACACTGGACGCTCGCTGGCATGCGGGTGTCGTATGATCTCGAACGGCTTGGCTTGACCCCCGAACTCATCGGGGGCAATCGGATGTTTTATGCATTAAGCCGATTTGGACGATACCGGGGAGGTTACGAAAGCTATCAAAAGGAAATTTTCTTCAAAACCGAACCCGTCAAAGGCGTATTGTTGACGACTATGCTGGGTACGCGTACGTTCGACCCGCTCTTTCCATTTCATTATCGGCTCGAACCTGAACTGGGCGATCAGTCGCCTTTACGATCCGATATTGACGATGCCTACTGGTCGATTGAAGCACGGCTGGCCCGAAAAGAAAAGTACATTATGGATGGCAACGAACGGATTACGCTGGGCACGAAACGGGCTCCTGTCGTAACTATTCGGTATACACGTGGATTGAAATCATTAGGCGGAGAATATAATTACCATCGGATTACGATGCGGGCGCAACAGTCGCTTCGGCTTGGTCCGCTCGGTCGTATGACTTACCTGATATCGGCCGGTTATACCCCCAATGTCATGCCAGCACCGATGCTTTTTCCGCATATTGGCAACCCGACGCCTTTGCTGACGACGAATACCTTCAACCGGATGCAGTTTTATGAGTTTGTCAGCGATCGATTTGTGGCCATGCATGTACAGCATCGTTTTGAAGGGCTGTTATTTAACCGCCTGCCGGGCATTCGCAAGTTCAACTGGCGGTTGATTGCCAATTTCGATGCACTCTGGGGTAGTTTATCGAAGGCAAACCAGCAGGTGGCTACGGGCAAACCATTGCCTGGTGGCGTACGGCCTATTTATTTTGGGGCACTCGATGGAGGCATTCCGTATATGGAAGTGGGCTATGGTATCGACAATATTTTCAAACTGATTCGTATCCAGGCTATCCACCGGCTCAACTATCTAGACGATGGTCCCAACGGCATCCCGCTCAACTCCTTTGCCCTGAAAGCCTCAGCAACCATAAGCTTCTAAAGGATGTATGATGTAGAAGCCTCATACATCATACATCTTAATAAGCGGTATCGTAACCGTAAAATAGGGCTCTTCGTCCTCGATCGCTACATCGCCTTCGCCAAGCAGTTTGTATTTAGTGACAATATTCGCCAGCCCTACTTTAGTCGATAACATACGGCTGTTTTTTCGCTGCAAATTATTCTGAACGATCAGTTTGCCATCCTGACTGGTTTCGATCCGAATAAGCAGAGGCTGGTCGGGAAGAATAACGTTGTGCTTAACGGCATTCTCGAGCAGGAGCTGCAGGGTAAGTGGTGGAATCAGGTGTTGGTAGTATTGGTCACTAATGGCTTCTTCCAGACGGAGGTGGTCGCCGTGTCGGGTATGGAGCAGATGGAAATACGAACGGGTAAAGGCCAGTTCCTGATCGAGCGTAGCCAGCTCGGTTTCGTTGGCACGAAGCATGTACCGATATACGCTGCTCATCTCATCGATAAACTGCTGTGCCTGTTCGGGGTCTTCTTCAATCAGCGACGAAAGCGAATTAAGGGCATTGAATAGAAAATGCGGATTGATCTGCCCCTTCAATCCATCGAGCTGGCTCCGTAAGTTCGCCTGCTGTAGCTGATCGGCCTCGCGCAGGGCAGTATCCCATTGTTCGAACGTATAAATGCTTTCATGCACCACATTGACGATGAGATTGATGATAGCAGTAAGCAGAATGGTTAGTTGCAAACGGCCAGCATCGAAGACGAAGCCCGGAAACCGGAACCACGCATAGCCATAAAAACACGCCAGAATGACCGTCGATGACATTACCAGATGAATGCCCCAGGCCAGGCAAAGCCGCATGGCTATTTGGCGCACATACGGGAAGCGCCGACGAAGCCATACTGCCGGAACCGCATGAAGAAAGTAGGCGGGTGTCCAGATCAGGATGATGGCAATGGTGGCCAGTAGAAAGACATCCCAGCGCTCAAAATAGGTTGAGCCAAAGAGGGCGTAGTTGTTGAATCCGTAAATAGCGGGTAAAAGAAACAACGCAATGCGCGTATCCTGGCGGGTAAAAATATTCAGATTCACAGGACGTCAGATCACGATAGAATTGGGTTCATGCTGATTTTGGGAGGCCATCGGTAAACTTACCCGAAACGTTTTTCCGTTGTCGGAAATCTGAATGGGTGGCAACCCTAGAGCGCTATACTGAGTGACAAGCTGGTTTAAGCCACCTGGCTGCGTTTTTACCTGAATGCCCTTTTGCTGAACGGTATTCAGAACATCCAGTCGGTTTCCGCCCTGATACCGAATCGTAATGGTCAGTGGTTCTTCGGGGAGGAGCCGATTGTATTTGATCGCATTATCGACCAGAATCTGTAAGGTTAACGGAGGTAATAGCCATTCACCAGCCAGGTCGCCCAACTCCATTTGCCAGTGTAAGGCGGTTCCATAGCGTTCGTTCAGCAGATATCGATAGGCGTCCAGAAAAGCCAACTCATCGCGCAGGGGGGCCAGCGTGCGTTGCCCTGCCTGAAGCATATACCGATACACGCTCGAAAGTTCATCCAGAAAAACGCCCGCACGATGCCGATCCTCATTGATGAGCGCTGAGAGCGAGTTTAGGCTATTAAACAGAAAATGTGGATTGACCCGACTCTTCAACCGGGCTAGTTCGTTCTCCAGCCGTTTTTTCTTGACAGCCTCGGTTCGCTCAACCGCCTTCCGGTACTGACTCAGGTTATAGGCTCCTTCGTAATAACTCCCCACCACTATGGCGAAGAATAACGCCATAGCCACCGGAATCAAATAATCGATTGGGAATACAGGCTCAGGAATCAACCCGGTTGGGTCGAGCTGATAAAGAACACGAGTCTCAATAAATTGATCGAGAATCGTGAAAAGTGAATAGCCGCCGAACGTTTTAATGATACGCCTTCGGGTATTTTCCCGGCCAGGGTACTCCATCCGTACACGTATGACCCACCAAAGCAGTAAATGCCAAAGTATGGAGGTTGAAATTAATCCCCAGATACTCATCAGCAATACCAACTGCGGGTTGTAGCCATAAGCCACTATCGTCAGCCCCACAAACGGTACTACCGCCAGTGGAATACCAATCAGGCGAAGCCAGCGGTCGTGGAGGGCGTCGAACGAAAGGGCTGACAGAGGAACTTTCATGGATGAAAATTACGATATTTTGTTGGAAAACCCGTTGCCGATAGAAGGGGACGAATTTACCGGCCAACGGCGGTCAGCGACGCATTCTGCAGTAGGTCTGAACGTTGAAAAGAGGACGATAACTTTTACCTTTAACGCCCTGTTATCTTTCAAATTCGTTTACGTATGTCGCTTGTTGCTCCTACAACAATCCGAAAAGTTTCTGGTGAAACGGTCATCGAGCAACCGGATTTACTGGCTGTGGAAGAACCGCTGGAAATCCGGCTCGGTTTTGGCCCGGTCGAAGATCGTCAGCAACGTTCACTGGCCGTCACCATGCGGACGCCCGGTCACGATGCCGAACTGGCTATGGGGTTTCTGTTTACCGAAGGTATTGTACAGTCGCCCAATGAGATTATCTCCTGCCGTCATTGTGTACAGGATGCTGACAAGGAAGGAAATGTGATTCGGGTTGAGCTTCGGCCCGAAGTGACCATCGACTGGTCGCGGCTGGAGCGCAGTACGGTGGCCTCAGCCAGTTGTGGTTTGTGTGGCAAAACAACCATTGATGCCATCAAAGCGCTTACGCCCGGCCCTATCAACGCCGATTTTTTTATTGAACCGTCGACTCTGCACGCTTTACCCGGTCAGGTTCGCGAAATACAGCGGGCATATGCCTACACGGGCGGTATTCACGCGGCTGCTCTGTTCGATGCACAGGGTAAATTGCTATTGGTTCGTGAGGACATTGGTCGGCATAATGCCCTGGATAAGCTTATAGGGGCTGCCTTCTGGCAGAGCTGGCTTCCACTGCATCTATATGGCATTTTTCTGAGTGGCCGGGTCGGCGTCGAACTGGTACAGAAAAGCTGGATGGCTGGCATTCCACTCCTGGCGGCAGTGGGCGCTCCGTCGAGTCTGGCCGTACAAATGACTCAGGAAGCAAACATCACGCTGGCTGGTTTTGTCCGCGATGGGCGCTTTAACCTATACAGCCATCCCGACCGGGTTAAGAATTGAGTGATTGAGTGAATGAGTGATTGAGAAAGAATAGCTTGCGGAAGCATTTCACTCAATCACTCAATCACTCAATTCAAAATTACCGATAGAGCTGCGGGTTTGATCTGGGCATTGAGTTTGGTAATACGGCCCCGGTATTCGCCATCGATCTGAAAATAAGCTCGTTTGTGCGTTTCGATGGTAACGGACGTAGCCGGGTAGATCTCAATTTTTTTCGGGTCGAAGGGCTGGAACCGCCAGAATAATTTCAGGATTTCGCCAAACGACAGGCGTCGGAAAATAACCACCTCAAAACGTCCATCGGAAGGGTCGCCATCGGGATTGATAACGGCACCAGTACCATACATACGGGCGTTGGCCAGTACGACCATAAACGCAACACGTTGTACGCATTCGTCGTCGGTCTTGATTTCCAGCCGCAGTAACTGCCGTTTACGCAGTACTTTCAGAACACTTCGAAGATAGCCTAATTTACCGCGTAAATTGTTCTGTTCGTAATACTTTACGATGTGGGCATTTAACCCAATGTCGCTCAGGTGCAGACAAATATCATCGTTGTTTATCGAAATGACATCAATGGGTTTGGGCTTGCCATCAATCAGCAACTCCAGACTTTTTTGCAGGTCGGTGGGTATACCCAGTTCCCGAGCCATGCCATTGGCCGACCCTCCCGGCAGGATGCCTAAGGGTATGGGATTGTCAAGCAGTTGTTCAGCAACCAGTTTAATGGTTCCGTCGCCCCCAACAGCTACAACCCGGTCGGGTTTACACTGGCTGAGTTGCTTCTGAATGGTTTCGGCATCGGTCTTGCCGTCGAGGTAGCAGCGATGAACGGTATAGGGCCGATCGGCAAAGAACGCATCGATACGTTGCTCCCAATCTGATTTGTCGTGCCCGCCCGAAACGGGATTAATTATGAATAAAAAAGTCAACTTCTTCGTAAATTATGAGTTATAGATGGGATGTGCTTATGGATGCGCTATGGAAGCCACACAAGTTCAATTGGTATCTAAACAAAATTTAAGCCCCAAGGGTAAGTTGAAAGGGCATATTTTATCCTGGTTACGCTTAACTGACCAGCCTACGGTGAAAGTTTATCGTAGTTTTGGTAATGCACAGCAGTTAACCATTCATGGCAGTGCGCTCAGCCGAAGTGCATTACCCCGTGTACGTTATCGCCATAGTATCCTGGTTAATTTTTTCGGCCTGATTCGGCTGTTTCTGGTAAAGCCCTATTCCAGAGCCACTCTGGAGGTTTCGTTCGATGGCCGATCGGTTCATACACAATCCGATACTGATGGCTATTTTCGGGTCGATATGCCGCTAACCAAACCAATCCCCTCGGGTTGGCACACCATTCAGGTGAAACTACTGGCTGGTGAGACTTCGGCTGAAGGTGAAGGGCAGGTGCTGGTGCCCGACCCAACTCCGTTTGTTTGTATTTCGGATATTGACGATACATTTCTTATATCGCATTCCGCCAATTTGCTGAAACGTCTGAAGGTGTTGATCACCAAAAATGCCCATACCCGGGCACCCTTCGAGGGGGTGGTGGCCCATTATCAGTTATTAGCCGAAGCCAATAGTGGGCCTGGAGCGAGAAATGCATTTTTTTACGTATCGAGTAGCGAATGGAATCTGTACGATTATATTATCGATTTTTCGAAAAAAAACGGATTGCCGAACGGTGTGTACCTGCTAAGTCCCCTCAAACGGCTCGCTGAAGTGTTGAAAACGGGACAGGGCAAGCACATGACAAAGTTTATGCGGATCGTACGGATTCTGGAAATGTATCCGCAACAGCGATTTGTTCTGCTGGGCGACGATACCCAGGAAGACCCAACCATTTACGCGTCGGTGGCCGAGCATTTTCCTGCCCAGATCCGGTGCGTATACATTCGGCACGTACAGGCAAAGAATAAATCCAAAACCGAAGCTATATTGAAACGGATTGAGGCATTGAGCATACCCTATTGTTATTTTGCACACAGCGCCGATGCTCAGAAACATTCGATCGCTATCGGTCTGGTTGCTTCGTAAAGAACACCTATCGACCAGCAAACGCTTACCATTCATCCAGAGCTGATTTATGAATCAAAATACCCCCCCCGAAGAACTTACCGGCCAGCTTGAGGTAACAAAACCTTACGAAGAAGCTGCTGGAATTCCTGCCGTTGTTCAGTCGTTCAAGCATGTGTTTGAGGGGAGCGATCTGGCGCGTGGCTGGAAAGCGCTGGTCAATATGAATCAAAAAGATGGGTTCGATTGCCCATCCTGCGCCTGGCCCGACCCCGACGGTCACCGATCCCGGATTGCTGAATACTGTGAAAGTGGGGCGAAGGCTGTTGCCGAAGAGGTCATGAATAAGCATACGGCTTCGCCCGTATTGTTTCAACGGTACTCCGTAGCTGATTTACTCCAGAAGACCGATTTATGGCTGAGCCAGCAGGGCCGCCTGACTCAGCCGATGATTCTGCGGCCGGGCGCGCAGCATTATGAAGCCATTGCCTGGGAAGACGCGTTCAGGCTGATTGCCGACCAGCTCAACGCCCTGGACTCTCCCAACGAAGCCGTATTCTACACCTCGGGCCGAACCAGTAACGAAGCGGCTTTTCTGTACCAGCTTTTTGTGCGGATGTATGGCACCAACAACCTGCCCGACTGCTCCAATATGTGCCACGAATCGACCAGCGTGGCGCTGGCAGAATCAATCGGATTGGGAAAAGCGTCGGTTAAGTATGAAGATTACGAGAAGGCCGATGTGATTATGATTATGGGCCAGAATCCCGGTACAAATGCGCCACGGATGCTGACCCCACTGGAACAGGCCAAGCGAAACGGGGCCAAAATCATTGCGGTCAATCCCTTGCATGAGGCCGGGTTGCTGGCTTTTCGTAACCCACAGAGTCCACGGGATGTGTTGTTTGGGGGAGAAAAAATGACGGATTTGTTTCTGCAGGTACCCATCAATTCCGATATGGCACTGCTGAAGGCAATGTGCAAACTCCTGCTGGAAGAGGAGAAAAAAAGTGCAACGGCGGGCCAGCCTGGACAGGTTCTGGATCATTCGTTTATCCAGCAATACACAGCGGGTTACGACGATTTTGTCAAGAGCCTGGATCAGTTTGAGTTATCGGATCTGGCCGCTCAGTGTGGCCTGACTATTTCCCAGATTCAGGAGGCCGTCGATCTGTTTAAGTATACCCGTAAGCTGATCATCTGTTGGGCTATGGGCCTGACCCAGCACCGCAATTCTGTACAAACGATCAATGAAGTCATCAATCTGCTCCTGCTGAAAGGGAGTATCGGTATTGAAGGGGGAGGGGCCAGTCCGATTCGTGGACATAGCAATGTACAGGGCGACCGGACCATGGGTATCTGGGAAAAACCCAAACCTGAATTTCTGGACGCACTCAAAAAGACGTTCAACTTCGAGCCACCCCGCGAACATGGCTACGATGTGGTAAAGGCGGTTCGGGCCATGCACGAAGGCAAAGCCAAAGTATTTTTTGCCCTGGGCGGTAATTTCTCCCTGGCTGTATCGGATACAAACTACACGGCCGAAGCCTTAAAAAAATGCAAGCTGACCGTACATGTTTCGACCAAGCTTAACCGTAGTCATCTGATTCATGGTGAAACGGCATTGATTCTCCCTTGTTTGGGCCGTACCGATCGCGACAGGCAGGCCTCTGGCGAGCAGTTTGTCAGTTGTGAAAGCACCACCGGGGTAGTGGCTCAGTCGCATGGCGTGGTCGATCCGGTGGTATCGACCCTGAAAAGTGAGGTGGCCATTATTGCCGAACTGGCGAAAGCAACGCTGGGTAACGACCCTCGGGCATCGGTCGATTCGCAGAGCCGACCCTATATCAACTGGGATTCGCTGGTTAGTAATTACGACCTGATCCGCGATTTGATCGAGAAGGTTGTACCGGGTTTTGAGCAGTACAATAAACGAGTACGTCAGTCGGGGGGCTTTTACATTCCGAATGGCCCTCGTGTCCGGGAGTTCAAAACGCCCGATGGGAAAGCCCATTTTACCATCAATACGCCCATGCATCATGAATTACAGCCTGGTGAATTGATGCTTATGACCATCCGCAGCCATGATCAGTTCAATACAACGGTCTACGGCTATGACGATCGCTATCGAGGTATTCATAACGAACGGCGGGTTGTGTTTATCAATGCCAACGACATGGCCAATCTGGGCCTGTACGAAAAGCAGATCGTGGATTTGCATAGTCAGTATGATGGCCAGACCCGAACCGCCCATCGGTTTGTGCTGATACCGTATAACATCCCCGCCGGATGTACGGCTGCCTACTTCCCCGAAACGAACGTATTGATACCGATTGATTCGACGGCGGAGAAAAGCAATACACCGACTTCAAAATCGATTCGGATTACGATAACGCCAGCAGCGAGCTAAGTTTTCGCTGCTCACTCTGTCAACCATAATTTCTACGGGAGCAAACCCGACAGGGGCAGTAATGCCCCTTTTTTTATGCATATGGCACGGGATCGATGAGGTAGAGGTGGTTGAGTAGAGAAACTAAAAATCAACACTTATTCATTTTACTTATATGTTAATTTTGTATTTTATTTTGTTGTTTGGTAAATTAAAAATTGATTAAAAGGTGTGTTACCTTTAAAATATCTCCGCTATATATAAATAAGTTTAAGTATTTATTTATGAGTTACTTATCATGATAAAGTAAATATTTATACCTATTTTGGCGTATTATTTAAAATATATCTATAATTTTTGCACTAAATATTTTAATAGGAGATATATAGTTTATAAAAATCTACTAAAGTTTACATTATGGCTGTGCGGGTGAATGTGGCGGTGTATGTAACCCTAATGTTCTTGCTTTTTGGTGCGGTGCAATCGATTGCCCAGATCAAAATCACCTTTCCGGTTAGCCGATTGGTCGTGCAACGGAACAATGCCAACCAGGCCACGGTACAAATTGCGGGTAGCTACGCTCAATCGCTGGATGCGATAGAAGCCAGAGTCGTAGCGCGTGTATCAGGGCAGGGCACAACCACGGCCTGGGCCACTCTTCAGACCAATCCAACGAATGGCCAATTCAACGGAACCCTTACCGTGCGTGGGGGGTGGTACAGTGTTTATGTTCGGGGGTTGAGTGGTGGGGTCGTCGTGGCTACAGATTCCGTAGATCGGTTTGGGGTGGGCGAGGTGTTTGCCATTATGGGTCACTCCAATGCGCAGGGTTCAGGCTGTACGGTAAATGGAGTCGACATGTGCCCAACACTGGGCGGAGCTACCGACGATCGGGTAACGGTGGTGCCGGTCGACAATAATGGAGCGGTTTACCAGCAGCAGTATCTGAACACGGCCGATACGCGATACCTGCCGGGTATGGTGTTTAGCCAGTTACAACTCAACAGTGGTTTTTCGCCATTTGCCAGCGTTCCGTGGTTTTGGGGCCGTATGGGGGATGCCCTGGTGCAGCGGATCAATGTGCCTGTGCTGATGTACAATGCAGGGTTTGGCGGAACCAATATGCAGCAAACCTATTGGGCGGCCTACAATATTCCATTTCAACATTCCTTTGTGCGGTATGATCTGCGCATGCCGTATGCCAATTTCCGGAATCTGATGAACCTCTATGTACCTAGCACGGGCATTCGGGCCTTTCTGATTCAGCACGGTGAAAATGATCGCGGCAATCCCACGGATTCGACAGCAAAGTATTATCAAAAGGTGATCGATAAGATTCGGACGGAGTTCAGTAAACCCAATCTGGCCTGTATTGTAGCACTTTCGTCGTTCGTCGGCGCTCGTTTCGACAATGTCCGGTCGGCGCAGTTCCAGATCATCAATAAGCCAGGAAATATGGCCTATCAGGGACCTGATCTGGATAACGTCAACTCATCGGCCGACCGACCCGATGGTATCCACTTTTCGCCGTCGGGCCAAACGAAGGTAGGAGACGCCTGGGCCACTGCCATTAGCGACACCTATCTATCCGCTATTTCCCCTTATTCGGCCGAAACGGAGCCGATCACCAGTATTGCCTGTGCCGCTTCCAATCAGCTTACACTAACGCAGCCGACTGGGTATCAGTACATATGGAGTACGGGGAGTAGTTCGGGTAGCCTGACGGTTGGAACGGGTACCTACTCAGCCCGGTTGCTCACGGCGCAAAACAAAGTATACTTTCCGCCTGCTGTGGTTGTTCCGGCCAATGTCCAGCCTGCCACGCCAACCGTCACGACCAATACCGGAACCCTTGCCATTTGTAACAGTGGGGGTTTACGACTTACCTCTTCCTATGCTGGTCCCAATCAATGGAGTACCGGCGCTACCTCTACGTCGATCACCGTAACGACACCGGGCGTGTATAGCGTACAGGCTAAGAATCCAGTATATGGTTGTTTGTCGAACCCGTTATCGCAAACGGTTAATCTGGCTACCGCTAATCTACGGCTCTCGATGCAAACCTCCCGGCGCGTAGTGGCTGTCAATGACACCGTCAGTTTCTGGCTTCTGGTACAAAACAGTGGTGGTTGCGATGTCGGGTCGTTTGCGATTCAAAATCGCCTGCCACCCAATGTTAGTTTTGTTTCGTCGACAGACAATCTGAGTGCCGCCAATAACATCGTGAACGGATCGGTTGGTGGGCTGGCTTCTGGTACGTTCATGACCCGACGGTATATAGCCCGGCTCACAGCCGAAGGAAATTATCTGTCAGCTGCCGACCTGTCGGCCTCTACCAATCCGCTGGTAGGTGGAACGCCCAACAATGGCACCGGCAATGGAGAGCCTGACGAAGCCCAAGTCGATTTACGGACGAAAAATGCATCTTCGGCACTCTACGTATCGCCCAATCCAAATCAGGGACCTTTACCGCCCGTTCAGTCGAATCAACCGGCACCTAACCCGGCTAAAGCTGATCTGAGTTTACGTATGCAGCTTAGCAGCCAGGTAATAGGTGTAGGGCAAACAGTCAGCGTGACACTTACAGTCCAAAATCAGGGCGGTCTGGCGGCAACGAATGTTGTCCTGAACAATGCATTACCCACCGGGTTGCAGTTTGTGAGTTCGACCTCGGGCATGACGGCCAACGGATCGGTGGTCAGCGGAACGATTGGTCAGATTCCTGTCGGGCAGTCGGCAAGTGTAACATTCATCGTTCAGGTAACGACAACAGGGGCCTTTACAAACAGAGCACAGATTTTTTCTGCGGATCAGCCGGACCCCGACTCTACCCCTGGCAACGGCTATACCAATGGGGAAGATGATCAGACCAGTACCTCCCTCCGCACAAGTGGCTAAGCGTACCGACTCTGGCTCAAACTACTTTAATTCACTTCTTTTGTCAGCTACCGCAATGAATTATCTCCGTAATGTACTCATCTGGCTTGCCCTGGCTTCGTGTAGCCAGGCGCAGACGCCAGTACTTCCTAAGGCACCTACGGGGTACCTGTATAAAGTTGAACCCGGCATTCCCGGAAAAACTGTGTATGTATGTGGCCAGCGGCCGTTCAATGAGGCTGGTGAACTGGTAGGTCCTGGTGATCTGACCGCCCAGACTCGTCAGGTGTTTGAGAATATTAAAACCTCGCTGGCAACGGTGAATATGACGCTGCAGGATATAACGCAGATAACCTATTCGGTAAAAGAGAGTACGGGATCTACACAGGTAAGTTCCGCAAATGCCCAGTCGGTTCAGGCTGTGCAGGCTACCTACTTCGCACAACCTCCAAAACTGGTTGAACAAAAAGGCGTTGGGCAAACCGTTCGTGACGATGTGCTCATCGAAATCGAAGTAATCGCTGTGAAATAACCGTTTGGTCACACTGAATTAAACACCGATTTACCGGGCACACAGAGTGTAAATCCGCTTCTGTGTTCCCGTAAATCGGTGTTTAAATTATTTAGGTAGCAACTGAAACTCACCTGTTTCGAGGTCGTAGTGGTACTGACGGGGAGTGCCCGTTGCCAGTTCTACTTTCTCGATATCTTCGGGACTTATGTGTTCAATGTCCATCAGCAGCGCCCGGAGGCTATTGCCATGAGCCACCACCAATACCGACTCATCGGCTTGTAAATGGGGCAAAATTGTTGATTGAAAATACGCTACCACCCGAGTACGGGTCTCCTCAAGGGTTTCGCCGTGTGGTGGGCGTTCAGTGTAGCTGCGTCGCCAACAGAAAATCTGCTCGGCACCAAATCGCACTTCGGCTTCGGCTTTATTCATGCCCTGCAAATCGCCATACATCCGTTCGTTCAGGGCAGCACTTCGCTCGATCGGCAAATCGGTCTGGTCAATTTCTTCCAGAATCAGAGTCATTGTTTCAATGGCTCGCTGGAGCACAGACGTAAATCCAATGCTAAAATTAAGAGGCTGGTGAGCGTTCAGGAGTACTCCAGCCGCGCGGGCTTCCTGTCGGCCAAGGTCGGTTAGTGGCGTATCGGTGTTGCCCGTAAATCGATTTTCCGCATTCCATTGTGACTGACCGTGACGTACAATAACAAATAAGGGCATGATTCTTCAGGTTGTTAAACGGTGATCTGTTACAAAAAAGCAGCCTTCAAGGGTATCCTGTTGGTTTGGGCGACTATTCTTCTCTAGTAAGTGTGTTTAAAAAAAATTGGTTTATTCGCGATGCGTGTTTTAGAACAGTTTAATCTGGCCGGCAAAACGGCTCTGGTGACCGGAAGTGATACCGGATTGGGTCAGGCGATGGCCATTGCCCTGGCTGAAGCCGGGGCCGATCTGATCAGTACAGCCAATACGGGTGACCTCAGCGATACCCAGAAAGCCGTGACTGACCTGGGGCGACAGTTCAGCGGTTATAACGTCGACTTATCGGATCGGGAAGGACTGTATCAGTTCATCAGTGCGGTAAAGGCCGATCACTCGGTCGATATTCTGGTCAATAACGCGGGTATGATTCTGCGTAAACCCGTGGCCGAACACCCCGACGACTGGTGGGATAAGGTCATTGCGGTAAACCTGGACGCTCAGTTCATACTGGCCCGCGAATTTGGGAAAGACATGATCGCCAAAGGGGCGGGCAAGATCATCTTTACCTGCTCACTACTGAGTTTTCAGGGTGGCATTACGGTACCGGGCTATACGGCAAGCAAAAGTGCGGTGGCGGGCCTGGTGAAGGCGTTTTCGAACGAATGGGCGTCGAAAGGCGTGAACGTCAACGGCATTGCTCCCGGCTACATCGCTACCAACAACACAGCCGCCTTACGGGCCGACCCCGATCGGTCGAAATCCATTCTTGACCGGATTCCGGCAGGCCGCTGGGGCGACCCATCGGATTTTAAGGGGCCTGTCGTTTTTCTGGCTTCTGAGGCCGGGGCCTATGTACACGGCACCCTGCTAACCGTCGATGGGGGCTGGATGGGTCGCTAATCCATCGATTTGTTCAGGATGAGGAACTGTCGGAATGGGTAAAGTGATTGTACTGCATATCAGCAAGAGCAATCATGGAATTAGGCATCAGCAGTTTTGGCGAAATCGTGCCGGATGGCGTATCGGGCAAAGCGATCAATGCGCACAAGCGCATGCAGGAGATTCTTGAAGAAATAAAATTGGCCGATGAGGTCGGACTGGATGTGTTTGCACTGGGCGAACACCACCGTCCCGACTTCATTATTTCGGCCCCGGAAGTGATTCTGGCGGCTGCGGCTGCCATTACCAAAAACATACGGCTGTCTAGTTCGGTAACCGTACTGAGTTCGGCCGACCCGGTCAGAACTTTCCAGAATTTTTCGTCGCTGGACCTGATCTCGAATGGCCGGGCCGAGATTATGGCCGGGCGCGGTTCGTTCATCGAATCGTTTCCGTTGTTTGGGTACGACCTTAAAGACTACGACGAGCTATTTACCGAAAAACTAAATCTGTTGGTCGACATCAACGAGCAGGAAGTGGTCAACTGGACGGGTAAGTTCCGGGCGGGGATTCCCAATCGGGGGGTGTATCCACGACCTTATCAGGAAAAACTGCCCATCTGGCTGGCGGTAGGCGGAACGCCAGCGTCGGCGGCTCGGGCCGGAACCATGAACCTGCCGATGATGCTGGCTATTCTGGGTGGTACGCCCGATCGGTTCGTACCTTTTGTGAATCTGTATCGTCAGGCAGCCGAACTGGCCGGGCACGACATGAGCCAGTTGCAGTTAGGTATCAACTCACAGTTTTATGCCGCCGATGATTCCCAAAAAGCGGCTGATGAGTTTTTTCCGCCTTATGAATTGCTCATGAATCGGGTGGGCCGTGAGCGGGGCTGGTCGCCCATTACCCGGATGCATTTTGAGCAGATGCGCCAATATGGTCCGCTGATGGTGGGGAGTCCGCAGCAGATCATCGACAAGATTCTGTATTTCCACGAACTTTTTGGCAATACCCGTTACCTGGCGCAGATGATCAGCGGACATACGACACCCCACGCCAAAACCTTGCATGCCATCGAATTATTCGGAACCAAAGTGGCCCCGGCTGTTCGGAAAGCCCTGGAACAGAAAACAACAACCGCCTAAATGGTAAAAAAAGCCCTGGCCTGTTTCGCCCTCTTGTATGGATACGCTCTGGCAACCTGCGGACAGCAGCACCCATTACCCAATCCGCTTGTGCTGAAAGATGGCCGTCGGGTAACGTCGGCAAAGCAGTGGCAAAACCAGCGTCGACCTGAATTGCTGGCCCTATTGACCAGTCAGCTCTATGGGCATTCGCCCGAAAAACCGGCTCAGATGCGGTTTGAGGTGTTCGATACTGACCCGAAGGCGCTTGGTGGCAAAGCGACACGGAAACAGGTAGCCGTTTTTTTCAATGGCAAACCCGATGGCCCCCGAATGGATGTGCTTTTGTATATCCCGAATGGCGTAAAAGGACCTGTTCCTGCGCTTGTGGGGCTGAATTTCTGGGGAAACAGTACCATTCAGGCCGACCCCAAAATTCGTATCTCAACAAGCTGGATGGAGTCCAATCGGGGCAACCCCTACATCGACGTGTCCTGTGTCGTGAATCACCAGTCGACCGATGCCTGCCGGGGCCTTAATGCCCGTCAGTGGCCCGTAGATAGTATCCTGAGCCGAGGGTATGCACTGGTGACCGCTTATCGTGAAGACATTGCTTCCGACGAATCGACGATGAAATTTTCGACGGGCGTTCATACGCTATATCCTGATTTACAGAATCGGGGCGACAACTTCGGAACGGTAGCCGCCTGGGCCTGGGGACTGAGTCGGATTATGGACTATCTGCAAACCGATAAGGCTATCGATGCCAAACGAGTGGCTGTCTTTGGCTGGTCGCGGCTGGGTAAAGCGGCTTTATGGGCAGGTGCTACCGACGAGCGGTTTGCGATGGTGATCAGCAACGAATCGGGCGCGGGCGGGGCAAAACTGTTTCATCGGGGGATAGGTGAAAATATCCGACGGCTCTGTACCGTCTTTCCTCACTGGTTTGCGGCCAATTTCCGAAACTACATGGATAAGGATACACTACTGCCCTTTGATCAGCATATGGTGATTTCGCTGATTGCGCCCCGTCCTGTTTATGTGGCGAGTGCCGAGCAGGATAAAAACTCCGACCCGGAAGGTGAGTTTGAAAGTGCCAGAGCCGCCAGTTCGGTCTATCGTTTCCTGGGAACAAAAGGGTTGCCAGCAACACAGCTACCTCCCGTCAATCAGTCTGTACAGGGGCAAATCGGTTACCACATTCGAACGGGTGGGCACGATGTAACGGCCTACGATTGGGCCCAATACCTGGCTTTTATGGATAAGCATTTCAAAAGATGACCATTGCTGTGAAATTGCCGATCAATCGGGTAATTCTGAATACGCATAGGTAGGATATGCCGACTCGTTTCTTACCCATCATATCTGCTTTTTGTGTTTAAATCAGTATTTCATGACCTTCTTTCGTTCGCTACTCATTCTTGGTTTTTTATCGCTGGCCAGCTATTGTCAGGCGGCTAAAATTGATACGGTCGACACCTACAGCCCATCGATGAAAAAGACCATCAAGGCTGTTGTGATGACGCCCGATTCATATACCGCCGGGATCGAATTTCCGGTCGTTTATCTGTTGCATGGCTACAGCGGCAACTACAGCGACTGGGCTAAAAAATCGCCCAACATGGCTCAACTTGTCGACCGCCATCAGGTAATCGTTGTTTGCCCCGATGGCGCTATTGGAAGCTGGTACTGGGATAGCCCGGCCGATCCTTCGTTTAAGTACGAAACCTACGTAGCCAGCGAACTGGTGCCCTGGGTCGACAGTCATTATAAAACCATCAAAAGCCGTCAGGGACGCGGTATAACGGGCCTTAGTATGGGTGGACATGGGGCATTGTATCTGGCCTTCCGGCACCAGGATATATTCGGCACCGCCGGAAGTATGAGTGGTGGCGTCGATATTCGCCCGTTTCCAAACAACTGGGACATGGCCAAACGCCTGGGTACGTATGCGCAGTTTCCCGAACGGTGGGAGCAAAATACCGTCATTAATTTAGTACATCTGCTCACCCCCAATTCACTGTCGCTGATGATCGACTGTGGCAGCGAAGACTTCTTTTTCCGGGTTAACAACAATCTGCACGAAAAACTGCTGGAACGAAACATCCCGCATGACTACATCACCCGACCCGGTGGCCACAACTGGAACTACTGGACCAATGCCATTACTTACCAGTTGCTGTTCATGCGTCAGTATTTCGACAAGCAGAATGTCGCCAGTACCCGCTGATATGGAGCCATTAACCACTCGTTCATGATGCGTATTCCTCTCCTGTTAGCCTTTTTAATGCTTCTATCGGTTTCGGTCGATGCCCAGAAAGTGGTCCGAATCGCCTGCGTGGGCAACAGCATCACGTATGGGGCCGGACTTACGCATCGGGAACAAAACTCATTTCCGGCTCAGCTTCAATACCTGCTTGGCCCGGGCTATGAGGTGATGAATTTTGGCGTGAGTGGCCGAACCGTGCTGCGTGAAACAACAGCGCCGTATACATCGACGGACACGTATCAGAAAGCCCTTAAAAGCAATCCAGATATCGTGCTTATCAAGTTAGGGACCAACGATAGCCGGCTGCCTTACCGCCTGAAAATCGACCAGTTTATCCCCGACTATAAGTCTCTGGTCCAGTCGTTTAAAGACCTGCCGACGCATCCCCGCATTGTGCTGCTACTGCCGGTAGCCTCTTTTCTGACCGATACCACCCGGCAGACCGAAGCCGCGATTAAAACGTATATCCTACCCCGCATTCGGCAGGTGGCGTTCGATGAAAAGCTGGAACTGGTCGATCTGCATGCGCTGACGCTGGAAGATAGCCTGTTGTTTCCCGATAAGCTCCATCCTGCTCCTCTGGTAATGACGAGCCTTGCCCGCCGATTGTATGAGGTGATCACAACGAAAACACAGCCCGACTTCGACATTTTTCAGAAGATCAGGGAGCCCAAAAAAATCACATCGTTTTATGGCTACGACTGTGCCGACTTTACTTTCGAAGGGCGAGCCTGCAAGGTGGTTAAGCCCCGAATCGTAGCCAAAGATAAACCCTGGATCTGGCGGGCGCGTTTCTGGGGACACGAGCCGCAAGCCGATATTGCCCTGCTCGATCACGGGTTTCATGTGGTGTACTGCGATGTGGCCGAACTTTTTGGCAATGCCGAAGCGGTAAATCTGTGGAATAAGTTTTATCGCTACCTGCACAAAGCGGGTCTGGCCGATAAGGTGGCGCTGGAGGGATTGAGCCGGGGTGGAATTTATGCCTACAATTGGGCGATTGAGAATCCGAAGAAAGTGGCTTGCGTATATGTCGATGCGCCCGTACTGGACTTGAAAAGCTGGCCCGGTGGTAAAGGCAAAAGCAAGGGTAGCTCCAGCGACTGGGAAATTTTCAAGAACGATTATGCGCTGAAATCAGAAGAAGAAGCCCTTCAGTTTAAAGGCAATCCGCTGGACCGGGTTCCCGATATTGTGAAGGGTAATTTCCCGATGCTGCATGTGGTTGGCGATGCTGACGATGCGGTTCCGGTGAGCGAAAATACCGAGCCGTTCGAGAAACAGGTACTGGCACTGGGCGGTCAGATAAGGGTCATTCATAAGCCGGGTGTGAATCATCACCCCCACAGTTTACCCAACCCATCACCTATAGTCGATTTTATTCTGAAATCGTACAGGATCTATCCGCCTTATGCGCAAATGGCCATGCCCGGTTCCGAATATCGGTCGGCAGGGGGCTGGAAAGCGGGCAACGACTGGTGGGATAATTTCAATAACATCCAGCAAACGCTCGACAGTACAGGCAAGCTCGATGTTCTGCTGATGGGTAATTCGATTACGCAGGCTATTGGCAAGCGAAGTCTGGTTGTTTATCAGGGCGGGCAGGCCGCGTTCGATAGTGTACTGGCAGGATATCGATATGGCGTTGCGGCTATTTCGGGCGATAGAACCCAGCATCTGCTCTGGCGGGTCGAAAATCTCAATTTTACGAAAGCCGACCCGTCGGTGGTTGTTGTCACGATTGGCGTCAATAATTTCCGGGATGATGAGGCAAAGGATATTACGGCAGGAATTGGCGCGATTCTGAAATCTCTTCGTCGGAAACTACCGCAGGCAAAGCTGGTACTGGTTGGGCCGCTACCCGCTGGTTCGACTGCCGACGATGAGAAGCGAAAAAAATACACCCTCGTTCATCAACAAATTCAGGCATTTGTCGATAACAAAACCATTTTCTTTTGCGACCCATCGGCCGCGTTGATTGATGCCACAACGGGCAATCTGGTGGCAGGTACCTATTCGGGCGATGGCATTCACCTGGCCCGGAAAGGCTATACCCTTTGGGCTACGGCGTTACGTCAGACGATTGACAAGATCGGTTTGCTGCATCATTAATTTTTGACAGGATTAACAAGATGAACAGAATTTAATAAGGAATCTGTTTAAACTTTTCTTTTTCAAGAAGAACTAGGTGTTTTTTGTCATCCCGAGGAACGAGGGATGGCAAAAAACACTTATTACCAGCTATTTATGAAAGTTTAAACAGCTTCAAGGATTAACCCCCTGTTCATCTTGTTAATCCTGTCAAAAATTTTATTTCGCTTTTCCTTTCAACGGTGCGTAGGCAATGCAATCGACTTCGAGAGCAGCTCCCAGTGCCAGGCCGTTGGCTCCAAAGGCACTACGGGCAGGAAAATGTCCTTCTTTGAAATAGCTCCGGTAAATGGTGTTGAAATCGGGCCATTTGGCCATATCGCCAATCATAACCGTACATTTTACTACATCAGCCGTGGTCAGCCCCTGTTCTTTCAGGGCTGCAACGATATTGTCCATCGTTTGTCGGGATTGCGCTTCAAATCCATCGGCCAGTTTGCCATCGGCCTTAACACCAACCTGGCCCGAAATGTAGACGAAATCACCGGCTCGCATGGCGCGTGAGAAGGGATAGGAAGGGGTTTGCTGGCCGGGTACATCAGCCATACCTTCAGTCAGTCTGGCGATGTTGTTCGGAAGCGTGGTCGATAAAAGAAGCGTTAAACCACTTACCGCAAGTGTGTAGATAACTTTTTTCATGGTCGTATACAGATTGATAGTTAGTTGCTTTTTGTAAAAATAGCAGCTAACATAAAGAAGCCTACTTCCCGAAAAAATTATTGACCGGAAGGGTACGAAATGGGCAAATGAGACTATTACATACAGGTTAGCTGTACCGCAATAAGGTTACGGTTTTCTTCTAGTTTATCATAGGTTGGTTTGGCTAAGGTCTCTGGTGCTGCCGGAGACCTTGCTTGTTTTCAGCAAGCAGGCGAAAACCTGAGAAAAAGATACCTATTAGGCAAGAGAGTGTCTGCGCTATTCGATGGTTGTTTCTGGCTGAGTAGATTTTGGAGATCGGCTTAGTTTACCATAGAAAATTTTGATGCACAAGGGTATGATTCCGGTAAATGTGCATACTCATGTTCAGATTAGGTAGCTTGTAGAAATCTGATAAACCGAATGACAAAGACCTATAGACTCATTAGCCTGTGGCTGCTTGGATTGCTGGCGGCTGTAAACTGTTTTGCCAATGATCCGGCCTATGCCAATGGCTATCGATTGTGGCTAAAGTATGACCTTATCAGCGATGCTGCCAAACGTCAGTCTTATACTCAATCGGCTCAATTCATTGCAATTCAGGCGAATAGTCCTATTTTAAAATCGGCCGCCGACGAGTTGCAGATGGGCTTGCAGGGGCTGCTAGGGAAATCGGTTCCTATAACGAATGGCGCTGGGAGTCGGACAGGCGGTATCATCGTATCGGTTAATGCTGCCGATGTCGCTCTACAGGCGCTGAATAAGGAAGGCTACCGAATTGAGTCGAAAGGGGGGAATCTGGTTATTTCCAGCAAATCGGATGCGGGGGCCTTGTACGGTGCTTTTGCGCTACTGCGGCAACTCCAGACCCTTCAGCCCATACAGGGTATTTCACTGATGAGTAGTCCGAAGGTGCAGTTCCGAATGCTCAATCACTGGGATAATGTCGACGGGTCTATCGAACGGGGCTATGCGGGTTCATCGCTCTGGAAATGGTATGAATTGCCTGAGCGAATCGATCCGCGCTATCGGGATTATGCGCGTGCCAATGCCTCGGTTGGGATCAACGGAACGGTCGTCAACAACGTGAATGCCAGTGCCCGGTTCATGACCGACGAGTACATCGAAAAAGTGGCTGCACTGGCCAATGTATTTCGGCCGTATGGTATTCGACTATACCTGTCGGTCTATTTTGCGGCTCCCAAAACCTTGGGTGGTCTGAAAACCTCTGACCCACTCGATCCACAGGTGCGCCAATGGTGGGCCGATAAAGTGAACGCTATTTATAAAGCCATTCCAGACTTTGGTGGTTTTCTGGTCAAAGCCAATTCTGAAGGTGAACCTGGCCCCCAGGATTATGGACGCACCCATGCCGATGGAGCCAATATGCTGGCCGAAGCGCTGAAGCCGTATGATGGGGTAGTAATCTGGCGGGCATTTGTCTATAAAGCGGACCCCAAAGCCGATCGGTTCCGGGCGGCTTATGAGGAATTTGTGCCTTTAGACGGTCAGTTCGATAAGAAGGTGATTGTGCAGGTCAAAAACGGCCCCATCGATTTCCAACCTCGCGAACCGTTTTCTCCATTGTTCGGAAATATGCCCAGGACACCGCTGGGTATGGAGTTTCAGTTGACGCAGGAATACCTGGGGTTTGCCACGCATCTGGTTTACGAAGCCCCCCTTTTCAAGGAGTGTCTGGAAGCCGATACCTACGTGAAAGGCAAAGGCTCAACAGTCGCGAAGGTGGTGGATGGAAGTCTGCATGGCTATTCGATGAGTGTTATGGCCGGGGTCGCCAATACGGGGTCGAATCTCAACTGGACGGGCCATCCAATGGCACAAGCCAACTGGTATGCCTTTGGGCGGCTGGCCTGGGATCATACCTTAACCTCCGATGCCATTGCCAGAGAATGGGTCGCTATGACGCTGACACATGAGCCGCAGGCTGCCAAACGGATTGTAAACCTGATGGAGAAATCGCGGGATATTTACGTTAACTACAACACACCGATGGGCCTTTCGCGTCCCTGGACGGGCGTTCACTTTGCCCCCGAGCCGTGGCAGGCCCGAAGCCCACGTCCCGACTGGACCGCCGTGTATTACCACAAAGCGGATTCGATTGGTATTGGCTTCGACCGGACCGCAACGGGGAGCAAAGCGCTGGAGCAATATCGCCCCGAGGTACAGCAGCAGTGGAATAACCCCGAAACCTGTCCGTTGCCCTATCTACTCTGGTTTCATCATGTTGCCTGGAACAAGAAGCTATCGACGGGCCGAACGCTATGGGATGAACTTTGTACGCATTTTTACACCGGAGCTGATTCGGTTCAGTGGATGCAGCAGGAATGGGCGCAGGTTAAAAATGCGGTTGCGCCGGAAACCTTTGCCGATGTGACCGCCCGGCTGGTTACCCAGCAAAAAGAAGCCATCTGGTGGCGCGATGCCTGGGTACTTTACCTGCAAACCTTCTCAAAACAACCCATTCCGGCCCCGTTCAAACAACCTACCCGAACGCTGGACGAGGTGAAGCAGTCGGTGAATGTGTATTTATTGAGGTAATGATTGAATGATCGAATTGTTGAATGATTGAATAAAAAAGCTTGCGCCAGCTATTCAATCATTTAACAATTCGATCATTCAATCATTGAAAAAGAGGAAGGTTGTAGGTTACGAAATTACTTTCAGCGCATCGGCGAAGGCTTTCATCTGGTCCATGGTACCGAGGCTGACACGGCACCAGTACTGACCGTCGAACTTCCACTGGCGGATGCTTACGCCCTGGTCCATCATACGGGTAACGAAATCTTCGCCTTTCATCCGAATCGGGAACATCACGAAGTTAGCACCCGAAGGAAGGGGTTCGTAGTTGGTTTGCTTCAGCACCCCCAGCAGGAAATCTTTCGATTCTTTTGCCTTGCCAAGCGAATAATTGATAAACTCTTTATCCTGTAAGCTCACCATAGCCGCCCGTAGGGTCGTCATGCTGATGCAGCCACCACCCGTTGCAAATTTGCTGATCTGCTCCAGAAGCTCGGGCTTGGCAATCATATAGCCTGTGCGCAGGCCAGCAAAACCGTGTACCTTCGAGAAAGTCTTGGTGATGATCACATTGCTACCTTTTTTCACCATATCGACCATCGAATAAGCTTTCGGATCGGGCGTATAGTCGATGTAGGCTTCGTCAACGAGGATCGGTGTTTTCGCTCCTACTGATTCGCAGAAGGCCCGTAGTTTGGACGGGTCAACGATAATGGCCGTCGGATTGTTGGGGTTGCAGAGGTACACCATCCCTGTCTGAGCATTGACACGCTCGTTCAGTTTGTTCAGGTTGATGTCGTATCCGTCGGCTGCTACCAGGGGAACCCGGTCGATGTTGACACCATGTTTTATGGCCGCGCGAGGAAGTTGATCGAACGTTGGATCGGGAGCTACAATGGTCCGTCCGGCATTAGGACGGTAAGCGGCCCAAAGTGAAGCGGCTGTCAGCAACTCGCCCGAACCGGCACCTAACAGAATGTATTCTTCAGGTACGCCTTCAGTATCGGCAACCAGTTTCCGGAACTTGCGGGCATGCTCCATCGCGTAGAGGTAGCCATCGGGTGCGGCCTCGGTAATGGTTTTAAGCACTTTGGGCGAAGGACCATACGGGTTTTCATTCGCTGACAAACGAGCTTTCAGAGGGCCTTGGGGGGCTTTGTATCCCAGGGGCATCTCTTGTTCTGGCTCGCAAAAAGCGGCAGGAGCGGCAGCCATACTAAGGCCAGACAATAGGCTGGCCCGAAGCCAGTCTCGGCGGTTGATAGACATAAGATGAGTTTGGTCTTAATGCGTCAATAAAGAATGAAGGCAGTAGAATCAGTCAATAGGGCAATGGCTTGTCGATATAGTAATCGCGAACAAGTCAAAAATAGGCTTATAGAAAGTGTTTTTCAAATATTATTTTTACTATTTACGGTTTTACTGTATAATCTTTTATTTAATGCAATAAATTAAAAATAAAATATAATGAACAATTGCTTATGTGGGCCGCTTTAGGGTAAGTGGAAGTGTGTTCGTTGAATGTCAGGACGTTATATTTTGCACCGCCAGGGCGCGATGGACGTGAAGAAGGCCATATCAATGACCTATTCTTTGCGCCTTCGCGTCCTGGCGGTGAACGAGAATAAGTTAGCCTAGCCTCGCCAGCTCATCGAGCTGAATACCCCAGGCACAGCGAAAATGCCCTAACGGACAGGCGGTTCGGCCATGTAGATTACAGGGCTTGCATTCCAGGCGCTCCGGCGTTTGAACTACTCTCGATACATCGGCCAGCGGGCCAAAGCCGAACTGAGGTACGGTCGAGCAGAAGATGGCTGTCGTTGGGGCATTCATTGCCGAGCAAAGGTGCAACGGAGCCGAATCGTTTACATAATTCATTACAGCCCCCTGCTGCAACGCTGCCGATTGCAGTAAACTTAGTTTCCCCGCCAGATTCACAACATTTTTTGTGCTACCCGATAAGGCCCGGATGGCATCGCAGGCATGGACATCCGTAGGGGCGCCCAGTAAGTAAACGGTCAGGTCATTGGGTAGCGCCTTGATTAATTCAACCCACCGTTCGGACGGATATTGCTTCGTGAACCAGACCGACATGGGAGCCATACATACATACGGTCTGGACTGATACGTGTATACTGCGTCGTAATCAGCCTGCGATGGGTATAGTTTTGGGCGGGCTGTAGCCTGGCGGCTTAATGGCTGAGGCTGAAAATCAGGAACGGATTGAAGGGCTTTCAGTAAGCCCGTGTTGCGATCTACTTCGTGCGTGCCTGGCTCAAACCGATGTTCGATCTGATAGGTGAAAAAGCGGGAAAATGGATTTTTGTCAAAGCCTATGGTAATGCCTGCGCCCGCCAGCGTGGTTAGTAAACCCATCGTTCCATAGCGTTGCAGATTCAGAACCGCATCATATTTCCTGGCCCGAATAGTACGCAAGAGTCGCCATAAATCCTGATATTTGGTGCCCTTTTTATGCCAGACCAGCACCTCATTCAAAAAAGGATGGTGGGCCAGAAGCGTCTCATTGCCTTTACGTACAAGCACATCCAGTACGGCATCGGGGTAAGCCGTGTGGAGTTGTTCGAACAAAGCGGTTGCCAGAATCACATCGCCGATAAAAGCGGTTTGAATAATCAGGAACCGGGGTGGACTTGTTGCGGTTATCATTAGTACGCTTAGGGCGTAAAAATTTTAGAATGGAAGATTACCAGGTTTATACTCTGCCCAACGGAATTCGGATTGCGCACAAACAAATACCGCATACGCAGATAGCTCATTGTGGTATTATGCTCGACATCGGAAGCCGCGACGAGCAACCCCACCAGCAGGGCCTTGCCCATTTCTGGGAACATATGGCCTTCAAAGGTACGGAGAAACGAAAATCGTACCACATCATTACGCGTCTGGAGACGGTGGGCGGTGAACTAAATGCGTACACCACCAAAGAAAAAGTCTGTTTTCATGCGTCGGTACTGGATGCCCACTTCGAGAAAGCGGCCGAACTGCTGGCCGATATAACGTTTCACTCCGTTTTTCCGGAGAAACAGATCGAACGCGAACGCGGGGTGATTCTGGAAGAAATGGCGATGTATTACGATTCGCCCGAAGATGCTATTCAGGACGATTTCGACGAACTCGTGTTCCCGAATCACGCGCTGGGCGGCAACATTCTGGGTACGACCGAAACGGTAGAGTCGTTTCGTCGGGAAGATCTCCAGCAATTTATTGCCGAAAATTACGACACCAGCCGGATTGTGTTTTCGTCGGTGAGTAAGTTGCCGTTTAAGCAGGTGGTGAAAGTGGCCGAAAAATATTTCCACGACGTGCCCGCCCAGCATTCGACCCGTCAGCGGAAAACCCCAACTGGCTATGTGCCTCGTCAGACCCGTGTAGAGCGGCCGATAACCCAGGCACAATGTGCCTTAGGGCGTCCGGCCTATGGGCTGGCCGACCCTCGGCGGCTACCATTCTTTATGCTGATTAACCTATTGGGTGGGCCGGGCATGAATTCGCGCCTGAACCTGAACCTGCGGGAAAAATATGGGCTGGTATACTCCATTGATGCGACGTATACACCATATCTGGACACGGGTTTTCTGGGAATCTACTTTGGTACTGATCCGAAAAAAGTAGACAAAGCGCATATGCTGATCATGAAAGAGCTGAAACGTCTTCGTGAGCAACCGCTGACGACCTTACAGCTTCATCAGACGAAAGAGCAACTGATTGGGCAACTGGCCATGGCCGAAGAAAGTAACAATAGCTTCATGCTCATGATGGCCAAAAGCCTGCTGGATATTGATCGGGTGGAAGCCCTGACCGATATTTTCAACGACATCAACGCCGTTACGTCCGAACAACTTCAGACGCTAGCACAGGAAGCCTTTGATGAAAGCCAGTTCAGTTCGCTGACGTTTGTGCCAGAAAAATAAAGGCCAAAACAGTATTGCACAGAGATGCACGGAGTATTCAGCGTATCTCTAAAACCTCTGTCTAATATCTTTAACTTACTAAGACGTAAACAGTGTAGAGGGTTTACATTGGCACTTTTGTCATGCTGACGAAGCCGGGCGGCCGGTGCCGAAGCATCTTCGCTGACAGCACTCATCTCGGTTCCCGAAGATGCTTCGGCACCGGCCGCCCGGCTTCGTCAGCATGACAAAAAATAACCTAATGTATTTCCTTTGACTTACCTACTATGACGATTAAAGACGCGCAAACAACCGTCGACGAATGGATTAAAACCGTTGGCGTTCGGTATTTCAACGAACTGACCAATATGGCTATGCTGACCGAAGAGGTGGGCGAGGTGGCCCGGATCATCGCCCGTCGGTATGGCGAGCAATCAGAAAAGGAGTCGGATAAGCAGAAAGATCTGGGCGACGAAATGGCTGATGTGTTGTGGGTGCTGATCTGTCTCGCTAACCAGACAGGCATCGACCTCACCGAAGCCTTTCAGAAAAATCTGGACAAAAAGAACATTCGGGATGCCACCCGGCACCTAAACAACGAAAAGCTGAAATAAGGCTTTGTTGATACGTTTTGGGGTACTACAATAGTAGTTTGCTAAGAAATACTGGTAGAAAAGCACGGGAGGTATGCCCGAAATTGCCTAGCTTTAAGTATCCGTTCGGATATAGGGATAGTGAATTTGGGACTCAACTACGATCAGGCGACAGATGCCCAGCTTTGGGACGACTTTCTGCAGGGCAGTAAAGCCGCCTATTCGTTTATGTACGAAAAGTACGCCCGAGTGCTGTACAATTACGGTTATAAAATTGCCCAGGACCGTCAACTGACCGAAGATTGCCTGCAGGACCTGTTCCTGACCATTCTGGAAACGCGTGAACGGCTTGGCCATACCGACTCCATTAAGTTTTATCTCATGCGCTCGCTCCGGCGCGACCTGGTTCGGAAACTGAACGAACGTCACCGATTTCAGTCGGGCCACGAAGACGAAATCGATTTTAAAGTTGAATTCCACTACGAACCTACCTGGCTCGATTCGCAGATCAGCCGCGAGCAATCCGAGGCCGTGCTGCGTGAATTGAATCACCTGCCTGCCCGGCAAAAAGAAGCGTTGTTTCTGAAGTTTTTCGATAACCTCAGCTACGAAGAGATTGCCGGTATTATGGGTATCGAAACCACATCGGCCTACAAAGTCATCTACAAGGCCATTGCCTCCCTCCAGAAACGGATGCCCGCCGATCTGTTGGTGTTGCTGGTGGCAGTCATTGGTCGTTAGTAAGTTTTCAAATTGAGAAAGTACTACTGGCTGATGACTAGCGACTTCGGCCTATCTATCATTTTCCTGTTAAAAAATTTTCTCTTTCCGAGGGATAATTCCGTGACTCGCTTCCTTCTGGTGGTAAAAAGACCATTACCATCGCATGGCGCAGCCTTACCAGAATTATACCCTTCGCGATTTTGTGCTCGACGATGCGTTCCGCCGATGGGTGTTTCAGCCCGACGAGCAGAATATGACGTTCTGGCATACCTACATGCTTCGGCACCCCGAACAGCAGGCGCTGATCGATGAAGCGGCTTCATTGTTACTCCACCTCAATGCGCAGTACGACGACCTGACCGATGCCAGCCAGCAACGTATCTGGCAGGTGCTGGAGCAGGCGTTTGATGACCAACTGCTTACGGAAGCCGTTGTGGTACCGCTCTCGCGCTGGCAGCGGTTCCGGGCAAATTATCCGGCTGCCATCTGGCAGATAGCGGCTTCATTGACGGGTATCCTACTGATAGCGGGTGGGGTCATTTACTACCAGCTACAGCCGAAGCAGATGAGCATTCATACGGCCTTTGGCGAAAATCGGAGCGTAACCCTTCCTGATGGATCAACCGTGTTGCTGAACGGTAATTCGACGCTTACCTACAGTGATCGTTGGGCCGAAAGCAAACCCCGGGAGGTCTGGCTCGATGGGGAAGGCTTTTTTAAGGTTACGAAAAAACAGGCACCCGATGGACGCATTAAGTTCGTAACCCACACACCCAATCTGGACATTACGGTGCTTGGCACTCAATTCAATGTCAATACCCGACGGGGTAGCACGGCGGTTACACTGGTAGAGGGGCGGGTGCAACTCACCAAACCAACGGAGCGTACCGGGCGGGTTATCGATATGAAACCGGGTCAGTTTGCGTCGATACAGCCCAACATCGAGAAAGTAGAGGTTCGTGACGAAAAACCGCAACTGCACACGTCGTGGGTAGCGCACCAGTTTGTGTTTGATAACACGGCCCTTAGTGAGATCGCCCAGCAGTTGCACGACACCTACGGACTGGAGGTGGTATTTGAAGACAGTGATCTGGCCAATCGTCGGTTTACAGGTAATCTTTCTAACCAGAGCATCGAAACGCTGCTGACGACCCTTTCGCTCACATTTGATCTCTCGGTACAGCGCAACGGTGATCGCATCAGTTTACGCCATAACCCCTGATTCCGTCCTGTATTTTCTGAATATGATAAGACCGATTTCCCTGCATAACTTATGAAAAATCAGTATATTATCTTTTCGATGCTGTTGGTAGGCGCCTATACGTTGCCGCAACCTTCCGTTGCGCAGCTATTGACCCGCGCCCAACCTCTGAGCGCCAGTGCAGCTAGTCGCCAACAGCCGTCGGTACTCGATGGGCCGACCAGCCAACGGACGCATCGTACCCGTTCACTCAAGAAAGTCCTGAGCGAGCTGGAACGACGATTCAACGTCAACTTTGCCTACGATGAACAATTAATGGCCACCCGGCAATCAGAACTCGATCTGGATGGTCTTTCGCTCGATCAGGCACTGGCACAACTGTCGGAATCGCAGGGGCTACGTTACCGAAAGGTCAACCCGACGCTCATTGCGATTCAGGCATTACCCGTAAAAAACGTAGGAGCCGGACTCCCGGCCGAACCTCAAAAAACAGCGGTCGCCGACCTGACTGAGACGACCGCAGCCGTTGAAGAAGCTCCGCAGGTCCGGCGGATTACGGGGCAGATTACGGACGAAAATAACCAGGGTTTACCAGGTGCTAACATCATCGAAACCGGCACGACCAACGGCACCAGTTCGGATGCTGAGGGGAATTTTATCCTGAACGTTAGCGATGGCGCTACGACCGTAACCATTTCGAGCGTGGGGTATGCCCGGCAGGTGGTACCGATTGGCAGCAATTCGGTGGTGAATGTGAAACTGGTTCCCGACGACCGAACCCTGAACGAAGTGGTGGTGATTGGGTATCAGACCGTCCGAAAGCGCGATGTGACTGGGGCCAACGATGTCATCAGTTCTACCCAGGCGGCTAAAGTAACGGCCAATTCGCTGGCCGAGTCGATTCAGGGCTTGTCGCCGGGTGTAACCGTTCGGAACAGCGGTGTACCCGGACAACAGGCGTCGATTCAGATTCGGGGGGTAGCGAGTTTCCTGAATACCGATCCGTTGTACGTAATCGACGGAATGATTGCTGATGCCAACCCAACCATCAATACCGACGATATTGAAAGCATTCAGGTGCTGAAAGATGCGTCGGCAGCGGCCATTTACGGCTCACGGGCGGCCAATGGTGTGGTGATTATTACGACCAAACAGGGAAAAGAAGGGCCGATAAAAGTCTCATTTTCGGGAAAATACGGCATTCAGCAGGTGTACAAACGCTGGAATCTGACGGATGCGGCCGGTTTTGCGGCTCTTCAGCGGCAACAGTACCAAAATGCTGGCCAAACACCACCCGCCAGTGTGGCGACAGGTACCTTTAACCCGAATATCAACACCGACTGGCAGGATCAGGTGTTGCGTACGGGTAGCCTTCAGGACTACAACCTGACCTTATCGGGTGGTAGCAAAACGGGGACGTATTTGATTTCGGGAAGCTATTTCAATAATACCGGCTACGTGACGGGTAGTGGCTTCGAACGGGCCAGTTTACGGATCAACACCCGCAGTGAAATTGGGCGGTTTACGTTCGGCGAAAATGCCGTACTGACCAACTCCAACATCCAGAATTTCCCGGCGGGTAATCCTATCTACGACATGGCCGGTATGCTGCCCGTGATTCCGGTTCAGGACCCGCGCTATGTGAATGCGAGTAATCCAGGCGGATACGGGATTGGTACGAACCCCGATGCGGTAACCTATTTTTATAATCCGGTAGCCGTTCGGAATCTGGCCAGTAACAAAAGCAATTTTGCCAAAATGGTGGGCAATGCCTATCTGGACATTAAGTTGACCGACTGGCTGACCTACCGGGCCAATGCGGGTCTGGAAGTGAGCTTCGATTACACGCAGAACTTGCGGAAGTTGGGTACGTATCAATACAGTGCTTCGCCGGTGCCCAGTTCGGTCAGTGAAGATCGGTCGCGTTATTTGAGTCTGCTGTTCGAACATACGCTGAACTTCAACAAAACGTTTGGCCTGCACAGCATCAACGGTGTATTGGGAATTAGCCAGCAAACGACCCGTCGGGATATTACCTCCGGCTCGCGAACCAATCTGGGTTTTGCGGGTGGTCAGTATTTCACCACCATCAATGCCGCTACAGGTATCTCGAATTCAGCCGGGAGTACCCCCGACGACTACCGCATCTTGGGCTACATTGGCCGGGTCAATTACGCCTACAACGACAAATATCTGCTGACCCTTACCGGGCGAGTAGACCAGGATTCACGGTTTGGAGCCAACTACCGAACAGGTTTCTTTCCCTCGATAGCGGGTGCATGGCGCATCAGTCAGGAGAAATTCTTTCATGTCGACTGGATATCCGACCTGAAACTGAACGCGTCGTATGGGAAACTGGGTATTGTCGTGCCGACGCTGGGCTCGTTCCCTTATACGGCCTTTATCAACAGTAACCCCCGCGCCATTTTTGGCGTTGATCAAACCCCCAACGTGGGTGCGTATCAGGCTCAGCTAGCCAACCCCGATTTGCGCTGGGAAGAACGGATTCAGCAGAACTACGGTATATCGGCCAGTTTCCTGAACAACCGGATCACGACGGAAATCAACATCTACAACTCACTATCGAACGATGCCATTCTGAATCTGGCTGTACCGGGCTATCTGGGTAATCTGCGTGGGAATCCATACGTCAATACGGCCTCCATTCGCAACAAAGGGGTTGAGTTTTCGGCTACCTATCGCAACAACGAGCACAAGGTGAAGTGGGATGTATCGGGCAACTTTACGACCATTAAAAACCGGGTCGAAAATGTAGGTAACCAGGGGCAGAACATCAATTATATCCAGAGCGGCAACACGCGCTCGCAGGTGGGCTTACCCGTTGGGCAGTGGTATGTACTGAAAACGGCCGGAATTTTCCAGAGTCAGGAAGAGATCAACAATTATAAAGGCCCCAACGGAAACCCGATTCAGCCGTTTGCCAAACCCGGCGATATTAAATACGTGGACACCAATGGCGATGGGCAGATCACCCAGAACGACGACCGTCAATTTGTGTCGTCGCCCTGGCCCAAGCTACAGGCGGGTGCGCAGTTCAATGCCTCGTATGGACAGTTTAGCCTGAACGTTCAATTGACGGGTGTGTTCGGCTACACGGTGTATAACGACGTCCGGCGCAGTCTGGATACCTATCAGTTAACCAACTTCCGTAGTGATGTGAGCCCGTGGTCTACAAGCAATACGAACACCAGCGATCCTCGCCTGGGTCTGGAAGCGGGCGATCAGGGGATTATCTCCAACAATTTCGCCTACACTGATCGCTGGCTGGAGAATGCGTCGTACGTGCGGATGCGCAACATCGAGATCGGATACACGCTTCCAAAGGCCTTCCTTAGCCAGATCAAGGTACGCAATGCCCGCGCATTCATCAGTGGTCAAAACCTGTTTACGATCACGGGCTATAAAGGGCTTGATCCTGACGTAACGGGCGCAAACATTCAGGAACGGGGTGTCGATAATGGGCACTGGCCATCGCCCCGCGTAACATCGATTGGGCTTACCTGTGATTTCTAATGGCAACGTATTTAGTTCTGAAACCAATCATGAAACATACATTCATTTCGCTGGCTATTGTTGCCGTAGGGCTGCTGACCGGCTGCGACCGCAGTTTAGACATTGTGAACCCTAATCAGGTGACCACACAGTCGTTCTGGAAAACCGCCGATGATGCGTTGGCAGGGGTCAACGCTGTTTACAGCACCACGCACCGGGGCGGCATTTCGCGCTGGCTGCCGTTTTATTACATCATCCGCTCCGATGAGGGGCGCAGCCAGAGTCCGGCTACCGATATTGTCAACAACATGGACCAGTTTCTGGTCACTGACTACAATTACGGCAATGCCTACAGCATCTGGAACGATAACTACATTGGGATTAACCGGGCCAACCAGGTGATCGAAAATGTCCCGACTATCCAGATGGATGCGACCCTGCGAAATCGGTATCTGGGCGAGGCCAAGTTTATGCGGGCCATGTTCTATTATCATCTGGTTACATTGTGGGGCAATGTGCCGCTGGTGCTCCAAACGCCCGTTGTAGGGGATAAACCGAACTCGGCCACCATTGCGCAGGTATGGGCGCAGATCGAAAAAGACCTGACCGAAGCAGCCGCCGTCTTGCCGACGACTTATGGGTCAGCTGATCTGGGCCGGGCTACCAAAGGGGCCGCGTATGCCTTGCTGGCTCGGTCGCAAATGCAGCAACGGAAATACACCGAAGCCCTGACACCGTTGCAATGGTTAGTGGAAGGCGACGGCAAAAGCGTGTATGCGTTGATGCCTAACTACCGCGATAATTTCCTGATTACGACCGAGAACAATAAAGAATCGGTATTTGAGTGGCAGTTTCAGATGAACCCCTCTGAGTACACCGATGATGATACCGAAACCCCCAACCAGAACTATGGCACCTCAGTGGCGCAGTTTTTCGGCCCCAGTGGCATCGGCTGGTCGGATGGCGAAGCGCAGCGCTGGCCTACCCGCGAATTCTATGAAAAAACGGCAGCAGGTACCCGCGACCCTCGTCTGGAAGCCTCATTCCTCTTCGACTCGACTGACGTTCGGGGACCGGATTTTACGATGATCTACGGGCAGACCTTCACCCAGCGCTATGGCCGGGACAACAAACGGGTTTGGTTTCGGAAGTTTCAGAACGACCACTGGAAAAATGAGGAGGGCTATCGGTCGCCCAACAACTGGCGCTATATCCGCTATGCCGACGTACTGCTGATGTATGCCGAAGCGCTGAATGCTACGGGCAAAACGACGCAGGCGTATACCTATGTCGATCAGGTACGTCAGCGGGCCGGACTGCCTACGCTTACGGTTGCCAAACCCGGTCTGACCCAGGATCAGTTTCTAACTCAACTGAAACACGAGCGCGTTACTGAACTCTCGGGCGAAGGTACCCGCTGGAACGATCTGGCCCGCTGGGGCGACCTGGGACCACAAATCGCTAACCGGGACCCGGCCTTCTCCACGTTTGTGAAAGGAAAAAGCGAACTGTTACCCATTCCGCAACTGGATCGCGACCTGAACCCCAATCTGGTTCAGAATCCGAATTATTAATAGTTTGATTGAACCGCAAGGACGCGAAGACGCAAGGCCTGTTTGATTCTTTGCGCCTTTGCGTCCTCGCGGTTCAAAATAGCATAACCCTGAGAGAGCAGCCTTTGAGCCGCTATTCTAATTTCTACTCAATGATGAAAACTGCGCTGTTTCTTCTCCTAGTCGTTCTGTATGGCTGTAAATCATCCGATAAGCCCACGCCAAATCCGCCCGTAACGGCTGTTGATACGGTCGGGAAATTCCAGAATCCATTGCTGACGTCGGCTCCCGACCCATGGGTGGCGTTTAAAGACGGATTTTATTACGTCATGCACACAACGGGCAACAGCCTTCGTATTTACAAGACGCAGGCTATGAGTCGACTCAGTCAGGCAAGGCCCGTAACCGTCTGGACACCGCCTGCCACCGGACCCAATTCGCGCGACGTCTGGGCCCCTGAACTGCATTTCATCAACGGGAAATGGTACATCTACTACACCGCCGACAACAATGGTGTGGATGCCACCCACCGGATGTTTGTTCTGGAAAACAGCGCAGCCGACCCCACGCAGGGTACCTGGATAGACCGTGGACAACTCAATTTGCCCGATAACAAATGGGCGATTGACGGGACTATTCTGCAACTGAATGGAAAACTCTATATGGCCTGGTCGGGCTGGGAAACCGATCTGGGTGGTTTACAAAACCTCTATCTGGCCAGCCTGACCAACCCCTACACCGTCGGCAGTACAGCGCGCATACGTGTATCGACGCCCGAGTATGCGTGGGAGAAGCAGGGTTTCGGTGTCAATGAAGGCCCCGAATTTTTAGTGCACAATGCAAACGTCTTTCTGATTTACTCAGCCAGCTACTGCGGTACGGATTTGTACGCCTTAGGGCAACTATCCGCCGACACGAGCGCCAACTTACTTGACACAAAATCCTGGACGAAATCCGCCACCCCCGTTTTCGGACCCAATGGGGGCAATGGTGCGTATAGCGTAGGTCATAACAGTTTCTTCACAACGCCCGATGGGTCGCAGAACTGGCTTGTTTACCACGCCAACACCGGACCGGGCCAGGGCTGTGGTGATCAACGCTCCATGCGTATGCAACCCTTCACCTGGAAACCCGATGGCACCCCTAACTTCGGCACCCCCGTCCCCCTCACCGACTGGATTAAACGCCCGAGCGGGGAGTAGAGTTTATTGAAAATAACGTCTGCATCATCCGTTCAAATTCAGTTTGCCACGGGGCTATACCTCCCGGTGAATGCTATCAATTCGCAATTGATTCTCTATATTGCTAATTGATATTTTATATTGAATGCAGACCCGATTTTTTACAAACGAAAATAGCAATTCACTTCTTGCTAAGATTGAAGGCATTTTCAAACACCGCCAAATACACTTCTTTGATGCTCTGGTAGGTTACTTCTATGCATCAGGCGGCTATCCTACTCGACATCTGATGAAAGTTCTGACGAGCTATCCGTTAAGCCAGTCCAACGAGGATGTGTCTGTAACGCCTGTTGTGCTGGTCTTTATTGTCTCTACCCAATCGGCGATTATTATTTCGAAGAGTTTCAGCGCGTAATAACCATCAGGTTATCGCAAATGAATGTCAAATACCTTCAACTACATTCTGGTTAGCGAATAAAAATACATCGAATTTGACTGAATAAAAAAATAGAAACGAAATTAGGAATTTAGCTTATCTATTGATAATCAGTCCGTTTTTCTATTTTTAGACTTGCTGCAAGAAATACTAGAGCAAAATAAACCCACCTACCATGAAAGAGCCAAAAGCAACAGATCAATATCTGACTTTATTGCAGGACATAAGCAATCAGATTCTGCAAAGTCGCTACCGGGCAGCACGCTTGGTCAACCGAGAATTGTTATTGCTGTACTTTACTGTAGGCAAACGGTTGTCTGAAAAAGTTGCGGCTGAGAAGTGGGGCACAAAAGTGTTGGAGCAACTATCGGCAGATTTACAAAATCAGTTACCGGGATTACGGGGATTTTCATATCGTAATCTGAGAAATATGCGCCAGTTTGCGGAAGCCTATAGCCAGTTAATTGCCGATCCGTCATATAGTCAGGCGCCAATCGAAGATAATCAGTCAGAACCAATTTGGCAGACGGCATCTGCCAAATTAAGTGATCAGGATTTTAGGGTTTTCGTCTGTTTAGGCTTCTCCCATCATATTCTCCTGTTAAATCGTTGTCATGACTTGGAGGAACGGCTTTTTTATATGCATAAAGCCGTTGCAAACCAATGGACACATGAGATGCTTGACTGGCAGATCAAAGCTCGATTGTATCAAAAACAGGGTCAATTACCTAACAATTTCGAGCAGACACTTTCAGAGCCATTAAAGGTAACTGCTTTACAGGCTTTTAAAGACGAATACCTGCTCGACTTCATTAATGTCGAAAAAGATGACGAACGGGTCGTTGAAAAAGGCATTGTGCAGAGTATCAGAGAGTTTATTCTAAAAATGGGTACCGGCTTCTCCTTTGTGGGCAATCAGTACCGTTTGGTAGTTGATGAGCAGGAGTTTTTTGTGGATTTACTCTTTTTCAACCGTCAACTTCAATGTCTGGTGGCTGTGGAATTGAAACGCAGTGAGTTTAGACCAGAATATCTTGGGCAACTCAGTTTTTATGTCAATGTACTAAACGATTTAGTACGTCTGCCACATGAGAATCCAAGTATTGGCATCTTGTTATGCAAAGAGAAGTCAAACGCTATTGTCGAATATGCGTTTCAGGGATACAGCACACCAATGGGAGTAGCAACCTACCAGCTTAGTGCCGATCTGCCCGACCACCTTCGTAACGTATTGCCCGACCCGGATGCTCTTAAAAAATTGCTTGATTAATGGCATTACTTATTAAGCCAATCTAGAGGAATAAGGGCTCTGCCGTCGGTCCAAGGCTCTTCTACTAATGCTTTCTGAAACCGATCATCTTTTAAATTAGCATGTTCGATTACAATTACTTGTAAGTTAGGATGTAATTCTTGTGTTACTTCAAAAAGTAAATTAAACATTCGTTGTACTGCAAGTACATCCGCCCCCGCTTGCTGTAAATCTTGAGATTTTCCATCCAAAGATTTATAAGCCACTTCGGATGGAAAATAGACTTGTGAGGGCTGATCAAGTACTAAAAAATTAGGCACCGGTCGGTTTTTTTTGATAAAGTACTCATGTAATGATAATAATGTGATAAGATGACATCCAAGCCAGTTTTCTGCACTTCCCATACGCTCCATACCAATTGGGCGGTCTGGTGAGTCTGCGATAACGGTTAGCTTCTTAGTATCAAGCCGATAACGTGATTCGTTAGCGTGTTCAAGTTGAAGCTTTGTAGCGCGTAATGTCATCTGAGCACCAATGACATTTAGGATTGAAGCCATTATTTCATCTACCTGTTCTATATCAAGTTGCTCTTCTAAGTCCTTTATAAAAGGTATTAGTTTATTAGCTTGTTCCTGTAAATTAGAATTTGGCTCAATTGTCTTCAAATTTTCTAGATACAAGCTTACTCGACCGGAGACTCGAGCAGCCTGAACGTTTATTTCACCTAGACGAATAGCGGCTTCTTCTTCTTGAACTAATGCGTTTACGCGCTGTTCAGCAACTCGCGCTTCTTGGCGTATGACCTGCAACTCATTATATAATTTTTCCAGGTAATTTTCCACACGCGGTCGTTCCCGTTGGATATTGTCAACACTTGCACGAATGCGATTAAAGGCTCCTAAAACGGCTTGGACAGAAGGTGTTGGTGTTTCTAACTTCGACTCACATAATGGACACAGTTCATAATTTACCTTTCCATTTCCAAAAATTTTAACAGCACTTAATCGCGCAGCTTGTTCATTGGCTTCATTGGCAAAGCCGTCAGCCTGTTTTAAATAATTTAAAGTTTCTTGTATTTCATCCTGTTTAAGACGAAAAGAACGCCGTATATCTTTAGCTTTCTGGCGCTCAGTTTCTATTGGACTACCTACTATTCCGATTGTTTGATTGGGAGTCCATTCGGAGACACGTCTGAGCGCTTCTATAAGAGAGTCATTTGACAGATTGTTATTTATCTCTCCTTCGTATATACCGATTGCTTTTGACTCTTCAAGTAGTTTGCGCGCACCTTCATTCTGATTTTTGACAATCGCTTCTGATTCTTTAATTTCTTGTTGAATAAGTTTTAACTGGCGTCGACTGTCTCGCAATTGCTGAATTAACTGTAGGCGTTTTTCCTGCACCGCACCCAAGAAATAAGGAATAGTATCTTTAATATGCTGCGCTATATAACCTTCGGCTTGACGCCAGAATAAAAGTTTTTTGTTCGCCACAAGGCCTTGATCTTGGAATAAATAGTACTTCGTATGGTCAAGTGTAGCTTGAAAAGAAGACATTGTCCGCCCTTCAGCTACAACTGTTTGATTTGGAGAGATACCTAGTAGCCTTGATAGATTTTGGTTAACTCCTTCATCATTGGTATTTGGAACAAGCTGATTTAAAGGAGGAATAGTAATACTATGTGCTTCTTCCCAATAAGCTTGACTTTGGGTTGTTGCTAAGCCCTCCGGTGCTGGTTTGGCAATTAAAATTTGATTATCTCCAAGCTGCAATACAACTCCATACCAAGATATGACATCCCGATTAACACCCTCAAACACATTAAAAGTTGAGCGCCCTAAGCAATAATCCAAAATATCAATGATGGCTGATTTTCCAGTTCGAGACTCTCCGGTTATAATATTGACAGCTCCTATTTTAAAGTCAAGCGAGCGTATATTACCTTTTAGGTTATACAGAAGGATTGATTTTATTTGCAAGGCTTTTTTAATTTAAAATATAAAATTCGATTTATAGACGAATTCCCCACATAGATAGCAGAGTGGCTGTGTTACCAGCATTGACAAACCAGCGTCCTAGCATTGCTGCTTTGTCAAAACAAGAGGCTGCTTCAGAATCACCAGCATCAAACTTAGGTAAGCGACGTTTCGGAGCAGTCAAGGCACCAGTTTCATCGAAAGCTAATAGTTTAAATTGTAATCCATATATGATGGCTTCTTTGGTGTAATTAGCTAATGAAGATATTCTTTGGTCTAAGCCAACCCGCACTTCTTGGTGGTCTTGGAGCCAGGTATGCAGTTTGGTCTTTGTTGTTGCAGGCAATAACTCACGCGAAAACTTATGTAATATCAGGGGGAGCATTAAAAAGACCAAAGGATAGTCGAGGCCTTTGCCGCCTTTTTTTTCGTATTCGGTAATGGCTTGTCGTAGTAATAAAGCGCAAAATGCGGGATTAAAAAGGTTGGCTATTTCAACCGGACGTTCGCTCCAAGATAACATGCTATTTAGAAGCTAATATTTTATCTAAATAATCTAAAAATTTCGGATGCCAGTAAACATGCGGAGGATACATATCAGCCAAGATATGATAACTCCCGCGTGTAACGTATTCATGCCCTAAGGGCATACTAGACCTGATTGGTAACTCTTTGGTTTCCATCCAGGATAATACTCGCTTGCCAAATGTTATACAATTATCATCGCTTTCGAATTCATTTTCAGTTATTTCATCTTGTAAAATCGCCACATATCGTTCCCATTCCTGAACAAGACGCTTTTCATAAAATATTAGCTCATCATCAATATATAATTTCTCGCGCGCCCACCGCGAACGTTGCTCAAAGGCTCTATAATAATCTAGGACGGCATTACGTACCCTTTTCGTGTTCAGTTTTAATTGCTTAAGTTGATGGACGAAAAGCATTCCATCACTGCTGGTAAAATACTCATCAGGTGGCTCAGCGTCGAAATAATCAATAGGTAAACTAGTACGCTTAAGTTGGTCGGCTATAGAAACAATTTTTTCGTATAATTCGAACTGCGTGATTGGCTGGTTTGACCCATTTATCAAATGCGTAACAACTTTAGAGAACCACCAACCTTCCAAGCGTTCGTATAATGAAGTAATATTATCTTGTGTTGTTGCTATACCGAGTTTTTGCTTAATTAATGGGGTCGTATCCTGAATACTTGGTGAGGCATCTACGACCGTAATTGCTCTAATCAGCCGTTCCTGTTGAGTTGATCGCAAGCCTCTAAAGGCTGCGAAAGCTGGGGCTAGTGCTTGGTTCTTTGATTCATCCGCAATTTTTAAAATGAGATTGTGTGCCTCTTTCTCATCTCTATCCTTATCTCTCCTCAACAAAGTAGCTATTGAGCCCTTTTCAGCTTGAGCAGTTGTAATAAGATTTAATGTAACATCTTCAGGTTGCCAATCGCCCTCTTCTAGCGATTTACTCCATACACGTATCGTTTTCCATAGTTCTGGACTATAGTTGGTCAATGTAGCCGATTTATTTATGTGATGCTTTAGCTGTTCTAGCTTAATCTGACTTTCTCCAACAACAGCTACATCGTCAAGACCTTCTATAATCACAGCTGCTTCCTGACGATCATCAGATAATAATGTGAATAATGAATAACGAGCTTGGTATAAATATCCAAGTGCTTGAGGGCCGGCTGAGAATTGTGTATTCACAATAAATAGATATAAGTTTGTTAAGTTTCCTTGAGTCGCTATAATTAGCGTTTAATTAACCAATATATCCTTACGTCTTACTCTACAATTTAAAAGTACTATTTTATTTTTTAGGTCAATATTTCCTGATAAAAATCTCATTTTATTGTTTTGGAATAAAAAGGATTTAACCAGTTAACAACACCAATCCGAATGTCTTGGCCTTTTTGGGTTTAGCGATTGAAATCTAACTCAACTTGATGTCGTAACTAACAAAAGAAATCCTCACCCAGCAAGAATCAGAGAATATAATTCTTGGTCGTCTCAAATGACGAAAATGTAAGCGACTTAAGTTGACTGGCAAAGGAGATTCGTAAACTGCTCGATAAAAAATATTGGTCTGCGGAATTAGCCGTATCTTGGGCGTACACCGAATGACCTTAGTTATGTTAAATAGAAGGGAATTCGTGAAAAAAGTAGTATAAAATCTAACTATCACTTCCCGAACAACTCGCCCCATATTCGCTCAAATTCGGTTTGCCAAGGTGCTGAAATTGTAATCCGATCTGATGTGATGGGGTGAGTAAATTCAAGCTGTTGGGCGTGGAGTAGCATGGTGTTCATGGCGAATTGCTCCTTAAAAAGCTTGTTCTGCTTGTTGCAGCCATGTGGCCTATCGCCGATGATGGGGTGGAGGATATGGGCCATATGCTTGCGGAGTTGATGCATCCGACCCGTAGTAGGTGTTAGTTCGACCAGCGAATAGCGGGAGGTGGGGTGTTTACCAAATGGCAAAGGGATTTCGGTGCGTTGTAGGGTTTTGAGGTTAGTCACGGCGTCCTGAACTACACCCGTTTCGTCGTTTCGTAGGGCATAATCAATCACTAGTTCGTCAGGTGTATAGCCGCGCACGATGGCGAGGTAGGTTTTCTCAATGTCACTTCCCATAAACTGCTGCTGCATAAGTGAGTTCATAGCTTCGGTGAGGGCAAACAGTAGCACACCTCCGGTTTTACGGTCTAATCGGTGTACGGGGTAAACGCGCTGGCCTAGTTGGTCCCGAAGGAGTTGGACGGCAAACTCACTGGCATCGCTGGCCATGGGCGACCGATGGACCAATAACCCATGCGGTTTGTTGATCGCCACCAGATCGGCCGATTGATAGAGAATGGAAAGTGGGAGGGATTCATTAGGACTTGTAGTAGGCATAAGCAGAGAAGTAGCGGCTGACTCGTAACTTTCGGCCGTTTCAATCGAATCCCAAAACTATGCGATTTTATCCGTTGCTGGGCATATTGCTCTATCTGACCTCCCCATTAATCGCGCTGGCACAGAAAGCAACCGAAATTCAGCGGTTCCAACTCAAACAGGTGCAACAGGGCGTAGCCGTTGATCAAACGCACTTCTACGTCATTAATAACCACTCACTCACCAAACATGCGAAAGCCGATGGCAAACAGGTAGCTTCCTGGGAAGATACGACCGGGTTACTGAAGCACATGAACAGTGGGGTTGTGATCGGACAGAAACTGTATTGTACGCATTCCAACTACCCGGATATTCCGATGGCCAGTTCAATCGAAATCTTCGATACACGCACGCTGAAGCACATCGGAAATCATAGTTTCGGGCTTTTTCCAGGGTCTGTAACCTGGGCTGATTTTCATAATGGATACTGGTGGGTCGCTTTTGCCAATTACTCGAACAAAGCCATGGCCGAAGGGCGTGATAATCGCTGGACTACGCTGGTGAAATTTACTGAAAGCTGGCAGCAGGTGGAGGCTTGGGCGTTTCCGGCGAATGTGTTACAGGCCTTCTCGCCCTACAGCACGTCGGGTGGAACCTGGAGTAAGGATGGCTTTATTTACTGCACCGGGCACGATAAACCGGAACTCTATGTGCTCAAACTCCCCGAACGTGGCCACACGCTGCAGTACGTAAAAACCATTCCGACGCAGAGCGAAGGACAGGCGTTTGCTATCGACCGAAGCGTAAAAAACAAGGTTATTCTCTATGGCATCACGCGAAACGACAATTATGTGGTGGTGTCGGCAATCGACTGAGATTCAGGATAATCCCGTACGTTTTTCTATGTTTGTTGCAATCGCTTTCTGTCATCCCGACGCTGACTATTCTATCGACTCACCCGAAGATCCCTCCTGCGTCGGGATGACAGAAAAACTATTATGACTCAGTCGGGTTACGTTTGAACCGCTTTCCTATTTGAATGAAATAGCTCCAAAATCTGTTGCCGAAGGAGCAGTTGGTTTTATACAATCTCCTGACATGAACACCGAGCTATTTCTGCCCACGGCCCAGTTGAGCCATCTGGTAAAGCGGTTTATGATCATCGAAAGCGATCTGGGGATGGTCAATAAAATCCTGCCCGCAACGTCGGTGGTCATGGCCTTTCGGTATAGGGGTGGAGTGAGTTATACGGGCGAAACAACCGAAACTACATTGCCCACATCGGCCATAACGGGCCTCCGAAACACGACCCGGTTGGTAAACTACGCCAGCGAAACGGCTAATCTGTTGGTGATTTTTCAGGAAGGAGCAGCCGCTACGTTACTACGTGATCCGATTCACGAACTATTTGGGTTAAACGTGTCGCTCGATTCGTTGTTTCCTCAGCAGATAATTCGGGATGTGGAAGAACAACTGGCCGAAGCGAACACCAATCAACAGCGGGTGTCCATTATAGAGAATTTTCTGATCCGTCGAATGAATGGAGTGGCAACCGATCCCCTGGTTTCAAATGCGATTCGGACCATTCAGCAAACCAATGGATCTATCCGCATAAAAGAGCTGCTGGCTGATTTACCCATCAGTCGCGATCCGTTCGAAAAACGGTTTCGGCGTAGGGTGGGCACCTCACCCAAGCAGTTTTCCGAAATTGTTCGCTTCCGGCATATCATCAGTCAATACGCGCCCGGCATAAGTCTGACCGAGACGGCTCACGCGGCTGGTTACTTCGATCAGGCCCATTTTATCAACGATTTCAAATCGTTTGCCGGACAGGCCCCACAGCAGTTTTTTAAAGCAGGTCGCTACTGGTAAATCAGTGATTTTTTACAATTTCGGGGCCGATCGTCAGGGTAGTTTTGCAAAGTTAGACGCGAGATGCGTCGCCAAAACAAAACGATGACGATCATGAACGAATATGTGTTTTTAGTGCAATTTGGCCTTCAGCAGACGTTGACGCCAGAACAGCAGAAGCAAAATTCCGCCGATTGGGCGAAGTTAATTCAACAATGGACTGAACAGGGCGTGTTTGTCGGCAGTAGCCTGATCAACCAGCCTGGGGTTGTGATTTCGGGACCTAGTCGGACGATTTCGCAGGGGTATTTGTCCGATGCAATGTTTCGGGTCGTGAGCGCGATTCGGGTAAAGGCTGCTGATCTGAACGAAGCGGTTGAAATGGCGAAAGCTTGCCCGATTCTGGCCTATCAGGGTAAAATAGAAGTCCGGGAAGTCCAGCCCCGCCCGGTACTCGCTTAGTTGATTTTATGTTATTGGTCAATCGTCATGGGTTTTCTAATGGCTGTTGACCAAGGACATTGTAATCTAAATTTTCTGTCATTCCGAGGGACGAGGAATCTTCGGATAAGTAAAGTTTTTTCTCACTCATCCGAAGATTCCTCCTGCGTCGGAATGAACTGTGTTACGAAACAAGAGGTAAGGCTAGTTTTTGATCAAAGTTTACCCCACTTCGGGCTACGGCAAAACACTGACGAACTAACTTATGCGCCACCGCTATCAAAGCCACCAGCTTGGGCTTACCTGCCCCCACCAACCGATCATACAAAGCAGCACAGGCCGGATTGGTTTTCTTGGCCTGCATACTGGCCATGTACAACAACTGACGAATTCGGCTGTTGCCCAACTTACAGATATGCCCCTTACCTTTCACCGAACTGCCC
>NZ_KB893227.1 GCF_000374025.1 Spirosoma panaciterrae DSM 21099 | reverse complement strand
ATGGCACAGTTTACAATTATGTACAGAAAATCAGGCTTAAAACTAAGACCTTAGTTGCTTAACGTGTAGAAATGCCCCGTTGGAAGAAGAACCCCTGTACCCACATAGCTCAATATCAAGATAACGGCAGTACTGACCAAATAAGGATTGACCTTTTGGATTAAGAGGTGATTGATATCCCCCCCAGTTTCTGTTTAACTGTATAGTAAAAGCTCCTGCACTTTTGCCAGCATTATAGATTTTGCTTTGTCCATTAGTATCAATGACGAGTTCAATTCGCCGGGTGGGTGCTTTCGGTTTGCTCCACCCGCCCTGAATCTGAACTAAGGACCAGCGTCCGGTTATTGCGTGATAAGTGTCTTCTGTCTCTTGCTTAATTGCGACTGAGTCTATTAGAGAAGAAGGCACTCCATTCACTAATTTATTGATCCGGGGAAGATCTTTTGAATTTGAGCAGTGAATAGGCTTGCGGTCTGTCTGGTCTGTGCTGTGGGTTGAGCTGAACTGATTTCAAATATGATTAGTAGCAATCCAATGACACCAAATATGGTCTTATTCATGTAAATTGAGTTGTTATATAGGTGAGTATTATGTTAACCTACGTAACCTCTCACTAAGTAGTATACTATCAGTCCCAATAGCATTATATTCAGCGAGGGGTAAAAAAACTGTTTTCTCCAGAAGTAGATAGGCCCTACTAGGTCTGCACTGCAAAACGGGGCCAAAATGAAAATAGAAAGTTAGAAAACTCAGTACTCGACACAGCTAAGCTTACTTTGCTAGTTTAACCGAGTTTATTGCCTTTAAATGGGCCAAAATAGGCTGTATTCTGCCTGCTAATCAGTCAGTAAAGAAAACGGCCGTTTTCTTTACCTACACTCATAATCAGTACTATACGGGGCTATTTTCATTTTGGCCCCGTTTTGCACTAAAGACCCTACTAGAAGATACAATACTATTATCCATCCTTTATCAACCCTCTCATGTAGTGGGTCAATTAGGTAAAGTCCTAAGACGATCAGTGTTAATACCGAACAAATAGCCTTCATGTATTTGGCCATGCTAGATATGTGGTTCTAGTTGTATAATCAATCTTATGTAAAGTAGATGGTCCTGATTAGTCAACGACTAGTCAAATGATTAGTCAAACAATCAACTGATATTGAGCCAAAACATTACCTTTGACTTGATGACTAATCAAAATATCAGTGGTGAGTAATCAAACATTTCTAACAATTAAAGAGGCTTCGCAACTCTTTAACAAGTCTGAGTTGACTATTCGCCGACTAGTCAAACAGCATATTGGCTCTGAGTATGTCCGTTCTGAGGACACCCCTAAAGGTAATGTCTATCAAATAAGCCAGGATTTTCTTCAGCAACACTATTCATTCGTTCCTTTGGCCGTTTCCGTACCAACTCAAGGCCCGGATTTACAGCAAGAAAATGCACAACTGCGGATGTTGCTGGCAGAACGAGACACAACTATACAACAGCAACAAAATCAGATCTTTGAGCAACGCGACGTGATCAATGCTTTGATTAATCAAATGAATAGTCAAAAGATTGGTCACATTGAGGAGCTACTATTACAACAAAACGAGCAGCTTAACGAATTACAAAAGCGCTTACCCGCTGACAATGAGCAGCCTAACAATAGAAAGACTTTTTGGCAACGTCTTTTTGGGTCATGATATCTATTAGCAGAGGGCTTATTCGTAAATGTCTTTACGATGAGCTACTTTGAGTATAAAGATGACTATCTGATCGTCCTCAATGGTATAAATAACTCTGTAATCACCGACTCGGATACGATAGTAATCGTCGTAGTCTTTACCTGGCATCTCAAAGCTTTTAAGCTTCTTATGGCCGTTCGGTTTTGGGTCATCAGCTAGATCCTCAATCTTTTCAAAGATGCGATCCTGCATCTTGACAGGAATACGTCTGAGTTCTTTTGTAGCCGCTTCCGTGATGATAACCTTATACGCCACGACTCGCTAAGATTTCTTTCTTGACTTCATCAAAGGGGCGAGTTGGCTCATTTCGGCGCTCAATAGCATCGAGTGTATCCATGAGGTCTTCTACAATCTCTTGGACCGCAGCGTTAGTTAGATCGAGCTGTAAAGCTGTTCTTTCGCCTTTGCTGTTGGTCACGTAGCTGATGCCTTGGCGAATTGCAGTTGGGTTCATTGACTTGTTGATTATTGATTGACTACTTCCTTTCCTTTTGTCTCTAAGCCAAATACTTTGGCCGTATAACTGCCTATATTCTTAACTTTCCCATCGGCCGCTTTGGTTTGTATATCATACAATTGTCGATTAATAGTTTCCGTCGAATGCAGAGCTAGCACCTGATCAGCCTGATCAACTCGTAATCGGAATTGTTTCACTAGCCGTTCATGCACTGATGACGTTTGTACAGGTTCAGGTTTAGCTTTATAGAAGACTTCAAACTCGACTTCGACAACTGGCTTGCGCCCTCTGCCAGGCCGATCACCATATACGGGCTTATAATTAAAAGTCAGGTCTGTATGACCGTTAATCTCCTTAGTGGCAATATCTAATACATTCCTTTGAAACCAAGTCCAGCTTGGATAACTATCTTTTCCGGTTTTTGGATCTATTACCCAAAGCATAGTCTTAAGATCAATTAGGTTACGCCTAAAGGTTTTATCTGCCATGTTTTTATACATGCATAGTAATTCGTAAATACGTTTGGCATAAGCTGAATTAAGAGAGATAGCAGCTGCTAGTTGTAATTTGGTGAACTTCTTATTCAGGTCAATGTAAAACGGCCGTACTTCTGGAGACAAACCTATTTCGATTATATCAGTCCCTTTTTTATAACGAGCTGACGTAATAAAAGCAGCTTGTAAAAAGTCCCCATCTGGAAGAGTTGTTTCAAATACGCGACCAATTAATTTACGAGTCGCCTGTTTGTATGCATCCGACTTCAGACGTACAGAACCGTTGATTTCCGCCATTTGATTAACTGACACTTGATACCTTTTTGACTCAGGATCATCGGGCTTAACCTGAGCAACAACCATATATAACAGGTTCTTCTCTGTCTCGCTCATTTCATATCGAGCAAGTGTTAACGCATTATCTTGCCATATTTCTACTCCCTTTTTCATAAGAACGTTACTGTCTATCAATCAGGCAAATGTAAAAAGTGATTTTAATAAATCAATACAATTTTTTTGAACTAATATTTTAGTAACCAAACCTCATTTTATTAGGAGCATCTCAGTAACCAAACCTCATTTTATTAAGAGCATTTCAGTAACCAAACCTCATTTTATCAGTAACCAAACCTCACTTTATTAAAGTTATCCACAGCGTAAAGTACTGTAAATCTGACAGTTACAAGCCATATTTTGTCCTTACAAGTGATTAACAAGTGATATTTGAAATACACAAACACTTGTCTCGCGCGTGAGCGTGTGTGTACGCGTGCGAGGGAAAGGCGGTGCTGAAGTGCTTTGACAGGTACGGTTTTAGAAAGTAAAAAGGTAAACTAAAAATATAGTTATAGAGGGGAGACAAGACGAACGAGAAGAAAAAGCAAAAAGCAAAGAAAAGCGCGAGGCGGCGAAACAAAGCGCGAAGCGGTCTTTTCAAAGAGCAAGCGGGAATTACGCTACGCGATAATTCTCACTTGCTCTACGAGGTATCTGTGTTCATAATCAGTTAGTTAGTAAGAATTTTTACTAT
>NZ_KB893226.1 GCF_000374025.1 Spirosoma panaciterrae DSM 21099 | reverse complement strand
GGGGTTCTTCTTCCAACGGGGCATTTCTACACGTTAAGCAACTAAGGTCTTAGTTTTAAGCCTGATTTTCTGTACATAATTGTAAACTGTGCCATAGGCCACCCCAATCTGTTTGCTAATTTGATTCATCGATACGCCTTGGCTGTACAACCTCGCAATCTCGGTCTGTTTTGATTCAACTAATGGGGGACGCGCGATGTGTTTGCCCTGAGCTTTAGCACGAGCCATACCTGCTCGAACCCGCTCACTGATCAGCGAACTCTCGAACTGGGCCAGTGAAGCCATTACATGAAAGATCAACTCGCCCGTCGGTGTAGTGGTGTCGATATTCTCCTGATACGAGATAAAATCCACCCCCAGACTCTGGAACTCTTTCAGGGCATTAACCAGTGCCTGGGTCGAACGGGCGAAGCGATCATAGCGCCAGACCAACACCACATCGATCTGCCGCTTGCGAGCGGCCCCAATCATATTCCGGTACTGCGTTCGCTCCTCGGTTGTCCCTGAAGCCGTATCGACATATTCGGCGGCCAGAACAAAACCGCGACGATCCGCATACGCCCGCAAAGGCCGAAGCTGGGTTTCGGGGTCTTGTCCTTTATCCAGCGTGGACACGCGGGCGTATAGGGCTACCCGTTTGGGTTTGTCTGGTGATTTTTTGGCCATCTTGACTTATCAAAAAGGAGTTCCTTTACAAAGCTAACTTTTCGCCCTTAGAATCGGCCTGTGTGCGCTAAAAACGAGGACTGATTTGGACACCCTTTTTGATAACCCATTCCAATGCCACTCGACTTTTTATCTGTTCCCGAACGGACCCGCTATGAGTCCGTCCCGTCCATCATTCTGGAAGCGGATCTTCGCCAACATTTTTACCTGACTCATGCCGACCGATTAGTTGTCCTTACTTTGCGGGGAGAGACCAATCGGTTAGCCGTTGCCTTGCAAATTGGCCTACTGCGACTGATGGGTATTTTACCCGATAACTGGTGGAACCAGCTACCCCTCGATGTGGTCGAGTTCGTCGCCAGGCAACTCCGCACTGAAGCTGTCCACCTGGCAGACTATGGTCATCGCCAACAAACGCGCAGCAATCACTTCACGCTAGTGATCAAACACCTGGGGTTTCGCCGATGGGAGCCATTGGATGTGACCTGGTTGGAACCCTGGCTGCTGGAACGAGCTTTAGAGCATGATGGAGAACGGGTGTTACTGGCCATGACGGTTCAGAAGCTGCATCAGCAACGCCTGGTGCGGCCGGCGATCCTCGTACTGGAGCGGCTGGTAGGCAGCATCAATGAACAAGCCCATCTGGAGACGTACCGTCGACTGAGTCCGCTGCTGAGCGATGAACTGAAGGCCCGCCTGGATGGGTTGCTGACACCGGACAAGGATCTGACGATTACTCGGCACCGGTGGCTCGTTCAGGCGGCAACCGGCAGTAATCCGGCGGCTATTCGCACGGTGCTGGATAAACTGAAATACCTTCGGGAATTTGGTGTACCCGCCTGGAGGAGTGATTCGATGGCTGCCAATCGCCAAAAACGGCTGAGTATGATTGCCCGGCATCGGTCTAACCGCCATCTGGAACGTCTTCCAGCCCATAAACGCTATCCCATCCTGGTGGCTTTTCTGCGCGAAAGCCTGCTTACCCTGACCGATGAGGTAGTGGCCATGTTTGATGCCTTCTGGGAATACAATCTGGCCAAAGCCCGTCGGGAGTATGAACAGTATCAGCAGGAGGTTGCTGCGGCTAAAGACACAGCTCTGCAAACCTTGGGTGGAGCGGTAAAAGTCGTGCTGGATGAAGCCGGAACGCCTGCTGATCAGGTGCGGCCGGCGATCTATCAAACCATTCCCCGCGATAAACTCCTGCTGTCCTGGCAGGCCGTTGAAGCCTTGTTACATCCCACTCGCCACTCAAAGCTAAGCTTTCTGGCTAAACGCTATGGCTTTTTCAAACAGTTCACCCCGTACCTGCTGGGGCAGATCGTCTTCCAACATGGTTTTACGGGTGACGATTTCGACAAAGCACTCGACCTAGTCATTGAGTTACAACAGGGTAGCCGACGTAAATTACCGCCCACCCCACCCAGTAACTTTATCAAGCCCCTCTGGCGCAAGTTTGCCTATAACATTGAAACAGGCTGGGACCGTGCTGCTTATGAACTGAGTGTGCTGGCCACGTTGCGGGACCGACTTCGTTCAGGAGATGTGTTTGTGGAGCCCTCTTACGAATACGGCAATCTGAATAGTTATCTGATGCCACCGACTGAATGGGCGCTTCGCCGGGAAGAACTGTGTCGGCAGCTCAATCTTCCACCCCTACCAATCGACCGACTCAACCAACGCGTCACCGAATTGGAAACGCTGTTAGCCCCTATGCAGAAGCTATTGGAAGCCGGTGGCGATCTGCGTTTGGAAGACGGTCATCTGGTATTGACCCGCTTAACGGCCGAAGAAGTGCCACCGGCCGTCAAAGCCCTGCAAGAGGAGATCAATCGTCGTATGCCTGCGGTTGACTTGACCGATATTCTGGTCGAGGTGGACAACTGGGTGGGTTTTACCCACTACTTGCCGGGTCTTGAACATGCCGCCCGTGGCGAGGATCACCCTACTCGCCTGTTGGCAACCCTATTGGCGTTGGGTTGCAATATCCCCTTATCCGACATGGCCCGCTCATCGGGTTTAGCCTATCAGAGCCTTTGGTGGACGGGAGCCAATTATTTGCGGGAAGAAACACTGCGAGCGGCTAACAATATACTGGTCAATGAGCAACATCGCCAGTGGTTAGCCTCCTACTGGGGAGACGGGACGTTTTCTTCCTCCGACGGTCAGCGATTCCCCATCAGCGGAAAAGTCCGTAACGCCCGTGCGCTGCCCAATTACTTTGGGCCGGGCAAAGGCATTACCCAACAGAACCACACCGCCGACCAGTACGCTCAATATGGCACCAAGGTCGTACCAGCCACCCTGCGGGATGCCACCGTCGTTCTGGACGAAATTATTGGTAATCAAACAGACTTACGGATTACCGAACACACCACTGACACGGCTGGCTACACCGATATTATCTTTGCGTTGTTCGATCTGCTGGGGCTTTTGTTCTCGCCCCGCTTACGGGATATCGCCGATCAGCGACTATGCAAAATCAAAGGCAAGGACTGGACATACCCAGGGTTGAAGTTTACTGGAATGATCAATCCTGATTACATTGAGCGGCACTGGGACGAGTTGTTGCGGTTAGCTGGATCAGTTCAATCGGGTGAGGTAGCAGCCTCCTTATTCATCCGAAAGCTTCAGGCCTATCCTCGTCAAAATAACCTGACGTATGTGCTACAGGCTTATGGTCAACTCATCAAAACGATCTTTATTCTACGTTACCTTCAGAGTAAACCGATGCGTCGACGTATTCATGGGCAGTTGAACAAGGGAGAAGAACTGAACGGTCTTCGGGCTTGGTTGTGGTTCGGCTCCGATGGTGTGATCCGACGCAAACAACATGAGCAGCAGATGGAATCAAGCTGGAGTCTTACTATTGTAGCGAATTGCGTTGTGTTATGGAACACGGTGTATATGCAGGAAGTGCTGCGGCAGTTAAAGTCGGAAGGTTATCCAGTTGATGAAACGCATTTCGAACACTTGTCTCCTTGCCGCTTTGAACACATCAACCGATTGGGGAAATATAGCTTTGAAAGTAGTTCTGCGTTTGATATTGGAAACCGACGACCTTTACGTCGTCCCGACAAAGAATAACTAAACCCTTAGTTGCTTAACGTGTAAATCTGCCCCATTGGAAGAAGAAGGCC
>NZ_KB893225.1 GCF_000374025.1 Spirosoma panaciterrae DSM 21099 | reverse complement strand
CGATGCTGCTAATCAGGCTGATGGCGCGCTGGGCGAATCCTTAGTTGTCGCCATTCTTTGGCGGGTTGGCCAACGACTGGAGAAGGTCTTCGGGGATCAAGCCTANAATGGCGTATTTGCCAAAGAGCTTGACCGCTGGAGCATTGATTTTGAGAAAGCCGCTCGGCCTGAATCAGCGCGTGGTTTTGTGCCCGTTGCCAAGCGGTGGGTCGTTGAACGGAGTATCGCCTGGACCAACTTCTTTCGGCGGATCGTAAAGGATTACGAGTATACCGTATCGTCTTCGGTGTCTTGGCTGTATTTAGCTAACAGTCAAATCATGCTACAACGGCTTGAGGCTGTAAACCAAACATAATTTCCCAACACGCTCTAATAGAACGCAACAGCACTATTATAGTGTAAACATCAACTAAATAATTCAATCTATCCACTGGTACTAACTCGGGGCAGTTTTAGAGCCCGAATTTGCGCTAGATTAAATATTGATAAGTCAAAATACTAATTTGATGCTCGGAAATAAACTTGCTCTATAAAGCCATTAATAGAGACTCTATATAAGATTGTAAAAAAATTACTATCCTTCATTTTAATATTAGTATCATCATCCTTTAAATTGTAGAGTGTATCCCAACTTGATGCTAAAAAATCTCCTGCAAGCTTAGTACCCTCAATATTTAGACCACCAACAATAAATATATCAGCACTTTGTTTTGCATCTTTATTTAAACGGACTTTGGAAATAAGGATATAATCCATTGTGTTTTCATCAATTTCAAACTCAATCCAATTATCTTCTAATAAATTTATTGACCCATTAAAAAAATTTGCACATTTAATTTTATGTGCTTTAGGGTTATCCCCCTGAATAAATTTAAAATAACGGCCATGAACTTCTTTATGATCATAATTATTACAATGCATCGATAATTTATTTGAGAAAAGGCCGACACATATTATTTTCCCCGCTTTTGATAAAGCTTCAGATGGGGGCAAAAAAGTCGCTTTTTTAATAGCGTTATATACTAACAAGTCGTTAGCAATATTTGCAGTATGCAAATCTGCTTGATTATGGCCATTAGAATAATCAGGCAAGGCAATAGAAACATCAATTTTATTTTCTCCAAATATTTTAAAGGCAAAATTATTTTTTTTGTTTACAAACCAATGTTGTTTTATATAATCAACCAGTTCAAATTCTGAAAATAGACCATTGTCTATAGCAGCTTTTAACATTTTTCTCTCTTCAAAAAAGACTTCTATTGGTTTAGAATCTTGACTAAATAATTTTTCATTCAATTTTAACACATCAGGCCTATTATCTATCTCTTTTTTATTTTTCTTTATTTGACTTTTGTTTTTATTATTGACTTTCATATTCTCATCTACTAATTCACCCTTATAACTCATTCGGGCAAATCCATGAATATAGGCTTGAAAAAGTCTTTCTTTAACTATACTATTTGATGCACCTTGGCTTTTCAAATAGCATGCAGCATAGAAAAAGTCTCTTTTATAGCTATTATTATTGGCATGATATTGTAGTGAATATTCATCGAGGCCAGAGCGAACCATTCTGTTTATCGGCCCAATCAAATAGGTTAGTATGCCATTGTATTTTCTATCTAACCTATAAAATTGAAAACTATCTATTTTTATATCAGACTCGTACTGATTAAGTTCAAATGAATCTATTGACCTTACAACACAGCATAATCTACTTTCTAATTTTTTCAATTTTGCAATCCGTCGTGTAGCTATTCCAGACCAAATAGTACTTCCAGGTATGTTGTGATCTATATAACTATTTAAATCAATCGTTATATCCATATATATGTTTCTTTCCTTAATATTTAATTTATTACTTTCACGATAAAAATTAAGTTGAAGAATGTCTTTTGAATAATTTATTACTTTCCCATAATATATAGCATCCTTTGATTTGAGTCTAGCATTGCCGTTAGGAAAGATTGAAATTGGGTATTTTTTAATTGGCACTTCATGTATACTCTTATATTTGTAAATTTGATGGTCTCCAAATAATGTAGTATTAAGACAAATAAAATCTCCATGTAAAGGACTAATATTTTGCATATCTTTCAATAGCATGGATACACCCCCATCTACCAAAATTTCAGAATGTCCATTCAAAAAAAACCTTTTCACTTCTTCATTTTTTTCGAAATATCTTTCCAAGTCAACATTCCTAAAATTATCTTCTTCTATTGGAACCTCCCACAATGAATTAATCAATACGTTTGCAACATCATCTAATAATTTAGATGCTTCGTTTTTTTCATATATAGCATCTAAATTGAAAAATTTATTAATTAAATCTTCTTCGGAAATGTTTTCTTTTTCGAAAATCTTATATCCGACTAGGTCTTCGATAGTTGACAAATCTAGTTTTTTTAATATCACTTTAGATGCAAGGGGGAACCTAAGTTTCGGATGGCTAATTATTGTTCGTACACCAATCCACTCGTTACTATTTCTATTCCATTCATTAGTTTTAAAAATAAAATGAAAGTTCATCTTCACATCATAATTGATGACTCTCGATTTTATTACATTATAATCGCAATTTATTATTAAAAAACTCTCTTGATTTATGCTAATTAAGTCATAGTACCCAAAATAAACCTCATTAGGAAATTTTTTCTGATTATATGTGTAAATTATGACTCTTGCCTTATTATCAATTATTACTAATACAGGACTTAATCTAGGGCCTGAAGTTGTAGGAATAAATAAATGGCATTTATATATCCCCTTTATTCGATCTAAGTTATCATCTCTTTTATTTCCTATTATATCTAAGCTTCTGGAAATGTCAAGTCTTTTGCCTCGAAGTTTAGGAAATAATTTATCAGTTAATTCGCTATCAAGCTTGCTGTTAATGTCCTCCTCAATTCGCCCAAGATAACCTATACCAGTTGATATATCTCCTTCTCGTCTTTCTTTTGAATAGGCTAGCCAATATGCATCCTCTTCACCAAATGTATTTCTGGAATAGAATAATAAACTTAGAGTTTGTTTGGCATCTACTTCATTAAATAATATTGAAATATGAATACCATCTTTACTCCTAGTTTCTCTAATTATACCATTTAATTCTATCTTATTCCGTATGAGTTTGACATTTGAAGACTTAGGATTTTTTTCTAATATGTATCTACCCAAAGTACCTGAACTTAAATAATCATTTGATTCTTTCCAATAATATAAAATATATCTTAAGGCAGTTTTTTGAGTATCGTTACTAGTTATGTTTTTGTAATTTTTTAAATCAATTAGTTCATGGTCTTTTTCATCATTCTTAGGTTTATAATAAACTTTCCCATCTATAAACTGTAGTTTAGAATTTTTAAAATATATGTAACAGATTATGTTTAGAATATGTTCTTTTTCCTCTTTTTCTCTTTCTTCCTGGGTTTTATTATTATTCTTAATATATCTATCATGTAGGATACTGTAGTAGACATTATTATAATAGCTCTCCTTGGCATTACCTATGGCTGTTTTAATTTCATTATATACAAAATGTTTAAGAGGCTTGATATTATCAGCATGCAAGACACTCTCTCGCTCGCTATGTAATTTGTTGACTAATCCTCTTAGACTGGATAATGAATACTTACTAAGAGTATTTTTAATTTTTTTAAATTCATCCATTGATTGTACAATATAAACAAACTATTGCCTTATTTCAAGATTATTTTTTCGTAAAAATAGTGAAATATATTTCACTCTTAAAATATATATATATATTTTAAAAAATATTTTAACATATAAGAAAAATTATATATCATCTTAATGATACTAAAAATAAATCCCCATCAAATAACTCGTAAGCAACTATTTTTACAGTACCCAAAAAAGGATTATTAAAAAAGTACAATATATTTTTTTTAGTTAGTTCATTTTGTATTCATCAATTTTTAACTTTATAATACTCAGTTATTAAATTTTTTAAAAAAGGTATTAGTAGTATTACATTAAACATTTACACAATCGCCTGATTTTCAGTATAGTATAATTAATTAGATTTTTGTTTTCTTCACATTGAAAATCATTCAACATAATGCCTATGGTATAAAAAAACAAAACAGGCTTAGTGCCTTTCGGCAGAAAGCCTGCTGTGTAGAAAGGATTTGGCTGCATGTAGTACCAGCTTAACTTTGGCGAGTGGACACTGGTACTAATTGGGGAATCAGGATTCCTTGATTCCCTGCTTATCCTAAATTGGGCGCAAAGATACACAACTCCCCTATCTTGCCAGCAACTTAGGTAGCTTTTTTGCAACTACTTTTTTCAGTTATTTAAAAAAAATAGCAATGAAGACCTATGTTTTGCAAGGAGTGCAATTTATTGCTCCTCTACTCCCCAAAATGTCCATTAGCATTTATCATACTAATGAAATTGCCAGCAGAAGTGATAATACTTGGTATTGTGGCCTTATTATCTTAGGTTTTTATATAAGCCGCCATATAGCTATTAATCAGCCCAATAAACACAAATTTTCAGATGAGTTCTGGGCTGAAAGCGATCGCTGGAAAACAAGAGTTGATTACTTGCTCTGTTTACTTGTTACCCATCATTACTTTTTTAATGGTGGAGTTCACCTACCTAATTCATCTGGCTGTTGCTGTTTCGTAATAGGAATAATGCTAATATTTTTAGCAGATCATATTCAACGCTTTATCGATGAAATGCAACAAATGAAAAAAGAGTAATCTGTTTTCATTCAACTCTTTTTCTCAAGGTATGTGATTAAAACTTTTCTGTCAATATGGTTTAGTTGCGTTTGTACAAACGATATTGGCAGAAAAGTTTTATGTCTAGCAAACATCTAATTTAAATATAAATCCCTATCAGTCAGACTATTATGAAGATTATTCTTCCATAAGAATGCTAATACTCATTTTATATGTTATCTAATATTCTGATCCGCATACTCTTCTAAGCCGTTATAACTAGAGTGTATATACTCTATCTTAGTAAACCCCATATCAACTCTTTGGAATTCAGTATGATTGTCAGTCCGATCAAAGTAGGATTCAATCAATTGAAAATGCGCTAATACTTCGAGCGACCATTTTCTAACGGCTTCGCACACCTGCTGCGAAGTTATTGCTGTACAACATAGGGAGCCGGAAACTATATTAGTCTTAATTAACTTTAAACAGCAACAATTTTAAGCCTTGTAGATTTATATCGGGCATTTGGTGATGGCTGGTAATGAAGTATATACATGACTATATCAATTGGCGACTAATATAAAGTTATATACCTGTTATGATACGTAGCGACTTCGACCAATGTGAAAAACGAGAGAAAGTGCAATAACTTCCCTTTTTTATTTTTCTCAAAGCATAGGACATACTTGGGATCAAGGATAATACTTGTGGAGTAACTTGGATTAAGCATATAATTGAGACAGCCTATATAAGAAGAATGCCACGTTACCAACCCCTCTGAACTGAGCCCGAAACGCCTTGATCTTGGCATTGAATGACTCCGCTGAGGCATTCGTACTGCGGTTGTCAAAGTAGTTGAGAATCGTTTCATAGTGATTCTGGATCGAACGAGCCACCGTGTTGAAGGCCTTAAAACCCGCTTGGCGGACTTTCTCATGCCATTTAGCCAACCGGGCTAAGCCGTAGAGCTTATCGGTCGT
>NZ_KB893224.1 GCF_000374025.1 Spirosoma panaciterrae DSM 21099 | reverse complement strand
TTTCCACTGGTCAAAATAATAGTATACGGCTTGCCAGTGCGGAAAGCTAGGCGGCAGGTTTCGCCATTGACAGCCGGTGCGTAACATCCAGAAGATGGCATCCATGACGGCACGTAATTGGTGTTTACGCTTGCGTTGAAGGTTAAAAAAAGGCGAAATTGCTGCCCACTGGTAGTCGGTCAGTGGTTGCCACTGCTTAGTCATTACTTTGTTTCTTGGTCGATACAAAGTTGACTCGACTACCAGTCCTTATCAATTCCCCAACAAGCTCTTAGCAAATGATTTCATCTTGGAGGTTAATACCAATCTTTCATCTGGTTTAAGGCCAGCAGAGAGAGATAGATACCTCACTAACCTTAGCTCTGATTTATCGGCAATCGTAGATGGCTATAACTACATTGAGTCTGACGAATGGACAGATAGGATATTTGCAGACTTTAGTAGAAAAGCATTATTTGAACCTGATAAATTTAGTAAATTATCGAAAGAGGACGTTATATCTATTCAAAATCTAGCAGAGGTAGTTAGGTCTTGCATCTATGAATTCGTTAAAGCAACGGAGACAATAAAATCTACAATCCGTCCCCTTGTAATTGGATATGGTATACTTCCGGCAAATAAATCGCTGATCAGTATTTCACATCAAGAGCCCACAAAACCAGAAGCTGAAATTATAACTACGTCAAGTAATAAAAGTCAGTCACAAACAGTACCCCATATAAAACTCGAATGGAAGGGGGATAAAACTGATTTAGCTGAATTAGTTTGGGTATTAGCGAAGTCAGAACGTATTACTGATTCCACAACAGGTCAACCCGTTTCACAGAAAGAACTTACTTTACAAATTGGGAGGATGCTAGGAATAGAATCTTTAGATGTAGTCGGGTTAATGAAAGGGCGTATGGGAACATATAAGGCAACTAGCGATGGTAAAACTTTTTTAAAAGCTTTATATGACATTGTAGTTGAGAGAGCGAAAAGATCATAAAGTTGATAAAACTTTATTCCACCTTGGTTCCACTGGAATAATGGCCTTATAAATCCTAATCAACTTTGAGCCGTACAAAAAACAAATACCGCCATGTACGGCACAGTAACACAAATACAAATTACCCCTGACCAATTAACTGAATTGGTACGCGGGGCCGTTCGCTTAGAGTTGGCGAACTTCACACCACCCACACCAGAGGGGCTTAACCTCCCCGACCTTCCGACACGGCGGCAAACAGCCGAAACGTTACAGGTATCCTTAACGACCTTGCATGATTGGGCAACCGATACGGACGAAAGACCGGCTATCTTGGTTCCTCATAAAATCAATGGTCGTGTACGTTATCAGAAGGCCGACGTTTTAGCCGCTCTAAAACAGTCTCGCCGGTTCCGGCATAAGGCACAGGAGGGCCGGAACAAATGAGCTATCTACCCACTTCACACCGTTTAGCCTTTCGGCTTGATGCCGACCGAGGGCGCTACATTGTCAAAGAATGTGAGCCGGGATTTTGTAAGGTTCCGCGTGAATTGATTGTTGAGGAGCGCCGGTTTAATGCCAACATTGAGGCTGAAGTTATTTTGCGAGGCCCCAACACGCAAAAGAAAGGCACAGGCAAGAAAGGAGGACGTAAGATTACGTTCTTTACGGGTTTGCAACGTACCGACTATGTAGGCGTATACCTGGGTAACGTTGTCACATTAGGAATCAGAGGAGAAAAAGTACAAAACGGTGTAATCGTGCAATTCACCACTGATGCCGGACGTATGACCCTCCGCTATTTCCCCGCCTATTACCCCTACCCCAAAGATAGAGCCGCGTTTATATCGGCTGTTGTTGGGCGGGGTTTACTCCAATAACCTTCTACAAATAACTAGCCTCCCTCACAGGATATAACCACACGTATTTACGTGAGGGTGGCTCCTCCATGCCATGTTTGACGGAATTAAACTACTTGACGTTTCGGTAGAGGTTGATGCATTTCTTTCTAATGACCGTTTGACATTCGCGGCATTGGTTGACGGGCAAACCGGGCTTATTCTTGACCCTACACGTAAGGCATATGACCGGGGGTTAACGTTTCGGCTCGTACCAAGGCGAAACGGGCAAGGCCACCGGGTTGAGGTAAAAGGCAGCTTACACAAATTTCATAATAACGGCCAACACAATGCCGATCAGTTTACGGTAAATGACCTTTTATCAACCCTTGACGAGTTAGCAAAGGTTTACGGGTTCGACCTATTCAGGTCAAGAATTAATAACGTAGAGTTTGGCGTAAATGTCGAGCTACCGTTTCCGGTTAGCCAGGTTCTTAAAAACTTAGTTTGCTACAAGAACCAGCCGTTTTATCTCGACACGCACAGTGATACGCCCTATTATGTTTGTCAGTTACAACGCTATGCTGTAAAGATCTATGACAAAGGCAAACAGAGAGGTTTGGCCGGTAATCTGTTACGGTTTGAGATCCGGGTTAAAAAGATGGAGTATTTCAACGGTACGGGCATAGTATTGACTAACCTAGCTGATTTGATGAACGTAACGAATTATAAACTGTTGGGGGCTTTATTGCTCGATACGTTCAACGAAATACTGTTTGACGACCCGGCTATCAAACCGGCAAAACTCCCCCCTAGCAAACAGGCCATTTATCGAAACGGACGAAACCCGCGTTATTGGCAGATACCCGAAAACCTTACCCCAAAAGAGGCTAATGCCTACCGCCAACGTTTGAGCCGGGATAGACGACGTTACCGGGAACTGATCGAGCAATACAGCGATAATTGGCCAGTAGAGGTAACCAGACTCATTGGTGAAACTTGGAGTAATTTAACCGCTATTACTACTCCTCTTTTAACAGGCATCAACAACTATCTGACCGTCTGGCAAAACCTGACAAACCATACCCTTTTAGGTCAACCACAGAATGAAACCTGTCACGAATTAACCGACTCTCCTGTTCTGATTTGTGAGGAGGTAGAAAAATCTACCTGTCACAAATTAACCGCCACCTCTCCTAACGATTTGTCACAAATTAACCCCTTGTATTCCGGGTTAGCTCATGACTGTAATTCTCACAGTAAATTCACAGTAGAACAGCCTGAACAGGGACTAACGAGGGTAGTAGTTACCTGTCTGGTTACGGGTATTGGAATTGAATTCCCGCGTCCGGGTCAACGTTTCATTTCGGCCGTTCATCTAAAGAATCTATATACTTGTGACCGCCCGACTTTCGACAACCTAGCAGGTCGATTTCTGACGGCAAAACACGCTGGAGCCACCCTCGACCGCCAATGTTATTACATGGCTCATAATATCCGAAACGCCTATACAAATCGGTTCAATAACCCGCTACGGCGCATCAAAAAATACCAAAAGGGTAAGAATGGACAACTACCATTACTCTTTTCAATTAGTACCGCTCAGTTGAACGAGCGAATTCAGGCAGGAATTGAGTACAGGAAAGGAACGCGGTACGAAGTAGGGTTTTGATCCATTGTCCCGAATCAGGCAAATGCAGGATGCTGTTTATAGGCGTTCAACTGTTCTACGGCTATGGCTACGTGGCGTTCCTTGATTAATCGTTTCTTACGGTCTGACCAGTTTTGGAGACGTGCAAAGACTTCTTCAACCGATGTAATTCCTTCCTGTGCCTGAATAAAATCGACCGACGCTAACACTTCCAGTGATAGAGCCGACTGAAAACCAGCAATTAATGTCAGTAGATTCTTGAGCCGTTGACGCTGTTCGGGCTGTAGGTTGTTATTAACGTAATCCCTTACTTCATCTAATTTATCATAGCGTAGCTGGAGCGATTCAAACGCCTTTATTTCGTTTTGCTCCATGCCCATCATATAAACCCCATTCAACTTGTATAATACGTGTCCTACTTCATTAGCGTAAGGCCCGTAATGATGAGGTTTGAAGTTGAGCCGCAAATTTTCGCCTAACCGTTGAAGAAAATAGGCTAATTTATTGGCTACAAACAGGCTCGCGTGTTCTCCCATACTTTCGTATGAAAACAGCGCATAGAGCAACATGGCCCGCGCGGGCGAGAGTTGGACCGTTTTTGGGGTTTCCTGTTTCTGTAAGACTTGTTTAATGGCTTCGTTTGGCTCGAAAATAAATACCTCAACTGGTAAATTACCTAAGTACTGCTCCATCATAGGGCGTACTTTCTCCCACTTTAATCCACCATTGCCACACCCTAACGGCGGAATGGCAATGCTTTGAATCGTTTCCTGTTCAATAACACGAACCAATTCCTGTAGACCGGCCTCAATGTATGCGTAACTCGAACGCTGTTTCCAATCGGTCTTAGTAGGAAAATTGATAATTATTTTTTCTCCATTTATTGACGTTTCCCTAACCACCAGTAATTTCCCCGGTTGAAGTTCACCCGTCTTACAGGCATCTTTATACCGTTTGAAGTTGAGTGGGAAACGTTCTTTAAACTGTAAGGCAATACCTTTCCCCATGACCCCCACCGTATTAACGGTATTAACGAGTGCCTGAGCATCGGAGCTTAATAGATCGCCTGTTATAAAATGAATCATTAGTAATAAAACCTGTTACCGGGGTTGATATACACGGGAATCGAACGCCCTTCCTGTTTTAATAATCCGTTTACAAAATCAGCTTTTTCCTTATTGAAAACAACAATTGCATCAATCAAGTTTGCCGTAACTTTCTCATAAACAAGAAATTCAGCCTGTTTGCGCCGTTGCCGGTCCCAATCGTCTTCTGTATTATGCCAGTATTTTGCTTTGACAACCTCCCAATCAATCTTGTCCAAATCGTCGAGCGATTGATAAAATACGGTCAACCTGTCTTTTGCCTGTCCATCGGTGAATACAAAACGTAAACCAGCCTTTACTATACTGTCTACCTTACAGCTTATGTAAATTATTTCTTCCTGTGGCCGCTTTGTAATGCCCCTATGCCCCGTTTTTATGTTCAATAACATGGGAGACAAAGGACCAAAGTAGAACGGCACATAGTCACCCAAATTGCCGTAGTTTTCCAACGGTACCGGGTATTCGTGCCTATCCTGAGTTAGTTGATTGTCGCCAATGAAGATATAATTGGGGTCTTCTGGAATAGCCCGGCGGCAAAACATACCATGACGTAGTATGTCAGGCAAATTCTGTTCATGCACTATACGATGTATCCAGACGGGTTCAGGAACCGGGAGCGACATTATACCTTATGGCCAATTCAACCGCTAAATTATGACTCTTGCCCTATATTGAGCTTATAACCTATGCAACATGTCCGTAATTGAACGCGCTACGAAATAATAATTACGTTCGATTTATCGTCCCTCCACTATAGCTATTTCTTCCTCTGTTAGCCCATACAGTTCGTAAACCAGTTTATCTATTTCGGCTTCTAATGATGAGGTATCGGCGGTTGAATCAACAGCTTTGGTCTCTAATATCTGGTTAACTAAGTTTTCTATTTTCTCTGTATCTGTTGAAATAGGAACAGGAATTGATTTTACATAAGGCGATTGCATTGCTAACGCCCCACCCTGCAACTTAGAGGCAATTTGGTTAAGGTAAAACCATGTTGTTTTTGCGTTAAGAATTCCCAACAGAAATGCAGTACCTTCGGGTAGAATAACACTGTGAGCAGTTTTAGGGCTTGATTTGGCCAAAAGCAAAAAGGGTCGTAAGCTTGAAATCCCCATTTCATTCCCTACGACCCATGAGCATCGAAGCGATTCTCAAGCCAATATTGGCTAAACTTTTCAACGTGAACAAGCATCAGCGCACTTTTCTAACTGAACTCTTCTCTGTCTTATTAGGCAGACAGGGACGGGCTACGTTTGAAAATCTGGTTCGCTACTCCCGATTTACTGAACTTACTTTTCGCC
>NZ_KB893223.1 GCF_000374025.1 Spirosoma panaciterrae DSM 21099 | reverse complement strand
CATAACTTATGGCACATGAAAAAGAGGTAGTTAACTACCAGACAGGAGAGGTAGATTTAGTTAATGACAAGTTTGTCCAACTATATGTAGATAAACTTGATTTAATTATTGAAATGACGGGCGAGAATCCAACTGCTGTTAAAGTTTTTGTATGGTTACTTCAACACATGGATAGGCGTAATGCTTTAGTTGTTAGCCAAGAAGCATTAGCAGAAGCGATGGGTCTTCATCGAACTACAATATTCCGTTGTACAAACTACCTAAGAGAGAAAAAGGCAGTTGATATAGTAAAGTCTGGTAGTACAAATATTTATGCTGTAAATGCCCAAATAGCTTGGAAATCAGATGCCAATGGAAAGAAATATGCCTTGTTTGATGCTGCTGTATATATTGCTGATTCCGAGCAGGATAAGCCACTTTTTGATACTCAATTAATTGGCCATGCTCAACCTAAACCAGTTCGTAAACAAAAAGAAAAAGCTAAATAATAGTATGACACCCGACCGCAGACTTGATCAATTAGAGCCAATAATGGCAGATTCTCTTCAAAAAATTGACCGCCTTATTGAAGGGCAAGGTCAAATTTTAGAGGTAGCAACACGAGCAGACCAAAAGGCTGATATTACTGCCAAAGGGGTAGCTGAATTAACCATTTCGACCCAACGTCAATACGAAGATCTAAAAGCAGGTCAAGAAGCAATCATGCAGTATTTAAGAGAGAAGCTCCCATAACAATATTAACCGAAACGGAAGTGGGCTCTGCTGAGGAGCAACCCGCCAGGGATAGGTTGATGCACGTACTAACCGTACGAGCTCATTTGGATTGATAGCTTGAAGCCTCCAAATGAAAAAGCCCTACTAACTTATTAGTAGGGCTTGTCTATATTAGACGGTATACTTTTCTAATGGTCACACAGTTGTGACGTACCGTCACAGGTTTTTTTCAGGCATAACGCACCCCTAACTGTACGATTTTTCTCCCTTTTCCCACTTCTCTATGCGTCAGCAATACGTACAGTTAGGGGTGCGTTATGCCTGAAAAAAACCTTGGGGTCTGGGGTGAAACCCCAGTCATAGTAGGCGCGTCGCAGACACCGCTTTTAGGCTCTGATTAACATAATCATAGATTATACGGGTATCCTGTATAAATGGTACAATACTTTCGTATAAAACTGTAACTTATTGATAGTAAATCAAATACAGTGGACTTTTTAGATGTTTTGTATCTGATCCGCTCACATAATTTACTTGTTTTTAGAAAACTCAACAAATGAGCAGGTTTCGTAAAATTTGATTACGCAAACGGCATTATGAAACGTTTGTAGGAGTCGAAAGTATGAAATTCATGCATTCTCTATCCGTTTCAGTCAATCGACCGTTTTTACGAAATTACACTACAATAAAATGCTAACTGATAATTAGTTAAACCCTATTTTGAATAGGTAGATGAAACTTTTGTACCAGTTATTCGGGATACACCATTATATAACAGGTTTTTGGAGTACATAGCATTTGCGGTTAATGCTATGTAGGTTGCAACTACCAAAGCGGGCCAGATTTCAAATAGCCCGCCATAAGTCAACCGAAAAGGTGTAAATCAGAGTTAAAATGGTCTTTTTGGGCAGCTTTAACCATACGTTTTCATTTGACTCTAGGGAAAGGCAAAAGGAACGTTTATACTTGTCAATCAAGGCATTATATTCTTATTTGATATTTGGCCCGCTTTGGTAGTTGCAACCTATGTACTCTAAAAACTCGCCTTCTATAGTGTGCGCTCCACAACGACTCTCGAGCGAAGATGATTGGCTGCTTTGACAATCAAAAAGACTACCCAGGCAATGATCAGAAACTGAAGCACTGTGTTCAGAAAATTACCGTAGCGAATGGCCACTTCGGGAGCCGTACCGACGGCTTGCCGGAGCACAAGTTTTAAGGACGAAAAGTCGACTCCTCCAATTATCAAACCTAGAACGGGATTGATGATGTCTTCCACTAAGGACGTGGTGATTTTACCAAAAGCAGCGCCAATGATAATGCCCACAGCTAAGTCTAACACGTTTCCTTGAGCAATGAATGTCTTAAATTCGCTAATCATGTAGGTGATTATTTTTAAAGTTAGATGAAGCACTAAACATAAATAAAGTTTTCAAATTATTAACCGAGTACCTAGTGCTCAATCGGTTAGAAAGCTTAAAATGGTTTATATAGCACTAGGCCAACGTCTTTCTGCTCGTCACTTTGGTCGTACTTATGGAGAAATCAACTCGATTCTTAGATATTACTTTTAAGCTGGTGGTTCTAGCAATGTTATTGCTCATCACTCTGTATCAGGTCAGCATTGATCGCAAACTGACGAATTTAGACCGGAAGGCTCAACAAGCCGCAGCAGCCGCGACGCAGGCCGAAACCAGTGCAGAGCAAGTACGAACAGAGGTGGAGGAAATTGCGGACCGACTCGGTATCTAAGTGATCTCGTTACGGCTAAGTCGGCTCCTTATGCGCTTATGATGAGGTAATCAATCTTAGAATAATCGCTTAACATATTCTTAGTTATGCAACAGGTCTAGGAATAGTACTAACTTGCTGTGAGACAGTTTGTTGTACTTTACCTAGACCAGTTTTATAACTAATCTTATGTAAAGAGATTAAACATAGCATTCTATCCTAATCTCTAGAGGACTGATTCTTGCTTTACTACAAATGGAACAAGATTTAACCAATCTAACAGAGACTGATTAAATCTTGTAGCTTCTTCATATTGTGGGGTATGAGCACTCCGCTCGAAAATCGTAATGCTTAAGTTAGGGAAGCGACTCTTGGCTTGCTCCCAGAGAAAGGGCAGCCCCGTTAAGTAATCGTAACGCCCCAAAGCTAGTAGAACAGGCTGAGTTAGTTTATCTATATCTACAAAAATGTCAATATCCCGAAATAGCACGCCCCATACGTGATCAATAATAGCCATGTTAGTAATCACTCCTTCCCAGAGAAAACTAGCATCAAAGTCATAATCGTACCAGCCTAAAGGCCCTGTGGAAAGACATAAATTAACAAAACGACGATCAGGTTGAGCGGCATTAAGGTCGGGTAGAGTAGCCAAACTCCGTTGTAAAGCGGCCTTTCGATCTGGACTAGCATCTAACTCAAAAAAATCGAACCGGGCCTGAGTCGTCCTAGGACTAAAATCAGGACTAGCTCCAATCAGCAGCAGATGAGAAACATACTGAGGATAACGCTTGGTATACTCAAGGGCTAAAAAAGCATGACCCGAGTGTCCGGCTAGTATAAATCGCTCAAGGCCCAGTGCTTGCCGGACCAGTTCTATATCATCTAGTAGAGTGTTCATGCTAACCATAGCTATATCCTGCTGTGGGTTGGCTTGATGAGCAAAGCCGCGATGGTCAACAAAGATGAGCTGAAGATACTGACGGATGTTGCCGGTAAAGGTACGTGGGTAATAGAGCGCACTACCAATTACAACCATTGGTAGGCCTACCCCTTCAATAGTATAGTTCAGGTGAAAGTTTTCACTAACGACAGTTCCTTGATGAGTCATCTGATAAAAATTTAACAACGCTGTTCAAAGCAAGACAATGCCGTTTGCTTAACCAATGCTAAGCGGCTTGAACTGTTATATTATTAGTATAGACTTACAAAAGATGGTGGTGAAAAAAGTTGTATAAGTGCCATTATGTAAAGCTAGCATCTGACAAATGCTTTTCCCCCTTTGCTGTAACGCAATAAGCTGTCCACGCTTTGTCATCAGGTTCTTGTACATGCTTGAAATCAAGGTACCCTTGCTGAGTTAAACGTGATATACTATTCTCTATCATTTCACGCTGGTGAACAAAGTCATCCCAATGATGGCGATCTATCAGGTGTATTAATCTAGTCATACCCACGTTTATACCCTGTTTCTGTTTTTCAAATAGGAGTCTAAGTATAATAAGGCTCTCTTTACTCATGCCATTTCTGTTGTATAATCAAACGTTATGTAAAGCTACTGTTGTGATTAACTACTGTATTTGCTTGATTTGCAGCCTATACAATGACTACACATTGACTGTACAAAACCTATACAAGCCTTAACAACAGCATGAGTTATCTTACTTTGAAAGAAGCTTCAGAAGCTACTGGTTTAAACGAAGCGACTATACGGAGGCTTTGTAAGAAACCTGCCAGTAAACCCTTTGTTGAGCTTAAAAGTGGCAAAAAGGGTACTATGTACACAATCCAAGCTAACTATTTATTTGATGTTTACCCTCCTGTAAAATCTCCCAAAATTGATGCCTATACAAGGGTAGACAATGACTATACAAGCCTACACAAAGAGCCTGTACAAGACTATACAGCTCTCCTAGCTGCTAAAGACGAAATCATTCAGCTCCTCAAAAGTGAGACTGCCTACTTACGAGCTGAGAACACTAGTCTACGCGAAGAAAACCGAGAACTCAAATTGCTACCTGCTCCAAGTCTAACATTTGATAGTCAAGCGACACAAACAGAAGCCGAAACTAATCAAGTGCCAGGACAAAGTAAAAAATCCTTTTGGCAACGTCTATTTGGTTAATGTGCATTTTGTAAAAGGGGAATAAAAACAGCTATCCGTGTTGCGCGGTGCGGTCTTGTTTCGTACTTTCGCTATTGAGTAGCCAGCCATGTTTATCCCCTAAAAAACTCCTCCCTCCGGTCGTCTTTTTCGGGGATAAACGGCTGTCCCCCCTCCGACTGTCGGGGGTGAAAAACCGCTCACTCTGTTTGCTATGACCCCTACTGAACCCATCAAAAAGAAAGGCGGACGACCGCCCAGCGAAACCAAACGAGATCAGCAAATGACGGTCTGTCTAACCAAGCTGGAGAAACTAGCTATCAAACGACGAGCTGAGAAAGCGGGCCTGAATCTGTCCGACTATGGCCGACAAATGGTGCTTGCTGGTAAAGCCCAGGTGCGGCTGAGTCCAGCCGAGAACGCTGTTCTTAATCAGGTGACCAAGTTGGGCAACAACCTCAATCAGATTGCTCACAAGGCCCATGCCGATGGTATCCGCAGCATTGCGCTGGAGGCTCAACGGTTACTGCGTCAGTTGAGCGAGATCCTGGATAAATCCGCTGAGCCATGATTGCTAAGACCAGCATTGGCCGCAGCTTCAAAGGGTGTTGTGGCTACGTGATGCAAAAGGTGGAGCTGGGCAAAGGCCAGATCCTGATGAGCCAAGGCGTACGCGATTATGATACGCGGTCGATGGTGGCCGACTTCACCCGGCAGGCCAGCATGAACCCCGATCTGAGCCGCAGTGTCTGGCACACGGCTATCAGCTTCAACCCCCAGGATGAAGCCCGGTTAGCGGCCAAACCGGAGCTGATGAAGGAAGTGGCCAGCGAATATTTGAAAGGGATGGGTCTGGATCAATCCCAATATGTGGTCGTTCGTCACTATGATACCGATCATTCTCACTTTCACATTGTGGCTAATCGGGTTGCTGATAACGGGCATACCATCAGCGATAGCCACAATTTTAGCCGTTCTGAGACACTTTTACGTCAGATCGAGCAAAAGTACGATCTGACGCCGATGATTGAACTGAGCAAGCGTATGAGCCTGGAACGAGTGCCTGAACTAGATCGCTACCGCATCGAGATGCGTGAACAGGTGCAGGCTAGTTTAAGCCGCTCGACCAACGGTCAGGAATTACGTGAAGATCTAGCCAGACATGGGATTAGTTTAGCCATTAACCGGGATCAGACTGGCCAGGCACGAGGTATTCACTTTGAGATGAAGGTGCAGGACGAAGGGGAAAAAGAAAGGAGTATTTCGTTTAAAGGCTCCAAACTACATCAGAGCTTGAGTGTAGGTCGGATTCAGGAACAGTTGTCGATCAATTTAGAGCGGAAGCTGGCTTTAGAAGCGAGTCAGAAGCTGGAATACAAACAGGATTTAAAGCGTGGATTAGGCCACAGCATGTGAGATGGGAGGTCAAGAAACCGAATTATTAACCGAATTAGTGCAGCGTCTAACTGAGGACGTTGCTGAAGTAAAGCAACTGTTGGCCGATCAGCCTAAACCTACTACCCTCCTGGATGCGCGGTCCACGTTGGAAAAGGTGGCCAATGCTGTCAACGGATTGCGGAGTGAGGTAGGTGATCTAAAGCAGCAGAAACCACCAGCTACGTCAGTGGATCTAACCCCTCTAACCAGCCAACTCCAATCTTTGCGAGAGGAAGTACGCCGGAGTCCTGCTAACCGGATTACCAAAGGTGTGCAATATGGGTTAGGCTTACTGATTCTATCTCTGCTGACAACCGGCGTACTAGCCTATTATGCCACCAAATGGAAAGCCGAACGAGATAGCTTGGCAGGCTCTGATTGGAAGTGGCGTGTGGTCCGTCAAGATTCCCCCATCTATGCGGCAGAGTTGGATAATGCGTTTGCTCATGATAGTGCTTTCTACTATCAAAAACGGGTAGTCGAATTGGAAGAGGCAGATGCTAAACGGGAAGCAGCTCGTAAAGCTTCTGACCAAGCGAAAGCTCTTTCTGAACAGGCAAACCAGTTAGAAGGTAAAACACAGTCAAAAAGAAAGAAGAAATAGGAGTCTGCGACGCTGTTTAAGTGTGTATTAAGAGATACAGAATAAAAAAACATTTAAGTATCTGATAATCAATTAGTTAACTCTAATCCATGTTGCACAGTATGCAACATGGATGTTGCACCAGCTATGCAACATGTTTTCATCTTAATGAAGTTATATTGTTAAAATTTTTTGCTTTTGTGCAACATTATGATGCTGAAAAGTGCTATAATTGTGTCAGAATGATGCAAGGTTGTTTCACAGTATGCAACATAACTTATGGCACATGAAAAAGAGGTAGTTAACTACCAGACAGGAGAGGTAGATTTAGTTAATGACAAGTTTGTCCAACTATATGTAGATAAA
>NZ_KB893222.1 GCF_000374025.1 Spirosoma panaciterrae DSM 21099 | reverse complement strand
AAAAATGCCTTTTTTTAGCATTCTGAGGCCATTTTTAATATACTAAAGCGCATATTTATGGAGGTGAAGGCGAATAAATCAGTCCGGTTCGATTCTGATACTGATCTGAAATTCAGTAAGTTAAGTGAAAAGCTAGGTCGCAGTAAGCAGGAGCTCTTTGGCCAAATGGTGGACTATTTCTACAAGTCCAAGAAAGATCCAGCCGATCTGAACGACGAATTACTCAAGAAAGAGCTGGGTCAGGGCATCAATCGCATTATCTCGTTTATCAAAACCCAGGAGAAAGAAGCCCTTTCGCCCATGCTGGCCGATCTAGCCCAGCTGCAACGCACCCTGAGTCAGCTGAGTCACCAGCAGGGCCGTTTTTTTCAGGTCAACGAGGAGCAAAACGTCGATGGTTTCTTCGCCGTTACCCAACGCCGACAAATGAGAGAGCATCAGGACGTGCTCAAACAGCAACAGGAGATGGCCCAGATGCTGCAAAATTTGCTCTCAGAGACACGATCTCACCAAAATGAGGTAAAGACACAGCTGAAAGCCAAGCAAAGCTTAAAAGCCAAGTTTACCGCGATCCTGAATCACTATATTCTGCACCGAGAACAGATGAACGCCATCACACAAGGTCGTCTGATCAAAGAACTTCAGGAGAACTCCTATAGCCAGGTAACTAATCTATAGATGGGTTATCCTTTGGTAAGTCTAACCAGTGGTTTGTTAGACCCGCCAACACGTACCCTGCATCACGCATCTTAACGGGATCGACATGGTAGCCTGCCCGCTGCTGCTGATGGGCCCAACTGAGGTAATCGATTATCAGATCAATGGCAGTATGCAATTTGGTCCGGTTCATATCGGTAAGACTCGTTTTACGGCCCAGTGTTGGCCGGTGGCCTTGTGTCCCTGCTAAAAGTGAGGTAATCTGTCTTTTGAGCCTGTTTCATTCCCTTTCCAACCCTTATGCCCCATATCAACATCACGGCCAGTAGCAGCGGCAGCAATGCCGGCAGCTGTGGCCAACTGGTCGACTACCTGGAGAAAGAAAACAACTTGAAGGCCGAGCATAAGGCTGAATTGTGGTTCAATCAGGGCCGCGACGATCTACGCCCTCAGGAAGTGCGCCTGGGCATCGATTCGAATACGGCCAAGCTCAAGCAGCATGAGGCCAAGTTCTATTTGGTCAACATCAGCCCCTCCCAAAAGGAGCTGGCGCACATTGGCAATGATCCCCAGAAGCTGAAGGCCTACGCCCGGCAAGTGATGGCCGAGTATGCGGCTAATTTTCAGAAGGGCTTGGGGCCCGATGATGTGAAGTGGTATGGCAAGGTCGAGTACAACCGAGGCTACAAGTGGACCGATCCGGAGGTCAAGCAGGGGCTGACTCAACGGGGCGAGGTAAAAGCTGGCCACCAGATGCACGTGCAGATCATCGTCAGCCGGAAAGACAGTCACAATCAACGATTGCTGAGTCCGATGACAAATCATCGAGGCCAGGGCAAGAATGCCGAGCATGGCCACAAGTTCGGTCAGTTTAACCGGGTGGAGTTCAAACAGAGCTGCGAGCAGGCTTTCGATAACCAAATGGGCTACCGTCGGGAGCTGGAAGAGAGTTTCCGCTATCAGAACACCATGAGCAATGGTACCCTCCAAGAGAAGGCAGCCATAACGCTGGAACTACGAGATGTGCAGCAGGAGCGCCAGCAGCAGCTAGCGGCCGATCTCCGGCGGGCTGAGGAACTACGACTACAGGCTGAACAGGCTAAGAAGATAGAATTAACCCAGCAGCGAGAGTTAGGGATTCAGCAAGAGCTAGGCCGTAGCCGCGGCTTAGGGATGGGCCTGTGAAAAAGAGTTGATTATCAATTAACTAATCCATGTTAAACCATTCACTTGGATTTGGATCTCACCCACACAGGGCATAACTCATTGGCCTGGCGCAACCTACGTTGAAGAACTCCTTACCCCCGGATCCCCCCAACAAAGGCTTGATTCCGGCCTATCGTCACATTCAAGATCTGTTCGGTCTAATCTACTTAGAGGGCCGCGGTAATTACACGCTAGTCTATTTACAAAATAGCTTGAATCCGCTTCTGGTGAGTAAAACCTTAAAATACTTCGAGCAGCAACTGCCTGACTTTGTGCGGATCAGTAAATCTGTCCTGATTAATCCTCGTTTTATTAGCCGCGTCAGTAGACAGGGATCTAAACTCTTATCGATTGAGTTAGGGGCTGATATATCGTTCTCCGTGGCTCGCCGTCGGATTGATTTGGTTCTTCAGCGGCTAGCAGAAACAAGTTAGTGGCCACCTTACTCAAACGCTTATTTTTGTCTTTTTCAACTACGCATGGCTGTTGTTTTTCCCCTTCTGCTGGTCGATGATGATCCTACCATAGCTGATATCTTTCGTCGAGCGATCGGCAATGCGTTCCCCGAAGCCGACCTAAAGGTGGTAGACAGCTTTAGCGAAGCGGCTGCTTATTTGGAGGGCTTGTTTGGCCGGGGCCCTCGCTTGGTGTTGCTGGATATTGATCTGCGGAGTGAGCTAAGTGGCATTGATTTCTTGACCTTACTGCGAGAGCATCCTCAAGGACGTTTGCTGCCTGTTGTGATCCTATCCGCTGGTGAAGACCAGACTATCAAAGAAGAAGCGTACGATCGGGGAGCCAGCGCCTTCACCGTGAAGCCGTTCAGTTACCAAGCTTGGAAGAGCTATGCCGAACAACTTCGCGCGTACTGGTATGGTACCGCTACCACCCCTAAACTTTGGTTTGAAAGGGAAAAAAATGAGTAAGGTGAAAATTGTACTTTTCTGGGAGACGTTATATAAGAGTTTTTATGTTAAGCGATTATTCTAAGATTCTCCCCTACCAACTGCGAGAGATTTACCTTCTCAACACACATAACAATTCCTTAAGACATATTCCTCTTAAAATTATCTATTTCTGAATCTTAATGTCGAAGGTGATCCAAAGCCCATTTGCCGTCTTCCCCCAATCGGTGAATCGAATAATCCCCTTTTTCCCATCCTGGGTTAAGAAACGTCTGAGATTTGTATTAAGCAATTGTGTAGGTTCGCAACCTTCACCCCATATTACAGTTGTGATTGCGGTTTGACTATCTGTTGTAAAGACTCCATAATGACTGTAAAAGGCATTTTCAATTTCATTAGATGAATTTATAAAATCATATAGAGCCGAGTTAACTCTATTCGGATCTTTCGAATTGTCGTCAGCTGGAAATCCAATAGTCTCAATCGTGCCTTTACGATATATATTCCAAGGTGGGTTTAAATAGGCACTTCGTTTGTTTACAAAGTGATCCGAAGGGCTAAACAAAGTTGGTCTGCAATAGTCTCTAAATGTTCCGTCTATTTGATCTGCATACTTCGGTCCATCTTTCAATTGATATACTTTGCCTGTACTGAAACTTACCAAACACGAATCCGTCACTGTGTCAGTTATTTTGCTAACTGTAATTCGAACGTTCTTGAACTCAAGTATATCGTCCTGGTTGGTTGTCCCGTTGGTAACTGCATCCTGTTGACCAAATAATGACGATTTAGTGAAAGATGCATCATTTGTTGCAGCTACATCATAAATACAATTACTCAAAAAGGGTTCCGATGTTACACCAGCAGTCAGGCAGGTATTTTTAGCCCATGCCAATTTCTCGGCAGTTAAAACCGCTGGACTTTTCGGGAAACTCCGATCCGTAAAACTCTGAGTACTTTTTCCAGGTTCATAATACAAAAGCTTTGGGTCTCGCTTTTCATCGATACGCCAGCTATCAGCATATGTTGGGTATAAGTTAGTAAACGAATAACTTATTTGCTTTCCTTCCCTAGTTTGCAAATCATTAGCTTGATCCCCATCATAGTTCCCTAACAAGCCAATGACTTTACCTTTGCGATTATCACTCAAAGAAATTTTGTAATCCAATGAGTTAGAACTACCAAGGCGTATTTTAATAATATCACGATTAGAAGTTGTGATAGAATAAACATCTACCCCATTCTCTATCGTTTTCGCTATAGTTGCATTATTCTTAAGAGATATAGGGGTTGTGCTAACTGCTTGGGACTGATTGTTGACGTATATAGCTAACGGTTTCGACGTAATAGAAACAACATCAGATCCTGTTTGAATACCTATTGCAGTATTCATTGTTGCAAATTTTGTATTGTTAATATCTTCTTGCCGTACCTGTATCTCAAAATTGTCAACTGTTGATTTGATGGCAGTAAATTCACCCAAGCCCTGAAAATCGTAATGGTAACTATCTGTTGTCGTTAAGTGGGGATCACCAGTACTTTGGGCCAAGTAATTACTTGCTTGCTGAAAAAAGATTTGAATTCCTGACGCGATACAACCAGTACCTGCGGTGTAAACTATTTCTGGCCCGAAACAATCTTTTAATGCCTGTAGCGGATTAGGTGGGGGGTAAGTTCTACATACTGTACTATTGTAATAAACTGTACTGGCTTGCACACAAGTTTGGACCGCTAATTTATTTAGTACTCCTCCTGGAACAAACACCTCCGTAGCACCTATTTCTGGTAATGTTATAATACAGCTGAAAACTTCAGTAGCTTTTATAGCTATCGTTATAAGCTGGCAAACTGTACCAGCGGCTACTCTTGCCGATTTTAGATTATTATTGTATAAAGTTACAGCGCCATCAAGTTTTGTTTTAGTTTCATTATCAAGCTTGATACTTTTTTTAGGGTTTACAACGCCAGTTTTAATATTTGTAATATCAACATCGATTATACCATTATTTGAATCGTATTTATATACTTTTAAAGTGTATCCTTCATCAAGATATTTTATTCTATACTCTATAGGGAAAAAACTGTTTTCATTAAATTTGGCAATAATACTAGAGTTCTGATCTATAAAACTTGCATACTGGTTTACATTGAGTAGTGAACCATCCTCTTTCTTTTTGCCGTACAACAGAATTAGTTTTTTAGAGGCCGAGTCCAAACTAATAGAACCCAAGCTTGTAGTCTTGTCCTTGACTTCTATTGTATACAAAACCTTTTGCTCAACATTACCAATCGGATTTATCGTATTAGGAACAGAAGAATCTGAATCCTTTTTGCAGCTCAAAAGACAAGTAATAAAAAGAAAGAAAAGGAAGAATAGCTTTTTTAGAAGATTAGTCATGTCGAATGTCTTTTTAGACCAATAAGTTCAAGCTAAAAATTAGCATTTTATAGGGTTGTTTTCATTTTGGTCTCGGTTTTCATTAAAGAGCAAAGTCACGCTTTTAATACCCTAATCCAAGTCAATAATAGCGATGACACTACCATCGACAATGTATGTATAGTCCGCCCGAATTTGTCCTTTGTGCCGATTACGTTATTTCATTAGTGGTAATCGTGACTAATCAGAGTATATGCTGGAAACCCCTATATTTAAGCCGTGACTACTCATTCTGCCTAAAATGACTAATCAGGAGTACCTGACGATCAAAGAAGCGGCTCAGCTTTATAGCCGCTCTGAACAAACCATTCGACGATTAGTCAAACAACATGTTTTGACTAATCACGTTCGTTCCGAGAATACCCCAAAAGGCAAAGCATATCAGATCAGTTCGGTACTGCTTCAGCAGGAGTATGAGACTTCTTCGGCTGCCACACTATCCGCCTTGATAGTATCTGATTCATTACAGCAGGAGAACCAACAGCTACGGGAAGCGGTCGCCGAGCGTGACCGGACGATTCAGCAACTACAAAACAGACTCTTTGAGCAAGGCGACATTATGAACGCAATGGCTAATCAGATGACTAATCAACTGACTAATCAGAAGATGGGCAATATTGAAGAATTGTTGATTCAGCAAAACGCTCAAATAAGCGATCTACGCAAACGTTTGCCCGCACCCGGAACCGATGAACCAACCTCTAACCGGCGCAGCTTATGGAGCCGGTTATTCGGTCGCTGATTCTCCCTCGATCAAGTCCAAGTAAGTGTCCAGTTCGCCCGGCTCTAAGTCTTCTTTCTCTGATTTGTCATAAACGGCCAGCAAGTACACGGCTTCCTGAGTGACCTTGACGAAGGTAATCACCCGCGCCCCACCGGATTTGCCTTGCTTCTTACTGGCAATAGCCATGCGTACTTTGTAGCAACCTTTACCTAGAGCCGCCCCCTGAGTCGGTTCTTCTCGCAAGGAGTCAAACAATACCCGCAGATCATTTTTTAGCGACGGATATTTTTTAGCCAATCGTTTCGCCTGACGGTCAAAGGTTGGCAACCGTTTCAGATCATAACTCATCGAGTAATTCGTAAGCGTCACGGGCCTGCGTTTTGCCAGCCAATACGTCGTTCAATTCCTCGACTGCTTCACCCAGTTCGGCTAGGAACAAGGCTTTTTCATTGGATATGCCCACCGGTAGCGGCTTAGCTTTTACAAACGATAGGCTCCGTAGCAACTCCATCATGAAGCCCACTTTGCTATCAGGGATGTCCAAAACGATTTTCATACGAGCAAGATAGTAAGTTCTGTCCTTTTTAGTGTGTTTTTAGGCTCTGTACGCCCCTATCTACTAGTTTTTAGCCATTCCCCTCATTTTTCTTTTCCCTTCGTTTCTAAGCCAAATACTTTGGCTGTATAGCTGCCCACATTCTTCACCTTGCCATCGGCTGCTTTCATTTGAATATCATAGAGTTGGCGGGTAACAACCTCGGTTGAGTGAGTGGCCAGCACGGTGTCAGCCTGATCGGGCCGGAGCCGGAATTGCTTAACCAACCGCTCGTGCAGGTTTGACATTTGAGCCGGTTCGGGTTTAGCTTGGTAGAATACCTCAAACTCGACTTCAACGACTGGTTTACGGCCACGTCCAGGGCGATCACCGTAGACAGGTTTGTATGTAAACGACAAGTCAGTATGGCCGTTAATTTCTTTTGCTGCTACTTCCAATATTCGTGTTTCAAACTTGGTCCATGTCGGGTAACTATCCTCTCCAGTTTTTGAATCGATAACACCCAGTATTGTTTTTAGCTCAGCCAAATTACGAGTGAAGGTCTTATCCTTCATGTTTTTGTACATGCAAAGCAGTTCATAAATCCGCTTAGCGTAGGCCGAATTAAGTGAGATCGCGGCCACCAACTGAATTTTGGTGAAACGTTGACTCAGATCAACATAAAAAGGCCGTACTTTCTGTGATAGTTCAAGCTCAATTATACCAGTGCCTTTTTTGTACTCGGCTGATGCAAAGAAGCTTGCTTGTAAAAGGTTGCCATTAGGTAGAGTAGTCTGAAAGACACGTCCTACAAGCTTTTCTGTGGCCTTTTTGTAAGTCTCAAATTTCAGCTCATCGGAGCCGGTTAGGTTCGCCATTTCCTTTACCGATACTTGATACATCTTCATCGGTGAGTCTTCTTTTCGCACTTGAGCGACGACCATATACAGAATATTCTTCTCTGCTTCAGTCATTTCGTAACGAGCAACGGTTAATACGTTGTCCTGCCAAATTTCTACGGGCTTAGGCATTTTAGACTGATTTATAAGTAAATATAAAAAAACTTTTAATAAAAGCTCAAAGTATTTTAAATGTGTCTTTTCTGCCGACTAAACGCGTCTTTATTAAGTGGGTTTCACCGACCAAACGCGTCTTTATTAAGTGGGTTTCACCGACCAAACGCGTCTTTATTACCGACCAAACGCGTCTTTATTAAAGTTATCCACAGTCTAATTATCTGTAAATCTGACAGTTATAAGCCCTATTTTGCCCCTTCAAGTGTTTAACAAGAGATATTTGAAATACACAAACACTTGTCTCGCGTGCGGGCATGTACATACGCGTGCGAGGAAAAGCGCGTCCTGAAGTGATTTGACAGGTACGGTTTAGAAAGTAAAAAAATAAACTAAAAAAATAGTTGGAAAGGGAAGAAAAGATCGAAATGAACGAAAAAGCAAAAAACAAAGAAAAGCGGACGCGACAAAACAAAGCGCGAAGCGGTCTTTTAAAAGAGCAAGCGGGAATTACGCTAC
>NZ_KB893221.1 GCF_000374025.1 Spirosoma panaciterrae DSM 21099 | reverse complement strand
CATCTCGCTTTGCCGCAGTTGCTTACGGAGTGAATCGACTTCTTGTTGAAGACTTTGATCGGTTTTCTTTTCCCCTTTGTCATTAGTCTTCCGCCAGGCATGAATTAGGCTATCGCTAATGCCCATTTTACGGGCCACGGCCATGATGGGTTCACCATTGGCAACTAGCCGCAGCACATCGGCTTTAAACTCGGCGGTATACTTTCGTTTGGGGCGTTGGGATTGGTTCATGGTACACGAAGTTAAAAAGTTTCGTGTCCGGATTTTTAGGACCATATCAATGAGCCAAACAATTTGTTTATGGGACATTTTTAAGGAGAAGAATAAGAAATGATGTAATATTTTCTAAGTAGCCCTTACGTTTTAAGTATAAATGGTTCACTATTTGCATTTTTGTCAATAAATCCCAAAGGTATGGAGATGTATGATCTTACTTTACGCTTTGATGATCATCAGCATACACTTACTGCTGAGGATGGATTGCCTATTGATGAGGTAGCCAAAATTCTGGCTTCATTGAGTCAAGCACTGGGACTTAATAAAGATCAAAAAGTAGTTCTAAGCGATGTGAGGGGAAACTGTTACGCTTTGAATTTATCAACGAACAGTATTACGGTTCACGAAACGTTAAAAGTAATCCATCGCAAAATAAGTCAGAATGATTATCAAGGACTTACAACACAAGAGCGTCAGTATGTGGCTACGCTTAAAAGTGTAATGCGAGATGAGTATACTTTAGATGTTTATGATAATACAAAAGAGTTTCGAGTGCATGTCGAAAAGGTTAACCTCCCCAAAACTCCTCAATATTATTATGATAGATCAACAGTATATGGGGTCATTACTTTGATTGGTGGACAAACCATAGATGGAGCTACCTATATCAACATTGGGCTTCAGAATTATCCAATTAAAGTAACTGCTTATCAAGAAAGGCAATTAATAAAGTACTTTAAACAAAATAAGATTCTCTTTACTATAAATCGACGCATTCGATATGATAACGATGCTGTAGTTAGTGCAGAACTGGAGACTTTCGAGATAACGGGAGAAGCTTTATTATTGTCGATTGCAGAGGATCTTCGTGAGGCTAATCCAGATGGTATTTTTATCGATATGGAAGATTCAGTAGATGCTGTAAGAAAACTCCGTGATTAATTCGCATGAAACCCACCAAACCAATTAGCGAGTGGAGGAATATCTTTTTAGATACCTCAGTCATTATTGATTTCTTACAGAAGCCTGAAAAGTTCGGTAAAAATCCTCCTGTGCAAAAGCGCATTGAGTTTGTGCATCAAATCATGGCCATACTTGGCTCAGGAAATTCAGGAAATGGATCTAGGCGCTTTTATGTTTCGGCTATCACAGTAGCCGAATTGAAGCATTTGCAACGGCCACACACTACTAAGGATATTGTAAATATTTTTAATGGGGCTGATGTGATGTTTATTGATTTTACAAAAGATATAGCACTTCTGTTAAATAATTCTTTAGAGAAAAACCTCAGTAGTGATCAGATAAAGCAATGGAAAGCAAATCTTGTTGCTGCTAAGCTTAGTGACGACCAACATGTGAGTGCCAGGCAATGGATTTCAGATGATATGAAAATTATTGCTTCGGTAAAGGCCGTTAAAAATATTGATGTAGTCCTCACATGTGATCACAAAACATTTAAGCCTATTACAGATCGTTTTGAGGTGCCATGTCTAACAATGAACGAGGAAGAATTTCCTCATGATATGTTTGGTGCTATTAATCAATCCGGTTTGTTCTAGACTAAATTGTTCACTCTCTTTGTTCGGGGATCGACTGTATAGTTATACAAACGTTACAATAACAGCTGATCAATCTTAGTTTCAATTGCTTGCTGCACACCCTCCGCTACATTCGACAGCAAATCATATCCCGTCTGCTTCTCAACCTCATTGACACTAACCCGGTAATTACCCCAGGATTGTTGCCCTACCGTATTCGTATTACCTATCCAAACCGCAATAACTCGCGTCTGTGCGTTTATCCTGCCTAAATCATCCGAACCTACAGGCAGCACCACAATAACCTTCCAGAGCGCAGTAGGAACGGTTAATTTGCCACTGGCTATAGTGTTCACCTTGCCATTATCGCCTTCACCACCTTTGCCATATGTTCCGGCAATGATGTATAGCTCATTTCCCTGAGTCACCAGGTTGCGGCAATACTCTTCTAGTCGTAACCATGCCTGCCGGTTAAGCTGCGGTGCCTGGGGTACAATGTTGGTCAGAATAAACGTAGTCCTATTTTCGTCGGCTGTACTATCCCGATCATCCGATGGACAGAGGTGGCCACGGTCGAATCCGGTACTGGTGTAGTCACTGTGCTTCGCCTGAAAGAAGCTGGTAGGTAAAGTCTGGTCAGGAATGAAATTACCTGTGTAGCGCGAAGCAGATCCTTTCCAAGCTGAGCTTAGATGCCAGCTGCACCAATTGGCAATACCTGTGGAGTTATTGTAAGAAAGCGAATAGGTAGAGCGGGTAATCAGGTAAGCGTTGGAACTAGATTCTGAGGCTTTAGCTCCATCGGGATTACCTAACGCCATATTGTCGTCTCTTGTTGGTGTAGTGTCGTTGGGGGCTGTAACGGACGGTTCTTTACACTGAGTAAGTATAAATAGAAGAAAAAGTGCCGAATAAATGCGAAAGTAGGATTTCATATAATTAGCCGTTGAGAGTCAAGCGGATCAAGCCACGAACCGAAAATGCAAACCGTAGTGCAAACCGTCCTATACCTTGCTATGAAAAAAGCCGATTAACATTGCTGCTAACCGGCTGAATCTCATGGGTTTTATGGGTGAGCGGGAAACGAGGTTCGAACTCGCGACCTGCAGCTTGGGAAGCTGCCGCTCTACCAACTGAGCTATTCCCGCTTATACCACAAAAATGAGTGTTTTAAACGTAAATGTCAAGTAGTACGATCAAAGCGTATGGAGTAGTTCTTTGATCTTCGCATACGTATAATCCAATTGTTCATTCGTCGTGCAGTAAGGGGGCATCAGGTACAAAACATTGCCCAACGGCCGCATCAGGATACCCTGCTCCAACAGAAAGGTATACGCTGCGTCGCGAATGCTATTGAAGTACGATGTTTGCTCACCGGCTCTTAGGTCGAAGGCAAGTAAAGTGCCTTGTTGCCGAATGTTTTCAACAGTTGAATACGCGGCTAGCTGCCTGGCAAACGCGCTGTGCTTTTGGACGATTCGTTGAATGGCCTGTTGGGTTTCTGCCGACAAAAGCAAGTCCATGCTGGCTAATGAGGCTGCACAAGCCAATGGGTTAGCGGTAAACGAATGGCCATGAAAAAGCGTTTTGTGCTTGTCGGTTGATAAAAATGCTTCGTAAATGGCCTGGGTACAGGTGGTTATGCTTAAGGCCATGGTGCCGCCCGTGAGCCCTTTGGATAAACACATCAGGTCGGGCTTTTCCGTTAAATGATCGGAGGCAAACAGGCGACCTGTGCGGCCAAAGCCCGTCATGACTTCATCAGCAATAATTAACGCGCCATACTGACGGGCCAGCCTGATTAATTTGTCGAGGATTTCGGGCTGATACATAACCATACCTCCTGCTCCCTGCACCAATGGTTCAACAATGAAAGCCGCCGTGTCGTCCGTAAATAAGGCTTCGGCCCGCTTTAATACGTCGGCTTCCTCGCCGGGTATGGGAGTTGGCAGGTAATCGACATCGAACAAAAAGGGGGCGAACGGGGCTGTAAAGGCACTCCGGCCCCCTACGGCCATAGCTCCAAATGTGTCTCCATGATAAGCATTTTCCAGCGCCACTACCTTTCGGCGTAGCAGGCCTAGGTTGTGCCAATATTGAAAAGCCATTTTCAGGGCCACTTCAACGGCTGTTGACCCATTGTCCGAATAGAAAACCCGCTTCTGATTTTGGGGTAGGATAGCCAGTAAACGCTCCGCCAGTTCAACCGCCGGTTCATGGGTGAAATCGGCAAAAATGACATGTTCGAGCGTTTGAAGCTGCTCAGCTACCCGTTGCGCTATGTGTGGATGGGCATGCCCGTGTAAGTTGACCCACCACGATGAAATCATGTCCAGATACTCACGACCATCGGTTCCGTAGAGTATAGAGCCCTTCCCCCTTGCAATAGAGATGGGGGCCGGGGCTGTTTGCATTTGCGTGAACGGGTGCCAGATCACAGCCCGGTCGCGTTCTGCTAAATCATTCATTGTAATGCGTTGACTAGTAGTGTTTTGCTGTGATAAGGCTCAGAAAGGCCACTTACCCTGAACGCGCATGACCTGTTCAATCACATCCCGAACGGCACCCCCTCCGCCTGGTTTGGGCGATATATACTTGCAGATGGCCTGAATGGCATCGACCGCATCGGCCGGGCAGGTGCTTAATACGTCTGGACGGCTCAAAATGGTATAATCGGGGAGGTCGTCGCCCATATAAAGAATTTCCGATTCGTTCAGGCCATCGCGGGCAATGTAGCCGAGGTAGGCATGCACTTTCTGATCGGAAGGGCCTCCCATAAAAATGTCCTTCACCTTCATATTCGTTAGCCAGTTCCGAACCCCATCGGCATTGGACGACGACAAAATACCTACCTGAAAACCAGCCTTTAGCGCTTGTTCAATGGCATAAGTATCCCGAATATGAACGGTGCGAAAGCGTTCGCCCGATGCCAGCAGATGCACACTGCCGTCGGTCAATACACCGTCGACATCGAAGATGAACGTTTTAATATGTGTAAAGCGATCTTGTAAAGCTGCCATGTTGCAAGTTTAGTGAAAACCGGGCTACTGTTCCGTATTTTTGTCCAATGAATGCTTATGACCTCCACTCGGCTGCCGGGTCACCGGCCGACTTGCCCTCGGCGTTTCGCGATCAGATGCAGGCTCAACTGGGACCAGAGTTTGCTGATTTTCAGCAGATATTGTCGACACCCGCTCCTGTCAGTATCCGCCTGAATCCACGCAAACCTGTCTATGATACGACCAATTTGAACCCAGTTCCGTGGTGCAACGATCAGGGCCCGGTTCAGGGATTTTATTTAGCGGAACGCCCCAGCTTTACGCTCGATCCTCTGTTTCAGGCGGGGGCGTATTATGTGCAGGAAGCCTCATCGATGCTGCTGTACGAGGCCCTAGGGCAAAGTGTGAATCTGAACCGACCGCTCCGGGTGCTGGATTTATGTGCGGCTCCCGGTGGCAAAAGTACTTTACTGGCGTCGGCGCTATCGGCCGATAGCTTGCTCGTATGCAATGAGGTGATTCGAAGCCGGGTATCGGTATTACGCGAAAATCTGGAAAAATGGGGGTATGCAAATGTGGTGGTGAGCAATCACGATCCCGAAGAAATGGGAAATCTGGCTGGTTTTTTTGATGTGGTCGTAATTGATGCGCCCTGTTCGGGTGAAGGGCTTTTTCGGAAAGATCCTGATGCCATTCAGGAATGGTCGGAGGCTAACGTACAGCTTTGCTCAGCCCGGCAAAAACGGATTCTGGACGCGGCTATCCCGCTGCTTGACGAACGAGGTATTTTGATTTACAGCACCTGTACCTACAACGACAGCGAGAATCTGGACAACGTTCGGTATCTGACGGAGAATGGCTTTCGGAATCGACCACTGATTTTTCCCCCTGAATGGCAGATTGTTGACAAGTATGTGGATAACTCCGTTGGTTACCAGTGTTATCCACATCGGGTGCAGGGCGAAGGCTTTTTTATCAGTGTTTTTCAGAAAATGTCCTTTACGGCGGCCGTCAAACTGGACGCCCGTACCTTTCGTAGTATCCGGGCGTTGCGCCCACGCGAAACGACGACGGCCATGAAATGGCTGGAAAATCCGGCCAGTTTCTCCTTCTGGGAAAAGCCCAATGGCGACGTAATGGCTTTACCGAAAGGGCTGGAAAAAACGTTTCTGTTTCTGGATAGCGCCTTCCGAAACAAAGGGTTTGGCCTCGAAATGGGGCAGTTTAAAGGGCAGGACTTTATTCCGTCGCACGCGCTGGCGTTGAGCACCGAGATCAATCGCCAGCTACCCGCTATTGAACTGAGTAAAGAGAACGCGCTCAGGTACTTTAAGAAAGAGAATCTGGTGCTCGACGAACCCCTGAAAGGCTGGTTACTGGCTCGATACAATGGCCTGAACCTGGGTTGGGTAAAAGGCGTTGGTAATCGGGTCAATAATTATCTGCCTAAAGACTGGCGTATCCGAATGGACATAAAAGAATATGTATGAAACGACTATTTGCTATTTCTGGTCTGGTACTGATTGCCCTTGGAATAGGGTACTGGGCTGGCCCAACGGCTCATCCTGATGGTGTTAAGCAGGGGGTGTTCACGGTCGATCCTGACCTGGTGAAACTGGAGCAGAACATAGCCGATTCGGAGCGTAAATCGGATGTACGGCCCGATAACGAAGCCCGGATCATTTGGGCCGACAGCCTGCATAAAGTCCGAACGCCGTATAGCATCGTGTACCTGCCCGGTTTTTCGGCAAGCTGGGCCGAGGGCGATCCTGTTCATAAACAGATTGCGAAGCGGTTTGGCTGTAACCTGTACCTGGCTCGTCCGGCCGAACATGGTATCAACGCTCCTGATGCGTTTAAACACATCACTCCCGCCAACTATGCTGCATCGGCCGAGCGGGCGCTGGCCATTGGGAAGGCTTTGGGCGAAAAAGTAATTGTCATGGGTACGTCGGCAGGAGGGATGCTGTCGTTGTATCTGGCGGCCCATCACCCCGAAATCGAGGGGCTGGTGTTGTATTCGCCCTGCATTGAGGTGGCCAATCCAGCTTTGAAGCTGGTGACTGGCCCCTGGGGTAAACAAATTCTCGATCAGGTGTTTCGGGGTGAGTACCTGGTCAATACCCATTACAGTGGTGAACGGTCGCGCTATTGGCTACCCAAATACCATACGAATGGGCTGATTACCCTCCAGACGATGCTTGACACTTACATGACGCCCGAACAGTTTCGGAAGGTGAAACAGCCGGTATTTTTGGGGTACTACTACAAAGATGAAGATCATCAGGATCAGACCGTGTCGGTAGCGGCTATGCTGAATATGTATGACGAATTGGGAACCCCTGCCGATAAAAAACAGAAAGTTGACTTTCCCGAGGCTGGTGCTCATGTGATAGCCTCGCACTTTACATCCAACGACTTACCGGGTGTGTATGGGGCCACGGAAACCTTTTTGAAAGAGGTTCTGAAAGTGCCTGTGGTTACAGTACCTGCCAATAATGTAGCCCTTACCCCAAAAAAATAACCTAACTTTGACGCCATATGTGACTGACGACTGATGGGCTAATGGATCTGATCGATAGCAACCAGTACACGCATCATTCGTCATTGCACCGGCGACCCGGTCATCATTCATAATTAACAAACATGGCTTACGGATTACTGAACGGAAAACGCGGCATCATTTCGGGTGCCTTGAACGAACAATCAATCGCCTGGAAAATCGCCCTGAAAGCGAAAGAAGAAGGGGCTAGTATTACCCTGACCAACGCACCGATTGCCATGCGCATGGGTGAAATCAAACTGTTGGCCGAGCAGACAGGGGCCGAAATTATTCCGGCCGATGCTACATCGGTCGACGACCTAACCAATCTTTTTACCAAATCGCAGGAGGTGCTGGGCGGCAAAGTCGATTTCGTACTGCATAGCATTGGTATGAGCCCCAACATCCGCAAAGGAAAAGCCTATACCGACCTCAACTATGAGTGGCTTAAGCAAACGCTGGATATTTCGGCTGTTTCGTTCCATAAAATGATGCAGGTGGCCTACAAGCTCGACGCCATCAATGAATGGGGTTCGGTAGTGGCACTCACCTATATGGCGGCTCAGCGGACATTCCCGTTCTACACCGACATGGCCGATGCCAAAGCCATGCTCGAATCCATCGCCCGTAGCTTTGGCTATCGGTATGGCAAATACCGGAAGGTTCGGGTCAATACAGTTTCGCAGTCGCCAACACAAACCACAGCCGGTGGCGGCATCGGGGGTTTCGACAAGTTTTTTGACTTTGCCGACAAAACGGCTCCATTGGGTAATGCCACAGCCGACCAATGCGCCGATTATGTGATCACCCTTTTCTCGGATCTTACCCGCATGGTCACGATGCAAAACCTCTTCCATGACGGCGGTTTCTCGATGACCGGTATCTCGGAAGAAGTAATGAATCTGATCACGAAGGAATAGCTGGGATACAGATACAGAGGGGCAGGAAGCGCATACACTGTGTGCTTCCTGCCCCTTGTGTTTTAGCCGGTTCGTACGTCGCGATCAGGGTAGTGAAACGACAGTCATCCTTGACAACGTAAGAAAGCTACCGTCGAGGGTTTCCAGTTCGGTACGCTGATTGTCGTGCCAGATGCAGGCATGATAAAGGCCATTTAGTTTGTACGTCCCGCTTGAATACATCGTATCGTTGCAAATAGCCAGATTTTGACAAAATGCCTGACTGGCATTTGCCGGAAGCGGCTGTAGCATCTCGGTTACCGTGCCGGTTGGGCCGATGCGCCAGATTATCGGCAGAAATCGTTGATAATCCAGAATGTTCAGGTACAATTGCCCCTGGCTATCCATGGCCAGTTCATGTAGCCGCTGGCTAGCTGGATTGACCGATTGGCTTAACTGAAACCGATTGTTGTTTTTCCAGATGGTGGGTACAGGTGCCGACCGGTCGAACTGGTCGTTGACTTCGCCAACCGAAAAAACACCCTGTTTGGAAGGAAGTATGGCAAATACCAGCGATTTGACAGGCGCTGAATCGACCTCCCTAACCCGGATACTATCGTTTTTATCCACTGTCCAGTAGATGGGTCTACTTACCGACCTGCCGTTTAGAGGTAGCGTTTGAATGCCACCAATGTACAACTGATCCTGGTAGCTCATTAGATTCCCCGTGCTTAATTCTTCTCCCCGAATGGCATTTGTTCCCCCATTCAAAAGGAGCAGCTGAGGTGAGCTGTTAGCATTTAGTTTCCAGAGAACAGGCCGTAAATCAATATCGCCCAGTATATAACCGATGCCCTGGAAAAAATGGATGTCGCGGGCTCCGGCTCTGGCGTAGTCTGCTTTCGGAGGAATAGGTAAATCAATTTTACGACCGTTTTTCCAATAGCAGGGCTTCATTCGCTCATCTGCATCGTCAACATAATAGCCCGCGATATAGAGGTCATGGCCTTCTTTCTGAAGTCCGTAGCAACCCGTCTCCAGCGCCGACCCTGATTCGAGCCGACGAATTTTCCCCTGCTCCCAGTAGACGGCTGCATACTGCCGGGTTTTGGGGTCAAGTGTAGAGCCTGTGGTATAAATCATGACCGAGTCTTTCCCGTCGACAGGCGAAACGGTATCTGAGGGTCGGCAGCTAAACAAACTGAGCAGCCAGCCAGCTATAGCGGCTAAATGGAGTAGCTTTAACATCGGGTTTATAAGCCAGCATACGAATATGTTGCGGTCAGTGTACCACCGGCATCGGTTTGGGTGTGGGCAGTCGGGTATTTCTGGCCGTTATACTGATACGTATAAACCGACTGATGAATCTGCGTTTCCTGCCCGTCGGGCCCTGTGGTAAATTGCGTAACTGTCGATGGATTATTCTGCTGGAAGGTGACATTGGGCAGAAAGGGGTAAAGCTGCCATAAGTTCGACACGTTCCTGTTCGAATCATAGCCCGCAAAACGAGTAATCAGCTCTTCCCGATAGCCGCCAGTCAAATCATCTTTGCTTAAATCAACCACCTGAGTCAGATTCCCACGGGTATCGTAGGCAAACGTGCGGGCGGTTTCGGTTTTGTTCAGCCCTTCTCCCTGAGCCATGTCTACCCGAGCCAGCTTGTTATCGAGCGAATACTGATAGGTGTACGTAGTTGTTAGTGTGCCATTGGGCGAAAACTCCTGGGTAAGCTTGACCTTGTCGCCATCGTAGGTATACGTAACATACGATCCGTTGGAGGCTTCCAGGCGAGTCAGCCGATTGGTACTGGCATACAGGAAGTTATAGACGACTTTACGTACCTGATTGGTGGTCTGGATATACAGGTTCTGAGTTGTATATCGAATGGGTACGTTGGCGGCATCATACTCTACTTCCTTGTAATCCGTATCGGACCAACTGATTTTCGTTTTTTTGAAAGCGTAAATCGAGTCGTTCGACGGATCGGGTAGCTTCCCCGTGTCGGACGGTAGCGGTGTTTTGGATTGGCAGGCGGCTAAAGCCAGCAACAGACCTACTGATAGGATTGTCGTGTGTAGTTTCATGGTGTTTACTGTTTGAGAATTGATTCACTAGTAGGAGTACGATTGGCATCCGAACGTTCTGCGTATGGGTACGAACCGGCAGGAAAGCAGGTTGAAGTGTCACATTAGCCGCATGAACTGTAGTGTCAGATAAAGGAGTATTTACGCAGAAAGGGATACGACCGTTCGTATCCCTTTCTGCGTAAAGGCATTTTATGAATCAGATGTAAGCATCAGACGAGGGGCCGGTTTCAGGAATCGACACCTCGTCACGCGTTTGGAATCCTTTATCTGTTTTAAAATTTCAAATCCTGCGTCAAATAGGTAGCTCGGTTATCTCCATTGATCCGAACGGTTGCCGTTAACGGTTTTGAGCCCCAATTGACAGTGATCAGACCATAGTTCAGTTCCGTAACCATCTTTCCGACACGATGGCGGTTAGGTTCCTCGTGTGGGGCCGAAACGTGTGTCAGGCCGCTGCTGGTTATATCATACACGTCGTATGGCAGACCCGGCACGCTTATTTTCGATACTTCGGCCATGTGACGGTCGCCACTGATGAAAAAGGCTCCTTTTGGTTTGGTTTTGCTCAGTAAATCGAGCAGTCGTTTGCGGGCAGTCGGAAAATTGGCCCACTTTTCATAGACGTGCTCTTCGGGCAATACCTGAACCCCACTGCCAATAATATGCACATCGGCATCGGAGTTGGTTAGCTCTTTTTCGAGCCATTGCCACTGGGTTTCGCCAAGCATGTCGCCCGTTGGGTCGGGTACATTTTTCTTATTCTCTTTCTTGAGTGGGTCACGGAAATACCGGGCGTCCAGCAGAATTACTTTAACCCGTTGCCCTTTCGGCCCGTATACGTGTGATGAGTAGGCTCCTTCCTGCGTGCGTAACGGACTATCGGTCGGAACATCCAGAAAGTCGAGCATCACCTGCTGGCTTTGTTTCCGCATGGGGTATTCCTTGCCGCCATCGTTTACCCCATAATCATGGTCGTCCCACACCCCAATGATGGTTGAGGACTGCCGCAACTGCTGATAGCCCGGATTCGCTTTCTGGATTGCGTATTTGGCCCGGAGCGTATCCATATTTTCCGAATCGCCATAGATGTTATCGCCTAGCCAGATCCAGAGGTCGGGTTTCTGGGCAACAATATCGTCCCAGAGTGGTTTAGGCCGTTTTTGATCGCTGCAAGAGCCAAAAGCAATGGTTGTAACCGGGCTGGATGGGTCAACGGGTGGCGCAGACTTCGATTGGTTAACAGTTGTTGTGCTGGGTTTGGAGGAATGACAACCGATCAGCAACAAACTGCTGAAGACGATGAGCGTAATGAAGGTTTTCATCAGAGCGTTTTGAAGGATTCGTAGAGTAAAAGTAAATAGACCACATCGATTCTGGCGCGTGTTCAAGATTTATTAACTTTGCCCCACTGAAACACTACCTTATCTATTACCGATTCGCGCCGACAACGACTGCTACAGGCTGGCAGGTTGCATCGGCATAAGCTACACCAGCGTGTAGCCAGCGACTTCGTCTGTCTTAACGACGAAGTATCGGTATTCTCTTATATATTAATTTATTCTAGCAGATGAAATCAGGCCATTTCATCACGGGGATGCTGTATCTGGCATTCGCCTTACGGCTGTCGTTTTCCTGCACGACCGCCCAACAATCAATTTCAAACAAAAATCTCATGGAAAAAGAAACCATCCATAAATCCATAATCCGCGATTTCTACCGTCGGGCAGTAGGCGAGGGCGATCTGGCGTTTGCCGAACAACTCATTGCCGACGACTATATCCAGCATAGTACAGCCGTAAAACCAGGGAAGGCGGGTTTGCTGGAAGCGCTTGCCTATATGAAACAGATGCCTAAACCACCTACTACGTCGGCCCCTTTTATGCGCCTGATTGCTGAAGGTGATTATGTGGTTACGAACATGAGTTTTGGCTGGGCCGGAAAACAGAAAGCCGTTATCGATCTTTTTCGGTTTCGCAACGGACAAATTGTAGAACATTGGGACGCTATAGCCGACCAGCCCGAAAACTCGCTGAATGGCCATGCGTTGATGGATGGATCGTTGCCTGCCGAAACGTCGGAGCAAACGGGCCTTAACAAAGCCAAAGTGGCCGATTTTATGGAATCCGTGTTTATGCATCGGCAGGTGGATAAGCTACCCGAGTTCGTTGCTGATACCTTAATCCAGCATCGGCCCGAAATCGCCAATGGTCGTTCGGGGTTACTAACCTACTTGCAGAAGCAACCGGATCAGCAGCGGGTTGACAGCGTACTTCGGATCATTGCCGAAGGAGATTTTGTCGTCGTTCAGTCGTCTGGAACCTGGCAGCAGAAACCAACTGTATTCTATGATGTTTTTCGCCTGGAAGACAAACGGATTGTCGAGCATTGGGGATTGAAGTAGGTTCTGTGACTTCACCCCGCTCCTGAAATTAGGAGCGGGGTGATTTTAACATTACTCCTCCCAACTCCGAATGATCCGGCTGCCATTTTCCGAGGCTTCGGCCCGGATGTACATATCTACTTCCTGCTGTAATTCTTCCACGTGTGAGATAATGCCCACAATCCGGTTTTCGGCCCGTAGCGATTTCAGCGTTTTGAAGACCGTTTGCAGCGAATCTTTATCGAGCGTGCCAAAGCCTTCGTCCAGGAAGAACAGGTTTTGTTTGGCTTTGGTCAGGTGCTGAATATTGTCTGACAGGGCCAGCGCGAGCGATAGAGCCGCCTGAAACGTTTGGCCACCCGAGAGGGTCTTTACACTTCGCACTTCACCCCCGTTGAGGTAATCACGTACCTGGAAATTGTTTTTTTCATCCAGTTCCAGTTTAAGTTGATTGTTGGTTAGTTTGAAAAACCGATCATTGGCCGATTCACAAAGATTTTTCAGATATACCGACGAAACGTAGTTGACAAATCCCTGCGCCCGAAACATCTCGTCCATCTTCTTTAAATCCTGCTTGCGAAGATCGAGCAGATCATAGCGTTTCTGATACGCCTGTTTTTCAGTCCACTGGCGTTTCAGGGTGGTCAGAATATTGGTAAGCTGCCCAATTTCCTTGTTCAGATTGTCTTTCTGTTTGCGGAGGGCCTGTAGCTGAGTCTGAACCGTTTGCAAGGCAGCAGAATCGAAAGGCGACTCCGCCAGAGCGGCCTCCAGATCGGTAATCTGTTTTCGTAATCCCGCACATTTTTTGTCGTATTCTTGAATCCGACTCCGTTCCTGATCAATGTCGACGCTGCTTTGTAACACTTGTTCAACGATGTCGCGGGTGAGATTCTGACTGGCCAGGTTTTGAGACAGAATAGATTCCACGCCCTGAATATCAGTCGCTAATTCTGTCAGTTGATGGTTGAGCTGCTGCTGTTGCTCGGTTAAGGTAGCCTGCCGTTTTTCGGCGTCGGCCTTTTGTCGGTCGGCTAGTTCAAAATTGCGCTTCGTTTGTTCGTAAGCATTTACCAGTGAATCGCGCAGGTCGGTAATCTGGCTCAGATCCCACTGCTCTACTTCGGCCAGACGAAAATTCTCCAACGATTGGACGGCCGTTTTCAACTGACCGCTCAGGCCCGCAATTTCTTTATCGAACGCACTCAGATTTTTCTCCTCTTCCCATTTGGCTGCGTCGAGAGTTTCGATTTGCCGGTTCAAGTCCTGAATAGCTTTTTGCGCTTCCTGTAATTGTCGTTGCTGGTCACTTTGCAGACGAATGGCATCGGTTAGGTCAGCTTCCTGGTGTTTATCGAAATCAGACCAGATAAAGAGATCATCGTGCTCTGTCAATCGCTGCACTACCGTTGTCCGTTCCTGAATCAATCGTTTGCTGTTGTCCAGAGCACTACGCAGTTCTTTCTCTAAGCCTTCGATCGTCAGCCGTAAGGCGGTTGTATCGTCAATCTGCTGACTAATTGTACTGAGCGCTTTTTCACGTTCCCGCACGAGTTGCCGGATTGCTTCCGAATCGGGTTTCGTCCGGTTCTGATGCCGAATCGGGTGGTGTTCGGAGCCACAAAGTGGGCAGGGAGTTCCATCGACCAACGACTCGGTAAACTGGCTTATCTCTTGTTGAACGATGGCCTGCTGATAAGCCTTCTCATGGGCTTTGCGGGTCGATTTTAACATAATCAGTTCAGAGTCGATCCGTAAGGGTAAGGTTTTGAGAGTAAACTGCGCCCATTCTTTAGGAAACCCTAGTAGCGACGAATCTTTGCGTTGCTTGATCTCCTGGATCGTGGCTTCGTAGTCCGTATATTGCTTTTCCAGTTCATCGGCCTGTTGTTTTAGAGGCTTATAAATAGCAAACCATTTTTCGATCTGGTAAAGCCGTTCCAGTTCCGATGTCTGGCCAAATAATCCTTCGGTGAGCGCCTGATGCTTTTTTCGATTGGTTTTGTGCTGGTCAATCGTTTGCTGAATCGCTTCGATCCGGCTGGCAATGTGCTGGCGGTTTCGATTTTGCAGCGCAACCGATTCCTGGACGGTCCGTATGGTTTGAACGGTGTCGAGTTCGTCAATCTGCTTTTGTAGCTGACCACGGCCTTCATAGGCTTTTTTTGTGGCTTCGTATACCGACTGGAAGCCCACCAACTGGCCGATCAAGTCCGTGAGTTGCTCCGACGTTTTCTTTTCGGCCTGTAGCAGCCCCACTTGTTTGTCTTGTAATTTCCGCAGAGTAACCAGATCGCTCTGGAACATCAGTCGGCAGGTTTCATATAGGGCTATGGTTTGCCGAAGGCGTTGATAGGTAGGCTCCTGAGTTTGTAAAACCCCCAGTTCGCGTTGAAGATTCGCCAGTGTCTGGGTCTGGGTCTGGGCCAGCACCAGCTTTCGTTCGACGAATTCTGACTGGTCGATTTCGGTTTCTTTGGTGCGAAGGGCGTCAAATGTCGAAGCAATATTATTTTCCGCCAAGGTAATTGCTTCAGGGGTAACGCTTTCCAGCGGAGCCAGCAACCCGCGTAATTCGGCGAGCTGATCGTCGTTGGCTTTATTAAGCTTGCTGACCCGCCCCGACAGATCGTACTGATCCAGTTTGAATAACTGGTTCATCATTTTCGTTCGCTCAACCGGGCTAAGCTCCAGGAATTCCCGAAACTGGTTCTGCGGGATAATGATTGTACGTTTGAAATTGTCGTAATCGAGACCCAGAATCTGTTTGGTCAGATTTGAAACGTCTTCCTTTTCATGGCCCAGCGGTTGCCAGTCGTTATCCTGGCGGATAAACAGACGTCGTTCGCCAGGGTTAATCTCGTGGTGTTTTTTCGGATGTCGCTTTGCTTCGTAAACAAACTTATACAATTGCTGCTCCGGACCAGCCTGAAACTCAAAGTCGATCAGCAAGTGATTCGACTTCAGGTTCATCATATTATACTGGCGATTGTCGCGGCTATTCAGCCGTTCGGTTTCGCCGTATAGAGCAAAGCTGATGGCCTCCAGGAGCGATGTTTTGCCGCTACCCACCCGGCCAAATATGCCAAAGACATTGGAACTGGTCAGTCGTTGAAAATCAATGGTCTGTACGTCCTGATACGAATAAAGGCCCTGGATCGACAGTTTTATAGGAATCATTCAGGTTCGGTAGCTAAAATCTCCCGAAACAATTGTTGCAGGCGGTCATTAGGTTCCTGCCCTTTGTTTCGGCTTTTAAAATAACCCGCAAAAAGCGATTCAATGCTTTGCGAAAGATCAATGGCAGGGGTTGTCACCTGTTCCGGTTCGTCAACATCCCGGACATCAGGAATAATCGTCACAAGGGAGCTGTGCGCCTGTTGAAGCTGACGACGCTCGGCACTAGTCAGATACGTGGAAGTTTGCAGCGTGATTTCAGCATAGCAGTTCGGATTCTGATTCAACCAGTCCACCGCTTCCTCGACCCGCTTAAACCGTGGACGCAGTAATCGCTTACCAGTTTGTAAAGCAATCGGCGTTACAGTAGCTGGTTTGCCAGGCTCTACCTCTACGAGCATTATATATTTCTGTTGATCCGCTTCGGCAAAGCTGTACGCCAGTGGGCTGCTGCTATACACCACCGGACAGGGCCCTCCTCCCAATTCCTGATAGCGGTGTAAATGACCTAGAGCAGCATACTGCACCTGAGGAGGAATCATATCGGTATAGGTCAGCGAAGCTCCTCCCACCTGCAAAATGCTACGCTCATCATCCGATTCTTCAGGTTGTTGACCGCCCCGCTTCATCATAAATAAATGTGCCATGAGCAGATTGACACCCTTATCGTCCATATAGGCGTCGGCCAACGTTGCCCAATGATCGCCCAAATGCTGTCGGAAGGCATCCTCCTGGTTGGTCATGCCGAAATACGACTGCATTCGGGTTTCATTGGCGTAAGGTGTCAGAATGATTCGTATAGGCGCATCAAATTGAGAAAGTTTCAATTCGATAAATCCGGGTGCAGACTGAAGCAGTTTGGCGTCACAACTCAATTCATGTGGACGAATTATCGTTTTGGGGAAACCTGCAAACAAAATTCCACATTCCCGGCCAAAGTGGTCCTGCGCTTCAATCCGGTCAGGATTATCATGATTACCCGCAATAGCTACAACTGGCCTGCGCCCATGAGCCGTCAACTCTTTGAGTGTACTATATAATAAGTCTTCTGCTTTGGGATCTGGATTGAACGTGTCGAACAAATCACCAGCCACCAAAACCAGATCGGCTTGTTCTCGATCGGCTATTTGTGTGATTTCCGCCAAAACATCGCGTTGTTCCTGAAGTCGCTGGAAATCCTGAAGTCGTTTTCCCAGATGCCAGTCAGCGGTATGAACTATTTTCATTGTATAAGTTGACGCAACTTAATTTGCGACAAAAGAAAGATGCAATATAACTCATTGGACCTGTTTTATTGAGTGATGTGGCCGGTTAAAAGGGCTTTCTTTACAGGGAGAAGAAGGTAATTGCAGTTGTTTGAAAAAAAAGTAAAAAAATATTTATCGAGTAACTCCCCAAATGTCAATCACTTAGCTACTGTCAGGTGGTGAGCGCCCCAATTATTTTAGAATGGGGGCTTGACAAGGGTGAAAAAGCTCCCTACCTTTGCAGTCCCAAATCGAAAGAAATGGCGCTGATTAACCAAGCAAACACCTGGCAGTCAGTGAGTTAAGTGCAAACTCCTGAAAATCAAGTCAAAAAAATATTTTCAGATTTCACTTGACAAACCGCAAAAAGTCTCGTACCTTTGCACTCCCAAACATCGAGAAGCACACAAAACAACTTCTCACCACGCTTCGACCAACGGGTCTGGCGCCAAGTTCTTTGACAAACTGACAGCACAACAAGGACTCAACCTGGGGACGTTCGCGTCCCGGTTGAACAACATCGTGGAAGCTGGTCTTTCACACAATTATTTACGATGGAGAGTTTGATCCTGGCTCAGGATGAACGCTAGCGGCAGGCCTAATACATGCAAGTCGAACGGGCCGCAAGGTCAGTGGCAAACGGGTGCGTAACGCGTAAGCAACCTGCCTCAAACTGGGGGATAGCCCGGCGAAAGCTGGGGTAAACCCGCACGGTCCCAAGGAGTCACCTGGTTTTTTGGGTAAACATTTATGGGTTTGAGAGGGGCTTGCGTCTGATTAGCTAGTTGGCGGGGTAACGGCTCACCAAGGCGATGA